>NZ_JAIUZM010000001.1 GCF_020171345.1 Microbulbifer agarilyticus
TGCCATCGTTGCCTGCATGCGAAAGCAACTCACGATCCTCAATACCATGGTTAAAAACAACACGTACTGGGATGAAAAAATGGCTTAATCGCTTGACGGGACACCATAGTCACTTGTTATAGGTTTTAGCCCAGTCAACTACGAAGTCCGCATATTTTGGACAAAATCTTTTAAATTGGGAGACTAGCTCTCTACCACCAAATGTCACCGTGTTTTCATGTGACCAATATACAACGTTCCTCAAGTGAGAGTCGCAAGCAAACGTCTCATAGTACCCAAATGAAAATCCAGAATACTCACTTTCTTCAAAATGTGCGCCCGTTTCCTGGAAGAAATATATTTTCTCTCCATGGAAGAAGTTTACTAGAAATTGCTCAAGATCTGGTTCAGAGTGATAAGGAAGAATTTTATTTCCATCGATAGCCAAGACTTCGATTAGAGGTGTTGGATCTAGCTCCAATGGGAACCAGTAGTTACCACCCCATCCCCAAAGAGACATTGCAGCAGCACGCGCACGGTCAAGTTTACGCTGCACCTGGTTCTGCTCTTGAAGATATCGATCTAAACGTGCTCCAGCATCTTCCTTATTCATATCACTGCTCGAGACCTATAACGCCGCGCTCAGGGGCGGCTTGCTTTGGGCGCATTTTGCGCAAAAATGGGAGCGAGGCGACCTGCGCAAAAGGTGCACAAAGTAAGCCGTCCCCTGCAGCGCCTGGTTATGGCTGGCCGCGCTGCGGAACCGCCTACTGGCACGCTGCCAGCCACGGATTGGCTGGCCACCGCCCATTAAAACGTGGAAAGAATACCGCACTTTCCCCAACCTGTTTTT
This sequence comes from Microbulbifer agarilyticus, assembly GCF_020171345.1. Taxonomy (GTDB): domain Bacteria; phylum Pseudomonadota; class Gammaproteobacteria; order Pseudomonadales; family Cellvibrionaceae; genus Microbulbifer; species Microbulbifer agarilyticus_D. The sequence goes on from NZ_JAIUZM010000001.1 coordinate 833, forward strand.
ATCTTATTGGCACGCCACAATACTGCAGCGAGCTGCCAGCTTCTACTGAACTCAAGCGAACGCTCTAGGAACGAAACTGCTTGAATGTGCCGTGGCAAAAAGCCAAATACTGGATGCCAAAACTGTGCGCAAAATTTTCAGCCACACAAAAACTATTTTTACCGACCGGCACCATAACATTTTAATCGTAGTCCCAAAGACTACTATTTCGTGGCTACTATTCCCAGCCGCACTGAAAGTAAATTCTCTGTCAGAACCTATATAATTCAAACGCTTAACTGCGCTAAGGCACCCATCACCTTTCTGCGAAAATGGTCGTCACGACTACTATCCCCAATCTGCGCGACCATCCTAAACCATTGATTTGGATAACTTTTCTTTGGAATTCACCTGTTTCACTGGGGATAGTAGTCGTGACGATCGAAATGCCGGCTCGATGATGGTCATATTTGAATCACTAATCACCGGGCAAGCATTGGAATGTGGCTGCTTCGCCATGGATATTCAAATGGTTACCAGGGAATGACGCATCCATCGTAATTAAAGAACTGACCGCTATCTTCTGCGCTGGCGTTGAGCAGCAGATTTTTTACACCCGCTACACTTTCCTCCGTAGATATCAGCGCATTGGGGCCACCCATTTCGGTTTTAACCCAACCCGGGTGCAGAGCAACCACCTTGATCCCCTGCTCTTTAAGATCGATCGCGAGGCTCTTTACCACCTGGTTCAGTGCAGTCTTGGAGGAGCGATACATGTAACCGCCCCCAGACTGGTTGTCGGCAATACTGCCTACCTTGCTGCTCAATATTCCAACAACTTTGTTTTGACCTGCCGCCAGGTTGGGGTAGAAGGCCTCGGCGAGTTTGTAGGGGGCGATGGTGTTGATTTCCAGTACCTTGCGCCACTCGTCCACATCGACGTGGCCGAAGGTCACGCCTTTCGGCCCGTAGTAGCCGGCATTGCTCACGAGAATATCCACAGGGCGCCCGTGCAGGCGCTGCGCCAGGTCCGCCAACTGCGCATAGTCGGTAACATCCAACGTATGCACTTCCAGGTTTGCATAGGATTCGTTCAACTCGCTCAGCTCCCACGCCGCAGACGGGTTACGGCAGGTAGCGATCACTTTCCAACCATCTTTGACAGATTGCCGGGCCATTTCGAGGCCTATGCCGCGGTTACAACCGGTGATGAGAATCGTGCCAGACATGTTGACTCCTGTGGTGGTATTCTTGCCCGGTTCGATAATAGCAACTGCAAATGTTATGTATTACTCGCTTGGCGATTTGATCTGGATTTTTATACTGGCACTGCCCGCCTGGTATTTTTGGGCTGGTATGGCGGCCAAGGACAGGGTGCGCAAGATTGTTAAGGATCACTGTATGAAAACCGGCGTGCAGCTGCTGGATGATACGGTGATGCTGGACCGCACCCGCATCAAGCGCGACCGCCACGGCCAGCTGCGCATTCAACGACGTTACGAATTCGAATTTACCTCGACTGGCGAGCGCCGTTACGAGGGTTTCGCGGTACTGCACGGCCAGCGTATTACTCAGATCCAGCTCTCGCCCTTTCACCTCGACTAATCCTCGAGCCGGTGAAAAAACAAACAAGAGAACCCCATGCAATCACTCAAGAAAGGTATCTACCGGCACTACAAGGGCAATCTGTACCACCTGATGGAAATTGCCACCCACAGTGAAACCGGGGAACAACTGGCAATTTACCGCGCTCTGTATGATGACTTTGGTGTGTGGGCACGTCCCCTGGCCATGTTTGCAGAAACCGTAACCAAAGACGGTAAGCCATTCCCGCGCTTTGCCCTGGAAAAGCCGCTTGATTGACTTCGGTATCACGGCCTTCGCCAAATAAAGACAATAAGGACTCTCGGTGAACAACAAACAAATCCTGATTTACGGTGCCTACGGATACACCGGCGAACTGATCGCCCGTCAGGCCGTGGCCAAAGGGCTGAAACCTATTCTTGCCGGCCGCAGTGCCGCCAAGCTACAACCGCTGGCAAACGAGCTGCGCCTGCCCGCCATTGCGGCCTCGCTGGACGATGAGGAAGCCCTGGCGCACGCGCTGAAGGATGTTGCCGTCGTGATCCACTGTGCCGGCCCCTTCTCCGCCACCGCAGAACCCATGATGCGCGCCTGTATCGCCACCGGCACCCACTACCAGGACATCACCGGCGAAATGTCTGTGTATCAGATGGCCCACGGGATGGACGCCGAGGCGCGTGCCGCGGGCGTGGTGCTGTGCCCGGGCACCGGCTTTGACGTCATTCCCACCGATTGCCTGGCGGCGGCGCTGTATAAGGAAATGAACAGTGCCACCCACCTGACCCTGGGGTTTGACTCGGACTCAGGCCTCAGCCCGGGTACCGCTAAGACCTCGATCGAAAGCCTCGGTGTGGGCGGCGCAGTGCGCCGCAATGGCAAGATCGAGGTAACGCCTCATGGCGAGCTGACCCGCAAGATCAATTTCGGGCGTGGCGAGAAGTTTGCCGTTGCCATCCCTTGGGGCGATGTGGCTACCGCCTACTACTCCACCGAGATCCCGAATATCGAGGTGTATATCCCCATGAGCCCGCGCCGGGCGAAGAAAATGCAGAAGCTGAACGCATTCCGCTGGCTGCTACGCATGAAGTGGGTACAGAACTGGATGAAGGGCAAAGTGGACGAGAAGGTCCGTGGCCCCAGCGAGTCACAGCGCTCCCAGCAGCAGACCTGGGTGTGGGGCGAAGTCCGCAATGACCGCCGCGGCGAGCGCCGGGTAGGCCGCGTAGTTACCGCGAATGGGTACGACGTTACCGTGCACGGGTCGCTGGCGGTACTGGAGCATCTGCTGGGCTACACCGGTAACGGGGGCTATTTCACCCCTTCGAAACTGTGTGGCCACGAACTGGTCGAGAAGCTGCCGGGCTCCGGCGCGATCAAAATGTCCATCGACTAGATCTGTGTCTACGGCGCCACCGCTCACGTGGCGCTCTCTCTTCCCTCCCTATCCCCCTTCCCTGGCAAAACACCACCAGAATTCGCAGATTTCACAGACCTGACACATTTTGTTCAAGTCTGCGCAACATAGGCTTCGTACTTTTACCGTATGCGAAGCTTACCTATCACCCTAAAAACCGTCGATGTGTCGCTGGTCCTGCGTATGGCAGAGCGCGCGGCGCGACCGGCATCCCGTAGAAACTACCTGCTGCTGTCCCGCTCCGCGGATGGCTGGATCTACTTGGCATCGCCGCTGCTGGTGGCGATTGTGAGCCTGCAAGCGGCGCTGCAGTTCCTTACCGTCTGCGGTGCCGCCTTCGTCATAGAGCGCTCGCTCTACTGGACAATCAAAAACACCACCCGCCGTAACCGGCCTCCGGAATCGATTCCCGGACTGCGATCCATTGTTATTGCCAACGATCGCTTCAGCCTGCCATCCGGCCACACCTCCGGTGCCTTCCTGTTTGTGACCATGCTGGCCCAGAGCCTACACCCATTGTGGGCCCTGGGTTACTTCTGGGCTGCTGGAGTGGGCACTTCCCGCGTCGGGCTCGGCGTACATTACCCGACCGACGTATGTGCCGGTGCGCTACTGGGCACTTGTGTGGGGCTTACGGTCGCCGGGTCACTGCTATAAGTGCCGCACGCCACCGCTCACCGGTCTGGGTAAAAACAACTGAATACACTGCAACCCTCGCAATTCCTTTCGGAGAAGCAATTTGAAAATTCTGTACGGCGTTCAAGGTACCGGCAACGGCCATATTTCACGGGCCCGGGCCATGGCGGAAGCCTTCCAGCAGTTTCCGAACTTGGAGGTTCAATGGCTGTTCTCAGGCCGCCCACCGGAACAGCTGTTCGCGATGGAAGCTTTTGGTGATTACTGGTGGCGCGAAGGGCTCACCTTCGTGCACAAGGAAGGCAAGATCGATCAGCTCGCCACCGCCAGGCAACTGGATTTGCGCAAGCTGCTGAAAGACATTCGTGAACTCCCGGTAAACGATTTTGATCTGGTTATCAGTGATTTTGAGCCGGTCACCGCATGGGCGGCGAAAAAGCGTAAGTGCCCAAGTATGGGATTGGGGCACCAGTATGCCTTTGACTACGCTATCCCAGCACCGGCTTTTGGCTGGCTGCCACGGACCATCATGAAACTGTTTGCGCCGGTGCCACTGGGCCTGGGGATGCACTGGTATCACTTTGGCCAGCCGATCTTGCCGCCGATTGCCCACGCCCACGAAGAGACCGTGCCCCCAGAGCAGGACCATGTGCTGGTATACCTGCCGTTTGAACATGCACTGCCGCTGTTGCAACAGCTGGCGCAATTGCCGCAGAAGTTTATTGTTTACGGTCTGCCCACAGATCTCCCCAAAGCGGACAACATCACCCTTAAGGCACCTTCGATAGAAGGCTTCCGCCACGACGTCGCCACGGCCCGCGCCGTTATCTGCAACAGTGGCTTCGAACTAATTGCCGAGACGCTGACGCTGGGTAAACCGATTTTGACCCGCCCGCTCAAGGGGCAGTTCGAACAGGAGGCCAATGCAATGGCCTTGCAAGAACTGCAACTGGCGAGGGTGGTAAAACATATCGATGCACTCACCATTGGCCGCTGGCTGGAGGAGCAGCCAAGAGGCGTGCGCATCGACTGGCCGGATGTAGCGCACGCTATTGTGCAGTGGATTTCCGAAGGCCGCGCCGAAGCGCCACAAGAGTTATCCAAAAGATTGTGGCAGGGTGTCATTCCCGGCCAGCGCCGTACCAAAGCCGAAGTGCAAGGCAACAGCGCAGCGGTGGAAGTGGACGGTGTCGAAGGTGTGGAAGGTGTGGAAGGTGTGGAAGGTGTCGAGGGTAGCGAAGGCACCTGATCAGGTGCCTTGGTTTTTGCGCGCGCGGTTTAACGCTGGTTACGCACCTGCTCCCGTTGCAGATGGGCAACGGCCTCCCGCATGGTCGTTACCCAGTAGCGCTCCGGATTGGCCGCCAGGTGTTGCAGGAGTGCGCGGTGGTCCTCGGAGGCGACCGAGATGTAATCCCCACCCACTCCGTGAAATAAAAAGCCCACAAGGCTGTTGTTTTCCCGGGCGGCTTCCGCCACGGCTATCAGTTGTTCTGCGGTTTTTTCTGCACCATCGAACGAGGCTATTCGGTAAAAATCTTTGTTGTCCGGATGATGCTGTCCGTCGGCGGAAAACAAGCGCGCGGCGCTTACCAGTTTTTTCAGCTCCGGCAGTACATCCTCACCCCCCGCCGTCATATCACCACACGGGTAGGCAAAGGTACGCTCCTCCTCACCGTCGATGGCCTTGAGCATGGTATTGGTGGTCTGCACTTCATCCACAAATTGCGCGAGGGTGTACTTGTCGAGATCTTGCCACGGTTGCACCCAACTGCGATTAGCCAACGATTTGCGGCACGGGTGGTAAAGCATATGGTTGCCGAGTTCGTGGCCACTCTGCGCGGCGCGGCGCCACTCGTGCTGGCGCAAGCGCACCGACGGGCGCGCACCGCTCAGATAAAAAGTACCGGGCAGTTTGTGTTTATCGAGCTGGGGGATGGCCACGTCCAGGTGTGAATCCAGCGCATCATCGTAGGACAACACCACAGCAACTTCCGCACCACCAGGCCAGGGGGAAACGGCCCCAGAAGCGGCCCCAGAAGCCGGCACCAAAAGTACTATGCAGCAAGAGGCGATAACGGAAAACGCTGTCGACGAAAGCTGCCGTACATGCTTTCCTGACCATTTTGACAACATACAAACTTCCTGTTTGTTTTATTGTGACGGAACGGATTAAAGTGCGACCCGCAGGGTAAGTCCGCCGAGATCCATATCGACCGTTTCCGACGGCTCGGCTATGGCAATCGTGCCGTGGTAACTCTCTACGATATCGACAACCACGGCAAGACCAATGCCCTGCCCCTGCTGCTGTTCATCGGCCCGCACACCGCGCTGAATTACCTGTTGCCATTGGTCTTCGGTCAGTCCCGGACCGTTATCTGCAACAATTATCTCCAGCCCACGCTGGTCGTCGGTGTTTTTCGCACTGACCAGCAGTTTGCCGCCACCATACTTGTACCCGTTGTCGAGAAGGTTCCCCAGCATTTCCATCAGATCCCCTTCATCGCCATAAAACAGCACGGAAGGGTCGCACAGCAGTTCTGCATCGATGGATTTATCCCGGTAGGCTTTATCCAGTGCCGAGAGAATTTTCTCTGCCATGGGCTGTACCGCCACGCCGCGCAAGATGGACTTGGGCGATGTCGCCACCGCGCGCTTCAGCTGGTAACTGATAATCCCGTCCATGCGCTCCACCTGCTCCGCCAGCGCCTGCTGTGCGGCCTGTGGGTTGGCGGCCACGTCCATGCCTTTTAGCACCGCCAGTGGCGTTTTCAGACTGTGCGCGAGGTCACCCAGCGTATTGCGGGTTTTCTCCCGCTGGCGACGCTCATTTTCTATCAGCAGGTTCAGGTTATCGGTCAGGGGTACGAGTTCTTTCGGGAATTTGCCCTGCAAGGTATCGGCACCCCCACGTTGCATATTCTTCAGCGCACTGGTCACTTGGCGCAAAGGCGCCAGCCCCCAATGCAGCACGAGTAGCTGTACCGCGATCAGTGCCAGGGCGCCGATACCCAACCAGCGCCACAGGGTGGTATTGAATTGATACACCTGCGCCTGCAGCGGCCCGGCGTCTTCCAGCACCACAAAGGTAAATTGCAGCTCGTTATCCAGCCCCCAGGCGATCCCCTGGCGGAAGCTGCTGTAGGGTACGATTGAGTCCGGCAGCTGAATTTCGGCAAACACCTGCTGGCCCTGGCGCAGCGGTAACGGCAACGGTAACTCGGAGAAATTTGGCAGGCTAAGTGCCGAAGGTGAACGCCAGATAACCCGGCCGCGGGCATCCATTACCGCGCCAATCAAACCGGAATCCGGCTGGTTGAATCGCGGCTCCGGCAGGTTCAGGGGCAACAGCAGATTGTCGCCGTCCGGCTCGGCCACCGCCAGTAGCGTATAGATGTGCAACTGCAGCTCACGCGCTTTGGACTCATCCAGGGAGGTGCGGTAGGCCTTTTCCAGCACACCAGAAAGTACCACCAGAAAAACAAGTAGTACCAGAGTGGCCATCAGCGAAAGACGGCCAGACAGGGAATGTATCCAGCCCGAGAGGAACTGGCGGATATTAGACAGGCGGTTCAGCAAGGTAATCAGCTCGCCGGGCTAAACCGGTAACCGCGCCCACGCAGGGTTTCGATGGGTTTTATCCCACCTGCGGCATCCAGCTTTTTACGCAGGCGACCGATAAATACTTCAATCACGTTACTGTCGCGATCACAGTCCTGCTCGTAGATGTGCTCGGTGAGCGTGGTTTTCGATACCACCTCATCCGGATGCAGCATCAGGTATTCGAGTACCTTGTACTCAAACGACGTCAGGTCCAGCTCGCTGTCGGACACCTTCACCCGCTGGGCGCTGGTATCCAGCTCGATGGGGCCGACGCTAATGACAGGGGAAGAAAAGCCGGCGGAGCGCCGCACCAGTGCGTTCAACCGGGCGAGCAACTCTTCGGTATGGAAGGGCTTGGTCAGGTAATCATCACCACCGGCTTCCAGGCCGCGCACCCGCTCCTGCCAGTGGCCGCGAGCCGTGAGAATCAGGATGGGGAAATGCCGCGATTCCTTGCGCAGGGTTTCAATAACCTGGATACCATCAATTTTCGGCAGCCCCAGGTCCATTATCGCTACGTCGTAAGGGTACTCGCGCCCCAGATACAATGCTTCTTCGCCATCGGGCGCTTCGTCGACGGTGTACCCCCCCTTGCGCAGGGAAGCCGCCAGCTGTTCACGCAACGCGTGTTCATCTTCTACCAGCAGTGCGCGCATGGTGTGTCCTCAGTAATGCATTTTTCGTTATAGAGTTAGCGAGAAATTCTTCCGCTCTGTCGATCCACGAATACAACATAGACCTGACTTTTTTCAGAAAGTCCCTTCACGCGGAACATACTTTTGCCTTTGCGCTGTACTTCGCTGATCGCCAGGATCTTGCCACCAAAGCGTCGTTTTACCAGAGCCGCGGCCTCATTTTTGGAAATGCCTTTGTTTTGCACCCGCACTGTGGCCAGAGGCTTTATTTCCAGATGCCTTACTTTCGCGGCCTGCGGCATTTGTGCCCCTTTTAACGCCGCCTGTGACATTGCCGATGCCGCAGACACCGGCGCGCTCACCAGTGCCGCCAGTAGTAAGCAGGCCAATACGGCAAACGGTACAAGTTTCATCCCTGCGAAGTGGATGGATACGGCCCCTTTCACTTGCTGTGCGGCTTGCGGACCTCGAGTGACTTTCACTGCTCTGCTCCTGTCGATTCCATAGCGCCGGTGGATGAATAACAATCAGACGTTGATCACAGTACCGGCGTGACGTCTACACGAACCCGAATTCTATCTCCAGGATGGTGGTTAGTGCGAATCAGATATTCCTGGCCGTTGTAGCGGTAGTTGACGTCGTAGCCAATCAACTCACGGCGCGTGCTCACTTCTTCGACAACCTGACAGCGCTGCTGGGTGCCGTACTGGACTGGCGCCTGGCTGCGACTGATGGCATTGCCGATAACAGCGCCTACCGCAGCGCCTGCGACCATGCCCGCAGCCTTGTTGCCGTGATGATGCCGGTGATAGCGACGGTGGTGGTAACGCTTGTGGTGCCTGTGTCCTTTGCTCACATTGCGCCCCACCGCAGCCCCCACGAGGCCGCCGATAATGGCCCCGGCCGGGGAAGGCTGCTGATAGGTGACGGTCTGGTCCCAGCACTGGGTTCTGGGCTCGACGACATTCACGTCATTATAGATAGGCGTCACTGCGGTGACGGGGGCGTAGTCATAGCCATCCTGGCCCCCATGCGGACCGGGGTAATAGCCACTGTCACCTGCGCTGGCGCGGACACTCACCGCCACCAGAACCACGGTGAGACCAACCAGTGCCAGCTGCTGTAACCACTTGTTTGTTAATGCCATGTTGCGTACTCCCTAGACCCGAGCGGTGATGCTCTGGTGTGACTCTATTCTGAAACTGGTCACTACCAGGCATCTTTGTTTGGCCAACAATTCGACCGATGGGCGTACTTTAAAGGGCGCTGACTGAATCGATCCTGAACTGAAACGAAAAAGCGGGGCTTCCTGCCCCGCATATACTGGCCCCGCATATACTGGCCCCGCATATACTGGCCCCGCATAAATTAGTCTCGCTTCTGTCGTTTGCCGCCGCGCTGTTTGAAGCGCTGCCGCTGCTCTGGTGTCATCTTGCGCCAGCGCTCCCGCAAACGGCGCTGGCGCTCCGGTGGCAGCTGCTTGAAGCGTTCGCGCGCCTCGCGGATTCTCTTGCGCTCTTCCGGCGGCAGCTTTTTGAAGCGGTCATAGGACTCGCGCAGCTTCTGACGCTGCTCGGGCTTCAAGCGCTGCCAGCGGCCAAATTCCTGGCGCGCCTGCTGTCGCTCCTGGGCACTCATGCCCGCCCAGCGCGCCGCGCCCTCCCGCAGGCGGGTGCGCTGCTCCGGGGTAAACTGCTCCCAGCGACCTTCAAAGCGCTGCAGTAACTGGCGCTCGCTGTCACTCAGCTCTTTCCACGCGGCCGAGTCGGCCCAGGCGCCACTGGCAAGGGAGGCCAACAACAGCAGTGCCAAGCCGATTTTCCGCACGGTGCCGGCAACGGGATTCGATGTGTGTTTGGCTGTGGCGTTACTCATTGCGCTCACCCTGCTCACGTTGTTCACTTTGCTCACGACCTCCCCCCAAATCGACCACCTCTGACTTGGGCGGGGCTGGCTGCTTCTCCAGCACGTCTTCCACTTCGCTCGGGGCGATAAATTCACCGGTCTCATCGGTCCAATCCGACAGAAATAACAAAAAGTCTTCATCCAGAGGTTCGTTGGCAAACGCAAAAGGCAACATCACCAGCTGAACCGGCAGAGTCCACGCCAGAATCCGTATTGACGTACGGCGCCTGCCAACCCCCGACTCAGGACGAGTGGCCATCCAGCGCCTCCTCTGCCAGCCACTGGTAAAACTCCACGTCTTCGATCATGTCCAGCTCGGCGTCTTCATTCAGAATCCACGCATCCGCCAGCACATCCACCGGCTCACCCTGGAAACTGGATCGCTCCTGCCCGAAAAACAGCGCCACCGTCAGCACGGCTGCGGCACTGGCCAGCCCCGTGGGTAACCAAAGCATCCAGCCTGGCCGCGCAGTATCAGCCGCACCATCTAGTGCTGCAGAGCGCGCACGACGCAGGCGCGACAGGGTTTCGCCGTCGAGCGATTGCTCGCGGCGCTCCATGGCTGCGCGCGCACCGGCCGCTAATTCGGCATCGTTGCGCTCGCTCGTCTCTTCGCGCTCCCGCGGCGGAGCCTTGGGCTTGTCTTGTGGCGACGTCATCGCACTTCCTCCAATTGCCCGCGCAGGGCAGCCAGCGCCCGGGACAGGTGGGTCTTCACACTACCGCTACTGCAGGACATGGCAGCAGCGGTTTCCGAGATATCAAAGCCTTCGACACAGCGCAACATAAATGCCTGCTGCTGCCGCGGGGGCAAACGACCGACGGCGGACTCAATCGCATCCAGGGCGCGCTCGGAAAACACACCTTGCTCCGGCCGTGGGCCACTCCGATCTTCCAGCGCACCCGGGTCAAACACATCGTCCGCCTCGTCGTCAACGCGGGCAAACTTTTCCCGCAGTAACTGCCAGCGCGAGACGGTCTTGTGACGGCGGTGCCAATCGGTAATTCGGTTATTGAGAATGGTAAAAAACAGCGGGCGCCACTGCTCCCGCTGTTTGTGGCTGTAATTGCGCACCAGCGCGAACATAGCATCCTGCACAATATCCAGCGCATCGTCACGGTTCCCCACCGCCATAGCGGCCATGGAGAAGGCACGCTTCTCTACCGAGGCTAAAAATTGTTCCATGCTGCGTACAGTGGCCCTTTGCGTGGAGACCCTTTGCTTGGGAACCCTGAGTACAGGAGCCTATTCTGAAAGCGTTTTATTATCATGCGATGGCGGCGCGGCCCATGCTACCCCCGGGCCGCACATTCCACTCTCCGAGATTCGTTAGTTCCCAACGCGCGCACTGCGACGGTCCATCCGGCGGTCCACTGCCTGCCCCTTGCGGTCGAGCTTGCGGTCAATACGGTTCCCTTTGCGATCCAGGCGGTTATCGATGCGATCCCCTTTCTTATCGAGATGCGCCGCGCGTTTGTCTTTGCCGTTGGAGGCGGCGCGTTCGGACTTGCGATCTAGCCGGTTGTTAATCCGGTCGCCCTTGTTGTCCAGGCGGTTGTCGATACGATCGCCCTTGTTATCCAGGCGCTGCTCGATGCGATCCCCTTTGTTATCCAGGTACTGCGCGCGCTTTTCGCCCGCATCTGCCGCTGCGACACCGGAAAGCGTCGCGGCCATGGCCAGAAGGACGATTTGTTGCTTGATCCGTTTCATCGATGTTTCCCTATTCTGGTGGGTGGTTTGCAAGTAAAAATGCGTTTGTTCACTTATCAAAACGCAGAGGTCCACGATTGGTTGACACATCAATGGATTTTTTTGTTTATCGGGCCTCTGCCGCCTCCCCGCTGTATCCTAGCCAGCGCTCGGTCAGGGTGCCCGCGGTCATGGCGCCATTCACATTCAACGCGGTGCGCGCCATATCGATCAGCGGCTCGACGGAGATCAATAGGGCAGCGATCTGGACCGGTAGCCCCATGGTAGGCAGCACCACCAGCGCAGCAAAGGTCGCCCCACCGCCCACGCCAGCGATACCGAAAGAGCTGATCACAATGACGGCAATCAGCGAGGTGAGCCACACGGGGTCAAACACATTGATCCCCATGGGCACCGCCACCATCACCGCCAACATCGCCGGGTAAATACCCGCACAACCATTCTGGCCGATAGTGGCGCCAAAAGAAGCGGAAAAGTTGGCAATGGCCGGGGAGTTACCGAGCTTGTCGATCTGGGTTTCCACATTGAGCGGTATCGTCGCAGCACTGGAACGGGAGCTGAAGGCGAACACCAGTACCGGCCATACCTTGGCGAAATAGTGCAGTGGACTGATGCCGTTGATCATCAGTAACAGCGCATGCACCGCAAACATCAGCGCAATCGCCACAAAGGAGGCGAGCACAAAGTTGAACAGGTTGAAGATGTCGGTCCAGCTGGACTTGGCGACCAGCGCCGTTACCAGCGCCATAACGCCGTAGGGGGTGAACGCCATAATCAGGCGCACCAGCTTCATTATCCAGGCCTGGGCCACGGTAACAAAACGTTCGATCGCAGCGCCCTGCTCCGGGTTCTCCCGGCGTACCGCCAGTGCGGCGAGTCCCATCAATACCGCGAAGATCACCACGGCGATCACCGAGGTATCGCGCTGGCCGGCAAGGTCCGCAAAAATATTGCGAGAAATAAACGAGGTAAGGATTTCGGGAATACTGAGGTCCGTCACGCGGCCCATGCGTTCATTCAGCACATCCACGCGCGCGGCTTCGCGGGAGCCTTCTACCAGCCCCTCCGCAGTCAGGCCAAACAGATGCGCGATCACCACACCAATGAACGCGGCAATGGCAGTGGTGCCGAGAAGGACCACCAGCACCGACCCACTGATTTTGCCGAGCGATGCGGTATTGCTCACTTTGACCACCGCGGCGAGGATCGAGATCAACACCAGCGGCATCACCAGCAGGTGCAGAAGATTCACGTAGCCGTTGCCAATCAGGCCGATCCAGTCGAGTACCCAGGGGGTATTTACGCCCCAGCCCTCTGCCAGGTGCATCAGGCCGCCGAGCAACACCCCCAATAGTAGCCCGGCAAACACCGCCGGCGCCAACGAATTGCGGCTGTGGTGCCAGCGCGCCAGAGGCCAGAGTAAAAACAGATAGAAGGCCAGCAGTAGAAATGCACTCAATTGCATTTATTTTGAGTCCCAAATTGCGGATTTTAGAAAAATAGTTTGCGCGCATCCTAACAGTCGGCGCGTAAATCCCTTAAAGACGCTTTGGTTATACAGGTAGAAGCAAGCGTATGGCGCATGCCAGCCAGCCCCGGGAAAGCCCCTACTCCGATAAGTAGGGTTGAATAGCCTCCATTAAGGATTCTGCGGTTTGCGGGCCGATTAACGTCCGCTGCCACTGGCCGTGACGGTCGATAATGAAGGTGGAAGGCAGTACCTGTGGTACCGCCTGACCCCAGCGCCCTTCCGGGGCGCCCGCCAACAACGGGAAAGCAATACCGAATTTGTCCGCTTGCCGCTGTATTTCTTCTTTTGGCGGCTGGTCAAAATTTACCCCAAGCACCAGAACCCGCCCCTTGTGCTCGCGGTAGAAGGTGTTTAGCTCGGGTATCTCTTCGCGACAGGGTGCACACCACTCTGCCCAGTAGTTCACCAGCAGGACTTTTCCCGAGGTATCCAGTGGTTCGCCATTCAATTCAGCTAACCCACCGGAGCGCGCGCCGCACCCCGTGGCCAGCGCGAGCACTGCGATTAGAAGAAAAAGAGCGCGGAACCGCTCAAGACTTGGCTGTTTTACTCGACGACTTGCCGCTACGCGCATTGCGGCTACTCCCTTTGCTAACCGATTTATTATCTGGGATCTCTTCCCCGGCCACCGCGGCGGGATTCAAGCTGGTATCCACGCTCTTTTCCACAACCTCTTGCGACATCGACTCGCGAAACAGGTCGCCAAGGCTTCGGGAAAGGTGCTCGCGGGAAAAGTCTCTCGCTTCGCGGAAGCGCGCTTCCACCTCGCGGTACCAGGGGCGCACTTCCAACTCGCGGTGGCCGCTCTCCGGCACCGGTGCCGGGTGCAGCCAATCCAGCATCTGTTGCAGGGTCACCGAATCCAGATCGCGTACCAATACAAACTCGTTGCGATCGGTTTGTCCAATCACCTGATTGTCCTGCAGCACCTCGCGGATACGGCGCCACTGCGTGGGACGTATACCCGCGCGTGAAATATCCTGTTCGCGAATGGTCTGTCCCTGCTGATAATTACAGAAAAACTTCCACAAAATAGACAGGGTTGCCACCAAGTCGGAGTAATTTCGCCCCTGGGCCGCCGCGTGGTAAGCGGACAGTGTTCGCACCAGCACACACCCTGCCAGCACGATCATCCACAACAAATAGATCCACAACAGGAACAGCGGTACAAAGGCGAATGCACCGTAAATCGCCTGTACTGAACTGCGTCCGACGATAGTGCCAAACAGATACTTTGCAAACTCAAAGGCAAAGGCGGTGATCACGCCGCCCGCAAGCCCATGACGCAGCGGCACACGGCAATTGGGTACCGCCACAAATAGCAAGGTAAAAGCGATGGCGGTAAACACCCAGGGCAGCACCCGCAATACCACCGGTAATACGCCCAGGCTATCGTTGTGCGCGAGCACTTTCTGTGAGAACAAATAGGTGGTGGCGGCCATACCGGCCCCGAGCAATATCGGCCCGAGACTCAGAATCGCCCAGTAGAGTAAAAAGCTGGAAACGCCGCGGCGGCCCTTGGGAATATCCCAGATTGCATTAAACGTGGCCTCGATATTTTTCAGCATAAAGCCCGCGGTCAGCAGCAGAATACCAATACCGACACCGGTAAGACGCTGGGCCTGGGTGGAAAAACTATCGATATACTCCTGCACTTCGCGCCCGCTCTCCGGCACGAAATGGGAAAAGATCTGGTGTTGGATTTTGCTTTCCAGACCCGCGAAGTCCGGGAACAGTGACAGCATGGCGTAACTCACCGTCACCAGGGGGACGATCGCGAACAGTGTCATGTACGTCAGCGCCGCGGCATTCTGCCGGCAGTTCTTCTCGTTGAACACGGTCCACAAAGAGGTAAAAAAACGACGCCAGCGGTGCACCATTTCAGTCATGGGTCTTCTCAATTTGTTATAGCTCTTGTCAAACAACTCCCCACACCACTTGCCAATCCGGCTCTCGCTTACCGTGTAAAACAAGTGGCTACGCGCCATTTTCTCGTGAATGGAGCGTATAAATCCGTGCAATTTGTCTAAAAAGTACGCCATACCTCAGCGTAGACGACCAACCGCAGGCTGTTAGAATACGCCAAACCTTAACAGGATACGCTTTCGATGTGGACGATCTACCATAACCCTCGCTGTTCAAAATCTCGCCAAACCCTGCAGTTACTGCAGGAAAACGATATCGAACCGGAAATCGTACTCTATCTGGAGACGCCGCCAGATGCCGCTGCTCTGAAAACCATTCTTGGCAAGCTCGGTATCGCGCCGCGCGATTTGCTACGCAAGGGCGAAGAGGCCTATAAAGAACTGAATCTGAAAGACTCCAGCCACAGCGACGACGATCTGATCGACGCGATGGTAAGTCATCCCAAGCTGATCGAGCGTCCTATCGTGGTCAAAGGTGACAAGGCCGTACTCGGCCGTCCGCCTGAAAATGTACTGGAGTTGATCTAGTGGCTTCTGCGAATCAAGCGCCTTACATCCTTGTGCTTTATTACAGTCGCAGTGGCGCCACCGCCAAAATGGCCGCGGAACTCGCCCGCGGCGTAGAGGAGCTAGGACTGGAAGCGCGATTGCGCACGGTACCTTCGGTTTCGCCAGATACCGCGGCATCCTTGCCTCCGGTACCCGACAGCGGCGCGCCTTACTGTACCCCGGATGACCTGCGCCACTGCGCCGGCCTGCTGCTGGGCAGCCCCACACGCTTTGGTAACATGGCAGCGCCATTGCGCTACTTTCTGGACCAGACCAGTGACATGTGGCTCGACGGCAGTCTGAGCGGCAAACCCGCCGCCGTGTTTACCTCCACCGGGAGCCTGCACGGCGGCCAGGAAACCACCCTGCTGTCGATGATGTTGCCGCTGATGCACCACGGCATGGTCATCGCTGGTATCCCCTATTCTGAAGGGGCCTTGATGCACACCTCCACCGGCGGCACACCGTACGGCGCCTCCCACTGGGCAGGCAGCGCTGAGGACGGCCTGAGTGCCGATGAGATCACCCTGTGCCGGGCACTTGGAAAACGCATTGCCGATCTGGCGAACCGACTGGGAGAGCACCGTGGCTAAAGACAAGAAACCAGGCAAGCCCATCGACGAGGCGCTGGTAGCCCGCAAATTGGCGTTCGCACGCAAACTCAACTGGGTGTGCTACGGCGGGCTGCTGCTGTTATTCGTTGTGTGGAACCTGTTCCTGGGCGGCTCATTTAAATGGTGGTTGCTGCAGACAGTGCCGCTGCTGCTGGTATTGCCCGGCCTGCTCAAGCAGCGTCAGCGCAGCTATTTATGGCTGTGTTTTATCCTGCTGCTCTATATTACCGCCGGAATCGTCGACGTAATGATGCCTACACGCGGCTGGCAGCATGGCGCGTTGACCGCCCTCAGCCTTATCCTATTTATATCGTCAATGATGACCAGTCGCTGGCAGGTGCAGTTACACAACGCACGCACCCACGTCAGTTTGTAAACCACAGAAGAAACACAACAGACCGTTCAACAAGGAGTTTCAGGTTTGACCGAATCAACACGTAGCCGCGGGGTTATCCGCCGCTTCTTTGGCGCCATCGGCGGAGCCATCACCTGGCTGCGCCGGGTGGTTACCAACCTAATCTTCCTGCTGCTACTTCTGTTTATCGGCGTCGCAATATTTGGCGGTGAAGAGCGCATTACCGTGCCCCAGGGGGGCGCGTTAAAGGTGGCGCCCAGTGGCTTCCTGGTGGATGAACTCAGCCAGCCAGGCGTGCTACCCGGCTTTTTTGGCGGCCCCTCCGCGCCGCAAGAGACGCGGGTAAAAGACCTGGTCGACGCCATTGATCACGCGGCCGGCGACAGCCGAATTTCTGCGTTGGTTCTGGAACTCGACAGCCTCGCCGGCGCCAGCTTGAGCAAGCTCGAAGAAGTGGGTGAAGCGGTGCAACGCTTCAAGGCGAGCGACAAGCCGGTTTATGCCATCGGTGACAACTTCACCCAGGGCCAGTACTTCCTCGCCAGTCATGCGGACAAGGTGTACATGAACCCGATGGGCTCGCTGCTCATCACCGGTTTCGGCAGCTACCGCAGCTACGTGAAAAGCGCGCTCGACAAGCTAAAAATCAACTTCCACGTATTCCGCGTGGGCGATTACAAAGACGCCATTGAGCCCTATATCCGCGATGATATGTCGCCTGCCTCCCGCGAGAACAAAGCGCGCTGGCTCAACCGTTTGTGGAACGAATACACCGAACAGGTGACCGGTTTGCGCAACCTGCCGCCCAGCGCCGTCGATAACTATATTGCCGAATTACCGCAAAACCTGCGTGCTGAAGGCGGTAGCTGGGCCAAGGCAGCATTGGCGAATCAATTCGTCGACAAGCTCCTAACCCGTCGCGCGGCCGTCGCCGAGCTGCAGGAGGTCGTTGGCGAGGCCAAAGAAGATACATCCCAATACCGCGGCATTCATGCGCAGGATTACCTGCGCCACATGAAAATGACCAACCTGCCGGATCCGCGCCAGCCAAAAGATAAAGTCGCTCTGATCAGCGCCGCCGGCGCAATCGTCGATGGCGATGCACCGGCCGGACAGATCGGCAGTGCCAGCCTCGGCAAACTGATTGCCAAGGCCCGCGACAAAAACGTCAAGGCACTGGTGCTGCGTATCGACAGCCCGGGCGGATCGGCATTCGCGTCCGAAGCGATACGCCAGGAACTGCTCGCCACCCGCGAAGCGGGCATTCCGGTGGTGATTTCCATGGGCAGCGTTGCGGCCTCCGGCGGTTACTGGATTGCGGCCGGTGGCGATCGTATCTGGGCATCACCGTCGACCATCACCGGTTCCATCGGTGTGTTTGGCGCCTTCCCAACCTTCGAAGACTCGCTGGAACACCTGGGCATCTACAACGACGGCGTCGGCACGACCGCGCTGGCGGGCACCATGCGCCTCGACCGGCCGCTGCCTGAGGCCGCCGCCGATATCCTGCAGCAGGGCGTCGAGCATACCTATGCGCAATTCCTGCAGCTCGTGGCCGAAGCCCGCAACAGTACTCCCGAGGAAATTCACAAGATCGCCCAAGGACAGGTGTGGACGGGTCGTGCGGCTCTGGAGCTTGGCCTGGTGGATGACCTTGGCAATCTCAAGGATGCCATTGCGGACGCCGCACAATTGGCCGAGATTGATAAGTACGATGTGATGGAGATCCAGCGCGAGTTGAGCCCGAGTGAAAAGCTGATGCGTGCGCTGGCGGAAAACGTCGATGCCCAGGTGTCAGCCAGCATCGAACGCAACCTGCCGCTGGGCGCGTGGTTCAGCAGCCTGCAGCCCGCATTGCAACCGTTCGCTGAACTGAAGTCATTCAAAGACCCGCGCGCGCTGTACCTCCGCTGCATGGGTTGCATCGCCCCTTAGCGGGCTTTAAAACGTCCTCGACCAAGGCCATGATGGCGTTCATCGCCACCATGGCCCCTCGCCCCTCCTTCCCAGAGTTTCCCTCTCATCCTCGCAGGCCAAACAGCTTCTTCCAACGGAGACCTCCGCTTCAAGGCTCGCCGGGCAATTTTCCAGAACGTCGGCCATGTCACTGCCTGCCGACCTGCTCATTGGTAGTATTCGCGCCATACTCAGAAAAATATTTGGCAAATTTCGAAACGCGGATATCAAGTCATGAAACTACTCTCCTCCGTTCTCGTCGCACTGCTTTGTGGCAGCCTTTCGGTGGCATTGCACGCCGAGCCTCCCGAAGGTAAGGGCTGGAAGAAACACCACAAGCACAAAAAGCACAGTTACAAGGAAGAATACTGGGAAGGCAACTGCAAGGTTGAGCGGAAGTGGAGCCGTAACGGCGACTATAAGGAAGAGCGCACCTGCAAAACTCCCCGCCGCTATGCCCACCATCACGGTCATCACGATACCGCCCGGGTGGTGATTCTGCCCCCATGGTTCGACCAGCGCGCGCCTGAGCCCGAATACCGCCCGGAATGGCGCCCAACCACCCGCACCTCCGTGTCGCGCTGTAACAGCGATCAAGTGGGCAGTGTTCTGGGTGGACTGATTGGCGGCGTCATTGGCCACCAAATCGGCGATGGCCGTGGCAACACAGCGGCCACCATTGGCGGAGCCATTGCCGGCGTATTGATCGGCGGCGAAGTGGGCCGACGTATGGATCAGCGCAACCAGGCGTGTGTGGCGCAGGCACTGGAGTTTGCTCCCGAAGGCGAGCGTATCACCTGGCAAAACACCCAGGGCAATGAGAACTACGCGGTAATCCCCGGTAGCGTCGAAATGCGTGGCGATCAGTATTGTCGTTCCTACACCGCCGAGTTCTTTACCAACGACGCATCCGACAGCACACGCGGCACCGCCTGCCGTCAGCCGGACGGTACCTGGGTCCGCTCTATTTGATTCAGGCGCGGTCTTCTGACTTCGCGGCTCGACAAGGGCATCCCCTCACCGGGAATGCCCTTTCTTTTTTGCGCTCAAGGGCCTCTCAGCCCGCCCAGCCACCGAATTTCCGTTAGCTGGTCTCCCATCTCCCACATATTTCCGCCGCAACAGGCGCCGCACCCAATTAGTGCACCCCATGCTCTCGCTTCGACTCGATTACCCAAGATGAGGCATGCGGTTCGATAGCCTGGAATCAACAAGAGAATTACTACGCCAATTGTCGTGTGCAAAGCACCGCTGTGGCTCACTTTCCGTAGACTGGCACTATTTTTGGATTAGTAGATCTGAGCGCGCTCCTTTTAGGTGACGCTCTCAAGATCTGCATCAGGAAGACCCGCATCTGGAACGGAATGAATAAAAATACCCGCCTGTCGCACCAATGGATGATCGTCAGTGATCTGGACGGCACTCTGCTCGATCACTTTACCTACTCGCACCAACCGGCCGATGCGACCCTGGTGGATCTGGAAACGGCCGAAATCCCGGTGATTCTGAACAGCAGTAAAACCCGCGACGAGATGTTGACGCTGCGGGACGCACTGCAAAACCGCCATCCGTTTATCGTGGAAAACGGTTCCGCGATTTTTATACCCTCGGGTTATTTCCCGCAAAAGCCAGAACACGCACAAGAAGAATCCGGTTACTGGGTTCTGGAGCCCGGAGCACGTCGCCAGTCCATCCTCGACTTCCTGGCACAGGACAGGAAACGCCACGGCGCACCTTATTTGAATTTTGCCGCCGCCAGTATCGACGAAATCGTTGCGGCAACCGGGTTGAGCCGCACGCAGGCCGAGCAGGCAAATTCCCGACATTATTCCGAACCGCTGCTCTGGCAGGGTACGGAGCAGGAAAAAATGGCGTTTGCTCGCCGCGCCGAGGCCGCCGGCTTCGCCACACTACAGGGCGGACGCTTTCTGCATGTGCTCGGCCAGACCGACAAGGGGCATGCAACGCAGTTGCTGCAACAAATCTACCAGCAACACAGCAACCGCCCCTGTAAACTGGTCGGCAGTGGCGACGGACCCAACGACCTGGATATGCTGAACGTTGCCGACATCGCCATCATCGTACGCTCGCCAACTCATGCCCCCCCCACACTCGACCACCATCCTTTTCTGGCCGTCACACAGAATACTGGCCCGCAAGGCTGGGCAGATGCCATCCAGAAGCTGCTCGCAACCGAATTTAAAACTGCACAATAATAGGAAATAACTGTGACCGATTTTTTCCAAAATGGCGATATCACAACCCTGCACAATCTTTCCAATCGCAGCCTGGAGGACATGGAGGCAGACCTTATTCGCTTTGCCAAGCACCGCCCCATGTCGCTGCTACTGCCGTCGCTCTATTCCGAACTGGAAGGTGAAGCACTCCCTAAAATTCTAAAAATTCTGGCAGACGTCCCCTACCTGTCCGAAATTGTGATTGGACTGGACCGCGCCGATGAATCCCAGTACCGCGACGCACTGAAGCAGTTCAGCATACTGCCACAACACGTGCGGGTACTGTGGAACGATGGCCCGCGTCTGCGGCAGCTGGATGCGCAGTTACAGCGCGACGGCCTCGCCCCGCAAGATGCCGGCAAGGGACGCAATGTGTGGTACTGTCTGGGATATATTCTCGCTTCCGGCCGCGGTGAAGCGGTGGCCCTGCACGATTGCGACATCGTCACCTATGACCGCGAGATGCTGGCACGACTGTTCTACCCGGTGGCCAATCCGCAGTTCAACTACGAATTCTGCAAAGGCTATTATTCCCGTGTTGCCAACGGAAAAATAAACGGCCGCGTATGCCGCCTGCTGGTGACACCGTTGATTCGTACTCTGAAGAAAATCTACGGTCACACCAAGTATCTGGAGTACATGGATAGCTTCCGTTACTCCCTCGCCGGCGAGTTCTCCTTCCGCCGCGACGTGATCAATGACCTGCGTATTCCCAGTGACTGGGGACTGGAAATCGGCGTACTGTCGGAAATGTATCGCAACTACTCCACCAACCGCCTGTGTCAGGTAGACATTGCACACGCTTACGATCACAAGCATCAAGATGTGTCGTTCGACGATGAGCACGGCGGACTTTCCAAGATGTCCATCGATATCGCGAAATCCTTCTTCCGCAAACTGGCCACCCAGGGTACGGTGTTTTCTTCGGAAACCTTCCGCAGCATCAAAGCCACCTACTTCCGCATCGCCCTGGACTTCGTGGAAACCTATCGCAACGACGCCATAATTAATGGCCTGAATTTTGATATACACAAGGAAGAACAGACCGTTGAGCTATTCGCGAGCAACCTGGTAAAAGCGGGACAGGCGTTTCTGGAAAACCCGATGGAAACACCGTTCATTCCCAGCTGGAACCGCATCACCAGCGCGGAACCTGGATTCCTCGACCAGCTCAAGCAGGCGGTGGAAGCCGACTACGAAGAGTACAACGTTTGACCATCGCTCTATTTTCAGACTTGTAGATATCCGGGGGAGACCGTGAATCAATCGACTGCACACCTGCCAATCAAAGAAGTATTGCACCAGAAGGTGATGGATCACCTCACGTTTATCTACCCGGAACTCGACGTTGAACCCATTGCGCAAAACCTGATTCGGACGATGCGTCTGGATGAGGACTGCCAAAGTCCGCTTGCGCATAAAAACCTGTGGGATCAGACCGATATTGCGGTAATCACCTACGGCAACAGCTTTCTGAGCGACAACCAGCCACCGCTGAAGACGCTGCACCACTTTTTACAAGCGCATTTTCCAATGCTGATCAATACGGTGCACATACTGCCATTCTTCCCCTATTCCAGTGACGACGGCTTTGCGGTATCCGCCTACAAACAGGTGGATCCGCCACTGGGTGACTGGAGCGATATCCTGCGTATCAGCGCCGATTTTCACCTGATGGCCGACCTCGTAATCAACCACTGTTCCGCCCAGCACGAGTGGTTTACCAACTACCAGAAAGGGAAAAGTCCGGGCCGTGATTTTTTTGTCGAGGTAGACCCGAAAGAAGACCTCAGCAAAGTGGTGCGTCCCCGGGTTACACCGCTGCTTCGCGCAACCAGCACACCAAGGGGCACGCAACATGTCTGGTGTACATTCGGCCACGACCAGATCGACCTGAATTTCGCCAACCCCAAGGTACTAACGAAGATTGTCGATATTATCCGACTGTATCTGGACATGGGTGTGCGCATCTTCCGTTTGGATGCGGTCGCCTTTATCTGGAAAATTCTCGGCACCAACTGTTTAAACCTGGAAGAGACCCACGAGATCGTTCGCTTACTGCGCACACTGATTGAGCACGCCGACCCCAACGCGGTCATCATTACCGAAACCAACATTCCCAATCGGGAAAACCTGTCCTACTTCGGCAATGCCAATGAGGCGCACTGTATCTACAATTTTTCTCTGCCGCCGTTACTGGTGAATTCACTGGTCACCGGGAACTGTCGCTATCTGAAAAACTGGCTGATGAGTATGCCGCCCGCGCAGAATGGCACCACGTATTTCAACTTTATTGCATCCCATGACGGGATTGGTCTGCGGCCGGTAGAGGGATTGCTGGACGATAGCGAGCAAGAAGCGCTGATTCAGACGATGGAAAATTTCGGCGGGCAGATTTCCTGGCGCGCGCTGGATGACGGCAGTAACAAGCCTTACGAAATCAATATCTCACTGTTTGACGCCTTGAAAGGCACTACCGCTGGAGAAGATGGCTGGCAGCTAGAGCGCTTTGTGTGTGCCCATGCCATTATGCTGGCATTGGAGGGAATACCGGCGTTTTACCTGCACAGCCTGGTGGGCACCACGAACGACTACGAGCGGATGAAAGAGCACGGTCACAACCGCGCCATCAACCGCCGCCAGTGGCAGGAGCAGGAACTCAACGAGCGCCTGGCAGACCCAGAGAGCCACCATCACAAGGTATTCCACAAACTGCGCCGGTTAATCAAACTGCGCCGCGAACAGCCAGCCTTTCACCCCAATGCGACGCAGTTCACCTTGCATCTGGGCGACCATGTGTTTGCGTTCTGGCGTCAGAGCCTGGACCGCAGGCAGAGTATTTTCTGCCTGAATAACATCTCCGATCAGCCACAAACGGTGTCGCTGAACGCGATCAACCTGATTGGCACGGACACGTGGAAAGATCTGGTGAGCGATGCCACCTTCGATGACATGCTTGCGAGTATTACCCTCGATCCTTATCAGACGCTCTGGATCAGCAACCGCTGGTAGTCAGGTTTACCCCGTCAATCATCAGCGCCCTGCGGCTGCCGGATATCCAGCTGACGCAGGGCGCCACTGATCCACACCAGCACAAACGCCAGCAGGCTGAAGATGCCGGCCCACAATAGCGTAGTGAGTGGCGCGGTAAATTCACTGATCACACCGGCGAGCAGTGCCCCGATCGCCGCAGAGCCGAACAGGGAAAACTGGTAGATCGAAATAATTCGGCTGCGCACCTGCTCCGGTGCCAATACCTGGACAATGGACTTACCCAGCGCTGCCGACGCCGCGGCCACTGCGCCCCAGCAGGCACACAGCAGCGCAAGACCAAACGCGGTAGGCCCAAAACTGATCGCAATCAACAGCGCGGCGCTGTAGAGCAGGCACATCAGGACGCCACGGCCGGGATGGTCTCCCTGTCCTCGCCGCAGCATGACTACGGTTGCGGTCACCGTGCCCACGACAAATGCGATTTGCAGCCAGGCGTAGTAGCTGGCGCCCCGCTCGTAACTTTCCGCCAGCAACGGCAATACCACCAGGAACACACCGATATGTACCAAGCCGTTAAAGCCGACCAGCAGTACCAGCTCGAAAATTGCGCGGCTCTTGCGCACCTCGGCAAAGCCTTCCAGCAAGGCGCGCGGTAATTTTTTGGCAGGCTTTTCTAATGGGGCTCCGCCGCGACGCAGGGAAATAAAAAAGCCTGCGGCAAACAGTAATACCACCACCTGAATCAGCAGCAGGGTTTCCGCCCCCCAGCTGTCAAACCGGCTGGCCAGCAGCATACCTACCGCCTGCCCACCGTACTGCGCCAGCATCATCCAAGTCACCAGATGCTGTACCTGATCCTCCTGCAGCTTACCCCCTACTGGCGGTTGTTGGGCCCCACGTTGCACCAGCGTTTCCCGGGCAGGCTGCAGAAACGCCGTACACACCCCCAGGCTCACGCCGTACATCAATAACAGCGCCAGACTGGGAATAGAGTGCATCAGGTAATAGGCGAGCACTGCGTGACATAGAGCCAAGCCCAAGCAGGAGAGTGCGGCGACCCGCGCCGCGTCGATACGGTCCGCCAGCGCACCGCCGAATAGCAAAAATATCAGGTTGGGAAGTAATACCGAGGCCTGCACCCAGCTCAGCTGCAGAGCGGGCAACTCGACCAGCGATACCGCGATCCATGGCAGCAAAACCACCTGCAGACCGGTGGCAAGCGAGGTGCCACTGAAGCCAAGCAGAAAAGTTCGCAGTCGAGCCGCCAGTGCGGGAAAAGTCATTTCAGGATCCGGAAAACAGTCACTCGCTACCCGCGTTTTTCCGCTGCAACGATTCAGCAACAGACACAGAAGCCCGGGATACAAAAAGGGCCGCGATTACAGAACGGTCTATTGTCCCACAGATTGATGCGGTGCGGGGGCAGTGCCCAACTTGGCCAGCTGTCGAAGCGGCCAGAACCCTCGCACCAAACGGCGCAGTTGCTTTAACGCATCTTTGCTGTCGGTATAGGCCGCCCTTTCATAGGCAACGGTAATACGTGCGGCCATGGGACCAAGCGCCGGTAACTCCCGCTCAATACGTCGGGCAAAATCGCCCGGTGCCTCACCGGAGCGACGCGGCAAGCCGGCACGGGCCATGCGCTGGCAGAATCGCAGATAGGCGCGGCTGGCCGGGGGCAGCGCTGGGCCGCGCGCGGACAGGTTGAGCCAGACCAGCAGTCCCAGCAATCCTACAGCAATCGGTACACCGAGAAACATCGCCATACGCAGTGGCGAGATCTCGCCAAGCCAACGTTTCAACAAGCCCTGCTGACGGTCCGCGTCAAAGCTCACTACCGTTTGATACCAGCGGTAATTAATCGTGTCCCATTGCAGCCGCAACCGGTTTATAAAACCAATCTTATGCAGGGGCAGAAATGCATCCTGCATAAACTCTTCTGCTACGGCACTTTGCAGGCCGTCGCGAATACGCTCCGGCGCCACTGCCGCGGTGGGGTCGACCCGCACCCAGCCGCGCTCTGGCAACCAGATCTCTGCCCAGGCATGGGCGTCGTACTGGCGCACCAGCAGATACTCTTCCTGCTCCACCCACTTGCCACCCTGATACCCGGCGACGACGCGCGCCGGTACCCCCGCGGCGCGCATGGTAAACACGTAGCTGTTGGCGAAATGCTCGCAGAACCCCTGCTGCGTATCGAACATGAATTCATCCACCGTATCCGCACCCAGGGCCGGCGGTTTCAGTGTGTAGGTGAAGCTGCGGTTGTATCGCGCTAACAGGGACTGCGAGATGGCCAGTGAATCCATTCCCTCCCGCCGTCGGGCCTCTGCCCAGGCGCGGGCCTGCGGATTCCCGGATTCGGGCAACTGTAAATGACGACGCTCTTCCGCAGGGCTCAGCCGCGCTCCGGCAGTGGCACTCTCCCGCGGCCAGGAGCGGACGTCGTACGCAAGCCGGCTGCCTACGGGCATGTGATAAACCAACGTATCGTCGCCGGTCGAGCGCACCCCGCGTGTATCGGAGTCGGAGATCGCCAACGCGAATAACCAGGGGTTATGGCTGGCCTCCTGAATCACCTGATAACGATAGCGTGGGCCCACCGCGGGCAACCTGCCGTCGTCTTCCTGACTGCTCTGCGTACTGTGAAACCGTCGGCCAAACCAGCGGTTACCGGTAACCCCGGGCTCACTCCAGCGCCGGCCATCAAAGTGGGTATACACTAACCCCCGCCAGTAGCGCTGCTCTGGCGGGGGCACAGAACCGTCGAAGGAAATACGCAAGGCTGGCTTGTCGGATTTTGACAACCGACTGAAGTCCCCGGGGCTCATGGAGTCGCTGATCCCCGTGGAAGCGGCGGAGGTATTATTCGGTACCGCCCACAAGGGCCCCAGGCGCGGCATCACCACAAACAGAATCAACATCACCGGCACGGCTTGCGCAAGGATCTTCATCGACAATCCGAGCGCCCGCCCAACCCGCGCACTGCCACTGCCCTGCTGGGCCACCAGTGCGGCGGTAATCACCACCAGGCACAACACCCCATACAACGCGTACGGAATGGTCTGCTCAAACACAAACAGGGTGGCGGCAAGGAAGTAGGCCAACATCAAACTGAGCACCGCATCCCGGCGGCTCAACAACTCGATGTTCTTCAGGGTAAAGGAAACCGCCAGCAAAGCGACCATCGGCTCAAGCGCAAACCAGCGCCGGTAAGTCAGCGCTAACCCGGCTACGGCCAGGGTGACCGCCAGCAGCTTGATCGCGCGCCCGGGCACTGCACGGCGCCCGCGAAACACTTCTATCCGCCATAAAACGGCCAGAAACCAGGCAAAAATAAGCCAGCTCGGCAGGTGCGCAAAGTGCGGCAGCAGGACGACGAACTGGGCGGCAAATACCCACAGCAGGCTCTCGCGCGGCAGCAAGGTACGGAACTGGCCGGCAACCTCGCTCACGATGACACCCCCTGTAGCGGGAACAATGCCAACAAGGTCAGCGCCTTTTGTCGGTGTGCAGCGCCGATCGCAGGCGCCAAGGTCTGCCCCGGAATGCGCAGGCCGTAAGCCACTTGCGCGCGCTCCGCCTCCAGCACCCAGGCACACAGATTGCTGAGGCGGGCCTCCAACTCGCGTCCGGCCAGTAAATCCCAATCCAGCCACAAGCGGGCATCACTACCGGAGGCATACTCTTTACTGTACAGGTCACGCCCGCCGGCAAATTGCTTCCACGCCACGTGGCGCAATGAGTCACCGGCCTGATAACTTTTCAGCCCAGCGAAATCGTCCCCGCCTGCGGAGTGGGTTTGCTCCTGATCGCCTTCACCAACGCTCGCCCCCCAGGGCAGCGGGCCGGCAGACTTGGGTTGCGGATACACCAGAAACTCGACATCCAGGTCCACCCAACTCCAGCACTTGAACAACCCGGCAGGAAAGCGGCTTTCCACGCGTATCCGCGGCGCGCGCACTTTTCCTCGCCGTATCAGAGGAAGCTCGAGGGTCACTTCCGTTGGCTCACTATCGGTAATATCTACCAGCGCCCCTTCTTCCGGTGGCCAGCACAGCCGCACCCGCTCATGAGAGCGCTTGCCGGTTTTCTTCAGTACGATTTTGGCGCGGCCGAAATCACCAGCGAACGCGGGCTCCACTTCCTGCAGGCGCAGTTTGAGCGCCGACAGGTTGGCAAAGGTGTGCACCGGCAAAATCACAAACACCCCTACCAGCATGAATACCAGTGCGAGTACCAGATTGTTCTCGTAATTGGTGCCCAGCAGCCAAAGCAGAACGATCAGCAGCAGGAACCCCATGCCGGCGGCAGTGGGCAGTACAAACAGTTTGCGGTGATTGAGGGTAACCGTCGACGCAGGTGGCAAGCGACGATTCAACCAGCGCAACCACCGCTGCTGCAGCAGCCCGCCGGCTTCACTGTTATCGCTTACCGCTTTGAAGGAAATTTTTTCGAGCACTGGCCGGCCCCTTACTCGCCTCAGGCAGCGATGATGTCCACTTGGTGCATCATGCGCTCGACCAGTTGCGCGCCATCGCCACCATCCGTTTGCAGGCGGTGACCTGCGACGGCGGGAAGAACCGCCTGTAAATCTTCCGGCAGGATATGACCGCGGTTGTGGATCAGCGCCCAGGCGCGGGCCGCATGCAGCAGTGCCAGGGCACCGCGGGGAGACAGGCCTACACCACACTCGGCACTCTGGCGCGTGTGCTGCACCAGGCGCTCCAGATAATCGAGCAGCGAGTCGGAGGCTTTCACCTGGTGCACCAGCCCCTGTAGCTTGCGCAGCCCTTCGCTGTTGATACGCGGCGTGATCTGCGCCAGCTGCGCACGTGGGTCGACGCCATTGAACAGGGCGCGCTCGGCCTCGCGGGTGGGGTACCCCAGGCTGATACGCATCAGAAAGCGGTCCAACTGGGATTCCGGCAGTACAAAGGTGCCGGACTGTTGCAGCGGATTCTGGGTGGCGATAACAAAGAAGGGTTCCGGTAGCGGTCGGGTCTCGCCATCCACGCTGACCTGACGCTCCTCCATGGCCTCAAGTAACGCACTTTGGGTCTTGGGAGAGCTGCGGTTGATCTCATCCGCGAGCAGCAGCTGACTGAACACCGGCCCCTCATGGAAGCGGAATTGCCCGGTCTCACGCTCGAAAATGCTGATACCGATAATATCCGCCGGCAGCATGTCGCTGGTGAATTGGACCCGCTTGTAAGAGAGCCCAAGCACCCGCCCCAGGGCGTGCGCCAGGGTGGTCTTGCCCATACCGGGTAAATCTTCGATCAACAGGTGACCGCGCGCCAACAGGCAAGCCAGCGCCAGCTTTACCTGATGCTCCTTACCCAGAAGAACCTTACCGATATCCTCGACGATGGCGGAGATGATTTTTTGCACGGCAAATCCATTACTGCTCGGTTTATCTCTTAGCCATTAATGATAGGCCCCGCACCCGGCGGGGCCCTTCACAATGTCTCATTTCACGCCATTGTGGCTCTTTTAAGCCCGCTAGACCAGTGCCGACAAACCCCGCGCCAGATCGACTTTAAGGTCCTCAACATTTTCCAGGCCCACAGAGACCCGGATCAGGTTTTCGCTAATACCAGCCTTTTCCTTGTCCTCGTCACTCAGGCGCCCATGCGTGGTGGTGGCCGGGTGCACGATGGTGCTTTTGGCATCACCGAGATTGGCGGTCACCGAGAAAATCTTACAGGCGTCGATCACCCTCCAGGCAGCCTCCCGGCCCCCGGGCACGGTAAAGCTGAACACCGCACCAAAGCCGGACTGCTGTGCCGCGGCCAGCTGATGATTCGGATGGCTCGGCAGGCCCACATAATTGACCTTTTCCACTTGCGCGTGCTCATTCAGCCACCAGGCGATATCCAGCGCACTGGTGCAATGCGCGCGCATCCGCAGGCTGAGGGTCTCCAGCCCTTTCAGGAATACCCATGCGTTGAACGGGCTCAGGCTGGGACCGCAGGTGCGCAGGAAGATCACCACTTCATCCATCAGTTCCTGCTTGCCCACAACCACGCCACCCAGACAGCGGCCCTGCCCGTCCAGGAACTTGGTGGCGGAATGCACCACAATGTCCGCCCCCAGATCCAGCGGGCGCTGCAGCGCCGGGGTGCAGAAGCAGTTATCCACCACCAGCTGCGCGCCAGCACTGTGGGCCAGGTCAGCCATAGCCCGGATATCCGCAACCTCACACAGAGGGTTTGACGGCGTCTCCATAAACAGCAACTTGGTGTCGCCATCCAAGGCATCTTGCCAGGCCTGGAAGTCGGTCAGTTCCACAAAGCTGACCTTGACCCCAAACTTCACCATGTAACGGGTAAACAGCGCAGTCGTTGTACCGAACACACTGCGCGAGCAGATCACTTTGTCGCCACTTTTCAGGGTGGCCATGCACAGGCTCAGGATCGCGGCCATACCGCTGGAGGTGGCAACAGCCGCCTCCCCGCCTTCCAGCGCGGCAATGCGCTCTTCGAACATGCGCACGGTGGGGTTGGTGTAGCGCGAGTAGACATTGCCGGGGGAATCCCCGGA
Organism: Microbulbifer agarilyticus; assembly: GCF_020171345.1. Classification (GTDB taxonomy): domain Bacteria; phylum Pseudomonadota; class Gammaproteobacteria; order Pseudomonadales; family Cellvibrionaceae; genus Microbulbifer; species Microbulbifer agarilyticus_D. Next base: position 31,010 of record NZ_JAIUZM010000001.1, read on the forward strand.
AAAACGCGCGGCGGCTTCTGCCGCGGAGGGAAAGACGTAACTGGAAGTGGTGTAGATAGGCTCGGCGTGCTCGCCTTCCGCCGACCGGCTCTGGCCCGCTCTTACTGCCAGTGTTTCCAGTGCATAGCCGTCATCTTCAAACATGGGGTATCCGTCCCGGATTTAGAAATCATCGGAACCGGTAATCTTACCCCAAGAGACGAGCGTGCGTGGAGCACTGCCTTCGCCTTGTGTAAAAACAAAAAGGCCCACCAATTGGTGGGCCCTCTCTATGCGAAAAATAGCGTGGGCAGCTTATAACGCGCTTTCATTACCTTTGGCGGTATCGTTGCGCGCGGCGTGCAGGCTGTCCAGGTATTCCTCAGTTACATCACCGGTGATGTACTTGCCATCAAACACCGCGCAATCAAACTCTTTGATTTCGCTGTTGCCATCGGCAGAGGAAACGATCAGTTCATCCAGGTCCTGATAAATCAGCCAGTCTGCACCGATCTCTTCGCACACGTCTTCCGTGGTACGGTTGTGCGCGACCAGTTCGGTGGCAGACGGCATATCAATACCGTACACATTCGGGTACTTAACCGCTGGCGCTGCGGATGCAAAGTACACTTTTGCCGCACCGGCCTCGCGGGCCATCTGGATAATCTGCTTACACGTCGTCCCGCGCACAATGGAGTCATCCACCAGCAACACATTCTTGCCACGGAATTCCAGTTCAATTGGATTCAGCTTCTGACGTACGGACTTCTTACGCTGCTTCTGCCCCGGCATAATAAAGGTTCGGCCGATATAGCGGTTCTTCACCATACCTTCACGGAACTTCACGCCCAGACGGTGCGCCACCATCTGGCCTGCGGAACGGGAGGAGTCCGGAATCGGAATAACCACATCAATGTCGTGGTCCGGGCGCTCGCGCAGGATTTTTTCGGCCAGGTGCTCGCCCTGACGCAGACGCGCCTTGTGCACGGAAACACCATCCATGATGGAGTCCGGGCGGGCAAAATAAACGTGTTCGAAAATGCACGGACGCAGCTGCGGGTTCTCCGCACACTGCTCGGAGTGCACAGTGCCGTCCAGCTCGATGTAAATGCATTCACCCGGCGCCACATCGCGCACCAGGGAGTAGCCGAGCACATCCAGCGCGACCGACTCGGAGGCCACCATATATTCGGTGCCCTGCTCGGTCTCGCGCTTGCCGTATACCAGCGGGCGGATGCCGTTGGGGTCGCGGAAAGCGACCACACCGTAGCCCACGATCATTGCCACACAGGCGTAACCACCGCTCACACGCTTATGTACGGCGCGCATTGCGGTAAAAATATCTTCCGCTTTTGGCTGAAGCTTGTGCTGTTTGTGCAGTTCGTGGGCGAACACGTTGAGCAGGACTTCAGAGTCTGAGTCGGTATTAATATGGCGCAGGTCCTGCTGGAAGATCTGCTCCTTCACCTCTTTCACATTGGTGAGGTTGCCATTGTGCGCCATGGCAATACCGTAAGGGGAATTCACGTAGAACGGCTGAGCCAGTGCAGGACCAGAGCTTCCCGCGGTGGGATAGCGCACATGGCCGATACCGAAGTTACCGGTAAGACGCTGCATGTGACGCGCGCGAAACACGTCGCGCACCAGGCCATTCGCCTTTTGCTGGTTCAGGCGGTCGCCATCACAGGTGACGATGCCGGCGGCGTCTTGGCCCCGGTGCTGCAACAGGGTAAGGGCGTCATACAACTGCAGATTGACGTCACTCTTACCGACGATTCCAACGATGCCACACATACTTCAGATAACCCCAGTCATTTTGAAATGGTCTCGGTGATCCAGCGCCGCCTCCTGCAGCCCATCGATCAGTCAAATTGCGCTGCGAAGAAGTCCTTGATCGCGCCGGCCGCTTCGCGTGCGCGATCTTCAAATTCAAGAAAATTCGGTATTAACGCCGACTGCTGCCACCAGCTGTCCTGATCCACCGGCGCCAGTGCCGGAGCAAAGATCAACAGCGCCATCACCACGATACAACCGCGGAACAAGCCAAATACCATCCCCAGCACCCGGTCGGTCCCCGAAAGCCCAGTGGCTTCCACAAACGCAGACAAAAACATATTCAGGCCCGCGCCTGCCAATAGGGTGACAATAAAGAGTATGGAAAAGGCCGCGATGACCTGCAGTGAAGGCGTATCGACGAGGTTGGAAAGCAACGGGGCCAGCTGGTCACGAAACATCATGGCCACGACAAAGGCCGCCACCCATGTAAGTAGCGACAGGACTTCACGCACAAAGCCTCGGCTTAAGCCGATAAGCGTCGAGATGGCAATGATTGCCAGAATGGTCCAGTCAGCCCAGTTCATTCAACCCTACCTGCTACGCGGCGGCTGCCGCGAAGAGCGCGCATTCTAACTTACCGACCCGGGCCAAGGAAGCCATTCACTGAACCACTTCACAAACGGAGATCTTAAGGTCCCGCCACAGGCCCCGGCATCAGGCGCGATAGCGCAGGATGAGCGTCTGGGTTTTCAGCAGTTTGTCCAGCTTCTGCTTGTCTGACTGCGCATCCACCCGACTTAGCTTGGGTCCCACAAACACGCGCACCAGGCGCCCCTTGGGGGTATCTACCGCACGGGTGTAGGCTCTGAAGCCGGCATCCATCAGCTGGTTGCGCACCCGGTCAGCGCTCGCCACTTCCTTATAGGCACCAACCTGCACCACCCAGCCTTCGGGCAACCCGTGGTCATCCAGCTGGGTTTCTTCTGCTGGCATCTGCAACTGAGGTTCAGATGCGAGCTCAGGCTTGGTTTCCGGCTTGGCCGGCTCGGCTTTCGCCACCGCGGCGGCGGGTTTCTCAGATTTCGAGCTCGCGGCGTCATCAGGGGAAGAGGACACCGACTCCGGGGCAGGCCCGGACTGTTCCACATACTCCGGCTGGAAGATTTCGTTTACCGGCGGCGCCGGCTCGACGTTTTTCACCGGCTGCGGCTCGGCAATGATGATGGGGGTAATGTCTGGTGGCGCCGGGATCTGACTGGTGACATCAATGTAGCGCGCCCCTTCCCGATCAAACAGACTGGGCAGGAAGATAACCGCCAACGCCGCCAGTACCAGTGCGCCGACAATGCGCTGTTTTACCCCGTCGTTCAGACGACGTGGCACACCTTCCGCGCGTTGAGTAAAAGAATCGGATTCGCTGTCCCGGCCGGCCATTTCGTTGCTCTCTTGTCGCTGCTCTGGGCTATTTTGCGCACTCGAGCGGCTGAATTGCTGACAAAACCTCTGCAACGGTAAAGAAAGAACCGAATACAAGCAACCTGTCTTCGTCGCTCAAGGCAGCAACGGCCAGCTCAAGCTGCTCGGCTACAGGCGCACACATCTCCTCTACCTGCCCCGCTGCAACACCCGCAACGGCGAGCCCCGCGCGGACCTGCTCGGCATCTGCGGCCCGGGGATTATCCGGCAAAACGGCCGGATACCAGTGGTCCACCAGCCCTTTTAACGGAACAACAAGCCCATCCAGATCCTTATCCGCCATCACCGCCACCAGTGCGACGGTACGACCAGCAACCGGGTGACGAGCCAACCAGCGAGCCAAGTATTCCGCCGCCGCAGGGTTGTGCCCCACATCCAGCAACACCTCGCGCTCCTTATAGCGGACCGACTGGCAGCGCCCGGGCATTTGCAGTGCGGCGAGAACATCGCACACCTGTTCTGCGCCCGGCAACTCGCCGGCCAGCGCCAGAGCGGTGATCGCGGCAGCCACACTGGGGGGGGGCAAGCGCAGCTCTGGCAACCCAATGCGCAGTTCCGGATCCGCGTTTAGCAGATACTCACCTTCGATCAGAGAAAACTGACGGTCGATAAAATAGCCGTCACACCCCAACTCCCGGGATGCATCCACTACCGACGCCGGTGGCTGCGGATCTGCACACACAAACGTCTTACCCGCGCGCAAGATCCCCGCCTTCTCGCGACCAATCACCTCGCGGTCATTGCCGAGCCAGGCTTCGTGATCCACCGCCACACTGGTGATGATGGATATATCGGGATCCACCAGATTCACCGCGTCCAGTCGGCCGCCGAGCCCGACTTCCAGCAGTGCGAACTCCACATCTGCGCGCTTGAACAACCACAGGCCAGCCAGAGTGGTGAATTCAAAGTAGGTCAGGCTGATATCGCCGCGCGCCGCGTCTACCGCCTCGAAGGCTTCGATGAGTTGCGCATCGCTGACCTCTTCACCATTCACCCGAATGCGCTCATTGAAACGCAACAGATGTGGTGAGCTGTAGGCGCCTACCGAGTGATCCCCAGCGCACAACAGCGCTTCCATGGTGCGCACGCAACTGCCCTTGCCATTGGTACCTCCCACGGTGATTACGCGCCGCGCCGGCGCCTGCACGTCGAGCGCGCGGGCCACAGCGGAAACCCGCTCAAGACCAAGTTCGATTTCTGTGGGGTGTAGCTGTTCCAGGCGCGCAAGCCAGGATTGAAGGTCACTCATGAATGCACCAAACGTTCGTCAGAACGCGAATTCTATTCAGGAAAGCCGGGAGAGAACAGGCAATAACAAGGCGAATTGGGGGGCGATTGAAAATAGCGAAAGGACGACGGGGAAAAACAGGGTCGAAAAGAAAAGAGTATGAAGGGAGCGACGGCCCCGCCCACAGAACAGGAGCGGGACCGCAAAGGCTCTAATTGTTGGTCAGCTTGCTTAACAAACGACCAACGGTATTGCGCATATCTTTACGCGGAATAATCATATCGATGGCACCGTGCTCCAGCAGGAACTCTGCGCGCTGGAAGCCTTTCGGCAGCTTCTGGCGGATGGTCTGTTCGATGATATTCGGCCCGGCAAATCCGGCGCGAGCGCCCGGCTCTGCCGCATTGATATCGCCCAACAGTGCCAGGGAGGCAGAAACGCCACCGTACACCGGGTCGGTCATGATGGAGATATACGGCACACCGGCCATGCGCATTTTCTCGAGGACCGCAGAAGTCTTTGCCATCTGCATCAGCGAGATCAGTGCCTCCTGCATGCGGGCACCACCGGTCGCCGAAAAGCACACCAGGGGAATGTTTTCTTCCAGCGCGCGCTGGGCGGCACGGGTGAACTTCTCACCCACCACATAGCCCATGGAACCACCATGGAACGCAAACTCGAACGCGACCGCAACCACCGGCTTGCCTTCCAGCAACCCCTGCATGGCCACCAGCGCATCTTTCTCACCAGTCGCCTTCTGTGCCTGGGTCAGGCGGTCTTTGTATTTTTTGACGTCCTTGAACTTCAGGCGATCCACCGGCTCGACATCGGTCGCCAGCTCTTCGCGCTGTTCGTTATCCAGGAACATGTCCAGCCGACGGCGGGCACCGATGCGGAAGTGGTGATCGCACTTGGGGCATACATCCAGATTGCGCTCCAGCTCAGGGAGGTACAGGGTGGAATCGCACTTTACGCACTTTTTCCAAACGCCTTCGGGCACCTTGCTGGCACCGGGACGACGTTCAGCGCGAATGACGGAGGGAACAATTTTTTCTAACCAGCTCATTCTGTTTCCAAATCCAATGCTTGCAGGATTGAGTCGCCAGGCTTCGACCCCTTGCGAAGTAGAGGTCAGGCTATATGACTGGCGATTCTAAAACCGCGAATTAAACCACTTTCAGAAAGATTGCTCTTGGCCAGATAAGCCGCCTATCCGGGCTTTCTGGCCAACCTCTGCTGGCGCCGCAATCACCGCACTGCAGAACCCCTTGCGGGGCAGGGTGCAGTCGCCAGTTAACTCAACTATCTAACTCGAATACCTAACTCAGCTGTCCAGCGCGGAGCGCATTTCGCCCACGATGGCGCCCACGCGGTCCTTGGCGGCGGCAGCGTCGGCAGATTCACCCACTGCAGATACCAATACACTACCGACCACCGCACCGTCTCCATCGGCACTCACCGCTTTTGCGGAGGCGCCATCCTTGATACCGAAGCCCACACAAAGGGGCAAATCGGTGAAGCGGCGGATACGGGTCAGATTCTCATGCACGGAATCGAGGTCCAGGTGACCGGCACCGGTCACACCCTTGAGCGATACATAGTAGACAAAGCCGCTGGCCAGCTCGGTAATCTCGGCAATCCGCTCATCGCTGGTCGTAGGCGTCAGCAAAAAGATATTGCGCAGATCGCGGGCTCTCAACAATTCGTTCAGCGGCACCGCCTCTTCCGCCGGCAGGTCCACGGTCAGCGCGCCGTCACCGCCAGCGGCCTGGAGCGCATCCGCAAACACTTCTGCACCCATTTTTTCAATGGGGTTGGCGTAGCCCATCAAGATCACCGGGGTCTCGGCATCCTTGGTGCGGAACTCTTCAATCAGTGCCAGACACTTACGCAGTGAGGCCTTGTGCTCGAGCGCGCGCTCGTGCCCCTTCTGGATCACAGGCCCTTCGGCCATCGGATCTGAAAACGGAACCCCCAGCTCAATCAGGTCAGAGCCATTGGCAACCAGCTGATGCATCAGGTCAACGGTATTTTCCAGGCCGCCATCGCCGGCGACAATATAGGTAACCAGCGCCTTGCGGCCTTCGCTGCGCAGCTTGGCAAAGCGGCGATCGATTCGATTATTTAATGTAGTCACGACCGGGTTCCTTAAACTTCAATGCCGTCGATAGCAGCAACGGTGAAGATATCCTTATCACCGCGGCCGGAAAGATTCACAACAATGTTCTGATCCGGGCGCATGGTGGCAGCCAGTTTCAGTGCATACGCTACCGCGTGGCTGGATTCCAGCGCTGGCAAAATGCCCTCGGTACGGGTCAGCTGGCGGAACGCTGCCAGAGCTTCATCGTCATTCGCCGCCACATACTCGACACGGCCAATATCACGCAGCCAGGCGTGCTCGGGACCTACTCCCGGGTAATCCAGGCCAGCAGACACCGAGTGGGTCTCGATAATCTGCCCATCCTCATCTTCCATCAGGTAAGTACGGTTACCGTGCAATACACCGGGCACACCGTCATTCAGCGGCGCGGCATGACGACCGGTTTCCACGCCGTCACCACCGGCCTCTACGCCGTACATTTTTACGGATTCGTCAGCCAGGAACGGGTGGAACAGACCAATGGCATTGGAACCACCGCCCACACAAGCCACCAGCGCATCCGGTAGCTGACCGAATTGTTCCAGACTCTGACGACGCGCTTCGCGGCCGATAATGGAATTAAAATCTCGCACCAACTGCGGGTAAGGGTGCGGCCCGGCGACGGTGCCAATGATGTAGAAGGTATCGTCCACATTGGTCACCCAATCGCGCATCGCCTCATTCATGGCGTCTTTCAGGGTCTTGGAGCCGGACTCCACTGGAATGACTTCTGCCCCAAGTAACTTCATGCGGTACACATTCGGCGACTGGCGCTTAACGTCTTCCGCGCCCATGTACACTGCACACTTGAGCCCCAGGCGCGCCGCAACCGTCGCGGTTGCCACACCGTGCTGACCGGCACCAGTTTCGGCAATCACCCGGCTCTTGCCGCTGTGCTTGGCCAGCAGCGCCTGGCCCACGGTGTTGTTCACCTTGTGGGCGCCGGTATGGTTGAGATCCTCACGCTTCAGCCAGATACGGGCACCGCCGGCGGCCTCGGTAAGACGCTCCGCCAGATACAGGGGCGAAGGACGACCAACGTAGTGGGCCAGATCGTAATCAAACGCGGCCTGAAATTCCGGATCGTTTTTCAGGCGCTCATACATTTCCCGCAATTCATCGAGAGCGCTGATCAGGGTCTCGGAGACGAAACGTCCACCGAACTCACCAAAGTGCCCGCGGGCATCCGGGTAGGCCCCAAAATCGATGGGTGAACTGGGTTTACTCACGGCTCATACTCCTTGAATCAAAGCATTACTGGACGCACCGCTCGCTGCTGCAGCACGGGCTGCGCGAACAAATTCGCGTACCTTATCTGGATCTTTACGGCCCGGTGCCGCTTCCACACCACCACTCACGTCGACCGCGTCGGGGGCCGCTGCGGAAACTGCCTGCGCCACGTTTGCCGGGTTCAACCCGCCGGCAAGAATCACCTGACGCGCATTGCGCTCACGCCCCTGAGGCACCCGCTGCCAGTCAAAGGTGTCACCGGTGCCGCCGGGAACGCCTTTGCGGTAGGCATCCAGCAGGTAACCGCGCGCGTCCGGATAGGCCGACATGGCCTCACTGGGGTTCAGCTCTGGTTTCATACGCAGGGCTTTTATATACGGACGATGAAACTGCCGACAATAGGCGGCGGTTTCATTGCCATGGAACTGCAGCAGGTTCAGCGGGACTTTCGCGAGCACCCGCTCAACTTCCTGTGGATGGACATCCACAAACAGCCCGGTCAACACGACAAAGGGTGTTACTGCACGGGCAATTTCCGCTGCCTGCTCGAGGGATACGTGGCGGGGGCTGGGCGGATAAAACACCAGGCCGAGCGCATCGGCGCCGGCATCGACAGCCAGGCGAGCGTCTTCGACACTGGTGATACCGCAGATCTTTACGCGCATAATCCTTACATCGCTATACCTGCCAGACTGGCGCTCTGTCGGACGCCGCTGCGTCCAAATCAGAAATCATCATACGACGATCGCCATACATCCCGGGCGCTGGCAGTAGAAGAATTCGGAGAGCAGGCGATACTAGCAGATCGCCGGGCGCGACGAAATGCGCACGCACCCGGAGGCCCCACAAAAGCGGTTACTGAGTACCGATACTGCCAAATGGCAGGGGTACCAGTAAGGGCCCCGGCACCACTTCCGGCAGGGTAAATTCCGGCGGATACTGAACGTCCACCAGATAAAGACCATGCGGCGGTGCAGTAACGCTGGCGGCAGTGCGATCGCGCGCTTCCAGCACTTGCTGCACCCACTCCGGCGGGCGGTCACCGCGTCCTACCGCCATCAAGACCCCGGCGATATTACGCACCATATGATGCAAAAACGCGGTGGCACTGACTTCCAACACAATCAGCTGCCCTACCCGGCCAATATCCAGACGGGTAAGACGTCGCACTGGCGAACGCGCCTGACACTGCGCAGCGCGGAAGCTACTGAAGTCGTGCTCGCCAATCAGGTGCCCGGCCCCCTCGCGCATGGCCTCCAGATCGAGGGTGCGCTCAGTCCAGGTCACTTCGCTTGCCGCCTGCGCCGAGCGCGTAGGCGCACTGTGGATCAGGTAGCGATAGCTGCGGCTGCGGGCAGAAAAGCGCGCATGGAACTGTGCGGGCACTTCCTGGGCCCAGTGCACGCGCACATCGAACGGCATCTGCGTGTTCACCCCCTGTACCCAGGCCTTAACCGGGCGCAGCGCGGTGGTATCAAAATGCACCACTTGGCTGGACGCGTGCACGCCGGCATCGGTACGTCCGGCACACACCAGTGTCACCGGTTCTGCAGCGACCCTGGACAGGGCCTTCTCCAGGGTTTCCTGCACCGTCAGCGGATCGTGCTTTTGCTTTTGAAAGCCCCGCAGGCGGGTACCACAGTACTCCACACCCAGGGCTATGCGACGAAGTCCTTCCGGTAAAGATTCCCCTGGGGGCACCTCACCGTTCGGCTTGTATTGGTAAATCTTGCTCTTCATAGGGCGAATTTTACACGGCCCCAGAAAAAAGAAGACCCCGCAAAAGCGGGGTCAAAGTGTTGTTGCTGTAGACAGCGTGAATTCGTTGGTGCTGAGCGCGCGATTAGCCCATGCGCTCCAGCATTTCCTTGGCGCGCTGCTGGTGCTCACCCGCACTCTCATCAACTACTTCGCCAAGAATTTCGCGGGCACCCTCTTTGTCACCCATATCCAGGTAAGCCTGGGCCAACTCGAGCTTGGTGCTCACTTCGTCGCTACCTTCGAGCAGGTTCAGCTCGGAATCCAGGTCACCTTCCAGGTCGAAACTCAGGTCTGCCAGATCCCCTGCGGTATCCGCAGCCGGCTGGACGCTCGCGGGGGCGTCCATAACCGCCAGATCGAGATCCTGATCTGCCGCCTGAGGTTCAACAACCGGCGTTTCAGCCAGGCCCGCATCACCCAGATCAATGTCGCCCAGATCAATGCTGTCCAGATCCAGACTTCCCAGATCATCTTCAAGGCTCACACCCAGGTCATCAGTGGCAGATTCATCTGACGACTGATCACCGCCCTCCATCGGGCTCAGATCCAGGTCAAAGTCCAGACCAGCATCATTGGATTCGGCGGCCAGCTCGCTGCTTTCCATAGAGGAATCCAGATCCAGACTATCCAGATCCAGCTCACCGTCATTCATCAGCTCATCCAGCGCGAAATCTTCGGCGGCGGGAGCAGGCTCGCTCGCTTCAAGCGTCAGGTCAGCGCCAGATCCGGAATCCAGATCGTCGCCACCCAGATCCAGGGAACCGAGGTCGAATTCCTGTTCAGAGGATTGCGCTTCTGGCGCAGCGTCCAGTTCCAGGCCACCCAGTTCCGCAGCAGGCTGCTCAGCATCTGTTGCGGTAAATTCATCACCCAGGTCCAGATCGAGCGAGAAGTCGTCATCTGCGGTGATGGGTTCAGCATCTGCGCCACCCAGATCCAGGGACAGGTCGTCGAGGGCGCCAATGTCGTCACTCTCCGCAGCCGGGGCTGCGGTGCTCGCTGCCGAGTCACTGTTGGAGAACTCGTCCAGATCATCAAAGCTCGCCTCAAAGTTGTCGAGGTCAGAACCCAGATCATCCAGCTGCGCAGCCTCCAGGGACTCGCTGGAGAAATTCGTTTCCGGCGCTTCAAAAGGACCAATACCGGCAATGGTTTCGCGCAGGCGCGCCGCACGATCCGCTACCGGGCCATCGCTGTAGCCCAGCAGCTGACGGTAATGATCGTCAAACTGGTTGCCGTCTTGCTGGTGTGCGTACACTTCCAGCAACATCAGACGTGCATCAACATTCTCGGGCGCACCCTTGAGGCCAGTCAGAAGCTTCGCTTCTGCTTCCTGATACTGCCCGAGAGACAGGTGAATTTCCGCTTCCGCCACCGGGTCGTCGGTTTCGACTTCGCCCAGTTGGTCCAGGTCGAGATTGCTGTTTGCTTCCAGCTCTTCAACCGCCACCAGAGAGTCATCTTCGAAGGATTCGCTGGGTGCTTCCGCCAGCGCGCGTTCGGCAGCCATCTCCAACTCAACCTGGCGGATGGCCTCTTCCTCTTCCTTGCGACGACGCCAGGTGAAGAAGCCAAACAACGCGGCCAGCAAGGCGCCAGCGCCAATGCCGATCCACTGGATGTTCTCCATCAGAGTGTCGACCAGACTCGGCTCGGAGCGGGTCTGCACCACTACACGATTGCGGTTAGCGTCCGACTCAGCGGCAGGCGCGACTTCCGGAGCGGCTTCGACTTCTGCCGCTTCCTCGCTGGTGGTGTCAAACTCGCCAGCTTCTACCTCGGTACCTTCTACCTCGGTACCTTCAACTTCGCTATCCGCAAACGCTGAGCTTTCTTCGCCGGCGAGATCCAGCGCTTCACCGTCGATATCAGCGGACTCGAAGGTTTCCGCTTCGGCTTCCAGCGCGTCATTGGTCTCTGTGGCCGCAGCCTGCACCGCCTGCAACTCATCGTTGGAGACTTCAACCAGACGCTCCATGGTATCGATCTGCTCGTTCAGCTCACCGATACGCTCTTCCAGCTCGGCGCCCTCGAGACGGGACTTATCCAACTCTTCTTCGGTAACCGCGAGCTCGCCTTCCAGCGCATCGCTCTCGTTGCTACCGCTGCCGGAACCGGACAAGACGGACTCGTTGTCGCCCGGTGCAGCCAGGGACACGCGGCCCTCCAGGGCATCGCTCTCGTAAGTTTCTTCAACGGTGGCACGGGCGTCCAGCGGGGCGCCGGTAACGCCGGCATCGGCCACTCGCTCACGCCAGGCATCGTTCTGGGTAGCAACCTGAGAAACCGCTTCGGAGCGCGTCAAACCACGCACTTCGTCTGCGGTGGGCAGACGCAGGACTGCACCTTTCTTCAGCAGGTTGATGTTGTTGTTGATAAACGCCTCAGGATTCAGGCGCTGGATCGCCAGCATGGTCTGCTGAACAGACAGGTCGCGTGACTCGCGGCTATCACGGGCGATTTCCCACAGGGTCTTGTTGGCTTCCACTGGACCGTAGACGCGGCTACCACTCTCGGTAGAGGTCTGTGGGTCACTAAATTCTTCTGCCGGCTCTTCAAAGATCGGCTGCTGTACCTGTTCTTCCACGGGTTCTTCAACCGCCGATACCGGTGCGGCCTGCTCCGCCGGAGCCGCCACAGGCTCTGGCGCACGTTCAACAGTGGGCTGGATCGGGCGTTGAACCGGGGTGGTATTGCGCTGCACCTGCTGACGCTCGCGCTCTGCAGCACGCACTGGCTGGGATGCGGTGTTGGTGGAGAACGCCGGCAGATCCATCAGCAGGGTGTACTCCCGCAGCAGGCGGCCGCTGGGCCAGCGGGTTTCTACCAGGAAGTTCAGGAAAGGTTCGCGAATCGGAGAGCGGCTGGTGATTCGCACCATCGGCTGGCCACTGGAATAGTCGACGTCAAAGCGGATGCCATCAAGGGAATACCCCCGCTCGACTCCTGCGCGCTCAAAATCTTCCAGGCTCGCCAGGCGGACCTTGATTTCGTTCTCACCCAGGCCGCGGGTTTGCAGCAGCTTAATTTCTGCATCGAGCGGCTGATTCAGAGTGGAGTTTACCTTAATCTCACCGAGACCAAGTGCCAGAGCCCCATTGCCACCCAGTGCGCTGACCAGACCCACCGCAAGTGCCAGCTTTTGCACACGCATATCCGATTCCCTTTATTTTTAGAATCACACCGGCACCTGATCATTTTTCATCCACGAGCACCGCTTCGTGAACATTGTCAGGCCCAGTTTGTGCTAATTTTTGCACAAAATTTATTCAACAAGAGTCGATGATCAGACATCAGACTCCACGCTTTGGCGACGATGCGTCCCCCGAAAAAGACTTAACCCTTCCGGATTTCCACTTAACCTTCCCCACAACACCCCCAAGTGTTGTGGATTCCTGAAAGGCACAAAGTTAAGAAGAAACCTTCAGAAAGGCCGCTAAGTATTAAATATCAATGGGTTTTTAGCAACAAGTGGACAATTTGTACACAGTTAATTGCGACGTCTTTACGCAAATTGTCGGATGCCGCACAAAATACAACCTGTCGCGGATTGATCAAACCGGTGCGCAAGCGCCCCAATAAGGTGCTCTCACTGCCGACCGCATCCTGTGCCGACGGACGCTCTCGCATCTCCAGGCGCGCGCCGTTGGCAAGCAAGCCGCGCACCGTCGCCAGCTCCTGCTGCTCTTTCAGCTGCACGCTGATGTTTGCCAGTTGGCCATGAAACACCGACGCGGTATTAATCGACGCATCCAGTGCCACTTCATCACCCAGCAAACGGCGCAATTCCAGCACCAGTGCCAACTCACTGAAACCGTGGCCACTTTCCAATTGCGCTTCGGCGGAACTCAGCATGTTGAAGGCAAGGCGCTGACCGCTGGTCTCATCCGCCTCTGGCTCCTGCCCATTGAACAGGCGCGCAGTCTGCGCAGCGGCGGCATCCACACTCGCCTTGCCGAGAGCGGACACGGGCTGGTTCAGAACCACCTCAACCGATTGCAGCTGGGACTTCAGCGGAAACAGCGCTTCTGCCAGCATCGCCGCACCCGCGCCCGGCACCGCAATCACCTTGCGGTCGTGTTCATCGCGCTGGTTAAGTTCTGCACTATTGAGCAATGGGTGAATCAGCGCGACGCTTTCATCACCGCGGGTAAGGCCCGCGGCATCCACCACCCAGGCACCGGCCTGCTCGGCCTGTGCCAACGCTGCGCTTGCCGTGTCACCTCCGGTCAGCAGCAACACCACCTGCTGCGCAGAAAATACGAAGTCTTTCAGCGGTGTGACCGGCACGCTGCGGTTGGCAAACACCTGTGGGTCCACTTCCGATTCATCGTCGATCACCAGTTTTAGCTGGTCCGGGGTGACGGTTTTGCGCTCCTCCAGGATCTCCAGCAGCGCATCAAACGGCGCGCTGCCAACACCAACGATCACCAGTTCCCGGGTGGACTCTGTCATATCTGGACCTATTTCGGTTTTGCGAATTTTGATTCTGTGAAAAGCAACGGCTGCTTTTCAGGCAGGTCGACCACTAAAGCAGCAGCCTGAAATTGCGGGGGATTATACTCACGGAGAGTCAGGGGGGAAGCCGCCCCAGGACTGGGGCGGCGATTAGAACAAAAAACAACCTGTGGCGCGTTACAGTTTGCCCATCAGAATGAGCAGCACACGGCGCAATGGCTCGGCAGCACCCCACAACAGCTGGTCGCCCACGGTGAATGCATTCAGATATTCACCGCCCATGCTCAGCTTACGCAGACGGCCTACCGGGATATCCAGTTTGCCGGTAACCGCAGTCGGGGTCAGTTCCTGCACAGTGACTTCGCGCTCATTGGGAACGACCTTGACCCAATCATTGGCAGTGCCGATCAGCTGTTCAATTTCCGCCAGCGGCAGGTCTTTCTTCAGCTTCACGGTAAATGCCTGGCTGTGGCAGCGCATGGCGCCGATACGCACACAAGTGCCATCCACCGGCACATCCGCGCTGGTGCCGAGGATTTTGTTGGCTTCTACCTGCGCCTTCCACTCTTCGCGGCTCTGGCCGGATTCCATCGGGGTATCAATCCACGGCAGCAGGCTACCGGCGAGCGGTGCACCAAACTCGCTGGTGGGGAATTCCGCACTGCGCATGTTTTCCGCAACCTTGCGATCAATTTCCAGAATAGCGCTGGACGGATCAGCCAGCTCGCTGGCGACGCCATCGCGGATACTGCCCATCTGGGAAATCAGTTCGCGCATATTCTTGGCACCTGCGCCACTCGCAGCCTGGTAGGTCTGGGCGGTGATCCACTCCACCAATCCCTCGCGGAACAAACCGCCCAGCGCCATCAGCATCAGGCTCACGGTACAGTTACCGCCAATAAAGTTTTTCACTCCGGACGCAATGCCCTGGTCAATCACATCGCGGTTAACCGGATCCAGTACGATGATCGCATCATCGTTCATACGCAGGCTGGAGGCGGCGTCGATCCAGTAACCTTGCCAGCCCTGTTCACGTAATTTGCCAAACACTTCCTTGGTGTAGTCACCACCCTGACAGCTGACAATCGCGTCCAGCTCGGCCAGTGCATCCAGGTCGTAGGCGTTTTTGAGGGGTGCGACTTCCTTGCCAATTTCCGGCGCTTTACCACCGGCATTGGATGTGGAGAAAAATACCGGCTCAGCAATATGTGCGAAGTCGTTTTCTTCCAGCATGCGCCCCATCAAAACCGAGCCGACCATACCGCGCCAGCCTACGAAACCTACCTTGTTCATTGTTAAACCCTGAGAATCTATGTATTTCCTGATCCCGCTGCACTTCAGCCAAGCTTATCTGGCAGGAGCACACCGGAATCATGTCCGTTCAAGCGACGCGTTACAGCGCCGCCACTACTGCCGCACCCATTTCTGCCGTAGAAACTTTCTTCGTGCCTGCGGTGTGGATATCCCCTGTGCGCAGCCCCTGATCCAGCACCTTGCTTACCGCCGCTTCAATGGCATCGGCGGCTTCGCCCATGTTCAGGGAGTAGCGCAGCATCATGGCCGCAGACAAGATGGTCGCCAGCGGATTGGCAATGCCTTGCCCGGCGATATCCGGTGCGCTGCCATGACAGGGTTCGTACAGGCCAAACCCGGTTTCGTTCATGGAAGCAGAAGGCAGCATGCCAATGGATCCAGTCAGCATGGCCGCGGCGTCCGACAAAATATCGCCAAACATATTGCCGGTAACCATCACATCAAACTGCTTGGGCGCACGCACCAGCTGCATCGCTGCGTTGTCCACATACATGTGGGACAGCTCAACCTCTGGGTACTCTGGCGCGAGGCGATCCAGTACTTCGCGCCACAGCACGGTGACTTCCAGCACGTTAGCCTTGTCCACGGAGCACAGCTTGCCGCCGCGTTTTTTCGCCGCTTCAAATGCCGTACGCGCAATACGTTCGATTTCAGACTCTTTATAGACGTAGGTGTTAAAGCCCTGCTTTTCACCATTTTCCAGCGTCTGAATACCGCGCGGTTCACCGAAGTAAATACCACCAGTGAGCTCACGTACGATCAGAATATCGAGGCCGGAAACCACTTCCGGCTTCAGCGAAGAGGCATCGGCCAATTGCGGGTACAGAATGGCCGGACGCAAGTTCGCGTAGAGGCCCAGACCGCTACGAATTTTCAGCAGGCCGCGTTCCGGGCGAATGGCACGCTCCAGCGTGTCCCACTTGGGACCACCCACCGCACCCAACAGGACCGCGTCGCACTCGCCCGCTTTGGCCAATTCGGCGTCGGTCAGTGGCTCACCGTGGGCATCGATCGACGCGCCACCAATCAAACCCTCACTGAACTCGAGGTTAAGTGAGAATTTTTGGTCTGCGGTTTTCAGTACCGCAACCGCCTGCTCGATAATTTCCGGGCCAATACCATCGCCCGGAAGAATCATGACTTTCTTGCTCATTTATCTTCCTAAAATTCCACTTCGTCCGTTTACTTCACGGCGTCGAACAGCCACGGTGCCTGCTCGCGGCGCTTGGCTTCGTATGCACGGATATCGTCCGCATCTTCGAGCGTCAGGCCAATGTCATCGAGACCATTCAACAGGCAGTGTTTGCGAAAGGCATCCACTTCAAACGCAAGGGTTTCCCCATTGGGTTTGATCACGACCTGCTCTTCCAGGTCCACCACCAGCTCATAGCCCTCTTCGGCGTACATCTCTGTAAACAGCTGATCGACAATTTCCTCTTCCAGTACGATCGGCAAGAGACCGTTCTTGAAGCAGTTGTTGAAGAAAATGTCGGCGAAGCTCGGCGCGATGATCGCGCGGAAACCGTGGCCATCCAGTGCCCAGGGCGCGTGCTCACGGCTCGAACCACAACCGAAATTCTTGCGCGCCAGCAGCACCGAGGCACCCTGATAGCGCGGGTGGTTCAGCGGAAAATCCGGATTGATCGGGCGCTTGCTGTGGTCCTGACCCGGCTGTCCTTCGTCCAGGTAACGCAGTTCATCAAACAGGTTCGGGCCGAAGCCGGAACGCTTGATGGACTTCAGGAACTGCTTCGGAATAATCAAATCCGTATCCACATTGGCGCGATCCATCGGAGCGGCTACGCCTTTGTGCTTGGTAAATGCTCTCATTACGCGGCCTCCTGCATTTCACGTACATCGACAAAATGGCCGGCAATTGCCGCGGCCGCGGCCATGCTCGGGCTGACCAGGTGGGTACGGCCACCGTAGCCCTGGCGGCCTTCGAAGTTGCGGTTAGAAGTGGAAGCACAGTGTTCGCCCGCACCCAGCTTGTCCGCATTCATGGCCAGACACATGGAGCAGGAAGGCTCGCGCCACTCGAAGCCCGCTTCGATAAAGACCTTATCCAGTCCCTCTTTTTCCGCCTGCGCTTTTACCGCCTGAGAACCAGGAACTACCAGTACCTGCTTTACGCTGTCGGCTTTTTTACGGCCCTTGGCCACCGCGGCGGCCGCACGCAGGTCTTCAATACGGGAATTGGTGCAGGAACCGATAAACACACGATCCAACGCAATATCGGTAATTTTCTGGCCGGCTTCCAGCCCCATATATTCCAGCGCGCGTTCGATGCCCGCTTTTTTGGTCGCATCGTTTTCGTCTGCTGGGCTCGGCACCAAGGCGCTGACCGGCACCACCATTTCCGGGGAGGTCCCCCAGCTGACCTGAGGCTCGATCTCTTCCGCCTTCAGCTCGACAACTGCATCAAAGTGCGCACCGTCATCGGAATGCAAACGGCTCCAGTTGGCCACCGCCAACTCCCACATCTCACCTTTGGGTGCGTATGGCTTGCCTTTTACGTATTCCAGAGTGACGTCGTCCACCGCAACCATGCCCGCGCGCGCGCCGGCTTCGATCGCCATGTTACACACGGTCATGCGACCTTCCATGGACAGGGAACGAATCGCGGAGCCGCCGAATTCAATCGCGTAGCCGGTGCCGCCAGCGGTACCGATCTTGCCGATGATGGCCAATACCACGTCTTTCGCGGTGACACCCGGACCGAGCTCACCGTCCACACGCACCAGCATGTTCTTCATTTTTTTCTGGATCAGACACTGGGTGGCCATTACGTGCTCCACCTCAGAGGTGCCGATACCGTGCGCCAGCGCACCGAGCGCGCCATGGGTAGAGGTGTGGGAGTCACCACACACGACGGTCATACCTGGCAGGGTCGCACCAGTCTCGGGCCCGATCACATGCACAATGCCCTGCCCGGGATCATTGATGCCGAATTCAACGATGCCGAAGTCTTCGCAGTTCTCATTCAGGGTTTTTACCTGAATACGGGAAACTTCGTCGACAATGCCTTCGATACCGCCAGCGCGCTCTTCCACGTGAGACGGTACGTTGTGGTCCGGTGTCGCGACCACGGAATCGGTGCGCCAGGGCTTGCGGCCGGCAAGGCGCAGGCCTTCGAACGCCTGTGGTGAGGTCACCTCGTGAATCAGGTGACGGTCGATATAAATCAGTGCGGTGCCGTCGTCGCGGCTCTTGACCAAATGGTCTTGCCAGAGCTTGTCGTACAACGTCTGTTTTTTATTCTGTGGGTGGCCCATAGCCCCATCTCCTCTATGGATAACATGCAGGAGTCTAAGAGGGGCATTGAATAACATCAATTTATATTTATTATATGGCGCATTCGCTTTTGGAATATGGTGCCGATCGTATGGAAATTCAGTGGCTTAGAGCCTTTCTCGCCATCTCGGAACAGGGCTCCGTGTCGGAAGCGGCAGAGCATCTGCACTTGACCCAGCCCGCGGTGAGCAAACGACTGGCCTCGCTGGAACAACAGCTGGGTGCACCGCTGTTCGACCGCATCGGCCGCAAATTGCAGCTCACCAACGCCGGCCGCGCCCTGTTGCCGCGCGCGCGCCACATTCTTAATGAAGTCAGTGATGCCGAGCGCGAGCTGCGCAGCCTCGGGGAAACCATCGGCGGCAGCCTGCGTATTGCCACCAGCCACCATGTCGGCCTGCACCACCTGCCGCCGGTACTGCGCGACTTCAGTAACCGCTATCCAGACGTGGCCCTGGATATTGATTTTGTCGATTCGGAGCAGGCCTATGAGGCCCTGATGGCGGGCGAGTATGAACTGGCGGTGGTGACCCTTGCGCTCAAGGACTACCCAAGCCTCAACGCACAAATTATCTGGCCCGACCCCTGCGTGGTGGTGGCCGCCCCCGACCATCCGCTGGCACAGATGTCCGAGCTGAACCTGCCGGCGCTGGCCCAGTATCCGGCGATTCTCCCAGATATGAATACCTACACCGGACGCCTGATCAAACGGGAGTTCGACGCGCACGGACTCAAGCTCACCGCCAAACTGGCCACCAATTTTCTCGAGACCATCAAGATGATGGCCGGTGTCGGTCTCGGCTGGAGCGTGCTGCCCAAAACTCTGGTGGACAGCAGCCTGGCAGAACTGCCCATGCCGCAGCTCACCATTCAGCGCAATTTGGGCATCATCTACCACCGCAACCGCACCCTGAGTAACGCCGCCAATGCGTTGCAGCAACTGCTGGTAAAGGAGGCGCGCGGGCTCTGATCGACCTAAATCGGCACCTCTGGCCCCATAAGCACTGGTCAAGAACGCCAATTAGCCCGCAAAACCGCGGCAAACTGCGCGCGTACAACACCAGTTTCAGGGAAATTTTATAAAAACCCTGTAGAATCTGCCGCAGAATTCAACGGGAGCGACTAAAAAATGAAAAAAATCACCCTGGCCCTTTGCGCCGCACTGGCTTCTGCCGGCGCCAGCGCCGACACTATCCTCGGTGTTGATGCCACTGCCGGTGCCTGGAAACCCTCCTACACCGGCGCAGTTGGTGTGGACAGCTACAACGTGGATGAGTTTTCCCTGGCGGAAGACAATGCCACCTTCCTGCAGGTTGCGCTGGAACACCCGATCCCGGTGATTCCAAACGTTCTGCTCGCGCACAGCAAGATTGAAACCAGCGGCATGGCCATGCTGAGCGAAGATGTCACCTTCGCCGACGAAACCTTTACCGTTGGCTCTGACGTCACCTCCGACATCAACCTGACCCACACCGATGCCACCCTGTACTACGAGATCCTCGACAACTGGGTAAACCTGGACCTGGGCCTGACCGCGCGTCAGTACAGCGGTGAGCTGACTGTAGCCACTCATGGGCTGTCTGAAAACATCGAACTGTCGGGCGTACTGCCAATGGTTTACGGGGTTGCCCGCTTCGACCTGCCGTTCACCGGCTGGTCCATCATCGCCCAGGGCAACGGTACCAGCTACAAAGGCGACAGCCACACCGACCTCACCGCCAAGGTGCGCTGGGACTTCGTTCCCGCGATCGATTTCGCCATCGAGGCCGGCTACCGCGTGATGAGCCTGGATGTACAGGAACTGGATGCTCTCCAGAGCGACCTGGAAATCAAAGGCCCCTACATCGGCCTGAACCTGCACCTGTAATTCCTGACAAACAGGCATTAACAGGCAGGCACAAAAAAGGCGGAGCGCTTTCGGCGCTCCGCCTTTTTTATTTATTCGATCTGGGTTTGATCAGGCAGACGCACCTGCCGGGATCGTTAGGGCAAACTTCACATCGCCATTCTGCGCACGCTGGCGCAGTACATGATCCACCAGTACCAGCGCCATCATCGCTTCCGCTATGGGCGTTGCGCGAATGCCGACACAGGGGTCGTGACGCCCCTTGGTGACCACCTCAATGGGGTTGCCGTTGATGTCCAGACTCTTGCCCGGAATACGCAGGCTGGAGGTCGGCTTCAGCGCAATGTGCGCGATCAACTCCTGGCCACTGGAGATTCCTCCCAGCACACCACCGGCATGATTAGACTGGAAGCCGTCTTCGGTGATTTCGTCCCGGTGCTCGGTCCCCTTCTGCTCCACCGACGCAAAACCGGCCCCGATCTCCACGCCTTTGACGGCATTGATACTCATCAGCGCGTGGGCCAGATCCGCATCCAGGCGATCAAAAATCGGCTCACCCAGGCCCGCCGGTACGCCGCTGGCATGAACAGAGATCCGCGCACCAATGGAGTTGCCCTCCTTGATCAACGCCTGCATATACGCTTCCATCTCCGGCACTTTGTCGGCATCCGGGCAGAAGAACGGGTTTTCGTTCACCTGTGACCAGTCGAGCTTGTCCACCTTGATCGGCCCCAGCTGCGACAGGTAACCGCGCACCTCAATACCGAACTGCTGCTTCAACCACTTTTTCGCGATCGCGCCCGCGGCCACGCGCATGGCGGTTTCCCGCGCCGAAGAGCGGCCACCACCGCGGTAGTCGCGCAGACCAAACTTGGCCCAGTAGGTGTAATCGGCATGGGCCGGGCGAATCTGCTCGGAGATATTGGCGTAGTCCTTGGAGCGCTGGTCGGTATTTTCGATCAGCAGACCAATCGGCGTACCGGTGGTCTTGCCCTCAAATACGCCGGAGAGGATTTTCACCTGATCCGCTTCACGGCGCTGGGTGGTGTAACGGGAGGTGCCGGGCTTGCGGCGGTCCAGCTCCAACTGAATTTCTTCCGCACTGATCTCAAGCCCCGGAGGGCAGCCATCCACAATGCAGCCCAGCGCGGGGCCGTGGCTCTCGCCAAACGTGGTGACACAGAACAGCTTGCCAAATGTATTGCCCGACATACCCGGAATTCCCTACCCCAGTGATTTATTCGATGAAAGCCGCGCATTATAGAGGAATCTGTGACGCGGCGCTTTCCAGTAGTGTAATTAGGCTGCTAGCGCCCTATTTCGCCGCTCCGGCTTCAAACATCTCCCGGCAAGCCAGCAGGTCTTCTCGCGTCAACACAAATACCCCGTGGCCGCCGTCTTCCAGTTCCGGCCAGAAGAATGGTACACGCGGATACGCCGCTTCCAGCGCCTCCCAGCTGTTGCCCACTTCGCACACCAGAATGCCCTCTGGCTGCAGGTAGTCCGGGGCCTCGAGCAGCAGGCGCCGGGTAAAATCCAGGCCATCGTCGCCGGAGCCCAGCGCCAGACCGGGCTCGGCGTGATACTCCGCCGGCATTTCCGCCAGGTCCCGCGCATCCACATACGGGGGGTTGCTTACGATCAGGTCATAACTGCAACCCTGCAACCCGGCAAACAGGTCCGACTGCACCGCGCGTACTTCATCATTCAACTGATGGCGGTTGATATTGATCTGCGCCACATCGATAGCGTCCTGCGAAATATCGCTCAGGTCCACCCGCGCCCCGGGAAAAGTATCCGCGCAGGCGATCCCGATACAGCCACTGCCACAGCACAAATCAAGTATCGCCAGCGGCTCCTGTTGCAACCAGGGCTCGAAGCGTTGGCGGATCAACTCACCAATTGGCGAGCGGGGCACCAGCACCCGCTCGTCCACGTAAAACGGCAAATCGCAGAACCAGGCCTCATTGGTCAGGTAGGGTGCGGGAACCCGGGCATTGGCGCGTTTTTCCAGTACCGCCATCACCTGCTGCCGCTCTTTCATGGTCAAGCGCGCAGATAGGATTTCCGGTTTGCTATCCACCGGCAGGTGCAGGGCATGGGTGACCAACAGGACAGCCTCATCCCAGGCATTGTCGGTACCGTGGCCAAACCACAGCTCTGCCTCATTGAAGCGGCTGGCACCCCAGCGGATAAAGTCCAGAACGGTCTGCAATTCATGCAAATCGGACTCCCGTTTCTCTATCATTAGCGATATTCCTCTATGTTTCGCGCTTTACTACCGTGTGACAAAGGCTTAGGGTAGCGCACCCCAAGGTCTCCGGAGTCAGTCTCCGGAGTCAGCCTTCGGAGAGACTACCCCACCGGCAAACCGGTGATCGAACGCCCGACTCTTTGCGTATCAAGGCGATTCGGGCGAGACGTTGGAAGCATATTGATGAAAGAACATTACGCACACATCATTGAAGCCATTGGCGAAGATCTGCAGCGCCCGGGGCTGCTCGACACCCCCAAGCGCGCCGCCAAGGCCATGCAGTATCTTACTCAGGGTTATCAGCAGACCGTAGACGAGATCGTCAACGACGCGCTGTTCCCATCGGACTGCAGTGAAATGGTGCTGGTGAAAGACATTGAGCTCTACTCACTGTGCGAACACCACTTACTGCCGTTTATCGGTAAAGCACACGTTGCCTACATTCCTGATGGCAAAGTGCTCGGCCTGTCCAAAGTGGCGCGCATTGTAGACATGTTTGCTCGCCGTTTGCAGATTCAGGAACAGCTCACCGTGCAAATCGCGGAAACTGTGCGCCAGGTAACCGGTGCCGCCGGTGTTGGCGTTATCGTTGAAGCCAAGCACATGTGCATGATGATGCGCGGTGTGGAAAAGCAGAATTCGGTGATGAAAACTTCCGCCATGCTCGGTTCTTTCCGCAGTGAGCAGGCCACCCGCAACGAATTTCTGTCTTTGATTCGTTAATTTTCAGGGCAGTTAATTCGTCACACGGTTCGGACGGTTTAGACAAAACAGGAGAGCCCGGCAATGCCGCATCTAGTGATTGAATATTCGCAAAAACTGGAAGACAGCATTTCCATTCCCGCACTGGTCAGCAACGGTCAGCAGGCCATGAATGACACCGGGCTCTTTAACGCCGGCGCGATAAAAACCCGCGCCATTCCCTTCCGGGAATTTGTGCTGGGGAAAAGCCACGAAGGCTCCAGTAACCTGTTCATTCACGCGGAAGTACGTATCCTCGAGGGGCGCACCAGCGAACAGAAAGAAGCACTGAGTGCCGCCATTTTCAACTATCTATGCGAGGCCGCGCCCGAGGTTCCGGAAATCTCTGTGGAAGTCCGGGACATGCAGAAGGCGAGCTACTCCAAGCGCGTGCCTTTCTAGATCACTCGAGCCGAAGCGCTTACCCTGACGACTCTGTACTTTGCGGGTCTTCACCGCGAAGGAAGGGCTCAAACCAGTGCGCAAGCTCTTCCTCACTGCCCTCCATATGCAGGTGGTGGCCACCGGCAAACTCGCGCAGTTCAATGCTCGGCACCTGTTCCGCCAGTGGCCGAATACGCTCAAGCATTCCCTGAATCCCCTCTTTCCCCAGTGCCAGCCGAATTGGCATGGTGGCGCGCGCGAGAAAGGCGCGTACTTGGGGCTCGTTGAGCTTGGCTACCGAAGCTGCCATTAGCTGCGGGTCATTACTCCAGGTGAAGCCCCCCTCGCACGGACGGATACCGCGCTCTACCAGTGCGCGTGCCGCATCGTCGCTCAACTTGAACAGGCCGTTCTTGCGTGCAGTCACTGCAACATCAATGGACTCGAATACGCGGCTCTTGCGGCCGCGATAACGCACACGCTGCTCGATACCCTTGCGCAGGGTGTCCGCGACTTCCTCATCCGATGCCGGCGGCGGCACCAGACCGTCAATCAGGGCAAGACGCCGCACCCGTTCGGGAAAAGTAGCCGCGGCAATGGTGCCAATTATCGCACCGCGAGAATGCGCCAGTATGGAAAACTCCTCCCACCCCAACGCATCGGCAATCGCCACTACGTCCTCAATTTCGGTCCAGATGGTGTAGTTCGCATCCCGGTGACGGTGGTAACTCTGACCGTGCCCGGCGAGATCGATGGCGACAAGATTAAGACTGTGCAGAAAAGGCGCCATGGCGTCAAAGCTGGCGCAGTTATCCAGCCAGCCGTGCAAGGCCAACACAGGTACACCTGCCGGGTTCCCCCATTGCCGGGCGGCAATGGCATTGCCCTGCACGTCCAGGACAATTTCTTTGGGCGGGGTAAAGTCGGGAGTGATTTGGGAGGATAAGGCGCTCATAAAAAACCAAAACCAGCTATCGAATGCGCCATGCTGACAGCCCGCCGCCGCCATCACAATGGCAGCAGGGTTCACGAGTTATGACCGATTGCTTGTATTAAGGGGCTGGATTGAGCGCTTAGATGAAGAAAATGGCATCAGGGTTTGTGCTGCAACCACTCGAGTTCCGCACAGTCCCACGCCCAGACATCCGCAGACAGACAGGCGAGGCTCGATGTGCCCATAGGGTGCTCTTCCGCACTGCCGCAGAGTCGATTAACCAGGCTACCTACCAGCGGCTGATGGCTGACCAGTAACACCGGAAAGTCTTTCTCATCCACTTCTGCCAGTGCATCCAGCACCGCCTGAGCCGGGGTATCACCGGTCAGCACTTCGTTGATTTCTACCGGCAAACCGAAAGTGTCAGCGACGATCTTCGCAGTCTGGCGGGTGCGCACAAACGGGCTTGCCCAGATGGTCTTTACCTGCGCGAGTTCCGAGGCGCGCTCCTTGCACACCGCCGAGACCTGGTCGCGACCGTCCTCGGTGAGGGCGCGGGTCTCGTCACTTTTACTAAAGGGTTCAGCGCGACCATGGCGCATAACAAACAACAGCACTACCTTCTCCCAATCATTTCCGGTGAGTACACCGTATACGGAGTCCTACTTTTCGTCGGCGCTGTCTTCCTTGCGAGGCGCGCTCCCGGCGTCTTTGGCAGCGGTATCGGCTGCTGAATCGCTGTCTGCCACCGAAATTACCTCGCCATCGATTTCTTCGGCACTCTCATAGGTAGAGAGATCTTCTTCCTCGGACTCCGGCCACTCCGAGAAGGGAAACGGCTTCTCTTCCGTGTTGTAGATCAGGAATTGCAGGGTTTGGTAGATATAGGAAGAAATCTGATCGCCGAGGCGGCGCAGGTTGTCATTCGCCTTGCCACTGACAATGGCAAACAGGAATTGGGCGATCACCACGGCCAGCATGACAAAGCCGGCTATTTCCAGCAGTACCGCGAAAAGCACCATGTAGATCAGGCGCAACCACTGATTGGTAGAGGTCAGGTTTTGTTTCAGTTCTTCATTGCTCATTTGGCGATCACCAGTCCTTTGTTGGGCACCAGAAATGGGAGAAGCCGGCCCCTGCCGGCCTTAGATTCAGCGGTTGAGGTTCCGCTTTTCCGGGCTCAGCGGTTCGAGAACCCTCAATATAGCCCGGATTTCTGTGTGAGCCGCAGATCAGGACTGCGGCCACTCGGAAAACGGAAACGGCTTTTCTTCCGTGTTGTAAATAAGGAATTGCAGCGTCTGGTAAATATACGAAGCAATCTGCTCACCCATGCGACGCAAATTTTCATTCGGGCCACCGGAAACAATGGCAAACAGGAACTGCAATACGATGGTCGCCAGCATCACCACACCGGCAATTTCCAACAGTATTACAAACAGCACCATAAACAGCAGACGCGTCCAGTGGTCTGCAGAGGTCAAATTCTGCTTCAGTTGTTCGTTATTCATTCACCGCCCCCAATTCAAAATAGGTAAATCAGGATTTGGCCGAATAGGCCACATCAAAGGTTTGTGCCCCGGACATCAGCTCACGGATTACCGTTGGTATCGGGGTATCTTCAAATAATATGGCGTGAATTGCAGAAACCAAGGGCATGTATACCCCCAATTCGTCGGCTTTGGCCTTAATGAGACGAACGGTGTTCACCCCTTCCGCCACCTGGCCAATTTCGGCAACCGCCTCTTCCAGTTTCTTGCCTTTACCCACCAGGTAACCCACACGGTAGTTTCGGCTCAAGTCCGAGGAGCAGGTAAGAATCAGGTCACCCACTCCGGCGAGTCCGATAAAGGTCATCGGATCGGCGCCAACTGCCTCGGCGAAGCGCATCATTTCCGCCAGCGCCCGGGTGATCAGTAAGCTGGTGGTATTTTGCCCACGCCCCAACGCCACAGCCATGCCGGTGACAATCGCGTAGATGTTCTTCAGCGCGCCGGCCAGTTCCACACCAAACACGTCGTTACTGGAATAGACGCGGAAGGTTTCCGAGTGCAGTACTTTTTGGATGGTCGCGCACAGCGTCTCGTCCTCGCTGGCAATCACCGTGGCGGTGTAATGGCCAGCGACAATCTCCTTGGCAAAGTTGGGGCCACTCAGCACCCCCACGCGCATACCCTCGGCTTCCTCTTTCAGGATGTCGCTCATCAGATGGAAGCTGTCGTGTTCGACCCCTTTGGTCAGGGAGATCAGCATGGTGCCCGGGTCGAGCATCGGTGCCGCCCGGTGTACGACTTCGCGGAAGGATTGACTGGGGATGGCGACAAACACGATCTGGCAGCCGCGCACCGCCTGTTCCAGGTCGGCGGTGATTTGCAGGTCCGGGTGCAGTGCCACACCCGGCAGATAACGCTGGTTTTCGCGCTCGGCCGTGCAGGCGGCGGCGCGCTCCGGGTCACGCATCCACTGTCGGGTGTCATGGCCGTTACCCGCCACAATATTGGCGACCGCCGTGCCAAAGCTACCGCCACCGAGAATGGCGATCGGCAAACGGGATTCCGGTGCGTTCGAGGATACGTCTGTTTGGGTCATAACGCTCTGTAGTTTTTGCTATACAGCGGGGGATTATACGGAGCCGGGCGCCAGCACCCAATGGCCATTTGGGGTTTTAAGCAGTTTTGCCAAGTTCGCCGACAAATGCTGTCCATTCGCCGCCAAATCGCGCAAAAAACCAACACAAAAAATATAGCCCAGGCCGGCCGTGCTCGATGGTACGAACCGTAAGACCGACTTATTCAGCCCGGCAAAAAGCACACATGAAAAAGGCCGGCGGGGAGCGCCCCGCCGGCCTTCCAGCAAGAACGATCAGCCGCCAGTTAGCGGTTGAGTTCCAGCAGCAGCGTGTTCAGGCGACGCACATAATCGGCCGGATCTGCCAGCTGGTTACCCGCCGCCAGGTTAGCCTGATCCATCAGAATATTGGTGAGGTCCGCAAAGCGGTCCTCATCCTGCTCCTGATCCAGACGCTGCACTAGCGGATGGCTCGGGTTCACCTCAAATACCGGCTTGGCATCTGGCAGCGCCTGGCCGGCCTGCTCGAGGATACGGCGCATCTGCAGGCCCATATCATTGTCACTGGCCACCAGGCACGCCGGAGAATCCACCAGGCGCGTAGTCGCACGCACATCTTCCACGCGCTCTTTCAGCACGTCCTTGACACGTTCAACCAGTGCGCCGGCATCTTTCTCGGCCTTTTCGCGCTCAGCCTTGTCGTCTTCATTCTCAGCTTCGCCGAGATCCAGCGCGCCTTTGGCCACATCCTGGAACGACTTGCCGTCAAACTCCTGCATATGGCCAACGAACCACTCATCCACCTGGTCGGTCAGCAGCAGCACCTCGATGCCCTTCTTGCGGAAGACTTCCAGATAAGGGGAGGACTTGGCAGTGGCGAAATTGTCCGCGCACACGTAGTAGATGTTCTTCTGCCCATCCTGCATGCGACCCACATAGTCTTCCAGTGACTGATCCTGCTTGGGGTCATCGGTGTGGGTGGTGGAGAAGCGCAGCAGTTTGGCGATTTTCTCTTTATTGGAGAAGTCTTCCGCTGGCCCTTCCTTCATCACCGAACCAAACAGATCCCAGAACTTCTGGTATTCATCCGCGTCTTTCTTCGACAGCTTGTCCAGCATGTCGAGCACACGCTTGGTCAGCGCGCTCTTGATCGCATCGGTGTTCTGGTCCTTCTGCAGGATTTCACGGGAGACGTTCAACGGCAGATCGTTGGAATCCAGCACGCCTTTTACGAAACGCAGGTACAGCGGCAGGAACTGCTCGGCGTCGTCCATGATGAAAGTGCGCTGTACGTACAGCTTCAGGCCGCGCGCGGCGTCACGCTGGTACAGGTCAAACGGTGCGCGCGCTGGGATGTACAGCAGGCTGGTGTAATCCAGCTTGCCTTCCACACGGTTGTGACTCCAGGTGAGTGGGTCATCGAAGTCGTGGGAAATGTGCTTGTAGAACTCCTTGTACTCCTCGGACTTCACCTCGGAGCGCGGACGGGTCCACAGGGCCTGGGCGGCGTTTACCGCTTCGAATTCCGGCGCCTTTTCTTCCGGCTCTTCACCCTCTGCGGCAGGCGCCTCTTCTTTCAGCATCTCTACCGGAATAGCGATGTGATCGGAGTACTTCTTGATGATGGAGCGCAGACGCCAGCCATCGGCAAATTCTTTGGCATCGTCTTTCAAGTGCAGTACCACGCGGGTACCGCGATCCGGCCACTCGACATTTTCCACGGAGTACTCGGCCTCGCCACTGCACTCCCAGTGTACGCCCTGGCTGGCATCGGCACCGGCGCGACGAGTGAAGACATCCACCTTGTCCGCCACGATAAACGCGGAGTAGAAGCCGACACCGAACTGACCGATCAGGTGGGCATCTTTCTTCTGGTCGCCGGACAGGTTCTGCATAAAGTTGGCAGTACCGGAGCGCGCGATGGTACCCAGGTTCTCAATCACCTCGTCGCGGCTCATGCCAATGCCGTTATCGGAAATGGTCAGGGTGCCGGCGTCTTTATCGAACTCGATGCGGATACGCAGGTCCGGGTCTTCCGCCAGCAATGAAGGGTTGGAGAGGGCCTCAAAGCGCAGTTTGTCTGCGGCATCGGAGGCATTGGAAACCAGCTCGCGCAAAAAAATCTCCTTGTTGGAGTACAGCGAGTGGATCATCAGGTGCAGTAACTGCTTGGCTTCGGTCTGGAAACCGTGGCTCTCTTTATGCGCCGCAACAGTCATGGAACGGTTCTCCCCTTATTCAATTCAACTACAGACAAATCGTCGTCAAGGGAAGGAATATTGGGACGTATGTGGGCAATTCAAGCGTGAACTGAAAACCCGCAACGAGAAACGTTAGCCAGACGCCAACTGATTATTTTTTCGACGCTGCCGCAGCCGCCTGAACCAGCTTTCCGTGGCCAGTGATATCGGCAATGAAATTGGCGGTGAGATCCGAGATTACCCGGGATTCCGCGTTCATCAGGATAACGATACCGACCTTGCGCTTTTCCGAGTAGGCAATGGCCGCGCGGAAACCTGCGACCCAGCCACCGTGAAACACAATTCGATCATCGCCCACGGTATACAGACGCCAGCCCAACCCGTAACCCGCATGATCGATGTAGTCCCGCCAGATGCGATGGCGCAGGTGGCGGCGGGTTTCCACCCGCTCGGTGGTAAGGTCGGCGATCACCTCGGGCGGCAGTACATCTGGATAAGCGCCCAATTGCGCCTTAAGCCACTGCCCCATATCGCTGATACTGGCATTCACCCCAGCCGCGGGCGCCGCCAGGTAATATTCCTTTTCCACCTTCACCGGGCGCCAGCCTTTACCGGTCTGGACGTGGGGGGCGGCACGATTACTGGCCGCCATAAAGCTTTCCCAGCCTAGGGAGGCGTCTCCCATCTTTAATGGGACAAAGAACCGCTGTTTCAATTGCCGGCCGTAGGGCACACCGGTCGCCTTGTGAATGACGTCTTCGATCAGGCTGAATAGCACGTTCTGGTAGCCATAACACTTGCCTGGGGCACAGTGCGGATCGATGGTGGAAAACATCGGCAGAATTTTCGACAGCGGACGGTTGTCCTCAAGATAGTTGTCGTAGGCATTCGGTGTCAGGCCCGAGGAGTGGCTCAGGAGGTGCTGCACCTGCAACTGCATGGATAGCGCAGGGGTTTTGAAGCGCAGCTCGGGCACATAGCGCACCACCTTGTCGCCCCAATTGAATTTGTTCTCATGCTCAAGCAGCGCGGCCATGCTGCCGGCAAAGGTCTTGGAAACCGACGCGAGGCGGAAAACCGTGTTTAAGGTGACCTTTTCACTCTTGCCCTTTACCCGAACACCATAGGTATCCATCGACACGATCTTATCGTGGTCCACAATCACGTAAGCGCCACCGGGGATCCCGCCCTTCTTCATCAATTGGCGGAAATAGCGATCAAACTCCCGTGCACTGGCTTCGACACTTTTCGATGAAGCAGAAGCGGACTTAGCCACCCGCCCGGGCTCGCCAAACGCATGCCCGGCAGGCGTCGCCAGTATCAACGCGGCAGCCAGCGAAACCCATAGGCCCCGCGTGCCGCTCAGTATTCTGTGAAAAATGCCCTGATACACCTGAATTACACCATGCGCCGTACTGCAATCCGCAGCGATTGCTCGCCACCCGGCCATATCGACCTAGCAAGTGATTGGCCCCAAAATGTGTGGGGGTACTCGTACTAAGACTAGCAGCCCGCTAAAAAATTCTTTAACCAGAAACATTCAGTCAAAGATTCTTCACACCCAAAATGACCCGGTAGACCGCCCACTCAGCAGAGGCCGGGCATCCTTATCAAAGTGGAACAAGCGCACATGTTAGCGTTTTTTCCATCTTTATGTGATTCACGGGAACAACAGGCACAAAAAAACCGCCTGCCGGCGGTTTTTTTACCGGGAGGGACAGTCATCCCTCCCCGCGCGAACAATGACTTACAGCTTGTCAGAGTTCTCGCTCAGGTAGGCAGCAACGCCAGACGGAGACGCGTCCATACCCTTGTCACCTTCCTGCCAGCCAGCCGGACATACTTCGCCGTGCTCCTGGTGGAACGCCAGCGCGTCAACCATACGCAGCATTTCGTCTACGTTGCGGCCCAGCGGCAGGTCGTTTACTACCTGGTGACGAACAACACCTTCTTCGTCGATCAGGAAGGAACCACGGAAAGCAACGCCAGCGTCCGCTTCCACGTCGTATGCCTGGCAGATTTCGTGCTTAACGTCAGCAACCAGCGCGTATTTAACCTGACCGATACCACCGTCGTTGATATCGGTGTTACGCCATGCGTTGTGAGAGAACTGGGAATCGATGGAAACACCGATTACCTCAACACCGCGCTTCTTGAACTCTTCAAAGCGGTGGTCAAAGGCGATCAGCTCGGAAGGGCATACGAAGGTGAAGTCCAGCGGGTAAAAGAAGATAACCGCTTTCTTACCCTTGATGGTTTCTGCCAGGTTGAACTCGTCAACGATTTCGCCGTTGCCCAGTACTGCAGCCGCTGTGAAATCCGGAGCGGGCTTGCCTACTAATACAGCCATGAGAATCTCCTCAGTGAGATAAATAATGGATTGTAGAAACGGTCACTTTATAACCAATGACTATAGAGTGACAAAAGATCGATAGGGGGCCGCTATGATACACAGGGGCTTATGGCAGTCCCATTAATTTTTTATATGGCGGCAATAGCAGACGCCACCTGTCAGCCAGCAGCAAAACCACCCGCCCTCATCCGTTGACCGAGAAGCCATCAACCGACCATGCAGTTCATATAACAAGCAGCTAGAATAATGATTGATCGATAGCAAAATCTTATTGACACTTATTCTCATTAACAATAAGATCTCTTTATCGATAAACAGTAGATCGAATTTGCACCAGGTTTCCCGATGTACATTTGTATTTGTAAAGGCATCACCGACAGTCAGATTAAAGACGCGGTTCACGATGGTTCCACCTCCATCAAGGCCCTGCGCCGTCAGCTGGGCGTTTCCTCCCAATGTGGACGCTGTGCGGAACTGACCAAGGAAATCATCGACGAGACTATGTCTGCGGGCATGCCCGCCGACGTGAATGGCGCACTGTTCTACTCCGCCGGCTAATCGGCGGCACTCCGTTTCCCTCACGCGCGACGCGATATGTCGCGCGCCCTGCGCCCCCTTTGGGAAACATTCCTATTCCACCCCCCAGCGGCTTTTCCAATAAGCGCGCTTTATTATCGTTCTGCGTTGTCTCTTCTC
This sequence comes from Microbulbifer agarilyticus, assembly GCF_020171345.1. Taxonomy (GTDB): domain Bacteria; phylum Pseudomonadota; class Gammaproteobacteria; order Pseudomonadales; family Cellvibrionaceae; genus Microbulbifer; species Microbulbifer agarilyticus_D. The sequence goes on from NZ_JAIUZM010000001.1 coordinate 63,643, forward strand.
TCACGTCAAACCTAACTGACTTCCCCCTTCACCTGTTCGATTTCTCGATTCAGGAAAAAACCGACAATGGTGCGGATCGCAACCAGTGCGCCGAGAAACCACAGATCCTCCAGCGTGTGACTGACGACCGTGTGCAGCAAGTCAGAAATAATCAGCAGTTCCAGCGCAAACACCAGCTTGATACCAAGGTCACAGCGCGCCATCTGCAACGCAAACATACGTTCCGCATGCGAACCGGTTCTGGATGCGCGCAAGACTTCATAAACCGCGATCACAAAGCCCCACACCATAATCAATGAAGCGGTAGCTTCAATCACAAAGACAGCGCCCGCGAGAAAGGTATGGAAGTATTGCTCCATAAGGTCGCTACCCTTGATATTTCATGAGGTGATTAAACCAGGTTCGCATCGGTGATCACTTCGACCAATGCGGGCCCCGGATGCTGCAGCGCCTTCTCAAACGCTATCGGGAATTCGCTCGCCTCGGTCACCCTGAATCCCTGTGCACCACATAACTTGGCGAAGGCTGCAAAATTGGGATTGTGTAAATCGGTCTCCCACACCGGCCACTCACCGGCCCGCTGCTCCTTGGAGATCTTGCCGAGTTCCGAGTTATTCAGCAGAACATGGGTAATGTCCATGTTGTATTTCACCGCCGTGGTGAAATCCCCCAGGTACTGCCCGAAGCCACCATCACCGCTAATCGACACCACTTTCCGTCCGCGATATTCCCCCGCTTCTTGGGTCGCGGCCCAGGCCCCCATCGCCGCCGCAAATGCAAAGCCAATGGAGCCCAGATAACCCGACATCAGTACCCGCTGGCCCTTGCTCTCAAAATAGCGGCCAAATGAATAGGTGTTGTTGCCCACATCCACGGCAATCACCGCATCCTCCGGTACCAGTTCCCCGAGCCAGTGGAAAATCACCGCGGAATTCAGTCCCTTGCCCCGGTCATCCTGCACGCGGCTCTCTTTTTCCTCTCGCCAGATATGCCAACGCTGAGCAAGCTCTTGCCGTTGATCGACGGTATCCGGCGTGTCCGGCAACTTGCCGAGCACCAGCTGCGCGGTGCGACCAATATCGCCCCAGACCGGGAGGGTAACCTTGTGAAACTTCCCCAGTGCCATGCGATCAAAGTCCACCTGAATTATCGGCTTTACCGGGGTAATCCCTGTGTGATTGGAAAAAGAAGATCCGAAGGCAAGAATCAAATCGCACTTGTTCATAAACCAGCTGGCAACCGGCGTGCCGGAACGGCCGAGTACGCCCGCGGCCAGAGGATGCTGATCGGGAATCTGCCCCTTTGCCTTAAAGGTCGTCAGTACCGGCGCATTCAGTTTTTCTGCCAGGGCGATGACTTTGGACATGCCCTCGAGCGCACCATACCCTGCGATAATAATCGGGCGCTTGGCGGCCTCAATTTGGCTGACCATCTCCTGCACCACTCCCGCATCGGGTGCGATGCGTGCGGCTGCCACGCGCCCCTCGGGCCCGTCGGTCGGCTTGGCATCGCCAGCAGGCAGGGTCTGTACATCATTCGGGAAAATCAAATGCGCCACATCGCGCTCGACTATCGCATTCTTGCAGGCCAGGTTCATCAACTCGGCAAAGCGCGACGTATGCAACACGGTCTGGCTGTAGTGGGCTACCGGCGCAAACGCGGCGGTGAGATCAATGTCCTGGAAAGCACCCGGACCAAACACCTGCACATCCACTTGCCCGGTCAGCGCCAGCACCGGCGCGCGGTCCACCTTGGCATCCCACAATCCGGTGACCATATTCGTCGCACCCGGCCCGGCAATTGAAAGACAGGCGGCGGGCTTACCTGTCAGTTTGCTGTAGCCCGAGCAGGCGAAGGCGGCAGCACCTTCATGGCGAACGCCGTAGTAATTCAACCGGCCCTCTTTAGCCTCCAGCCGCAATGCATCGGCAAGGCCCAGATTCGAATGCCCCACAATGCCGAAGACACTGCGAACCCCCCAATTTGTCATGGTGCGGGCCATCACGTCTGCTGCCGTCGCTTCCCGCGCCGGCTCAGCTTCCAGCCCGATGTAAACCTCACCATCACGCACGTCGACCGGGAACAAGCGCTGTCCGGAATCCTCATGCCCGCCCGGTGAGCGACCGGTTTTTGGATCAAAATCCCAACCGTGCCAGGGACAACGCAGCCAGCACTGGCCGTCCTCGCCCACTTCGATGGAGCCCTCCCCGAGTGGCCCGCCCTGATGCGGGCAGCGATTGTCCATCGCGGTAAATTCACCATCGATATTAGTTAATGCCATCGAGTGCGTGCCGGCAGTCACCGTCTTCACGCGGCCTGGCGGCAATTCATTTACTGCCGCGACTCGCACCCATTCCAGTGATTCAATGCTGTCCGTCATTTCCGCTAACTTCCTGTATTGTTCAGGAGTCCCTGTTCACGTCCGGCGTCGAGCATTTGCTGCCAGTAGGCGCGCAGTAACTCTGCGGGATTCTCTACGGCAATAGCATCCCGGTAGCGAAGCACCGCACCACTAAAGCCTTCACTGTTCCAGTAAGCGCCACCGGCCAATGGCAGGTGTGGAAAACGCTCAGGCTGGGGATAAGCGGTAACAAAAAAGTAGGGCTCCGGTATACCGGTATCACCAAAGCTGAAACCAAAATTCAGCTGCTTATCGGAGTACTCTTCATCCGCAGGATCCTGCCCCGCTACCTTGTCTTCACCAAGCACCAGCATGGCCAGGTCGAAGTGCCCCGGCCACAGATTGATCGGGCTGGTTTCTTCAAGGATCCCGGACTGGAAATCGGCAAGCGCGGCGACGATTTCCCGCCACGCCTGGGCGAGGTCAGCGGCGACTTGTGCAGAGTAACCGGAGCGCACAACCCCATCTGCCGCGCCATGGCTTCCAGCACTGTTTTCTCCGGGGACATAGTCCGCGCCTACGCCCCCGCCAAGGAGAAAAGCCTGTAGCGCGTCGGCCAGTTGATCTGCCGTCTGGCTTCCCAGCGGTTCACTGAAACGTTCGCCGTTGGCGATTGCGGCATGAACACGATTGCCCGCCAGATCCAGTTCCAGCGCAAAGTGCACACCATCCGCGTGCAGCGGACCGGTCGCCACACCGCCCAGCGAGGGCGAGAGACACAGGTTCCACCAGTGTTTGCGACGCGGGCGACATGTTCGAATCCATCCGCCGAGTACCTGCGCATAGGCGTGGCAGGCATCACGGGTATCGGCAATCACGGCCGGTTGCAGAGATGGGAAATTGTGTGTGGACACAATTTACTCCTGAATTATCGGGGCCACACCGCCGTATTCGATGCCGGTCAGCTGCGCCATATCGGTTTTGTACGTGGTGAGGTCATCGATGGAGAAGTCACGCAGGTGGCGGTGACCCGCGGCTCGAGCCAACACCTGCATCAGGTGCACGGCAGACGTAAAGTATCGGGTCAGACGCGCCGCGGCCTCATCCACCGGCAAGCGCGCGCGCAAGTGCGGTTTTTGCGTGGCGATGCCGACCGGGCAATTGTTGGTATGACAGGCTCGCATGCCCAAACAGCCAATGGCCTGAATCGCAGCGTTGGAGACGGCAATACCATCCGCACCCAGCGCCAGCGCCTTGGCAAAGTCTGCGGGGCGGCGCAAGCCACCGGTAATAATCAGGGTCACATCGTCTGCACCACAGCGATCCAGATGACGCCGCGCCCTGGCCAGGGCGGGAATCGTCGGTACAGAAATATTATGTTTAAAAATCACCGGGGCAGCCCCGGTGCCACCGCCGCGCCCATCCAGAATGATGTAGTCCACACCAACTTCCAGCGCGGCATCAATATCCTTTTCAATTTTTTGTGCCGAGAGTTTGAAACCCACCGGAATGCCACCGGTTTTCTCACGCACTTCTTGTGCAAAATCCTGGAACTGGGCAAGGCTGGTCCACTCTGGAAAGCGCGCAGGAGAAACCGCTGGTTCACCTTCCTCAAGGCCACGCACCGAGGCAATTTTTCCACGGACTTTGTCACCGGGCAGATGCCCACCGGTGCCGGTTTTTGCCCCCTGCCCACCCTTGAAGTGGAACGCCTGGGTTTTCTTTACCTTGTCCCAGGAAAATCCGAAGCGCGCCGATGCCAGCTCATAGAAGTAGCGGGAGTTCGCCGCCTGCTCCTCCGGCAGCATCCCCCCCTCACCGGAGCAGATACCGGTACCGGCGGCCTCGGCCCCTGTCGACAGCGCTACTTTGGCTTCTTCCGATAGCGCACCGAAACTCATGTCAGATACAAACAGCGGGATCTCCAGGCGCAGCGGCTTCTTCGCCCGAGGCCCGATCACCAGATCGGTCGCTACCGGTTCATCATCCAGCAAGGGCATTTTGTGCAGCTGGGAAACCACAAACTGAATATCTTCCCATTGGGGCAGAAGGTCCCGGGAGACGCCCATCGCCTCCATCGGGCCATGGTGTCCGAGCTTTGCCAGCCCATCGTTCGCCAGCTGCCGGATGTACCCCACGTAGGGCTCATCCGTCGTACCAGTAAAATCCTGATAGGCCCCTTGGTACTCCTCGCGCTTATAGGGTTGGGGATGGGTTTGCGCCCACTCGGCAATCTCGTCCTCGTCCACAAAGACCTTGCTGCCTTCGCGCCAGGCGGTGAATTTTTTTAGCTTTTCTTCGTTGTGGTACTCACTGATACCCGAATCGAGCCGATAGTCCCACCCATGCAGGCCGCAAATCAGGTTCTGCCCTTTGACACACCCGTCGGACAACAGGGCCCCACGATGCAGGCAACGACCATAGAAAACATTAACGTCATCCGCGACGCGAATCACCACCAGATCGACACCTGCCACCAGGGCATGGGCCGGTTGACGATCTTCAAGCTCATTCCATGTTTTTATGGCGGTCTTGCGCATCTGCGGGCACTCGTTGCTGTCCTTGCTCAGGCGTCAAAAGACACACCTGAAAGATGGTTCGTGGCGGGGGAAAATAAAATTACTGTAGTGTAGTCGATACCCTCGCACGGACTCGCAGTAGGCAGATGCCGCTGATATTAAGTAGGAATCGTTTTCGTTTACCTTTACGGCTAAATTTGCTTTTAAGCCTTTATATATAGTCCCTGCGTAATTTCGCACTCAGCCTTGACTTGCCGCATTCTGCCCATCAAACTCGACCGCAATTCGCTCGGGGTTCAATGATTTTTATCAATCCGGCACCTCGAGCGGAAATCGGGACAATAAAATTGAGTGAGGGCTTCCCTGCCCCAAGTAAACGAGTTATCGCTTGAACAGGAAGCCGCAGGAAACAACATGGAGCTAACGCAATGAAAGGCGATCCAAAAGTCATCGAACACCTGAACAAAGCTCTCGGCAACGAGCTGATTGCGATCAATCAGTATTTCCTGCATTCCCGCATGTTCAAAGACTGGGGTCTGAAAGAGCTGGCGGATAAGGAATATCACGAATCCATCGACGAGATGAAACACGCCGACTGGCTGATCGAGCGGATTCTCTTCCTTGAAGGCATCCCCAACCTGCAACACCTGGGCAAACTGCTCATCGGTGAAAACACTGAAGAGATGCTGAAGTGTGACCTGCAGCTGGAGAAAAAAGCGATTCCAGATTTGCGTGACGGTATCGCCTACTGCGAGTCCATTCGTGACTACGGCAGCCGCGAATTGCTGCAACGCATCCTCGACTCTGAGGAAGAGCATGTGGACTGGCTGGAAACCCAGCTGAGCCTGATCGACAAGGTCGGCCTGCAAAACTACCTGCAGACTCAGATGGAAAAAGCTTCCGACGAATAAGCGTCGCTGCGCGGTTGCTGCCTACTAGTTAGTAGCTACTAGGTACGGCCTGCTAGAGAGCACCGCGCCATTCCGATGTTTGCAGACATAAAAAAACCGCGGTCAATGCCGCGGTTTTTTTATGGGCCGTATGAACGGAAAAGTGCAATCACTCGCCCTGTTCGGCGCTGCCTGCGGCCTCTTCAATCAACGTCTTGAGCTCGCCGCTTTCATGCATTTCCATGATGATGTCGCAGCCGCCCACCAGCTCCTGCTTAACCCACAGCTGCGGGAAAGTCGGCCAGTTGGCGTACTTCGGCAGTTCCTGGCGGATATCCGGATTCGCCAAAATATCCACATAGGCAAAACGCTGGCCACACGCCATGATCGCCTGGGAAGCGCGCATAGAGAAGCCGCACTGTGGCGCATTGGGGCTGCCCTTCATATAAAGCAGGATGTCGTTATCGGAGATCTGCTTTTTGATATTTTCCAGAGTATCCATAGTGGAAGCTAACCTCGGCTGAAAAGTCGGTTGGAAATACAAGTGACTGCGAGTGACCGCGGCTCCTGCGGTGTCGATCCGTCAACGAAAGCGCGCATTGTACCCGATTCCGATTCGATTCCCATCCGCGGCCTGCGGGAGGCCATAGGCCTCTGTTACCGGGCTCCCGCTGTGCTAGTATTGCCGGTTTCCCGGGAAAATTGCGGTCAGAAAACGCAAAAGGCGCATTTTCTGCGGTTTTCCCATTGTTCGGGGCCGGCGGATACCGGCCCACGCTTTGAGACCCACCCACAGAGGAGATATACGGTGGCCACTCCCGCACTGATGCAAAACTACGGTAACAGAACCCTGACTCTGGTCAGAGGCGAAGGTAACTACGTGTGGGATGACAACGGCCGACGATATCTCGACGCCCTCTCCGGAATTGCCGTATGCGGTCTCGGCCACTGCCATCCGGCGGTCACCCAGGCCATTCAGGAGCAGGCCAGCACCCTGTTGCACGTTTCCAACCTGTACAACATTCCCCCACAAGAACAGCTGGCGGAAAAGCTGGTGACCCAGTCGGGTATGGACAACGTATTCTTTTCCAACTCCGGTGCCGAGGCCAACGAGGCAGCCATCAAACTGGCGCGCAAGCTGGGCAACCAGCGCGGCCTCACCTGCCCGAAAATCGTGGTGACCGAGGGGGCTTTCCACGGCCGCACCCTGGCAACCCTGACCGCCACTGGCAACCCCAAGGTACAAGAGGGCTTCGCCCCCCTGCCCGAAGGTTTCTTGCGTGTTCCTTATAACGACGTCGCCGCCATCGAGAAACTGGCCGCAGAACACGAGGATATCGTTGCGATTCTGGTAGAGCCCGTGCAGGGCGAGGGCGGTATTCGCATCCCGGATGCGGATTATCTGGCGCGCCTGCGCGCACTCTGCGACAACCAGAACTGGCTGCTGATGCTGGATGAAATCCAGACCGCCAATGGTCGCAGTGGCAAGTTGTTCGCCTACCAGCATATCGACGGCCTGCTGCCTGACGTGGTCACCACCGCCAAGGGGCTCGGTAACGGCGTCCCCATCGGTGCCTGCCTTGCCCGCGGCGAAGCCGCCGCACTCTTTAGTGCGGGCACCCACGGCTCCACCTTCGGTGGCAACCCGCTTGCCTGCCGCGCCGGCCTCGCCGTGCTGGAAACACTGGAAAGCGAGTGGCTTATCGAAAGAGCCGCCAGCCTCGGCACCCAGATGCTGGATCAATTGAAAGCGGAACTAGCCGGCTGCCCACATGTTGTGGATATCCGCGGCCTGGGCCTGCTGATCGGCATTGAACTGGATCGCCCCTGCGCAGAACTGGTCGATCTGGCCCGCGCACAGGGGTTGTTGATCAACGTTACCGCTGGCAATGTATTGCGCCTGCTGCCGCCACTCACCCTGAGTGACGAAGAGTGCAGCCAAATCGCCACCACCGTCGCCGCACTGGTGCGGGATTTCGCCCAACAGGCCGCCTGAATTCGGAGGAAACCAACATGGCAGTCAGACATTTTCTCACCCTCCTCGACCTGAGCCGGGAAGAACTGCGTGCAGTTGTCGAGCGCGCGATCGAAGTAAAAGCCCTGCGCAACCAGGGTGTTACCAGCGAACCGTTTCGCGACAAAGTGCTGGGAATGATTTTTGAAAAATCCTCAACCCGTACCCGCGTGTCTTTTGAAGCGGGCATGGCACAGATGGGCGGTAGCGCACTGTTCCTGTCCCCGCGCGACACCCAGCTAGGCCGTGGCGAACCCATTGAAGACAGCGCGCGGGTCATTTCGCGCATGGTAGACATGGTGATGATCCGCACCTTCGGGCACAACGTGCTCGAGCGATTTGCCGAGTACAGCAAGGTACCGGTGATCAATGCCCTGTCCGACAGCTACCACCCCTGCCAGCTGCTCGCGGACCTGCAAACCTATGTGGAACACCGCGGCAGCCCCGAGGGCAAGGCCGTGGCGTGGGTGGGTGACGGCAACAACATGTGCCACTCCTACATCAATGCCGCATTGATGTACGACTTTGAGCTGCGCATTGCCTGCCCCGAAGGTTATGACCCGGATGAATCCATTGTTGCCCGCGCCAAAGACCGGGTGAAAATTGTGCGCACGCCACAGGAAGCGGTGAGTGGCGCCGATTGGGTAGCCACCGACGTGTGGGCCTCCATGGGCCAGGAGACCGAGCAGCAAATTCGCCTGAAAGCCTTCGAAGGGTATCTGGTCGATCACGAGCTGATGAGCCACGCCAACAGCGATGCGATCTTCATGCACTGCTTGCCCGCACACCGCGGTGAAGAAGTGAGCGGCGATCTGCTGGAAGACGAACAGATCTCGGTGGTGTGGGACGAGGCGGAAAACCGTCTGCACGCGCAGAAGGCGCTGATGGAATTCCTGCAGGAGAACAGCAACTGCTGATCGCCTTCGGATCTTTTGTATTCTGAACACCGAAGGGCGCCAGAACATTCTGGCGCCCTTTTTTGTAGCGGCTCTTCAACTGGTCACTTTTTACACTCGCAGGAGCCTCTCACGCCCCATATGGATGTACAATTTTCATCCACACCTTACCTCGCTGACAGCCAATAACTCGAAAGAGCCAAAAGCCAAAAGTGGCGCAAAAATCGACCTGACAGTGTCGGTTTGATCACACAATGTGCAACCTCGCTTGGTTATTGCCGGGCTTAATTTGAGACCCGATTACTATTAAAAAATATTCTTAAAACCCCCGCCCTACGCAATCCACTGCTCACTTTTTATACCCGCCCAGTAATGGCGGGCGCTAGCGCAAGGAAAAATCCACCGCCGCACCGGCTACCCACAAATTATCCACAAGTAACTCCAGAGTTATCCGCCTTGAATTACCCCCCCAACCGCATTATCTTGTTGCTCATTCGAGGTCGAACCCCAACATATTGGGTTTAGGTACCAGGCGAGACCCCAATTACCCTTGGGAAAACGTCGCCAGGGATTTTCCACAGCCACAATATCTTGTGTTCGACCTCTTTCGCACCAACTAGTTGGCACAGCAGGTTGTCCGTTTTAGACGCCCTCTTCTGGGCAAAAACGCGACACCCGGGCAATGCGCCCAGGCCAATCGCAGTTTCAAAGATGTACCCCACAAGAGTTACCCGAGCGAAGCTTGTACTTCGCCGCAGCTACTTGTGCCCGCGGAATCATTTTGGTTCCCCAAGAAACTGCGCTGGGCAATAAATAAGCGCCAGTGATGCAATGGCACTTAGCCAAGAACTACTAGCTAGTAGATGCGCAAATAGAAGTTGCGCAAAGAATTAAGGCCACAAGCCGAACTTGTATAAATCAAAGCAAAAACCAAAAGCAGTCGACCACGACACGCACGCACAATTTACGGAGAATTTCATGCACACAGAGACAGGGCGCCCCCAGTCTGAGCCAAACGGCACCACCAAGGAATCGGTAGCAGACCAGGCCAGCAGCAATACCTCACTGGCTGCCACTGCCCCCGGTCAGATCCGTGTTATCAAGCGCAACGGTACCGTGGTGCCTTACGCCGACAGCAAAATCTCTGTAGCCGTCACCAAGGCGTTCCTCGCCGTGGAAGGTGGTACTGCCGCAGCCTCCAGCCGTATCCACGAACGCGTGGCCGACCTGGTTTCCCATATCAGCGCTACCTTCAAGCGCCGCATGCCTTCCGGCGGCACCATTCATATTGAAGAAATTCAGGATCAGGTTGAACTGGAACTGATGCGTGCCGGCGAACACAAAATCGCGCGCGACTACGTACTCTACCGCGAAGAGCACGCGCGCCTGCGTGCCGAGAAAGAAAAAGAAAAAGCAGCGGCACCAGAAGCCGCTGCCGATACACACCCGAGCATTCGCGTAAAAGTGGAAGACGGCAGCAAAGACGGCAAGCTGGTACCGCTGGATATGGAGCGCCTGCGCACCATCGTCCGCGAAGCGTGCGAAGGCCTGACCGACGTCGACGGCGAGCTGATCCTCGGCGAAGCACTGAAGAACCTGTACGACGGTGTTTCCGAAACCGACATCAATACCGCACTGGTAATCACCGCACGTACCCTGGTTGAGCAAGAGCCCAACTACACCTACGCCACCGCCTTCCTGCTGCTGGACAAACTGCGCTCCGAAGCCCTGCGCTTCCTGGACGTGGCCGAGTCCGCAACCCAGCAGGAAATGGAAGGCCTGTACAAGCCGGCACTGGCGGCGTACGTAGCAAAAGGTATTGAACTGGAACTGCTGGACCCGGCACTGGCCAGCTTCGACCTGGAAAAACTGGGTGATGCGATCAAGCCTGAGTGCGATCACCAGTTCACCTACCTCGGCCTGCAGACCCTGTACGACCGCTACTTCATCCACAGCGATGAAATCCGCTTCGAACTGCCGCAGATTTTCTTCATGCGTGTTGCCATGGGCCTCGCCATTAATGAAGAAGACCCGAACGCCCGCGCGATCGAGTTCTACAACCTGCTGAGCTCCTTCGACTACATGAGCTCCACGCCGACACTGTTTAACGCCGGTACCCTGCGCCCACAGCTGTCCTCCTGCTACCTGACCACCGTGCCGGACGACCTGCACGGCATCTACGGTGCGATCCAGGACAACGCCATGCTGTCCAAGTGGGCCGGCGGCCTGGGTAACGACTGGACCCCTGTGCGCTCCCTCGGTTCCTACATTAAAGGCACCAACGGCAAGTCCCAGGGTGTTGTACCTTTCCTGAAAGTCGCGAACGATACCGCCGTTGCGGTAAACCAGGGTGGCAAGCGTAAAGGCGCCGTCTGTGCGTACCTGGAAACCTGGCACCTGGACATCGAAGAATTCCTCGAGCTGCGCAAGAACACCGGTGACGACCGTCGCCGTACCCACGACATGAACACCGCCAACTGGGTGCCGGACCTGTTCATGAAGCGTGTGTTTGAAGACAAAGAGTGGACCCTGTTCTCTCCGGCAGACACCCCGGACCTGCATGACCTGTTCGGCGACAAGTTTGAAGAGCGTTACAACCACTACGAGCAACTGGCTGCCGACGGCAAGCTGAAGCTGCACAAGAAAGTGCGCGCACTCGACCTGTGGCGCAAGATGCTGGGCATGCTGTTTGAAACCGGCCACCCCTGGATCACCTTCAAGGACGCCTGTAACCTGCGCAGCCCGCAGCAGCACGCCGGTGTGGTACACAGCTCCAACCTGTGCACCGAGATCACCCTGAACACCAAAGCAAACGACGAGATCGCGGTATGTAACCTGGGCTCGGTGAACCTGTCCCAGCACATCAATGATGCCGGCGAGCTCGACATCAGCAAGCTGGAAGGCACCGTCAAAACCGCGGTGCGCATGCTCGATAACGTGATCGACATTAACTACTACTCCGTAGAAACCGCGCGTCAGTCCAACATGCGCCACCGCCCGGTGGGCCTGGGCCTGATGGGCTTCCAGGACGCGCTGTACAAGGCCGGCATCTCCTATTCCAGCGATGAAGCCGTCAAATTCGCCGACACCACCATGGAAGCGATCAGCTACTACGCCATTTCCACCTCCAGTGACCTGGCGGCGGAGCGCGGCAGTTACACCAGCTACGAAGGTTCTCTGTGGAGCCAGGGCATTCTGCCGATCGACTCCATCGAAATCCTGGCCAAGAACCGCGGCGAGCAGTTCATCGATCAGGACACCAGCAGCACCCTCGAGTGGGATCTGGTGCGCAAGAAGGTTGCCAGCCAGGGCATGCGTAACTCCAACGTCATGGCCATCGCACCGACCGCGACCATCGCCAACATCACCGGTGTTTCTCAGTCCATCGAGCCCACGTACCAGAACCTGTACGTGAAATCGAACCTGTCCGGCGAATTCACCGTGGTGAACCCGTACCTGGTACACGACCTGAAAGCCCGCGGCCTGTGGGACAAAGTGATGGTCAACGACCTCAAGTACTACGAAGGCTCTGTACAGAAGATCGACCGTATCCCGGCGGATCTGAAAGCCAAGTACGCCACCGCGTTTGAAGTAGAACCGCGCTGGATCGTAGACGCCGCCAGCCGCCGTCAGAAGTGGATCGATCAGGCACAGTCCCTGAACCTCTACATCGCCGGCGCCAACGGCAAGAAGCTGGACCTGACCTACCGCATGGCCTGGTACCGGGGTCTGAAGACCACCTACTACTTGCGTGCACTGGCTGCCACCACCACGGAGAAGTCCACCGTGAACACTGGCTCCCTGAACGCAGTGAGTGCCGGCGGCGCGCCCGCGGCCAGCGCCGCTCCGGCAGCGCAGGCAGGCACTCAGGAAATGGGCGCACCGGCCGCCGTGCCGCAGGCCTGTTCTCTGGACGATCCGGACTGTGAAGCCTGCCAGTAATTGGCCGGCCCTAAATTAAAAGACTCTCGGGGGAGAGCGATCGCAGACACTCGTTTTCAGACGAAGCGTCTGCAACCAAGACCATAAGCGCCGCCCCGGTACCGGACCCAACAAGAGGTCCGGGCCGGGCGCCGGCCGCACACCACACACTTGCACGGACTGTTATGCAACAGCTCGTCACCCAAAAAAGGGGAAGAAGTCATGCTGAGCTGGGACGATATCGATTCCAAACCCGAACAGAAAGCGAAAGAACCGCAACCGATGCCGGGTGCACTGCAATCCGAGCAGCAGGCAGTCACCGAACCCAGCGCTAACTACCAGGTAGAGAGCGCAAGCAGTGCCCCGGCATCGACCGCGGCCCAGGAAGAAGGCGCAACCGTCAGCAGTGCAGCAGCCTCCTCCGCCGTGGAAGCCGCCCGTGCCGCGGTAAATGATCTGGACCCGGCCCCGGGCCTCGAAGAACTGGAAATGGGTGCAGCCCGTATCCAGGTGGACGAGAAGCGCATCATCAACTGCCGCGCCGACCTCAACCAGCTGGTGCCGTTCAAGTACGACTGGGCCTGGCAGAAATACCTCGACGGCTGTGCCAACCACTGGATGCCGCAAGAAGTAAACATGAACAAAGACGTGTCCATGTGGAAAGACCCCAACGGTCTGACCGAGGACGAGCGTCGCATCGTGGAATACTCCCTGGGTTACTTCTCCACCGCAGACTCCCTGGTAGCCAACAACCTGGTGCTGGCCATCTACCGCCACATCACCAATCCGGAGTGCCGCCAGTACATCCTGCGGCAGTCCTTTGAAGAAGCCATCCACACCCACGCCTACCAGTACTGTGTAGAGTCTCTGGGCATGGACGAAGGCGAAGTCTTCAATATGTACCGCGAAGTACCGAGCGTGGCCAAGAAAGCGGCGTGGAGCCTGTCCCACACCCAGTCCATCGGCGATCCCAACTTCAAGACCGGCACCCCGGAAGCGGACCAGGAACTGCTGCGCAACCTGATCGCCTTCTACGCGGTAACCGAAGGCATCTTCTTCTACTGCGGCTTCACCCAGATCCTGTCCATGGGCCGCCGCAACAAGATGACTGGTGTTGCCGAGCAGTTCCAGTACATCCTGCGTGACGAGTCCATGCACCTGAACTTCGGCATCGACGTGATCAACCAGATCAAACTGGAAAACCCGCACCTGTGGACCGATGCGTTCCAGCAGGAAGTCACCCAGATGATCCTGGAAGGTATGGAACTGGAAGTGGCCTACGCCCGCGACACCATGCCCCGCGGCGTACTCGGCATGAATGCCGCCATGATGGAGGAATACCTCCACTTCATCGCCAACCGTCGCCTGAGCCAGCTGGGTCTGAAAGAACAGTTCCCAGGCGCCCAGAACCCCTTCCCGTGGATGTCCGAAATCATGGACCTGCGCAAGGAGAAGAACTTCTTCGAAACACGGGTAATCGAATACCAGACCGGCGGTGCACTGCAGTGGTAAACCACTAAATGCATCGACTGTAGAAAAGGATTTACTACAAGAAAGAGTCGCTCACAGGAAGAGAGGTAATTAAGCGGGCGTAATGCCCGCTTTTTTTATAGTGCCAGTTACCATATTAATTGCGGAGAACTTAAAACTTGAGTGTTGCAGCATTTTCGGAAGCTAGAGAAACCAAACGAATGGCTCCAGAAAAATTAAAGTACTCGAAGAACGCTGTTCAGAAAGCTGGTAAAGATCTATTGAGAAAAAAGCTAATCAGAAATGATCCGCAACGCTTTAAAGAGTGCATGGAAATACTGTCAAACTGGAGAGCCTGCCATATATCTGCACTCAACGAAGTCACACGGCAGTTAGATCAACATTCAAAATCAGAGGATAGGAACTCAATTGTTGTCGCCAGATTAAAACGCACGCCCTCCGTAATAACGAAACTACAAAGAAACCCTAAGATGAACCTCGACCGGATGCAGGATATTGCCGGCTGCAGGTCAATAGTAAAAAACCCGAAAGCTGTCGAGAAAATTAAAAAAAAGCTGAAAAAGTCTTATGAACTGAGGGAAAAAGACTATATCTCAAACCCCAAATCTGATGGGTATCGTGGGATTCACCTGATAGGAAAACACAAAAATTCAGAAGACGGAAACGAGTATCAGGTTGAAATTCAACTTAGAACTCAGCTACAGCATGCATGGGCCACAGCCGTAGAAATCGTAGACCTTTTCACAAATCAAACCCTGAAGTCAAACATCGGGAAAAAAACTTGGAAGGACTTCTTCCTTCACGCTTCGAACCAATTTGCCAAACTCGAAAGGAAAAACCATGATAAAAATGCAAACAGTGAATCTGAACTCTCAAGGCTCGTAAATCAACTTAACATCTATAAAAAATTTGATGCCTTTCGGATTTCCCTCAAATATATCGAGCAGGCAACCCCTAAAAAACAGCATGCGTACGCACTAATAAAAATTGACACTAAAGAGACGAGGGGTAGCGTTAAATTTTTCATGGAAAGCAAATTTCTAGAGGCAACAGAAAATTACCTCGAAGGCGAAAAAGATTCTGCAAAGAATGAAAACCTCGTCGTAGCCTTAGTAAATGTAGCATCAATTGACAACCTGAAAGACGCTTACCCAAACTACTTTGCTGACTCTAGCCACTTCATAGAAAACCTGAGAAGGGTTGTCATTAGAAAACCAAACTGGATTACAAGAAAGCTTATGAAGTGGCTCGACTCTACAGGCCTTGTGGAAAGACCAAAAAATAATTAGCAGAAAACAGACCAAATTTTTAAAATAGCGACACAAATTAAAAGCCACTACCTTGCTATATCTTATATTTTAGAACCGAGAAACAGGCTTAGAGTGAAAGTCTGAAAACTCTAAGCTTGCCCCTCAGATAGCCCTACAACGTGTCTAAATCAAGGGGGTCGGCGCCTAGAATGGGGCCTTCGATCAACGCAGCCACCACCTGTCCGACATGCGGGTACCCAGTCCGATCACCAGTGTACCGCTAAAGGCGCTATAGTGAATCAGCAGCTTCTCAACTTCGGCGGCATATACCGTTTCACCGGCGGCACTGATCACGCTTTGATCGCAGCTCCGCAGCTCGAGCTGGCCATCCTACGGCACCGTGGAGCGGCCCTAGGTTTTTACATGGCACTCCCCAATGATGACAATAACGGTAGCAGCGATTTTCCGGATCTTCGCAATAGCCCACCAGGGTAAAGCTGTCCTCATAGGGAACACTGGCAATGGCACTAACAACGGCGGATGAAGATTAAGATATCATGACTCATCCTGAAATATTGGATTATGAAAATTTGGCGCTCTCAACTCAAAATTGTCAAAATCTACAGTTAAAGTCATGGGCTTATCGCTATAAACTTCGCCGTAGACGCCTATCATTCCAGAGAGTTTGCGCCTATCGAAAGCACTCCCCACCAACTTTCCATTCGCAAACACGTCGAGCTTTCCACCACTTGCCAAAATCGCCAAGCGGTTTTTTTCATTCACATTTAAAACCGGCGCATGGGTCCAACTTATTATATCGATATATTTAGGCTCAGCTTTTTCGTCATAATATTCGAATTTAAATTTCTGATTATTGGATATAGTGACTTGATACCTAGTATATTTAGATGCTCTAAATGCAAGGCCAGCCGAAAAATCATTCGAGCCATAGCTCCCTTTAAAATTAACATCTATCGCTGCATAGAAGTCTGAAAGAGGATCGTATTTAGAATACACAGTATAAGCTGTCGATGTACGAGTAGAATAGTCAACCCTCAAAACACCAGAGGCTATTGATGAGGTGTAATCTCCTTTTTCCCCGAATTCCTGCCCTAAATACCATTTATTTAAATCAGCACCAAAGTGATCATCAGCCACCATATTCCAAGAACTATGATCCGGGTAAAAACCATCAGCATCCCTATCAGAAAAACCATTAGAATCGTTATAGATATCACCTACATCAGAATTCACTCCACCGGCATCGCTTATATTAATTGTAGGTACGATATAAATAAATATTCCTATCGCCACCAAGAATCCACCAATAATGCCAGAAGCCTTCACACGATTATCTGGAATCGATAATTTCCCTGACACCCCACCAGAAACTGCCAAAACCAAGAAAATTATTCCAGCGCATACCATTATTGTGGGCAATGGTGTTCCAGCAAGCTCGCCAATTATCTCTTTCATCACCAAATGACTCATTAGTTATAGCAATAGGACAACTATTGAAACGACATTTTTAATACATGAAGCGGCTAAAATCTATGGTAGATTGAGAATAGCCAGAGTTATGGCGTTTATTTCAACTATGGGCAACTTTGAACTAAAATTACATTTAATCAATTCCTTCATATCGGCCCGACTTGAGCAAAACGCCACTCACGAACGATCAAAGGGGTCTCATTGATTTTGAGCCTGCCTGTACTTTTCCGATTTTCTATCCCCTCCGCCCAGTTTTAGCTTCTATCTGCGCCTTGAAACGATCATCAGCGAGCACACATGCTTTATTGGTTACATCACGAATAGCAAGCAAATCTCCGCCCGGCATCAGGCCACGAAAAAGTGCACGATACGCCCCCTGAAGCTCATCCTGAGCCTTCCCCTATTATCGATAAATGGCATGGTGCGACAGCAGACGGATAGGCTTACCCAAGGCATTACCACGATAGCTTGACCACGGGCATTCAAGGGCAAGGGAAACCATGCCAGCACACACCGGATTCAATTCGATATTGCGATATACCGTCAATAGATAACTCTCAACATTCACTAATTTGGACTTGCAAATCAATGACTCTTACCCATCGATTCCCACCCCAGCGATTCCAGTTTCAGTCACTGGATGGAGATAGGATAATGTGCTTGATTACAGCTGTGAACACTTATCCCCAACCCCCAATCATTCGCACTTATATTGAATACCGTTTGCAAGCTTTCGATAGGATAGATTATTCTCTGACGGGATATATTATAAAATTAGGGTTAGCTAGCCCATCAAGACAATATCGTTCTTTGCTTGGAATGGAATCCTATTAGCACATGCATTTATTCAAAATAAATTTAAAGGCAGGAGGCCTAGAGTGAACATAGAAGAATTGCTTAATGATTTCTCTACCGGACTAAAATCTGATCCTTTGAATATATCTGAACTTTCAGAAGAATTAGATATTGATGAGGATGAGGTTTTAGAAAAGCTATTAGAAATAGGTCTAATTCGCGAAAAATTTGACATCCACACTCATCAAAAGACGGCAACAAAAACGAAGCTGGGAAAGCTTTTCGAGGTTAAAAATGGATGGAATATTGTAGTCTCAGGAATAATCTCAAATTTCTATGAAGAAGAAATAGAGAGAAAAAGGTATGCACCTAATGTTCCACCAACAGACAAGACAACATCAGGACAGTACATTGACTCAGAAGAAAAGACCTGTAAAAACTGCAAAACAAAAAAAAGTGTAAGTTATTTCTATCCAAGCACTAGAACTTCAGGCGGCTATACAAAGTGGTGTAAGAGTTGCCTGGAAATCTACCAAAATAACCAAACAGAAACCAACACTATCGCCTGAATACTATTGGAGCCGATGGGAGATTCTAACGACGGTGTTAGCATTCTATTTAGATTGCGAGCTTAATGAGGGTGTTCAAGATTCTGTATCAGCCTGAAGATCAAAGGGGTCGAAGATCAAAGGGGTCAGAGTCATTGATTTTTAGCTTGCTTGTACTTTTCGGATTTCCCATCCTCTCCGCGCCCTAGGGGCTCGGATCTCCGCCCGATTTAATAAATGGGTCAGAGTAAAGTTCCGGCGCGCAAGGCATCATCTGTCCGCCACTGCTGATTGAGGACCGACAACAATATGAGCAAGAAGGCCAGTGAAAGATCTCGATATCCACAAGAAAATCACCGTTTTAATCGATGCGGGCAACCTGCGCAAGCCGTTGCTGGAAAGGGCCACCAGAGTCATCTGCCGAAGGGAGACAGTATGCCTGAGCTAATATCTTTAGGTGGATATCCGTGCCCGCATCAATATTGCAGTGCACTTAAATGAATCTACCGACCTAAAGCCCCTCGATCTCACCGAGGGCCGGGGCCAGCAGGAGACATAGTAAATAATTGGGGTCAGATCAACATTTTGGCACTGAACCACCCAAAACAGACATGCGCTATAAAGTTGACCCGCCCCAGTTATTGCACTCCGGTCGCAAAATAGCGTTTCCTCCGCGAGGTAGCCGACACTGTGCTTTGGCTGCTCCTACTATGGGCGTTAGGTGAAAGACTTACCCGCGTTTAGTTTTGGGGAATGACATGTCAGAGAAGACAGTGAATGAAGAGCCAGCGCAAAAAGTATCCCCTCGCCAGTGGATCAGATTGGTTGTGGTGTACCTCCTTATCCCGTTGGTTTTACTGATATGCGGTGGGGATCTCGGTTGGTGGCAGGCGTGGCTCTATTCCCTGCTGATCTTTGCCGCTGGTATAGGGGGGCGCATGTGGGCGGAACAGCGACACCCCGGATTGATAGCCGAACGGCAAAATATTGAAAATTTCCACAACGCAAAAGTCTGGGACAAAGTACTTGCTCCGCTGATGGCGGTGAGTCTCGTGTTCCCTATGGTTATAGTAGCGGGGCTGGACCACCGCTATCACTGGTCCCCCGAATTCCCGCTATGGCTGATCGTGATCGGCTTCACGTTAATCTTGCTCGGATACGCGTTCGCGGCATGGGCACTGGCAGAGAACCGCTTTTTCTTCAGCGTGGTGTGCATTCGGGCAGATCGAGGGCATGTGGTGTGTGACAGTGGCCCGTACCGGTTTGTGAGGCACCCAGGTTATGCTGGAAATATTTTTCCGCTGCTCGGGATTGTTCTTGCGCTGGGCTCGGTGTGGGCACTGATTCCTGCGGCGGTGGCAACAATCATCACAGTGATTAGAACCATACTAGAAGACCAGACGCTACAGGAAGAATTGCCTGGCTATCGGGACTATGCACGGCGCGTGCGCTTTCGGTTGATCCCCGGGATATACTGAGAGATCGGGGTAGTGGGTATCCCAAATTCGCATAATTGGGGGGGAGAGTAAAATTTTGAGATATGAAATATCCTTTACGGCACCCTGCTAATTGAGCACAGGAAACAACAAGAGCAAGGAACTCAATGAAAGATCTCGACGAGCACAAGAAAATCGCCGTACTGATTGACGCGGACAACGCCCAGTATGCCAAGGTAAAGGCCATTCTCGACGAGATCTCCGCGCACGGTCATATCGTAATCAAGCGTGCCTACGGCGACTGGTCCAGCGACTACTTGAAAAACTGGAAGAAGTCCCTCAACGAGCTGGCGATCCAGCCGGTTCAGCAATTCGCCTACACCACAGGCAAGAACTCTACCGATGCCTCGATGATTATCGACGCCATGGATCTACTCTATTCCAAGCGCTTTGATGCCTTTGCACTAGTTTCCAGCGACAGCGACTTCACCAAGCTGGCGTCCCGCCTACGTGAGGACGAGATGTTTGTGTTTGGCGTTGGCGAGCGCAAGACGCCTATTTCCTTCCGCAATTCCTGCGATGACTTTATCTTTACCGAAAATCTAGGTAGCGATGAAGTAATTACCGCGGCTAAGGCTACTGATAAACCCAAAGAACAAGAAGCAAAGGCAAGTCTCAATGACCCCAGCGAATTGATCCCGCTATTGACCAAGGCTTGGGAGCAGTACCAAGATGACAATGGCTGGGCCAACGTATCCGTCGCCGGAAGCTTCCTGAAGCGCTCCATGCCCGACTTCGATCCCCGCTCATACGGCGCGTCCAAGTTTTCGCAACTACTGGAGAGTCTGAAGGGAAAGTTGGAGATCACCAAGAAAAAGGGCAATGGCAACCAGATCGCGTATAAAGTTAAGCCCAAGAAAAACAAATCAAAGAGCAGACCTCAAGTAAAGGGTCAGAAGATGAGCGCCGAAGAATATGCATGAAATCAAGGCCAACCTGCACCCCTGTAGGCACTGCAACGAAACAGGTACCTGCTCTAACGGGAAGGAAAGGGCGAGCTGCAATGCCTGCGCAAAGGGTCATGAACTGAGCAAGCGACAACGCTATTTCGGGCTTCCCTGTGCCGCTTGCAATGGAATTGGACAAGCCGAGCCGAAAACCGAAAGGATCAATAAAAGAGTAAAGCCTGTGTTAGCGATGGGCATAGTGTTTCTACTATTGATTTTTATGTTTGCTTTGGCGCTAACAGGAAATTCACACTTCCCCGAATTCCTGGCCTTCTCCGGAACACTGATTGGAAGTATTATTGCTTTCTACTTTACCCACAGCAAACAAGCATAAACTCCCATACTGACCAAATTGAGTGAGACAGCACCCCAAATTACGTGCGCTGACAATAGTGAAGGAACAACTACAAAAAACAGTCACTCACAGGAAGAGGGGTAATTAAGCGGGCAGATTGTCCGCTTTTTTATTTAAGAAATTCCATTTGGCGTCAGAGTTTCTGATAGACCAAAGAAAATAACGAGTAGTGCGAATGCAACCTTTTAAAACGCAATTCACCTTGTCACGGGATTACCTAGCGGAGTGTTATGACCAGTCTTCACTCTATGGAAAAAGCATCAAACCGAATTATCTGTTTCCCGTCTTGATGCTAGCCGCTGGTACCGGGACATTGCTTTATACCGAGCAACCCAAAGTATTGGGCTACATACTGGTTGCTTTCGCACTTCTGGAACTACTCCATATTCGATTTCGACGAGCCTGGTGGCTAGCTCGGCAGATGTTGGGTAAAAGCGCCAATAGCGAGGTGACGTTGACGATCGATGACGAGCGAATAACCACGCAAAGTGACCACGCACACACAACACTGTTATGGTCGGATATCGAACAAGTCGTTGATACCGAGTTAGGTTTGATACTTATCACCAAGTCCAGTGGCCAGCACTACTTGTCAAAATCGTTATTTCCCGATGGTCTGGTCGAAAAGATCAAGGATCGTGCAACAAGTGCTCGCGCTTAGGTAAAAATGCGCAAGCGCAGATTCCCGGCAGATCATGTGGTTCAGCCCACATTCAGTTAAAGCCGGTACGATGGTGTCATCCTAAAACCAAACTCGGCCGCCGCCCGCGGGCGCGGTTTGCTGTGCTGGCACCGATGTACCCTAATGAAAAGACGACTGCTGCTGCCCTGTTCCCTCGCGATCCTGACAACGGCCGGTTGCAGTACGGCCCCGTATCAGCATTCACCGGCAGACACCGCCAATCCCTCCAACAACCCCGCCAAAGAACATCCTCAGGCAGTAAAGCCATCCAAGCCATCCCCTTCACCTACCGAGCTCATCAAAGAAAGCTTGTACCAGCAGCACCAAGAATGGAAGGGTATCCCGTATCGGCTGGGCGGCATGAGCAAGCGCGGTATCGACTGTTCTGCTCTGGTCTACCTCATCTACCGCGATCACATGGGGATTGAGCTACCCCGCACCACCCAGTATCAGGCGTTGGCCGGAGAGTCCATCAAGCGCGCGCAACTGCGACCGGGAGATCTGGTCTTCTTTAAGACCGGCCGCCGCGGCCGGCACGTGGGAATCTATCTGGAAGATGATAAGTTTCTGCACGCGTCGGTCTCCAAGGGCGTCACCATCTCTCACCTAACGGATCACTACTGGAAAAGCCGTTATTGGCGGGCACGCAGGCTGGATCTAGAGCCTACTAATGGTTCTTGATTGCATAGGCAACAACAGCGCTAATTCGCCTTTACGCTGGAATAATCATCGGGGCACGCGTAGAGTTTTGGCATCTGCCCCAACTAGCTACTGAGCACGATAACCACAGATGCCTTACGTACTGATTACCCTGGCCATAGTCGCCCTTATCGTCGGCCCACAACTGTGGGTGCGCTACGTGCTGTGGCGCCACTCCACCGAGATCGGCGATATGCCGGGGTCCGGGGCGGAACTGGCCGAGCACCTGGTTGAGCGCTACGAGCTCGACGGGGTAAAGGTTATCAAGGCGGAAAAGAACCAGAACTACTACTCGCCTTCGGAAAAGGTCGTGGCACTGAGCCCGGACGTTTACCATGGCAAGTCGGTCACCGCGGTGGCGGTAGCGGCCCATGAGGTGGGCCACGCGATCCAGTTCTGCCGCGAAGAGCCCGTCTCTAGGCTGCGCGACAAGTATCTCGGTAAGGCCGGACAGATCCAGAAAATCGGCGGCTACATTCTGGTCGCCGCACCGATTCTCACCCTGCTGATCAAGTCGCCGGTGATCTTCCTGTGGATCGGGATTGTGGCGGTAATCACCATGCTCGCATCCGCACTCATGTACGTGGCAATACTGCCGGAAGAGTACGACGCGAGCTTCAACAAGGCCCTGCCGATACTCAGGGAGGGATACCTGCCGGAGCACCTGTTAGGCTCGGCACACAGCGTTCTGAAGGCCTGTGCGCTCACCTATGTGGCTGGCGCCCTGCTGGATGTGTTGCGGCTGTGGCGCTGGATACGCTTTATCCGCTAAGCACCAGAGAACCCCGCTTATCTACCAATAATCTGCGTTGGCAAATGCGGGCACACACTCGGTGCGCCCCTGCATTGCCGGAATCGAATTTCCATCCAAGGGTTGCCCCAACCAGCCAATTGGCTGGCTCAGAGGGTAAGGCGCCTGCACCAGTTCTACTCTAACTGGCACAAAACCTATCTTGGAATAGAATGCCGGATCACCGTAGGTGAAAACCAGATCCGTTTACCTTGCACGCAGTTGATCGAGCCCGAAACGAGTTAGCCCCTGCCCTACCCCTGTGCCCTGCATCTCGCTGGCAACGGCAACGGGGGATAGAAGAAACGCCTGCTGGCCATTTGGTACCGTCAGGCGGCTAAAAAATATTGCGCCGACAATACGCTCTCCATCCTTGGCAACACACCCAATAAGTGCATCCGCTGGCGTGGTTGTGATCAGACAGGAAACCAAACGCTCGACACTATGCCCTTCGGCCGCACCTTCTGACGCGGAAAAAACGCGAGTGAAGAGTTCGACGACTTCGTCGGTCGCCGTGGGTGCGAATAGTGAAAATTCCATAGATCCGACTTCTTCCAATCCATTTTGCTGGTAGCTATCACTATGGCAGCAACAACCTGAAGTTACTGACTAAACTCCTATTTTCCGTAATGGCGCCCGGAGTAAAACCTGGTGAGTTCTGCCGACACCCCCACAAAGTCCGCAACAAAGAAAGCCCTGAGCCACCACCCTCGGCCTACTTACCGCAATCCTCCTGCTGATTTACCACTTCCGCAAGCCAAGCTGGAAGCAACAAAAGCCGACTGCCGAGCAGCAATAGATCAAGGTAAGGACGATGAAGACACAATCCCCATTCGATGAATTCTTTGATCAACTGAATGAAGATATTCCCGATCACACCTTCCCACGTACAACCATGTCGGCCTTTGCTGCAGAGGCAACCGTAAACAGCGAAGCCTGGGCGGACGCAAAACCGGTGATGAACCTATCCTCCTTTGTTACCACTTTTACCGAGCCTGAAGCCTTCGAGGTATGGAAAAAACACTACCTGAAGAACTACATCGACCACGACATGTA
Source organism: Microbulbifer agarilyticus (assembly GCF_020171345.1). Taxonomy (GTDB): domain Bacteria; phylum Pseudomonadota; class Gammaproteobacteria; order Pseudomonadales; family Cellvibrionaceae; genus Microbulbifer; species Microbulbifer agarilyticus_D. The sequence goes on from NZ_JAIUZM010000001.1 coordinate 87,824, forward strand.
CCCCCAGCTGTTCGATATGGAGGGACGCATGGTGCGCTGGCTGCACGACTTGTGGAATGGACCGAAAGACGCAGAGCCGTTCGGGACCGCCACCATCGGCTCCTCGGAAGCCTGTATGCTGGCGGGGCTAGCGCATAAATGGAACTGGCGTAAAGCACGACAAGCCGCCGGACTGGATGCAAGCCGCCCCAACATTGTCACCGGCGGCAACGTGCAGATCGTGTGGAAAAAGTTCATGCGCTATTTCGATGTGGAACTGTAATCCCCCTGAAAAAAGAATTTACCAACTTCAATGAGTTCGACGTATCGTTCAAAGTGCGGGAAAAGGGATGGGTACTTTCGGCCTACTCCATGCCACCAAAAGCCGAGAGCGTAAACTCATTACGGATCGTGGTACGGCCTCACCTCAACCACAATGTAATCAGGTCCCTGGCCGAGGATATCATCCATGCCTGTGACTGGCTCAAGGAACACGGAGGCAACGCAACACCGCCCAAGCTACACAATCCGCACCAGAGCTCGGTAAGCAAATGCTGAAGCACCTGAGGCTATCCATCCCGCTATTCAACACTACTGTGTGACTAAGCAAAGGCAGCTCTGACGGCACTAAACACCAAAAACAATAGCGGAATATTGGACGCGACAAAGACTGCGAAACGCAATTCAATTTTATTGCCCAGCGCTTGCACTAGACTGTGGATAATCCGCAATGCCACATAAGCCCAAGCGGCATATAGGGTGAATCCGCTTGAAATCCCCATAACAGCGAGCGCGAGCACAACCGCATAAAACAGCGTTGGCTGCTCCATCAGGTGGTTGTAATTATCCGCCTTCCAACGTACTTTGGCAGGAAGCTTGGCCATCTGCTCACCATTGGGTGCCATCGGATCCATCTCTAACTTCATGGACATGATCGCCGGCACGCGGGTAACGTACATCCAAAGCCACATCACCATTGACCAAACAACCAAGGCTACAAGTGGCTGGATTAACTGGTTAGATATTTCCATATCGCTTCTCCAATCGTTCCTTAAAATGTGTTAATAACTATCTCATACACCCTGCACTGCTAAGTAATACGCACATCTAAACCTCCACATATAACCGCAGCCTATCTCTGTGCTGAATCCCATCTTCGATTATTGACTGAGGTCATTAGTTATGTGTGTCCACGCTTGCCAGCTAACACTGCACGCGCATTAGTTGCGCGTGCTGCCCACGCGACTTCTTTGGACACAATAGTTTTACCGATTGGAGCAATAGCAATGCCTGCCAATTTGAGGTGCTGCAGGCCAAAAGGTATACCAATTATTGTGATAAAGCAGACCAAAGCAGAGAATAAGTGGCCGATAGCCAGCCAGAGCCCACAAAAAACAAACCAGATGATATTTCCAATTAAGCCAAGGGGCCCGGTACCAATATCTTCTTTCCAAGTTAGCTCATTTCGGGCGATAGCCTCTTTTCCAAAAGGAAGGAACGAAAACAAGCCTATGACGAAGCAAGCTCTGCCCCAGGGTATTCCTACAATTGAGACAAATGCGATGATACCGAAAACCCACCAGGCAAGCCCCATGCAGAACCCGCCTAAGATAAGCCAAAGTAGATTCCCTAAAAGCCTCATTTCATGCCTCTATTACTGATTTTTCTAAAGCACACATAGCGCCCACGGAGGCCCGAAGGGCCGGGGTTTCATTGCCTGTGATTGTTATCCTAGCGAAGTTCAAACACATACAATTTCTTGGGCGTCCCCTCAAACGGAACCCAAACTTCTCTCACGCCTTTAAAATCGAGGACTGAAATTGAATCCTCGATAATTTTCTGCCCCAATATCAGGCCTTCTGAAAAAGTTGAATAAACACCACGCCAATTGCTAACTCATGAAAATAGATAGGAATAACGCTATGTGTATTCTCATTACTTTTACGCACTGAGCATAACCGTATTATTCATAAGCCCCCGGTCTATTGTTCTCAGACGTTTCTGTTCACCGGAAGCACAAACCGCCGGCGAGGACAATTTTCTTTTAATTCAACAAGTTACAGCGCACTTAGCGTTAGACAGAAACAGTAAAAGAGGCCTATAGCGATTGTTCCCGGGGATTTAAATGGCTCTTTTGTTATTTTACACAACCATATAAGTCAAAGAGTTAGCCTACTGCAATCAGGGAACACAAGCCATAGGCTACTGAACAAGGGGATCTGACGAAACCATGTACATTAAATATGCATTGGAAGATTTTTTACAGGCATAAAAAAAGCCACCCGAAGGTGGCTTTTTAAGAAAGAAACTTGCTGATTACCAGCCGGTTACTTCCTTCAGTGCGTCGCCGATTTGCGCCAGGGAACGTACGGTTTTAACACCGGCGTCTTCCAGAGCAGCAAATTTCTCGTCCGCGGTACCTTTACCACCGGAGATGATCGCACCGGCATGGCCCATACGCTTTCCGGGAGGAGCGGTTACACCAGCGATATAGGAAACCACCGGCTTGGTGACGTTATCCTTGATGTAAGCTGCCGCTTCTTCTTCAGCGGAACCGCCGATTTCACCGATCATTACGATGGCTTCGGTCTGCGGGTCATTCTGGAACATTTCCAGAATATCGATGAAGTTGGAACCCGGGATCGGGTCACCGCCGATGCCCACACAGGTGGACTGGCCGAAGCCGTGGTCAGTAGTCTGCTTTACGGCTTCGTAAGTCAGAGTACCGGAGCGGGATACGATGCCCACTTTGCCCGGCTTGTGAATGTGACCAGGCATGATGCCAATCTTACATTCACCCGGAGTGATAACACCCGGGCAGTTCGGGCCGATCAGGCGCACGCCCAGCTCGTCACACTTAACCTTGGCCTGCAGCATGTCCATGGTAGGAATGCCTTCAGTAATGCACACGATCAGCTTGATGCCGCCGTTGGCCGCTTCCAGGATGGAATCCTTACAGAAAGGCGCAGGTACATAGATCACAGATGCTTCCGCACCGGTGGCTTCTACGGCTTCTTTTACGGTATTGAAAACCGGCAGGCCCAGGTGAGTCTGGCCGCCTTTGCCCGGGGTTACACCACCGACCATTTTTGTACCGTACTCGATAGCCTGCTCGGAGTGGAAAGTACCCTGGGAGCCGGTGAAGCCCTGACAGATGACTTTAGTGTCTTTGTTAATCAGTACTGACATGATTATTTACCCTCCGCAGCTTTAACCACTTGCTCTGCCGCGTCGGTCAGGCTGGTGGCAGCGATGATGTTCAGGCCGCTGTCGCTCAGAACCTTGGCACCCAGGTCTGCGTTGTTACCTTCGAGGCGAACAACAACCGGGATAGTAACGCCCACTTCTTTCACTGCACCGATTACGCCTTCTGCGATCATGTCGCAGCGTACGATGCCGCCGAAGATGTTGATCAGAACGGCTTTTACGTTCTCGTCGGACAGGATGATTTTGAACGCTTCAACAACGCGCTCTTTGGTCGCGCCGCCGCCAACGTCCAGGAAGTTGGCCGGCTTGCCGCCGTGCAGGTTGACGATATCCATGGTACCCATGGCCAGGCCAGCACCATTTACCATGCAGCCGATGTTGCCATCCAGTGCTACGTAGTTCAGGTCCCACTTGGCTGCGTGCGCTTCGCGCTCGTCTTCCTGAGACGGGTCGTGCATTTCACGCAGGTCTGGGTGACGGTACAGAGCGTTACTATCGATAACGATCTTGGCGTCCAGGCAGTGCAGGTTCTTCTCTGGAGTGATGACCAGCGGGTTGATTTCCAGCAGGGCCAGATCTTTCTCTTCAAACATTTTCGCCAGACCCAGGAAGATCTTGGTGAACTGCTTGATCTGGTCGCCTTCGAGGCCCAGTTTGAACGCCAGTTCACGGCCCTGGTAAGGCTGTGCGCCTACCAGCGGGTCGATGATAGCTTTCAGGATTTTTTCCGGAGTTTCTTCCGCAACTTTCTCGATCTCTACACCGCCTTCGGTGGAGGCCATGAAAACGATGCGACGGGTAGCACGGTCCATCACCGCACCCAGGTACAGTTCCTGGTCGATGTCGGTGCAGCTTTCCACCAGGATACGGGAAACCGGCTGGCCGTTTTCGTCTGTCTGATAAGTTACCAGGTTGTTACCCAGCCACTTTTTCGCGAATTCTTCAATTTCCGCTTTGGAGTCCACCAGCTTTACGCCGCCCGCTTTACCGCGGCCACCAGCGTGTACCTGGGCTTTAACAACCCACTTGTCGCCGCCGATTTCGTCTGCTGCCGCTGCTGCTGCTGCCGGGGTTTCCGCTGCAATGCCTTGGGAAACCGGCAATCCGTATGCTGCAAACAGTTGTTTGCCCTGATACTCATGCAAGTTCATAGTCAATACCAATTCACATTTGAAATGTGTTTACCAATTGCAGATTACTCTGCACCTTTACACAGCGCTCTGGTGCTGCCTAATTGCAAAACCAGAGCCCTGAAATTAAACCGGGGCGGCTGTTATAGCCGCCCCGAAAAATCACATCGCTTACTTGCGCTTTTTGCGGTTGGCGATATGGATCGCGTGGCCGTTCGCAGCAAGCGCAGCTTCTTTCACCGCTTCAGACAGGGTCGGGTGGCCGAATACGGTCATGCCGATGTCTTCTGCGCTGGAGCCAAATTCCATGGCGATTGCCACCTGCTGAACCAGGTCAGCAGCAGACGGGCCAACGATGTGTGCACCCAGTACGCGGTCGGTTTCCGCGTGCGCGATGATTTTCACCATACCGTGGGTATCGTTGGCTGCCATGGCGCGGCCGGAAGCAGCAAACGGGAATACGCCCACATTGTAGGGCTCGCCGTCGGCTTTCACCTGTTCTTCGGTGCGGCCAACCGCAGCAATTTCCGGGTGGGTGTAGATAACGTTCGGGATTACGTCGTAGTTCATCATCGGCTTCTGGCCGGCGATGCGCTCAGCAACCACCACGCCCTCTTCAGACGCCTTGTGCGCCAGCATCGGGCCACGCACTACGTCGCCCACTGCCCATACGCCCGGTGCAGAGGTCATGCACAGGTCGTTTACATAGATGAAGCCACGCTCGTCCAGTTTTACGCCAGCGTCTTCAGACAGCAGACCTTCGGTGTACGGACGACGGCCCACACATACGATCAGCTTGTCGAAAGTTTCCTGGTGCTCTTTGCCATCTTTGTCCTGATAGGTAACAACAACTTCCTTACCTTTCACTTCGCTGCCGGTTACACGGCAGGACAGGCGGATGTCGAGGCCCTGCTTCTTGAAGATCTTCTGGGACTCTTTGGCAATCTGCTGGTCCATGATAGCGAGGAAGCTATCCAGGGCTTCCAAAACCACGACGTCGGAACCCAGACGGTTCCATACAGAGCCGAGCTCCAGGCCGATTACACCAGCACCGATTACACCCAGACGCTTGGGCACTTGGGTGAATTCCAGTGCACCGGTGGAATCAACAATGATCTTGTTGTCCACAGGCGCCGGCGGGATGTTTACCGGAACAGAACCGGAAGCCAGAATGATGTTTTCTGCTTCGTAGGTAGTGCTCTTGCCGTTGTGGTCAGTTACTTCAACTTTCTTGCCTGCGAGCAGCTTGCCGGTACCTTCAATAGAGGTCACCTTGTTGGCCATAAACAGGCCGGCTACACCACCGGTAAGCTTCTTAACGATGTCGTCCTTACGGCCGATCATTTTCTTAACGTCAATCTTGACCTTGGCATCGATACCGTGGACTTCGAAATCGTCTTTGGCTTCGTGGTACTTCCAGGAGCTGTCCAGCAGCGCTTTGGAAGGAATACAACCAACGTTCAGGCAGGTACCGCCATTAACGGTCTTACCATCTTTGTTTACCCATTTTTCAACACAGGCAGTTTTCAGGCCCAGCTGCGCTGCGCGAATAGCAGCAACATAACCACCGGGGCCAGAGCCAATTACGATTACGTCAAATTTTTCTGACATGGTCTGTTCCAAATTTGAGTGGATTCAACGAATGCGGATTTGTCACCGCATGCCCGGGCTTCTTCCCGGATTTCCCTGAGACGGTCTTGTTGCCGTTGATGCCAGCTCGAACGGCTGGCTCATTTTGCGGGCGACCTCTTAAGGGCCGCCCTTTCTCCAAATCTAACCTGCTTACACTTCCAGCAGGATACGCGCCGGATCTTCGATCATTTCTTTGATCGCAACCAGGAAGCCAACCGCTTCCTTGCCGTCGATCAGGCGGTGATCGTAAGACAGCGCCAGGTACATCATTGGCAGGATTTCCACCTTGCCGTTGACCGCCATCGGGCGTTCCTGAATTTTGTGCATACCGAGGATCGCGGTTTGCGGCGGGTTCAGGATCGGGGTAGACAGCAGGGAACCGAACACACCACCGTTGGTGATGGTGAAGGTGCCACCGGTCATCTCGTCAATAGACAGCTTGCCGTCACGGGCACGGACACCCAGGTCACGGATATTGTTTTCCATATCCGCCAGGCCCATGTTTTCTGCGTTACGCAGAATCGGTACTACCAGGCCTTTCGGGGAGGAAACCGCAACACCGATGTCCTGGTAACCGTGGTATACGATGTCGTTACCATCGATGGACGCGTTCACCGCGGAGTAGCGCTTCAGCGCTTCTACTGCCGCTTTTACAAAGAAGCCCATGAAGCCCAGGCGAGTGCCGTTGTGGGTCTTCTCGAACAGGTCTTTGTAGTTCTTACGCAGATCCATGATCGGCTTCATGTTCACTTCGTTGAAGGTAGTGAGCATGGCAGTGGACTGGGAAGCGTCGAGCAGACGCTCGGCGATGCGCTTGCGCATACGGGTCATCGGAACACGCTTCTCAACGCGCTCACCCGCAGCAACTTCCACTTGCGCGGCGGCAGCCGGCGCGGAGGCAGCCGGTGCAGTGCCCGCCTTCATCACGTCTTCTTTCAGTACGCGACCGCCTTTGCCGGTGCCTTCAACGCCGGCCAGGTCAACGCCTTTTTCCGCAGCCATTTTCTTGGCAGACGGCATGGCAATTTTTTCGCCGGCAGCAGCAGGTGCCGCAGCGGCCGGAGCTTCAGCTGCCGCAGGTGCAGCTTCGGCAGAGGCGCCAGCGCCCTCTTCGAACTTGGCAATGACTTCATTGGAGAGAACGGTGTCGCCCTCGCCTTTGATAATTTCACTAATGGCGCCGTCAGCCGGTGCAACGACTTCCAGCACAACTTTGTCGGTTTCGATATCCACGATCAGTTCATCGCGGGACACAGCTTCACCCGGTTGTTTGTGCCAGGTGGCGACGGTGCCGTCCTGAACAGATTCCGGGAATGTTGGCGCTTTAATCTCGATGGTCATTGTTCCTGTTTCCTGAGATTTTCGGGGATGCGGAAAGACCCTCGCCCTTCGCAACATCCTGCTCTTTCGTTGTACTGCTGCCTTATTTGACAGTCAGCGCCTCGTTGATGAACGTATTCTGTTCTTCCAAGTGGGTGGACATGTAACCCGCCGCAGGTGCAGCGGAAGCCGCGCGGCCAACATATTCCAGTTCCAGCTTGGGATGTGCTTCTTTCAGCAGGCGACGCAAGTGGTGCTGGCTGGAGTACCAGGCGCCCTGGTTCATGGGCTCTTCCTGGCACCAGGCAACGCTCTTGATGCTCTTGAACGCGGATACCGCACTCAGGAATTCGTCGTCTGGGAAGGGGTACAACTGCTCCAAACGGACCAGTGCAACGTCTTCCTGTTCGCGTTCCATACGCGCTTCCAGCAGGTGGTAGTAAACCTTACCGGAGCAGATGATCAATCGCTTCACTTTGGCCGGATCCACACCGCCATCCTGGATGACGTTCTGGAACTTGCCGGTAGCCAGCTCGTCCAGGCTGGAAGTCGCGAGCTTGTGACGCAAAATCCACTTCGGGCTCATGATCACCAGCGGGCGGCGCATCGGACGCACAGCCTGACGACGCAGCAGATGGAAAATCTGTGCCGGAGTGGTGGCATTACATACCTGGATATTGTGCTCGGCACACAGCTGCATGAAACGCTCGAGACGCGCAGAGGAGTGCTCCGGGCCCTGGCCTTCATAACCGTGCGGCAGCAGCATCACCAGGCCACACATGCGGCCCCACTTGTGCTCACCGGAAGTAATGAACTGGTCGATTACCACCTGGGCACCGTTGGCGAAGTCACCAAACTGCGCCTCCCAAACCACCAGGGATTTAGGGGTAGTGGTGGCGTAGCCGTATTCGAACGCCAGCACCGCTTCTTCCGACAGCAGTGAGTCGTAAATATCGAAACGCGGCTGGCCTTCGAACATGTGCTGCAGCGGCACATAGCTCTGGCCATCTTTCTGGCTGTGGATAACCGCGTGACGGTGGGAGAAGGTACCGCGACCCACGTCTTCACCGGTGAAGCGGACCATGTAGCCCTCTTCCAGCAAAGTGCCGTACGCCAGGGTTTCCGCCATGCCCCAGTTCAGAGGCAGCGCGCCACCGGCCATTTTGCGACGGTCATCGTATATCTTGGAAACCTGACGCTGTATCACAATACCGTCGGGGACGGTGGTCATGCGAGTCGCCACGTCTTTCAGCTTGGTCAGCTCAAAGCTGGTATCGCCTTCGACGGTCCACTCGTGGTTCAGGTACGGGCGCCAGTCCACAAACATGGACTCGTCCGGCTCATTCACCAGGCCGGTCGCCACGTCTTCACCGCGATCCAGTTTGTCGCGGTAGTCGTTGGCCAGCTTGTCGGCGGCAGCCTTGTCCAGCACACCTTCGCCAATCAGCTTCTCCGCATACAGGGTGCGGGTCGTCTTGTGCTTGCGGATGGTCTGGTACATCAGCGGCTGGGTGCCGGAGGGATCGTCGGTTTCGTTGTGACCGCGACGGCGGTAACAAACCAGATCGATCACGATGTCTTTCTTGAACTCGTAGCGGTAATCAATTGCGAGCAGGCCCGCCAAGACAACCGCTTCCGGGTCGTCACCGTTTACGTGCAGTACCGGAGCGTCGATCATCTTCGCGACATCGGTACAGTATTCGGTGGAGCGCGCATCTTCGCGCTTGCTGGTGGTGAAACCAACCTGGTTGTTCAGCACCAGATGAATGGTACCGCCAGTGTAGTAGCCGCGGGTTTGGGACATCTGCAGGGTTTCCTGCACCACGCCCTGACCGGCGAACGCCGCATCACCATGAATGTTGATCGGCAGTACTTTCTCACCGGTGCTATCGCCACGGCGATCCTGACGGGCACGTACGGAGCCCACAACTACCGGCGCACAGATTTCCAGGTGCGACGGGTTAAAGGCCAGCGCCAAATGCACTTCGCCACCCGGGGTCATCACGTTGGAAGAGAAGCCCTGGTGGTACTTAACGTCACCGGAGGTATCGAGGGTCTTCTTGCCTTCGAATTCTTCAAACAGGTCCGCGGGGTTTTTACCGAGGATGTTGACCAGAGTGTTCAGGCGGCCGCGGTGGGCCATGCCGATCACAATCTCTTTTACCGCGTAGGTACCGGAGCGACGAATCAGCGCGTCCATCAGCGGGATCAGGCTCTCGCCACCTTCCACACCGAAGCGCTTGGTACCCGGGTATTTGGAATCCAGGTGACGCTCGAGACCTTCCGCAGCAGACAGGCGCTGCAGAATTTCGACACGAATATCTTCACCGAAAGTAGGCTTGCACTGGCTGCGCTCAAGACGCTGCTGAAACCACTGCTGCTCGTCGAGATTCGACAGATGCATGATTTCTGCGCCCAGATTTCCGCAGTAGGTATTTTCCAGGCCCTGTACGATGTCTCGCAGGGTGGACTCGCCGTTACCGAAGAACAGATCACCCGTCTGGAACGTAGTGTCGAAGTCGCCCTCGGTGAGGCCATGGAAGTTCAGCTGCAGATCTGGCACCTGTTCGCGGGCCATGATACCCAGCGGATCAAGGGTGGCCTTCTTGTGGCCGCGGTGACGGTAGGAATTGATCAGTTGCAGAACTTTGATCTGCTTGCGCTCGTGTTCAACATTGACAGAGCCGGCGCCGGGAGCGGCGAGAGGACGGGTACGGTTTTTTGCCAGTAGCTCGAAGTGCTGGCGAATAGCAGCATGGGAGACATCGCCACCGCTAACACGCGGCAGGCTGTCAAAGTAGCTGCGCCATTCTTCCGGTACACCACTGGGGTCGTGCAGATAGGTCTCGTACAGATCTTCGACATACCCAGCGTTACCACCAGAGATATGTGAAGTCCGCCAGAGCGCCTCCATAGAGCTTTCGTGCATTAATGCCTACCTCAATTGACGGCGCGCACCCTTGATTTTCGCGCCGCTCTTTCCTGTCTTTTCACTCACAAAAGGGGAGGCGCTGAAATAGACACCTCCCCTCTTTCGTATAGGCCTGACACCTGCGCTGCTGTCGGCCTAATTGTGCTTATATTTTTGGTGGGAAACCCACTCCCCGTTACCGGGGCATCCGTTATACGGCGCGGGTTATCAACATATTGCGGATATGTCCGATTGCCCGAGTTGGATTCAGGCCCTTAGGACAAACATTGACGCAGTTTTGGATACCGTGGCAGCGGAAAACGCTGAACGGATCGTCCAGTTTACCCAGGCGCTCGTCGGTCGCAGTGTCGCGGCTATCCGCCAGGAAGCGGTACGCCTGCAACAGGCCCGCCGGGCCGATGAACTTGTCTGGGTTCCACCAGAAAGAAGGACAAGACGTGGAACAACAGGCGCAGAGAATACACTCGTAGAGGCCATCCAGTTTTGCACGATCTTCCGGGGACTGCAGACGCTCGATGGCCGGAGCCGGGGTGTCGTTCTGCAGGTAAGGTTCGATTTTCTTGTACTGGGTGTAGAACTGCTCCATATCCACAACCAGGTCACGGATAACCGGCAGACCCGGCAGCGGGCGCAGTACCAGCTTGCCTTTCGGCGCAGCTTCAGACAGCGGCATGATACAGGCAAGACCGTTCTTGCCAGAGATGTTCATGCCGTCGGAACCGCACACACCTTCACGACAAGAGCGACGGAATGCCAGGGTCGCGTCCTGAGCCTTCAACAGCTCCAGTACGTCCAGCACCATCAGGTCTTTGCCCTGGGTGTCTACTTCGTAATCCTGCATATACGGTGCAGAATCGGTTTCCGGGTTGTAACGGTAGATGCTTACTTTCAACATGGTCTTTCCGCTCCCGAATTAGTAGGTACGCGCTTTCGGTTCGAAAGCTTCTACGGTGTTGGGCGCAAAGTTAACGGCACGCTTGCCAACACGCTTCTCCGCAGGGAAGAACATGGAGTGGCACAGCCAGTTCTCGTCGTCGCGCTCTTGGAAGTCCTCGCGCGCGTGGGCACCGCGGCTTTCGGTACGAGTCTCTGCGGCAATCGCAGTCGCTTCGGCCACTTCCAGCAAGTTTTGCAGCTCCAACGCTTCGATACGTGCGGTGTTGAACGCACGGCTCTTGTCGTCCAGGCGAACGTTTTCGATACGTGCGCGCAGGTCTTCCAGCTTCTTCACACCTTCCGCCATGAAGTCGCCGCGACGGAATACACCGAAGTGGTTCTGCATCACGTTCTGCAGCTCTTTGCGCAGGTCGGCAGCTTTTTCACCGTCGTTTTTGGTTTCCAGACGGTTCAGGCGGCCCATCGCGGCTTCGAGGTCAGAGTCGCTCGCTTCGCGATGCTCGATACCTTCACGCAGGGCTTTTTCGATGAACAGGCCAGAGGCGCGGCCGAATACCACCAGATCCAGCAGGGAGTTGCCACCCAGGCGGTTGGCGCCGTGTACGGATACACAGGCGACTTCACCACAGCCATAGATGCCGTCGATCACGTGATCGTTACCGGAAGCATCCTGGGTCAGTACCTGACCGTGAATGTTGGTCGCCAGACCACCCATCATGTAGTGACAGGTCGGAACAACCGGGATTGGCACCTTAACCGGGTCAGCGTGCGCGAAGGTACGGGACAGCTCGAGGATGCCCGGCAGCTTGGCGTTCAGGGTTTTCTCACCCAGATGATCCAGCTTCAGGAATACGTGATCGCCTTCCGGGCCACAGCCGCGGCCGTCGAGGATTTCCAGAACCATGGAGCGTGCAACAACGTCGCGGCCCGCCAGGTCTTTCGCGTTCGGAGCGTAACGCTCCATGAAGCGCTCGCCGTCTTTATTGATGAGGTAACCACCTTCACCACGACAGCCTTCCGTTACCAGTACGCCGGCACCGTGAATACCGGTGGGGTGGAACTGCCAGAACTCCATGTCCTGGACAGGAATATCGGCACGCAGCGCCATACCGATACCGTCACCGGTATTAATGTGCGCATTAGTAGTAGAGGCAAAGATACGGCCCGCACCGCCCGTCGCAAGAACGGTCGCCTTGGACTTAACGTAAACGATCTCGCCATCTTCGATGTTCATCGCGATTACGCCGACAACAGCGCCGTCCTGGTTCTTCACCAGGTCTACCGCGAACCACTCGTTGAGGAATACGGTGTTGTTCTTAATGTTGCCCTGATACAGGGTGTGCAGCAGAGCGTGACCAGTACGGTCGGCCGCCGCACAGGTACGTGCAGCCTGGCCACCGCGGCCGAAGTCTTTGGACTGACCACCGAAAGGACGCTGATAGATACGACCTTCTTTAGTACGGGAGAACGGCAGGCCCATGTGCTCGAGTTCGAACACCGCTTCGGGGCCTACGGAACACATATATTCGATCGCGTCCTGGTCACCGATGTAGTCGGAACCTTTGACGGTATCGAACATGTGCCAGCGCCAATCGTCGTTGGGGTCGTCGCTGGCAATCGCACAGGTAATACCACCCTGCGCAGAAACCGTGTGAGAGCGGGTAGGAAATACTTTAGTAATAACTGCAGTCTTGAAACCAGACTGAGCCATCTGCAGCGCAGCGCGCATGCCCGCGCCGCCGCCACCAATTACGATGCCGTCAAAGGTTATTGTTCGCATATTCGACATAACTTATACACCCCACAGAATTTCGATGCCCCACACCGCGTAGAACACGGCAACAGCACCCAACAACACTTCAACCAGAATCCGCAGGACGGTCGCTTTGCCACCCATCATACGATTGGTGATGTAGTCAGTGACCACAGACCAGAGACCAATCCAGGCGTGAGCAATTGTGGAGATGAGAGCAACCAGGCTGAATACGCGAACCCAGCGCTGCTCGAACAGCGCAGACCAGCTTTCGTAGCCAAAATCTTTGGAAAGGAAAATGAAACCCACTATAAAGAGGGTGTACGCCACCAGCACCACCGCGGTAACGCGTTGAACAAACCAGTCGTAGAGGCCGCTACGACCAAAACCAGTAACTGCCTTTACCATATCAGAACCCCCGCCAGCAGAATGAGCACAACAGAAAGCACCAGCACCAGGATGGCGCTGCGGCGACCACCTTCAAGGCTTTCACCCAAACCCAGATCCATAATCAGGTGACGCACACCTGCAATCAGGTGATAGATAAGTGCAGCCAATGAGAGCCACAGCACAAGCTTGGCCGGTACACTGGTGAAAAAGTCTGCTACTTTTTGGAAACCCTGCTCAGATTCCAGACTGGAGTCCAGCATGCACAACAAAAGTGCAACCACAGCGAAAAGCACCACACCGGAAATACGGTGCAGAATGGATACCAACGCTGGTACAGGGAGCTTAATAGTAGAAATGTCTAAATTGACAGGTCTGTTCTTGTTCACAGGAAAAACACCTTGTTACCCTGAAAGACGGGGCGCCCGCTAATTCTCTACATACCGGGCGAGCTTGCTGATCACTTTCCAGTCAACCTGTAGAGGTCTTGTACAAAGTGGCCTTACCAAGGCGCAAGCCGCGCGGATTATAGGCATTCGCATATCAAAACACAACGAACCGAAAATCGGCACGGACGGCTTTGTACCAGTTGCTTTCAGCGCCACCCAGCCGACCAAAGTATGAAGCGCGCGATTCAACCGGCCGGGGTGATACCGAAATTTACATGCCATATCGCCCTTTCAGACAGGCAATTTCCCTGCCACTCCGATCTACCACGGAAGATCCTGCGGCCGCGGAACCGACTGGCCACGGCAATTTGGTTTGACAATTTGGGGCGCGACACTTAAGTTTGGCCGCGCTCAAAAGCCCGCTAGCCCCATATCCGCGTCTGGATGTAGCCAATGAAGGCCGTCCGAGCCCGCAGAATCCGGCATTTTCCGGGTTGTGCCTGCGCAGCAGAAACGTCCGCGATACACAACGCTTTATAAAATGTGATCACGGAAAAGCGCGGATTTCGCCCATCTCAGGGCCGTGAATTACTGAATCCACTTCAGCAATTTGTGTGGAAATAAGAAAGCTGGCGAAAGAATAGTTTTTAGGAGTCCACAATGTCTGACAAGAAAGCTCAACTCGCGGTCGACGGTATCGACACCCCATTCGACCTGCCAGTCTACTCTGGTACTGCCGGTCCCGACGTTGTTGACGTCAGCAGCCTGGCCAGCAAAGGCCTGTTTACCTACGATCCGGGCTTCATGTCCACCGCCTCCTGCGAATCCAAAATCACCTACATCGATGGCGCCAAGGGCGTTCTGCTGCACCGCGGCTACCCCATCGAGCAACTGGCGGACAAATCCGATTACCTGGAAACCTGCTACCTGCTGATGAATGGCGAACTGCCAAATGCAGAGCAGAAGAAAGAGTACGTTGACAGCATCATGAACCACACCATGGTTCACGAGTCTCTGGTTAACTTCTTTAAAGGCTTCCGCTACGACGCGCACCCGATGGCGATGATGTGTGGTGTTGTCGGCGCCCTGGCCTCCTTCTACCACGATTCCCTGGACATCACCGATCCGGAGCACCGTAAAATCTCTGCGGACCGCCTGATCGCCAAGATGCCGACCCTGGCCGCCATGTGTTACAAGCACAGCAAGGGCCAGCCGTTCATGTACCCGGACAACAGCCTGAGCTACTCCGAGAACTTCCTGCACATGATGTTCGGCAACCCTTGTGAGCCGAGCAAGATCGATCCGATCGTGGCAAAAGCCATGGACGTGATCTTCCTGCTGCACGCAGACCATGAACAGAACGCTTCTACCTCTACTGTACGCCTGGCTGGCTCCTCCGGTGCCAACCCGTTCGCGTGTATCTCTTCCGGTATTGCCACCCTGTGGGGCCCGGCACACGGCGGCGCCAACGAAGCCGTACTGAACATGCTGCAGGAGATCGGCGACGAGAGCCGTATCGACGAGTACGTTGCCAAGGCCAAAGACAAGAACGATCCGTTCCGCCTGATGGGCTTCGGCCACCGCGTATACAAGAACTTCGACCCGCGCTCCCGCGTAATGCAGGGCATCTGTGACGAAGTCCTGGGTGCGATGGGTGCTGAGAACGATCCACTGCTGCGTATCGCCAAGAAGCTGGAAAAGATCGCACTGGAAGACGAGTACTTCGTAGAGAAGAAACTGTACCCGAACGTCGACTTCTACTCCGGTATTATCATGAAGGCGATCGGTATCCCTACCGATATGTTCACCGTGATTTTCGCTACCGGCCGTACCGCTGGCTGGATCGCGCACTGGAACGAAATGATTTCCAACCCATACAAGATCGGTCGTCCGCGTCAGCTGTACACTGGCTACACCGCACGCGACTATGTGGATCTCGACAAGCGTTAATTCCGAACGGAATTTCGCCTCCAAAAAACCCGGCAATCGCCGGGTTTTTTTGTACCTGCGTACCAAGCAGGTGCCCGCTTAGCGACCCAATCAAAGCATCGATTTTCGGACCGCACAATAAGTGTGACATAAATCACATATTGAGCAGGATAAGGAAACATTATTCTAAGAAATGAGTTTAATATTGCGCCTTAAGAATAAATTACTCCTTATGCAGGCGCATGGAGAATTTAATTGCTACGAACGTACCAATTAGACAATTAGAAAGGCCTCCCCATGTTCGGACTTTTTTCCAGCAAGTCCCGCGATAATAAAGACACCGAGAAAGATGTGAGTGGCACAAGTGGCCGTCGCACGATCAAGTACGATCCTTCGCTCATCCTGTCTTTAAAAAATGACCACCATGAACTGGTAAATATTTTCCAGCGCATCTGGTCCGAAGGTTTCGAAAAACAGAATTTTCGCCAGCTTTCCGAATTGTTGAGCATTTTCAAGTCCACCTTTCAGGCGCACTTGATCAAAGAAAACGTCAGCTTCTATGTGTATCTGGAACAGTCTCTCGTCAACGACAGACACACGTTGCAGATCGTCAAAGATTTCCGCACCGACATGAACGACATTGCCAATGCGGTAATCCAGTTCTGTAAACGCTACTCCCGCGGCACGCTGTCACGAGAAGAACTCATTCGCTTTAAGAGCGACTACGAGCAAATCGGCGAGGCGCTCACCCGACGCGTGTCATTAGAAGAAAAAGAGCTTTATACGCTCTATAACCCCAGCTAACCCCCCGTAGCCAGTGCCGGCCCCTCGCGACCGACACTAGTTGAACGTGCGTCAAATGAGAACGATAAATATGAGCATAACGATATAGAACAATAATAATCGAGCGCCCAAACGGCTCGAGAGCAACCCATACACAACACGTGGTGCGGTAGTGCGGCAGTACTCGGGAGGCAATTGTGACCGAAGCGGTTTCCGGGCTTTGTGAAAGCCAGCGACAAGAAAATACGACTGGTGCGCACACCAGGGATCTGGGCTACCCGACTTTTGTTGTGGTCGGTGCGGGCCCTGTTGGCGTTCGTTGCGCACAGCGATTACTGGATTACAGCTCCGATGCACAGGTAGTACTTGTCGGTGATGAAGAAGGCGAACCGTACAACCGGGTGCGCCTTTCTCAGTATCTTGCCGACAACCTGAAACAATCCGAACTCAGTAATCCGGTTACCCACGCCCGACACCCTCGCCTGGCGGAATTCCACAACCGCAAAATCATCAACATCGACCGCCAAAACAAACGGATCATCGACGATCAGGGACAGCAACTCCCCTACACCAAGCTGATTCTCGCCACCGGGTCTGTCGCCGCACGCCCAGAACTACCCGGTGTGCACCTCGACAACATCATTAGCTTTCGCAGTTTGGAAGATGCACAAACCCTGATCGAATTACGACAGACGGCCAACACCATCGTGGTAGTAGGCGCCGGCGCTCTGGGGTTGGAGACCGCCGCTGCGCTAAAAACAAGCAACAATCGCGTCGTACTACTTGCGCGGGGCGGTTTGCTCGGCAACCGTCTCTCGGATACCGCTGAGAGCTATCTCAGTGCCGCGTTGTCAGCCCTGCAAGTAGAAGTACTCGCAGGCGCCCAGCTGGAGAAATGTTCCGGCAAAGACGCGGTAGAGCGCACTGTGCTGTCGAGTGGGGAAACCATTGATGCGGACGGTGTCGTCCTGTGTACGGGTATAAAACCTGAAATCTCCCTTGCGGAGAAATGCGGGCTCGATACCCAACGCGGTGTTTTGGTTTCCCCATATCTGCTGACCAGTGACCCCGACATCTATGCGGTCGGCGAATGCGCCGAGTACAACGAACAACTGTATCAGCTGGTACGCCCGGGTTTCGAACAGGCGGAAATCTGTAGCCGCCATGTGTGTGCAACCACCGATCAGGCCCGAGCGCTACCGCCCTATCAGGGCAGCAGTAATGACATCCAGCTCAAGATTTCCCACATCCCATGTTTCCTTATTGGTAGCACTAACAATTCCAACGACCCGGATTTACGCGTACTCACCTTTGAAAACCGCTTCCGGGGCCTGTGCCGGGAGTTGTATGTCCGCAACGGCAAACTCATCGGTGCGGTCGTTGTGGGTGCCTGGGAGGAAGCCCATTCTCTGAAACAAGCCATCGCAGATGGCGCAGACGTGTCAGAGCAGCAACTGGAAAGCTTTTGTGAGCAGGGCAACCTCTGGCAGGAAACCCGTGAACAGACCCTCAAACAGCAACCGGATAATTATCTGGTATGCCAGTGTAATGGCGTCAGCAAGGGTGAACTCTGTACAGCGATCGCCGGCGGCAAGCGCAATTTGCAGGACCTCGAGATAGAGACCAACGCTGGCTCTGCCTGCGGCAGCTGCCGACCGCTGATGGCAGAGCTGCTGGATATTCCCGCGCCCAATCTGGTGATGCGCCATGCCCGCGGCATTCTGGTGATTTCCATCCTGTCACTGGTGCTTATCGCCATCGCAGCCTTCTCGCCACCCCCACCGGTTTCCGACAGCGTACAGGCGAGCTGGTACCTGAAGAAATTGTGGTACGACAATTTTTGGAAGCAGGTCAGCGGCTACACCTTGCTGGCACTCTGCGTCATGACCGCCAGCCTCTCCCTGCGCAAGCGCTGGCAAAAGATAAAAGCTGGGCACCTGGACCACTGGCGATACATCCACAGCCTGATTGGCTTTGCCGCCCTGCTGGTGCTCGTTGTGCACACGGGCTTCCGCCTGGGAGAAAACCTGAACCTCGCACTTATGCTGGTGTTTCTTGCGGCAACCTCTACCGGGTCACTGGTGGGGGTATTTATGGCCCGCAACCACCATTGGACCGACATAAAACTCCGTGAGCACCGCAAGTGGTGGTCGCGCGTGCACTACGCACTGCTATGGGCACTCCCGGTGCTGCTCTTCTACCATATTCTTGCCGTGTACTACTTCTAAATGAAAAACTATAAATTCAAATTCTGGCATTACGGCCTGATCGTAACGCTGTTGGGCGCGGCGTTTATTACCTACAACCTGCAGGCCTCGGATAAATCCTATTTCCTGAGTGGCGAGGCGACCCATGGTCACCACCAGATTGAAATGTCCTGCTCCACCTGCCATGGCGATGGGTTTGCCGGGCAAACGTTTATTCAGGGTGCCTGTGTCAATTGTCACAGTGAAGAGCTGGAGATGGCGAATGACAGCCACCCCCGCAGCAAGTTTTTAGACCCGCGCAACGCAGGGCTGCTCGCCCACCTGGATGCTCGCCAGTGCATTAGCTGTCACACGGAGCACAAGCCGGAAATCACGCACGAAATGGGCGTCACTCTCGCCGGAGACTTTTGCTTTCACTGCCACAGCGACATTGCAGAAAACCGACCCAATCACGCGGACTTCGGTTTCGAGACCTGTGCCAGTGCTGGTTGTCACAACTACCACGACAACCGCTACCTGTATGAAGAGTTCCTGGCCGAGCGCATTGATCACCCCGCACTCGTCGCGGAGGCACAACTGCCCATGCGCTCCCTCCTCGCTAAGTGGCAACAGGAAAACCCGGAAACAAAAGCGCTCGAACTGGCCGACGCGGACTTTAGCAAAACCAACATTCACGACAGTTCGCCGATGCAGTCTGCAGCCGAAGCCTGGGCACACTCTGCCCACGCCACAACAGGCACCAACTGCAATGCCTGCCATATCAATGGTGAAGCAGAGCTAACCAGCGCAGAAGTGGTCAGCGTGTGTGGCGACTGCCACAGCCGTCAATTGGAGCAGTTCAGCCAGGGCAAACACGGTATGCGCCTGGCAGCGAGCCTCCCCGTTCAGCAACCGATGTCTCCGGGGGATGCGCAAATTCCCATGAAGGCAGGAGTCATTGAGATGGCCAAGGAACTCAATTGTGCCAGCTGCCACAACCCACACGACCTGGATACCCGCGTTGCGGAAGTGGATGCCTGCCTGAGCTGTCACAACGATAAGCACAGCCTTGCCTACAAAAACACGGAACACTTCCGCTTGTGGGACCAGCAGCAGCCGAACGGCGTCAGCTGTGCGAACTGCCACCTGCCACGGGAAGAACACAAGGGACAGATACTGGTCAACCACAACCAAAACCACAACCTGCGCCCGAACGAAAAAATGCTGCCGGTATGCCTCAATTGTCACGGTGTTGAATTTGCGGTTGCCGCGCTGGCTGATGAGCGACTGATTGAGAGTAACTTTAATCATGAACCAGATTCAGAGCATAAGACTTTTGAACTGATTCGCGCGCGAATTGCCCGCATAAAAACGACTCGATAATCCCAACAGGAGGGAAACATGCGTAAATTACTTTCCGTAATGATGGCTGGAGCGGTACTGGCTGGCTGTAGTGAACAAAGTGGTGTTCAACCGGAGCGGATGGCCGATGCTATCTTTGCAGTAATCGAAGCGGACAGGGCCAGCTACACCAATTTCGTGGTCAACCGGCTGGCCAACGAAGAACAGGTCATCAAAGCCGACGAGCACTGGAAAGATACCAAGGCGTTGCCGCTACCTGCACAAATGATGCGTATGGGCGCCGAGCGCGTTGCCGAAATGGACTCCGGCTTTAACTATGCCCTGCTCTCCCAGTGGGCCATCAACAAACAGAACAAGCCGCGCACCGAGCTGGAAAAGGAAGGCCTACAGTTTATCAATGACAACCCAGGGCAGAACTTCTACGGCACCGAGACTCTGGGTGACACCGATTACTTTACTGCGGTTTACCCGGACGTAGCGGTATCTCCCGCTTGTGTCAGCTGCCACAACGAACATGTGGATAGCCCGCGTACCGACTTCGAGCTGGGTGAAACCATGGGCGGTGTGGTGATCCGCTTCCCGCTCTAACACCCTAACCGCACGCAGCTATAATCTGCACCCAATAAAAA
The DNA here is from genome assembly GCF_020171345.1 of Microbulbifer agarilyticus. Taxonomy (GTDB): domain Bacteria; phylum Pseudomonadota; class Gammaproteobacteria; order Pseudomonadales; family Cellvibrionaceae; genus Microbulbifer; species Microbulbifer agarilyticus_D. The sequence goes on from NZ_JAIUZM010000001.1 coordinate 108,339, forward strand.
AGCCCCGGTATTTACCGGGGCTTTTTCTTTGCTGCTCAATTAGTTCGCGTCAACGCGAAACCTCTTGATCAGTTGCAGCTCGCATCACCGATCTCTTCCCAGTCGGAAGACGTGCTCGGCTCCTGGCCCTGAGTCCACCACTTGGCACGGTAACGCTTGCCTTCGTGGTTTACTTCGTCACCGCCGTTATAGGCAGTGCTGGCGTTCCAGGGTACTTCAATGTCGCTGATCAGCTGCCAGTCGGCGGAAGTGAAGCTTGGCTCCTGCTGGGTCCAGTACTTGGCCTGCCATACCAGCTGCTCGTGGCTTACCTGATCGCCACCCACGTAGGTGCTGCCAGACTGCCAGGCAGGGAAGTTACCCGCGTTCGGATCGGTAGAGCTACAGCCACCATCCACAATCACATTGGTAACGGTCACAGTGACGTCCGCACTCGCAGAGGCAATACCATCGCTCACGGTAACGGTCAGGGTGAAGTTGGTATCCGCTTCTACCTGCGGAGCAGTAATGGTGATGGTGTCACCGGAACCGCTGGCCATACCGCTCCAGGTGTAAGTCAGTGCATCGCCGTCGGCATCGGTGCCGGTAGCGGTGATGGAATCACTGGCGCCTTCCTGAATGGTTACCTGTGCCGGGGCAGAAACCTGCGGCGGAGTATTGGCATCGGCTGGCAACAGGAAGATGCTCACCTGGTCCGGCGTTGCGTCACTGAGGCTGCCGTCGTTCACATTCAGCTCAAACACCAGCTCCTGTTCCGCGCTGACTTCCGCCGCGGAGAAGCTCGGCGTTGCGCTGGAAGCGTCGCTCAGGGTTACGCTGCTACCGGCAACCTGCACCCAGCTGTAGGTCAGTGCATCGCCATCCGGATCGCTGGAGGCGCTGCCATTCAGAGTGACTGTAGCCGGAGTGGTGACCATCTGATCCGCGCCTGCATCGGCACTGGGTGCCTGGTTCGGCTGGTCCGCAATAACGGTTACAGCAACCTGATCGGAATCGGAAGCTTCGCCATCGGATACGGTCAGCGAGAACACCAGTTCTTCGTCCGCACTTACCGCAGGAGCGGTAAAGCTCGCAGAAGCGCTGCTGGCATTTTGCAGGGTCACGCTGGTGCCGGAAACCTGTACCCAGCTGTACGTCAGTGGGTCGTTATCCAGGTCACTGGAAGTGCTGCCATCCAGGGTTACGCTTGCACCACTGTCCACACTCTGGTCGCCGCCGGCACGCGCAACCGGAGCGCGATTACCGAAGCCATCACCGTGGCCGAGGCTCTCGTGCATAGCGTTCATGATGTCGCCATTGTCCGCGTCAATCTCCCAGGAGAACAGACCAGCGAGGTTGTTGGACTGAACGTAGGCACCCTTGGCCATTACCGAACGATGGTTATCGTAGGTAATCAGGTCACCAGTACTCGGCTTGAAGATATACGGCGCTTCAGCTGCAGTATCGTAATACTCTTCCCACTCGCCGGTAGCGATACGGGCCACGATATCGCGGTAATCCACAACACCATCTTCCCAGGTACCATTCACCATACCAGTGGCGGTGCCGGTCATATGGTCATTACCGTTCCAGCCAGAAACACCAGTCCAGCCACGGCCATACATCGCCGCACCAACAACCAGCTTACCGGGGTCAACACCCAGGCCCAGCAGGTTCTGGATACCGTTGTGGGTGTTGTAAGCGTCGTCGGAGCGCCAGGTTGGCGCATACAGTGCAGTCTGGTGACCCAGTACTTCGTTGCTCCAACCGCCGTAGAAGTCGTAAGTCATCACGAAGAAGTAATCCATGTACTGCTGTACAGCGAGATAATCCACATCTTCAACTTTGTCGTAACCCGCACCAATCGCAGAGGTAAGCTCGTAGGTACGACCAGTCTCCTGCTCAAGGTTATCGAGCATGGCACGCAGGTCACGCATCAGCAGGCGATAGGTTTCACCATCGATGGCGGGGTCACCCAGAGTCGGGTTCGCGCCCTGGCCACCTGGGTATTCCCAGTCGATATCCACACCATCGAAGAATTTCCAGGTGCGGATAAATTCCTCAACAGAATCCACAAAGGTTTTACGCTTGGCGGCATCGCTGAAGAAGTAGAAGGGGTCAGACAGAGTCCAGCCACCAATGGACGGCAGGATTTTCAGATCCGGGTACGCCTGCTTCAGCGCCATCAGCTGACCGAAGTTGCCTTTGTACGGATCGGAGAAAGTCTGGTCCGCCTGAGATTTTTGCAGCGCGGCAAATGGATCGTGCAGGGAAACCTTGAAGTCTTCACGGCCGGAGCAGGAACGCTGCAACGCCTGGAAAGAGCCTTCAATTTCTTTCAGGCTATCGTTAATGCCGTCACCACCACAAATGGGGATAAATCCATAGATCAGGTGGGTCAGGTTGTAGGAAGGCATCATGTCTACGGAGAACTTGCGTCCGTAAACGCCCCACTCCACAAAGTAAGTACCCACAACGGAGTTAGTGGAGTTGGTGTAAGACTGGTTGTTCTCACCCGCGGTAACGGTAATCGGGTCGAGGTGGCTACCGTCGGTATCGGCAACCACGATGTCAGTTGCGGCAGAGGTGGAACAACCATCGTCATTACACAGCGCTACTTGCAGGGAGTACTGACCGCCTTCGGCCACTTGCAGAGTCGCGGTGCCGGTCTGGGTGGCACCACCGCCCACGTTTTGCTCCAGAACAACCTGGCCATTGAGCAGGTACTGCGCGGTGGTCGCGGGATCACCCGACCACTTGGACCAGGCTACCGGTACTTCAGCGTAGTCGTTAATGGTTACCAATTGCTCATAGGCGGTAGCGGCTTCATCCACTTCAATAATGGCGAAGCTGGTTTCCATCCAGTCAATGGTGGGAGCGCCGGGCGCGGCGATAGCAGAGGAGCTGGCGAGACCTAATGCAAGCATTGCATGGCGCCAGTGGCTTGGGGTTAGCCCTTTCATCGATATTCACCTTGTCGTTATTTTATGGGTAAGGATCTATCAACCAGGGCAGCGAAAGGCTGTTTCCGTTAAACCGCAACGGGCATCGCTGCCCTTGGTGGAACGGCATTCAACAGCAATGCCGGTACTTCTAACTTGTTCATTTTTCAATAACTTCTTGAACGGGTACCTCGTATATGTGCAGTCTGCAGCCCACACAATGACACCGCTGTCATTTTATCCGGAAAAAATGACAGCGGTGTCATTACTTTTTTACCATACCCCGTTTTTGGCGCATGTGGCCAGCGCGTTAAGTCACCAGTGGGAGATATGTCACAACTTCGCCACAGCTAATGGCGTGAAAATCGACCCTAAAAATGGCTCGTAGGAAAATTCATTTCTAAAAAAGAAAGGTGCGCCACAAAAATGTAGAAAGGGAGAGGCCCGCGCTATCTCGCCATGCTCTGACAGTATTTGGCTACCGCCCCAACGGAAAAGCGGCCGAACTCTGTCGACCGCCTTCGCCCCATTTTCCCAATCAAGCTGACTGAAACTTCCCGCTCTTACTCTCGCTGAAATCAATGTTTCAAACCAGTGGTCACCCGCTGTGGGCGTATTTCCGGTCATGTCCAGTCTTCGTTACGGACCGCTTTTTCTTGGCACTCCACCTCGTCTCGCGATGGGGGAGTCTTCCCGGGACTGATACCAGTTTAGGATCGCCAAAAGTGCCCCCACACTTTTTTCTCATTTTTATCCCGACATGTAATTTTCCCTTGCGGCGTCATTGGGAGCGGCTAGTGCGGACCATACACTCCCCGAGCGATGTTCGAGCAATTGCAAGCGGAGTATTTATGCAGTTACAGATGTTAAGACGTGCCGGCGTGGCTTCCGCCCTGGCACTGACTTTGACGACCGCTGGCTGCGCCAGCATGAGTGATACCGATCGCCGCGTGGGCACCGGTATTGGGGTTGGCGCAGTAACCGGTGCCCTCATCACGGGTGATGCCGGTGGTGCAGCGGTGGGCGCTGCGATCGGCGGTGCCGGTGGTTGGTTATACGACCGCCAGAAAAAAAGACGCTATTACTATGACAGATACGGTCGTCGGGTTTATCGCTAACCGCATGTATTGCTAAGCGAATCCAAATAATGAGTTCCCGCGGGTATACCTGCTGGAGCTCATTGTTTTTTCAGGGGTTTCACCAGACCTTCCAGCCCTTCAATTTTTATTTCCAGTGTCAACGCCATCAGCTGTCCGAGACGTCCATTGGGAAACTCTTTCTTCGCGAACCAGAGCAAATATTCCTCAGGTAGATCAATTAACAACCTTCCCGCATATTTCCCGAACGGCATCTCGGTACGGGCGATATCGATCAAGTCCTGCTTCTCAAGCATCACGTCCCCTATTTCACACAACGTCTTTTCCCGCGGATTCTACACTGTCTGGGACCTGCCCCGGTGGAACCTCCTTTGATCGCAGCAAGCTTTTTGCCGCCGCAGTTATGTGACAACATCAAGGCGCGGCCGACTATTCGGCCAATGCGCGTGCATCCAGGAAGATCCCCGGTACACGTTCGCAGCAGCCCTTAAAAATTTTTTGAAGGAATAACAGTGAAAATAAACGCGTCCACACAAAAATTTGGACTGGCGCTTACCATCGCCCTGCTTACCGCCTGCGGCAAACCCGCAGATGACACCAACACGGAAGCCAGCACCCAAGCTGCCGCCGACAAGCCCGCTGCCACGACTGAGGCACAGCCGGCCAGCAGCACCGCAACGGTTTCAACCGAGGGCATGTGGATGCCCCGCCAGCTGCCTGAACTGGGCAACAAGCTGGAAGAGCTGGGACTGGAGCTGGACCCCAGCACCATGACCGACCTGACTAAGTTCCCGATGAATGCTGTGGTCAGCCTCGGCGGCTGCTCCGCTTCTTTCGTGTCTCCCCAAGGGCTGGTAGCAACCAACCACCACTGTGCCTACGGCTCCATTTCCTACAACTCCACCGAAGACAATGATCTGCTGGCCAACGGTTTCCTGGCCAAGACCCTGGAAGAAGAAGTCCCTGCGGCACCGGGTTCGCGCATCTACGTTACCGTGGAAATGGACGACGTTACTGACAAGATCAAGAGCAAGCTTGACGACAGCATGGACGGCGCCACCCGCTTCAAAGCCATTGAAGATGCAGAAAAAGCACTGGTTGCCGCGTGTGAATCCGACCCCGGCCACCGCTGTGAGGTTTACAGCTACTACGGCGGCGCAAGCTACTACCTGATCAAGCAGTTGGCCATCCGCGACGTGCGCCTGGTACACGCCCCAGCCTCCTCCATCGGCAAATTCGGCGGTGATATCGACAACTGGATGTGGCCGCGCCACACCGGCGATTACGCATTCCTCCGCGCTTACGTCGGCCCCGACGGCAAGCCTGCGGACTTCTCCAAAGACAACGTGCCGTTTAAGCCCAAGCACCACCTGACCGTGGCGACCGAAGGACCTCAGGAAGGCGATTTCGTGATGGTTGCCGGCTACCCCGGGCGCACCAACCGCTACCGCACCGCCGAAGAAGTGAGCAATAACTTCACCTGGTACTACCCCACCATGCAGAAGGTACTGGCAGAGTGGTCGGAAGTCATCGGCAACGCGACCGAAAACAACAAAGACGCTGCGTTGAAGTACGCAAGCCTGGTTGCCGGCCTGAACAACTATTCCAAGAACTTCACCGGCATGATGGAAGGCTACAACCGTAGCGACCTGTTGACGCGCAAGCAAAAGTTGGAGAAGGACCTGCAGGACTGGATTGGTGAAAAGCCCGAAGAGCGCAAGCAGTACACTTCGGTAATCAACGATCTGAATAACCTGATCACCGAAAAGCAGTCCACCCAAGAGCGCGACTTGCTGCTCAACTACATGAACCGCTCCGCGATGCTGAGCAGTGCCCAGCGCCTCTACCGCCTGAGCCAGGAAAAGCAAAAAGCAGACGCAGACCGTGAACCCGGCTATCAGGAACGCGACATGACCCGCTTTGGCGAGAGCATGAAGCGTATCGAGCGCAACTTCGAGCCGTCGGTAGACCAGGCCGTATGGAGCTACTTCCTCGAGCGCTACAACGCGCTGCCTCAAGATCAGCGCATCGAGAGCTTTGATACCTTCTTCGGCGTTGAGCTGAGCGGCGAAGCGTTGCAGAACAAGCTGTCTGCCATGTACGAAAAAACCGGCCTCACCGACACCGATACCCGCCTGGCCTGGATGGATAAGTCGCCGGAAGAGTTCCGCGCAAGTGATGATCCATTCATTCAGCTGGCCGTCGCTACCTTCGATGACCGCATGGCGCTGGAGAAAAAAGACAAGGCGCTGACCGGTGCCTTTGCCAAGATCCGCCCGCAGTTTATGGACCTGCTGATTTCCTACTATCAGGAACAGGGCAAGCCGGTATACCCGGATGCGAATAGCTCACTGCGCCTGACCTACGGTCTGGTGAAAGGCTACACGCCGCCCGCAGGAACCGTGAAAGGCGCGGCCGACGGCAACGATGGTAAAGACAGCTTTGTGCCCTTCACCACCCTGCGCGGTATCGAAGCCAAGTACACCGGCGAAGACCCATTTGATTCTCCGCAGGCACTGCTGGATGCCATCAAAAACAAGGACTACGGTGATTACTACGATGAAAACCTCGATTCCGTACCGGTGAACTTCCTCACCACCGTGGACATCACCGGCGGTAACTCCGGTTCTGCCACCATGAACGGCAAAGGGGAATTCATTGGTCTGGTATTTGATGGCACCTACGACAGCATCAACGCCGACTGGGACTTCAACGACAACACCCGCGCAATCCACGTCGACGTGGAATATATGTTGTGGGTGATGGACAAGGTCGACAACGCCCATAACTTGCTTGAAGAGATGGGGGTTAAGGAAGCTCAACAGTAACTTCCTATACCCAACTTCCAAGCACAAAAAAGCCGGCGTTTAGCGCCGGCTTTACATACTTCAATCCCTACCCTATCTAAAGCCACCCTCCGCAGCGAAAGGTGGCACATACTCAGCACATATATTGGCTTACGCAATTACTTTCTCGGCTGCACCAGGTATAACGTGCAGCACCCGCCCAAATACCATCGCAACGCCGAAACCCCCAATTGAAATAGCGCTCTTACTACGCCCAAGCCCTATGTCATCCGGTGACTTACTTCAGTTATTCCCTATTAACTAAGCGCGGACAACTTCCCTCAAAATATCCGTTGACGTATATTTCTTCGCAGAAACTATAAACGATACAAAAAACAATGAATGACACCTTAATTACGTTAGCCAAAACAACCGTACTATCCACCTGCCTGCTACTGCACGCTTGCGGTGGCGGTGGCAGTGGCGGCGGAGCCAGTACTCCCGAGCCAACCAACTTGCCTCCAACCGTTTCAGCAGCAAGTGCCACCATTGCAGAGGGCACTACAACAACAATTGTCGCCTCAGCTGCCGATAGCGATGGGACCATAGCGTCCTACACATGGGAACAGAAATCCGGTGTAGCCCTAACCCTCAGCAACACGGATTCTGATACCGTTTCGATCACCGCCCCGTCCGTTACGGAAGATAGCGAAGCTGTAATTACCATTACCGTAACGGACAATAGCGGCGCAACAGCCTCACAAGACGTATTGATTACCGTCACAGCCAACCTACTCAGCTTGGTAATCGAAGGGCGAGTCATTGCACCCTCATTAGAAACAAGTAGCGTCGAGTTCCGAGTTGGTGAAGAAGTATTTTCGGCCCCGATCACGGCAAGTGGTGACTACTCAGTTCCCTTGAATATCGACGAGAGCCGATCAGAAGAGATGGTTCGTGCAACCACCAGTGACGGCTCCGGGCAGAATCTGCTCGTGTCACTGATGGGAAGCGTTGCATCGCTACACTCTGCCGCGGGTGAAGATGGCTTGCTCACACGCGACGAGCACCTATCGGTAAACATTTCACCGGTTTCTACAGCATTCACCGCTCAACTTGAACAGGGTGTGCCGCAAAGTATCTCTAGTGAAGCGGTACTTGGCGAACGAATGAAGCGACTAGATGGAAATGCCGCACTGCAGTTAGCGGTGTTAATCACTCTGATAGTTGACGATGCGGATGGTGTAGCGCTAGATCTTCCCGCGGGTATAAATAGTACCTATGCCCTCGCGGCAAAGCCGGAAAGCATCTCCGAGTTTGTTGTAAATACGCAGCTCAGGCATACCACGGCTTACCTCAATGCTCTTGCGCTCGTCGCTTCCCATGAAGATTTATCATCGTCTGCGGTAGCTCGCGTAAACAACACCTATGCTGACACTTATTACCTCACCACCGCTGGTATTCAGTCTATTCCGTTTGCGGCACTTGGCAGCCACTTCGTCGATCTGGGCTACAAATTAACCCTGAATACAGAGGGCCAGGGCAACTTGATTGGCCGACTCGGGGATACCACATTGAGTTGGGCGGCAGGAGAGGATGGTATTACTCTGTCCGGTGCAGAGTTCGTAACCGATGAAGAAACTTTTTGGGATGCCGACCTCGGCAAAGGTGTCGTGAGGCAAACAGTGGTCGCACCCTCGGGTATCCGCTGGCTCAATCAAGCCAACGCTACAGACTGGCTGTTGGTTACCGTGGAGGAATATTTCCGCTATCCCGATGGCGAGTACCCTTCAACGGAACCAGAAGTGCACACTGGTGCGATGCTAGCAGTCCGCCAGGCTGGCACAATTCCAGCGCATGAAGTTATTGAAGTAGGTTTAAACTACAGCCTGCCTCTTGGCTACATTCAGGGCAATGTGGAATCACCGGCTGTAAGTGTTCCCAACCCCGATTTTTCAATTCGCGCCACGCAAATGATGTTTACTGGCGATGTTGATACCGGCGGGAGTGCGACTTATGTCCTGGATCAAATCAACGGCGAAGGTATTCCTGCTAGCACCCTAGCAACAACCGGTTGGTCTATTAATAACGAAGGTCAATTAAAGTTAAACGATGTTTACGGCAACACAGTGGAAGTAACTTTCCTTGAAAATACAAACATCAAAGACTCTCTGACTCACGTAACGACCACTAATGACGTAAGGCGAACCGCCATGACGTCAAATACTTTTGTAAAAGAGGCGAGCGATTGGACGTCAAGCGAAGCCGTAGGTATTTACCGCCTGCCCGACGATTTCTATTACCCTAACTCTCCCTACTGGATTGAAGTAAATGCAGATGGGACAGCACTCACCGTGATCGGGTACGACTCGAACCCCAGCAACGACACCGCCATAACAGACAGCTTTGTTCAAATGCCGGGCTTCTGGCAGATAAACGCCAACGGCAACCTCGTTATTCGGCGCTACCGTCAATATCAAATGGGTTACTGTGAACCCGACAGCTGGAATCCTGCAGCAAGCGACAGCTGCCTCCTCTACAACGAGCGAGAATGGGTCCTTCAGCAAAATTTGGATAACAACGCAATCGGCGTTCAGCAGTATACGCGCTTTTTCGAAGATGCCTTCAGAGACCCATCGTCCGGTATCGAAGTTAATGAGCTACGATCCAGTTCTATCGCCAACTACAAATTTGAAAGAATCTCCGAGCGTCCATATACAATAAATAATTGACTATAGAAAAAGGGCCCCTTATCGGGCCCTTTTTTATTGGAAAATTAGAGTCATATCACATGTACGACCGATTAATAAACTGGCGCGGTCACGGCCGCCCCCGCGGCGCAGCGCTTACCCGTCGCGCATGCTGCCGCTCGTTTTCCTCCTTAAACCGATCACTGCCTAGTGCCAAACCTTCGATACCGAGCCGCGAATTTCCTCCAGCAATGGCCCATCTAACTGATACCGAAACAATGCCCGGTAGCTCTCGCGGCGCTCCTTTGGGCAACGACCTAGGGCCATGTATTGAGGATGAGGCGTCAGTAGCGCGGAAGCCTTACCCAACCCGTTACAACGGTAACTCGACCAGTAATACTCGCCCGGGTCAACCACCATGCCGGCACGCACCGGATTCAGTTCGATATAGCGATAACATTGCAGCAGGTATTCTTCTGACTCGACCAGGCAAGACTTATAACGGCCCTCCCACAGCGTTCCAGATCGCCGATACTCACGATTGAAATAGCGCACATAAATACGCCCAAGGGCCTGCATCATCCGGCTGACGCCATTGTCGGAAGCAGGCGTAGCTAAAAGATGCACATGGTTCGTCATAAAAACCCAGGCATGGACCTGAACATCAAACTCCCTCGCGTACTGCTTCAACCAGCCCGCATAGGCAATCATGTCTTGCTCACTACAGAAGCACACCTGCCGGTTGTTTCCTCGCTGAATAACATGCTGTGGAATACTGGCAGGACCGAGGCGGGGTAATCTGGCCATTGGAAGCTCCTTTTCCTGATGGCCACAGATTAAATGACGGGAAGATTCAAAAGGTGCTAATGGGCGTCATAATGTTGATCTGACCCCATTTATTTCCAGAAACACACCTGCCGGTTGTTTCCTCGCTGAATAACATGCTGTGGAATACCGGCAGGACCGAGGCGGGGTAATCTGGCCATTGGAAGCTCCTTTTCCTGATGGCCACAGATTAAATGACGGGAAGATTCAAAAGGTGCTAATGGGCGTCACAATGTTGATCTGACCCCATTTATTAACCCCATTTATTAACCCCATTTATTAACCCCATTTATTATTACTGGGCCTACTGGCGCAGACACTTGGCTCAGGAGCACAGATTATGGGTGTCCTTTTTCTTGTTTTTCTCCTCTCACTCGTCGCAACCGGCAAGGTATTCCTCATAAAACCCTGAAAAGTAATCATCTCTACCATTTAGCCACAATGGCTCTTTATGCACCCACGAAAACGAGGGGATCTCAACTTCAACCGTACCATTCGACAATTGTAGTTGCGCGCGTACTACCCAAATATTTCCATATGTCCCCCACCCATGATGAACTACCTTACTAATATTTAGTTTCGTTCCTGCAGCCACCATACCGGTGATTGATCCTTTCCGATCAAACACTAAAGGATCAAACAAAGTCTCATCAATTTCACCTTTACGCTTACTGTAGCGCTCCATACTAGGGGGAAAGCCGCCCTCTCCCACAGCCTGAATAGACAAGCAGTTCTCAACATTTGACAACCCACCACTTAGATTTGCACAATCACTTTCAAAAATAAATGCGGGCTTAGCCAACGTATAACATGCGCTGACAAAATCTGCCTCCCCAATCCGGCTGGAGAAGTCTTGCGAAGGAATACAGCCAAGTAGCAATGTAAATATAGGTGAAATTAGCACTATTTTAGTCATGGATTACCTCCACCATTTTTACGCTTTCGGTAGTTTGCATCCCAACCGTGACAAAACGCCCCTGAGGACCCACCATTAAGACAGTCAGTTGAATTCGAGTATGGATTCAATAAACGACCAAGCCATCCACCATTGATAATATCCCACTTACCTAGATTCGTAATAGCAAGGTTTTCCGAGACCGCGATATTACCAAAAGGAAGAGAGTTCAACTGGGCAGAAGGTGCAAACCCTCTAGCAACCAAATTATTGCACGTCAACGTCCCCAAGCTATGACAACCTGAGATGTGTGTTCCGGACTTCCCTCCAGTAATGTAATCGTGGCCACTGGCATCCAGTAACCCTTGATATCCAAGCAACGTATCATTTACATCCCAAATAACGCCCCACAAACCGTGCTTTCTTGATGTAAAGCCACTAATCTCATTAGTGCTTTCATGATATCTACTACCAGCAATTTTATTGCCTGCGAATGAATTAAGCGTAAGTAGAGCGTTTAGCTCTTGTAGCGTTAAGCCATTCTTTTCTGCAATCCTTGCCATTTCTTTCTGGACATAATGATTCTTCACTTCATGTCCAGCGTTAATCACCGTATTCCTGAAACTATTGGCATCAAACCCGTTGTAAAAGAAATTAACTGCCCTGCCGACTTTCGGATCTGCAATATTTGCTGCTATTTGTATAATATTGATTGATTGCGGCGGCCCGCTCACATATGCCATCACGCCCGCGCTAAACGCGTTTCGAAATGCTCCTGTTTTTTCCACCCCAAAAGCTCTCGATATATCGTAATTTCCTGCAGCAACACATGCTGCATAAGCTGGCCCACACCAAATGGAAGCAATATTCACGACCCACTGACTTGCAGTTTGACCTATAGCCCTAAAGAATCCACGAATTACTTTTTTAAACGGCCTAAACAATTTATCAAACAAAAAGCCGCTTGGATCAGTAAAACTAAATGGCCGGTTCAGGACATAGGTGTAGCGGTTAAAAGCTTGGCTATTTTTTAGGGACTGCACAAACGGATCCGCCTGCATAAACCGCCCAAGATGCGCATCATAAATCCGCCCATTCATATGAATGAGCCCCACCTCATCCAGCATTTCGTGACCGGTATAGCCGCGAGTAGTAGTGAAGGCGGTAAGCCCGGACCAGTCCGACGACATCAAGTCACTAACCGATACCGCTGCCCAGTTGATCGGGTCGCGGCGTTTACCCCAGGAGTCAAAGCTGAGCTCTTCCACCACGCTACCATTTTCGTCGGTAATGCGGTGCAGCGAGCCCAAGTGGTCGTTGTGCAGATAGCGCAGCTGGCTTTCCTGCAGGCTCCAGCTACTACCGACGCTGTAGGTATCCGTCTCAATCGCGGTGCCCTGGATATAGCGTTTGACCTTGACGATATTGCCGGTGGTTACCTGTTCCACACTCCCCAGATACAGGGTGGTGGTGGTACCACTGCTGTTTACATCTTCACGCCAGTAGCGCTTGCGCTCCGGACTGTAGGCAAAACTTGTGGTGTGCCCACCCTTGCTGATTTCCAGCGGCTTGTCGAAGGTGCTGTAGTCAATACTGCGGCCACTGCTGTCGCTGGTCATATTGCCATTGGCATCGTAGCTATAGGTCACACCGTTCGGTGTCGCAATCACCGCGTGCGGGCCGGGACCACTGCCGCTGTCATTACCGTAGACATAGTCACCACTGCCCACGTCGGACTTGGACTTGATATTGCCCAGACTGTCGTAGGTCATTACCTGTGCGGCTTTACCAACAACTGTCGCTGTCAACAGGCGGTTGAGGCCGTCATAGGTAAAGTCTTCATGCAGGTTGCTGCTGCCGCTCAGGTCTTTGCGGAACAGCAGGTTATCCACATCGTCCCAGTCGTAGTGCAGTTCCTGCACTTCGCCGAGCCCGGCGACAGTACCGGCAGTTCGCGAAATCAGGCGCCCTGTAATTGGGTCATGTACTTGAGCGGTGGTAATACCATTACCCTGAACAAATTCGGTTACATTGCCACGGGCATCCATTTCGGCAACGGTGTAGTAGGTGTCGAGATAGTTGCCTCCACTGCGATAGGCGTTCACCACCTTGTGCAAGAAGCCGTACTGGTTGTACAGGTTCTGGGTGGCACCGGCATCGTAGGCCGCGTCAATCTCGGTGTTGTACTCCTGGAATACGCGCCCGTACTGGTCGTACACGGTCGTGGTTTCAAAACCGCCGAGCACACCACCCAGCCCCATGCTGGTCAATGTGTTGCTCGGGCGGCCGAAGCTGTCGTAACCGTGGATACGGATATAGCCACTGACACTGTCCTGCACACTTTCCAGCTGGCCGAGACCGTTACTGGCAACATCGTAGGTCCAGGTGGTATTGCCCTCGATACTGCCACCCGCGCGGCGATCAATCCGGTTCACCATACGACCCAGCTTGTCGTACGTCATGCTGCTGGTCTGGCCCTTGGCATCGGTCTGCTGTTTCAGCTCACCGAAGCCGGTGTACTGGTAACTCCACTGCCCTTTGTCCGGGTCGTCCATCGCAATTTTGCGGCCCACGATGTCGTAGGTGAGCGTGGTCACGATATTGTGCGGATCGGACGGGCTACCGTGCGAGTTCAGCGTCTTCAGGTTGCCCTGAGCATCGTAGCCATAAGTGATGCGGCCACCGAGGTGATCGGTCACTTCCACCAGTTCGCCGAAGGCATTTTTCTTCTCGGTTTTGGTTTGCCCCTTGGGGTTTGTGGTAACGGTGGTGAAACCGTCATAGCTCGCGGTGATTGGATTGATCACACCCGGGAGCGTGCTGCGCGTAACGCGGCCCAACAGGTCGTATTCAAACTCGGTCCAGTAGCGGGACGTTCCCTGGAAATACGGCGTCGACTGGCGGGCAACACGGCCGAGCTGGTCGTACTCCACATCGGTATACACCCAGCGGCCATCAAAGCCTTTTGCCGCCTTGCGGATTTCGCGCCCGAGGGTATCCACATAGCTACGGCTGATCGCACCGCCGGCACCGGTACTTTCTGCGTAGTACTGGGCACTAACGGGGCAGGTACCATCGGAACAGGATTTCAGCAGAGTCTGTGACCAGGCACCGGTGGGCGAAGCCTCAAAGTATTTACGGCCAAACTTGCTGTAGGCCGTATGGCTAACCACACCGTTGATGTCTGCCACTTGAGTGGGGTTGCCAAAGGCATCGCGTACGAGAACTTCGGAGGTTACCTGCCCAAGGGCGTTGGTGGTAGACCTCAGGTAACGACCATCATCATAGGCATAGGTCGTAGTCCGAGAAATTTCTCCCGCAGCGCTGACGGTAGCTTCTTTCTTATTTCCGTACTGATCATAGATATAAGAAGTCTTCACCTGGAAAGCAGTTCCGGGCTCGACAATTTCCTCATGCAGCAGCCCCTGATTCGCACCGTTTTCCTCAGGATAATAAGTAAAGGAAGACGTGCGCGAAACACTCTGGGCGCCGCGGGTAGAGGTCACCACAGTCTTACTCATACGCCCCATTTCCGCGGCCCAGCCGGAACTCGGGAAGGTATTGACCGTATCTTTGACGTAGCTGTTACCGTCTGCATCGCTGGTGGTCATGGTTACGCGGGTAGCGTTGCCGTAACTGTCTTGCGTGGTTTCGGTCAGCACGGACTGCAACAGGCCACCCTGCGTAGTACCGTTATTTTTCAACGCATAGGTTTCTTCCACCGACTTGGCGATAAACGGACGGTACGGCTTGGCGGGCGTACCGCTGCCATTCCAGCCTTGCAATCTCCATTCATTAGACGCGCGGCTCAACACCTTGCCACTTGCTGTACGGGTTTCCGTCAACAGCGGCATCCCCATAAACGGGAAGTCCTGCCGGTAGCTGGTCTCGGTAATGACGCCGGTCTGCTCGTCGGTACTGGAAACCTTCTGGAAACCGAGCATACCGCGCCCGGCCGCCTGCAGTTTCATCTGATGGTACTTGTAAGACACCGCACTGGTTGCCGTAGCATCGACATTGCCAGCCGTAGCTCTCGCAGCGGGGGAAGTGCTTTCGACGCGGGAAACCAGGAACATGGGTGCCAGCACATCGAGTACGGGCTCCTCTTTACCTAACGTCTGCGCGCCTTCCGGCAAATCCCAAGGTCCATTGAGTGCATCGTAGAGGGTCGCTGGATCACCGGTTGTGACCGGGTAGCAGATTTCCTCTTCGAGCATCGGCGTGCCGGGTTCAGGCGGCAAAGTAATGCACACGGTCTCGGTCTCACTGGACATTTCCAGACGTGAATAGACCTGCTTGTCGACCGCGTTGGCATAGGTAATATCCGTGATATTGCCCATGCCGTTATCGATTTGCACGATTACATCGTCGGGCTTATTACGATTGGCACTGTCATTTTTATTCGCTAGGTACGTATACAGTTCACCGTTCTTTTGCAGGTAGTGATAATCGGCTTGAGTGTCACCATTGACATCGGCAAACCAATACATGTACTTCTCTTTGTTACTCGGCAAGCTGCGGAAATTTGTTTCAGTACTAAAGGTGTTACTACCAGGCTGCCAGTAGCGCACCTTCAGCTTTTGCGCAGCGTAATCCGGCCAGAATATATCCGGATAGCCATCCTGGTTGAGGTCAGCAAAGCTCGCCTTCTCTGAGGCACCTAGCCACTGCTTGGCGGAAAGCCCTGAGCCGGTACTGAGCTGAACCACAACCTGAATACCGTTGAAGTAAGCGATATCGCTGAGTCCATCCCCATTGAAGTCCAGTGCGCTTAACAACTTGTCTTTTTTGCTGCCATCTACATTGGCATAAGTCTGGAAACTGTCACCATCAAACGCCGCAATCGAATGTCCCTTGTACACATAACCGAATACCGGCATATCACAGAAGCCATCTAGGTAACGCGCTGCATAGAGCTCCTGATACTCAGCGTCTTCATCGATCTGCCGATAGGGTAACTGCTCGAAATCATCGTCGCGACAATCGACCTGTTCATACGCATAACGGGTGACCAGAACATCCAATGCCCCATCGCCGTTGAAATCGCCAAGCGTTGACGCTAGACGATCATCTTCGCTGAAGCTGGTAGCGCCCTCGGTATTGATCGGGTAGGTTTTTTCACTAGCAAACTTGTAGTAGGTATCCGAGGTGGGCGCTTTACCCGAAGGTACCAGCTCGCGCACTACCAAAGTCTGCGTCCCATCGCGCACCTCGGCCTTGATAAAATCCGCGAGGCCATCGCCATTGAAATCAGCAAAGATCGCATCTTCTCCGGTTAAGCCGGTGTTGATGCCGTTGAAATCCAACTTCCAGTTGTTGTTCGTTCCCGTATAGCGAGAAAGATAGATATACCAGCGATTGGCGACTTTCCCATAACTGGATTTATTATCATAAATTGCGATGTCATGCCGCCCATCGGCATTGTAGTCCAGAACCCGGAACCCAAATCCGGAGCCGGCACCCGCATTGGAAAAATACGACGGATTAGACGGGCCATTTAAGTAATGCTGCAATGAATAGGTGGAACCGTTACCTAAGGCATATTTGATCCGGCTATCTGTGTAGCCGTCATCATGATCCCCCTCGTGCCATACGAGGTCCTGCTTGCCATCACCGTTAATATCGGCATAGCTATGGGATACATAGAAACGGTCACTGGAGGGGGAGAAGTCCAGCCCTGATACACCGCTACTTGGGTAAGTGACAGAGGGAGTAGACCAAGAAAAATTTGTTGCCGGAAGGCAGGTACTACCTACACACTCTTCGATGCTTTCTATCCGTGAAGCTTTGTCAGCATTCGCCAGCGTAGAGGTCGGAACATAGTTGACGACATATTCCCGAAGATCCGTGCCGTCATTACGCGAGGTAACCTTAGACAGTCGTTGCGTCGTCGAGAAATGGTATCCGGCCGTATAACCGCTCTGACCATCCGGGCGCGTTTCGTATGCAAACACCACTTCGGCTGCACCGCCGGCATAGCGGACACGGTGAATTCGGTGGCCGGTTTCAGCATCACCCTCATAGACGAATTCAATACCATTGCCGGCACTGTCTGCGAAGAGGCTCTGCGCCCACCTTAGTGTCGCAGCACCCGCCAACTTGGAATCTACGGTTTTACCGTACTCAGAAGTTGAACCGTCCTTACGTGTCACCTCGAAATAGTCCGGATCACCTGCGCTACCGCCAATCGCTTTGACCGTCGCAAAACTGTCGATTTCCGTTTTATAGGTAGAACCATCCGCGCCATAAACACCCGACTGCAACAATAAGCGCTGCCCATCCAGGCAGAAGCGGTCTTCCGCGGTCCAAGAAATAGGCTTAACCTTGCCATCCACACCTAGCGTTTGCCGACACCGGCTGATAGCAGAGAGCCCACCGAGACTCCACCCTTTGCCCAGCAGTCCATTACCGCTGGAGCTGCTGTAGCCCATGGACAGTTGCGGCGCAACGCCAGCAATACCCGGGGCAACCGCGATGGGCACATTGTAAGTGGCCGAACCCGCCTCGTTTACACGGAATTCACCGGCCAAAGCACCGATCTTGTCCGAGTTGATCACCTCGCTACTACCCGCTGTTGGCGCAGTCGCGAGTATAGGCGCCTGCGGTGCCTCTGGCGCGTCATGCACAACGGCACTGCCAGAAGTGCTGTATCCACCGCACGCGCTAAAGCTCGCAACGGTGTTACAAGCCCGCACTCGGAACGCCCAGCTGCCGCCGCTTAGTCCGGATACAAAACGGTTGTTCCCCGCCGCATTACTCACCAGCTCCCAACTGCCGCCATCTTGGCTCTGGTAAAGCTCGTAGGTATCCACATTACCCGAGGCACTACCCCAGGAAAGCGTCATGGCACCATCCGCATCGGTTGCGGGCACACCGCTGATTGCGCCGGGCACGCCTGGCACGCTGGCTACTGCGGCCTGCGTGGAGGTACGGAAATCACCATAGGCCGTATAACTACCCTGGGTGTTAAGCGCTTGCACACGGAACTTATAGGCTCCGTCCGCCAGCCCGGAAACCGCCTTCGAAAGGCCGGTACCATTATAAATCTCTACCCAGGAGCCACCGTCCTTTTGCTGCTGCAATCGATATTTGTCTGCCGGTGCCGCCACCGCCGTCCAACTAATGGTAAAACCACCTGAGGTATTCGTTGCAGGCACACCACTTATGGAAGAGGGTGTTGCCGGCTTATTGGCAACCGTCGCCGTACCGGAGGTGCGGAAAGACCCGCTCTCGGTGTGGCTACCGACAAGGTTCTGTGCGCGAACACGAAATGCGTAAGCGCCATCCGCGAGTCCGGAAACTGCCTTGCTCGTGCCGCTGCCGGTATAAATAGTGCTCCAGGAACCACCATTCGTTTGTTGCTGTAATTGATACTGGTCAGTATTGACCGTCACTGCGGCCCAGCTGACCGTAAAGGCTCCGGAACTGTTGTTCGTTGGTACGCCGGAGATACTGGCGGGTGTCGCAGGCTGACGCGCAACAATTGCATTGCCCGAGGTACGGTAGCCGGTATGAGCCGTGTAACTTCCTTCGGTATTGAAGGCCCGCACTCGGAAGGCATAGGTGCCGTCCGCGAGCGCACTTACTGCTTTTGAAGTACCGGTATCTGAATAGATTTGCGCCCAGCTACCACCGTTCGTCTGCTGCTCCAGCTTGTAACCATCTACAGTGCCAGTTGACGCGGCCCAGGAAACGGTGAAACTGCCATCCACATCCGTGGTTGGTACGCCGGAAATACTGGATGGCACACCCGGAACATTGGCAACGGTAGCGCTGCTGGAGGTGTTATAAGCGCTATAGGAGGTAAAGGTATCTTCGGTGTTATAGGCGCGTACTCGGAATGAGTAGGTACCGTCGCCCAATCCGGAAACGGATTTCGACAGTCCGGTCCCGGTATAAATATTTGACCAGTTACCGCCATTTTTTTGCTGTTGCAGCTCATACCCATCTACGGTGCCACCGGAAGCACTCCAGCTAATCGTAAAGGCACCGTTGTTATCGGTACCCGGTACGCCACTGATGGTGGCGGGGTAGCCGGGCTTGATGCCAACGATAGACTCCCCCGACGTTCGGAAGCTGCCATATGCGGTGTACGTCGAGTGCGTATTAAATGCACGCACGCGGAACTTGTAAGTACCGTCCTCAAGCCCACTTACGGCTTTGCTTTGGCCACTCCCCGAATAAATCGTAGCCCAGGAGCCACCGTTCAACTGCTGCTGCAGCTGGTAGCCATCAACCGTCCCCGATGAAACACCCCAGCTAACGGTAAAGCCGCCATCATCATCTGTTGCCGGAATCCCACTGAGTGACGCTGGCGTGCCAGGGGCATTCGCCACAATAACGCTGCCAGAAGTACGGTAGCCGCTATAGGTTGTGTAAGTCGATTCTGTATTGTACGCACGAACACGGAATGCATAGGTGCCGTCTGCCAGACCAGAGACAGCTTTGGAGGTACCGGTGCCTGTGTAAATTTTGCTCCAGCTGCCGCTATCTTTCTGCTGGTAAAGCTCATAGCTATCAACGGTACCGGATGACGCTCCCCAGCTGACCGTAAAGGCCCCGTTGCCATCGGTCGCCGGTACGCCACTAATGCTGGCCGGCACGCCCGGCGTGCGCGACACAATGGCATTACCGGAAGTGCGATAGCCACTGTATGCGGTGTAACTATTTTCTGTGTTATACGCACGCACCCGGAATGCGTAGGTACCGTCCGTCAAACCGGATACCGCTTTGCTAAGGCCAGTACCTTCGTAAATCTTCGTCCAACTGCCACTATTTTTTTGCTGGTACAGCTGGTATTTGTCGACAGTACCTGACGACGCTCCCCAACTCACGGTAAAGGCACCGTCAGCATCTGTGCCTGGAACCCCCGAAATAGAAGCCGGTGTTCCCGGTACGTTGGCAACGGTGGCGGTACCGGAGGTTTTGTAGCCGCTACATGTAGTGTAGGAACCTACGGTGTTACAGGCGCGAACGCGAAAAGCGTAGTCACCGTCGCCCAGCCCCGACACCGCTTTCGAAAGTCCGGTGCCAGAGTAAATACTGCTCCAGCTACCGCCATCTTTCTGCTGGTACAGTTCATACTTAGTGACAGCACCTGTTGAAGCGCCCCAGGAGACGGTAAACGCACCATTGTTGTCGGTTGCGGGCACGCCTGAAATACTACTGGGTGTTGAAGGAGGATGCGCTACATAAAAGGTTCCCGAAGTCTTATAGGCGCTACAGGAGGTATAGCTACCGACTTTATTGCACGCGCGCACGCGATAACGGTAACTTCCGTCTCCGTTACCCGAAAACGACTTGGATCGCGCGGTGCCCGTGTATTTGGACACCCAGCTGCCACCATTTTTCTGTTCATAAAACTGGTAAGAAGTGACGGTGCCTGTCGCTGTGCCCCAAGAAACGGTATATGTACCGCTCGTATTGTTAGATGGGGTAGAAATACTTGCAGGCACGCCCGGCGTACGCGCCACAGTTACCCGCTTATTCACTGTGTAAGAACCGCAACTTGTGCTACTACAGGCGCGCACACGAAAATCATATTGGCCATTACCCCAGCTACTGATCGCCTTACTGCGCGCGGTACCACTGTGTACCAGCTCCCAGGTAGAGGTTCCTACGGTTTGCTTGTACAGCTCATAGCGCGCAACGACGCCAGAGGCAGCAGCCCACGACAGCGTGAAGCTACCATCCGCATCGTTTGTGGGGCCAGAAATCGCACCGGGTGTTCCCAGGATTGCGGTAACATTGACCGTCCAGGAACCAATGCTCTGCACCCGGAAGTCCGGTTCGGCACAATACCCGTTATGTATCGGAACCAGACAGATTTGAACAGCACCAAACACCTCATACTTCCAATTTCCAGTGGAAGTTTCCTTGGCTGAATAACTAGACGCCGTGTACCCAGAGGTAATAGTTCGATTCAGCGAACCATTTTTATAGATCTTAATGGATGATGGCTTTGTACCACTCGTGGGCTTATTCCAGGAGTAATTAATAGTGTACATACCGTCATTATCTGACGAGGGTCCACTCACCCCAGCAAAAGCAATAGCGCTGGTAAACGCAAATACCGCAAGCAGCACACGCTGAATTAGCATTGAAATATCCCCAATAGCAATAGGCAGCCACCAGCGCTTGATCTTATATAGCGATCCCCATCTGCTATATGTATAAGAACGCGGAAGTGGCTAATTAAAATTTTTAGGAACGGGAATATATTCGAAATAAGATGAGCAATCACACATGAAATGCGAACAGAATCTCAATTTAGCAGCAAGATGAAGAATTATTTTTCTGCCTTTTGGGAATTAACTGTCATACCGGTATGAAACCGAATAAATATTCGAATTAGCGTCGCAACTTTACCGATATTGGCCGCACCTAATCCGCTTGAGGAAACGGGTATAATAGAAATAAATAAGTGTATTAACAGGTTAAAAAAGCTGGCGACGATCGCCGGATTTTTTGGAGCTCTACTTTGTTGCTGCTAATTATATTGGAGCACAATACGATTTTCTTGATCAGCAGCGCTTGAAAATTTTACCCACAAAATCTTGTTTTCTTTATCGTAGAGCCAACCCCGCGGATTTTCTGAGTCAATATCAACCAGCGCAGGCAACGAATCTCCATTCAACTCTGGCGGCTGGAAGTCACGCCCTATCAGATTAAGCTTCACCCTATAGTTATGTTTTTTTGGCTTGCCGGCGTATTCCCCCTTATGCGCCCCGACCACAATTTCCAACTGTTTATCACTGGAGACTACTGAAATCCGCGAAAAGCTTTGCTCGCCCCTTTGATACCCCAGGGTTTCACCGTCATCATCGTACAGGGTAAATGAAGATTCCCCCCGTTCTTTGGGGTAAATGTCCAACGTAATCGGATCCGCATGCACCGCTGGATCAATATGGAAAATTTCCGGCCCCATTGGAATAATAGCCCCGCGCTTTACAAATAATGGGATATTCGGGTGAATATCCATACTGGCAGCAACCTGAATCGTTTGCCCGCCTTCGTACACTTGATGGGTCCAGTAATCCACCCACTGTAATCCGTTGCCCTTCGGAAGATAAATATCCATTTTCTCCCCGGGAAAAGAAGCAGCGGACTTGTACACCGGCGCCACCAGGATCTCCTCGCCAAAAAGATACACATAGCGGTTTTCGTCGGCTTCCCCGGGGTAAGCCAGGCGCAGTGGCCGTGTCAATGGCATGGCGTCTTGCCATATATGCCAGCTGTAGGTGTAAATGTAGGGCAACAAGCGGTAACGCAGCATGCGCGACTGATAACTCAGTTTTTCTACCTGTTCGCCCCAAGACCATACATCTCGCGCGGTAGTACCATGATTGCGTGTAGACGTAGTGAAGTCGGAAAACTGCATCCAACGCAACGCGAGTTCGGGGTCTTCCCCCTTGGTATGCCCCGGTGTATCTGCATGTAAATAAGACCAGCCGCCCGGCGCACCATCATCGCTGTGAACAATGGCTTCAATCGTTTCAGCAAAGCCTTTCCAGTCCCCCAGCACGTCGCCGGTCCAGTGGATGGGCATGGCTTTTTCCAGAGATTCCTCATTAGGTGTACGCATATAGTCACCACCTAGAATCGATTCCTGATTGTGGTGATTCGGCCGCGCGTAGTGGCGGGCCATAAACATGATGCGCTTGTCTTCTCCGTGATGTTTGCGCAATAACTCCCACACGCGCTTTTCATACTGAGAATCTGCCCGCCAAAAATCCAGCCAGACAATATCCACACCGTAGTCAAGATCACGCTGGAGCTGCGCCAACCACTCTTCCCCGAATCCGCCCTCGTGATAGTTCATCATGAGCTTAAA
This sequence comes from Microbulbifer agarilyticus, assembly GCF_020171345.1. Classification (GTDB taxonomy): domain Bacteria; phylum Pseudomonadota; class Gammaproteobacteria; order Pseudomonadales; family Cellvibrionaceae; genus Microbulbifer; species Microbulbifer agarilyticus_D. The sequence goes on from NZ_JAIUZM010000001.1 coordinate 131,383, forward strand.
ATTCATTTCGTGAAGCGAGTCAATCAGGCCCTCAGGATCGGGAAACTTGTTTAAGTCCCACGTCATATTTCCGGGCCAGCTCCATTCCTTGCCGGTCCAATACATGTCCAGCACCATGACATCTGCGGGGTAGCGGTGACTCCCGTAGCGATTTTCGATCCCCCTCAATGCGCGAGCATGGTCAAGAAATCCTTCCTGGCTGTCATAACCAAAATCCTCTTCGCCCCATCCTGACTGCATATAACCAAACCCCCACTTGGGAATCATTGGCTCGGTATGCGGCGCGTTTAGAGCAATTTCATCGCTATAGTCATCCAACATCTCGGTGACACCGACAACTGCACAGCCCTGGGCATCGACACTCCGCCCAATGGGCGACGCTGGGCAACGGTCATCTTTGTTTGGGATACCGTCGCGGTCGTCATCCGCACTGGGATCCGGTTTCGAACTAGCATCCTTAGGGTCTGTCTCGGCGATAATCTCATGCTCATTGATAAAGCCATCGCCATCGATGTCGATATCACATATATCCCCCTGTCCATCACCATCCATGTCCTCCTGATTGGCGTTGGCTTCAAATGGGCAGTTGTCACGGGGATCCTTTCGGCCGTCTCCATCGCTGTCTTTTGCGGACACTACGACGCTTACAACGCTAACAAGGGCAATTACCACAGCTCCAATAAGTAAGCTGCGTGCTGTATTTTTGTTCATCGACTCATTACACATTCAAAGCTGGAAACGCGAAGCAACACTATTTATGGTCAAACTTTATCCACCTGAAGAAGGCGGTTTTAGCTCGTTCCAAGTTGCGCGACACAAATATTGAACAGGACTGTAATGGGTGCGCCGATTGACGAATAGCTGGGAGGGAGAAGATTACGCTAAGGCGGGACAATATTGAGATAAAGGAGATTGGGCACATAAACTCGGCCACAGACACATGCACCGAGAGATTTGCTCGCAACAGCCCTCAATGAATGACTCACGCATACTGGCAGGTCACATACACCCGAATCCTGGCGATCAGAATTTCGCCAAACTAGGGGTGACCGATACCCGGCACCGCGGGCTCAAAGAGTGGCGCACTTGTTGCCGCTTCCGCAGTTACCGCACCTAATAAGACCGCCATGGTACACAGTACAGCAGCGACATCCACCGCAACTCGAACCGGGCGCGACTGAGTTTCGAGCCAACGCCCGCGAATACCTTTCATCATCCTTATCGCCTCGACGGTTATTTTTCTTCGAATAGTCGGGGCAATCTAATGAGAAAGCGGAAAAAGTGCGTACCAAGACTAGGTAAATCGGAAGTTGGGACCTTTTTCTAGGGACTACCGTGCAAAAATCACCCAGCGCGGTAGTGAGTCCTTACATTTAAAACTCGTATTGAAAAATGGCTCAGGAAGCAACTTGCGGCGCGGGCTCCTCTTTTCGATATTGCGTTGGCGTCATCCCTGTATCTATTTTGAACAATCGGTTAAAGGTTGTTTTACTGTTGTAACCTGCACGCATCGCAAGATCCATTACGGACCGATCTTGCAACGAGGGATCAGAGAGGAACTGCTTCACCTCGGTAATTCTGTAGCGATTGATAAACTCAAAGAAATTGCACTCGAATTCCCGGTTTATCAGGTTAGACAGCAACTTGGGCGAAAGCGATACCTGACTCGCCAGATCCTCAAGCTTGAGATTGCTATTCAGGTACGGCCGTGCCGACTCCATATGCCGAGTGACGCGCTGAACTTGCTCCCGTGTATAGGGTGTTCGCTCGTCCTTATCTCCGTCACTTACCGGATGGTCAGCAACCTCATCCAATACTTCCTGGGTGACTTTTTGTACACCGTTGGCAACGCCAAATCCGTAGTACAGCAATCCCGATATCAGCAGTAACTGGCCATAATTGGACGCGATCCCAACACCATCCAGATCGCTCTTCTGGATAGCACCTTCTCCCAGCACAAAATTGAAACTCGTATATATGCTGAGATACAGAATATTCCACAGCCTCAGCGCGATGAACCCGATCACCAAAACTTTTAACCACCGGTAGCTCAGGTGATCCACATTGGAATAGACATTGGACATCCGTGGCTCGTAGCTTTTGATCGTCCAAAAAGCCCAAACACCAAATCCAGCTCGGGTCAGATTTCGGCAGTGCTCATAGAATTGAACAGAGTCCGAGCGCAAAAATTGAAGTACCGGGGAGCCCTGGCTCGCACCATAGTAAAGTAGCGCGCCAAAATAGAAGACCGCATACAAGCACAGTGGGAATAGCAGGACTAAATCTTTACGTCGGAAACTGGACTGGGTAAAAAGTACACTCCTCGTATAAAGCAGTAAAAGCGGACCTTCGATCCAGAGGGACGCCTCGGAAACCGCGAATACCCAGGGGGTATGTGCTACCACCCAAACGTGGAACGCCTCTCCCCATAAGGCCAGTACATGCAAGGCAACCAAGGCTTGAGAGAGCAGGAATGCTCCCAACCACACATTTCCCCAACCGTAGCTGCGGCGGCCGATCGTGGCAATCAGGGCAAATAATAGACACAGATAGACTGTCAAAAAAAGCACTATGTCATGTGCGTTAAACAGAACTAGTTTCATCGTTTGCTCCGCCAAAGATTACGGTCACCCCGCAACATTAACCTCGTTTTCCTGCCTGACAAACCAGTTTAACGGCCGTACCAACGCTAAATCGATCCTTCTTATCGCAACCGCAAAAGTCAGTTCTCATGGCGTGTTAGAAATAATGTGCCAATTAGATTGTGCGCCGCCTCAAAAAATACGGGTGCTGATTGGTCGTTTTGCACTGACGTTTTACATGAAGCAAACGCGTGCGCTCTTAATAAATATCGACAAAAATGAGGCAAGTGATGAGTATGACAGGGTCCAATCCGGATACAACCACATCCAACACAGTTTTCAAGCGCAGTTTGCTCGCAATCTGCGTCGCAGCCGCCAGTAATGCTGCATTTGCTGAAGAAGAAATACCCAGCCATGAGGCACTGGAAGAAGTCGTCGTACAGGGGGTACGCGGCTCCCTGATGAACGCACAAGACATGAAGCGTGATGCATCAACAGTTGCCGATGCGATTTCAGCCTCTGATATCAACGCACTCCCCGACAAAAGCGTTCTGGAAGCCCTACAGCGAGTTCCGGGCGTATCCATTGAACGCTTTGCCGCTGCAGAGGACCCTGATCACTTCTCCATCGAGGGTAGCGGCGCGACCCTCCGAGGCATGGTGCAAAGCCGCAGTGAATTCAACGGTCGCGATAGCTTTTCCGCAAACAACGGCAGTGGCCTGAATTTCCAGGATGTACCGCCGGAGCTGATGGGCGCGGTGATTGTGTACAAAAACCAGACCGCCGACATGATCGAAGGCGGTATTGCCGGCACCATCAACTTGGAAACCCGCAAACCCTTCGATAGTGACGGGCAAACAATCGCGTTCAACACCGCGGTGAACTACACCGATATGCGCGAAGCCGCGACGCCGGATTTTTCCGGCCTGTATAGCAACACCTGGTCAACCGAAGCAGGTGAATTCGGTTTTCTAATCAGCGCGGCCAATTCCAAACTGGAGGTCAGCAACAACTCCATCCAGCAAGGTGTTCCAGAGCTGAAAGCCATCTCAGGCGTAGGTGAACGCTGGGTCCCAATCAATGTTGGCGCCCGCCTGGTTGATCAGGATCGAGAACGCACCGGCGGCAGCATGGTATTCCAGTGGGCCGACAATGATGGCTCCAAGCTGTTTACTGCGGAGTACGTGCGCTCCGATGCTGACCAGTCCTGGCTGGAGCATGCTTTCCAGTCCGACAATACCGTTGGCGAACCATCCGCAGACAGTACATATAACGACCTGCGCTTTATCAGTGGCACTCTGGAAGGCGCTACGGGTTATAACAGCTATACGCGCCAGTCCCACTCACACACGCTGGTGGAAGACTTCTCACTGAATCTTGAGCTGAACCCAACCGACCGCCTGCAGGTGACTCTCGATGCACAGTATGTCGATGCCAGCACCAAAGTCGTCGACCTTTCGGTGTTCGGCCATACTGCAGCAGATGTCTATGCGAACTTTGGTGGTGGCACACCGGATGTAGCCTTCCTTGCCCCATCCTCGTCGTCACAAACCAGCGAAGAGTATTTCACCGACCCGGCGAATTATTTCTACCTGGCGGAAATGGACCATATTGAAGACAACGATGGTAAGGAAGCGGCCTACACTCTGGACGTTGAATATCAGTTGGATAAAGGCTGGTTTCGTAGTGTAAAAAGTGGCCTGCGCGCTTCCCAGCGAGAACAGACTACCCGCTGGTCTACCTATCAGTGGGGTGTGGTTTCCGCAGACTGGGCAGGCGGTCAAAAATTCTTCAACGGTGTGCACGATGTTGACCCCTGGGATGGTCTCCCTGGTACCGCGACATACCCCGCTCCAGAATACGGCACCGCCAACTTTAACGATTTCTTCCGAGGCAAAACCACGGGTATCACTGGTGGAACCTTGCTCGTACCAAGCCCAGATCTGGTACAAAACTTCTCCCGCTACCGCGAGCAGCTCGGCGAAATTTCTCCGGACTTCTTTACCTCCATTGCCGATCGCGATGGTGTAACCAACGGTCCGTTTGTGCCCGACGAAATAAACCCCATTACCGAAGACCGTTTCGCGGGCTATGTAATGGCCGAATTCGCCAATGCTGACGACACCTTGACCGGTAACTTTGGGTTGCGCTACGTCGACCTGAGCTATGAAACAACGGGTGGGTCTTCGTTTGCTTACCTTGATGATCGTCTGCCACTGCCCGCCGATGATCTTGCGTTCTTTAATGGAGAAACCACATCTTTTGTCGATAACGTAAGTGATCAACATTTCCTCCCTAGCTTTAACCTGAAGTACGAGCTTCAGGAAGATTTACTGGTTCGCTTCGGTGCCTCGCAAGCCATTGCGTTTCCGGATATGGGGATGCTGCGCAGCTATCTCGGCGTATATGCCATTATTGAAGGGGTTGATACCGATGGCGACGAAGTAGAGGACACCGGTGTAGTAACCGACTACCGTGCGGGCACCGGCAACTCACGACTCAAGCCCATGCAGGCCAATAACTTCGATCTTGCATTGGAATGGTACTTCAGTGATGTGGGCGCCGTTTCCGGAACCCTGTTCCACAAGGATATTTCCGACTTCTTTACCAGCGGAACCTTCCCTCGGGAAATCACTAACAACGGGGTTACCCGCACTGTTCAGGTAGAGGGACCGGTTAACTTCGGCGATGGTAAAGTCACCGGCTTGGAACTCGCTTACCAGCAATTCTTCGATACTCTGCCCGGTGCGTGGAGCGGTCTGGGCCTTCAGGCCAACTACACTTACGTAGACAATAAGAGTATTCCTAACCAAAACCTCGACTCGCAAGAAGGTGGTAACGTCGAGGTTGCATTTGACAGCCTGCCACTGGCGGGCATGTCCGAGCACACGTACAACCTGGTAGGCCTGTACGAATACGAAGACATTTCCGCTCGACTGGCCTGGAATTGGCGTTCGGAGTACCTGCTGACAACCCGCGACGTAATCACCAAGTTGCCGATTTACAACGGAGAGGGCGGGCAGCTGGACGGCTCTATCTTCTACAACGTGAACGACAACATGAAAGTTGGACTGGAAGCGACTAACATTCTCGACCAGATCACCAAAACAAGCATGCAGGTGAACGAAGAAGGCCAGAAGTTGGACCGTTCCTGGTTTATTAATGACCGGAGAATCGCCGCTGTTGTGCGTATAAACTTCTAATCGCTCTGAGACCTGGAGGAGGGCATGCCCTCCTCCAGGTTTTTTCAGAGAACATTTAAGCAGTAATCAAAAGAACCGAATGAAAAAAATAATAATACTCGGTGGTGGCACTGCCGGCTGGATGGCCGCTGCAGCCATGGCGCGTTTCGTACTCCCCAGGGGAATCGAGATCACCCTCGTCGAATCAGATCAAATCGGCACCGTCGGTGTAGGCGAAGCAACGCTGCCTCACCTGCGTTCCTTCAATGAATTACTGGGTATCGACGAAAACGTATTCGTGCGTGAAACCCAGGCCACATACAAATTAGGTATAGAGTTCGCCAACTGGGCAAGACAGGGCGATTCCTACATTCACCCCTTCGGCGAATACGGCCGGGACCTTAACGGTATTCCATTCCATCACTTGTGGTTAAAAGCTCGCGCTGACAACAACGCAGAAGCGCTGGACAACTACTCTCTGCCCGTAATCGCTGCACTTAAGAATCGCTTTGAATTCCCCAGCGAAGACCTGAGGTCCATCCTCGCCACTTATTCCTATGCATTTCATATTGATGCTGGCCTGTATGCACGTTACTTACGAAAGTTTGCCTGTGAGCTCGGTGTTAACCGAATAGAAGGTAAGGTCGATCGCGTGGAGCATCATGCAGATGGCGATATTGCTGCGTTACACTTGGAAAATGGTCAGAGCCTTGCAGGAGACTTCTTTGTCGACTGTAGCGGTTTCCGCTCACTACTAATCGGCGAGCAACTGGATTCGCCGTTTATCGACTGGAGCCACTGGCTCCCCTGTGACAGCGCTATCGCCGTGCCTTCTGAAGCCCCCGCAGGCGAGCTGAGACCTTATACCCGCGCCGAGGCCCATACCGCAGGCTGGCGCTGGCAAATTCCGTTGCAGCACCGAATGGGCAACGGCATCGTCTATGCACAGCGCTATATGCAAGATGACGAGGCGCAAAACCTATTAATGCAGGGCCTCCCCGGTGCTACGACGAACGAGCCGCGCCAGCTGAGGTTCCAGGCCGGGCGCAGGCAGGAGTCCTGGCGAAAAAACTGCCTCGCTGTTGGGCTTTCTAGCGGCTTCCTCGAACCACTGGAAAGTACCAGTATCTACCTGATTCAAATCGCCATCACCAAATTTATTGGCCTGCTGCCCGCTAATCACGTTGCCAGCCAACGTCCGCAACGCAACGAATTCAACCGGCAGATGGCCCTGGAATACGAACGTATTCGGGATTTTCTTATTCTCCATTATTGCGCCACAGAGCGCGATGACAGCCCCTTCTGGCGTTATTGCCGGGAGATGGAGCTGCCTGAATCCCTACAGAACAAAATGGCGCTGTATCGGGAAAGCGGCCATATAGCGGACTATAAGAATGGGCTCTTTTTGGAACCGAGTTGGCTGGCGGTTTACCAGGGGCAACGTATCACGCCGAGGCAGTACTCCCCCCGAGCAGACGCAATCAAGAGTGATGAACTCGCAGCACTACTGAAAAACTACACGGAACTGGTACGCCGCGCCACATCGGATATGCCCCTACACAGCGATGTTGTCGACCGACAATGTGGCCCTCGCCCTACGCGAGTACCTTCCACTTCCATGAGTCTCTACCGGAGTGTGGGTAAATGAAGAGTAATCCGCTGAACATAGCCGTAGTGGGCAACAATCCGAGCGCCTGGTACACACTCCTATTCCTGACACAGCAACTACCCACGCAGGCATGTAACGTCACCCTGGTAGCGCCTCCCAAATCAAGCAATACCCCCCTTCTTCTCACCGAGGATGCGGCTCTGGCGCACGGCAACATCGGGATTGACCCCGTCGAGTTCATCGCTGCGGATATGGCAGACATATTACTGGCTTGTGCGGTAACACCACCGGGAAGCTCCCATATGCATGAGCCATTGTGGCTGGCAAGTGGCGGCTACGGATTCGAACACCACAGGCAAGCTTTTTTCCTGTGGTGGCAACGATCACAGAGGCTCGGAATGAAGGTGGAGGCTAGCCAGTTCAATATTGCCTGCCTCATGGCGCAGAAAGATCGTTACCTGCTGGCAGACAACAACAGCGCCGATGTCTATCAAACTACCCAAGCTGGCCTGCAGTGCACCAGTAAAGAGTATTGCGAATTCCTATCCCGAATAGCCAGCGCCCGCCGGCTCAACGTCATCGAACAAAATGTTCAGCTCTTTCAGGAAGCTGACAACACACGCACCAACTCGCTGCAACTGGAAGACGGTCGTATTCTAAAATGCGACCTGATCGTCGACTGCGACGGCCAATTGATGCACCAGTTGGCCGACGACTATCGGCATGGGGATCAGCACTACCAGCCCTGCCCCGGTATTCCCATGTATCGCCAGATCAATGCATCACAGATCCCTGGAGCGAAAGAAGCCGGTCGTAAAACCTTTGCACAATTACATCTTGAACGGACATCCTGGCAACTCAAAGTACGTGGTCAGCGGTTCGAGTACGAGATCCAGGCAGAGCTACAGCCACAATTTCAGAATGCATGGGTACAAAATATACTTGCCATGGGCCCAGCCTGGGCGGATCCCGGTTACAGTACGAATCCGTTAGCCGTGACCCAGTTCCAGCTCCAACAGCTCCTACCACTTCTTAACGAGACCCAAGGCTGGCAACCCCAACAGAAACAGTTCAACATTGAATCTGCTCTTTATCGCGATGAAGTGAACGACCTGCAGAATCTATGCAAGTGGCTCGCAGGACAGACAGGTTTCCTTACCCGCACGAATAGCCACCGTTTGGCACTACTACGCGCCTGCGGTCAAACTCCGCAAACTGATCACGAAGTTGTGGACAAATCTCTCTGGCAAATACTGCCCACTTTGGCGGGTGTCTGGCCACGCAAAGGCAGCATTCCCGAGCCCGGAAACGATAAAGATTATGCAAACTGGCTCAACGCCTTGCGGCCGCACTATCAACAGGCCGCGCAAAGAGCCCCTGCGTATACTGACTACCTTGCAACGCTGCCGAATACCATTAATAGAGGAGCGCGCTTGTGACTAACCCTTCCCCCGTAAAACGCGTCGTTATTGTCGGTGGTGGTACTGCCGGCTGGATGACCGCCGCCGCCCTCGCAAAAGTTACCCAAGGGACCGACAGCAAGATTCAATTGATCGAGTCTGAGTCTATTGGCACCGTAGGAGTGGGCGAAGCAAGTATCCCAAGCCTCATCACCTTCAACAAAATGCTGGGTATAGACGAAAACCAGTTTATGGCCGAGACCAAGGGTACCTTCAAGCTAGGGATCGATTTTGTGGGCTGGGGTGCTGAAGGTGAGCGGTACTTCCATCCGTTCGGTACTTATGGCCGAGGTATCGACAGCATAGATTTCCAACACTGGTGGCTACAGCGCTACAACCAGGGCAACTCGCCCGATCTTGAAGAGTACTCATTGGCTGCCCAATCTGCATTCGCCGGCAAGTTCACCAGAATGCAGCCCATGCCCGACGCGCCGTTTGATGCCCTGGCATATGCGTTTCAGTTCGACGCAGGTCTCTATGCACAGTTCTTGCGTAAATTCTCAGAAGACCTTGACGTCGAGCGTATTGAAGGAGTGATAGAGGACAGTCAGGAAAGCCCAGAATCAGGCTACATCGAAAGTGTCCGGCTGACGTCGGGTGAGCGAATTCACGGCGATCTATTCATCGACTGCTCAGGTTTTCGTTCCCTGTTAATGCGACAAGCCCTTGGAACAAAATTTGTCGACTGGAGTAACTTGCTACCATGCAACCGAGCAGTAGCAGTCGCCTGCGAACGTAGCGGTGCACCGGAGCCGTTCACGCGCTCCACCGCGCGCTCAGCAGGCTGGCAATGGCGAATCCCACTGCAGCACCGAAATGGCAACGGTTATGTCTACTGTAGCGATTACATCAGTGATGATGAGGCGACCGCTACATTGCTCGAAAATCTGGATGGCGCCGCGGAGGGAAATCCGCGGCAGCTAAAATTTACCACCGGACATCTAGAGTCCTTCTGGGAAAAAAACTGTATCGCGATTGGGCTTTCTGCCGGATTCCTGGAGCCTCTCGAAAGCACCAGTATTCACCTAATTCAAAGTGCGATTCAAAAACTGATAGCGCTCTATCCCAGCCAAAACTTTGAAGAAGATAAACGTCGTATCTTTAATGAGCGTACCATCCTGGAATATCAGCGAATCCGTGATTTTCTTATCTTGCACTACCGGGCCAACCGCCGGCCAGAGCCCTTCTGGCGCGCACTCACCGCAATGGAGGCACCTCCCCACCTTGCTCGCAAGCTGACAAGCTACCAGCAAACGGGCAATATATTTCGTGAAGATGACGAACTGTTCAGTGTACCCAGCTGGCTTGCCGTCATGCATGGACAAGGAATTCGCACAGAGTCTTGTCACCCATTAACGAGCAAAATGGACGCGTCATTTGTCAAGGATAGACTGCAAGAGGTTCGCGACGGGATTCAATATGTTGTAGGTGCCATGCCGCCCCACGGAGAGTATCTCGACCGCTACTGCAAGGTTAAATAATCACCGGTAGCATACAATAAAAAGCGGGGCTCAAGCCCCGCTTTTTATTTCACATCATTAATAACTCAGACCGAATCCATAAGGAAACAGCGGATCATAATCCTCATCACCGAGGTTGATTGGGATCTGAGCCAGATTGCGAGGCCAGGTCACCGGCAACTTTCCTGTTGGCGCATATTCGCCAAACAATACATCGGCCACACCAGCGCCCTCGGTACCAGGGAGCCATGCGGCAACAACAGATTGCCAATCGGATATCTGGTCGGAAACCATTAATGGACGACCGGAAACAATCACAACTACCGTCGGTACGCCACTATCGGTCACACGATCTAGCAACTGACGCTGTTCGGCCGATAGACTCATTGGCTTACATTTTTCACATGGCGCTGGACGATAGTCCCCCCAACCTTCCGCGTATGGGTCTTCGCCGACCACGACAATCGCCACATCATGACCTTCGACGCCTTTGCCGTCTTCACCGTAGGTAACCGTGGATGCCGCTGCCTGGATACCTTCAAGAATCGTCGTGCCCTGCGTTTCAATTCCTGATTTACCCTGCCATTCAAGCGTCCACCCACCTGACTGGAAACCAATATCGTTGGCATGTACGCCGGCAACAAATATTTTGGACTTTTTCTCAATTGGTAACAGCGACTTTTCGTTCTTCAGTAACACCATCGACTCGCGTACCGCCTGGCGCGCGAGCGCACGGTGCTCGTCATTACCGAGGACACTATCGCCCTGTGCACTGAGCGCCAAAGGTGATACCGGATTTTCGAGCAGCCCTGAACGTGCCTTAACCAGAAGAATACGTCTCACTGCCTCGTCAATGCGCTCCATCGGTACTTCACCAGCCTTGACTGCCGCAGTCAGGTCGGTGATGAATTCCTGCCATTTCTCTGGCTCCATGATCATATCAAGGCCGGCGTTAATGGAGCGGACCACACGCTCACGATTTGTTTCTGCTGGAATTTCGCCCAATGCAGACCAATCGGAAATTGTAAAGCCAGCAAATCCCAGCTCGTCTTTGAGGAGATCGCTCACCAATCCCTTGTGTTCATGCATCTTTTTCCCATTCACACTACTGTAGGAAACCATTACCGAGCCTACATCCGACGACAAGGCTGGCAGGTAGGGAGAAATATGCAGTCGCTCCAATTCTTCATCAGTCAGCTGCGTGTCGCCACGGTCGATCGCATAACCCTCATCACCGGTTCCATAGGTGGTGCCGCCATCAGCTACCCAGTGCTTCGCCGTCGCAATTACACGGTTTTCGCCAATGGTATTGCCGTTCAATGTGTCCCCCTGCAAACCTTTTACGAAGGGCTCCGCAAACTCTGCGACTAGGGTCGGATCCTCACCAAAGCACTCATAGGCGCGCCCCCAACGATCATCGCGGGCGACACACAGGGTCGGAGCGAAGGTCCAGTGGATACCCGTGGCAGCGACTTCTTTTGCGGTAGCCAGACCGATGGAATACGCCAGTTCTGGATTACGCGTCGCACCCAGACCAACGTTATGAGGAAAAATCGTCGCATTCTTTACATTGCTGTGGCCATGAACTGCGTCAGTGCCATATAAAATGGGAATACCAAGTCGGGTTGACTGTGCGGCGTCCTGGTAGTCGCTAATCATGCCGACCCAGTCGCTTCTCTTGTTTTCACCGGGTACAGAGCCACCACCGTTGAGAATGGACCCAATAAAATAGGTTTTTACATCCTCCGGACTCGCATGAGATCGCTCGGCCTGGGTCATTTGCCCAATTTTTTCAGCCAACGACATTCGCTCCAGGAGCGCCTCAACCCGTTTATCAACGTCCTGTGCAGCAAAACTGGCTCCGCTCAACAGCAGTGTCGACAGTGCCCCCAGGCAAGATATCCACTTCATATTTTTTCTCCATTATTTTACGCGTCTCTCCCGTCGATATGCTTTCTTAATCACCGTCGAGAAAGTGACAGGTAACCCAGACATAAAAAAAGCCGGAGCAGATGCAACCGGCCACAATTTCGACGAGAAAAAACATCGAAAGCACAACGGTCGTCATGACCAAGAGAGATGCTTTACAGATGAACCACCATGCGCGAGGTTCAGCGCTTAATGTAGCATGTGAAATTTTGTCTGGAAGGCGTTCACGACAAGGAGGTCTTTGGATGAGACGATTCGGACAAGCGTATGAACAAGAGGAATTCAATGCGCCGCCTTATTGCAACTAGGGGTTCATTGTAATTACGCAATACACTAGGAAAAAGGAGAATACTACTTCCGGTTACGTAAAAACGGGGAAAATGCACCGTAGTAGACGATGTAGCAATAGCAAATCAGGGGCACAACAAATGAAAGCCGGATACCTGCGCTATCCGCAGTAATCCCCTGTAATAGTGGCACTATTGCGCCTCCGACAATAGCCATGCATAGCACACCAGACCCCTGACTGGTGAACTGCCGCAAGCCGCCAAGCGCGAGACTAAAAATCGTGGGAAACATGATTGAGTTGCACAGGCCGACTGCGACTATCGTCCAGACCGCCAGGGGACCCTCTGATGTAATTGAAAGCGAAATCAATAACACAGCAGAAAATCCGCAGGTGGCAAGCAAGGCACCAGGACGCACGAACTTCAATAGTCCCGCGCCAATAAAACGTCCAATCATCGCGCCAGCCCAATAGAGCGATACGTAACGCGCGGCCTCTCCGACCCCGATATCACCAACGGTCTTCTCGGTCAGATAACTAACCAAGAAACTGCCTATGGCCACTTCAGCGCCCACATAAAAGAAAATGGCCACAGCGCCTAATGCCAACCGTGGAAACAGAAGAAATTCGAAGATTCCAAACGCCCGCGCGCTGGACTCTTCCGGCAATTCCTCTTCCACCTTAATCGAAGGCAGGCTAACCCAGGAAAAGAATGCCACCAACACCAGCAGGACGACGGAAAGCCAAAAATAGGGAATTTCGACAGAGGCGGCCTCACTGGCAGGATAGTTGACTCCAGGTTGTATTGAAGAGAAGTTAACAATGCCTGCGCCCGCTGAGAAAATGACAAGGGCACCAAAAATAGGCGCCAGTGATGTTCCCAGAGAATTAAAAGCTTGGGTCAGATTCAGTCTGCTTGGAGCGCTTTCAGGACGGCCTAGTGCGATTACATAAGGGTTCGCAGAAACCTGCAAAATGGCGATACCGCTAGCCAGTACAAAGAGTCCCAGAAGGAACATCATGTAAACATGCATACGTGCGGCGGGAATGAACAATAGGCAGCCAGCACAGGCTATTAATAAGCCAAGCACTATACCCAGCTGGTATCCGACCCTACGAATTAACAACCCCGCAGGCACAGACACAAGAAAGTAAGCCGCAAAAAAGCTGAACTGGACCAAAATCGCCTTGGTATAGTTCAGCTCAAACGCGCTCTTTAAATGCGGTACCAGTATGTCATTGAGGCTGGTAATAAAACCCCACACAAAAAACAAAACCGTCAGCACAAACAGGCCCGCACGCTTACCTACGGTATAGGTGCCTACCTCTTTCGCTACACCACTGGAACCGTGGGTACGCTCAGGCACTAATTCATTCATCTGCTTTCCGCTAAATTGGCATACGGGCCCAAAATGGCATCCTTTCCTGACTTACATCCTCTACTACCAAAAGCCACCCTGTGAGGTACCAAATTTGGTTATCAACGAAGCTAACACAACCGGCGGCCAAGTTGGCTACAGGAAACCCCGCATGCGTCCGACCGGACCAAATATACGACAAGGTGGATACCACAAAATACACGAGCACCCACAATCCGATAGGGCGTCCCAAAACCACGGCAAGGTGGACAGATCATTGGCGTAAAGAATAGCCCGCCCTCCCAGAAATGTGTATTCTTTTCTAAGCGCCGAAGCTGTGTAATCTGTGCCAACCGATGATGCAATAATTGACAATAAGATGAGCTCTCTCAACCCTCGGCAAAAGCTGGCTGAACCTTCGACGATCCAGTCACAACACTGGTTTACCAAGCTTCAGCTGGTGAGCTGGTCCGGTATTATTATCATTACCTTTTTATCAGTAAGTGCATGGAGCCCCGCCAGCAGTGGTGCCGCGGCCGAGCCTTTCAACACCCTATTTCAATGCGGTATTGGGGTGCTACTCTCCCTGTTCTTAAAACCTATATTTGATGTCGCCTGGTATGCGCCAATCGCACTACGCACCTTTGTTTACCTTCTGGCTATCGCGGTCATTGCAGGAGTCTGGACCGTGGTGCGGATGGAGTCCAACCAATATTTACTGGGCGGGCACTCACTCTGGCCCGAATTTGGTGGTTGGTACTATGCGTCTTTATTTACATTTTTGTTCTGGAGCGCACTGTATTGCGGAGTGAAATATTTCTTGCTTCTGCAGGAGGAGCACAAAGTTGTTCTAAAGGTGGCGGCGATTCACGAACAAGAACAATTAAAACGCGTCCACGCGGAGTCAATCGCCAAGGAAGCGCAGTTGAAGATGTTGCGCTACCAACTCAACCCTCACTTTCTGTTCAATACCCTCAACTCCATCAACGCGCTAATTCGTATTAAAAGCGAGAAGCAGGCACAAGATATGGTACTTCGCTTGAGCCAGTTTCTACGCCTTTCCCTAACTGAGGCGCCATTAGCGAAGGTCTCACTCGCCGAAGAAATTAAAGCCGTTCAGTTATACCTGGATATCGAACGAACACGCTTCGCCGACCGACTTCGCGTCGAGGTGGACATTGAAGAGAGAGCATCGAATAGCCTGATCCCCAGTATGCTACTGCAGCCTATCGCGGAAAATGCCATCAAGTACGCCATTGCACAAAGCGTGTCTGGTGGAACCATCGAAATACGCGCAAAAATCGACCAAAATCGATTGCACATTGAGATGTGTGACACAGGAACAAGTAGCGACGACGTATCAGAGACAGACTCGGATATTGCATCCACAGGTGTAGGCTTGTCGAACGTACAGGAGCGCTTGGCAACGCTCTACGGCAATGATTTTCGCTTTACGCAAACTCACAAACCCTCGGGCGGACTTATTGTTACGCTCAATCTGCCGAATGAGCCCGCTGAGGAAACACAACCGGAGGCGATCTCATGGCCCCACTGAAAACGGTGCTGGTGGATGACGAACCCCTGGCTCTACAGCTACTTCAGTCGCTGCTGGATGACATACCCGAGATAGAGGTCATTGCGACTTGCCGCAATGGTCGTGAGGCGCTCAACGCGGTCGCCACCCATTTACCCGACTTGTTGTTTCTGGATATCCAGATGCCAGGTATGAATGGGTTTGATGTGATCGGGCGACTACAGGGGGACATCATTCCACAGGTGATCTTTGCTACCGCCTACGATCACTATGCGGTCGAAGCGTTCGATGTCAATGCGGTGGACTATGTACTCAAGCCCATGGAACCCGAGCGGCTGGCACTCGCGGTCGATCGTGCCCGGGCACGACTGCAACAGCAGGCACAGCAAAACAGCCACAACCAGGCCGACGAAAAAGGGCGCCTGCTCTCCTCCCTTACCGCACATTCACCGCAGTCGTCGGAAAAAAGAATCACCACCGATACACCCAGAAAACTCGCGATCAAGGACGGAGGGCGAATCGTTCTGGCAAATCAGTCAGATATCGAATGGATCGATGCCGCCGGTGATTATATGTGTGTCCACACAAATGGTGAGACACACATCATGCGCAGCACACTGAAAGAGCTTCAGCAGCAGTTGTGCCCTAAGACATTCAAACGCGTACACCGATCGACTCTGGTTAACCTGAATTACATCCATGAGATTCAGGTGCTGACTAAAGGAGAGTACCTACTGACCCTAAAGAGCTCAGAAAAGGTCAAGGTTAGTCGAAATTATCGGCAGCCGATCAAGGAATATTTAGAGCAGAATCAAACAGCGGCCGCTGTTTGAGCCTAAAAAAAATGCCCGGGATAACCCGGGCAATCTTTATCTTCCGCTAAGAGCGCAAATCATGCTTCGCGGACAAAATGCCCCTTCAATCCGTAATACAGGATGTAGACGTAGCAGGCGATAGGCAACGCAAATGCCATCTGAATACCAATACCATCGGCCAGGGCGCCCTGCGCAAGCGGCACCAGTGCGCCACCCACAATTGCCAAACACAGGAAACCAGAGCCCTGACTGGTTAACGGCCCCAGACGCGCCAAGGCGAGACTAAAAATAGCCGGGAACATTACCGAGTTACACAGGCCAATGGATAGTACACTCCACATAGCCAGTTGACCCGAGCTGAAAATCGTCAGCAGCAGCAGAATGACAGCGCCAATAGAACATACCGCAAGCACTTTACCCGCGGACACGTATTGCATTACGCCAGCGCCGATAAAGCGGCCAACCATCGCTCCGCCCCAGAAGAGAGATACGTAGAACCCAGCTTCATGCTCGGTGATACCGGCAATATTGCTTTCCGACAAGAAGTTAACGAGGAAGCTACCAATGGATACTTCGGCACCCACATACAGGAAGATCGCCACAACACCCAGTGTCAGATGACGATGCTTGAGCGCCTCCCAACGACCAACCTTCTCGACGGCTTGATCA
Source organism: Microbulbifer agarilyticus (assembly GCF_020171345.1). Lineage (GTDB taxonomy): Bacteria > Pseudomonadota > Gammaproteobacteria > Pseudomonadales > Cellvibrionaceae > Microbulbifer > Microbulbifer agarilyticus_D. Next base: position 148,267 of record NZ_JAIUZM010000001.1, read on the forward strand.
GCACCCATATGGCTTTCAATCTTCGGGAGTTTCAAAAAGCGAAAGGTAAATGCCAGCACAGCCAGAGTTGCTGCCAGAATCATATACGGCAGTTCAACCGCCGATGCACCCTCGACACCCGACATATCCGAAGCCGCAACGCCAGCAACCGACAGAATCAGCGCGGTCCCGAAAAATGGTGCCACAGTGGTACCGAGAGAGTTGAAAGCCTGGGTGAGCGTTAAGCGGCTCGCCGCAGTTTCTTCTGCACCAAGAGCCGTGACATAGGGGTTAGCAGACACCTGTAACACAGTAATTCCTGCCGCCAGCACAAACAATGCGAACAGGAACAGGCTGTATACCTGTATGCGCGCAGCCGGTACAAATAGTACACAGCCAATGACGGCGATACCCAGGCCGATAACGATGCCGTTCTGGTAACCGACCCGCTCCACCAGCTTGCCCGCGGGCAGAGACACGAGGAAATAGGCACCAAAGAAGCAAAACTGAACCAGCATCGCCTGGGTATAGCTCAGGTCAAAGACACCTTTCAAATGCGGAATCAAAATGTCATTCAGACAAGTTATGAATCCCCACATAAAAAACAGTGACGTCAACGCAATCAATGCAAATTGCTGGTTTGATCCCCCTTCCTCGACCCGACTAATACTGGCCTGTCCTATATCTGGTCCGATAGCTGCCATTTAAGTACCCCTAGAATGTTAATAAGGCGACAGGCACAAAGGTGCCCATAAGCCGGTTGATCTATACGTAGGAGGTTGTATCACGCCCAAAACAACGGTTTTTCGGGTTTTCGACAAGGTGGTAAGAATCGGAGACAACAGGGAAAGTTTGGGAGGGGGAGCGGGAAGGTGGGGAAACAAATAGGGGCCGTAATACGGCCCCTTGCAGTCATTACTGACAGCTACCAATCAGAGTCCAGGTATTGTCGCTACCCGGCACACTATTGGTGTACCAGTTGGCCTGATACAGATTGCCTTGATAGGTCATTTGGTCGCCGCCCAGCAAATGGGTATTGGGACCACCTTCGTAGTCGGCATGCAGCCAGTTAGGATACTCGGTAACGCCGCTGCACTGGCCGGTGGTGACGGCACAGCCACTGCTGTCGACCGTCACACCGGGCTGAGTGGCCGGACACTGGTCCGCAGAATTCACTACGCCGTCGTTGTCGTCATCCAGACAGCTAGGATCATTGTTGCACCCGGAGTCTCCGACCGCCTTGATCTCAATCCAGTTGATATTCCAACCACCAGTGACCGCAGCGATAGCGAGTTCGGTGGTGCCAGCAGGCAGACTAACGGTGTGAGAAACGGTGGTCCAGCTCTGCCAACCTCCGGTGCCTCCAAAGCTTACGCTGCCGTACTCCACAGAACCACCCGGCTGCTCCAGCTTCAGGCTGCCGCCGCTTTCGGAGGCCACGCGATAGCTCACCTCGTAGTTACCGGTGCTGCTTGCAGGCAGGGTAACGTTGTAGGTCATCCAGTCACCGGCATCGATCCAGCCCACATTCTGGCCACCACCGACGTCGGTGGTTGCCTCTACTTGGACGTCGCCTGCATCACGCCAGTTTTCCGCTTCAACGCGTACAACTTCTCCACCAGGATTGCAGTCTGTAGTGCACGGCTCGACATCAACGCGCAACCAGTTCAAGTTCCAGCCGCCAACTTCAGCGGCAACACCTAGGATCTGCTGACCAGCCGGCAGCTGTACCTGATGGGAGATATCCATCCAGCCCTGCCAGTCACCGGTATTTGGTACATCGACAACACCGTAGGTGTTCTCACCACCACCCTGCTCCAGCTTGATGCGGCCACCGTCCACGCCGGAAGCAACGCGGTAGGTCACGGTTGCGGTGCCTGCCTGCGGCAAATTCACGTCAAAGGTCAGCCAATCGCCATCGTCAATCCAGCCGGCATTCTCGCCGCCACCAAAATCAGTGGTGGTTTCGAACTCAACGCCTTTTGCCTGGCAGAAGCTCTCTGCTTCAATCTGGGTACCGTTGCCACCCGCACCACAAGGACCATCAATGATGGTTTCGGTTGGCTCACGGCCACCAAGAATCTCCTTGATGAAATGCCCGGATTCTTTCAAAGTACCATCGGACCAGAAGAATGAGCTGGATTCTTCTTCGCCCAGGTGATTAAAGTCTTTGTCGTTGTAGGCCCAGGCGGCATGACTAATGCCGTTACTACGCAAGAAGTCGATCCACGCCCATGTTTCATCCCGGTTAACCGGACCCGCCCCGTTAGCATTCACCATGCCCCATTCAGTGGCAAACAAAGCAATGCCGTTATTCAGGGCCGTCTGCGCTTTGGCCCGCAATTCGGCTCTGTGGGTATTCGCGTAGAAATGGATGGTGTAGGCCAGGTTCGAAACATTGGCCGGGTTGGTTGAGGCAATATCAACATCCTGAGACCACTTAGGTGTCCCCATAATAATCAGGTTGTCCGGGTCGATAGAGCGGATGGTATTGCCAACTTGCTCCGCGTAAGGCTTCAGTGTGGAGTGCCAATCAACGTGCTTGGGCTCGTTGTAGATTTCGTAGATAACGTTGTCGTGTTGGCCCCACTTCTGTGCTACCGCCCGAAAAAAGTCTTCCGCAGACCCGGGGTTCGTATGAGCGATATGACTATGATAATCCACAATTACATACATATCGTTATCGATCGCGGCCTGTACGACGGTATCCAAGCGCTGCATATTCGAAGCCCAATCATCCTGCACGCCACCGGGCTCACCGTGACCGATAGCCGCACGAACGATATTTGCACCAAATTCACTTTTGATGCGGGCTACTTCAGCGGCGGTGTAGTACTTCTCTCCGCCCCAGTTGTTATTACTCCAAAACAGAGAAATACCTTCGAGGCTCTTTACCTGACCACCCACCAGTACTTTATTGCCTTCCACACGCAATGGCTCTACTGCCGCCACACTACCTGCTGCGACCATAAGGCCGAGCGCCGAACACACTGCGGCGACTTTTTTTCCGGCCAGGCCTAGAGCAGGCCAACGTCTACTTTTTTGAATCATTATTCTCACCATCTAAGAGTTATTGTTGGGACGGCAAAATCTAGAGACGAAGAAACCAAAAGTCGTACCAATACCAGTATTAAACGAACTTGGGACGACAATTGGCACGCGAGAACCATATGGAAAGGGAATCAGTGCGAAAAAAGACTTTTTGTCTCTATACACGACACAAAGAAAAGAAATAAGCAAAAGCGATGAAGCGGATTAATACATAGATAAAATTTTGAGGGAAAAAACTCTCCAATAGCAAAAGAGAAGAAGAATTTTCAGGCGTTCCCTCTTCGCCCAAAACACTGCGTGGCTACAGTCAACCACCCCTATCCTCAGAAGGATGTGTTAGATTTCATCGCACTACAATGGCATTCCACAAGGCTGCAAAAAGACGTATAAAGGTAGCAAATTCATAATAATCATATAGGTGGACTCCCGATGCACTTCACCCGCACGCTCCTCATAGCCATTCTTACTCTGGCTTGTAGCAACATCCAGGCCGCTACGCTTATCCACAATATTGCTGGCTATCACACGACATCTGATGGCCTTGAGTCATTTGAGGCGCTGGTCTTTGACGATGGCAAGGTCTTGGCAACCGGCAAGCTGGCAGATTTGAGGGAGAAATTCCCCGAAGCAAACGTACGGGATGCTGGAGGCAGGACGCTGTTGCCTGGGCTGATAGACGCACATGGTCACGTCCTCGCACTAGGACGTCTAAGGCAGGAATTAGATGTAAGGAACCTTTCTCTGGAACAAACCCTCGGCGCCACAAAAACATTCGCCAAAGATAAAGCTGCGAACGAATGGGTTTTGGGACGCGGCTGGAACCAGGTACTCTGGTCGGGCAAGCAATTCCCCACAAAAACAGCACTCGACAAGCTCGACATCCCCAATCCCGTCTGGCTACGCCGGGTTGATGGCCATGCAGGTTGGGCCAACTCTGCCGCCTTGCGGCTCGCCGGCATCGACCGAGAAACGGAAAATCCGGAGGGTGGTGAGATCATCAAAGACCGATTGGGTGAGCCGAGCGGGATCCTGATAGACAACGCCATGCTGCTACTGGAGCGCGCCATTCCTCAGGCGGGGCTGCAGCAGGATAAAGCCTCGTTAAAGGCCGCATTCAAAAGCGCCCTGTCACTGGGCCTGACCGGTATTCACGACGCCGGCATCGACAGCAATACCCTGCAGGCCTACCGTGAACTCGCCGCAGAGGGTGCCATTCCACTGCGCATTTACCCGATGATTGCCATCGAGGATGAAAACCTAACAACACTCCTCAAAGCCGGCCCCATCGGCGCGCCCGACCAGCGACTCTACGTGCGCAGTATCAAACTCTCGGCCGACGGAGCACTTGGCAGCCGTGGCGCAGCGCTACTCGCCCCGTATCAGGACAAGCCAGATGAACGCGGCCTCCTGCTCCACCCGGAAGATGAAATCCTCTCGCTACTACGGCTTGCAACCGAGCACGACTTCCAGGTCAACGTACATGCCATTGGCGATCGTGCCAATCACATCGTGCTTAACCATTTGTACACCCTGCACAAAGACAACGACCAGAAACCGTACCGCCACAGGGTTGAGCATGCTCAGGTCATGCTGAAAAGCGATATACCACGATTCCCATCACTTGGCCTGATCGCATCAATGCAGCCCACCCACGCCACCAGCGATAAAAACATGGCTGGTGACCGACTGGGAGAAGAACGCCTCGAAGGCGCCTACGCATGGCGCACCTTTCTCGACCAAGGCACCAAGATCGCGGGTGGGTCCGACTTCCCGGTAGAGCCCGCCAACCCATTGTTTGGACTACATGCCGCGGTTACCCGGCAAGATCGTGCCGATACACCGCAAGGCGGTTGGCGGCCAGAGCAAGCCATGACACTCACTGAAGCGTTACGGGCATTCACCCTGGATGCAGCCTATGCAAGCCACCAGGAAAACCTGATCGGCAACCTGGAACCGGGGAAGTTCGCGGACTTTATCCTACTGGAGAAAAATATATTTGCGATTGCCCCGGAAGATATTTGGCAGGTAGAAGTTGCCGAAACCTGGGTTGAAGGCGAGCGCGTTTACACGAAGGCCGATTGAACTAAATAAACTCTTTTCCCGGGCATCCACGCCCGGGAATTAAAAGGCATTCAAAGATCTAAAGCCTGATGGAGTTTGGCAATGGCACAAAACCCACTTTTCCAAAAAATCCGCGCAGCGACAGTCTATACGACCGGAATTCTAATTTTGGTCAGCAGTCTTAGTGGACCATCGTCTTTCGCCGCCAGTCCGGCAATAAGTGTCACCACGTACGGGACTCTTCCGCTCACGCGTACGCAGTACCAGAACAAACTACGCGGCTTCTGGTTGGGACAAAGTCTTGCCAACTGGACGGGGCTGGTCACTGAAATGGACAAAATCGGTGGCCCGGGCCCGCACGGTGTCTTCTACACCCGGGACGACTGGGGAAAAACGGACCAGCCGAGTATTTGGGGGCAAGGTGTCCCCAGTGACTTATCCACAACCATCGACTGGGTCCTGCGCCGGCCAGGGGAAGTGTGGGGAGCGGATGACGACACCGATATCGAATACATATATCAGCACCTACTGGATCAACACCAGACCACAATGCTCACCCCCGAGCAAATTCGCGACGGCTGGCTCACGCATATCTATTCGGACGAAAACACCCCCTTCACCACTACCGATGGAAAAGCGGAAAACTTTCTTTGGGTATCCAACCAACGGGCACACGACTTAATGCGTGAGCAATCTCTGCTGCCACCGGAAACCAGCCAACCCGACCACAACCCCCACTTCGACATGATCGATGCGCAACTGACCACGGAAATATTCGGCCTGTTTGCGCCCGGAATGCCGGACATTGCCCTCGCCATGGCCCACCTTCCCATCCGCACTACCGCACGTGAAAACGCCGCCTGGGCGGCAGAATTCTATGTGGTGATGCACGCTCTCGCTGCGGGCATTGACTCCACGCTCCCCGTCAAGCCGCAACTCTTCGCCATCGCCGACCGCGCGCGCCAGCAGCTGCCGCAAGGAAGCTACAGTGCAGACATGTACGACTTCGTACAAAAGCAGTACCAAAAGAAGGTACCTTGGGAAAAAGTGCGCGATAGCCTGCATAAAAAATATCAAATCAATGGCGAAGCTGGTTACGACCTCAGTACACGTAACCTCTACTGCAACGGCTGCTTTGCCGCCGGCATCAATTTCGGCGCCAGCCTGATCAGCCTGTTCTACGGTGAAGGGGACTACCGGGAAACCGTAAAGTTGGCCGTGTTAATGGGCTGGGATTCCGACAACCCGGCCGCCACCTGGGGCGGATTACTGGGTTTTATCTACGGACATGAAAAACTCACTGCGTGGTTCGGTCCACTATCCGATGAATTCGACATTCATCGTACCCGCGGCGGTTTTGCCAACAATGGTCAGGATACATTTACAAATATGGCACGGGTGGGCGTAACCATCGTTGACCGAGTGGTACAGGAAAGACTTGGCGGATCGCTGGATACCGAAAACAATCGCTGGAGTATCCCACGCCTCGAGAAAAATTCAGGCTTCGAGCTACCCGAAGAGGCCCCCGACAGCCGAAACCCCCAAAAATCAAGCAACGATGCCGAGCCCCTCACCGTCCTATCCCTGAATATTTACGGACATGCCACTATGCCGGCGGCCGCGGCCAAGTATGCGCAACTCGTTACCGATCACAATGTAGATCTGCTGGCAGTGCAGGAGGGTGTCGACGATTGGCAGATTCAAGGCCTGCCCACCGATTACCGACGTGCAGAGGCTTTGGCCAGCGCATTGGGGAATTGTTGGGTGCGCCGATATCAAGTTTTCGCCAACCGTTGCCGAGGACTGGAGTTCGAGCACAATGAACGCTTTGATATGACGGATGGGCCAAATGCAGTGCGCACTGGTGAATTGGTGGTAATTCGACGTGGCGCCGAGCGTTTCGGCCTGATCGATGTGCACTGGGATCACGAAAGCGAACGGGTGCGTTACGCCAATAGCCGCGAAACCAACGCCGCTACAAACTCCCCGTATCTACTCGATATCCCGCTACTGGTGGCGGGCGACTTCAACACAACCTGCGAAAGTGCGACGACCCAAGCGCTCGCCATAAGCTCAGATTTATCATTCCTGTATGGGGATGGTATTGACTGTGGTTTCGTGCGTGGCCTGAAAGGCAGCGGGAAAAGTATTGACGCCGCGCCATCGGACCATCCAGGTATTTTACTAAAAGTGACGGCTTTGAAATCCTGAGTACCGAGAAAACGCAATTCTATGGATACTATTCCATTAATCCTGCCCATCCCACTACAACTCTAATTCGACCGGTAATAATCACCGAAGTCAGACACCATATCCGTGCGTACCGATTTCTGTACTGTATTACGAAGGGCCGCTATGCGGCCCCACGTTAATTACTGGCAGCTACCAATCAACGTCCAGGAGTTATCACTCCCAGGCTCGCTATTTGTGTACCAGTTCGCCTGGTACAAGTTTCCCTGATAGGTCATTTGGTCTCCGCCAAGAAGGTGGGTGTTGGGACCGCCCGCATAATCGGCGTGGAGCCAGTGCGGATAAGCGGTAATGCCATCACACTGGTTGCTGGTCACAGTACATCCTTTGCTGTCGACTGTGACACCGGGTGCCGTTGCAGGGCACTGATCTGCTGAATTAACAACACCATCATTGTCGTCGTCCAGACAACTTGGATCGTTATTGCAACTGGAATCTGTAACCGGTTTAATTTCAAACCAGTTGATATTCCAACCGCCACTTAAGGCAGCAATCGCAAGTTCTGAGGTATTTGCGGGTAGCGAAACTGTGTGGGATACAGTAGCCCAACTCTGCCAGCCTCCCGTAGCACTGAACTTTAGGGTTCCGTATTCCACGGCACCTCCGGGTTGCTCCAGGGTTAGACTTCCTCCGTTACTCGCGGACGCCACTCGATAGCGCACCTCATAGCGACCTGTATTGCTGGCAGGCAAGTGGATGCTGTAGGTCATCCAATCGTCAGCATCAATCCAGCCTACATTGTCTCCACCATCGATGTCGGACGTTGGCTCAACCTGAACCTCCCCAGCCTCGCGCCAGTGTTCTGCCTCAATACGCAAGGAATCACTTTCAATTGGGCAGCCACTGTTGGTTGCTGCACCGACGGTTTGCGGACAGGCGTCGAAGGGGTTGCGCACCCCGTCGTTATCATCATCCAACAGTGAACAACCGTCACTGTCCACCGGTGCGCCGAGTGGCGTTTGCGGACACAAATCGACATCGTTACTCACGTCATCTGCGTCATCATCGCCGGGAACGGGACAGCCAAGGCTATCTACTTCTACACCTGTGGGCGTGCCCGGGCACTGGTCGAGCTGGTCCGGCACCGTGTCCCCATCCTCATCCGCCACCGGCACATCTGGCTGCCAGCGAAAGGTTACCGCGGTACGCGGAGCGATAGTATGCTCGAACGCCGAGTCCTCCCATGCAACCGAAACCGTCTGGGCGCTATTCGACTTGTTGTACACCAGAGCCACCAAAGTGCCATCCGGGTTTTTCAACGCAACGTTTACGATGCTTTCAGAGAAGCCTGTGGACGCAACTCGACGCGCACCAGGCTGCATAAAGCGGGAGAGTTGCGAAATAATGTAGTAAGACACATGACGCGTAAGCCCCTGCCCCCCCTCTTCTAGGGTGATCGCGCCCAGGCACGCAGTACAACCGGTTAGGGTGGTAGGCGGCGAGGTTACGAGGTTCCATTCGAGTACTGTGCGCGCATAATTCCTTAGGGAACCCATTACCACCGTTTCCATATGCCAGGCGAGGTCGCCATCAAACGCCGCAGCCCATCCCGCGGGCGTATCGTCTTCCGGTCTACCTGTCCATTGCTCAGTAAAATAAACGTCTTTACCACTCGCGTGATAAACATCACTCATGGTACTTATTTCACCGGCGTACAGGTGGAACGCGGAACCGTCAATGTACTGGCTCTGGGCTACGCGGATGGGAAACTCCGGGTGGTCGAGATTGTGATCAAAGCCGAGTAATTTCACATGGCCGAGACCGGCTTGCTGCAATGCCGGGCCGACATATGTTTCCACTAGGTCGTACTGCTGCTCGGCATTCATCAGCATACTGGGTTCATTCCAGGGGTTTTCTGGCTCGTTTTGCGGCGTCATCCCCCAGATCGTAATACCTTCAGCAGCCATGGCCTGAATATATTGCACAAAGTAATTTGCCAAATCGCCGTAGTGCGCGGGTTTGAGCGTCCCGCCGACCCAGTCATTGTTGGTTTTCATCCACAATGGTGCGGTCCACGGCGTGGCGAGGACTTTGATCTCTGGATTTATGGCGAGGATTTTCTTTAATACAGGGAGCAAGGTCTGCGTGTCAGGCCCCTGCAGGGAGAAACTGCGGTCGCTGCCTACTTCGGTAAAGGTAAAGGATTCCCAGGTGCCGGCAGATTGGTCGTTATCTACCATACGAACCAGGAGATTGTCATCGATATGCAGCCGGTCGTGGTTACCGAAACCTTTTAGCGGCAGCGATAGGAAGTAGGCGCCATGCCCTTCGCCGGGTGTCAACTCCCATTTTTCCCACCAGCCGTCAGCGGAAGTTTCCTGCATATCCGCCATATTGGTATCGTCGGTGCGCAACCGTGGCACGCTTCCACCGGCAGCGCGATCAATAAAGAACAATCCATCGCCCGCGGGGACAAATTTCCACTCGAAGTCCGGTCCGTGCGGTGAGTCAGGTGCTGTGTAGGGATCTTCGTTAAAGCCACTGGCACCCAGGCGCACATCGTGGGCGGGCATGTCGATGTAGTAGGTTTTACCCGGATCCGGAATAAAGTTTTCCTGGCTGCGGGTTTCGTCACTGTAGGTGTACAGAGATGTAGAGAGATCGGATGCACCGATGCTGATCCTTACCATGGAGACGTTGTTTCCCGCCTGCGGATGGAACATCTCGTTTAGAAACGCATTCTGTTCGGCTTCTGGTAGCGAAAGGATGGCCGCTGCACTGGCTTGCGTGAGTGCGTAGCCGAGGCCAGTTACGGATTGAAACGTTTGCGAAGGGTCAATTTCAATCGCAAACCCGCTTGTGGCGGCGGGCTGGGTGAACGGGAGGTCAAGCACCTGTTCATGTAGCAGTTTGCCGCGGTCGCCCTGGGTAGTAAGGACACTGACTTCCTCCGCGAGTGACAAGCTGGCAAATGCCAGCGCGGACAGGGTCAGCGCCGCCAGCGATGCTCTTCCGTTCTTCTTCATTATTCTCACCATCAAATTTTTCATTATTGGGAGAGTGAAAAATACGGAGGTTCTTGGGGAACGTCGTATCAATAAGAGAGTTTTCTTAATTTCGTACGAGTTCGCATGACCTGACACCAACCGAACGCGCAAATGTGGATTGATCCACTGAGTTTGGGCAAGCACAAAGTCAAAAACGAGAACCTGCAGACAGGTGCACAAATACAAAAAGCCCGCGCTAGCGCGGGCTTTTTTAATGGTATGGATTTCCGAGATTCCCTAAAGCGGCATTCCTTAAGCCACCCAGAAAATCAAGAATCAATCGAGCTTGGTCAAACTAAACCAGTTCAGGTTCCAGCCACCAACCGGTACGCCGATACCAAAATCCTGGGAGCCGGCATCCAGATGGACATCCAAGCTGATCGTGGTCCAGTTCTGCCAATCGCCGGTGGCGGGCACGTTCAGGGTACCGTATACCGGACTACCCCCCGCTCGCTCGAAGCTCAGCTGGCCGCCGCCTTGAGAGGCCACACGGAATTCCACTCGATAATTACCGGCACTCGGCACGTTTACACCGTGATAGGCCATCCAGTCGCCGTTATCGAGGTAACCCACATTCTGACCCCCGCCTACATCAGAGGTCGCTTCAACCTGAACGCCTTCCATGAAGGTGTAATTTTCGGCTTCAACCTTGATGGTCTCACCGCCCGGATCAGTAGATTGAATATCCAACCAGTTAATATTCCAACCCGGCCCCACCGCAGCGACCGCTACCTGTTGATCACCGGCTGGCAGGCTCACGGTATGAGAAATCGTGGTCCAGGACTGCCAGTCTCCGGTATTCGGTACGTCCAGCTGGCCGTACACCGGCGAGCCACCCTTGCCTTCAAATTGCAAGACACCGCCTGAGCCGCTGGCCGCAACACGGTAAGAAACCTCGTAGTTCCCAGCTGCCGGTACATTGATGCGATAGGCCATCCAATCGTCGGTATCGATATAACCAACGTTTTCACCACCGCCGGTATCGCTGGTGGATTCGGTTTGCACCCCATCGGCGCCACAGAACGCTTCGGCTTCGATGCGTCCGGGTACATTTACCGCAGTTGCCGAATCGCAGTCATCGCCACCCTCTGGGCCACCCCAATTAAGTAAAATATCTCGAACTTTGTTGCCCGATGCCGTCAACTGGGCGGGCGCCCAACTACCAGTGGCACTTGCACCCGGCACCAGTGCAGAGGCACCTTCTGGTTTATCGTTGATCGACCAGTTGGCGTGACTGATATTGTTGTTCTTAAGAAACTCCATCCACGCATCGGTCTCACCGTAGTTAACGCCGCCGTTACCATCGGCATTTACGGTGCCCCACTCGGTCACAAACAGCGCGATCCCGTTATTCAATGCGGTCTGCGCCTTGTCGCGTAACCATTGGCCGTGAGAGCCGGAGTAGAAGTGCAGGCCGTAGGCAATGTTGGCGTGGCCCTGGATGGGGTCAAAGGAAGCGTCATCCACGTCCTGAGACCAGTTCGGGGTGCCGACAATAATCAGGTTGTCCGGGTCAATCGAACGGATTGATGAGATAACGGATTCTGCGTATGGCTTAACGCCACTGGACCAGGAGACCTGCTTGGGCTCGTTGAAAATCTCATAAATAACATTGTTGGTATGACCATAATCGGCGGCCATGCGTGAGAAGAAATTGACCGCACGGCTCCAGTCATGTTCATTCGCGTAATGGGAGTGCCAATCGATAATCACATACATGTCGTTGGCAATAGCTGCATCCACGATGGCCCGGACTTTAGCCTCATTTCCCGCCGGGTCATCAAAGTAGCCTCCGGGATCTTCCACGCCCATGGCCGCACGTACCACGCCGGACTTCCAATCGGACTTCAACCAGCTAACGGTGCTTGGGTTATAAAACTTCTCGCCCCCCCAACCATTGTTACTCCAGAAGAAACTGTTGCCTGCCACACTGCCTTGCTGACCTCCAATCAAGACCTGGTTGCCATTTACAGACAGTGGTTCAACAGCAAGCGCACTACTGGACATCAGCGCAAGTGTGGCCAAAAGCAAGTTTTTATATGCGTTCCCGGCTGGAGCTGAACGCCCGTTTTCTCTTTTCATCAATTATTTTCTCCGCTTCATGACTATTGTTATTTGCGATTTAACGGCTAAAACACGTCATCCAAGTATTGGCTCAGAAAAACTTGCCACTGGGATAAACAAGATTCAATATGTCACTGAATGAAGGGAGCAAATGGACCAATGAGTTAAAGCGGGAGGGAAAAAGGTTAATACGGACTATCGATACAAAACCGGCCACTAGCACCGGCTTCTAAACAGATACAATTAGCTTCTGGCAAATCACAGTAACTCAGTTTTTACTTTTCCGCACCGCTGACAGCGTGATTCCGTTATCAGCCTTCCTTGCTTCACATCAAATTTTCGCTCAGCCACCACCTTCCACTTGTGAAAGCCATCACGACACAGGCTACTGCCTTTATGTTTTTCCCAAGCGGTCTTGCGCTTGAACTGAATGACCTCACCCACCGTTTTCTCCACTAGCAGTCCTATTTTATGCTTTGCTACGCAATATACCTCTATTCAGATGATTCTGCGCCGCGTGGCACATAGTGTGCTTTTTATGCAGGATATACAACGCGCTACGTAAACAAGATACCGCCGTAAGTATTCGCGTCGCGCGTATCGGGAACTCCAGGAAAACCCCCAAATACAAGCAAAGCGCACCAATTTCTACCGATAGAAGCAAATGACGAACTTAAGTCCAATTTAACTCGGAAATTGGTTTGACGGGGCTATAAGTCGCGCCTAATTTGAAGCGTATCACCCGATGCAAACGCCATGGATGGGCGCTGCCGATGAGTCAATTTCTCGACCGTCTCACCTTCTTCCGTAAAAAAACAGAAAAATTCTCCGCCGGCCACGGCATTACCACCGAAGACCCCCGCGACTGGGAGGACGCCTACCGTAAACGCTGGGCCGCAGACAAGATCGTGCGATCCACCCACGGTGTAAACTGCACCGGCTCCTGCTCCTGGAAAATCTACGTAAAGGGCGGCATCGTTACCTGGGAAACCCAGCAAACCGACTACCCGCGCACGCGTCCCGACCTCCCCAACCATGAGCCGCGCGGTTGCCCACGCGGTGCCAGTTACAGCTGGTACCTCTATTCCGGTACCCGGGTACGTTATCCACTGGTACGCGGCAGGCTGGTGGAAGCCTGGCGCGCGGCCCGGGTCAGTAAATCGCCGGTAGAAGCCTGGCGCTCCATTGTCGAAGATGCCCCCACGCGCGATAGCTGGGTATCGCGCCGCGGTCGCGGCGGCTTTGTGCGTATCGGCTGGGATGAAGTGGCGGAAATTGTCGCTGCGGCAAATGCCTATACCGTTCATGAGCACGGTCCGGATCGGGTGGTAGGCTTCTCCCCCATCCCCGCCATGTCCATGGTGTCTTACGCCGCTGGCGGCCGTTATCTCTCACTGATTGGCGGCACCCTGCTCAGCTTCTATGACTGGTATTGCGATCTTCCGCCCTCTTCGCCTCAAACCTGGGGTGAACAAACCGATGTTCCGGAAAGTGCCGACTGGTATAACTCCAACTATCTGCTGGTGTGGGGGTCCAATATCCCACAAACGCGTTCACCCGATGCGCATTTTTATAGCGAGGTGCGTTACAAGGGCACTAAAAGCGTCGTGGTTTCGCCGGACTACAGCGAGGCTTGTAAATTCGCCGACCTGTGGCTGCACCCCAAACAAGGCACCGATGCTGCTCTGGCACTGGCACTCGGTCACGTGGTGCTCACCGAGTTCTACGTAAAACGGCAGGTTCCCTATTTTATCGATTATGCGCGACGCTACTCCGATCTCCCCTTCTTGGTAAAACTGGTTGAGCGAGATGGGAAACTGGTGCCAGACCGCCTGCTGCGCGCAGCGGACTTTACCGATGCCCTCGGAGAATCCAACAACCCGGACTGGAAACCCGTCGCCTACGACGAAAACAGCGGCGATGTAGTGTGCCCCGCAGGCTCCGTGGGGTTCCGCTGGGGCGAACACGGCAAGTGGAATCTGGAAGAAAAAGACGGCCAGGGGCGCGACACCAAATTGCGGCTAAGTCTTGAAGACATCACGGAAAGCCGTGAGGCGGTCTCCTTCCCCTACTTCGGCAGCGACGCACCGGAAACCTTTGTCGCCACCAATCACGATTCTGTACTTGGGCGCAAAGTGCCGGTGGCTACTCTGCAGCTGAAGGATGGCAGCTGCCGCGTAGCCTCTACCTTCGACCTGTTTATGGCCAACTACGGCGTCGACCGGGGCTACGGCGGTGACAACGTCGCCACGAGTTTTGATGACGACGTGCCCTTCACGCCCGCCTGGGCAGAAACCGTCTGTGGTGTAAAACGCGATGCCATCGTCCAGGTTGCCCGGGAGTTTGCCGGGAACGCCGAGCAGACCGAAGGCCGCTCCATGGTGATCGTTGGTGCCGGGCTGAACCACTGGTACCACATGGACATGAATTACCGCAGCATTATCGCACTGCTGGTGATGTGCGGTTGTTGCGGTAAATCCGGCGGTGGTTGGGCGCACTATGTAGGGCAGGAAAAACTGCGCCCGCAGACCGGCTGGCTGCCGGTCGCCTTTGGCCTCGACTGGACCCGCCCACCGCGGCATATGAACGGTACCTCGTTTTTCTATGCCCACACCGATCAGTGGCGCTACGACTCCATGACTGTGTCGGACATTCTCTCCCCCACCGCCCCGGAAGGCGACTGGGATCACGCGATGATCGACTACAACGTGCGCGCAGAGCGCATGGGTTGGCTGCCGTCCGCACCACAACTGCAACAGAACCCGTTGCAGGTAGCAAAATCGATCTTCGAATCCGATATAGACCCGGACAGGGCTGTGCCGGAAATGCTGAAGTCCGGGGCGCTCAAGTTTGCCTGTGAAGACCCGGACAACCCGGATAACTGGCCGCGCAATATGTTCTTCTGGCGCTCGAACGTGCTGGGCGCCAGTGGCAAGGGCCATGAATATTTCCTCAAGCACTTTGTCGGTTCCCAGCACGGGGTAGTCGGCACGGAAGAAAGCAACCCGATCAAGCGCCCCTCTGAAGTCGTCTGGCACGATGAGGCACCCCAGGGAAAACTGGATTTGATGGTCAACATCGACTTCCGCATGTCGACCACCAGCCTCTACTGTGACATCGTATTGCCCACCGCCACCTGGTATGAAAAGCATGACCTGAATACCTCGGACATGCACCCCTTCATTCATCCCCTGACCGCAGCTGTGGACCCGGTATGGGAATGCCGCAGCGACTGGGAAATTTTCAAAACCATCGCGAAAAAATTCTCAGAAGTTTGTCCGGAAGTACTTGGCGTAGAAAAGGATCTGGTGCTGACTCCGATTCAACACGACGCTCCCGGCGAGATCGCCCAGCCCTACGAACCAAAGGACTGGAAGCGCGGTGAGTGTGAGCCGGTGCCCGGAAAAACCATGGCCTCGGTCGCACTGGTGGAGCGAGATTACCCGGCAACCTACCAGCGTTTTATTTCCCTTGGCCCCGCGCTCGAGGAAAAAGGCAACGGCGGCAAAGGACTGAACTGGAACACGGAAACCGAAGTCAAAAACCTTGCCAGCCTGAACGGTACCCATCCAGATGGCAGCTGTGCCGGCCGTCCAAAAATCGAAACCGACATTCAGGCTTGCGAAGCCATTTTAATGCTCGCCCCGGAAACTAACGGTGAGGTCGCGGTAAAAGCCTGGGAAGCCCTGGGTAAAGCCACCGGCCGCGACCACAGCCACCTGGCGGAAGGCAAGGAAGAGGAGAAGATTCGCTTCCGCGACGTGGTATCGCAGCCGCGCAAAATTATCTCCTCGCCGACCTGGTCGGGCATCGAAAGCGAGCACGTGTCCTACACGTCGAACTGGACCAATGTGCACGAGTTGATTCCATGGCGGACCATCACCGGCCGCCAGCATCTGTATCAGGATCACCTGTGGATGCGGGCGTTTGGCGAAGGATTCGTTACCTGGCGCCCGCCTATCGACACCCGCTCGGTGAAACAGGTACTCGGCAAGATCCCCAACGGCAACCCGGAGATCCAGCTGAACATTCTCACCCCGCACCAGAAATGGGGTATCCATTCCACCTACACGGAAAACCTGATCCTGCTGAGCCTGAATCGCGGAGGGCCGGTGGTATGGATCAGCGAAATGGACGCAAAGCAGGCGGGTATCGAAGACAACGACTGGATTGAAGCCTTCAATATCAACGGCGCACTCACCGCGCGGGCAGTCGTCTCACAGCGGGTGATGGCGGGCACGGCCATCATGTACCACGCACAAGAGAAAATAGTGAATACCGTGGGCTCGGAAATCACCAACCAGCGCGGTGGTATCCACAACTCGGTGACACGTATCAATGTGAAGCCCACCCATATGATCGGCGGCTACAGCCAGCTCGCCTATGGGTTCAATTACTACGGCACTGTCGGCGCCAACCGCGATCAGTTCGTTGTCGTTCGCAAGATGAACGAGGTCAACTGGTTCGACAAGGAAGTACACACCTGACAAACGTCCGTCAGGAAGTCGCAGTATTCACACCAAAAAACACTGGTGCATCCAGGTAGTAAATTTTCGGAATAACGCCGAAACAGCACAGGGAATTGTGATGAAAGTCCGCGCGCAGATCGGGATGGTGTTGAACCTGGACAAATGCATTGGTTGTCACACCTGCTCCATCACCTGTAAAAATGTATGGACCAGTCGAGAAGGCGTTGAATACGCCTGGTTCAATAACGTTGAATCAAAACCCGGTATTGGCTATCCCAAAGATTGGGAAAATCAGGAGCGCTGGAATGGCGGCTGGATTCGCAAGAAAAATGGCAAGCTACAGCCCAAGGCCGGCTCCAAGTGGCGTATTCTCGCAAACATCTTCGCCAACCCGGACCTGCCGGAAATCGACGATTTCTATGAGCCCTATACCTTCGAATACGAGTGGCTGCAGAAGGCACCGGAACTGCAGGCCCAGCCCTCCGCCAAACCGCGTTCTATGGTTACCGGCCAGGCACTCACCAAGATTGAGTGGAGCGGCAACTGGGAAGACGACCTGAGCGGCGAGTTCAGTAAGCGCTCAGTGGATTACAATTTTTCCGGCATCGAGAAAGAAATCTACGGCCAGTTCGAACAGACCTTTCTCATGTACCTGCCACGCCTGTGCGAACACTGCCTCAACCCTTCGTGTGTGGCCTCCTGCCCATCCGGCGCCATCTACAAACGTGAAGAAGACGGCATTGTGCTGATCGATCAGGACAAATGCCGCGGTTGGCGTATGTGCGTTTCCGGCTGCCCCTATAAGAAAATCTATTACAACTGGTCCTCCGGTAAATCGGAAAAGTGCATCTTCTGTTACCCGCGTATTGAGGCGGGTATGCCCACCGTCTGCTCTGAAACCTGTGTTGGCCGTATCCGCTACCTTGGCGTCATGCTGTATGACGCCGACCGTATCGAGGAAGCCGCGGCGGTGGAGAATGAAAAAGACTTATATGAAGCCCAACGCACGATCTTCCTCGACCCTAACGATCCGGAAGTGCGTGCCCAGGCCCGCAGGGACGAAGTGCCAGAAGCCTGGCTGGAGGCGGCAAAAAATTCACCGGTCTACAAGATGGCGATGGAGTGGGATGTCGCCTTCCCACTGCACCCGGAATATCGCACCCTACCGATGGTCTGGTACATCCCGCCACTGTCCCCGATCCAGTCCGCCGCAGAAGCCGGCAAGATCTCCACCAACAATGGCATGCCAGATGTGAAGTCCCTGCGGATTCCCATGCGCTACCTAGCCAACATGCTCACCGCTGGCGACGAAGCACCGATTGCTACGGCGCTCGAACGCATGCTCGCCATGCGTGCTTATATGCGAGCCAAAAGTGTCAACGGCGTTACTGATAACTCGATCCCCGAGAGCGTAGGCCTCGATGCACAAACCATCGAGGAGATGTATCGGTACATGGCGCTGGCCGCCTATGAAGATCGCTATGTAATCCCGACCAATCACCGGGAGAAAAACGAAAACACCTATCACCTCCGTGGCAACTCCGGCTTCGCCTTTACCGAGCCGCACAACGGCCGAACCAAGAACAACGATATCTTTGGTGGGCCCAAGAAAATGCCACGCAAACCTTTTACGGACTCCCCCTGATGATACGCACATTACGCGCTCTGGCACTACTGCTCGACTACCCGAGCGAGTCGCTCAAAACGCACTTTTCCGAAGTACGCGAAGCGCTGGAAACCGAGGGTTTTCTGAAGCCGGAAAGCTTGGCGAAGCTGCGACCGTTGATGGATAACTTTGAAGTGCTGCCGCTGCTTGAACTGCAGATGAACTACTCGGAGTTATTCGACAACTCCCGCGCACTATCATTGCATTTCTTTGAGCACATTCACGGAGAGAGCCGTGATCGCGGCCAGGCCATGCTCGACCTTGGCGAGGAGTATATAGAGCGCGGTTTCTACATTGAGCGGGATGAACTTCCAGACTTTATTCCCATGTTTCTCGAGTTTACTTCCTGTCTTACGATCGATGAGGCCCGCGACTGGCTATCCCAGCCATCCCACGTATTTGCTGCACTGAAGGAACGGCTTCAGGAGCGCGATGCAGAGTACGCTGGAATCTTCGACGCACTGCTCACACTTATACAGGAAAAACCTGACCCGGAAGCAGTGCGTGAACTGGTGGAACGCGCCAAGGCTTCAGAGAAGACTTCAATTGATGAGGTTTGGGAGGAAGAACAAGTGACGTTTATGGCCTCACAACCCCACAAACCGGTCAACAAGATTGTGGATCGCCTGAAGGCCGCCGGTAAATTAATCGTGTCCTCCAGCGACACCTGAGAAAGGCAGACGAGGCACATTCATGCACGACTTTATCAACTATCTGTTATTTGGGTGGTTCCCCTACGTCGCCCTGACGATCATGATACTCGGCAGTATCATTCGCTTCGACAAGGGGCAGTATGGCTGGCGATCTCAGTCGTCCCAGTTTCTGCGTCGCAAGCAAATGATGTGGGGGTCCAACCTCTTCCACCTTGGTATCCTCGTGCTGCTATTCGGTCACTTTGTTGGCCTGCTCACCCCGATTGGTGTGTTCGACGCACTGGGTATCAGCCACAGTTTCAAGCAGTGGATGGCACTCAGTGTGGGTGGTATCGCTGGTATCTTGGGCTTTATTGGCTGCACATTGCTTCTGCACCGCCGGCTGTACTACCCGCGCATTCGCAAGAGCTCTTCCAAGGGGGACATTCTGGTATTGGTATTCCTGTGGCTACAGTTGCTGCTGGGGATCGCCACCATTTTTTGGACCATCGACCATATGGACGGCAGCGCCATGGTGCTATTTATGGGGTGGGCGCAGGGGGTAGTTACCTTCAATCCAGAGGCCGCCAACCTGATCATTGATGCACACCTGGTGTACAAGCTGCACATCATTCTCGGATTGACTTTACTCGCCATCACGCCGTTTACGCGCCTGGTGCATGTCTTCAGTGCACCCTTTGCCTATGTGTTGCGCCCAGGCTACCAAATCGTTCGGTCACGGCGGCTCGCGCGCCGTACTAACACCCCACCGCCAAGCTCAGCGCCAACCTCTGTCGCCTCCAGAAAATCCTGAGTAAATAGCATTCTATGAGCACCGACAACAAAGACAGCGCCGTACAGTATGTGGAAATCCCCGCAGTGGGGATCCCGGCCGTAGATGTTACCGATCGACATCCTGAGCCCAAAATGCCGTCAGCCTGTGAAAGCGGTGGCTGCGGTTGCGCCACCGGTTCCAGTGAACCCTTGCCCACATTCTCATTCGGCGAAGTTACGGTGAATGGTGTGTCGATCGGTGAACATGTCATCTCGCGGGAAATGCAACACCACCGCGCCGATAGCGCCGAGGCCGCCTGGCAAGCGGCCGCTCGCGCACTGGTAATCAAAACCCTGCTGTTACAAGAAGCGAGCGATCGCAATATCGCTGCGGGAGTCCACGGCGATGCCGAGCAAGAGACCGATGATCGCAGCGAAACCGATGACGATGCCCGAGTGCGCACACTGCTCGAGGAGGTACTGATACCGGAAAAGGTCCACGAAGAAGAGTGTCGCCGTTATTACGACACGCAAACCCATCGTTTCCGCACCCCAGACCTATTTGAAGCGGCTCATATCCTGATTGAACCGAATGAGCAAAGCGAATCAGCCTGGCAAGAGGCCGAACAGTCCGCACGTAGTCTCATTGAACAGTTAGGTGATGATGCACAGGCATTTTCAGAAGCGGCCGAGCAGTTTTCCGGTTGCCCCACCGCCCATCAGGGCGGCTCACTCGGTCAAATTCGCCGTGGCGAGTTAGAGCCGGTACTGCATGACGTACTGGAGACCCTGGCCGAGGGCACGATCTTTCGTGAACCCGTGCGCAGCCGCTTTGGCTGGCACCTGATCCGCCTGCACCGAAAGATCAATGGGCGGATCCTACCCTTCGATATGGCGCGGGAAAAAATATTCGACATGCTGGAAGCGCGCGCTTGGGTGAACTCCGCCTCTCACTACATTGCCGAATTGGCCCAGCGAGCCGATATCGAGGGTGTGCAAATTGATTCTGCAGCGGATGCCGTTGCCAACGTGAGTACAGAACATGAGTGATCGAAAGCCACCGAAAGATTCCGACCTCAACCCGGACTTGAGAGCGAAGACTGACGAATCGTACGGGCCAGACCAGCAGGGACGAGATCCGATGGAGAGCATCTCCTCGACGGGTAAGCAAGGTCGCGAATGGCCTGTGATTTGGGTTGTGGTCGCGATCATTTGCATACTAATTTCGCTGTTTATTTTTATCGCGTAAGCACCCTAGACAGAAACATCGTGTAAGCCTATTGAACCGTCTGGTTGCCGCAGGGAATACTTATCATGGATGCCCCGTCTACCGTCTCAAAATCCGATCAAAACCGCGCGCTCACGCTGAGCACGATCGCCTTCACCGTATGCTTTGCGGTGTGGACAATCTTCTCGATCATCGGTATCGCCATCCAGGAAGAGTTGCAACTCAGCGAATCCCAGTTGGGCATTCTCATTGCCACACCCATTCTCACTGGATCCCTGACCCGATTGATCCTCGGCGTATGGACTGAGCGTTATGGCGGCCGCATGGTGTTCTCACTACAAATGCTGCTCACCGCAATCGCCACCCTCTTGCTTACGGTGGCAAACAATTACCCTATGTACCTCCTCGCCGCACTGTTCATCGGCTTGGCGGGAGGCTCCTTCATCATCGGTGTGACCTACGTTTCCAGCTGGTTTGAATCGGCACGGCAGGGCACGGCGCTGGGTATCTTTGGTGCAGGTAATGTGGGCGCGGCAGTCACCAAATTTCTCGCACCCTTCGTGTTGGTTGCCTTTGGCTGGCATGCAGTGGCTTATGTATGGGCCGGCGCACTCGCACTAATGGCGGTAATTTTCTACCTATTTGCCAAAGATGAACCGCAACTAATCGCACGTCGAGCGGCTGGCACAAAGCCCATCTCACTTTCGGAACAGTTCGAGCCACTTGAAGATATTCGAGTGTGGCGTTTTTCCCTGTATTACTTCTTCGTATTTGGGGGCTTTGTTGCGCTGGCACTATGGCTTCCACACTATCTCATCGACGTGTATGAAGTGGATCTAAAAACTGCAGGTATGTGTGCCGCGGCCTTCTCGCTATCGGCATCGCTGTTTCGCGCCTACGGCGGGCACTTGTCTGACCGATTCGGCGCACGTTCGGTCATGTACTGGACCTTCGGCTTCTCGCTGTTCCTGTTGTTTATGCTGTCATACCCGCCGACGCAGTACATCATTCAAACCAAGAGTGGCCCACTCACCTTCGCTACCGAAATGGGGCTCTGGCCCTTTGTGGTCACCCTATTCATTCTCGGTTTCTTTATGAGCTTGGGTAAGGCGGCCGTTTTCAAGCACATCCCGGTGTACTACCCCCATCATGTGGGTTCTGTCGGCGGGTTGGTCGGTATGATTGGCGGGCTGGGTGGGTTCATCCTCCCTATAATTTTTGGTATGGCATTGGATCTTACGGGCATCTATACCAGTTGCTTTGCGATTCTTTTCGCCATCGTGGTGTTCTCGTTGATCTGGATGCACTTGGCGATAAAAGCCGAGGAGCACCACAGTGAATACGAAACAGAATTCCGCACAGAAGCCGACCGTGAACGAGGCTCCACGGTAGTAACCGAGCAGAAGGCACAGGAACTGCTCAACAAAGGGGAAAGTACCATGAAGGAAACGGTGCTCAAGGAATGGCACCCGGACGATGAAGCGTTCTGGGAAACCAAGGGACGCGCCATCGCCCGACGCAATCTGTGGATATCCATCCCCGCCCTGCTGCTCGCATTCGCGGTATGGATGGTCTGGTCTGTGGTCGTCGCCAAGCTCCCCGCGATCGGGTTCAACTTCACGTCCTCGCAGCTATTCTGGCTAGCCGCACTGCCCGGACTTTCTGGCGCGACGCTGCGCATATTCTACAGTTTTATGGTGCCGATCTTTGGCGGCCGATTGTGGACAACATTATCCACAGCATCGCTACTGCTTCCCGCCATTGGTATGGGCTATGCGGTGCAAAACCCGGATACGCCATTCCTGATCTTCCTGATCCTCGCCCTGTTGTGCGGCTTCGGTGGTGGTAACTTTGCCTCGTCCATGGCCAACATCGCGTTCTTCTTCCCAGACAAAGAAAAAGGTAACGCGCTTGCGTTGAATGCGGGGCTCGGCAACCTCGGTGTCTCGTTGATGCAGTTCCTGGTGCCGATTGTTATTACCATCAGCGTCTTCGGCGTACTCGGCGGCGAGCCGCAGACCACCAGCGAAGGCACCAAGGTATGGATGCAGAATGCCGGGTTTATCTGGGTGCCAATGATCATCCTGTCCACCATTGCCGCCTGGATGGGCATGAACGACATAGCCGACGCCCGCTCCAGCTTCAGCGACCAGGCGATTATCTTCAAGCGCAAGCACAATTGGCTGATGTGCATCCTGTACACCGGTACCTTTGGCAGTTTTATCGGCTACTCCGCCGGCTTCCCGCTCCTGGCTAAACTCGAATTCCCGGATGTGAATACACTGCATCTGGTATTTCTCGGCCCATTTATTGGCGCGTTAAGCCGTGCCGGAAGCGGCTGGCTCGCGGACAAATATGGCGGCGCGCGGGTAACCTTCTGGACCTTCGCGTTGATGATTGTGGCTACACTTGGGGTGATTTATTTCCTCACCAACAATGAAATGGGCGGCGCTTTCTGGGGCTTCTTCGGCTGCTTCCTGGCCCTGTTCTTCCTCACTGGCATCGGCAATGCCTCCACCTTCCAGATGATCCCGGTGATTATGGGCAAAGAAATCCCGCGGCTGATGCCTCAGCTACAGGGCGAAGATCGAAACAAGCAGGTGGATCGCGAGAGCGCCGCGATAATTGCGTTTACCAGTGCCATTGCCGCTTACGGCGCCTTCTTTATCCCCAAGGCCTACGGTACCTCTATCAATATGACTGGCGGCCCCATGGCCGCACTGTGGGCATTCCTGATTTTCTATGTGATCTGCCTGTTCCTGACCTGGCATTTCTACTCCTCTCGCCGCGGTATGCTTTACGAAATTGAGCACAGCAAGAACAAGGAGTAATTGGGTCGAAAGAGGATTAGCACACTGTAACGAATACAACGGTACCGTTAACACGACGATGACAGCTAGCCAGGCAGGACCAACTGAAAATGCCTGGCTAGAATCACCAATAGAAAAACGTACTTCGATCCCACCAGCACGAACTTCACTTCAATATATAAAAAGACGCCCTGCAGACGTCTGTCTAATTCTTAAAAGTGTCAAAGTTCGAAAAACATAATGCTTTCTAGTGAAGGGAAGCACGTGGGGCGGAGCAAATGGATCACACAAGACCTTAGTCAAGCTTGGTGAAATCGCCCATCAGCCAGCGCTCACTACCGGCAGCTGGCATCAGCTGTGGCTGTGGGCCATACCACCGAAAGAGCGCAAACCAGTGGCCATTACCTTTGGTAGGGATATGGTTTGTAGCCGGCCTACCTTGCGGCAGGTTTGCGCCAACGGTAAGAGCAACAGTGCCATCTTCAGCGATGACCAAGTCATCGTCTTTGGAGGAAATTGCCACTGTGGGCACATCATCAAAGAAAGTGCCACCGGTTTCGAATTCATACACCGTAACAGACCAAAACTGCGCTGCAGGAACATCCGGCGGGACGACCAGTTCATAGGTATCGCTACTCTTAAGCACATTACCGTCAGCATCCCGTTGACCTACGAGATAGAACGTCGCTTTCCCTAAATGTTTAGGTGCCCAAATTGCCCAGTGAAAGGTTTGCGCGCGACTACGCCAATCATAATTTCCATCTTCATCCACATAGGTGAACTGACTTGCAGACTCACTGGGGGATACCGGAGTCGTCCAGTGAGCACCTGGGAAGAACTGATCCCCTATACCACGAAAGTCAGTTTGTAGCTGCTCCCAGGCCCGGGTAGCAGCCTTCGCGTAGGAGTCGTCAGGCATAAACTTTTTACCCTTGGCAATTCCGATCTGTTCTAACTTGGCGATGAATGACGCGTCGATCGGTTTATGGGCCTCGGTTTGAACATAGGTATCGAGCAGACGAAAGTAATTTTCGTCGTAGGGTGGACGCGGGTCATAAGGCTTATTTCCAGCATCTACGTAAACAGTACTTTCAGAATCCCCTTCGAATGGATACACCTTCATTTTTTTAATGTACGAGATCGCGTCTTCAATATCATCGGCTTCAAAGGACACCGGCGTCACCCGTAGCCCGGCGACCGTATTGTAGTGGGCGCTTGGAACATGTAAATATCCAGGCGGAATAGCTTCGCTATAACCCGGTGGCGTGATAAGAATCTTACCGCCCTGACTCTTATCAATCCCATTTTCACCACCAATATCTTCAAGCGGAACCATGAATGGGTCCAACAGAGAACCAAAAATACCCAATTTCCCGTCAGCGGCGGGAACTTCGAATACCACCGGCCCATCGAAAGTCTCTATATGAGAGGCGATGTAGAGTGTTACATTGTTCGGGGTAAGAAACTTGACATTGTGATCAAGCGGTTTTGACCAATACGTGATTTGGTTTGGCTCTGCGCCGACGTCCCGCAAGCTCGCTTCCTTCTGTGCAAAAAAACTGACAACAGGCATTCCCCACAACGCCACCTCAAGTGCGTCGTCCTCATCAGAGGATTCTACTGAGGTGGCGACAGTAGCATCACTATCTCGGGTACAACCCGGCGCCACCGCAAAAACAGCAACCAAGAGTACCAAGATTGCACTGATTCGTTTTACCATTTCCTTTACTCCTTTTAAGAGAAATGACGCCAAACCTGCTTTATAGTGGATTCCACAATGAGAATGAATACTGAAGCCAAGATTTGCAAAAGTTGCTGGCGTCCGACAGTCGAGCATACCCAGAGGCTATCGTGATTATAGCGATACCGCGATGGATCGATGACCTCTCTAGCCTTAAAATTCCCCCAGGATAATTAGTGGTCCTTCGTACCGAGAAATTTCTTACACAAATACTAAAATCAACAAAACGAACGGAACACATTGGCACGAAAAATTGAATAATGTGCATAACATTTTTGGCAATTGTAAAGCCATTTGCGAGATAGACTTTACAGAGATGTCGGTTTCAGGCAATAGAGTATCGGCGGACTTATTTACGTTTCTCGACATTTCGTGACTCAATCAATTCCTGTCACAATCTAAGAAGAAAAGATCGAACTACAGCATCCTTTTGTGTCATGGCTTTTAACCAAAACTCATACCTATCTGCATAAAAATAAATACCCGAAAGATATGCCACTGAAAAATAAAGGCGCCACCCATTTTTTAAAAGCCGCTTAGTGCATTTTTTATCTAGTAACCAGCGATAGGCTATGATCAGGAAAGTACGTAACGTCACATAAATCTTTTCTTACCTTTTCCCGGAGACACTAGTGAAGAATTATACGAAACTACTATGCACCCTCATTGCTGGACTATCCCTTGCCGGTTTCGCCACAGGCGATCAATTCGACATGGTGATCCAGAATGGTCGAGTAATGGATCCAGAAACCAACTATGACAATGTTGCCAACGTCGGGATAAAGGATGGGCGTATTGTTGTAATCACCGAGAAAGAGATAAAAGGTAAGGAAACGATCGACGCGAAAGGACTGGTGGTCTCGCCGGGCTTTATTGATACACACTTTCACTGGACCCGCCCGATTGGATACAAGTTTGCCCTGCGGGATGGTGTAACCACAGCGATGGACCTTGAAGCCGGAACCTACGGCCCCCGAGTCGCTGAATGGTATGCGATGCACGAAGGCCGCAGTGCAGTGAATTATGGGACCGGATCCGGACATGAATTTGCGCGCAATAAGGTTACGGAAGGCCTGCCAGACAGTGACTTACTCGACGCGCCATTTTCTGTAGTAAAAGGCCGTGGGGCGGGAACAAAATGGTCAGATGAGGTGCTCAACCTTGAAAAAGGCAATGGCATGTTGTCCCTTATCGACGAAGGCCTACGTCAGGGCGCAATCAGCGTAGCATCAACCGTTGGCTATTTGCCTGGTGCATCCGCACGTGAAATGTTTGAAGTTCAGCGTGTCGGAGCGAATTATGGTCGTCCAACCTCGGTGCACCTGCGCTACACCCCGGGCACAGACACAACAGAAGTGAATGGTGCTCAGGAAGTATTGGCTAACGCCATTGCCTTGGGCGCTGGCGTCAGCATCAACCACTTCAACAATCCTGGCTGGCCGCTGGTGCAGGAATTATTGGTGCGATTGCGAAAAAAGGGGCACAACGTATGGGGAGAGATTTATCCGTACGCGGCTGGACAGACGACAATCAATGCCGCGTTCGTTCGGCCCGAGAATTGGGTCGAAAAACTGGGCCACAAGTATGAAGAAACAATGCAGGATCCACTGTCGGGGGAATTTTATACTCTTGATAAATACCAGAAGATCCTCGCCGAAGCGCCCACCACACAGGTCGTGCTATATAAGATGCCACCTGACGACATTGCAAAATGGTGCGCCTTACCTGGCGTGGTCTATGCAAGTGATGCAATGATGTTACCTAGCGGCTGGGATGATGCCATTCCTCCGGAAACGCCGTACAACAAAATACCCAACACACATCCGCGCCTTTCCGGGACACGTGGAACCTGTTTCCGCCTAAGCCGTGAAAATGACATACCTATCATGCAGGCCATTTCCGCAGCGAGCTATAATCCTGCGAAATACCTTGGCGCCATGGGCCTCAAGGCAATGCAGGAGCGTGGTCGTATACAGGAGGGCATGGTTGCCGATATCACGATCCTCGACCCAAAGAATGTACGCGACAATTCGGACTATGCAGAAGGAACTAAGCCAACCACGGGGATTCCCTATGTCATCGTCAACGGGACTGTCGTGGTCAGGGATTCGGTAGTGCTTGACGGTGTCACCCCAGGACAACCTATCCGATTTCCGCAAGAGAATAAGGGACGCTTTAAGCCGCTTTCGCTCGAAGAGTGGCGTAATACTTATCTTCCGGCGACCATTGATTTCGGGGCACTAGATCGGAATCAGCTAAAGCCCTCCGCCAAGGAAGCGCCAGAAGCGCCGGAATAACAACATCGGATTTTGCTTCCGGCCCATGAAAGTGGTTTCAAATCAGCGGCTTTGTAGTTGGCTATTTTTGTGCTATTCGAGCACGAAAATAAAACGACACAAAAGACGTCACCATAGTAGTCTTGTTCGGCAGTGAACTCCTTTCCCGAATGCTTACCATTTTTAACGCCGGCTTTGGACTCAGCCCTCATTGACTAATAATTTAAGATTAATGACTGGATGTCAGCTTCTCTTGTAAAGCCATCAACGTGCCAGAGATTACAAATGTAATGTGGATAATTACACGCCACATAACGAGATTTTGATCGCTGTCTTCTGTCATGGTCAAAAACACTTTTAATAACTCTATCGATGATATAGCAACGATGGAGCCAATTACTTTAATCTTTAGGCCTGCAAATCCAACTTTACCCATCCAACCCGGCCGGTCTCCATCATCTTCCACTTCAATTTTTGAAACAAAACTTTCATAGCCGCTAAATACGATTATAAAAATTAAGCTGGCAATAAGAGCAATATCGATTAGTGTTAAAATATGTAGAATAACCTCTGATCCGCTAAGCTCATTTATATGTAGAACAATATGTGCTATCTCTTTTATGAACTTCAACAATAAAACAGAAACCGCAGCGATCAACCCAACAAAAAACGGCACTAAAAGCCAACGACTAGCAAATAAATTACGTTCAAATATTTCTTCAAAGTTTTTCATTCCAACCCCTAATGAGTATTTATTCATCGATTCAAATAGTGATCTGCTGCCACTTTCGTGGAAACTTTATGCCGCCAGTTTTCCATACTCTGAAGGCGATTGATAGCCGAGACTGGAGTGAAGCCGCTCTCGGTCGTAGAACTCGATGTACTCAATGATATGAGCCACCGCATCGATTTCGTTTTCGAACATCCGCTGGTGAACAAGCTTTGTCTTCATACTGTGGAAGAATGATTCGACGATTGCATTATCCAGAGGATTGCCCTTTCGACTCATACTCCGTGTCATACCTGCCGACTCAACAAGCTGTCGATACTCATGTGCTGCATATTCAATTCGCTGGTTAGAATGGAATATACAGCCCGCTACTAGAGCCTTTTATACCGGCCGACTTCATGAGCCTGGATACTCGCCTGACACTACATGACAAGCCGCTACGCTTTAGTTGTTGGTGTACCCGCCGGGCCCCGTATGCCTTTCGGAACCCCTGGTGCAACTCCACAATAGCATCGGTGAGACGGCGATCATGCCTGCGATGCTCGCTGTCTTCGCGTTTTCGCCAGGCGTAGAAACCGCTTTTCGACACACCAAACAGATCACATAGCTTCCTAACGTCACGACCTTTACGGCTCTTCTCAACCAGCTCAAAGAGCTTTACTTTATCCGCTGGAAGAACCGCTCGGCCTTTTTTAGAAGGTCAATCTCGTCGTTACGATTGGCCAGCTCTCTCTCTAGTTTCTTTATTTTTTTCTCAGCTGCAGCCAACTTCTCTTCAGCTTCCTTTACTGGGTCAGCACGACTTGGACGACGCTTGGGGGATGGTTTGGCAGGCTTCATATGCTTGTTTTCCTTCAGCTCTCCGCGGCGGTGCTCTATCTGCTACCGATAGAACATCACAGGATGTATGCCAAGGGATTCTGCCACATCCTTTGACCTAACGTCAGGATGATTGGCTAACTTAACGGCTTGAAGCTTATAAGCCAGGGTATAACGATCATAATTACGCTTTTTGGCATGTCCCATGCTGGACCTCTTTCGTGGATAAAAATACGGTCCACGAAAGTGGTTTCAGATCAGCGGCTTACCTTGTGCGCGTTTTCCGCGAAAATGGGAGCGTAGCGACCCGCGCAAAACGTGCACAAGGTAAGCTGTCCCGCGGAGGGCCACAGGCTCGGAGCAAATTGCCCGGCCTCGTTATACGCTACACTCGCTCTCAACTACGAGCACGCGCACTTCACCCCTTGGGTGGGCGACATGCTCCGTACCTACTGAAGCAAAAAATATATCGCCAACTTCTAATACAGCTACTTCTTCAGTTCCATTCACTCGATAGTGCATATCTACTACACCATCTAAAACAACGAAGACTTCCTCCCCGTCATTTATATGCCACTTATATGGCTTATCTGTCCAATGCAGTTTGGTAGTAATCCCCTGCATATTTGCGATTTGTTTCGATCCCCAAGCGCGATCGGCAGTGAAACACCTACTTTTTACAACTTCCATTTTCTAGCTACTTATCTGAATCTCGACATCACTGCGCTGGTCTTACCCACAAAAAGTAGACACTCTAACCATGCGCATTTTACGCAAAAATGGGAGCAACAGCGACCGCGCAAAAGGTGCACAAAGTAAGCTGTCGGCTGCAGTGCCATGTTATATGTTTACTCGATAGTGACATATAAGTGCTCGCTACGCCCGTTACACTGACTACTCGGGTGGCCTAGACAGGTATAGACCTCCGTGATCTTGCGGAATCCAGAACCCGACTGTGTGATCAAATTTAGTTTTGCCGGAATTGTGTCACAAGGTTCGGGGCAAATTAACGCAGTCATTTCAAAATCTTTGATCGGAGGCAAAATAAACTTTCCGTCTTCGTCTGTTTCAGCTTTGTTTTCCGGATAGTTCTCTAGATACACCTCTGCGCGTTTTACCGGCCTACCTTCAGAATCAACAACCACGCCCGTATAAATTGGTGTTTTCCAGTTGTAGTGCGGGTATGGGAGTATGCACCCCGACAAAAACAAAGCTAAAACCGCGATCAATATTGGTTTCATAGTGTCATATAACGCCCAGTGCAGACGCAGCCAGCGCGGAGCGCATTTTGTGTTAATGTTTGAGCGCCAGCGAGTAAGACAAAAGGTGCGTAGCGTTGGCTGTCGCTCTGCCGCTGCTTGTTATGCATGGCGCTACTCCGGACCTTCGCTTAAGGTCGATAGTGCCTGGCGCACCTGATTTTCGTCTAGATACATACCACTCATAGGATCAAAAATCACACCATTGAAGTGAGTTGAGAACAATGAAGCAG
Organism: Microbulbifer agarilyticus; assembly: GCF_020171345.1. Taxonomy (GTDB): domain Bacteria; phylum Pseudomonadota; class Gammaproteobacteria; order Pseudomonadales; family Cellvibrionaceae; genus Microbulbifer; species Microbulbifer agarilyticus_D. Next base: position 179,296 of record NZ_JAIUZM010000001.1, read on the forward strand.
TATAGAATGCAACAACACTCTCCTCTGGACTGCTACCCTAGCGCAGCTGCAGCACCTTTGTGTTTGAGGAGCTTAAATTCTCATTTTTTGGTAGATAATCTTCTAGACTTGAATAGTCAATACTATACGTTTCCACGCCAGACTTACTTCCTCTCAAGGTAACTGGCAAGAATCCGCTATGTTTTTCGAGATCAACATTTTCTTCATAGACAACTCGTGGCTCTAGATTCTTCGCCACTTCATTTAGATCGCTTGTTCCCAACGTTACATCCAAAGCAAGAAAAATAAATAATTCCATCGACACTTTTGATATTACTCACTCACCTGTAAAGATGCATAACAGTTTATTAATGAGCCACTGGCTCTATATCTACCTGGCTACTATTTCCAGCTCGGGACACTTCAGATTCCATATTAAATTCTTAATTTACAACAGGTTACAGCTTTTCGGTTAAATCGCAATCAAAAATAACAAGCCACTGGCGCAAGTCGCTCCACTAAACCGATGGCTTTTGAACACGATTATGCCCCTAGAAAGATCAATGACTTAGGGCAGATTTTCTTTAGATGTTTGCCTTGACTCATTAATTAAGCATATTCCCCCAAGGCTAGAGTGGCTAGAAGGCATCTAATCTGAGAGTTATAACGAGGAATACTGATGGAACTAGTGACTGCGTATCCTCTTCCATAAAAAACCGGTGCCTAGCACCGCGTTTCATTCATTTCTACACAGCGATTTAGTTAAGTATCGCGGCGATTTCCCGCTCGATGATCAGCTGCTGTGCCTCTCGTGAGATCTGAGCAGGGTTATCATTATTCTGCAGGGTATCGGAGTAATAAAACTGTGTGTGGTTGCCGCCTTCAATACGTACGTAGTTGGTATTGGTCGGCAACTGGTTCTTGCTGCCCTCAATATCGCTTTCAGTAGTGAGACCATCCATACTACCCCAGATTGAAGTTACTGGAATTTGTATATCAACCAAGTTCGTTAATGCGTCCGGATATGCAGCAAGCAGAATCAACCCGGTAATACCATCGGAGGGCGCTCGGTTGCTGTCTACCCATAGTGCAGCCACTGTACTGCCCAGCGAGTGTCCAGCAACAACCCAATCCACGACATCATTGCGCCAGTGATTTTTCACATAGGTACCGTAGTGGGTGCCAAAAAAACCAAAGTTAAATGGCGGATTTTTCGACCTAAAAATAAAACCTGTGACTAACAACCATTTATAGATGCAATGCTGGCGGGAAAAGGCACGAGCAACGGGATGCATAGCTTAATTTATTGTGAAGAATACTTATGTGTCTTGACCCATTCGATTCCGCCAACCCTTTGTGAGACCCATCACACTTTCCGGACACCTGTTTGTTAACCTTAATAACTCACTTCAATCCATTGAGCTTCACAATGAAAACAACTCTTAATGCCATATCTCTTGGAGCGTTGTTGTTTTGCCTCCAGGCCTGTACGCCAGATTCTCCCGATGTCACGAGTAAAGCAGATACCGGGGGTGCTGAACCCATCACAGTTACTGATGCCACCGAGTCTACCGGCTCTTTTGAGCGCTATTCCGCAGAGCAATTTTTCCAAACCACTACGGTTTTCGGCTCTTCCATCAACCATGACAACTCGGCGGTGCTGGTCAGCAGCGATGAGTCCGGAGTATTCAACGCTTACCGCTATCCTCTGGATGGATCGGCGCCGGTGGCACTAACTCAGTCTGACAAGGACACAATTTTCGGAGTGAGCTGGTTTCCACAGGATGAGCGAATTCTGTACACCGCGGACGAAGGCGGCAATGAACTGAACCACCTGTATGTTCTAGAGAAAAGCGGTGAAGCGAAAGATCTGACGCCCGGTGACAAGCTCAAGGCCCAGTTTTTCGGCTGGCATGAGGATGACAAGCAGTTCTATGTTGCTACTAACGAGCGAGACGAGCGCGCGTTCGATCTCTATGCCTATTCCACTGACGGGTATGAACGAGCCCGAGTATTCGAGAATGCCGACACCCTGAACCTGGATACAGTGAGCCGCGATGGACGCTGGCTGGTCATGACGAAGGCGAACAGCAATGCGGACTCTGACCTATTTCTGGTGGACCTCCAATCGGAAGAGAAGACTGCGATGCATATCACCCCGCATGAAGGCAACGTAGAGCATTCTGCCTATACGTTTACTCCAGACAGCAGCAAGCTGGTGTACGGTACCAATGAGGCTACCGAGTATCGCCAGGCATGGAGTTACGATATTGCCAGCGGAGAGCGCTCCCCACTGTTCAGCGCAGACTGGGATGTATCCTTTGTTTACTACTCCAAAGATGGCAATTTCCGCGTAATCGGGACTAATGAAGATGCGCAGACCAAACTGGACATTGTCGACCAGCGTTCAGGTAAAGCCCTAAGCCTGCCGCACCTGCCCGCCGGGGATCTGCGCAGTGTGAACTTTGCCAATGATGGCAAGTCCATGGTGTTTTACGTGAACTCCGATACTGCACCTTCAAACCTGTATAGCTACGAGTTTGGTGCAGACAAGGTAAGCCGGCTGACAGATACCCTTAATCCGGAAATCAGTGAGCAAAACCTGGTTGCCAGTGATGTCGTGCGTTTCCCGAGTTTTGATGAGCTTGAAATTCCGGGTCTTCTGTACAAACCGCAGGGTGCAAGTGCTGAGAATAAAGCCCCGGCCTTGATCTGGATTCACGGTGGCCCCGGTGGCCAGTCCCGCACGGGCTACAGCGCGGCCAAGCAACATCTGGTTAACCAGGGATACGCGCTGTTTGCAGTCAACAACCGTGGTTCATCCGGTTACGGCAAGACCTTTTTCCACCTGGATGATAAAAAGCATGGGGAAGATGATCTGCAGGATATTGTCTACGGCAAGAAATACCTGCAGTCCCTGGACTGGGTTGACCAGGACAAGATCGCAGTGATCGGCGGCAGCTATGGTGGTTACCTGACGATGGCAGCGATGGCGTTTACCGATGAATTCGAAGCGGGGATCAACATTTTCGGCGTTACCAACTGGGAGCGCACCTTGCAAAGCATTCCGCCCTGGTGGGAATCTTTCAAGAAGGCGCTGTATGACGAAATGGGTGATCCGGCAACAGATGCTGAGCGCCATCGCCGTATTTCCCCACTGTTTCATGCCGACAAAATCGACAACCCAGTACTGGTAGTACAAGGCGCAAATGACCCGCGCGTTTTGCAGGTTGAAAGCGATGAAATGGTTGAGGCCATTCGCAAGAATAACGTACCGGTTGAGTATGTATTGTTTCCTGATGAGGGCCACGGTTTCCGTAAAAAAGCCAACCGTATTACTGCGTCAGAAGCGTACGTAAGCTTCCTGAATGAGCACCTTCCACTAGGCGAAAAGATGTAATTCGCTGGCACAAGATATGAAATAGCCCGCAGTTCGCGGGCTATTTTTTTGTCCAAATTCTTACAGCGTAAACTCCCCGATTTAATAAGGAAATCGACAACGAACTTGACCAACTTGTTTAAGCTTTAAACCCAATAAGGGCTTCAAGCGCAGGAGTTGTTGGTTGGTTCATTCACTAACGTCATTTAGGGGTACTGACGTTATCGCGCTGAGACGAGTATTAAACCGAACCACCAGCAGCGTGAGCGGACGCCCAGGCCCATTGAAAGTTAAACCCACCGAGCCAACCGGTTACATCCAGCACTTCGCCGATAAAGTACAGTCCCGGCTGTTTCATGCTTTCCATACTGCGGGATGACACCTCATTGGTGTCTACACCAGCGAGGGTAACTTCTGCAGTACGGTACCCTTCAGTGCCTTCTGGTATCAGCGTCCAGGTTTGCAGCTTTTCTGCCACCGTGCGCAGTTCGCTATCTGTGTATTGCTTGAGCGGCTTCGTTTGCAGGCCGTTTCTGTGCAGGAAGAACTGCACCAGTTTTTTACTCCACAGCTCCGCCAGTGCCGTATGCAGGGAGGTCTCCGGCTTGGTACTGCGCTGCTCCGCCAGCCAATCTGACAAATCCATTCCCGGAGCCAGATCAAAGGTCACCGGCATACCCTCTTTCCAGTGGCTGGAAATCTGGAGTACGGCTGGGCCACTCAACCCCTTGTGGGTAAATAACATCTGTTCGTGAAAGGCACCCTGTGCACAACTGGCATTCACCGCGAGTGAGGTACCCGGCAATTCCTGTTGCCGGTTTAACGCGCGCTGATTCAGGGTAAAGGGCACCAGGGCGGCGCGGGTGGGAATGATGTTATGGCCAAACTGACGTGCCACGTCGTAGCCAAAGCCGGTGGCCCCCATGGTAGGAATCGACAAACCACCGGTGGCAATTACGAGCGAGGTGCAAAGTACCTTGCCCAAGGAGGTGTGCACGGCAAAGCCCTGCGGCTCGAGGGGCTCGATTCGCTGGATATCGCAGCGGGTGCGAATCTGCGCCTTGGCTTCCCGGCACTCTGCCAACAGCAGGTCGACAATGTCCCGGGACTTGTTATCGCAGAACAGCTGGCCGAGGGTTTTCTCGTGGTAGGGAATACCGTGCTTTTCTACTAGCGCGATAAAGTCCCATTGGGTGTAGCGGGCCAGTGCGGATTTACAGAAGTGCGGGTTTTCGCTGTAGAAGTTGTCCGGCGCCGTGTACAGGTTGGTGAAATTGCAGCGGCCGCCGCCGGACATCAGGATTTTCTTGCCGACCTTATTGGCGTGGTCCAGCACCAGCACGCTGCGGCCACGCTTGCCCGCCACCGAGGCACACATCAGGCCGGCAGCGCCGGCGCCGATGATCAGTACATCGGCCTGGGTGGGGAGGTCAGTCATTCTTCCGTCGGATCAAAAGTCGAATCAGGAGTCGAATCAGGTCTTCGGCAGGGTTACGCCGCGCTGGCCCTGGTATTTACCACCGCGATCCTTGTAGGAAACATCGCAGATTTCATCAGACTCGAAGAACAACATCTGCGCCACGCCTTCATTAGCGTAGATCTTCGCCGGCAGGTTGGTGGTGTTGGAGAATTCCAGAGTCACGTGCCCTTCCCACTCTGGTTCCAGCGGGGTCACGTTCACGATGATGCCGCAGCGCGCATAGGTGGACTTACCCAGGCACACGGTTAGTACCGAGCGCGGGATGCGGAAGTACTCGACGGTACGCGCCAGCGCAAAGGAGTTGGGCGGGATTACACAGTAGTCACCCTCGACGTCGACGAAGCTGTCTTCATCAAAGGCCTTGGGGTCCACGGTGGCGGAGTGCACGTTGGTAAAGATCTTGAACTCACTGGCACAGCGTACATCGTAGCCGTAGCTCGAGGTGCCGTAGGAGATCAGGCGGTCGCCGGAGGCCCCGTGGCGTACCTGGCCCGGTTCGAAGGGCTCGATCATGCCCTCATTCTCAGCCATACGACGAATCCACTTATCGGATTTGATGCTCACCCTGTCCCCTCACTTGTTCATATCTGGCGGTCATTAAAGAGGCCGAATCATAGCGGTTTTACCCTGTGCAAAAAAGTGTCAACTCACTTGGTACAGGCTTGCCGATACTGGATGGGTACTGTATAAATTACCAGTAACAACTGTATACACATACAGTTCAACACCGACAGACCACCCGTGTGGAGCGAGCCAATCGTGAACAGCGCCGAAAACTTTTTGCAAAACAAGCAGTTAGCTAAACAGGCCAACAACGAGCCCCTACCTCCAGGGCAAGAGCAAGCACAGCCATTGCAGCAGTTGCTGACACGCCCGGACATCTGGCAACTGGCCAGCGGCCAGGGCCGCAGCCGTACCGGTATCAGTACTGGCTACCGCGGTCTGGATGCGCTGCTCACAGGGCACGGGTGGCCACGCGCCGCCTCTACCGAACTACTGATCGACAAGGCGGGTATCGGCGAGATGTCGTTGATCCTGCCAACTCTGGCCGAGCTCACCCGCCAGGGGCAGATGGTGATTCTGGTGAATCCACCGCTGATTCCCTACGCCCCAGCACTGGTGCAGGCGGGTGTGCAGCTGGAGAAGCTGCTGGTTCTGCACCCCCGCGGCCAACGGGACCAGCTGTGGGCAGCGGAACAGTCCCTGCAATCCGGTGCCTGCGGTGCGCTGATCCAGTGGCAGGGCAAGGAAACCCCGGCAGACAAAGACCTGCGTCGCCTACAGGTCGCCGCCCGCGATGGCGATTGCCTGCACTTTCACTTCCGCCCCGGCTCTTGTGTAAAAACACCATCGCCGGCGGCCCTGCGCCTGCAACTGAAGAGCGACGGCGAACAGCTGGCGCTGCACCTGTTCAAGCAGCTGAGCGGCAAGTCCGGCCAGCGCGTACACCTGGCACGCAACCCGGATCTGGTGCGCCGCGATCAGCCACTGCACTGATCGCCCCGGCTTAAGACAAAGAGGAACCATCCATGCTCTGGCTCTGTATCCAGCTCCCCAAGCTTCCCCTGGAAGCACTGACTCGGGCACACCGCGCCGGGGACAGTGCTCCTCTGGCGGTGGCTCAGAGCAGTTTGATTATTGACGCCAACCGGGCTGCCAATAGCCAGAATGTGGAACCCGGGCTCAGCATTGCCACCGCCTGTGCTTACTGTGCAGACCTACAACTACTGGAGCGGGATGCGGAGCGGGAAGAACAGCTACTACAGCAATTGGCGCAGTGGGCCTATAGCTTTACCCCGGTGGTCTCTCCGCGCAGCGCCGAGCGCGAGCACAACCAGCCAGACAACCAGTTTGCCTGCCTGTACCTGGAAATCAGTGGCTGTCTCAAGGCACATCACGGTCTGCGCCCACTACTGCAACAACTGGGTAAAGAGCTGCGCAAGATGCGCATAAGCCACTTTATGGGTCTGGGACACAGCCCCAGTGCGGCGCACTTGTTGAGCCAGTTGCCCGAACACCGCCAGTGGCTGGCGGAAACCAAACACGCCCCGACCTCACAGCAGTGGCGCCAGTGGATCAGCTTTGCCCCCAGTAAATTGCTCGACTGCAATCACAAGACGATTGCCAAGCTGTATGCCTCGGGCATAAAGCGGGTCAGCCAGTTGCTGGCAATTCCACTGTCGGAAGTGGGTAGCCGCTTCGGCCGCAACTTCATCAGCTACCTGGCGCAACTGAACGGTACCCGCCCGGACCCGGTGCCCAGCTTTGAACCACCGGCGGAGTTTCACAACGAGCTGTTTTCCCCCAGCCCGCTGGATAACAGCGAACAACTGCTCTTCCCCGCCGGCCGCCTAATACGTGAGCTCTGCCGGCAACTGCAGCGCCGCCAACTGTACAGCCAGCAACTGTGCTGGGTGCTGGACTACGGCAGCCGCGGCCAGCAGCCGATTAATGTGGAAGTATCCCGCCCACTGCTCGACCCGCAACGTCTGATCGCACTGACCAAGCTGCAGTTTGAACGGGTGGAATTGAAAGAACCGGTGCAGGCATTGACGCTCAAATGCCAGCAGCTGCAACCGATTGAAAACCAGAGCCTGCGCGAAGATTTCTTCGACGAGGGCAGCAAGCTCAACGAAAGTTACCAGCTGATCGACAAGCTCAAGGCGCGCCTTGGGCATCAGGCACTTTCCGGTGTCACCCTCAAAGAAAGCTATCTGCCGGAGCAGGCCTGGCAAAACGCCGATAGCCTCACCTTGCAGAGTAAAGCCAAGGGTCATCACCTCACCCCGGTCAGGGCGCCCCGCCCCAACTGGTTACTGCCAAGGCCGGACCGACTCCAGCAGCGGGATCACAAACTGTTTTACGACGGTGAACTGCAGTTACTGCAGGGCCCGGAACGAATCGACGGCTACTGGTGGCAACAGCGCCGCCACGCTCGCGACTATTACATCGCCCGTGGCAGCCATGGCAGCCTCTACTGGGTCTTCCAGGACCTGACATCAGAAAGCTGGTTTCTGCACGGGGTTTATTCCTGAGCAAGCCGGTAACACCATAGCGGACACGTATCGGTATGCAGTACGCCGAACTTTTCTGTCAGAGTAATTTCTCCTTTCTACAGGGCGCCTCCCATCCACAGGAACTGGTGGCGACCGCGTACGAGCTCGGCTATCGCGCGCTGGCGATTACCGATGAGTGCTCCATGGCGGGCGTGGTGCGCGCCTACTCCGAACTGCAAAATCTTGCTGAACAGCACGAGCGTCCGTTCCAGTTAATTTGCGGCAGCCTGTTTCGCCTGCAGGAAGAGCACCAGCAACTGGTATTACTGGCCCCGAACAGATTGGCCTACAGTGAAATTTGCCAGCTGATTTCCAGCTCGCGCCTGCGTGCGGAGAAAGGCCAGTACCAGACTTTTCTCGGAGACATCATCCAGCAATGCCAACACGCACTGTGCCTGTGGCTGCCGCCCCAAACTACGCAACAACAGGCACCACTCAATATTCCCGGAGAGCTGAAACAGCATTTTGGCAAACGCCTGTATATTGCACTGCACCACCATTTACTGCCCGGTGAAAACCAGCGTTTGCAGGCACTGATCGCCTTTGCCAAATCCGAACAGCTCCCGCTGGTGGCCACCAATGCGGTGTTGATGCACAGTCGCAGCCGCAAACCACTGCAGGATGTACTGAACGCAAACTATCACAACTGCACCCTGGATCAGCTGGGCTATCGGTTGCAACAGAATGCCGAGCGCTACCTGCGCAGCCTGCCAGAAATCGCGGCACTTTATCCACAGAGTGCGATCGTCAACACCCTGCGCATTGCCGAGCAATGCAGCTTTAGCCTGAGTGAACTGCAATACCAGTATCCCGCGGAGGTGATCGCGAAGGATAAAACTGCCGGTGAATACCTGCGGGAGCTGGTGGAAACCGGCATACCGATCCGCTGGCCGCAAGGCCCCGCAGAGCATATACGCCAGCAAATTGACATCGAACTCGCACTGATTGCCGAGCTGAAATACGAGCACTACTTTCTCACCATTTACGACATCGTCCAGTACGCGCGCAAGCAGCATATTCTTTATCAAGGGCGTGGCTCTGCGGCCAACTCGGTGGTGTGCTACTGCCTGTTTATCACGGAAATTGACCCGCACAAAATCGGTTTACTGTTCGAGCGCTTTATCTCGCGCGAGCGTAACGAACCACCGGATATCGATGTGGATTTCGAGCACGAGCGGCGCGAAGAGATTATCCAATACATCTACCAGAAATATGGAAGAGAACGCGCAGGGCTGGCAGCTGCCAAGATCACTTACCGCTTTAAAAGCGCCCTGCGCGACCTCGGCAAGGCACTGGGACTCGGCGCGGCAACCATTGAACAACTGCAGGCCGAACGCAGCTGGTGGGACAAGCTGGAGGATTTTCCCGATCAGTTAAAGAAAGTAGGCATTGCACCCAACAGTGTCGCCGGGCGCATGCTGCCCAAGCTGCTGGAACAGATCTATGGCTTCCCGCGCCACCTGTCACAACACGTGGGTGGGTTTGTCATTACCGAACTGCCACTCAGCCAGCTGGTACCCATTGAAAACGCGGCCATGGAAGACCGCACCATCGTACAGTGGGACAAGGAAGACATCGAAGACCTGAAGCTGATGAAGGTCGATATCCTCGCCCTCGGTATGCTCACCGCCCTGCGCAAGGCACTCAACTATATGGCGCTGTATGGGCGCCGAATGCGCCTGCAGGATATTCCCGCAGACGACACGGCGGTATACGACATGATGTGCCGCGCAGACACGGTGGGCGTCTTTCAGATTGAGTCCCGCGCGCAGATGAGTATGTTACCGCGCCTGCAACCGCGCCGTTTTTACGAACTGGTTATCGAGATCGCCATCGTGCGCCCGGGGCCGATTCAGGGCGGCATGGTGCACCCCTATTTGCGCCGCAAACAGAAGCTGGAGCCTGTCACTTATCCACACGCGAACTTGCGCCCGGTGCTGGAACGCACGCTGGGTGTACCCATTTTTCAGGAACAGGTGATCAAACTGTCCATGGTTGCCGCAGGCTTCAGTGGCGGCCAGGCAGACTCCCTGCGCCGGGCCATGGCCAGCTGGGGAAAAAATGGCAACCTGATGCAATTCCGCGAAAAGCTGATCGACGGCATGCTGGCGAATGGTTACCAGCACAGTCTGGCAGAGCAATTATTTGAGCAGATGAAAGGCTTTGGTTCCTACGGTTTTCCGGAATCCCACTCCGCCAGCTTTGCCCTGCTCGCCTATTTCTCCGCGTGGATTAAATGTCACCACCCCGCGGCCTTTTACAGCAGCCTGCTGAACAGCCAGCCGATGGGCTTCTACGCCCCGGCCCAACTGGTGTACGACGCTCAACGGCACAATGTAAAAATACTGCCACTGGATGTGAACCACAGTGGGTGGCACCACAGCCTGGCGTTAGAAAAACATTCTTTACCAGCCATTCGCCTCGGCCTGCGCTTGGTAAAAGGGCTGGCAGAGGAAACCGCCGAAGCCATTGAGACCGAGAGACTGGAAGGCGACTTTCAATCGCAGCAAGACTTTACCCAGCGGGTAGATATTCCCCGTGCACAAAGTGCCATTCTGGCGCACGCCAACTGCTTTTACAGTATTTCGGAAAATCGTTTCCACAGTACCTGGCAGGCATTAAACAGCCAGCTGGAGCACACGGCACCGCCACAGCACCAGCCGGAAACCAGCCAATCGGACAATATCTATAGCGATTATCAAACCACCGGCTTGACACTGCGCGAGCACCCGATCTCCTTACTGCGCAAGCAACGCCGTTTTGACAACCTGGTCCGCGCTTGTGACCTGGATGCACTCAGGGATGGTGAAAGAATCAAGGTGCTCGGTCTGGTCACCTGCCGCCAGCGCCCAGGCAGTGCTGCCGGGGTACTGTTCCTCACACTGGAGGACGAGACCGGGGTAATCAATGTGGTGCTGTGGAAGCAGGTACAGGAGCGTTACCGCAAGGAGATCCTGCGCGGCAAGATGCTATTGATTGAAGGCAACCTGCAGATCAGCCGGGACGCCGAGACCCAGCAGCTCTCGGTTATCCATCTGATCGGCAAAAAGCTCGACTGCCTAGCCTGGAAAGAGATCCAGCGGGTGCGCAGTTTTCATTAAGAAAATAAACAGTACACCATCCTCTCTGGAACACCGAGATTCAATATACGGTCCCGGTACAATCAGCCAACTGGATCGGGGAATACTTGGTCGTGCACCTGTGCTAGAGCCTTAAGATCTTCAACAACCAATGGATACAGACAAACACCATGCTGCAACTGCGCCTGACGTAATTTCCAAGCACGTTTTCCAGGTACACGTAAGGTACCACCATCATCCGATTCACAGGATGACCACAATGCCGTAAGGGCTGAAGTCTGTCGCAAGAAGCGTTGTGCATCACCAAACGCTTGCGGATCAATCACCTGTAAAAAGACGGAATTCGCCTCATCGTCCTGTGCGACGTCATCCGCTCGCCCGTACCCACCGAGCCCCATACTCAGCACTTCCAACATCGCTGACAGCGCCGCACCCTTGTAACCGTGATCCATGCCACCCACTGGCAGAATACTGCCACCATTGGCAAACGCCGCCGGGTCGTCACTGGGATTACCCGCAGAATCCTTCAGGTATGCGTGTGGCAATTTTCTTCCTTCTCGTTCGGCGCGCGCGACATACCCGCCGGCGGTAGCGGACATACTGATATCAAACAACAGTGGATAGTCGCCAGCGGGCGCGCCGAAGGCGATTGGATTGGCGGAAAACAGCGGCGTTTTACTGCCTTGGGGCGCAACAGTACGCTCCGCCGGTGTGGAACAGGTGAGAATCCCGACACAATTGTGTTCAAGGATTTTAGGAAGGTACGCAGCCAGGCAAGCGATATGCTGGCTGCGACGTATTACAATACTGACCACACCAAACTGCACTACCCGTGCGAGCGCCTCATCAACCGCTCGCGAAACAACCCAGGGGCCGGGAAGAAGCTCGGCATCCCAATTCAGGCAGTTGCCCCGGTCCAGCAAGACATGCGGCTCACCCGCAAGCCGCGACGCGCCGCTTTTCAGCCATTGCAGGTTGGAAGCTACCCGATTCAAACCATGGGTGGTGAAGCCCATAAGATCTGCTTCCAGAAACACTTCCGCCATGGTATCGGCCCGCTCGGATGCAATACCGGTAGAGGCAAATAAGGTACTGGCAAATTTTTTTAGTGCTTGCGCATTATAGCGTGTGCTCATGGTATTTTCTGGTTGTACTTTTTATTGCTGTGTTCGAGTGAGGCTGTCGAACGAAGGTTTCCAACAGTACTTTCAGTGATCCGAAACCTTACCGCGCATGGATTTAATTTTTCCACGCCGCGCTTTGCTGTTGAGGCGACGCTCCTTGGAGCCTTTGGTGGGTTTGGTTGGAATGCGCTTCTTGGGCACCACCAAAACACTGGTAATTATTTCCCGCAGTCTATCCAACACATCTGCGCGATTCTTATCCTGGGTGCGAAACCGCTGCCCTTTGATCACGATCACGCCTTCATCTGTAATACGCTGATCGCGCAGGGCTAACAAACGTTGCTTTACCGGACCCGGCAGACTAGACGCACCGATATCGAAACGGAGATGAATGGCGGTCGAGACTTTATTTACGTTCTGACCACCGGCACCACCAGAGCGCATTGCATGCATTTCCACTTCATCGAGTGGCAGCGCTAAATTACGAGAAATAAACAACATAAGAAAATGCTTCTATATTCCGCACATTCATACTAGGAAAATTCGTCTATGCTTATTCGAATCACATAAAAAATCATACCAAACTCACACCTTAAATCCTCGAAAAACTAAACGAAGAGCGACACGAGTCAGGCATGAGCCAAAACCGCAGTAAACACTTGGCGCACTTCAACCCACCGGTTTTCTATTCGGCGACGGCCGTACTTCTGTTAATCGTCGCCTACGCGGTACTTGCCCCGGATAACGCCACCGCCACGTTTAAATACCTGCAGACCTGGGTCGTGGAACACATGAGCTGGTATTACGTACTCGCCGTGGCCATCGTGCTGATCGGTACCATCGCCATTGCCATGTCCAGGTTTGGCGCGATCAAGCTTGGGCCCGAGCACGCAGAACCGGATTACGATTTTCTTTCCTGGTTCGCCATGCTGTTCTCCGCAGGCATGGGTATTGGTCTTTTATTCTTCGGCGTCGCCGAACCAGTGATGCACTATTTAGACCCGCCAGTGGGCGATACCGGTACCGTTACCGCTGCGCGTCAGGCGATGGTACTCACCTTCTTTCATTGGGGTTTTCATGCCTGGGCCATCTACGCGATTGTCGCACTGATACTTGGCTATTTCAGTTACCGGCACAAACTCCCGCTCACCCTACGCTCCGCACTATACCCAATGATCGGCGAGCGTATCTACGGTCCTATGGGCCATGCGGTCGATGTCTTTGCCATCGTCGGCACTGTCTGTGGTGTGGCGACTACGCTGGGTTACGGGGTACTGCAAATCAACTCCGGTCTTAATCATCTGTTCGGGTTGCCCATCGGCGACGGGGTGCAGGTCGCCCTGATTGTACTGACCACTCTGCTCGCTACCGTATCGGTAGTTGCCGGCCTGGATACCGGAATCAAGCGACTCTCTCAGTTCAACATGGTACTGGCCGCCCTGCTTCTGCTGATGGTGTTACTGTTGGGCAGCACCGTGTATTTGTTACAGGCATTTGTGCAGAATTTTGGTAGTTATCTTTCACAAATTGTCAGCAAAACCTTTAATCTCTACGCCTATGCGCCTACTGACTGGTTAGGGGGCTGGACAATTCTTTACTGGGGCTGGTGGATGTCCTGGTCACCATTTGTTGGCCTGTTCATTGCGCGCATCTCCCGCGGGCGCACCATTCGCGAGTTTGTTATCGGCGCGATGCTGGTGCCGGCACTGGTCACCATGATGTGGATGACCTTCTTCGGTAACTCAGCCATTCATATGATCCTTGACCAGGGGCTTACCCAACTGGGAGAAATCGTTGCCCAGGATCAATCCGTCGCTCTGTTCCAGTTTCTCGAGCAGTTCCCATTTTCCTCGGTATTTTCGTTTGTCGCGGTGATTATGGTGATTGTGTTCTTCGTGACCTCTGCGGATTCCGGGGCAATGGTGGTTAACATGCTGTCTTCCCACGGACGGGATGAAACCCCACTGTGGCAGCGAATCTTCTGGTGCTTCCTGATCGGCGCCGTGGCCATTGCGCTATTGCTGGCGGGGGGACTGGGCTCACTGCAAACCGCGGTCATTGTGAGCGCGCTGCCCTTTTCCGCCATATTACTGATCGCCATGTACGGGCTGATCACTGCTCTGCGTACCGACAGCGCCAAACGCATAAGCCAGCAGGCTCCGGTGGCACCCATCAGTGCACGCAACCCTGTGGCCTGGCAGGAGCGCTTGGAAAATGCATTACAGCTTTCCAACCTAACCGAGGTTCAGGCCTTCATAGACAACACAGGCAAGCCAGCTCTAGAAGAGTTTTCCGCAGAAATGCAAAAGAATGGTTACCAGACATCAGTGACAGAACCCAAAAATCATGTAGTTCAGCTGGAAGTAACGCAAGGAAGCGAGGTCAGCTTCATTTACGGATTGCACCCCAAGGCCACTCTAAAACCCGATGCCGCCCATCCCGAGCGCGAGCTGGATGATGACCTTGATAAAGACTCGGACGATGTTTACTTCCGCGCGGAAGTCCATCTTCAGGAGGGCGGCCAGGACTACGACGTGATGGGCTGGACCTCGGAACAGCTACTTACCGACATGGTTTCCCAATACGAGCGCCATATGCAGTTCCTGCACACGCTGCGCTAGCCCGACAGGCCCCGCAACTTGCCAAAAATGTTACCGGGATACACGCGCCACAACCAGTGACCGATCAGACAGATTTAGTTTCGACTTTTCGTTCACTCTGTTTTTTTCCTCGGTTAGTATCGGACGAGTTCTGGTTTTTCTGGGACGACTAACAGATAAAAATAATGATGCACGCACAGGTCTTACGCTGACAAAACTCAGCGATTGCGCTGCGCGTAGCGATGCTAGGAGATAACCATGCCCAACGCCAAGCGCAACCTGGCGGCCGCGATAGCTTTTGCTTCCATCACCAGCGGTCTGAGCACCACCGCCCTTGCCGATGAGTCCCCATTTTCTCAAGTGGTCGCATTTGGCGACAGCCTTACCGATGTGGGTAACGCCGGCGTATTCACCAGCGGTGACGACAAGCAGGCTGCCATCGACATTCTCTCGCAACAGCTCGGCCTGGGACCGGTCGCCCCGTCTTGTGCCGGCCTGTTCTTGTGTCTTCCCGACGTTACTTCAACCGTTAGCCCCGAAGATCAAGTGCGCGCGTCACTATCAAACGTAGGCGGCGGCTGGGCCGTTGGCGGCCACCGCGCCGCCGACGTGCTTTTGAACGTACTGGGTACCCGCGGCTATATGGAATACCTCGCCGAACAGGGGCTGACCCTTGATGTGAACACGCACAGCTATGTCAGTGCCCTGCTGCCGGACCCGACCCGTGAGACTGACACCGGCCTCTACCCTGACCTGAACCTTCTCGGCGCGTATCTCGCCGGCGACCCGAGTGCGCTCGGCGCAATCATTGCCGATTCCGGCATCACCGGTAATCCACACCCACTGGGTCTCGGTTACCTCGAAACCACCCGTGGCCGCGCCGACGGTAAAGCGCTGTACTGGGTTAATGGTGGTGGCAACGACCTCCTGAGCGGGTTTACTGCTTCTCTGAGTGGCGCCATCACTGCGGAACAGTTCGGTGCGCAAACCGGCCTCGCCGCCAACATGCTGGCCGACAGTGCCGGCGCACTATCAGATGCCGGCGCGAACTATATTCTCGTTTCCAATGTCCCCGACATCAGCAAAACCCCGGGTATGTACGCCGCCGTTGCCCAGGCTGTGGCAGCGAGCCCGGAAGCCGCACAGCTCGCCAACGCAGTTGCCGGCGGTTTGCTAACCCAGCAAGAGGCTGACGCCCAGCTAGCTGCCGCCATCGACGGTACCCTTTCACAAGCCAGCGATGCCGTTACCCTGTTTAACAGTACCCTGCTGGCGGAGGCCCGCGATATTGACGGCGTACTGATGGTGGATATGGAAGGTGTTGTTACCATTGCCATGGAAAATGCGGCAACGCTGGGCTTCTCCGATGAGTTTGACCAAAGCACCCTGTGCTACAACGGCAATGATTGTATTCCACACCCGGTATACGGCGAGAACGGTAGTGCGCCGGATGCCAGCAAGCTTCTGTTTAACGATTCCGTACACCCCACTCAGGCCGCCCAGGAACTGCTCGCGGATTACTACACCGCCGTGGTCAACGCGGCGCAAGTAGCAGGCCAGCTTCCAGACATGGGTGTACAGGCTTCGCGCAGCCACACCGCCGCACTGGAAGAAAGCTTCGCCAGCAGCCGTTACCGCTCTGCGGAAAGCGGCGTATTTGTGAGCGGCGTATTCGGTAGTAGCGATTACGACAACAACCTGGCGCCCTCTGCCAGTGGTGACGGCAACGGCGGACTGATCGGTGCCGGTTACGCATTGCGCGATAACCTCCAGCTGGGCTTCGCGGTGAGCCGCTCTGATCTGTCCTTGGAAAACAACCAGAGCGACATCGAGTCCACCTCGACCAACTACAGCCTGTTCACCCGTTACCACGCCAATGGCTTCTTCGTTGACGCCAGCGCGACCATCACCGATGTGGATTACGACCGTATCGGCCGTCACTTCCAGCTGGGTGATCAGTTCTCAGATACCCTGTACGGTGAAACCAGCGGTGAAAACACCACCCTGGACCTCACCGCCGGCCTCAACGTTTCCCGCGGTGAAGCCCGCTTTGGTCCATTCGCCGGCGTAACCAAGGTGACCGCCGATGTGGATGGCTACACCGAGGGTGCGATTGATGGATTCACCTATGCCAGTGCAGACAACCAGCAGGCTGACCCGTTCGGTATGAACTTCGGCAGCCAGGAGCGCCGCTACACCACCATGCGCTTCGGTGCTTTCGCCGATAAAGCCTGGGGTGATGTGAGTGCACACGCGCAGCTGTGGTACGAAGACACCACCGGTACCGAAAACGACATGCTGGAAGTGGGTGTTAAGTCCATGACTGGTAACATGAACGCAATGCCGAGCTACGCCAGCAAAGACACCGGACTCTTCGAAGACGGTGCCGGCGCACTAGTTGGCTTGCGTTGGCAAGCGGCCGAAGCCATCGGGGTGAGTGCAAACCTTACCGCGCGCCCGAACTCGGAGCACGGCTCCATCAACGTAACCTACCGCTTCTGATAAAACTGCTTAGCCGCATAAAAACGCCCACTTCGGTGGGCGTTTTTATTTGTGGATAAAGCTGGGTATTCTCCTCTACTCAGCGATAACCTGAAGTGCCCTCATACAATGTCTAGCTCCCCAGTACCCACAATTACTACCGAACGTTTGCGCCTGCGCCAGCTTACCGACAGCGATGCAGATGCGCAGTTCACTCTGGAGCTGCTGAACGACCCGGACTTTCACCGCTATATTGGTGACCGCGGTGTACGCACGCTCGAGGATGCGCGTCAGTATCTCCTGCGCGGTCCCATAGCCATGTATGCATCCCACGGGCTCGGAATGTGTTGTGTAGAACTAAAAGATGGAACCCCCATTGGGCAATCTGGACTGATGCGCCGCGCCGAACTGGATAATGTCGAAGTCGGCTTCGCCTATCTGCCCCAGTATCGCGGGCAAGGTTATGCCTTGGAGGCGGCCACCGCGGCCATGCAATGGGGAAAAGAATCACTCGGTCTAACGCGCATTCTCGCCATCGCCACGCCCGAGAACCATGCCTCCATCCAGCTGCTGGAAAAACTCGGTTTGAGCAAGGAAGACGTTTTCATATTCCCGGAGACCAACGAAGAACTCGCGCTCCTCGCCTGGAACCGGGAAAGCGAACCGAACAAACAATAAAAAAGCGAGCCGAGGCTCGCTTTTCTACATCACCAACACTCAGTGTGCACTGGCTGCACCGGCGCCTTGCGGGAAGCGAATACTTTCCACCATTTCCTGCACATCGTCAGGTGTCTTACGGGTAAATTTCGCCACGCCAATCGCCACGGCAAAGTTCAGCAGCATGCCCAGGGTTCCGATACCTTCCGGCGAGATACCAAACCACCAGTTGTCCGGCGTGTTCGCTGCCGGGTTCACAAACTTGAAGTAAACGATATACGCCGCGGTAAACAGGATTCCGGACAGCATGCCGGCGATCGCACCTTCCTTATTCATCCGCTTGGAAAATATCCCCATGATGATAGCCGGGAAGAATGACGAGGCTGCAAGCCCAAAGGCAAAGGCCACCACCTGGGCGACAAAACCCGGTGGATTAATCCCGAGATAACCCGCAATACACACGGCAACTGCCGCGGCGGCCCGGGCATAACCCAGCTCCTGTTTTTCCGTAATGCGCGGCATCAGGTTGCGCTTGAGCAAGTCGTGGGAAATGGACGTCGAAATCACCAGCAGTAACCCGGCCGAAGTAGACAAGGCCGCAGCCACACCACCGGCAGCAACCAGTGCAATTACCCACGCAGGGAGATTGGCAATTTCCGGGTTCGCCAACACCATAATGTCGCGGTCTACCTGCATCTCATTGCGTTCGTCACCGGAATAAAACATCTTGCCGTCCGCATTCTTGTCGTCCCACTGGATCAGTCCGGTCTCTTCCCAGTTGGCGACCCAGCTCGGGGCTTCCGCGTGCGGTGTGCCTTGCCCATCCGGCCCGTTAATGGTGTCGATCATATTGACCCGGGCAAACGAAGCGATGGCAGGCGCGGTGGTGTACAGCAGGGCAATAAACAGCAGTGCCCAACCGGCAGATTTTCGCGCGTCACGCACCTTGGGCACGGTAAAAAAACGCACGATCACATGCGGCAGGCCAGCGGTACCGACCATCAGCGCTGCGGTAATGAAAAACATATCCACAGTACTCTTGCTACCCGAGGTGTACTCGGCAAATCCAAGCTCTGTGGATAACCCATCCAACTTATCCAGTAGGTAGGTGCCATCGGACAGCAGGCCACCAAAGCCCGCCTGGGGAAGAACATGGCCGGTCATCATGATGGAAATAAAAACTGCCGGCACCATATAGGCAAAAATCAGTACACAGTACTGGGCCACCTGCGTGTAGGTAATGCCCTTCATGCCCCCGAGCACCGCGTAGAAAAACACTACCCCCATGCCAATAATCACACCGGTGGCGATATCCACTTCCAGAAAGCGGGAGAACACCACGCCCACGCCACGCATCTGGCCAGCCACATAAGTAAAGCTGACAAAAATGGCACAAATCACTGCCACCGTGCGCGCCGCCTGGGAGTAATAGCGGTCGCCGATAAAATCGGGCACGGTGAACTTGCCGAACTTACGCAGGTAGGGCGCAAGACACAGGGCCAGCAGTACATAGCCACCGGTCCAACCCAGCAGATATACCGCACCGTCGTAACCCATAAAGGAAATCAGACCGGCCATGGAAATAAACGAGGCTGCCGACATCCAATCCGCTGCCGTGGCCATACCGTTGGCCACCGGGTGCACCCCACCGCCGGCCACGTAGAAATCATTAGTGGAGCCCGCACGGGCCCAGAGGGCAATGGCGATGTACAGGACAAAGGTTGCCCCAACAATCAGGAAGGTAAGGCTTTGCACATCCATGCTCACTGCCCTCCTTCAAGTTGCTGAGATGCAATGTTTCCTGCAGATGGCTCGGTATCTTCCACAGAAGTCGCCGACTCATCGCCTTCATACACACCGTACTTCTTGTCCAGCTGATTCATTTTGTAGACGTAGAAAAAAATCAAACCCAGAAACACATAGATAGCGCCCTGCTGGGCAAACCAGAATCCCAGCTTAAAGCCACCAAATCGGATCTGGTTCAATTCTTCTACAAAGAGGATTCCGCAACCGAAAGACACCACAAACCAGACGCACAGCAAGCTGAGCATCAGGCGAATATTTTCTTTCCAGTAACGGGCGGCCTGTTGCCGATTGGCAAAGCTCATCGCACGACTCCTAACGTCAAATTGTTCTTATTCGAAAGGACTACTCTACCCTGATCCGCGCGTACAAAAAAGCGACACAGAGGATAGGCGCTCGTCCGTGACCAGCTGAAGAGTTCGATCCGATGTTTGACGAGCCGTGTATTTGACAAGCAATAGGTCTGTACTAGGCTCAAGGCGGGAGTTTGGTCTTTTTACAATAAACCGCAGAGAATCACGCCATGATCATCGCCACCGATATGCCTGAAGTTTCCAGCTGCGCTGCAACGGAGTGCGCCTACAACACCGATTCCTCATGCCACGCACGTGCCATCACCGTTGGCGATGGTGAACACCCGGACTGCGATACGTTTTTCAGTAACAGCCACCACACTAGCCGTCAACGCAATGCGGGTGTTGGTGCCTGCAAGGTGACCGGTTGCAGCCACAACATCGATTTTGAATGCAGCGCGGACAAGATTGAACTGGGCTATAGCGGCGATACGGTTAACTGTCTGACATACGCGCACTAGGCGACTCTGCGCGCCACCCCAATACGCAGTAATACACAATGTAGAGATAACACATCACTGGTATGAAGTAGGAGTGATGCAGGCCTATCGCGTCAGCGAGCACGCCTTGAAGCAGCGGTACCAGTGCCCCCCCAACAATGGCCAGACACAGCAGTCCAGATGCCTGGCCAGATTGAACCCCCATCCCCTCCAGCGCCAGACTAAAAATCGTCGGGAACATGATCGAGTTGCACAGCCCCACCAGCAACAAAGACCACATGGCGACGACCCCATTGGTGAACATTGCCACTAATATCAGCACAATCGCAGCGACCCCATTTACCGCTAGCACCGTTCCCGGTGGTACCACCCGCATCACGAAAGCACCAATAAACCGCCCCACCATGGCACCGGCCCAGTAAATCGCGATGTAATTTGCCGCCTGTGCCTCCTCCATCCCCATGACTTCCGGCAAGCCTAGGAAGTTGACCATAAAACTGCCAATGGCCACTTCCGCGCCAACATACAGAAATATCCCCAGAGCCCCGAGTACCAGATGCCGATGTGACCAGAGGGACTTTTCCCCCACTACCTTGCCGGTGTACTCCGGCAAAACACGCGGTAATTTCAGTAGGTAGAAGGTCACCGCAAGTAATACGAGCGTGCCCGCAAGAATCAGGTAGGGGAGCTGGACCGACTTCGCGGAATGGCTTGGATCGGGCAGCGCCGTTACCGCGGTCGAAAGGATGAGTGCACCACCAAAAAATGGTGCCAAGGTGGTACCCAAGGCATTGAAGCCCTGAGTCAAGGTCAAGCGACTGGACGCCGTGGCAGGATCCCCCAAAGCAGTGACATAGGGGTTAGCAGAGACCTGCAACAGGGTGACACCGGATGCCAATACAAACAGCGCACCCAAAAACAGCGGATAGGTTTGTACCTCTGCAGCGGGATAAAACAGCAAACAACCGAGCGCTGCTAGTAGTAGCCCGCACACAATACCGTACTTAAAGCCAATTCGGCGCACCAAGGCACCAGCGGGTAGCGAAATCGTAAAGTAGGCGCCGAAGAAGGCGAACTGCACCAGCATGGCCTGGGTGTAGCTGAGGTCAAATACCGCCTTGAGGTGCGGCACCAGGATGTCATTGAGGCAGGTGATAAAGCCCCACATGAAAAACAGGATGGTCAGTGCGGTCAGAGCAAACCGGTGATTCTCCTGTACGCCACCTTGGCCCTTACTGCCGTGTGTCGACTTCGCTCCTGACACAGGTACCTCAACTCCTGACAACCCCTCTATTCATCATAGACAGTCAGAGGACGAGTCCGCGCAACGCCGAAAATACTCAAATGAGCGCTTTTTACGCCACCGCGCATCGATAGTCGAATGGATAGGCGGGATACTTGGATCCAAAAATTTCCAGCCCTTCCTCACTCAGAATGCTCTGGGCGCGGGAAGATCCACCACCGGTTCCGAGGGTCGCACATCCATGTACCACCCCCTACCTATGCCCGATACGGCGCACCAGAGCGCCAGCTGGTGGTGAAATCTAGAGCAGGCGCCTAAGAAGATAGACTGCACCAGTACGTCCTGGGTATAACTGAGGTCAATACTGTCTTGCCGTACTACACCAGAATGTCATTGAGCTAAGTGATAAAACCCCACATGAAAAACAGAATAGTCAGAATAAATTTATTTCCATTTATTGGCTCTTAACTTAATGCCTATTCACTTGATAGGTAAAACACTGAATTCCTATCTTGCTCCCCCAGTAAATATCATAATCACTTGCAAGGATTTTATACTCACCCTTTGGCAACCAAAGCTGCCCATTCACAGGCGATAGAGACCGCGAATTCATATAGGCGTCCGTCATGAGTATCGACGGGTTCAGGCCCTCACCTTCTTGAGTGATCGAGTAAAGGCCATCACTTTCCAGCTCAATCAACCCCAAATGAGATGCACCCAATCGGTTTCGTGAACCCGCATTTCTTGAGTCAACGCAGGCCTCACTGAGCTCGCCCAAGTGGATGCGCTGATGCACTGGCAAATATACATCTTGTGCCTCGGGATCCATTTTGAGGTGATTAGGAATCGCATAAATTTCGTCGCGGCCATCTGGCTCGATGGAATTTATGCCCCACTGAGAAAGCGCACCCAGCTTGCCTTCGACAGCACCTGGGTCAAGCGTATGCAGTGAGTCAATAAATGTGAAAATCGTTTTAAACTCTGGCGAATCGGCACTATCTATCATTGCCTGATGGAACTTTGCCACATCCTTACCAACCGCATTGAACAGCTCATTCAGCGAATTTTGAACGGCTATTTCGTTAAACCAACCGACATAGGGCTCTTCCGGTGTCTGGCTGTCAAAGGAGTTATCCAGCGCAATTTCGGCAAACCAATCCGCATAGCCCTCCGAGTAAGCTGTCATTGGATTTAAATAATCCGCAATGCTTCGCTCCCCGCCACTGCTATCATTTTGCGAAATACTACCCATCACGTAGTGACCGAGCTCGTGAGTAATCGTCCAGTCATCAAACTCATGGTAGACGGGCTCGATCTCGATTCTCGCACTGTTATATCCCGCACAATTCCTTCGACAGCTGGCATAGGCCTGACTGGTATCCAATCCACCCTGATACCAGGCATAACTACTATCCAGGGCTGTAGGGGACCAATAAACATCCAGGTCGACCCAGCCAAGAAGATCGCCGTCATCTACCCAATGAAGTGCCCGACGGACATTACTGATGATATTTGCAGCCGCAGACTCGCGCACAGGGTCATAAACTCCCGCGTCATAGCCACTATCTAAAACCAAATCAGACAAGGGTGTATTCACGTCAAAGACTTCTGACGACACAATGGCAAAGCGATAGGTTGGCGGCTTAACTGCTTGAAGCGACCAAAATCGATCAGCATAATTTTGGCTAATATGCAGGCCAACCTCTTCTACCGTATTGAGGAAGTTGGTATCAGTATTATCAGCGACACGGATCAGAGCCCCGTTCTTGTAAAACATCGGCTCATAATTAATATCTACTGCAATCCCTTTCGGGATATCTACTTGATAGCTACCATCATCAGAAATTGAGCTTGAAGATACGATTAAATCACTACTATCACGAACTACAATGCTTCCAGCAATTACTGGAACCGTTGAAACACTACCGGGTTCGACATCTTCATAAAGCACCCTTCCCGAAGCCGTAACAGCCTCACCTCCGACCACAGTCGTTACCTGGTAGACCGTCTTGAAAGGTCGGCCATCATTCAATGTACCCTGTAGATAAAAGCTTGAATTGAGTTCACTAGAGTAGAAATTTGCAGCACTCAGTACCAGACCTGCTTCTGAAATTGAAATTTCAGCAAACGGCATCTCAAAAGGCAAATGTATATTTGCTTCTTGAAACTCATCGAAGGGAACCGTATGAGAACCTCCAGCGTTGAGCTGGATACGTTCAACACCTACTGACGAAGCAACCTCAACAGAAATCGTCTTAGTAAACCATTCTTCATGCCCCTTAAACTGGACACTCACATCTATCGCCAAGGTATAACTGCTTTCACTATGTTCTAAAAAGTACACTATACGGTTGAATTCATCAGGGTCTTTATACTGCACTTCTGAAACAGCCGGAAAAGACTTCTGATTAATTTCATAGTCATTAATCTCCAAATCAGACTGAATATAAGCGTAATACCCGCCCCCGGCAGTAACGCTCGATTCGTAAGAGATGGAGAAGTCAGGCTTGAAATCAACAATCTTGACCGTAATCGTTGCAGAGGCCGTAGCACCGTCATCATCGGTCACTGTAACCGTGACATCTACGGTTTTGTCTTCGGTAACAGAGGGCGCAACAAAAGAAGTTTCTGCTTCGGTCACTGAAGTCAAATCAATAGCTTCGGTAGAAGACACCGCCCAGGCATAACTGGCAATTGAACCATCGCTATCCGATGCGTTGGCGGTTAAGACAATCTCATTTCCTTCGTCGACCGCAGATACTCCGGCAATGGAAACCGTAGGCGCTTGATTCTGAGGTGTGGCCCCTCCGCTAGGGGAGGAATCCGTCCCACCACCACCGCCACCGCCACCGCCACAAGCCGTTAGAACAACGCTCAACATCAATGATAGATAAATACGCCTTTGCATCCTTCCCCCTAAATAACTGTTCGTCCTAATATCGTATAATTTTTCTACTGGTCTTCGATCGACTTCGAAAGTCATCCACACGATGAAGCCTGCAATAACCGTTGAACTAAGTCCTGCACAGCCAGGGGAATATACCTCTCTCCCGCAATAAAACTCTCAAGGCCTCAGACAGGGAGTACCTAGGGCGTTCGCCGAAAATTGTCGTCAAATTACGCTACTCAGCACCCTACCCCCAACGATTGTCGACAAAATGGTACATTTTTGCGACATTACTGAAAAGCTCATTAGAAATAGAATTGAGAAATAGCATTGGGAAACGGGATTGAGAAATAGGGTCGGATCAATTTTATGGCTGATTAATCAGCCTCTACACGGCTCGTCCCTGACGAAACATTGACCACATAAAATGCGTCGACCGCAGTACTCAGGAGGTGTCTATGGGCGTGACAATATTGATTTGATACGACTCAATTGAGCAGTTCGACAGAACCTACTTTGGTTACGGCTTCGATCGAATACTAGCCTGCTATTCGGACCGAATTGCGCTAGGTGAGCGGGAATAAGTTTCAAAAAAAGTTGGCTGCGACTTGCCGTCGACACAGAGTAGCCACAAAATTGCTCAAATGTGATGAGAAGGCCACATAGAAAGGATGAGATACAGAACCGCGACCAGCCAAAGTCCTGTATCTGCGAGATATCAGAAAAACTTGATCACACCAAAGCACTACGGTATTCGAACGAATAGCCCAAGTACTTCGGCCCAAAAATTTCCAACCCTTTCTCACTCAAGAATGCATTGGGTGCGGGAAGAACTACCACTGCCACTTGCTGGCCTACGCGATAGTTGGGGTTGGTTACCGGCTCACCGGTTTCCATATCCAGCAGACAAATCAGGTCCGGTATGGTGGCGTGCACTTCACCGTTGCGCCACCCAATCATATTCTCATTCTTGAGCCAAATTGCGTAATCCGAGCCCGCGTAATCCCCTTCCCCGGAAATAGAGATATTGCCAAGCGTGAAACCCTCAGCGGTCTTCCAGTCGCACGTGGAGATAGCTCCACGGAACACCACTTCGCCGCCACCTTGCGCCGCAATATTCGCTGCAATGTCGCCGCCGTCTGCCTTGGTGGCGCGCCAGGTTCTGCCAAGTTCCAGCGCTTTGGTGATGGTGCCGCCGATCAGCGCGCCGCGTAGTTCCTGCATACACAGGGCATGATCGACTGCAGCAATATCATTGCCGCTCGCCATGGATAGCGCGCGGACAATTTCCTCTGCGCGAAGGTCATCAACCACGTTTTCAATAACCATGCACTCACCAAAGGCATTGGCAGTCACAATGGGGGCCGCCGGCAGGTCGTTCAGGTAATACGTGGAATGCGTAATTTCCGGGACGGCGCGACCGGCCGGGTCACCATCGACGATGTAGCCACCGGTCATGGCGGCAACGTAAAACGCCATTGCCGTGTTTGACCCACCCAGTTCACAGGCTACGGTGCCACTGAACTTGGTTCCCTTGTAAGCCTCCATACGCTGGTAAGCTGCAAGAATGGGACGCACTTCACCGGTAGGCAAACGCGCGTACTTATCCTCCTCTCCCGCCGGCAGCTCTGAGATAGCACCGAGCATATAGGGAGTACAAATCATCGCTTCGTCAGGAATTTCCGATGGGTCTGCGAGCACAAACTCCTTGCCCAGCGCCAACGCTTCATCGATGAGTTCAAAACCCTCATCCAACTCGCCGCCACCGCCGGTTCCGAGGATCGCACATCCATACAGAATGTCTTGCAGATTCTGTCTTGTCAGTACTCGCATTGTTCAGTCTCGCACTACAGATACACAAGGTGCCGCCCGGTAACCGAGCGGCGCCCTAATATGGATAAAGTCAAAAATTAAAAGGAATATCCGAATTGCACGCCGTAGTAGCGGGGGCGCCCCGGCTGTCGGCCATATCCGTAGTCCAATACAAATGCGTCAGAAATGGTCGCTTCATCGGTGACATTTTCCGCAAACAAAGTAATGCGACTTTGATCGAAGATGTAACTCGCGCGCACATTCACAATATTAGTAGCACCGCTTTCCAGACTGTTTTCCAGGTCCCAGGCGATGGGTCCATTGCGCAGGTAGTCCACCCGGAACTCCAGCCCGGAACCACTTTGCAGTGCACGTACATACTCAGCACCAAGATTGATATTGGAGCGGTAGACACCGGGTACGCGATTGCCTTCGAGATCCGGATTCGCATCGTATTGATCGATTTCCGACTTCACCATACCAACACCACCGTGCAGGCGCAGAGAAGAGTTCACCAGATACTGGAAGTCCGCCTCAAGGCCCTGAGAAATGGAGCGATCGATGCCCAGGTTTTCTAAGGTAAAGGTCTCGACATTGAACTGCGTATACTGGGTATTTTGCGTATTCACATGAAACGCAGCGCCGTTCAGCACGAGTTTCTGATCCAGAAAATCAGACTTGAAGCCAATCTCGAAATTGTCAGAAATTTCCTGATCAAAGACGCGTTCGACATCGGGGTGCGGTTCATTGAAGCCGCCACTGCGGAAGCCGCGGGAAACAGACACATAGGTCAGTAAGTCTCCCGATAAATCGTATGACAGTTGGAATTTTGGCTGCAGTTCGGAGAAGTCGCGCTTGGCAAAGGTGCCTTCTACATCGCGCCAATCGTAGGATTCCCGTTTATCCATGTCGTAACGCAGCACGGCAGAGACCGTCAGTGTATCAGTCAAGTCGTATGCCGCCTGGCCAAAAATTGCCCATGCATCGCTGGTGTTGGAATCTACGATGGAATACAGATATTCGGTGAAAAAATCCGGGTCGAGGTTACTACCGATGAATTCATCGTTGGGAATATCGAAGCTATCCCGTGTGCGCACCCCTACACCATCAAAGTCATCCCACAGATGCAGCGTAGATTCGACTTCTCGCAATTGATAGTAGGCACCGGCTTGCCACTGCACTGCGTGATCAGCAGGCGCGGTGAAACGCAGTTCAGAGGTATAGGCCTTTACGCCGTATTGGGTTTCCTGTGCGCCGGCGAACAGCAGGTCAAAGTCACTCGGCATTCCGGTGTAATCCGAGTCGGAAAAAGACAGGTCGTCTACTTCACTGTAGCCCGCGACAAACAGCAGATCGCCATAGTCTGCAGACCATTCAAACTTGCTAGACAGCTCCAGTAGCTCGCGGTTGCTGCCACCGAGAATATTGGACGATTGGCCGGACCAGACGTTGTCTCCGATCGAGTCCGGGGAATCAACCACGCTGTAATAGCCCACCCCGGCCTGATTGTCGGAATAGCGCGCACGCAGGTCCACTTTGCCCTGATCACTCAGCTGGTAGGAGAGTAGGCCGGATACGGTGGAGACTTTGCTGGCATCCACCATTTGCCCGGTCACTTCGTTTTCAATAAACCCCGCACTATCGGAGTGTTTGGCACCCACGCGGTAATACAGTGAGTCTTCGACCAGCGCACCGGACAGAAAGCCCTCGGCATTGACGCTCTCACCATTGCCTGCGCCGACCACGAATGAGCCTTCGGTTTCATTGGTGGGTTCCCGAGTGACGATGTTGATCGCTCCACCCACTGCGCCCTTACCGTAGAGCGCACCCTGAGGGCCCTTGATCACTTCGATGCGCTCGACCGCGTGAAGATCCTGGTTAATGAAGTCCATGCTTGGGGCGGTAACCCCATCAACGACGTATGCGAGGGGCGCATCGCCGACCTGTGGGGTGATCATGCCGCGGATGGAGATGCGAGCAGTGCCTGGACGGTAGTTGTCGTCCATACTCAGGTTTGGCGTCAGTGCCGCAACACCTTTCAGATCCCGGATGCCGGCGGACTCAATCTGTGCAGCACTCAGCACGGTGATGGAATCCGGTACTTCCTGCAGGCTTTCGGCACGCTTGCGCGCGGTAACCTGAACTTCCTCAATGGTGTAGTCCGCGTAGCTCTCGGCCGCGATGGCCGCCCCGAGAATGGTCAAGCTGAACATCCGCAGCCATTTTTTGCCTTCTGGCATCTTCCGCTCCTTAATCGTTATTCGAAATCTAGCGACGGAGAGCGTGTACCAGCTGCCCCCGAACCCTGCTCAAAAAATTACCATGCAGGGCGGGAAACCTTTGCGCGACGGAGCCGCCCGAGACGAAACTTTATGAACATCTACCCGCTCTCGGGGAAACATTGTTTCCGGGCATTGGAGGTATAGTTAGCTCTGAATGATAAGAACGGCCAAGTGCCACCCCGGGCCAACACTCATCAGGCTATACCGCCAGATGAGCAAGCTGGGCGAACAGGTAGTCGACGTATGCACAATCAACCCAACACCGATCTGGAGCAATTGCTGCAGGATTACGCGACCGAACCGGTTCCTGCGCATATCAGCGTCAGTGGGGGCAAGATCTCCGAGGTGAACTCTGCGCTCGCCTTCTCCCTGCCCGGTGTAATGACCGGGGTTGTGGTGGTGGCAGAGGCGGGTATGGCGACCGCACTGTGGGCATTCTTGCTGGGCGGCCTTGCGCTGTCTCTGGTGGGCTTCGCCACGGGAATTGTCGGCGTTCGCAAACGAGTTAGCTCCTATATGCTGATCAAAGATTCGTTCGGCAGCCGCGGGGCAAATATCGTAAATTTATGTATTGCCCTGTCCATGTTTGGCTGGTTCGGGGTGAACATCGTGCTGTTCAGCTCCGCCATGGAATACCTGCTGGCAGACATTAGCGATATCAGCCTGCCCCATTGGCTGGCCCCGGTATGCGGGGGCGCGCTGATGACCGCATCGGCCATCTTCGGTTTCAAGTCGATTCAGAAACTCGCCGCCATCATTGTGCCCATACAGCTGCTGGTGCTGTGTGTGTTGCTTTACAAGCTGGTGGATCAAGCAAATTTTGCGGACATCCTCTCCGCCAGCGGTAAAGCCAATATGGGACTCGGCGAAGCAGTTTCCGCAGTAGTGGGCAGTTTTATCGTGTCCGCACTGGTGATGCCGGACCTAACCCGTTACGGCAGGTCCACCAAGGATGCTGCGATCGCTTCCTTCCTGCCATTTTTGGGCAGTGCCACACTGGTGTACTGCATCAGTGCAGCGGCTGCGGTGTGGTTATCGGAGACCGACGTGCTCGCCATGCTACAGGCAGCCGGCCTTGGCATTTTGGCACTGGTATTTGTGATCTTTTCCAGCACGATTACCAATGCGGTAAATTTGTATGGCTGTGGGCTGAGTATTGCTGCGATTGTGTCCCGCTTTAAAGAGTGGCAGATCGTGATCTTTTCCGGCATTGCCGGAACCGCCGTCGCCTTTGCGGGGATTTCCGATCACTTTATCGATTTTATTTTTTCGCTCGGGATCATCTTTATGCCGGTCGGCGCGATCTATACCGCACACTATATTCTGGAAATGAAAAGTGAACGATTAGTTGGAGCAAAAGGATCGCAAATTGAGGGGCCGACCAGGTTCTCTTGGCCGGCGATGCTGGCATGGTTAGCCGGTATGGGTGTGGCGTTTCTCACCAGCCAGAAAAAGGTGTTACTTACACAGATCCCCGCATTCGATGCACTCATTGCATCAGCACTGACTTATGTCGTACTGATAAAACTCGGTGAGGTAACGAAGAGGAGACGCCGGCGCTAACTACTGCGCTCGTCCATATCGTTTAACCACTCCAGTTCGCCGAGGGGGTAGGACTGAAATGGCTTGGGTGTGGACAGGACGAAGTTACTGGTAATCCTGGAGATGCCCAGGTCCTGTTCTAGCAGGCGATTGCTGATCTCGTTGTACTCTTCGAGATCGCGGCAAATAAAGTGTACGAGATAGTGATACTCGCCACTGGTTTTAAAACACTCTACCGCCTGTGGGAGCTTGCGAATAGCGGCTTCAATATTCACTTCCGCCGCGCGCCCGCGGTTGTCGCCGATAGCCAACTGCGCCATGGCCATCACACTGGTACAGACGCGGTTAAGATCCAGCTCAACGGTGTAGTGCCGGATATACCCCTGCTCTTCCAGCTTTTTGGTGCGCTTCAGGCAAGCGCTCGGTGACAGATTGACCTTTTCCGCCAGATCCCGGTTACTGATGCGCGCATTTTTCTGGAGCTCCTGAATGATCCGTTTGCTCACGCGATCAAACTTGAAATCCGACTTATCCATGTATCCGCACTCGCGATCGGGGGACTGGCAGCAGCGGGCTTATTCCCTCACCCGCTGCTAACGTAGCGCTACTTAACTTCTTCGCCGTGGGCCTGCTTGTCGGCGTGGTAAGAAGAACGCACCATCGGTCCACAAGCGGCGTGCTTGAAGCCGATTTTTTCCGCATACACGCGGTACTCTTCGAACTCGTCCGGGTGCACGTAACGCTGCACCGGCAAATGCTCCTTGCTCGGCTGCAGGTACTGACCAACGGTCAGCATGTCGATATCGTGGGCACGCATGTCGTCCAGCACTTCAAAAATTTCTTCCTTGGTTTCGCCCAGGCCCACCATCAGACCGGACTTGGTCAGGACGTCCGGGCGACGCTTTTTGTATTCCTGCAGCAATTTCAGCGACCACTTGTAGTTGGCCCCCGGGCGGGATTCGCGGTACAGGCGCGGCACGGTTTCCAGGTTGTGATTGAACACATCCGGTGCCTCGGCTTCCAGGATATCCAGTGCCACGTCCATACGGCCGCGGAAGTCCGGAGTGAGGATTTCCACCTGCAGGTTGGGCGACAGTTCGCGGGACTGCTTGATGCACTCGGCAAAGTGTTCGGCACCACCGTCGCGCAGGTCGTCGCGGTCTACGGAGGTGATTACCACGTAGCGCAGGCTCATGGCCGCAATAGCTTCTGCGAGTTGCTGCGGCTCGTTCGGGTCCAGCGGATTCGGCTTGCCGTGGCCCACATCGCAGAAGGGGCAGCGACGAGTGCAGATTTCACCCATGATCATAAAGGTGGCGGTACCACCACTGAAGCATTCGCCCAGGTTGGGGCAACTGGCTTCTTCACACACGGTGGCCAGTTTCTGCGAACGCAGGATGCTCTTGATGCGCTCCACTTCCTTAGAGGCCTTTACCGAAGGCACCTTGACGCGAATCCAGTCTGGCTTGCGCAGGGTCTGATCGCTGGCGATTACCTTCACCGGGATACGCTCAACCTTTTCCCCATCGCGCAGCTTTTCGCCCTGCTGTAAACGACGGGTGCGTTTTACCGGTACGAGATCCGGTTTGCCGGTCTCGGTTGGATTTAGCTCAGCGGGAGCTACTTCAGTCGCCTTCACTTCAGACTGGTCGGCGTCAAATCGTTCAGACATTACTTGTTCCTGGTTCAGCAGCCTGCACCTGTGCAGCTACCTCAAATACGTTTTCATCCAGCGGGGTCCAGCTGGCTTCCGGCAGCCCCAGCTTCTGCTGCAGCGCTGCGACAAATTTTTCCGCTACATCCTGCCACGCAGGCGTGGGCTGGATCACTTCGGCCATCTGCACCATTTGCATACCGGCGTAACCGCACGGATTGATCCGCAGGAAGGGGCCGAGATCCATATCGATATTGATGGCAATACCGTGGAAACTGCAGCCGCGGCGCACGCGCAGGCCTATGGAGGCAATCTTGTTGCCCGCACGCGGGCCTTCGGTCAGGTAGACACCTGGTGCATCCGCACGGGGCGCGGCACTGATGCCGTATTGCGCCAACATGACCACGGTCGCTTCTTCCAGTGCGGTCACCAGGTCACGCACGCCAATTTTGCTGCGACGCAAATCCAGCAGCGGATACACCACCAGCTGGCCAGGGCCGTGATAGGTCACCTGGCCGCCGCGATCCACCTGCACCACCGGTATGTCACCGGTATTAAGCAGGTGCTCGGCCTTACCAGCCTGCCCCTGGGTAAATACGGGAGGGTGTTCTACGCACCAGATCTGGTCCGCGGCATCGTTGCCGCGCGTATCGGTGTAGTGAGCCATGGCGCGCCATACGGTCTCGTAATCGCGCCGGCCCAGGTTGCAGATGACCGGTTCCGAACCCGCCATCACAGCACCATATGCACGCCCGGGTGGGCCTTCAATTCTTCGAACAGCGCCTTCAGTTGTGGCTCGCCGGTGGCGAGGATGTAGAAGGTCACCGAGTTGAATTTCCCATTGCGGCTGGGCTTGTGCTTCAACTTGCTTTCATCGAAGCCCGGCGCATGCCGGCGCATCACATCCATTACAAAATCGTGCACCTGATCATCGGCGTCTCGCACCACTTTGACCATATAGTCTTCACACGGGAATTCGATTTTGGGAGGCTGCTGCTCTGAATCCTGGGTCATACCACGCTCACATGGCCGCAGGTCAGATGGTGGATTTGCCGGTATCTGCCCGGCGAGGATTGCGGCCGGGCGGGAATTATACAGTGCCGATGGAGCACTGGACAGGGAGGAAAGATTGCAGACGAAACTGCTTTGGGAGGGAGGTAAAACAGCCCGGCGAGCGAATTCGCCGGGCCATATCAGGATTTTACTTGAAGAACGACATGACAAAGCGCTTGATGGAATCCCACATGCGCTTGAAGAAGCCGGCCTCTTCCACATCTTCGGCCACCACCGCGGGTACATCCGCGACTGTTTCGCCGTCGAGGTTCACGACCACTTTGCCCACTTGCTGGCCTTTGGCCAGTGGCGCCTTCAGCTCACCGTCGATAATCAGGTCGGCCTTGATGTTCTCTTCGCCACCGCGGGGGATAGTAACGAATACGTCGCGCGATACCGCGATACCCACAGAGTCGGCCTTGCCGCCCCATACGCGTTCGGTCTGCAGCACATCGTCGCTGCCGTAGACCTTATGGGTCTGGAAGTAGCGGAAGCCGTAGGCAAGTAGCTTCTGGGTCTCCGCCGCGCGCTTCTCATCGCTATCGGTGCCAACAACTACCGAAATCAAACGCATGCCGCGTTTCACCGCAGAAGCTACCAGGCAGTAGCCGGCTTCTTCGGTGTGGCCGGTTTTGATGCCATCTACCGCGGGGTCGCGCCACAGCAGCCGGTTGCGATTGGGCTGGTTAATGCCGTTGAAACGGAAATACTTCTCGGAGTAGAGCGCGTAGTGGCTCGGATGGTCATTAATCAGCGCCCGCGCCAGCGTACTCAGGTCGCGGGCGGTGGTGAGGTGCCCATCCGCTGGCCAGCCAGTGGCATTGACGAAGTTGGTATCCCGCATGCCAATACGCTCGGCTTGCTGGTTCATCACTTCGGCGAAAACTTCTTCACTACCCGAAACATACTCGGCCAACGCGATACTGGCGTCGTTGCCGGACTGAACAATCACACCGCGCAACAGATCGATCACCGGCACTTTGTCGCCAACTTTAACGAACATCTTTGAACCGCCTTTGCGCCAGGCTTTCTCGGAGATGTTCACCATGTCCTGCTCTTTGATGACGCCTTTTTCCAGCTCTTCAGAAACGATGTAGCTGGTCATCATTTTGGTCAGACTGGCGGGGGGAATCTGTTTGTCCGCAGCGTGCTCCACTAGCACCTGGCCGGTGTGGGCGTCGATCAAGATATACGCCGTCGCCGCTAGCTGCGGTGGCGCGGGAATCAGTGGTTTATCGGCCTGGGCCACACTGGCGCTAACAATCAGGAGCAGACAGGCAAATAAGCGTTTGAACATGGGTATCTCTTATTCCTTGCGTTCTTAAAATATCAATTCCCGGCTCCAGCCGGGGGAATACAGTAGCGTTACTGCATTTATTCCATAACTTCTGGGTTCAATCCACGACCACCTGAGGCTGGCCGAAATTGTGTTGTTCAACGGATTCCCGCAGCGCAACCAGCGCCCGCTGCTGCTCTATCGGCCCTATTCGTACCCTATATAGCATCTTTCCGCCACGATTTACCGGACTTACGCTAACAGGATAGCCGAATGTGGCGGCCAGCTGCGCGCGAATCTGTTCAGCCTGCAAGGATGAGCTATAAGCACCCACTTGCAGGAAGGTATTATCAGGCAACTTGAAGCTGGCATCTTCCGGTAAACCATTACGGGCAGCGGCGTCTTTTTCTACCGCCAGTGTCTCCATCGCACTTGGCAAACTTGCCGGGTCCAGCGCTTCCACTTCGACCCGAGCGACGCCTTTGTCGATATATCCGAGCTTCTGCGCAGCCGTGTAACTCAGATCAATAATACGGCCGGGCACGAAAGGGCCGCGATCATTCACGCGTACGATGATACTGCGGCCATTATCCAGATTGGTGACCTTGGCGTAACTGGGCAGTGGCAAGGTTTTATGCGCGGCAGACATGGCGTACATGTTGTACACCTCACCATTGGCGGTTTTGCGGCCATGAAACTTGGTGCCATACCAGGAAGCATGCCCGCGCTCCCGATACCCCTTCACGCCATCGAGAATCCGGTACTTTACGCCATTTACCACGTATGGGGACTTGTTGCCGGCGACGCCAATAGGTTCACGTACGGGGGTCACTTCCGGGGTTGCCAGCATATCGACCGGTACCGCGGGGCCGCTATCGCGCACTTGATCGAAAGGGATATCGCCCGCTTCCACCTTGGAAGTTCGCTTTTGCTCTATCGGAACCGTGCTACAGGCGGACACAAACGCCAACAGACAAGCAGCGCCAATTCGGGTCGAACACCCAGACAGTGGTTTTATCATGATTTCCCCCCGGTGCGAGACAACCGCTTTCGCTACCGTTTTTATCGATCTGTTCCGTTTTGTACGGTTACTTATTACTGTGCAATTTTGCGGCGCACTCTGGCGCCTTTCAATCTATATGGCTGGCTATATGGCTTCAGGCTAAATCGTTTCAGGAACGACCACCGCGGGCCTTGATGATTTCCTGCCCCAGTTCATACACCGCCATCGCATACATACGGCTGTGGTTGTAGCGGGTAATGGTGTAGAAATTATTCAATCCGATCCAGAACTGCTCGCCATTTCTTGTTTGCAGCGAGAACACGTTGGCCGGCATTTCCTTGGTTACCTGCGCAGTAGTGGGGAAACCTTTTGCCTCCACTTCACCCACCGTCCACTTGGGCTTCAGGCTGTCGTTGACGATGGTCATATCGGCATTGGGCAGCGGTTTGGTGATGACGGCAACCGGTTCACCGGTCTTCCAGCCGTGCTGCACAAAGTAGTTGGCCACACTGCCAATCGCATCTTCGGTATCGGTCCAGATATCCACGCGGCCGTCGCCGTTAAAGTCCACCGCATAGAAACGATAGCTGGAGGGCATAAACTGACCGAAGCCCATGGCACCGGCGTAAGAGCCTTTCAGGCTAGTCGGATCGATCTTTTCATCGCGGGTAAGTAACAGGTAGTTTTCCAGCTCCTTGGTAAAGAACTTGGAGCGACGGGGATAGTTAAACGCGAGTGTGGACAGCGCATCGATCACCCGATAGCTGCCCATATTGCCACCATAGCGGGTCTCGACACCGATGATGGCCACAATGATTTCCGGCGGCACACCGTATTTTTCTTCTGCGGCTTTCAGCGCTTCTGCGTTCTTATCCCAAAATTCGACACCGCCGCGAATACGGGCATCGGTGATAAATATATTGCGGTAGTCGTACCAGGGCTTGGCTTTTTCTGCCGGACGCTTGATGAGTTTGAGAATCGAGTCTTTGCGCCGCGCCTCACGCATCAGTGTTTCGAGCTCGTCGCGGCTGAAGTTGTGCTCGGCAACCATATAATCCACAAAGGCTTTGGCCTGGACATTCTCGTCATGCCCCTGCTCCTGAGCGCAGGCACCGAGCACCAGTCCCAGGCCAGCCAACAATCCCGTGGTCCACTTCAAAACAACCGCTCCTGTCTTCATAAAGCACTTCCCACTACTTTTTCACTATTCACTGTGTAAATCGCTGCATCCGTCACAATCGCCCTGGCCGGAGCCATGCCATCCTGGCGCCGTTATGGCTATTGTGACTACAAGCGCGCCAGAAAGTGGCACGATACACGTGAAAAAGTAAAGTCAGCCTGAACCGGCTCACGTTATTGGCAAACGTGGCGTAATTCCGGCGACGTACTCAGAAAAGCACTCTGCGTCTTTCCGTGCTGATGGCCATCAAAATACCGAACCCAGCCATCAAGGTGATGACCGAGGTACCACCGTGACTCACCAACGGCAGGGGCACCCCCACCACCGGCAGCAGCCCGGTAACCATACCGATATTCACAAACACATAAACGAAGAAGGTCAGGGTGATACTGCCCGCCAACAAGCGTCCGAATACATGCTGGGCCATAAAACTAATATAGATGCCCCGGGCAATGATCAACAGATACAGGGCAAGAAGTATCAGCGCACCGCGCATGCCCCACTCTTCTGCGAGCACCGCGATAATGAAATCGGTATGGCTCTCCGGCAGAAAGTCCAGTTGCGACTGGGTGCCCTGCATGTACCCTTTACCAGACCAGCCGCCAGAACCAATGGCCGCCTTAGACTGGAAAATGTTCCAGCCGGCACCAAGCCGGTCCGCATCGGGATTAAATAGAGTGAGAATACGCTGCTTCTGGTAGTCCCGCAGGCCCCACATCCACATGGGCCAGGCCGCCATCAATAACATTACCACCGCACTGCCAATCAACTTCCAGCTAAGACCCGACAGGTACAGCGCGAAAATACCCGATGCAGCGATCAGGATGGACGTCCCCAGATCCGGCTGGCGCACAATCAACAACGCCGGCACCCCGATAATCACCAATGTGGTAAATACCGTTAGTAGAGAAGGAGGCAAGGTGCGTTTGTGCAGATAGGCGGCCACCGCGATGGGCACCGCCAGTTTGAGCGCTTCCGATGGCTGAAAACGAAATCCACCAATTTGCAGCCAGCGCTGCGCACCCTTGGCGCCAACGCCGATTAACAGCACCGCGACCAGTAAGCAGCAACCCGCCACGTAAAACCAGGGCGACCAGCGGCGGTAAAACTCCAAGGGGATCTGCGCGGCAATAAACATGCCGACAAAGGCCAGCGCCATAAATACGGCCTGACGTTTCACATAATGCAACTCGTCGCCGGCAGCACTGTATAGGACACTCAGTCCCGCTCCCGCCAGTAACAGCAATAGCAGCAGGAGGGGTAGATCAATATGCCAGCGACGGGCAAAGCTCTCCGGGCGGCGCAGACTGCTGCCGGCATCCGGCAGCCGGTGCATATAATCGCGACTAGCCACGAAACACTCTCCCCATCGTTTCAGAGCACTGTTCGTCGAAATACGGAATGTACAGGGGCTGGATACTCGCGGTGTCTTCCAGTGGTCGCGACATCCAGTCGAAGAACAGCTCCCTCGCCACCGGCGCGGCGACCAGGCCGCCGCCTTCACCGTTTTCCACCAGCACCGATACTGCAATCTGCGGATCATCCATCGGCGCGAAGGCAACAAACAGGGCGTGGTCGCGGTGACGCTCCTTCAAGGCTTCCGAGTCGTACTTCGCCCCCTGGGCAATACCCACAACCTGCGCAGTACCGGTTTTACCCGCCACTTTGAAATCCAGCCCGGCACCGGCGCGCTTGCCGGTACCGTTGGTGGCGTACACAACCGCTTCCATCCCCTCGAATACTACGTCCCAGTGTTCCGGGCGTGCATCCACGTGGTGCAGCACTTCCGGCGGCTGCTCGACACCGTCCACCGCCATCACCATTTGCGGGCGATAGTGGGTACCGCGATTGGCAATGGTGGCGGTCATCACTGCCAGCTGCAGAGGTGTCGCCAATACAAAGCCCTGCCCCAGTACCGCATTGAGGCTGTCACCGGGGAACCAGGGAACGCCCCGGGCACCGCGTTTCCAGTCGCGCGACGGGAACAGGCCGGGATATTCGCGGGGCAGGTCGATGCCGGTCTTCTCGCCAAGGCCAAAGCGGGTGGCGATATCGTGCATCTGATCAATGCTCCAGCGCGACGCCATGTCCCAAAAATAGGTATCGCAGCTCTCCGCGAGCCCCTGCACTAGATCGACGTGGTTGCCATGTCCGGTGCGCTTCCAGTCGCGATAGATACGCGGATCATTGGGCAGCTTGAAGAAACCCGGATCGCGAATTTTTGTATCGACGTCAATAATGCCATCCGCCAGACCGCCGAGCCCCATCATGGGCTTCAGTGTCGACCCCGGCGGATACTGCCCCTGCACAACGCGGTTGAACAGCGGCACATCCAGCGAGTCTCTCAGCGTGCTGTAGTCCTTGAAGCTGATACCGGTGACAAACAGGTTGGGGTCAAATGACGGCTGGCTGACAAACGCCAGTACCCCGCCGGTTTTCACGTCGATCGCCACCACCGCACCACGCTTATCGCCGAGTGCGCGGGTGGCAACCTCTTGCAGGCGGGTGTCCAGGTGCAGGGTCAGCTCCGCGCCGGGCTTGGGATCTTGGCGCTCCAGCACGCGCAATACCCGGCCACGGGCATTGGTTTCCACATTTTCAAACCCGACCTCACCCAGCAATAGCTCTTCATAAGATCGCTCGAGGCCGACCTTGCCAATACTCTGGGTCCCCCGGTAGCGGCGCACATCTTCCTGGGTAAAGCCGGAAAGTTCGCGTTCATTGATACGGCCGACGTAGCCAACACTGTGGGCGAATAGGTCCTGCTCCGGGTAATAGCGCACCAATTCAGCCTCCACCGAAACACCCACGAGGTGGAATTCATTGACGCTGATACGAGCAATTTCTTCTTCGCTGAGGCGGTAGCGGAGGGGAACAGGTTCAAATGGCCGGCGCCGCGGCAGGCGGCGTTTGAATTTTTCCACGTCGCTGTCGTTCAACTGCACCAGTTGACCAATCAGTTCCAGGGTGGCGTCCAGGTCCCTGACCCGCTCGCGCACAATCGACAGGGTATAACTGGGGCGATTGTCGGCCAGCAGCTGGCCGTTGCGGTCATAGATCAGGCCCCGGGTCGGCGGGACCGGGCGAACCTGAATACGGTTCTCATCGGACTGGGTGCGGTAATCTTCGAAGTGCACCACCTGCAGATTGTAAAAACGGGCAACCAGCACCCCCAGCAGCACCATAACCCCACAGATGGCCACCAGCATACGGTTACGGAATAGCCGCTGCTCCGTGTGGTGATCTTTAAAATGCAGGTTTTCAGGCATGCTGGTGAATACAGGTTATTCGGTGGCGCGAAAATGACCACGAAGTGTACACAAGTTTGCTGTCCCTGCGGAAGTAAACCACTGCTCGTAGCAGGCATTTACAGTGCATCAGTAGGCACGGTTATCCAGCTACTGAGACCCCGCTCACGGGCACCGGTTCACTTGTGATAAGGGTGACCCGCAAGCAGTGTCCAGGCGCGGTAGAGCTGTTCCGCCAGCAGCACGCGCACCAGCGGGTGCGGCATGGTCAGTGCCGACAGCGACCATTTCTGATTCGCGCGCGCCACGCACTCC
This sequence comes from Microbulbifer agarilyticus, assembly GCF_020171345.1. Lineage (GTDB taxonomy): Bacteria > Pseudomonadota > Gammaproteobacteria > Pseudomonadales > Cellvibrionaceae > Microbulbifer > Microbulbifer agarilyticus_D. Next base: position 219,223 of record NZ_JAIUZM010000001.1, read on the forward strand.
GGCGCCAGGCCGTCGGGGCCACCGATGAGCAGACACACGTTGTCGCCCCCCATCTGCCAGTCCGCCAGCTCGCGGGACAACTGCTCCGTGCTCCAGGACTTGCCCTTCACTTCCAGAGCGACCACATGTTCACGAGGCTGGATTGCGGCGAGCATCGCCTCCCCCTCTTTCTGGCGGGCTTTCTCCACCAAAGCGGGCGAGTTTTTCTGGCCGCGATTGCCCAGCGGGATTTCGACCATTTCCAGGGTCAGCTCCCGCGGCAGGCGCTTGGCGTACTCGTTGTACCCCTGCTGCACCCACCCGGGCATTTTGCCGCCAGCGGCGATTATTTTGATCTTCACGAGGATCGCATCTTCACGAGAGACAAACTGACAGGATCAGCCTTGGTGAGGGTCGGAACCATCCGCTTCTTCGCGGGTGTTCGGGGTCATGGACCAGAGTTTTTCCAGGTCGTAGAAGCCGCGGGTCTCCGCCTGCATCACATGCACCACCACGTCACCGTAATCCACCAGCACCCACTCGCCCTGGTCCATACCCTCAACGCCAATGGGGCGAATACCCGCTTCCTTGCCATCCTCGACCACATTATTGGCCAGGGATTTCACCTGACGGTTGGAGGTACCTGTGCAGATGATCAGGGTTTCCATCACATCGCTGAGTCCGGACACGTCCATGGAAACAATGTCTTTGCCCTTGAGGTCTTCCAGTGCGTTTACCGCAATTGATTTGATATCAGTCATAACACCTGTATCGGGAGCCTGTGCTCCACCGTTTTAACGCTCTTGTTGATAGAGCCCTTGAGATTGAATGTAGTCCAGCACCCGCTCCGGCAGTAAAAACTGGGGGGAGCGACCACTGCGTAATTGGTTGCGAATGTCGGTGGCGGAAATAGGCAGTAAACGCCGCTCCTGCACCAGAATTTTGCCCGCCGCCTGCTGTTGGATATCCGCCAGTTCGCCGCGCCGGGCCGCCAGCAGGTCCGCAACCTGCCCGCTTGCCGGAATCTCCCAGCCCGGCCGCGCCACTACCACCAGATGGGCCAGGTCCAGCAATCGCTGCCAGCGGTGCCAGCTGGGCAGTCCCAGCAGGGAGTCCATCCCCATGCAGAAGGCGATAGACAACTCAGCGCCCAACTCACTGCGCAGCTCTTCGAGCGTATCCACGGTGTACGTGGGGCCGGCACGCAGCAGCTCCCGTGTGTCCAGCACCAGCTCCGGACAATCTTCCAGTGCTAATGCCAGCATATCCCGGCGCTTTTCTGCCGTAACACCGGGCGCTGCGCGGTGCGCGGGCTGGTGCGACGGCAGCAGGCGCATTTCGTCAAAACCCAGCGCCTGCTTCAGCTCCAGTGCCATACGCAGATGGCCGAAGTGAATCGGATCAAAGGTGCCGCCGAACAGCGCCAGGGTTTTTAACGAGGGCGAACTCATTGACGAATTTGCCCGTCCCCGAACACGATCCATTTTTGCGAGGTCAGGCCTTCCAGGCCCACCGGGCCACGGGCATGGATTTTATCGGTGCTGATACCAATTTCCGCACCCAGGCCATACTCGAAACCATCGGCAAAACGCGTGGACGCATTGACGATCACGGAACTGGAATCCACCTCCGCCATAAACCGGCGCGCGCGGGTGTAGTCCTCGGTAACGATCGCTTCGGTGTGGCCGGAGCTGTACTGCGCAATGTGTTCCATCGCCGCGTCCATATCCGCCACCACCCGAATCGACAGTATCGGGGCCAAATATTCCGTACCCCAGTCTTCCTCGGTGGCGGGTAATGCCTGCGGCAGAATCGAACGTGTTTTTTCGCAGCCGCGCAGTTCAACGCCCTTCTCACCGTAAGCGGCGGCCAGGCGCGGCAGGAACTCCGCCGCCACGGCCTCTGCCACCAGCAGGGTCTCCATCGCATTGCACACGCCATAGCGATGGGTCTTGGCATTTAGCGCAATATTAAATGCCTTTTCCGTATCCGCCCGGTCATCCAGGTACACGTGGCAGATACCATCGAGATGCTTGATCACCGGAACCCGGGCCTCGCGACTGATACGCTCGATCAGCCCCTTGCCACCGCGCGGTACGATCACGTCCACAAACTCCGGCATCGAAATCAGTGCGCCCACTGCAGCGCGATCGGTGGTGCCCACCACCTGCACCGCCGCTTCCGGCAACCCCACCTGCTTGAGGCCAGCGGTGATACACGCGGCAATGGCCCCGTTGGAGTGCAGCGCTTCGCTGCCGCCGCGCAAAATAGTGGCGTTACCCGACTTCAGGCACAGGCTGGCAGCATCGATGGTCACGTTCGGGCGGGATTCGTAAATAATCCCAACCACCCCGAGAGGCACGCGCATTTTGCCAAGCTGAATACCACTGGGGCGGTACTTGAGGTCACTGACTTCACCCACCGGGTCGGGCAGTTCGGCGATTTGTAGCAGCCCTTCGATCATGGCGTCGATGCGCGCGTCGTTCAGTTCCAGGCGATCCAGCAGGGCCGCGTCCAGACCGTTGTCACGGCCGTTCTGCATGTCCTGGGCGTTGGCCGCCGCCAGTTGCGGTCGCTGCTTATCCAGTTCCGCGGCGATGGCCTTGAGTGCAGCGTTCTTAACTCCAGTGTCGGCGCGAGCCATCAGACGGGCTGCTGCGCGCGCGGCGCGGCCCATGGCCTGCATCTTCTGTTCAGTACTTTGTTGACTGCCCTGCTGCTCGGTGGCACTGACACTGTTCACTGCTAATCTCCATGCATTACACGCTATCGGTTCGGGACCATTACCAGTCCCGCGTCATCTTGTCCTATTACCGGCGACGATATTCGCCATTCCCGCCAAAAAGAAAGCTGTTGGAAAAAAGCCGCCGGAAAAAGGCCGCGCAGTATACCGCAAGCGCGGCCAAAAATTGGCCTGGATTGGTCAGGATCGACTCGAGTTAAGCAGAATCCTCCGGGTTCACCCCCAATTTCTGGTGGAGATAAGCGATCCCCAGCAGTGCGAGGCCCATTCCCATAAACGAGGCCACCCGCAGCAGCCCCTCAAGCCCGGACATATCCACCAGAAACAGCTTGACGATCACCAGTGCCAGAAGCGCCATACCGCCTTGATAGCCGCTGCGCCAGCCACGCCAACTGGCGACCAGAATCGCGGTTACCGCCAGCGCCAGCCACACCGCCGAATAGGTGTAGAGCTCGCCGGTGCTTGCCGGGACATCCAGACGGATGTTGCCCTGCCACAAATGCCGCACTTCAAGCGATATCCACACAAACGCCGCCAACGCCGCAAGCTGCCCGGCAAAGCGGCGCACACTGGGCAGGTAGAAGCGACTGGCCAGTGCCGCCAGTAGCACGGGCCCGGCAAACGCCGGTATCAGCATATTGAGCAGCGGGCGCTCGCCAATGCCGCGCCACACCCAGGGCTCGCTCAATGCGGTAGCCAGCAGAATCCCGATGTAACAGGCCAGCCCGGCCAGCATCAGCACGCGACCATAGCCGTCGTACCAGCGGCCAAAGTGGCCACTGAGCAAACTCTTGCGGTAATAGACGAGACCCAGGCAGGTAAACAGCCACATATCGATCACCGCCTCGGTAAAACTGAACTCGGCAGCGAGCGCATTCCCACTGTAGAGCCAGTAACGGCACTCCGCCCACAGGGTGAGCACCAGTAGGTGCAGGGCGCCCGCTTCCGCCCAGCGTGCCAAACCCACCTGCGCCGAATCCGCTGGCTGAGAAGAGGAAAGTATTCGCGCAGCGATCCAGGCACACAAGGTCGCACCGCCATAGGTCCACAGCGACCAGTGCGCGACGTTTCCATAACTGAGCAGCCATGGGTTTAATGTCAGCCGCACCACGACCACCAGCAATACCGCCTTCAGCAACCAGCCGAGCGCAGGCATATCGAAACGACGAATCACCCACGCCAGGGATATCGCTTGCAGCGCGAGCGCCAGGGTAAGACTTGCCTGTTTCAGCCACAGGCACACCGCCAGGCTATAGGCGAAATGGGCGGCGATAAACAACCACACCACCATACCCCGCGACCAGTGTTTACCGACGCCACGACTACCAAGGAACATAAAGATGGCGCCGAATATCGCCGCATACAGACACCACAGGTACCGCGGCAGGAAGTCTCCGGCAAGGGAATACCCCAGCAACAATGACAACAGTGGCACCATCACCGCCAGCGACGCCCACCAGGCCGCGGTTACCGTACGCTCTTTACTCTCGCCGCTACCCACCGCGAAATAGTTGTACACGGCAAAACCGCTAAACAGCAGCGTGTTCACCAGCAGGTAGGTCAAAAATGGGCTGTGCAACTCGGGGGGTAGTGGCGCCAAGCGCAAGGGCTCGCCGCCAACCTGATTGGCAAACCAGACCGCCACCTGCCCGAGAAACAGCACCCAGGGTACCGGCGCCAGGCGCGGGGTCTGGCGCGCGGCGAGCAAGGTCACGATGGCGAGCGGACTCCAGGCCCATATTGCCGAAGAGAGGAAACCTTCACGCAAAATGGATAGGCACTGCGCGGCGACCAGTAACAGCAGGCTGGGAAGCACCAGTGCGCCCTGCTGACTCGTATCCGGAATACGCAGGCGCAGCAACCAGTCCCGGGGAATAACGGCCAAAATCAGGTAAGCGACTGCCGCCAGATAGGGGCCACGCCAGCCATCAGCCTGATGCCCAACCAGGGAAACCAGCCACCACAACAATGCGCCGGCCAACAATCCGAGCCAGAGCCAACTGCGATAGACGTGGCGCAGGAGCAACAATACCGATGCGGAGATGATAAGCGCGTACACCATAGCGCCGAGTACGTTGCCGGAGTCACTGGAGACCAGAACCGGCACCGAATAAGCACCGAGCATGCCGATCGCCGCCAGCACCGGGCCGTGCAAGCGCGCGAGCCACATAGTCACCAAGGCCACCAGCGCCAGGGCACCAAACGCCACCCCAGGCTCGATAAAGTGATACAGGTGCACCGAGGAAAGAACGGCCGCAAATGCGGTTATGGCGCCACCGCCGGCGAGGGCGGCAAAGGTTGGGTGGGTACCACCGGTTTTACGGCGCAACACTTCCGCCGCAATATACAGCGCAAGCGCCGTGACCAGGCCCATCACCACCCGGACCTTGGGGCCGAGCAGCCCCTGCTCGATACCGTAGCGGGCAAGAAATACCCCGGATAGCGCCACACAGGCACCACCGAGCCACACCATCCAGTTTTTCTGTAAATTCGAGAAAAAGCGGCCGCCTGCGATGGGCCCCTGGGGTGAACGCTTCTCGGGTTGCGTGGCCCAGCGCTGGCTGCGGGGTTTCTGCAGTGTAGCCGGCGCCGGCTGCTCCAAATCGAGATCCAGTTCGAGCGTATCGGGCTCTGGTGGAGATTGCGCGGCGATGGAAAACACTTCGTTATCGCCCGCTGTACTGCGGTTCTGCCCCGTGGCTTCGCCCTGCTCAGACGCTTCGTCCAACCGCGCAGTTAAGCTGCGTACCTCTCTGCGCAGCTGTTTTACCTCGGCGAAGGCAAATATCCCCATGAATGCGCCAACAATGATGGTGACAACCAACAGGACGCCGAGTAGGACAAGGTTTTCCATAGTGATCTTTCAGGTTTATTGTTCTGTTTTCTAACCGCTTGCTCGTTGCGGCCTAGCCGCGAATCGCGCGGGCGTCAGCCATTGCGATCCACTCACCAGACGCCTTTGTCGCTATTCCTTCGCCCATTGATCCAGGTTGGCGGCGATGCTTGCCAGCCGCTCCAGCGGATCATGACTTGCCAGCAGTTCCACGCGCGCCGCATCCTCCAGTGGCAGCAGTTGTGCCAGCTGCCAGGATAAGGCCTCCGCGGACTCAACGGGCGCAAATTTCAGTGCCAGACTTGCGGCGTGTTGCTTCAGCTCATTCAGTACCGCCAGCAGGCCGTCGCAGCTCTCCGGCACCGGGTGGGACTCTTCGTCTGGCAGCCACTCCACTTCCGCCATCAACAGGCCGTCTTCCTCACGATGGGTTTCCAGCACGCGGAAGCGGGACTCGCCGGCCACGTCGATATGCAGCAGCCCCTCTTCGCCCTGACTCCAGTCCACCACGCGGACATAGAGCCCCAGCGGCCAAACCTCCGACGGGCCCACCTCCTTGCCACTGCGAATCAACACCACCCCAAAACCGGTATCGGACTTCAGAGATTCAGTCACCAACCGCAGATAGCGCTGCTCGAAGATACGTAATGGCAGCGTCACCCCGGGGAACAGGGCCATGTTGAGGGGAAAGAGCGGAATAAGGGACAAAATGCTGACTCTCTGGTTGAACGTGAATGGGACAACGATACCACTCCTGCGGATGGCACAAGAATAATCTCCCGACGCGCAAACAAAAAATCGCGCCATCTGATCTATGCTCAGAACTATGTGCGAAGTGAAATCGCCGATGTGCAACGCGGTTGCGCATCCACGGTCGCGAATCAAGAGGTATCACCATGCGTTGGCGTCAGGGTCGCAGAAGTTCGAATGTTGAAGACCGCCGCGGAGAACAATCACCGGGAGGCGGCGGCCTGGGAGGGATAGGCAACCTGCTCGCGCTGGCCCCGTTCCTGCTACGCAGCAAAACCGGCTGGCTGATTCTCGCGGCTCTCGCCGCCCTGTACTTTTTTGGCGGCAACTTGTTTAGCGGCATGCAAACCACCGCCCCCCCAAACCTGGGCCCGAATGCACAGACCGCACCGGGTACCCCCGGCGCCACGGACGAACTGGCGCAATTTGTTGCGGTGGTGCTGGGGTCCACCGAAGACGTGTGGGGCGGTATTTTCCAACAGGCGGGCTCGCAATACACAGCCCCCAAGCTGGTGCTGTATACCGATGCGGTGCGCTCTGCCTGTGGCTTGAGTTCTGCGGCGGTAGGGCCGTTTTACTGCCCGGGTGACCAGAAAGTGTATCTGGACCTGAGCTTCCTCAACGAGCTCAAGAAACTGGGCGCTCCCGGGGACTTTGCCTTTGCCTACGTGATTGCCCACGAGGTTGGCCATCATGTGCAAAACCTCCAGGGTACATCCGCCCAAGTACAGCAAGCGCGCATGCGTGCGGATAAAGTAACCGCAAATCGACTCTCGGTAATGCTGGAGCTGCAGGCAGACTGCTATGCCGGCGTTTGGGCGTTTTACGCCAATCGCGACAAGCAAATGCTCGAGCCCGGGGATGTCGAGGAAGGTTTACGTGCGGCAGCGGCCGTCGGCGACGACCACCTGCAACGCCGCGCCGGCCGCGCCGTATCCCCCGACGCGTTTACCCACGGCAGCGCAGAGCAACGGGCCTACTGGTTCAACCAGGGATTCAGCACCGGTGATGTGAACAAGTGCAACACGTTTGCGGCGCTATCCGGACGGTGAGTAGCGCCCGAGTTCGTTACGCACTAAGCTTGCCGCTCAAGAAACACTTCATCACCAATAAATAGGGAGATACCCGTGCCAAGAGCAACAGCACGCCACATTCTGGTAGAAACTGAAGCCCAGTGTCAGGACCTGAAAAAGCAAATTGAAGACGGCGCCGACTTCGGAAAAATTGCGCAGCAATATTCCAAGTGCCCATCCGGCCGCAATGGCGGCGACCTGGGTGAATTCGGTCAGGGTCAGATGGTGCCGGAGTTCGACAAGGTGGTTTTCAACGATGAGTTGAACAAGGTACACGGCCCGGTGAAAACCCAGTTTGGTTATCACCTGCTGGAAGTGACCAGCCGCACCGCTTGATTTAAAGGCTCAGGGCATCAAAAACACAGATGCCCGAAGCTAAGGTGCCGATGCCGGGCAAGACATTGTGAGACCTTCTTAAACAGGGATGTTTTAGAAGAGCTCCCAGGGATGGGTTTACGGCGTGTCTCACAATGTCTTGCCCGGTGGCGGTACCGCCACCAGAGCCAGAACAAAGCATCTCCGCCCCCGGGTTACCCCTTACTCAGAGCTTGTCTCAGTGCTTGTCTCAGCCTGCCATTCGAACAGGTTCATTTCGATGAAGAAGAAGGCTACCAGCCACAGGAAGGCATCCCAGAAATCCAGGAAGCTGCCATTTACACCCCAGTAGATCGCGCACAGCAACAGGGTGAAGTAGAGAATGCCTTTGATGACCTGGGAATAACGCATGATGGAATCGGATAGCTGGTGACGCAGCTGCAGCCATACATCAAAGGTCAAAATCGCAACCACCAGCAGCCAGGCACCGGAATTGATTACATCCACCCAGGCCAGCCACTGAATCTCACGCCAGACTTCCGCAGCACCCACAACCTGCGTATCCGCCAGTTGCAGCAGGCTCGCATCCGCCAGCGAGCCACAATTGGCCGCCGTCAGCGCCACATAGTCATCCTGCTCCAGCACCATCGACCAGCCACCGTTTGCCGCCAGGTCACAGGCTGCCGCCGACGCAGGGAGAAGGTTGGTCACGGTCACCATCTCGGAGAAGTAACCGTAGAAGGAGTAAACAATAAACACGTAACAGAACGCGGACACCGCGTTCAGCGCCCACTTGGTTGCGCCCTTCAGTTTCTCGTCGGACAGCACCCAGGTTTCCAATTCGAACACCAGCAGCAGCACCACCCATGCCAGGGTATCGATCGAATCGTTATAGGCCTCAATAATTTTGCCCAGGCTGACGCCGTCAGCGAATACGGTACCCGCGGCCGCGTGGTTTTCCAGGAAAAACGCATATACGTTGTACGCCAGCAAACTGTATATAACGTACTTAAAAATCTTGAACAGGGTATAGCGATTAGCGGATAAACCGGCCAAAGAAACCACCTCGGACATTGGCGAAGAACCTCGATAGCGTGATTATTGTTGTTACTTACTCAAATACTGAACGCGTTGCTTGGACAGCTGCGGATCTCTTGCGGGTTGTTGGATTTGCCGCAAGAAACAGCAATATCGAATAATTGTTCGGTTTTTGCAACCACCAGCGCGCAATTTCACCCTATAGGACGATATTTCTCAAGCCGAGCATAAAAGCGGAAACTATTTCAGTTGGCTACCGCGCGCTCTGGTTCGATGCCCGAAGCACCGTCATCAAACAGGCGGTCAAAGCGCACCTCTGGCTCAGACCAGGCACCGTTAATGCGGTAGCTGACGCTGGCGACACGATCCACCTGCTTTTTGAATACCTTACTGATCAGGTAAACACCGGCCGCCGCCGGCAGGCCACCGGCCAGCGCCGCAACAAAAGCGAGGTTGTTACCCACAGGCAGGGTCGCCACCAGCGTCAGGTTCAGATCCTCCCGCTGCAAGTTCACACGCCCCGCCATCTGCAACTCACTGGTGGGGCCTTCCACCTGGATGGGTACCGCGATCAGTAATTCGCCGTCCCCTTCGAAATATACCTCGCCGCGCACCCGGTCAAAGGTCAGGCCACTTTGCACCAAGTCGGAGAAATCCAGGCGCAGACGCCGCGCCCAGGTGTCGAAGTTGAACAGGGAAAGCAGCCGCAGCAGGGACGTGCCGGCATTGTCACTGGCACGGAGGAAATGACCGTTGCGGATATCAATACGGATTTCGCCGTTCATACCGTTGGGACGCAACATTGCCGGCGAGCCGCTCCAGCGCAGCGCAGTATCAAATACCGCCGAGCGGCTTTCGATGGCCGCTTCCTGCCCCCAGGCCTGCAGCACGTCACCGAGGTTATCGCCTCGCAAGCGACCAATAAACTGCGTGGACTCGCTGCCATCGGCGTCGCGCATCCACATCAGCTGGGCACCCAGCCTATTTTCTCCTTCGCCGCGCCCCTCGATACGCAAACCACGCATTGCGCCCTGAATTTCACTGACCACGAGGCGCTCTTCAGAGGGACGCAAACGGAACGACCAGGGGCCCATATCCTCCTCACCGAGCCACAAGTTTTCGGTGGAGAAATCCACCCGCGGCAAAGCGGTGAAATCAAACCCTTGCCAACGATCCTGCACTGCCTCAAGTACCGCCGTTTCCGTCAGTTCACGGGTTTCCTCTTCATCATTGCGGTTCTGGGCTTCCGTCTTGGCCAGTGCCGGCAGTCGTAGGTGTTCGAGTTTCAAATTCAGCGGCGAGGTGGAATTGAGAAGCCCGGTCAACTCGCCAGCCGCGGTTTCGCTGTCAAACTGCACCTGCCAGTCGGCACCCAGCCCGCGACCGCGCGCATGTATATTTTCGATCTGCACCGCATCAGACACTCGCAACAGATCGGTACTGAGATCGAGGACAATGGGTAAGGCCGAAGCATCATCCCCGGTTGCTGGCTCAGCGGGACTTGCGGTGTAGATTTCCAGCGCCTCTTTCCAGGGCGCAAAATCCACAACCGCCAGATCACCAAATACCGAGATGCCCGGGGAGTCTGGCAGTGTGGCGGGCGCATTCAGCGCGATGGCGGCGCGCTCCAGCTTACCGCCGACCTGCCACAGCTGGCCCTGCAAATGCTCACCATAACTGAGGTGATAGAGGTTGCCTTCATCCCCGATGGGCACCCGCATAACAAACCGGGATTTTTCACCCGCCGGTTTTCCCAGCGGTGCCGGCAGCCCAACGGCTACCTGCTGCAGGTCGGAGGAAATTTCCAGAATTGCACCGTACGGCTTGTCCTTGGATTTTGCCGGAATGGTAACCAGCGCCTGATAATCGAGGTCGCCCTCCATCCACTGCAGTTCCGGGCGCCCACTCCAACGGCCGATATCGGCGGTATTCGCGCTGCCATTCACGACCACTTGGGTATCGCGCTCATCCCCTGCGCCCAGGTGTTGAATGGATGCCTGTAATGGCTGCCCCCACAATGCGCCGCGGAAAGTGGAGCCCTCCAGGCCATGTTTACTGTGGTAGCGCACCTTCCCATTGAGTTGATCAAACTGTAGATTCAATTTCTGCAGGTTCAGCTCACTCCCGGCAAGCGTCAGGTCGATATCCTGCAAGGGCGCAAACTTGGCACCACCCATGGGCTGGACAATCTTCAACGTGCCCTGCATATCACCGCTCAGAGACCAGTGATCAAAGGCATCACCCAGCTTGTCGCGCAAGGGTGATTCCCGCAGCAACTTCATACCATCTGCAGCAGGCCCTTTTAGATCCGCGGAGACATCCAAACGTGAACCACCCGGCGCGGGTGAAATACGCACAGCGACATTTTCGCCGTCCACCTGCCACAGCTTTGCCGTGGGAGCCGCCACCAGGACTTCCGTATCATTAATCCCCAAATGACCATTCACTTGCTCCGCAACGGGCCAACCGCTGGCGTAACGCAAACTGCTGTCGGCAATGTCGGCCTGCAGCTGCACTGTCTGCCGCTGCTTGCTCTTGCCTAACGCGAGCAATGCCGCATCCTCGCCTTGCCGATAGCTGTAGCCCCGATAAATAAACCCGGCGGTGGGAATTCGCCCCGTGTTATCCACACCAATGCTGTCGTTCAGCCACTTGCGCAGATCGGCACTCACAACCGTCGGCACCAGGTGACGCTGCTCGGCTACCGCGACATTGCGCAAGCCGAGCGCCAGGGTAAAGTCGGATGGGCGGGTAAACGGCACTATGGGAATCTGCAGCAGGAACTGGCCGCGGAAAGCACCTGCCACGGGCACCTGCTCCTGCTGGCCAACCGCCGCAGCGTCCAACAAAAGAGGACCGGAATACACGGATACGGTGTCGTGCTCGCGATCTACATCCCAGGCCACGGTGCCGCGGGCGGAGGTAAAATTGAATGGCGCTTCATACAGCATGGGAAAATGCGCGCTGAAGCCGCTCTGGCTATCGAGTTCAACCCGACCACCCTGACCGTTCAGCGACAGGAAGCCGTTGACGCCGGTCACCGCCGGCGCACCGCGGTGCGCGCCCGCGGCGACATCGTGCAAGTTGGCGGAAATGGTTACTTCGCCGTTCACCCGGGACAGACGCACATTTTGCAATTCACCGGAGGGCTCCAGAGCTTGCAACCACTCGTCGGCTTTTGTCGGAATCAGCTCCAGCACGCGCAGTACTCGGTGCCAGGCCTGCAGTTCAATCTGATCCAGCGCCAACTGCAGGTTGCCCTGCTGGTCGCCACTTGCCTGTAGGTTTACATCCGGCACTTCCAGCTGCTGCCAGTTAAGTCCCAGATCCTGCAGTACAAGCTCCCACTGTTCGCCGGGGCGCCAGTTGCCGGAAATGTTGCTCGAGAGGGCATTCAAAGTACCCAGCGCACCCGCAGGCACTGTTCGGGTGTCGACATCACCGGCAGACGCGGCGTCCTCGGCAACCTGTGAGAGGCTCAAATTACCGCGCAGGCTGTAACCGGATTCTGCATCCGAACTAAGCCACAGGCGCCCGCCCGCCAGTTTGCGGCCGGGCCAGTAGAGTTTCTCGGGAAGGGGGGACAACTGGTACATCAGCCCGATCAGGTCTGCGTCTACCAGCAGTTCATTCAACTGTGCGTAGCCGCGCAGGGTGAACGCTTCTTTGCGCCGGGGATCTCCGCGCCCTTCCAGCACCAGGCGCAGGCTCTCCTCACCGCTGTTCAGGCTCTGCACTGCACCGGTAACAAATGCTCGCGCCACCAAACGGTGGAAGCTACCACTGTTCTCAAGCTGGATTTCCTTCAGATTGACATTCGCCGACTGCCCATCGGTAAGAGAGAGCGCAATACTGGCGTCGCGCACCAGTACCTTGGGACCGAGCTGGAAAATACGTGCCGGGTCGCCCAGGCGCACGCCATCGGTAGTTGGTGTTGCCGGCTGACTGGCACGAGGGAACCCGCGCACCTGCCAGCCGCCTTCTGCCCGCTGTTCCAGAGCCGCAGAGAAACCGTCAACCTCGAGGTTTTTCCAGATCAGTTCGCGATTCCAGAGGCTTGCCAGCAGGTCCAGATGGAACAGGCCACGGCGCAGTGCGACCTGGCCCTCTTCACCAATCTTGAGCCCATCCACCTGCAGCGCAACTTCCAGCGCCTGCCAACGCAGCGAGATATGTTCGAGCGCCACCGGCGCACCCAGCTGTTGCGACAGCCAGCCACTAATTTGCGGGCTGTACTTGCTGACTTGGGGCGAGAGAATACGCCCGGTCTGCACCAGGATCGCGAGGGAGATCACCAGGATCACCACCAGCAACCAGAACTTGCGGACGAACCAGCGCAACCACAGCATCAGGCAGACTCTCCCAGAGGAAAGGCCATGCTCGGGCGCACGCACACAGTCTTGGTCGGACGATTACACCAGTACAATGTCGTACTGCTCCTGGTTATAAATAGGCTCCACCTGAAACTGAATCGGGCGGGCAATAAATTCTTCCAAATCGGCCACATTGGCCGACTCCTCGTCCAGCAACAGGTCAATGACCACCTGGCTGGCCAGCACCATAATCTTGTCGCTGTCGTAGGCACGTGCTTCGCGAATGATCTCGCGGAAAATTTCGTAGCACACCGTTTCCGCGGTCTTCAGCGTACCGCGCCCCGCACATACCGAGCAGGGTTCGCACAGCATCTGGCCGAGGGACTCGCGGGTGCGCTTGCGCGTCATCTCCACCAGCCCAAGTTCCGACACCCCGGTAATACTGCTTTTGGCGTGATCGCGTTCCAGCGCCTTCTCCAGCGTGCGCAGCACCTGGCGCTGGTGCTCGGTATCCTGCATATCGATAAAGTCGATAATGATAATGCCACCGAGATTGCGCAGGCGCAGCTGGCGCGCAATCGCGGTGGCTGCTTCCAGATTGGTTTTGAAGATGGTCTCTTCAAGGTTGCGATGCCCAACAAACGCGCCAGTGTTGACGTCAATGGTACTCATCGCTTCGGTCTGCTCGACGATCAGGTAACCCCCGGACTTCAGCGTCACCTTGTTCTGTAGGGCCTTGCGGATTTCCTCTTCCACACCGTACAGGTCGAACAGCGGACGCTCACCGGGATAGTGCTCGATGCGCGGGGCAATTTCCGGCGCGTACTTGCTGGTGAACTTGGCCGCACGGGCGTGGGCCTCCCGTGAGTCAATTCGGATCTTTTCTGTATGTGGGCGAGCCAGATCGCGCAACGCACGCATGAAAAGCGGCAGATCCTCGTAAATGATCGAGGGCTCTTTTTCAGCCTTGATGCGCTGCTCCAGCTCATTCCAGAGCTTGTACAAGAACGGTATGTCGCGCAGTAACTCTTCTTCACTGACCCCTTCTGCGACCGTGCGCAGGATAAAGCCGCCATCGCCGCTCAGTCCCTCGTCCGCCAGCTTGGTGGAGGCCAGATCCACCAGGCTGCGCAGGCGCTCGCGCTCGGACTCATCCTCGATACGATTGGAGATACCGATGTGCCGGGTCTGCGGCATATACACCAGGTAACGGGCAGAAACCGACAAATGCGTAGTGAGGCGCGCGCCTTTACTGGAGATAGGGTCCTTGACCACCTGCACCACCAGCGACTGCCCCTCGCGCACCAGTGCGCGGATATCCGCAACCTCCCCCTCACGGGACTCCATGCCCTCGTCATCCAGCGGCGCGATATCCGAGGCGTGGATAAACCCGGCGCGCTCCAGCCCGATATCGACGAACGCGGCCTGCATACCCGGCAGTACCCGCACCACCTTGCCCTTGTAGATATTGCCGACAATACCGCGGCTCACGGTGCGCTCCAGGTAAACCTCCTGCAACACGCCGTTTTCTACCAGCGCCACACGGGTCTCCATGGGCGCCACATTGATCAATAATTCTTCGCTCACCGGGCCGCTACTCCTCGATCATCCCTGCATCGACGCGCCGATCAAATTGCCAGAAAGGGATGCCTGCGCGCTCCAGAAAACCCGACAGGGTCTCCAGCGGCAATCCCACCACATTGCTGTAACTTCCCTCGATAGACGCCACCAGCAGAGCGCCCTTGCCCTGGATACCGTAACCACCCGCCTTGTCGCGCGGTTCGCCGGTGTTCCAATAGTCTTCGATCAGACGATCGCTCAATTCACGAAAGCGCACCCGGGTTTCGACCACGGTACTGAACGACTGATCCCCATCGGTCAGGCAAATGGCGGTGAGCACCGCGTGCTCGGCGCCCGACATAAGGCCCATCATGCGGCGAAAGTCGGCGAGATCCCGCGGCTTCTCCAGCACCTCATCTTGCACGATGCCCAGGGTATCGGCGCCCAGGGACCAAACGGCGGCCCTTTTCCCTTCCCACTCTCCCACTTCCGATTGGGCAAGTCCGGCCCGCGCCTTTTCCTGGGCAAGGCGCAGCACGTATTCCCGCCCAGACTCATCTGGGCGACGACATTCTTCTACCGAAGTGGCAGCAGAGAAAAACGGGACCCCTATCTGCGACAGCAGCTCGGCGCGCCGGGGGGAGCCCGAGGCGAGAAGCAGGCGTGGCGCTGGGGTAGTTTGTCGAGTGTCTGGCTGTGGCACGGGCAACGCTTATGATTATGTATTTGCTGGACGAAAGTTCAGAACGCCTGATTATAGCGGCCGCGCTCGAAAAATAACCGCCCCTTTAAGGTTACTTAACGTAAATTTCGGTCGAGTTTTTTATTTCCGGGGCTTGGGTCTCAGTGTTTCGGTCACCGTTCGCGGCAGCGTCAGAGACCGTAAAGCTATCGGACCCGCAGGCTCGAAGCAGTGCGGTGCAACCAGGGGGTGACCACCGGCCACAGCACTGCCGTGGTGAGCGCCGGCCACAGAAAGGTCAATCCCGGCACCGACTTGCCCGCCAGGCTGTGCACCCAGTTGCCCAGCAACTGGTTGATCCCCACCAACACAAATACCCACATCAGCTGCTGCCCCGGGTTAAACGCGCGGGTACGACGGTAGGTCAAAAGGCTGAAATAGGCGAGCACCGCCAGAGACAGGGCGTGCGCCCCGAGGGTGGCCCCGGTCACCAGGTCTTCCGCGAACCCCACCATCCAGGCAAAGCCCACCCCCAGCTCCTGGGGCATGCGGGTCGTCCAGAAAATCACCACCAGAGCACAGAACGCAGGCCGGAACCACAGCCAGTCGGTGGGCAGTGGCATCACGGCCAGCAGCAGCGCAACCACCACGGTAAACAGGATAAACCAGCGATTGTGGGCATCCATTCGCTCAGTCCTGCCCCTCGTCTGTGGGCGTATTCAATACCGCCAACACAAAACGACTGCGGTTCATGCGCCCGCGGGGTTCCACATCCACCTCGGCAAAGGCACGCCCGGGGTCACGCTTGACCGAAATCACCTCGCCCACCGGGTAGCCCGCGGGAAAGCGCCCGCCCAGCCCAGAGCTCAGCAGGAGATCACCCTCGCGAATATCACTGGTGTTGGCCAGGTGGCGCAACTTGAGTCGGTAGAGGTCTCCGGTGCCCTCGGCCACTGCACGCACGCTGTTGCGCAATACCTGCACCGGCAGGGCGTGGTTGGCGTCAGTAATCAACAGAACCCGACTGGAAAAGTCCCCGGCCTCAATCACCTGCCCCAGCAGACCGCTGGCATCCATGATCGCGGCCCCCTGCACCACACCATCGCTGCGGCCTTTATCGATAATCAGTACATGTTCGAGCGGGTCCGGCGACACGCCAATCACCTGCGCCACCAGTACGCGCTGGTTCACGCTCTCGGCGGAGTTCATCAATTCTTTGAGCTGGGTATTTTCCGCGCGAACCGCGGCGAGCAACTGAGCCTGCTGCTCGAGCAACATCACCTGATGCTTGAGTCGGCTGTTTTCCTCCAGCAGCTCATCGCGGGTGCGCCACTGTTCGCCGGCCCAGTCACCCACCCTCGAGGGGGTTCCGGTCAGCCAGTAAAAGGGAGCCGCCAGACTGGAAAGGCGCTCGCGCACGGGATTCAACCAGTCGGTATAGAGATTGATCAGGATCAGCGCCGTCGCCACCAGTCCCAGCGCAAGTATGCGGGATTCCGGTGACGGGCCTCGGGTAAATAGCGGTTTAATGGGCGGCCCCCATCGACCTGTTCAGCAATGATGTTTTTATTGGTCTGTACGCGTATCCGTACGCGGGTGAATCGGCGGCGCTCGGCCCGGGTATTCCGTCAGGAAGTCATCGGGACGCAATCGGCGCTCCATGAGCACCGCCGTCGCAAACTGGCCGCAACCAGCTGCGTGTCGGATTTAGCTGGAAACTCAGCTAGAAACTCAACTCGAAACTCAACTCGAAACTAGGTACAGACGGCTCTTGTCCATCATATCCAGCGCCTGGCCACCGCCACGGGCAACACAGGTCAAGGGATCGTCGGCGACAATGACCGGCAGGCCAGATTCTTCCATCAGCAGGCGGTCCAGGTCGCGCAACAATGCACCACCACCGGTCAGCACCATGCCGCGCTCGGCGATATCGGAGGCCAATTCGGGGGGAGACTGTTCCAACGCGCTCTTCACCGCCTGCACGATACCGGTCAGCGGCTCTTGCAAGGCTTCCAGAATTTCGTCGCTGTTCAGGGTGAAGCTGCGCGGCACACCTTCTGCCAAATTGCGACCGCGCACGTCGATCTCACGTACTTCGCTCCCGGCATAGGCACAACCGATTTCTTCTTTGATGCGCTCGGCGGTGGCATCGCCAATCACGCTGCCGTAGTTGCGGCGCACATAGTTCACGATGGCTTCGTCAAAACGGTCACCGCCAATGCGCACGGAGTCGGAGTAGACCACACCGTTCAAGGAGATGATTGCGATCTCGGTGGTACCACCACCGATGTCCACCACCATGGAGCCGCTAGCTTCTTCCACCTTCAGGCCCGCACCGATCGCCGCCGCCATAGGCTCTTCGATCAGCCACACCTCGCGGGCACCCGCACCGAGGGCAGATTCGCGAATCGCACGGCGCTCAACTTCGGTGGACTGACAGGGCACACACACCAGAACCCGCGGGCTCGGACGCATCCAGCTGTGCTCATGCACTTTCTTAATGAAGTGCTGCAACATCTTCTCGGTGACCTGAAAGTCTGCGATGACACCGTCTTTCAACGGGCGAATCGCGGTGATATTGCCCGGGGTACGACCCAGCATGCGCTTGGCTTCCACGCCAACCGCTTCCACTATTTTGGTTCCGTTGTAGTGACGGATAGCAACAACAGATGGCTCGTCGAGGACTACGCCGCGATCGCGCACGTAGATCAGCGTGTTGGCAGTACCCAGGTCGATAGAGAGATCACTGGAGAACATGCCCCGCAAACGTTTAAACATGGAATTCGGTTACCTTAATTCTTCTGTAGTACAACACCCGAGCGGGATCAGGTGCCGAGAGCGCAAACTAGTGTGAACAGCGCCCCCAGCTGGAGATGCGTCACAGGATAATTAGTCCACGCAAACAATTCTGTGTTCCGGACGGCGTTTTCGTCCGTTCTTCGACGAATAAGCCAGAGACAACGGTGACCTGGCCAGAATCGGCAAACTCTAACAATGGCGGGGGTTAAGGGCAAGGCTCAGGGCCCTCTGATTTATAACCATAAAGAGTTTCCCCCACAGGTATGCTAAATTTGCGCTCCTTCTGTTACCGCCAGCCCCGTAAAACCGGGCCTGGCCGCAAATTAGCCAATGAGAAGCTGGAGTCTCTACCCCCATGGCCGTGGACGCGCAAACCATCGAAAAGCTGGCCGAACTGGCCCGCATCGCCATTTCCGAAGAAACCATAGACGAAGTCAGCAGCCGGCTGGGTGACGTGTTGCAGCTGGTGGACCAGCTGCAGGCGGTCAATACCGATGGTGTTGAACCCATGGCCCATCCACTGGATGAGGTGCAGGTCCTGCGCAAAGACGCTGTGACCGAGCCCAACCGCCGCGAAGCGTTCCTCGCCCTGGCACCCCAATCGGAAGCGGGCCTCTACCTGGTCCCTAAAGTCATCGACTGACCCTCGACCGACCAAACAAGTACCGACTTGGGCCACCACAGAATAGACAAGAAACCGGATTTCCAATGCATCAGTTGACCATCGCCGAGATCATCCGCGGCCTGCGCGACAAACAGTTCTCCAGCGTTGAACTCACCAGCCACTATCTGGAACGCATCCAGCAGCTCGACAGTCAGTTCAACAGTTTTATCACCGTCACCAGCGAGCAGGCACTGAAAGAGGCTGCGACTGCCGACGCCCGCCTGGCGCAGGGCGATGCCCCGGCACTGTGCGGTGTGCCAGTGGCCCACAAGGATATTTTCTGCACCAACGGCGTACGCACCAGCTGTGGTTCCAAGATGCTGGACAACTTCGTGCCGCCCTACGACGCCACCGTGATCCACAACTTCCAGCAGGCGGGTGCCATCAGCCTGGGCAAGACCAACATGGATGAGTTCGCTATGGGCTCCTCCAACGAAACCAGCTATTACGGTGCGGTGAAAAACCCCTGGGATGTGGAACGCATTCCCGGCGGCTCCTCCGGCGGCTCCGCCGCTGCGGTCGCCGCACTGCTGGCACCGGGCGCAACGGCCACCGATACCGGCGGCTCGATTCGCCAGCCCGCTGCCATGACCGGCACCACCGGCCTCAAGCCGACCTACGGCCGCGTATCGCGCTGGGGCATGATTGCGTTCGCCTCCAGCCTGGACCAGGGCGGCCCGATCACGCGCACCGCGGAAGACGCCGCGCTGATGCTGTCGATAATGGCGAGCCCCGATGCAAAAGACTCCACCTGCCTGGACCGCCCGGTGCAGGACTACACCGCGCAACTGAACGACGCCATCGCCGGCCTCAAGATCGGTGTACCCAGTGAGTACTTTGGCGAGGGCCTCGACAGCGAAGTAGGCGCCCGGGTGCAGGACGCACTGAAGGAATACGAAAAGCTCGGTGCCGAACTGGTTGAAATCAGCCTGCCCCACAGCAAGCTGGCGGTACCGGCCTATTACGTGATCGCACCGGCAGAGGCCTCAGCCAACCTGTCGCGCTTCGATGGCGTGCGCTACGGCTACCGCTGCGAAAACCCCGCGGACCTGCGCGATTTGTATATGCGCTCCCGAGGCGAAGGCTTCGGCGAGGAAGTGAAACGCCGCATTTTAGTCGGCAGCTACGCCCTGTCTGCCGGCTATTACGATGCCTACTACAACAAGGCCCAGCAGGTGCGCCGCCTGATCAAGCAGGACTTTGTCGATGCCTTCGACAAGGTCGACGTCATCATGGGTCCCACGGCTCCGAACCCTGCGTTCAAACTGGGCGAGAAAAATGCCGACCCGGTGGCTATGTACCTGGAAGACATTTACACCATCGCCACCAACCTGGCCGGCCTGCCCGGCATGTCCATCCCCTGCGGTTTCGCCCACGGCCTGCCCGTCGGCCTGCAGATCATTGGCAACTACCTGGACGAGGCGCGCATGCTGAATGTGGCGCATCAGTTCCAGCAAGCCAGTGACTGGCATCAACAAACCGCCCCGGCAGCAGAATAAGGAGACGCGACATGGAATGGGAAGTCGTAATCGGGTTGGAAGTGCATGTGCAACTGGCCACCCAATCAAAAATTTTCTCCGGCGCCAGCACCGCGTTCGGTGCTGACCCGAACACCCAGGCCTGCGCGGTAGACCTGGCCATGCCCGGCACCTTGCCGGTACCCAATGAAGAAGCTTTCCGCTTCGCGGTGATGTTTGGCCTGGCCATGAACGCGGAAATCGGCAAGCGCTCCGTATTCGAGCGCAAAAACTATTTTTACCCGGACCTGCCCAAGGGCTACCAGACCACCCAGCTGGAGCAACCGATCGTCGGCGAAGGGCAGATCGAGATCCATCTGGAAGACGGCAGCAGCAAGACCGTGCGCCTGCACCACGCGCACCTGGAAGAGGATGCGGGTAAATCCCTGCACGAAGACTTTCATGGCATGTCTGGTATCGACCTGAACCGTGCCGGTACCCCGCTGATTGAGATCGTATCCGAACCGGATATGCGTAGTGCCGCCGAGGCCGTGGCGTATCTTAAAAAGATCCACAGCATCGTGACTTACCTGGGCATTTCCGACGGCGATATGTCCCAGGGCTCCCTGCGCTGCGACGCCAACGTTTCTGTGCGCCTCAAAGGCGAGGAAGAACTGGGCACCCGCACCGAAATCAAAAACCTGAACTCCTTCCGCTTTATCGAGAAGGCGATCAAGGTGGAGGCGCAGCGCCAGATCGACCTGATCGAGGACGGCGGCAGGGTGGTACAGGAAACCCGCCTGTACGATGCGGACAAAAACGAAACCCGCTCCATGCGCAGCAAGGAAGTCGCCAACGACTATCGCTACTTCCCGTGCCCGGATCTGCTGCCGGTGGTGCTGTCGGACGAATACATCGAGCAGGTACGCGGCGACCTGCCGGAACTGCCAGACGCAAAGTGCGCACGCTTTGAAAAGGAATACGGCCTATCGGCCTACGACGCGGACCAGCTGACCCAGGAGCGCCTCACGGCAAACTACTTTGAGCAAGTTGCAGCGAAAAGTGGCGAAGCCAAACTGGCGGCCAACTGGGTGATGGGTGAAGTCGCGGCACTACTGAACCGCGAAGAGAAATCCATCGAGCAGTCCCCGGTTAATGCTGAGCATTTGGCGGGCCTGATTGCGCGCATCAAGGACGGCACTATTTCCTCAAAAATCGCCAAGCAGGTGTTTGAGGCTATGGCCAATGGTGATGGTGACGCGGATGCCGTGATTGAGGCCAAAGGCCTGAAGCAGGTTTCCGACACGGGCGCCATTGAAAAGCTGGTTGACGACGTGATCGCGGCCTCTTCAGCCCAGGTAGAAAACTATCGCAATGCCGATCCCGACAAGCGCCCGAAAATGATGGGCTTCTTTGTCGGCCAGATCATGAAGGCCTCCAAAGGCCAGGCGAACCCGCAGATGATCAACAAGATCCTGAAAGAGAAACTGGACGCCCTGCTCTGAGGTTGAGACTGGGGATGAAACCGGAGGCATTGGTGGTATCACCCCACCTCCGGTGGCGCCCGGACAAGAGCTACAACAGACCACGCAAGGAATTAACAAGTGAGCCTGAAAAAAGACAAACAAAAAGTTCTCGGTGAAGTGTTCGACGACGCACGTATCGCCGGCTTTCTCGAAGGTGAAGCCCCGGAAGGGTTTAACCGCGACTTCTACCTGCTGGAGCGGGCCTACCGCGGCATGAAAGCAGAAAACTTTGCAACCTTCGTGCGCCTGTTCAAGGAACAGGGCCTCGACCTGAGCAGCCAGAGCCCGGAAGGCCAGACGCTACTGACGCGCATTGGCGAGCACGAGCAAAGTGCCGAGTATGCCGACATCCTGAAGGCCGCGGGAGCGCAGTAAGTCATGGCTTCCAACCCGGCACATGGCGTACACGCACTGATCCGGGGGGCGCAGCTGCTTACCCGGAAAGAGCTGCGCCCGTTCATCATTATCCCCCTGCTCATCAACCTGGTGCTGTTTATCGCACTGGGCTTCGTGATGATCAGCCAGTTCGACGACCTCGGCCGTTACATCGGCAGCCTGCTCACCGATACCCCCGTGGACACCTCCAACATGTCCTGGTGGCGCGCCATTCTCGCCACCGGCGCAGACTGGGCGGCAAGCGTATTCCAGTGGCTGGCCTGGTTAATCGCCATTGTTGTCGTGCTGCTGTTCTTCTTCGTATACGGCTACCTGTTCGGGATTATCACCAACATCATCGCCGCCCCGTTTAACGGCATGCTGGCCGAGAAAGTCGAAGAACTGTTGACCGGCCACCCGCCGCCCCCGGAAGCCTTGCACAGCATGGTCTTCCGCACCCTCGGCCGGGAGCTGCGCAAGCTGATGTACTTTATTGGCTGGGGTGTCGTGATCTTTGTGATCGCCCTGCTCACCAGCTGGACTGTATTTATCCCTGCCCTGCTCGGCGCGCTCTGGGGTGCCTGGTGTATGGCGATCCAGTACGTGGATTACCCGCTGGATAACCACCAGCGTTCTTTCAGCGAACTGAAAAGCGTGCTGATGCGCAAGAAATTCACCACCCTCGGTTTTGGCGGCAGTGTGATGCTGGCGAAGATGGTGCCGATCCTGAACATCTTTGTGATGCCGGCGGCGGTTGCCGGTGGAACAGCGTTGTGGGTGGAGCGCATCTGGTCCGATGGCGACCCCGGCAAGGGTCCAAACGGACGGAGTTTCCCAATCGATCCGGCACCCGCTACTGAAACAAAGAAATGGCCGAAAGGTATTGAGGGACCGAAAAACGACAAATAAGCAGGCATAAAAAAACGCGGGTATTTCCCGCGTTTTTTGCCCAACGAACCGCTGAAGAATCAGCGGCGCGAGCGGCCACCGCCACCGCGACGCCCACCGCGATGACCGCCACGATCATTGCGATCGCCACCACTACTGCGCTTCACCTCCACCTTGGGCGGTGCAACCAGCAGCTCTTCCGGCGGTACTTCGCACTTCAGTTTGCTGCCGAGCAAGGTCTCGATCGGCTCCAGGCGCATCGCATCGTCTTCACAGGCGAAACTGATGGAGGTGCCCTTCTTGCCCGCGCGCCCGGTACGGCCGATACGGTGTACGTAATCTTCCGGCTCTTCCGGCAGGGTGTAATTCACTACGTGGCTAATACCGTCGATGTGAATACCACGGCCCGCGACATCGGTGGCGACCAGCACTTTGGATTTGCCGGTTTTGAAGTCTTCCAGGGTGCGCACGCGCTTGTTCTGCGCCACTTCACCGGACAGCAACCCGGCCTTGATGCCATGTGCGATCAGGTGGTCGTGCAGGCGACGACACTGGTCGCGACGGTTGGCGAACACGATCAGGCTGTCCACATCATCCTGCTGCACAATGTTGTACAGCAGCGGGTATTTCTCATCACCGGAAACCAGATACACATGCTGGGTAACGGTATCGGTTGCCACGCGCTCCGGCTCGATTTCCACGATGGTCGGTTCTGTAGTCCACTGCTCCACCAGGTCGTCTACCTCGGGGGTAAATGTGGCGGAGAAGAACATGGTCTGACGATGGGTCTTGCGCGGCGTCTGACGCACAATACGGCGTACATCGGGAATAAAGCCCATATCCAGCATACGGTCCGCTTCGTCGATCACCAGAATTTCAGTCTGATCGAGGTAACAGTCGCGCTTGTTGACGAAATCCAGCAGGCGACCCGGTGTGGCCACCAGAATATCCACCAGGCGTTCGTTCAGCGCCCGCTGCTGTTTCTCGTAATCCATGCCGCCAACCAGGGTGTGGATTTCCAGGTCCGTATACTTACACAGGTTCTTGGCGTCGTCGGCAATCTGCATCACCAGCTCGCGGGTCGGCGCAATGATCAGTGCACGGGCCTCGCCGGCATAGCGCTCGCCGTCAAACGGGTGCTTGAGCAGGTCATCGATTACGGTAACCAGGAAGGCCGCCGTTTTACCGGTACCGGTCTGCGCCTTACCCACCAGATCGTGACCATTAAGCGTGTACGGGAGAGATTGCCCCTGAATCGGGGATGCATACTGGAAGCCGAGGTCCGCAATGGCGTGCATCAACGGCAGCGGCAGGTCCAGATCGTGGAAGCGCACCTTGCCTTCCTGCTCCGGCACCGGGAAGTCGTCCAGCGTCCACGGCTTCTGCGGGGCCTTAGGGCGAGTATCCTTGCGGCCATCGGTGCGCTGGTCACGGCGGCGGTTGCGCTGGCGTCCACGGGAACGGCCATCATTTCCAGAAGCGGATTTACCCTCCGCAGAGCGCTTGTCGGCACCCGGGCCAGCCTTCTGGCCTTTAGCCTGCTGTTTGGATGCGTTGTCAGACTTGTCGGAGGAACGACGGAAAAACTTGCCTATCAAAAGATTGCTCGCTCAATTGCCCCGGCGCGGCCACAAACCGGCCGACCAAGGTAGCCCCTGTGACCACTGGGCCACAGGAACGGGTTAAATAATCGGCGAGTATATCATTTATATGTGACGGGCGCGGGAAGCATCGTGTGAGTCCCGCAAATCTGCGTTCGGTGACTGGCGCGGCTTAGTCCCGCAGCAAGCCGCGGCGACGAGCAATCCAGTAGTCGAGGCTGACAAAGCGCCCACCGCCGGTAAACAGCAGGGCCAGCAGCATAATGAAGTAAGTGGCCGCAAACTCGATACCGTTTTTGAGCACGGTAAAGTTCCCGGCCTCGGTCAACCACTCGTAATGCCCGTACTCCTTGAGTAATTCAACCGCCTTTTCCTTGCGCACTGCGGCTTCCGCAATCAGGTCCTTGCGCCACTCCCAGGGCATGGTGAGTGTTTGCTCCGGCAGGGCATGCCAGCCATATTGCCAGTGCGCCGCTACCGCCGCGACCACCATAGTGAACATCAGGGGGATTGCGGCCAGGCGCAAGCCCAGGCCAAGCACCAGTGCGATACCACCAAAAAACTCGGTGAGTGCGGCCAGCCAAGCCAACAGCATTGGGGCGGGCAAACCCAGCCCCCAGTCCGGGTTACCGAACCAGGCCGCAACATCACCAATGCCCATTAACTTGTTCCAGCCGGCAAGGATAAAGATCGGCCCAAGGAACAGCCGCAAGGCCAGCGGCCCCAAGCCATCCAGCGGTCGAAGAAAGCGCAAAAAACCCTCATAGAATCGATTGAACCCGCTGTGCGCCCCATCCATAATCCGCTCCCGTTTTGGTGTATTGCGACTGAATCCGTTTGACCCAACCTGTTCAGTAGTCGCGCAAGACGTGAAATGCTTACACTTCACCCCCCAATTTGGTCCCGAACAGTTTAGCCCCCAACTCATAAGCCGAGCAGACTTCGTCCTACACCATGTTTCGCATCTATAAACGCGCCACAGCCATCGAGCTACGTCACCTCACCAACCTCGGTGGGCCGCTGGTAGTGAGTAATCTGGCGGTAGTGAGCATGGGGGTTACCGACACCATCGTCGCCGGACGCTCCGGTGAGCTGGATCTGGCAGGGCTCGCCCTGGGTTCGAGTATCTGGGCCGTATGCGCGGTGACCCTGATCGGCATGCTCGCGGCAGTGTCACCGGTGGTGGCCAATCTGCGCGGCGCCCGCGACGAACAGGGTTGCGCGCGGCAGATGAGCCAGTCGGTGTGGATTGCGCTGGTGGGCGGATTGCTGGTGGCGGGCGCCTTGCTGGCGGCACCGCTGTGGAGCCAGTGGATCCAGACCGAGGAAGCGGTACGTAAAATCATGGTGCAGTACCTGCTGGCCCTGGCCACTGGTGTTCTGCCCTTTGCCTTTGGCAGCGCCCTGCGCGGTTACTGTGAAGGAATGGCGCAGGTGCGCCCGGTAATGCGCATCTACCTGGCCGCGGCGGTGCTCAATGTGCCGCTGGATATCCTGTTTGTGTTTGGCTGGGGCCCGATACCCGCCATGGGCGGTGCCGGGTGTGGTTGGGCCACCAGCCTGGTTTGCTGGGCGATTGCCATCGCGCTCTACTGGCACGCGGGCAATGACCCGGCTTACCGGGCGTTGAAGTTGCGTTTACTGCCGCAGCGGCCGCACTGGCCGACCCTGAAGCATCTGCTGGCGGTCGGCATGCCGATCTGCGTTGGCGCCGCCGGCGAAGTGACCTTCTTTGCCAGTCTTACCCTGCTGCTGGCGTCCTACGGCGCTACCATCGTATCGGCTCACCAGATTGCGATGAGCATTGGTTCCATTTTCTATCTGGTGGCCCTGGCGCTGGCCCAGGCGGTCAGTATCCGCACAGCCCAGGTACTGGGCCAGGCGCGCCCAAAGCGCGCGCGCTTTGTCGGTATGGTGGGCGTGGGCAGCGGCCTGATCTATGCACTGGGCACCGGCGTGGTGCTCATTAGCCTGCGCAATCTGTTGGTGCTCGCTTACACGAGTAACGTGGAAATCATTGCGGTGGCCACCAATCTGTTACTACTCGCGGCCGCCTTCCAGCTGGTGGATGTTGCTCAGGCCATGGCCTGGGGCGCCCTGCGCGGCTACAAGGACACCCGGGTGCCAATGTACATACAGCTGTTTTCTTATTGGTTAATTGGCCTGCCTTTCGCCTACTGGCTGGGCGAACAATTCTGGGGGGTATACGGCTACTGGGTTGGAATCTGTATCGGCCTCGGCACCGCATCCCTGCTGCTGCTCTGGCGACTCCAGCGCACCAGCAACAAGGCGCTTCCCGCCACACGCGCCGTGTCCGCCTAATTTCCCAGCCGATCTGCGAGCTGACCGGCCAGAATCGCAGAATCGCCAAGTGCCGCGCAATTCGCCGGGAACCGATTGGCTATACTCGCGCTCTCAGTTTCCAGACATCCGAATCATCGCGCGCGGCCAGATCGCTTTGGCCGACGCGGGATTTCCAGTAAAACGGAGCTTTTCATGCGTCATCGCGCTCTGCGCCTCTCCCTGCTGCTTGCCCTGTACTGCCTGGCGGCACCCTCGCTGGCACTGGACGAATCGAACCAAAGCGACAAGACCCCAGAGCCGGAGCCATCAGCCCAGCAAGCCGTACCAGCGGAACCATCGCCCGACGCAAGCGCGCTGCAAGAAAGTGAACAGCGCAGCACCGGTGACCAACCGGAAAAGCCGATTCCCAAGGCAAAGAGCGTCGAGCTCGACAAACCCGTGAGTGAAAGTGAACTGGTTGCGCCACCCGCGACCAGTGAAGAGCCTGCACCCACTGCAGAAACCGCCCCGCCTGAAAAACCCGTCGAGACACCGACAATCGAGCAAGTGGCGCCTGTAGGCCGCCCGCTACAGTTACTGGGTGCCGAAGTGCCTCCAGCAACCACCACGCGCCTGGCCTGGTCACCTCGCCAGCATTTCGAAGGCGTCTACAGCGCCACTCCGGTTCTGGTAGTCAATGGCGTGGAAACCGGCCCAACTTTGTGCCTATTCGCCGCGATCCATGGTGACGAATTGAACGGCATCGAAACCGTGCGCCGGGTAATGTACAACCTGGATAAAGAGACTCTGAAGGGCGCGGTGATCGGCGTACCGATCGTTAATCTGCAGGGGTTCCACCGCAGCTCCCGCTATCTGACCGACCGCCGCGACCTGAATCGCCACTTCCCGGGAGACAACCGTGGCTCCTCGGCCTCGCGAATCGCGCGCTCCTTTTTTGATGAAGTGGTGGTGCACTGCAACGCCATCGTCGACCTGCATACCGGGTCGTTTTACCGCACCAACCTGCCCCAGCTGCGCGGCGATCTGAAGGATCCCAAAGTCGTTAAATTGACCAAGGGCTTTGGCTCCACCGTGGTCCTGCACAGCGATGGCGCCAAGGGCACCTTGCGACGGGCGGCGGTGGAGGCAGGCATTCCCACGGTCACCCTGGAAGCCGGCGCCCCCATGGTGCTGGACGAGCTGTCGGTCAGTCACAGCGTGAAAGGTATTCGCACCCTGCTCAATCAGCTGGGCATGATGAGCAAATTCAGCCTGTGGGGTGACCCGGAGCCGGTGTACTACAACTCCACCTGGCAGCGCGCGACCACCGGCGGCATTATTTTCAGTAACGTAAAGCTTGGTTCCACCGTGCGCAAAGGCGACCTGCTCGGCACGGTCACCAACCCGATCACCAACGTGCGCAAAGAGATTCGCTCCCAATACAACGGGCGCATTCTCGGTATGGCCATGAACCAGGTGGTGCAGCCAGGCTTTGCCGCTTACCACATTGGCATTCAGGCTCCAGAGGAACAGATTTCAGCCCCGCAGGAAGTGACGGCAGAAGCAGAACCTGCGCCCTCTGATCAGGAAACAAGTGCCAGTGAGAAACCCCAACAAGACACCGCGACAGACGTAAAACAGCCAGCACAAAGTACGGAGTCCGAACCATCCGTCGATCCTGAAGAGCTAAGCGAAGAGGATGAATAAAACGGCCGACTAACGTCTGTGCGCCGCAGCAGTGAATACGCAACGCTCCTGCGGCTAACCGTCAAGAAGGTGGCGAGTTACTTTCCCGATCAATCACCGGGGTAGGATCAAAGTTTAACGGCTCGGGCTGCAATGTGATGTGGTGAATACCGAACCGTCGATTCAAGGTGCTGCGCAGCCGCTCGAGCACCGACGGCCAAGCCTCCAAATCATCGACGATAATATGCGCAGACAGCAGAATCGTACTGCTATCGAAGCGCCATATATGCAGGTCGTGTACGGACCGCACGCCCTCCTCTAGTGCCATGGCTTCCTCCACACTGGGCAAACTCAACTCGCGGGGCACACGCGCCATCAACACATCGACCGAATCTCTGATTAACCGCGCGCTGGCAATCAGGATCAGGATGCAAATCAACATGGAAAGCAACGGGTCGATTGGCGTCCAGCCAGTGAAATAAATCACGCCCCCCGCCACCAGCGCCGCCACCGAGCCAAGCAGGTCACCCATAACATGCAGTAACGCGCCACGAATATTCAGGGTCTGTTCGCCCCGGTGCAGTACCCAGGCCACGGCAACATTTACCAGCAAACCAATCGCGGCGATCAGCATCACCACGCCACCAGCAACCGGCTGCGGGTTTTGCAGGCGATCAAACGCGGCCATTGAAATACCCACCACGATCAGCAACATCAGCAACGCATTGACCATTGCTGCGAGCACTTCCGCACGCCCCCAACCAAATGACATCACCCGGCTTGCCGGCTTGCGCGCAACCAGTGCGGCCGCCGCGCCGAGGGCGAGAGAGAAGGAATCGGTAATCATATGGCCCGCGTCGCCCAGCAAAGCGAGAGAGCCGGAAAGCCAGCCACCGACAGCCTCGACGATGGCGAACAAAAAGGTAATAACCAGCCCCCAGACAAGGGGCTTCAAGCGGCCGCTACTATGATGGTGATGGGCATGATCGTGCATGCGTGATGTCCTAGCCGGTTTCCTTACTGGCCACTCCCCACCGCGATAACGAAGGGGTAAAACGGGTGTGGCTATGTACGCCCGAGCGTAATACGTTCCCGCCCGGCATAGTCCAGTCGGGTTTCCACATCCTTGTATCCATACTCGGAGAAAATATTGCGCACAGCCTTGCCCTGCTCCCAGCCGTGCTCCACCAGCAGCAGACCATTCTCGGAGAGATGAGCGGTTGCCTGAGACGCTATCTTGCGAATATCGGCAAGCCCTTTTTCATCCGCCACCAGCGCAGACACCGGCTCAAAGCGCACATCCCCTTCGCGCAAATGCGGGTCTTGGGTATCAATATAGGGAGGATTACTGACGATAACATCAAAGGTGGCATCACCCAGGGCAGAAAACCAGTCGCTCTGCAGGACTTGTACGTTGCCAAAGCCCAGCGCGCCCCGATTTTCCTCAGCCAGCGCAACCGCTGCCGGCATGGTATCCACCGCGGTTATTTGCCAGTGCTTTTTTTCACTCGCCAGGGCCAGGGCAATGGCGCCAGTGCCGGTACCGAGGTCGAGCAATCTCGCCGTAGTCTGTGGGCAGAGGGCCAGTACCGTTTCGACAAGCACTTCGGTATCGGGACGGGGAATCAGCGTGGAGCGATTTACCCTTAGGGACAGTGACCAGAATTCGCGGCTACCAGTCAGGTGCGCCACCGGCTCACCGGCAACACGTCGCTCGAGCAGCTGTTCAAATTCCTCTTGCTGGTCGTCGCTTAACGGTTGTTCCGGCCAGGTGTAGAGCCAGGCCCGCGACTTGCCTAACAGGTGGCACAGCAACACCTCGAGATCCAATCGCGGGCTATCACTGTCGGTCAGCTCTATTGCGCGTTGCAGGTTTTCCTTAACCGTTGCCATACGGATTAATGCTGCCCCAGTGCTGCCAGCTGATCCGCCTGATACTCGGTGCGCAACGGACCAATGACCTCATCCACCGCGCCCTGCATCACTTCATCAAGCTTGTACAGAGTCAGGCCAATGCGGTGGTCGGTCACCCGTCCCTGCGGAAAGTTATAGGTGCGAATGCGCTCGGAGCGGTCACCGCTGCCCACCAGATTGCGGCGCGCATCGGAGATTTCCTGGGCGGCGGCAGACTCCTGCGCGCTGTTGAGTTTTGCCTGCAACAACGCCATCGCCTTGGCCCGGTTCTTGTGCTGGGAACGCTCATCCTGACACTCCACCACAATACCCGTGGGGATATGGGTAAGACGTACCGCAGAATCCGTCTTGTTCACGTGCTGGCCACCGGCGCCGGAGGCACGGTAGGTATCCACGCGCAGATCGGCTTTGTTAATTTCGATCGCATCGCGCTCGTCGGGCTCCGGCATTACCGCCACGGTACACGCGGAGGTGTGAATGCGACCCTGGGACTCTGTTTCCGGCACCCGCTGCACGCGGTGCGCACCGGATTCGAATTTCAATTTTGCGTACACATCTTCGCCCGCAACGCGGGTAATAATTTCCTTGTAGCCGCCATGTTCACCGGCGTTTTCACTGATGATTTCAATACGCCAGCCCTGCTTCTCCGCATAGCGGGAATACATGCGGAACAGGTCGCCGGAGAAAATCGCCGCTTCATCACCGCCGGTACCAGCGCGGATTTCCAGATAAACGTTTTTGCGATCGTTGGGGTCGCGAGGCAGCAGCAACGTCTGCAGCGCCTTTTCCAACGGCTCCAGTTGTGCTTCCGCTTCGCGCAACTCTTCCTGGGCCATCTCGCGCATTTCTGCGTCGTTCTCTTCCAGCATTTCGCGCGCGCCGGCCATATCGTCCAGCAGGGTCTTGTAGCGGCCATAACAGCTGACCACTTCTTCGAGCTCGGAATACTCGCGCGAGAGATCGCGGAATTTGTCCTGGTCACTAATGATTTCCGCATCCCCCAACAGGGCAGATACTTCTTCGTGACGCTCCACCAGATTGTCGAGTTTGCTTTGTACCGAAGCTTTCATTACTTGAGTTTCTTCTTGTCCTGCTTGTCCGTGGAACCCTCGGTTCCCGCGGACGCGTCCGAGCCCGTGTCATCCGGGCTTAACCCGATGATCTGCCGGGCCAGACGCAATCGTTCCAGATCACCCTCCGCAGTGGCCTGTCGCAAGGCCACAGTGGGAGCATGAATTAGTTTATTGGTTAATGTGCGCGCGAGTTGCTCCAGCAATTGCTCCGGCTCACTGCCTGTGCGCAATTGGATTAGCGCTTTTTCCAGCTCATCCTTGCTGATCGCCTGTGCCTGCTGACGGTAACTGCGAATGGAGTCCACGGCGCGCAGGCTGCGGTGCTCACGCATAAATGCCGAGGCAGCTACATTTACAATTTCATCCGCGGCCTGGGCCGCCTGCTCCCGCAGACGTTTGCCCTCATCAATCACACCGCGCAAGTCGTCCACGGTATAGAGGTAGATATCGTCGAGCTCACCGACTTGCGGCTCAATATCCCGCGGTACCGCAATGTCCACCATGAAAACGGGGCGATGGCGGCGCTCTTTCAGCGCAGTTTCCACCGCTCCCTTGCCGAGAATCGGCAACTGACTGGCGGTAGAACTGATGACGATGTCCGCACACGGCAAATGCTCGGGAATGTCTGCCAGCAGAATCGCTTCAGCACCAAAATCTTCTGCCAGAGACTGGGCCCGCTTTAGAGTCCGGTTGGCCACAATCAACCGTTTTACGCCTTTATCCAGCAAGTGGCGGGCCACCAGCTCAATCGTCTCACCGGCACCGATCAACAGTGCGGTCTGTTCGGCCAGATCAGTGAAGATACGCGCGGCGAGTGATACGGCGGCAAAGGCGACGGATACCGGATTTTCACCAATGGCAGTCTCGGTGCGCACCTTTTTGGCCACCGAGAACACCTGCTGGAAAACATTGTGCAACGTAGGGCCCACACTGCCGGATTCACGGGCCACCGCGTAGGCGGACTTGATCTGCCCGAGGATCTGCGGCTCACCGAGCACCAGAGAGTCCAACCCGCAGGCCACCCGCATCATATGCCGCACTGCCGCTTCATCCGTGAACTGGTAGTAACAGCTGGTCAGCTCCTCCAGAGTGACCGCGTGGTACTCTGCAATCCAGGCCAAAACGGCCTCCGGAGTCACCTCGCCGTAGATTTCGGTGCGGTTACAGGTAGAAAGAATGGCCAATTCCGGGCATTCAAGGGCAATGCGCGCCTCGGCCAGGGCACTGGGCATGACTTCGGGGGCAAAGGCCACCCGCTCGCGCACGGCAACCGGCGCGCTGTCATGATTGATTCCCAGGGCAAGGATTGGCATAGATTCTCGTCACTACTTCCGCGCGCCAACACAACAAGCGAGCGCGGTGCAAAAATGGACGCATATTGTCCGGGCCCGCCGCGGCTGGTGCAAGCAGAATCCGGCGACGCACAAAATCTTCCTAGTTTAAATAGATGCTGACTTTGTCACCGGACCCGACCTGCCGGCTACGGGGGGCGAATTCAGAACTAGAATTATACGGCGATAACCCGGAAAAATACGCCAATAGGCGCTTCCTTAGCCAAATTGCCACGGTTTGCCGCGTATCTGGCCAAATGCCCTATGCCCGCGGCACCCTGCTTAGCCCGCAAGGGCCCGCCCCATTCGTGAGCAACGCGTGTATCAGGAAGCGCGAACGTACGGACACGTTTCTATGCAGCTGCTCTCCCCATATTTACTCGCCTGCCGCCAACCCCACAAGGCCCTCAAG
This sequence comes from Microbulbifer agarilyticus, assembly GCF_020171345.1. GTDB lineage: Bacteria > Pseudomonadota > Gammaproteobacteria > Pseudomonadales > Cellvibrionaceae > Microbulbifer > Microbulbifer agarilyticus_D. The sequence goes on from NZ_JAIUZM010000001.1 coordinate 252,518, forward strand.
ACCGCGCTATTTCACAGTCATCCTGCACGTTTCAGGCGCTTCCTGTACGGGGTCGCTACGGCCTCCTCGCTTGCCATTCTCTGCGCATGTGCACAGCAACCGCAGATAGAAGACGGGGGCCAGGGGGATTGGCGCGACCAGTGGGAGTCCGAAGTCGCCAGTGAAGCTGACACTGAGACCCGCGAGCAAGACAACGGAGAAGACAGGCTATCTGAGCCCGCGGAGACCACGGCAACTGCCGAAGCAACCAATCAGCCCGGCACGGCCCGGCCCAGAGCGGAGGCAAAAGCCAAACCTTTCCCCATCGAAACGCTTTACACGCTGCTTGTGGCAGAAGTTGCGGGCAATAGAGAGCAATACGATTTGGCCCTGGCCAACTATTACTTTCAGGCCGAACGCACTAAGGACGCGGGCGTTGCTGCCCGCGCCACCCGCATTGCCCGCTACCTCAATGCGCGCCGCGCCGCGCTGCGCTCGGCGCAATTGTGGGTAAAACTGGCACCGGACAGTGCCGACGCACAATTGGCGGCAACCGCCGAGCTGACCCTCGCCGGCAAGCTGGATGAAGCCCTGCACCATGCAGAACTGGCGCTGGCACTTGGCGGCAACGCACCATTGCAGTCGGTGGCCGCCACCGCAGTTGATAATGAAGAGCTGGCGGCGAAAGTACTGCCGGAATTCGAGCGCCTCCACCTGAAACACCCCAGGAATTCTGAAGTCTCTCTGGCCTACGCCATGCTATTGCGCGCAAACAAGCGCGCTCAGGAGGCCTTAAAAATCACTCGCCAGGTACAGGAGCGCGACCCATCAAATCTGGATGCGCCTCTGCTGGAGTCCCACGCCCTGATCGACATGGGTCGAGAGAATGAAGCCCGCCGCCTGCTGGAAAACCTGGTAGAGCTGTATCCGAGAGAGAGCCGACTGCGCCTGCAGTACGCCCGGCTACTTATTCAGCAGGATCTGGATCTGGCCCAGCAGCAGTTTGCCGAGCTGGTAAAGCAGCGCCCCAACGATGGCAACCTCATCCTTTCCCTGGCACTTATTCACTATGAAACCAAGCAATTCGATAAGGCCACACCGCTGCTCAACAAACTACTTAAGCAGGAGGATCACGAATCCATCGCGCACTTTTATCTGGGCGGTATTGCCGAGCAAACAGACAACCCACAGCAAGCCGTTATTCATTACCGCCTGGTGCGCCCGGGGAGTGACTATGTGCAAGCCATCACCCGCGGCACAAGCCTACTCGGCAAGCTTGGGGAAACTGAAGAAGTGCACGAATGGTTCTCTGAGCTGCGCCAACGTCATCCCAAGCAGCAGGAACAGTTTTATCTGATGCAGACCGATCTGCTGACAAAAAATGGCTATTTGGAAGAAGCCCAGACTCTGCTGGCTGACGCGATAAAAGTAAATGAGGACAGCAAGCGCCTGATTTATGCACACGCCATGGCCAGTGAACAGCTGGGCGATATAAAAAACTTTGAACGGGGTTTACGCAAGCTATTGTCCCACGACCCGGATAATGCGAACCTGCTTAACACGTTGGGTTACAAACTGCTTTCTTATGACGACCGTGTCGAAGAAGCCATGCTGCTCATCTCCAAGGCCATTGAACTCAGCCCGGATGACCCTGCGATCATCGACAGCATGGGCTGGGCGCATTATCGCCTTGGCAACTACGCCGAAGCAGTGACCTATCTGCGAAAAGCACTGAGTCTGCTGCAAGACCACGAAATCGTCGCACACCTGGGGGAAGCCCTTTGGGCACTGGGCGAACGGCAACAGGCCATGCAGGTATGGGAGCAGGGATTGCAGCAAAACCCGGAAAGTAAACTTATTCCTGAAACCATGCAGCGGTTACAGGATCAACAAAGACTGGAACAGCATGTTACGGAAAGCTGACGTTCTCTCTTTCACCTCATACGAAGCAACCGCACGCCGCGCCCTGAAGTTTTTTGGCGCAGCCTTGCTATTGACACTCGCCGCGTGTAGCGCGCAGAAGCCGCAACCACAGCAACCCCCTGCCCACTCCGCGCAGCAGCAATCCGCGGCGGCGCTTCAGCGCTGGGAAGTAAAAGGGAAACTGGGCGTGCGCTCACCAAGAGAAAACGGCAGCGCAAATCTGGTATGGCAGCAGGCTAATTCCAATTACCGCATTCACCTGAGCGGGCCTCTCGGTGCCGGGTCCACCACCATCACCGGCGCACCCAACGGTGTAAGCCTGCAAAAGGGCAGCGACCCAGCGGTGTTTGCATCCAACCCGGCACAACTCACTGAACAGATCATGGGTTGGCCGCTGCCAGTCTCAGAAATGTTCTACTGGGTGCGCGGTCTGGCGGCACCCGGTGCGGTAAGTGGCCAACAGAAGGATTCAGAGGGGCTACTGCAAACCCTGCAGCAGGCTGGCTGGCAATTGAACTTCAGCGATTATCAGGCAGTGGGTCCTTACAAACTGCCGAGCCGCATCAAAGCGGCCAGCTCGAACCCCGCGGGCCCGGTGAGCGTTACCGTTGTGGTCAAGGAGTGGATTCCGAAGTAATCGCAGGTATCGACACCTTCACCTTCGCCCCTGCTAAAAAAAACCGGCGGCTGGTAAACTGGCCGCCGGTTTCTATATTGCCTCCAGCTAAATGAATACGCCCCCCCTCACTCTCACCGCCCCCGCAAAACTGAACCTGATGCTGCGCATTCTGGGGCGCCGCGAGGACGGCTATCACGAACTGCAAACGGTATTTCAGCTACTGGACGTTGGTGACACCCTGACATTCAGCCCAACTAATGATGCGCAAATTCACCTCCACTGTCCCGGCGTCGATGTTCCCCCGGAACAAAACCTGATCGTGCGCGCGGCCCGGCTACTGCAGACAGCAGCGCTGCAACAGCACAGTAACCGGCGAGACCTCGGGGCAAAGATCACCGTGGATAAGGTACTACCGGCGGGCGGCGGGATCGGCGGAGGCAGTAGCGATGCCGCCACCACCCTGCTGGCCCTGAATCACCTGTGGCAGTGTGAACTGGACGCGGACGCGCTGGCAGAACTGGGCCGGCAACTGGGCGCAGACATTCCCGTCTTTGTGCGTGGCGCTTCCGCATTTGCCGAAGGTGTTGGCGAAAAGCTCACCCCGGTATCCATCGAGCCCCGCTGGTACGTCGTACTCAAACCTGCCTGCCATGTCAGTACCGCAGCGCTTTTTTCCAATCCGCGTTTGACAAGAGATTCCGCCGCAATTACATTAGCGGCCCTTCGCGACAGGCAGCTGAACAGCGACTGGCTAAACCAATATGCCGGTAACGATTTTCAGCCGCTCGTTGAAGACCTCTACCCAGAGGTGCGCGAAGCCAGAGAGTGGCTTGCGCACTATGCAGACGCATTTTTGACCGGAACCGGCGCTTGTGTTTTTGCCGGATTTGAGTCGGAAGCTGCTGCACGGAAAGTGCTTGTGGCACGACCGGATGGGTGGGAAGGTTTTGTTGCCAAAGGTGCTGATGAATCACTCACACACAGGCAACTCGCGAATTTTGCAGCAACTGTCTAAGTTGACTAACTGCAACTTTGCTGGGGTGTAGCCAAGCGGTAAGGCAGCGGGTTTTGATCCCGTCATGCGAAGGTTCGAATCCTTCCACCCCAGCCATTTCCTTATTTATAGGTATCCCTACCACCTTGGGGTACAGACGGAGCCTCCGGCCCAGCCGGAAAAATTGGCAACCTAGCCACAACTCGACACTTGCACAACGGTCGCCCAATGAATCGGCAATACAACACCCTGCAAGCAGTTCCCACTCCGTATTCCACCTAATTTTTACTACTATCTTCTATCCCGACGAAAAAGGTACTCGCAGTGGCTGACTTAATGGTCTTCACCGGCAACGCAAACCCGGAACTGGCACAAAAGGTTGTTGAGCATATGGCGATACCGCTGGGGGAAGCAGTGGTTAAGCGCTTCTCCGATGGCGAAATTGCTGTGGAGATTACCGACAACGTGCGCGGCCGCGACGTTTTCGTCGTTCAGTCCACCTGCCAGCCAACCAACCGCAACATCATGGAACTGATCCTGCTGGTTGACGCACTGCGCCGCGCCTCGGCCGGCCGAATTACCGCGGTAGTCCCCTACTTTGGTTACGCCCGCCAGGATCGTCGCGTTCGCTCCCAGCGTGTGCCGATTTCCGCCAAGGTTGTTGCCGACATGATGGTGAGCGTGGGCATCGACCGCGTTCTGACCGTTGACCTGCACGCGGAGCAGATCCAGGGCTTCTTCGACGTGCCAGTGGATAACGTTTACGGCTCCTCCGTGCTGCTCGACGATATTGAGCGCCAGAAGTATGAAGACCTGGTAGTTGTTTCCCCGGACATCGGCGGCGTTGTGCGCGCGCGTGCGGTAGCCAAGAGCCTCGACTGCGAACTGGCAATCATCGACAAACGTCGCCCGGCAGCCAACGTGGCGGAAGTGATGAACATCATCGGTGAAGTCAGCGGCCGCACCTGCCTGCTGGTGGACGACATGGTCGATACCGCCGGCACCCTGTGTAACGCCGCCAAGGCCCTGAAAGATCACGGCGCCAAGAAGGTTGTTGCCTACTGTACCCACCCGGTACTGTCCGGCAAGGCCATCGACAACCTGAACAACTCAGTAATGGATGAACTGGTAGTCACCGACTCCATCCCGCTGGGCGACAAAATGGAGAAGGCTCCCAAGATCCGCCAGCTCACCCTGTCTGCCATGCTGGCCGAATCCATGCGCCGCATCAGCAACGAAGAATCGCTGTCGGCGATGTTTAGATCTTAAGAGTTCCGCTCTTAAGGGCTTCCCGCTCACGCACCGATTAAGAGTCGCCCCCGACTCCCCCGCGATCTTCTCCCCATAAGCGCTGGCATTCGCCGGCGCTTACACTTAGAATACGCGCCCGCCCGGCACTGCCGGGCGTTTACTATTGGGCGTTTCAATAGATTTCGCCTGACTTATAGCAACGCCAGAAGGTTCCGGTCGCAGGTCCTTCTGGACAGACAACCTGAGGTTTACCCCATGTCTGATTTCAAACTGAATGCCAGCCTCCGCTCCGACGAAGGGAAAGGTGCGAGCCGCCGCCTGCGTCGCCTGGAAGCAAAAGTACCGGCCATCATCTACGGTGGCAAAGCTGAGCCGCAGTCCGTTTCTCTGCTGCAGAAAGACCTGTTCAAGGCCCTGGAAAGCGAATCTTTCTACTCTTCCGTCATCACCCTGAGCGTTGAAGGCAAGGAAGAAACCGTGATCCTGCGTGACCTGCAGCGTCACCCGGCCAAAGCGATCCTGCTGCACGCTGACTTCCAGCGCGTATCCGCCAACACCAAAGTACACGTAAAAGTACCGCTGCACTTCCTGAACGAAGACAGCAGCAAAGGCGTTAAGGCCGGCGGTATCGTATCCCACACCCTGACCGAGCTGGACATCACTGCACCGGCTTCCAAGCTGCCTGAGTTCATCGAAGTTGACCTGGCTGACCTGGAACTGGACGGCAACATCCACATTTCCGACATCAAACTGCCGGCTGGCGTTGAGTCTGTGGACCTGGCTCACGGTGAATCCCACGACCTGGTAGTTGCCTCTGTACACAAGCCGCGTGGCGCTGTTGAAGCCGACGCTGAAGCTGCAGAAGGCGAAGAGTCCGGCGAAGAATAAGCCGACTCTCCAAGTCGACTTCTTCTCAGGATAAGCACCTTGAGCAAGGCTCCGGACACGCCCATCCAGTTGATTGTGGGCCTGGGTAACCCAGGCCCGGAATACGACCGGACGCGACACAACGCCGGAGCCGACTTTGTCTCCGAGCTGGCCCGTATTCACGGCACCCAGCTCGCGCCAGACAGCAAGTACCACGGCCACTCCGGCCGTGTGCGGATCGGCGGGCAGGATATCCGCCTGCTGATTCCCACCACCTATATGAATCGCAGTGGCCAAGCAGTGGGCCCACTGGCGAACTTCTTCAAGATTCCCGCCGAAGCTATTCTGGTCGCTCACGACGAGCTGGACCTGCCCTGCGGTACCGCGCGCCTGAAAAAAGGTGGCGGCCACGGAGGCCACAATGGCTTGCGCGATATCATCGCGGCACTGGGAAACAACCGTGAATTCATGCGCCTGCGCCTCGGCATTGACCACCCGGGTAACGCCCGCGATGTGGCCAAGTACGTTTTGCAGCGCGCGCCCCGCACCGAGCAGGACCAGCTGGCGGACGCCATCGATCGCGCGGTGGATGTACTGCCCTCCGCCGCTACTGGCGACTGGAACGGGGCCATGAAAACACTGCACACCAACTCCAAGTAGCGGCTCTTCGCTGCGAAACGTATTCAACGAAAGGCGGCACGCGCAGACGTACCAGCCACACCAACAGGATTCAGACCATGGGTTTTACTTGCGGCATCGTCGGCCTGCCCAATGTGGGCAAATCCACCCTGTTCAATGCCCTGACCAAAGCGGGCATCGACGCAGAGAACTTCCCCTTCTGCACCATCGAACCCAACGCGGGTATCGTGCCGGTACCGGACACGCGCCTGGACAAGCTGGCAGAGATCGTCAACCCGCAGAAGTTGATTCCCACCACCATGGAATTCACCGATATCGCAGGCCTCGTGGCCGGTGCCTCCAAGGGTGAAGGGCTGGGTAACAAGTTCCTCGCCAATATCCGCGAGACCGACGCCATCGCCCACGTGGTGCGCTGCTTCGACAACGACAATGTTATCCACGTAGCCAACCAGGTAAACCCGGTTGCCGATATTGAGGTGATCAACACCGAACTGGCCCTCGCCGACCTGGATACCGTGGAAAAAGCGCTGCAGCGCTACACCCGCGCCGCCAAAGGCCAGGACAAGCACGCGATCAAAATGAAAGCGCTGCTGGAAAAGATCCAGCCGCACCTGGATGAAGCCAAGCCGCTGCGCTCCTTCGGTCTCAGCGAAGACGAACTGGCAGACCTGCGCGAGCTGAGCCTGCTGACCGTTAAGCCCACCATGTACATCGCCAACGTCGATGAAGACGGGTTTGAAGGTAACGCACACCTGGATGCGGTTGCGAAAATCGCCGAGGAAGAAAACGCGGTTCTGGTACCCATCTGCAACAAGCTGGAATCCGAGATCGCCGAACTCGACGACGATGAAAAGCTGGAATTCCTCGAAGAACTGGGCATGGAAGAGCCCGGCCTGAACCGCGTCATCCGCGCCGGCTACGAGCTGCTGGGCCTGCACACCTACTTCACTGCCGGAGTAAAAGAAGTGCGCGCCTGGACCATTCCGCTCGGCGCCACCGCACCGCAGGCCGCGGGTAAGATCCACACCGACTTCGAAAAGGGCTTCATTCGCGCAGAAGTTGTCAGCTACACCGATTTCGTGGACAACAACGGCGAGGCCGGTGCCAAAGAAGCGGGCAAGTGGCGCCTTGAGGGCAAGGAATATATCGTTGCCGACGGCGACGTAGTCCACTTCCGCTTCAACGTTTAAGCCCCTCTCTTCGGCTACTTCCGCTAGCCAATTTCCGGCGGGCGCTCGACCACTTAACTCGAGCGCCTGCCGGAATAACTCGCCACCCGCGCCCCGACTGCCATAGCCGCAACATAACCAACACCAAAGGTTGCCATGCACCAATCCAACTGGAGAATTGGTCTTCCACTCGCCCTCACCACAGCCTTCCTCTGGGGCCTGCTGCCCATCGCCATGAAGGGACTGATCGAGGACATGGATTCCACCACGGTCACCTGGTATCGGTTCTTCGGTGCCGCACTGTTTGCCGGGATCTGGTATGGATGGCGGCAGGAGCTGGACCTGAAAAGCCTTTTTAGCGGCAAGCTTCTGCCCTATACGGTGCTGGCGGTAGGCGGCCTGCTCGCGAACTACATCACCTATGCCACCGGCCTCAATTACATTACCCCGGGTGCACTTCAGGTCCTCATTCAGCTTGCCCCGCTACTCCTGGTGATATTCAGCGTGTTCTGGCTCGGTGAGCGCTTCTCGCCCCGCCAGTGGATGGGTGTCATTCTGGTCTGCGCCGGCCTGCTCATGTTCTTCAACCAGCGCCTGGGAGAACTCTGGGCCGGCGAGGATCGTGAATACCTGATTGGTGTGGGACTGGTGGTGATCGCGGCAATTACCTGGGCGGTTTACGGGCTTTTCCAGAAAAAGATCGTCGCGCAGTCACGCCCCCAGAACCTCCTGATGCTGATCTATGTAGCCGGGACCCTGTGCTTCCTACCAGTCTCCCACCCGGGTACGGCACTGCAACTGGATTGGCTGGGCTGGGGACTCCTCCTGTTCCTGACCGCCAACACCCTCATCGCCTATGGCGCCTTCGCCAAGGCCATGGAGGTATGGGAGGCCTCCAGAGTGAGCGCGACGCTGGCACTGGTTCCGCTGATGACTCTCGGGCTGAGCACGGTTATCGGCGCGATATGGCCGGGTTACATCGACATGGAGCCGATGAACTGGATCAGCTGGGCTGGCGCGATAACCGTTGTACTGGGCTCACTACTGGCCGCCATTGGCCGTGGCCGCTGATCCACTCACTGGATTCTGCGGCAAAAGCGTATTGCGCGCTAAGCTACTGATTAATTTACTAAAAAAGTGTTGACAGCCCCCCGAGGTCGCCCGATAATGCGCGCCCTCGGTTAGCCGAGATTGTTTGTGGCAAGGTAGCTCAGCTGGTTAGAGCGCAGCACTCATAATGCTGAGGTCGGGAGTTCAAGTCTCCCCCTTGCTACCATTTTCTTCTCGTGATTCCAGCATCACGGAACACCACTGGGGTGTAGCCAAGCGGTAAGGCAGCGGGTTTTGATCCCGTCATGCGAAGGTTCGAATCCTTCCACCCCAGCCATCTTTATAAAAAAGGCGATTCCCCCGGGAATCGCCTTTTTTATTTGCCGCCTACTCATCCGAGCCTGCCAGGCTCACATGTATCAAGTCGCCGCAACGGCATCTTCAGTCTCGGAAGACACGGTAAAGTCGCGCTTGCGAAGCTGCTCCCGGCGCAGCCCGAGCGATCTGAGCGCCTCAAAGCCCGCCAGACACGCAACCATCCCGAGAAGCGCCAGTGCCACCCCAGACGCGCCCAGAGAGCCCCACTCGGACACACAGGTCCATACGAACTGAACCACGCACAACAGCGCCACCACCAGCAGCGTGGGCGTGCGCCCTATCAAGCCCACTACAAACACCCCTAACGGCGCCCCAAGGGCCACTACAGGGGCCGCAGCGAGCCAATTGCCCAGCACCCCGGGCTGCCAGTCGCCAGCGACACTCTTGACCGCCACACCAACCACAGAAGAAAACGCCATGATGACCACAGAAGTGGGAATGGCCACCTTCAGATCCACGCGGCTTAACAGCACCAGCGCCGCGTACACCACCATATCAATGCCAACGCCGGTCACCGACACAGCGACAAACCCGGAAGCCGCACCCAGCAGCACACCGATGCGGAAATCCTTCGGGCAACGGGGATCACCATGGTGGTCATGGGCGGTAATCTCACGCAGACGATAGAGGTGCAGTAGACCAAAGCTTCCCCAGATCACCGCAAAGGTCAGCTTTACCCACAGATCCGGCACCAGTGGAGCAAAAAACAATATGCCGATCGGCGTGGCGATCAGACTGCCGAGCAAGGCACCGCGCAGCATCGCCCAGGCAAGCGCCTGCCGACGACAAAATATATAGATACTGGCACTGACCATACCGATGGACTGCACCGCAAAACTGAAATCTCTCCCGAGACTCGCGGGCATATCAAACAAAAGCACCAGCACCGGAAACCCCACCGTACCACCCCCCATAGGGGTAGAACCGGCAGCGTAGCTACCAACGGCCATAGACAGTGCCATGGGCCAGTGTTCGGCGACCAGAGGCCAAAGATCATTGCCGAAGACGTAAACAGCCCACAGAGAATAGAACACAGCGAGCCACAGCAACCAGGGCAAAAAACGGGACAAGATGAACTTCATAAACTGAACCCACACTCAACGCTGGGCATGCACAAGCTGCAGAAACCTGTCATGTGTCATTGAGGCAGCTTTCGCACGATCCACAAGCTGCTCAAAACGCCCAAATATGGCGCCAACTTCCGTATCAGACATGGAAAAACGGGGAGAGGGATAATGCTGCATCCCGTACAGCACATAACGATAATTCGTATCGGTGAAGATACTCGCATAGCTACCGGCAAAATCCTGATATTCACAGATCTTGTGTTTCCACAGAGGCAATCTGGAGTTCAACCAGTGACACCCCTCAACGGTCGCAGGAGCGTTGCGCCAAAATTCAGTATCATCACGATCAGACAAGCAATAGTGCAGGACAATGAACTGCTTTAGGTCTTGGTAAAAGCCGCGCATTTTTTCATTATATGAAGCACGCAACACATCACTTCCGTCATCGCCCGCTAGGTGCGTTGCAAGCAAACTCACACCCAAGTGAATCATGTGCAGGCCTGTAGACTCCAAAGGCTCAATGAAGCCCCCGGACAACCCAACTGCAACACAGTTTCCAACCCAAGTATCCTTTCTGCAGCCAACCTTCATATCCAAATGCGTACATTTGATTACGCTAGTCTCAGCCCCCAAAAAACTCCGCAACTCATTTTCGGCCTGCTCCGGCGACAGCCGGCTACTGTCATAGACATAGCCACTGCCCTGCCGATTAACTAGATCGATTTGCCAAGCCCAACCACTGGATAGCGCTGTAGCAACCGTATACGGGCGCGGGGCCGCACCTTCTGGCATCTCCCGCTGAATAGCGACAGCCTTATCGCAAGGCAAAACGTCAGAGAACGACTCCCAATTATCTTTCTGAAGCTTATCGATTAATAAACCGCGAAATCCTGTGCAATCAACAAAGAAGTCCCCCGCCAAGCTTCCCTGATCCGTTGTAACTGAAAGAATCTCCCCCTGCTCAACCTCAGCATCGAGAACAGTTGATTCAATATGGCAAACGCCTTGCTCGACCGCTTTTCGGCGAAGAAAACGCGCCAAAAGCGTTGCATCGAGATGGTAGCCGTAAGGCGCAATGGCTTGAAACTGGGGAGAGGAGCCACTCTTTGGGCACTGCGCCGATTTAATTAGGTGAGAATTTAAGCTGACACCTTCATCATAACGCTGCCGGTCAGATCGCCTCCCGACGAACCATGCCGTAGAAATATCTACCGAGCCACCGGGTTGCTGCTGGTCAAACGGATGAAAATACTCATGAGTATTACCATCAACAGGCTTCATCCAGTTGCGGAACATTATCCCCGACTTGATGGTTGCATTCGTCTCCGCCATTAACTCACGTTCATCCAACCCCATAGCAGCAAAAAAGAATCGAATGCTGTGAACGGTAGCTTCTCCAACCCCGATAATTCCAATATCTGGGCTTTCTATGACATTGATCTGGTAGTTTTTGACATCGCGATTGAAATAGCGATTGAGGTAAATTGCGGTCATCCATCCCGCACTACCACCACCTACAATATTCAATATTTTGATCGCGCGAGACTTCATAGTTTGTTAAATTTTTTGTAGGCCGTATTTTTTAATACGCTCAATAAGCACCCGGTGCTCAGGCAACGCACCTAGCAACTGCTTAGAGAACATCGAAATTTCTTGAATTCTGTTCACAGCATCTGACATACCCGTGTACCGCCCAGAAAACCCTGCCGACAGGGTCGTCTCAAATTCCATTCCGTATAGAACGTACTGGTAGTTTGCCAGATTAAAAATTCCGAATTTACTCGGAAAATCATATGCGCTAGGCGGCTGAAACCTCCAGAGAGCTAACTTTTCCTGGAGCGAATCAGGAATTGAGCGTGCGTCACAGTTATCAATCCAAAACGCATGATCCCGGCGTCCACTAATGCAATAGTGCAATTTGATAAAGTCAATTACACAATCCCATGAGTACTGGACAGCCTGATTAAATTGTTTTGCCACTATCGGCATTACCGACTTGTTTGCCGGAAAAGTATCCGCGAGCATCCGCGCGGTGGCATCGTAAACGAGAATGCCTGTTGCCTCTAAAGGCTCAACAAAACCCTGGGACAAACCAATCGCCACACAATTATTTTGCCAAAAGGTTTCGCGATAGCCGACTCGCATCGGGATTTTTCGAATAGATAGGTCACCCTTTTGATCACCAAGATAGCTCCGGAAAACGGATTCTGCCCGATCGTGGCTAGTGTGATCGCTAGAGTATACATACCCGGTACCGCGGCGCTCAGATAGACCAATATCCCATACCCAGCCACTTTCTTGAGCGGTGGATATAGTAAAGCTTGGAATCGGGACACCCTTGCTCTTATATGGTATTTGCGCAGCCAACGCATAGTCCGCAAACAATACATCGCGCTGATCTACGAACTTCACCCCTAACGACTGCCCCAGCAGAAGTGAGGCGAAGCCCGTACAGTCGACGAATAAATCTGCTTCCAGCAGTTCACCCGCAGCGGTTTTAACCGCAGAAATATTTCCACACTCATCGCGCAGAACACTCTGCACGTCCGCAAGCAGGTGCTTTACGCCCAGCTTCTCTACACCATGCCGTGTGAGTAAGCGCGCGAATTTAGCCGCATCTAGATGATAAGCGTAACTGGTATGCCCCTCGTATTCAGGCACTGTCATATCTTTGGGGCCAAGCCCACTGTCACAGACAGCACCCTGTACAGATACGGCATCTACGTAGCTACAATCTGCCGCACCTTGCAACCAGTAAGGTGTTAAATCGCCAAACTGGCTATCCGGGTAATCAAAAATATGGTGGTAGTAGTCTGCACCAGGTGCACCGGGGGGGCGGACCCAATTCGCAAACTTGATGCCCTGCTTGAATGTGGCATCACACTCACGCACAAATTCGGTTTCACTGATGCCGAGGTAACGGAGGGAATCCCTAATCGCTGGGACCGTACCTTCACCAACACCAATTGTGGGAATATTTTCAGACTCGACTAGCGTAACCTGAACGCCAGTTGGGGAGGAGGAGGCTAGCTTTTTAGCAAGGTGACAAGCTGACAACCAGCCAGCTGTGCCACCTCCGACTATCAATATACGTTTGATTTGCTCACTGCTATCGATAGTCATGCTATTGAACTGAGTTCAAAAATTAAACACCAGCCTGCATTTTGGCCAGTCGGGAGAACTGATGCATAGAGCCCAGCTGCGCGTACAGTGGCGGCAGGAAGCCACGCTTGCGGAAGTCCGCAAAGTCTTCTTCGCTCAGCTCGTTCAACTTCTTCTCGTCGATCATGTAAATACCGGTCAGATTGATCTTCTCACCACCAGCATTAACTGCAACGTTCTGAGTGGTCAGCAGGTCCTTCTCGGCCAAAATCGCGATGAAAGCCTTGGTCATCTGGTCACTTTCCAGGTAGCCCACCAAAGACTCTTTCTTAGCCTTCAGGTACTCAGACTCTTCACCAGCGTCGTCGAACAGGGCATTCCCCTCTTCTTCGCCGACAACCGGGCTGTTCTCTACCAGGCCAACCATCAATTTCTCTTTATCTTCGCCGGCAGGAGCCAAAACGAAAGGATGGTTGCGCACGGCACCCGGAACGAAAACACCTTTCCAGCTTTCGCCATCAACAAACAGGTTTTCGCCTACTTTCAGGCTCAAAAGTGCAACAGATTGGAATTGTCCAGTATCGGAGTTCTTCACGAAAACGATTGGGTATTCAGCACCCAGACGAGAGAACTCATGGGCAGTTACCGGCACCATGTGAGCCTCTTTTACGTGCTCAAAGGTCCCCAATTCACGAACTTTCAGCTTACCGTGAACATCACTGCGCAATGGTACGATTTTTGGGGCTTCTACAGTGGCCATACAACACCTTATTCAATTGGAAGTTATTCTAAAAAGCCCGCCTAGTATATTTTTCATACGAAAAAAGGGAAGCAAAAACTTCCCTTTTTCCGTCACATCACGAAATTACTTCGCTATTAGAACTTGTAGGAAGCTCCAATGTTGATGCGGCGAGCAGTTTCGTACTCATACAGCGGAAAACCGCCGGTGAAACCGCTTCCTGGAGCAGGCTCAGCATTGTTACCCAGCTGAACAGACTCTTCTGCCAGCAGGTTGTTCACGTCGAGCTTAACATCCAGGTTCTCAGTGGCATACCAAACAGCACTCAGGTCGAGGCTACCGAAATCGTCGTGCAGACGATTGCCGTATGCACCGGACTCACGAATCATATACTCACTGCGCCAGTTGTATGCAACACGAGCGGAGAACATGTCATTTTCGTAGTAACCAGTCAGGTTATACACGTTCTCAGAGCTATCACTCAGGAACGGATTACCATCAGTGAAGGTTGCTTCATCGGTATCCGTATCTGTCCAAGTGTAGTTCACGATAGCGCCGAAACCGTTACCGAAGTCTTGCTGGTAACCCAATTCGATACCAGTGATCTCAGCACTTTCGCCGTTGTCTTTTTCCTGAACAGTCCAACCGAAGGGCACTTCACTATCAGGCAGCTCGAACGGAATCTCGCTGGCGGAAGCACTGTACTCGCTGATGGTTACAAAGTTGCTAACGTCTTTGTAGAAGATACCACCAGAGATCAGGGAGCCTTCAGCAAAATAGTACTCAACACCCAGGTCAAACTGGTTAGCCAGGAAAGGCTCCAGACCAACGTTACCAACTACCCAGAACTGGTTGTTGTCGATTTCGTCATTAGCACCGATGGGGCTCGGGTTAACATACATGTCTACGTACTGCGGACGAGCCATTACCTTGGCGGCGGCAGCGCGAACAATAACGTCCTCGCTCAGGTTGTATGCCAGGTTAAAGCTCGGCAAAACAACAGAGTAGTCAGCATCGGTTTCAGTGCGCACACCATCAATGTAGTAAGTGGAGGTAGCGTCGGTAGTTACATAGCGCAAACCGAAGTTACCGCGTACATCACCCACCTCGTAGGTAGCCATGGCGTAGATTGCAGAGTTAGTCTCGTCAATCTCGCTGTAGGAGCCCAGGTCCTCAACCTTGCCGGTGATAGAGGATTTGGCCCACGCCTTCAGTGCGTCAGCGTTCATGCGAGGAATCTGGTAGCTGCCAGCACCGGCATCGATAGCGCCGTTGATGATACCGTCGGTAGAGATTACCGGATCGAAACCATCGGCCTGAGTGAACACAAAACGACGGCTGGTGGAGTTATGATCGGCTGTCTTAATACCGGTTTTGATGGAATTGATCGCACCAAACTCTACATCAAACTCAACATCCGCCTGGAAGTAGCTCTCTTCGTCAGTTTTCGGAGTCGCATTGAAATTGGCACCGGTACCCATTGCCAGGGAGCCCGGATCATAGCTACCCATGTCGAATCCGTTCAGGTCCCAAGACTGGCCGCCACCGAAGAAGTCATAGCTAGCGCCGTCCAGCGCAAAGCCGCCGGAACCGTCGTCTACAACCATTTCAAAGTCGGTACCACCGGTAGAGGAGGTAGAACCCGCCTGGAAGCTCGCCTCGTAACCCTCACCAGAGTAAGTCACGGACAGGTCGACTACGTCAGAGTTCATGGTTGCTTCACGCGGACGCGCCTGCAGGTAAGCCACGTTCAACGGACCACGCGCAGTAGTACCATTGATCTGGTCTGCGGGATCAACGTCAACGCCACACCAGCCACAGTTGCCCTGAGTCAGCCACAGCGCGTAGTTGGTGTTATCGGCCTCCATCTGCATATCGATGGCATTCAGCACGATATCCAAGTTTTCAGTAGGCTGGTACTGGAAAGTAGCATTCAGCGCAGAGCGCTTACGCTCCTGCTCAAACGCAACTGGACCGGCACCCCACTCCCAAAACGCTTCGTTACCTTGACGCTGCAGCAAACGCTCTTGGGAAACGGCAGAAACTAGGACACCAAAGGTCTCAGAATCGTTTTTCCAGCTCGCCAGACCAGAGAACTGCGGATCGGTGGAGTCAGAATCAGACTGACGGGAAGCTTCTACAGAAGCCTGGAGAGTCAAAGAATCAAGATCCAGAGGCTTGCGAGTATTGATAACTACGGTACCACCCACACCGCCTTCTGCGATGTCAGCCTGGGAGGTCTTGTACACTTCGATGTTGCCAACCAGCTCGGAAGGCAGCAGTTCATAGTTGAAGCTACGCTTGGCAGGCTCTAGTACAAACCAACCGGTAGACGCAACGTTCTGGCCGTTCAGCGTGGTAAGAGTCAGGTCATTACCGGCACCACGGATAGATACCGCTGCGCCTTCGCCGAACTGGCGCTGGATAGTTACACCAGGAACGCGCTGCAGAGATTCCGCAACGTTTTTGTCTGGGAACTTGCCAATATCTTCAGCAGAGATCGCGTCCACAATAGAGTAGGAATCGCGTTTGGTGCTGATTGCATCTTGCAGAGCTCCACGAATACCAGTAACGGTAACTTCTTCGAGAGCGTCAGTTTGCTGGGCTACTGCCAGCGGAGCCATCAGGCCACCACTCAGTACAGCCGCACTGATCGAGAGAGCGAGTTTGTTGCGCTTAAGCATCGATTTCCCCTTCCTTTTTTATAGATATAAAGGTTTGGCTAGAAACTTTTTATTCACCTTGTACCGCCAAATGATAGCGCTGTCATTTGATGTTTTTGATAGCGCTGTCATTCTCACGATCGACAATACACACTCTGAAAAAAAAAAGCTACCGCTCCGGCGGGAAAATATCTGGGTAATTGTCGTATTTCTATGCTCACTAACTGTCATTTGTGACAGTTCAGAGTGATATTTACTCGGAATTCGCGCCACCACAGTACAAAATTTGTACAGCACTACTTGACCGACCATCCATCTGCGCGCCCGCTATTCTGACGGCTCCCGCTTGCCGCCAAAGTGCGGAACGCGAAACAGTCCGGCATAAAAAAACCCCGGCAAGACCGGGGTTTTCAAGCGATAGGTCAATCTCGAACCTATTCGATTTCCTTGATGCGCATGGAGCTGGTACCGCCGCCCATGTTCAGGCGCTCACCCTGGGTAATCAGGATACGCTGGCCCTTTTCCAGGTCGATACGCGAACCCAGTACCTCAACGATCGCGTCGGTCAGATGGCCGAGCGGCACCGACGCCGGGTCAAATTCGATCGGCTCTACACCGCGCAGCAATACCAACTGGCGGGCGACGCGCGAATGACGAGTCATGGCAAAAATCGGCAGCTGGCTGGTGGCACGGGACATGATGCGCGGAGTACGGCCTGATTCGGTCAGTGCCGCTACCGCACACAGGTTCTCAACCCGGGCCGCAGATTCAATTGCCGCCTGTGCAATCACGGTGTCAATAGTCACGGAGGAAGAACGGTCTGCAGCCGGGCGAGAGGTCGTACCCAGGTACTGCTCTGCACCAACAACCACTTCCGCCATGGATTCGACCGCCGCTACCGGGAAGTCGCCAGCGGCGGTTTCCGCGGACAGCATCACTGCGTCGGTACCATCGAGAACCGCGTTGGCCACGTCCATCACTTCAGCGCGGGTCGGGGTCGGATTGGTGATCATGGACTCCATCATTTGAGTCGCAGTAATCACGCCGCGGTTCAGTTCATTGGCGCGGTTGATCAGTTTTTTCTGCACGCCCACCAGCGCTGAATCACCGATTTCTACACCCAGGTCACCACGGGCCACCATGATTACGTCAGACGCCAGGATAATACCGTCCATCTGTTCGTCATCGTTGACCGCTTCGGCGCGCTCCACCTTAGCGACGATCGCTGCGTTACTGCCCGCTTCGCGCATCGCCTTGCGAGCGATCTCCAGGTCTTCCCCGCTGCGCGGGAAGCTCACTGCGAGGAAATCCACATCCAACTCGGCGGCGAGTTTGATATCGCCGTAGTCTTTTTCGGTAAGCGCCGGCGCAGACAGGCCACCACCAAGCAGGTTAATGCCCTTGTTGTTGGACAACTTGCCACCCTGCAGTACGCGACAGAACAGCTTGCTATTGGTGCCACCAGTGACTTCCAGACGAATCTTGCCATCGTCCAACAGCAGAATATTACCGGGCTTGCAGTCTGCAATAAGCGAAGGGTAATCGACACCCACACGCTGCTGGTTACCGCCCTCTTTCGGGCAATCGGCATCGAGGGTGAACTCGGCGTTGTTTTCCAGAAAGATGCTGCCTTCTGCAAAACGGGCAATCCGGATTTTGGGGCCCTGCAGGTCGCCTAGAACGGCAACCAGTTTGTTTTGCTCTGCAGCGGCGCGGCGCACTTCTTCCACACGTTTGCGGTGGTCATCGGCACTGCCGTGGGAAAAATTCAGGCGCACAACATTTACGCCGGCGCGGATAATCTCGTCAATTACACGTGGCTTGTCAGTGCCCGGGCCGAGTGTGGCAACAATTTTTGTATGGCGAATCATAGTGGTGGTTTTGTATTTGAATGTGAAGTGAGACCGATTCATTGTGGTCGCAGTCATCGTTGACCGCTTACCTTGCTACCAAACCCGCTAGCAAGGTCAAAAATAGGCCCGGGTAAGTCTTGCACTCACCCGGGCTGGATAACAAAACGTTATCCCGCTGCTATTACAGAAGTAATTACAGACCTTGCGCTTTGGCCATGGCCAGGCTGGTGTCGAGCATACGGTGAGAGAAGCCCCACTCATTGTCGTACCAGGACATCACTTTCACCAGGTTACCGTTTACACGGGTGTGGTTGGCGTCAAAGTGGCTGGAAGCTGCAGTGTGGTTAAAGTCCACAGAAACCAGAGGCTGATCGCAGTACGACAGCACACCACCTTTCATGGTGCCGGCAGCGTCCTGAAGAATCGCATTGATTTCATCCGCAGTGGTTTCGCGGCTAGCAATAAACTGGCAGTCGACCAGGGAAACATTGTTCACCGGTACACGTACCGCCATGCCGTCCAGCTTGCCCTGCAGTTCCGGCAGTACCAGACCTACCGCGGCAGCCGCGCCGGTTTTGGTCGGAATCATGTTGTCTGCAGCTGCACGTGCACGATAAATATCTTTGTGCACCGCATCCTGGGTGTTCTGATCGTTGGTATAGGCGTGCACAGTGGTCATAAAGCCACGCTCGATACCAATCGCTTCGTTCAGTACCTTGGCAACCGGGGCCAGGCAATTAGTGGTACAGGAAGCGTTGGACACAACTTTGTGCTCTGCAGTCAGTTTGTCGTCGTTCACACCGTAAACCACGGTCAGATCGGCGTCCTTGGAGGGAGCAGAAATCAGTACTGCTTTTGCGCCGGCTTCCATGTGCTTGGAGGCTGCGGCCTTGTCGGTGAACAGGCCGGTACACTCAAGTACCAGGTCCACTTCCAGCTCCGCCCATGGCAAGGCGGCCGGGTCGCGCTCCTGGCAAACTTTTACGGTGTCGCCACCAATAACCAGGTTCTCACCGTCGACCACGACTTCAGTATTGAAGCGGCCATGTACGGTATCGAAGCGGGTCAGGTGGGCATTGGCTTCCACCGGTGCCAGATCGTTAATCGCAACCAGCTGGATACGGTCGTTATAGCCAGACTCGTAAATTGCACGAGTGACATTGCGGCCAATACGTCCATATCCGTTAATAGCAATTCTGAGTTTCATATCGCTACACCCTTTGTCTTGTAAAGTTTATGAATTTTGTATCGCGACGCTGAGTGCAAATTCCCCCCCAGCGCTTTGTCTCAATCTTGAAATTCTCGAATCCGTTGAGACTGAATCAGCCTTTCAACTGGGACGCCTCTTTCGCGAGACGTGTGATCTCAGCCCAGTTCTTTTCTGCCACCAGTTTCGGGGCCGCCATCCAGGAACCGCCAACACAAACAACGTTGGACAGGTTCAGGTAGTCCATCGCATTTTTGGCACCAATGCCGCCGGTGGGGCAGAACTTGACTTGGCCCAGCGGACCACCGATGGACTTCAGCATCGGCACACCGCCGGCCGCTTCCGCGGGGAAGAACTTCTGGTAGCCATAACCACGCTCCAACAGGCGCATAACGTCGGATGGATTGGCAGCGCCCGGCAACATGGGTACCGAGACGTCAGCAGCGGCATCCAGCAGAGCGTCGGTCGCACCCGGGCTCACCATAAAGGTCGCGCCGGCATCCACGGAGCGGCGGATGTCACCAGCATTCAATACGGTGCCCGTACCTACGTGCGCATCCGGCAAATGCTTGGCAATTTCTTCTACCGCGGCCAGCGCCGCTTCGGTGCGCAGAGTGACTTCCAGTACGTTCAGGCCACCTTCTACCAGTGCCTGCGCCAGCGGCAGTGCATCACTCACGTTATCGATCACGATTACCGGCACTACGCCAGCCTGCTCCAATACGGGTACAAGACTCTCTTGCATGGTCAATTCCTAAAACTTGCCTAATTCGTTGTTATTCAAATGATCCAGGGCCCAATAGATTAAGGTGCCCAGTACACAGTGACCGGCTTTGATCCCTGTTTGAGAATGCTGCGTACTGGCATCTCCAGCACGTCGTCGCCCAGCAGTGCCTGGCGATATACTTTCAGCTTCTCTTCACCGGAGATCAGCAGTTTGATTTCTTTTGCCTGCAAAATTGCGGCAAGTGTCAGTGTCATGCGTTCTGTGTGCACACCGGTGACCGCACTTTGTTTCGCAGTAATGGCTTTGCACAGCTTTTCACTTTTCGGATCGAGCGCCTCTTCCAATCCTTCCGCGTAGGGAAAGAAGGAAGCGGTGTGGCCATCGTTACCCATGCCCAGCACACACACGTCGAAAGGACGCGGCAACTCTTGAAAGGCGCGTTCACAATCCGCCTCACCTGCCGCCGGCGTGGCCGCAGAATTTTTCATACCCAGACACGGAGCCTTGGCTGCTTCGTTTTGCAGCAGGGTATTTGAAATAAATGCCAGATTACTGCCCGCTTCGTCTTTCTCGACCCAGCGCTCATCCACCAAGGCTACGTTGACCTTCTCCCACGGGAGTGGTCGACGAGACAGTTCGCGATAAACCGGTTCGGGCGAGCTTCCGCCACTCACCAGGAACGTCGCCTGGCCGTTCGCCTTAATACCTTCGTGCAGTGCAGCAGCACACTCGTTGGCGAGCGCCAGTGTCAGGCGCTCTCTATCTGCAAAAAACTTTTCTTCAACCATGTCTTGTGACCGATTTTGAAATTAATTCTTTCACTGAATATTTCGATTAAGGGTTAAACCAGTGGTGGCCATTTTCCGCCAACAGTTGATTGGAGGCCTGCGGCCCCCAGGTACCCGCACGATAAAGCTGCGGCTGGTTGTTGGTTTCGCGCCAGCGATCCATGATGGGATCGACCCATGCCCACGCCGCCGCGACTTCGTCGCGATGGATAAACAGCGCCGAATTATTCGCCGCCGCATCCAGCATCAGGCGCTTGTAAGCATCACTCTTGAAGCTGTCGTAGGTTTCAGACAGTGACAGGTTCAATTCAACTGGTTGCAGCTCCATGGTGAGGCTGTCCATCTTTTTCGCCATCAGTACCAGCTTGATGCTCTCTTCGGGCTGCAGGCGAATCACCAGGCGGTTTGGCAACACCTCACCCGCTTCCGGCTGATACACACTATGGGAAACATTCTTGTACTGAATAACAATTTCCGCACAGCGCTCTTCCATACGCTTGCCGGTGCGCAGATAGAACGGCACGCCGGTCCAACGCCAGTTGTCGATATGCGCACGAATGGCAACGAACGTTTCGGTTGTACTATTGGGCGCTTTCAATTCTTCCAGATAGCCCGGCACCAGCTCTTTGCCCAGGCCGCCGGCCACGTACTGACCACGCACAATATTTTCATCGACATCGTCGTCGGTCAGCGGACGCAGTGCTTCCAGCACCTTGATTTTTTCGGAACGGATATTGCGGGCAGACATGCTGTTGGGCGATTCCATCGCGATCAGGCACAACAGCTGTAGCAGGTGGTTCTGAACCATGTCGCGCATTGCGCCAGTGTCATCGTAGAAACCGGCACGGCCTTCGAGGCCCACTGTTTCATTAATACTGATCTGAATTTGTTCAATGGTCTTGGCGTCCCACAGGTGCTCGAACAGTACATTGCTAAAGCGCAGCGCCAACAGGTTCTGGACCGTTTCCTTTCCCAGATAGTGGTCGATACGGAAAATACTTTCTTCGCGGAAGTACTCTGCGATCTTGCTGTTAATTTCGTCAGAGGTTTTGGCGTTGTAGCCCAGTGGCTTCTCTACCACAACGCGGGAGTTTTCGTGAATCAAACCTTTGACAGACAGGTTTTCACAGCAGGGACCGAACACGGCCGGCGGAATCGCCAGATAAAACAGACGGGTGCGCTCGATATCGTTGCCCAGCAAATCTACCAATACATCCCACTGCTCATCGGGCTTGGAGATATCCAGGGCAACCGCGCGCAGCAGCGGACTGAAAGCTTTCCATTGCTTATCCGAGTACTCACCGTCGCGCAGGTGGGTTTTCAGCGCCTGCTGTGCGGTATTCATGTATGCATCGGCATCTTCCGGGCGACGACATACCGGAAAAATGCGAGTGCCCTTGTCGAGGCCACCTTCGATAAATGCGCGGTACAACGCGGGAATTAATTTGCGCAGTGACAGATCTCCGCCGCCACCAAACAGTACCATGTCGAATGCTTTTGCCATTGCTCTGCTCTCAAACAAAGACGCGGGCATCTGTTGCTAAAGATCCCGCGTAAATTTCAACTTAAAAAAGAATGCTACCACCGGTTTCCGCGCCGCTCGCAAGCTTGCGCATATTGACAAACAGGTCGCGACCCATGCCTGTGTCATTGCCAGACAAATCGCATTCCGCTGGCGCTCGTGCCGCCAGCTCTTCATCACTTACATGTACTTTGAGAACACCGGCTTCCGCATCGAGTTCGATGAGGTCGCCATCTTGGATTTTGGCAACCATGCCGCCTTCCAGAGCTTCTGGAGACAGATGGATTGCCGCTGGTACCTTGCCAGAGGCACCAGACATGCGGCCGTCGGTAACCAGCGCTACCTTGAAGCCACGATCTTGCAGAACGCCGAGAGACGGCGTCAGTTTATGCAGCTCCGGCATCCCGTTCGCTTGCGGACCCTGGAAGCGCACCACCGCGACAAAGTCCTTTTCCAGCTCGCCCGCTTTGAACGCATCCAGAAGATCATCCTGACTGTTAAACACCACTGCCGGAGCGGTAACTTTCAGTTGCGGTGATTTCAGTGCAGACACCTTGATCACACTGTTACCCAAGTTGCCTTTCAGCAACTGCAGGCCGCCGTGGCTAGAAAACGGATCGTTCGCGGGGCGAATAATGTCCGAATTACCAGACTCTTCTGCGGTCGGGCGCCATACCAGGCCAGTCTTGTCATCATTGAGGAATGGATCGTAGGTGTAAGGCTCCATACCTGAATCACCAAGCACGGTGCTGACGTCGTTGTGCAGCAGACCGGCACCCAGTAATTCGCGGATCAGGAATTGCATACCACCTGCAGCCGCAAAGTGGTTGATGTCGGCGGTACCATTCGGGTACACGTGACACAGCAGCGGCACCACTTCGGATAGCTCGGCCATGTCCTGCCAAGTGATCTGAATACCGGCAGCGCGCGCCATCGCGATTAAGTGCATGGTGTGGTTGGTGGAGCCACCAGTCGCATGCAGGCCGACAATGCCATTCACAAACGCTTTTTCGGTAAGAATCTTGGCAATCGGTGTGTAGTTGCTGGGCTCGGAAATCTGCACCAGCTGCTTCACGGCAGAGTGGTTCAGCGCATCGCGCAATTCCGTACCCGGATTAACGAAGGAGCTACCCGGCAACTGCAGCCCCATGATTTCCACCAGCATCTGGTTACTGTTGGCGGTGCCGTAGAAGGTGCAGGTACCGGCACTGTGATAAGAAGCGCTTTCCGCTTCCAGCAGTTCCTTACGACCTACCTTGCCCTCGGCATACAATTGGCGAACGCGCACTTTTTCCGAGTTTGACAGACCGGTAGGCATTGGGCCGGCGGGGACAAATACCGCAGGCAGGTGACCAAATGACAGAGCACCAATAACCAGCCCCGGAACAATCTTGTCGCAGATGCCGAGGTACAGGCCACCATCAAACATGTCGTGGGACAGTGAAATGGCCGTGGCCATGGCAATGACATCACGGGAAAACAGCGACAGCTCCATGCCCGGCTGCCCCTGGGTCACGCCGTCACACATCGCCGGCACACCACCGGCAACCTGTGCGGTTGCACCATTGCGCAGGGCCTCGGCCTTCAGCATATCGGGATAAGCGCCGTACGGCTGATGCGCAGACAACATATCGTTGTAGGCATTAATGATGGCCAGGTTCGGTCCCTGTCCGGATGCGATCAGATTTTTGTCGTGATCGCTAGATGCTGCCATCGCATGCGCGAGGTTCCCGCACGCCAGATTGTGACGTGCCCGACCTTTGCCCTGCGCGCGCTCAACCTGGGCCAGATACTTGGCCCGGGTTTCTTCACTGCGGCGAATAATCCTGTCGGTCACCGCTTGTATGCGACTGTTTACCACTGTTTGGTTTGCCATTTTTAATCAACTCTTCGTTTTTTATCGGCCCGCCACACGTTGTTGTTAAGCCTGTTCTCCAGCAGGCTCAGCCACCGCAACTTCCGGTAGCTCCGTGGACGTAACCGCGCCGTTCTTTTTCCGGCGGTAGTATTCGATCAGTTGCGTCGTAGAACTGTCTTCGCCGGTCAAATTTCCCGCAGCCAGTTTCGGCTCCAGTTTGTTCGCCAGCCCCTTACCCAGTTCCACTCCCCACTGGTCAAAAGAATAAATTTGCAAAATCACACCCTGCGCAAAAATTTTGTGCTCATAGAGTGCAATCAGTGCTCCCAGTGATCGGGGGTCTAATTCCTTCAAGAGTATTGTGGTACTTGGCTTTCCACCCCTGTGTACCTTGAAGGGGGTGAGCCTTTTTATCTCTTCTTGCGACAGCCCCTTGGCTGCCAGCTCACTCGCCACTGACTCGGCATCCACACCGTTCATCAGTGCCTGGCTCTGGGCAAACATGTTTGCCAGCAGAATTTCGTGGTGACCATCGAGGTCGTGCCCGGGCGCCACGCTGCCAATAAAGTCCGCTGGCACCACTTCCGGGCTCTGGTGCAGATACTGATAAAACGCATGCTGCCCATTGATACCCGTCTGCCCCCAGATCAGAGGGCCGGTGGGATAATCCACCGCCACCCCGGCGCGGGTGGTTGATTTGCCGTTACTCTCCATATCCGCCTGCTGCAAATACGAAGGCAACATATGCAGTGCCTGCTCGTAGGGCAGCACGGCGTGTGCCGGGTATCCCATAAAAGTGCAATACCAGACACTCAGCAGCGCCATGATGACCGGCGCATTGGCTTCCAGCGGTGCCTCGCGGAAGTGCTCATCCATGCTCGCAGCCCCATCCAGCAACGCGCGGTAATTCTCAAATCCGCAGGCGATCGCAATTGGCAAACCGATCGAGGACCAGAGCGAAAAGCGCCCCCCAACCCAATCCCAGAAGCGGAAAGTCCGCTCTGGCAACACCCCAAACTGCTCCGCCTTGTCGGGACTGGAAGTCACTGCGGCAAAGTGCTGCTGCAACAGCGCCTCCCCATCTACTTCCGGCATCGCCCGCTGTAGCCACTTAAGTGCGCTGCGGGCGTTGGTCATTGTCTCGCTGGTCGTAAACGTCTTGGACGAGACAATAAATAGTGTCGAATCGGCATCCAGGCCGGCCAGCACATCCGTGAGCTGGGCTCCATCCACGTTGGAAACGAAATGCACTGCGACATCGCCCTTCCGGTGGGCTCGCAGCGCTTCGATGGTGGTTTGCGGCCCGAGATGGGAGCCTCCAACCCCAAGATTGACTACATCGGTAAACCTTTTACCCCGATAGCCATTCAGGGCTCCATTATGTAGTAAAACTACAAACTTTTTCAAGCGCTCCAATTCAGCCTCGACCTGGGCCGTGACGGAATCCCCATCAATCTCAATATCTGCCTGCAACCCCCCACGTAGTGCGGGATGCAGCACTGCCCGGCCCTCGGTTGCATTAATTGGCTTGCCGGCGAAGAAATCTGTGCACCACCGAGACAGCCCAGCCTCTTCAGCCAAGCGTAATAAATTTACAAAAACCTCCTGGTCGAACAGGTTTTTGGAGAAATCCAGCAAGAATTCCGGCAGCTCGAGTGAAAACCGCTCGGCCCGCTGTGGATCTGCAGCAAACAGGCTCTTCAGCGATGCCTGCTTGAACTCAGCGGCCTGCGCCTGCAACGCGCGCCAGATAGGTGACTGTGAAAGTGGTTGAGACGAAGAAGTGTCAGAGTGCATAGCGATCCCCGGAAAGTGGCGCCAACACTGGGGATGCGGGCACCGGTTATTGTTATTTACCCGTATAGCTCGCGACTTTCACACCCCTGAGCGAGAGCCACCGAGCGAAATGACAACGCTGTCAAATTGGCGAGAGAGTCACACAGTTGACGAGGGGTGTCAATTAGGTTTGTAGTTTTTTTCCACGCCGGTCACCGTGACATGCACAGAAGCAAACTCAATGAAGCGTGAATGACTGTGAGGCCATCGTCGCGCGGCGCGGAACCGGTTAAACTTGCGGGTTAGGCAAAGACAAGGAAAACGCCAGACATGAAAAGCACCATCAACGATGTGGCCGCACTGGCCGGGGTGTCGATCAAGACCGTTTCCCGGGTAATCAACAATGAACCCTCGGTACGACCCGCCACCCGCAAGAAAGTGATGGATGCGGTTGAAGAACTTCATTACCAACCGAACCTGGCCGCCCGTAACTTGGCGGGCACCCGCAGCTACACCATTGCACTGATCTACGACAACCCAAACGCCTACTACGTGATCGACATGCAGAACGGTATTCTCGAGGCCTGCAAGGCGCGCGGTTACGAGCTACTTATCCACCCAAGCAACGCCAAGTCCGACACAGTTAACGACGAATTGCGCGCTCTGGTGGAGCACTCCAAAGTTGCCGGCGTGGTGCTAACCCCACCCTTCTCCGAGACCCAGTCGGTCATCGATGAAATCAACAAGCTCGGCCTCGACTACGTGCGGATTGTTTCCAGTGGTGCCGCTGAGGGCGACGAAGAGAACTGTATTCAGGTCGACGATACGGCGGCAGCCTTCGATATTACCCAGCACCTGATTGACCACGGCCACAAACGCATCGGTTTCCTCTCCGGTGGCGAGGAGCACGTGTCGACCCACGGACGTCTGGACGGCTACAAGCAGGCGCTGCAGCAAGCAGGCATCAATCTGGCCCCGGAACTGGTCATCCCAGGTGAGTACTCTTTTGACTCAGGTGTAGCCGGCGCCAAGGCACTACTTGAAAGCGACAACCCACCCACGGCCATCTTTGCCAGTAACGATGAAATGGCGGCGGGCGCGCTGTTTGCCGCACGCCTGATGCATGTCGAGATCCCGGAGCAACTCTCTATCGTCGGTTTCGAGGATAGCCCCTTCTCCCGCCAGACCTGGCCGAAACTGACCACCGCACACCAGCCCAACAATGAAATCGCCAAATGTGCCGCCGCGCTGGTATTGAATAAAGCGCGCAGTAAAGGTGCTGCGGAAAGCGCTGCCGCCAACAAGGAAGCAGGCATTACCAAGAAGTTTGTCCCGGAGCTGCTGGTGCGCGATTCCACCGGAGACTCCCCGAGCTAATCAGCCTCGGCGCATGCCAGTCGGCATGCGCCTCCCTTCCCCGCCCCGAATTTCACACAAAAAAAAGCCCTCACAAGGAGGGCAAAGATGACGAGAACCAAAGAGAAAACATAAAACTGACTGTTGCGATGACAACAGCGGGAAGGATTACTTCCAGCTGCGCATCTTGTGCCCTTTCAGGGCGTAGAAAAGAATAAACAGGTAAGCCGGGATGGCGATGGCGTAGGCCAGCTGACCATCACCAGTATCGGCAAAGTGGCCGTACAGCGGCGGCAGAACCGCACCTCCGGAGATACCCATAATCAGCAGGGCGGCACCCTTGGAGGTGAACTTGCCCAGACCATCCAGCGCCAGCGGCCAGATTGCCGGCCAACACATGGCATTGGCGAAGCCCAGCAGTGCAACGAAGTAAACTGCGTTGGGAATTTCAGGCAAGCCAAATACAGCCAGTGTTGCAGAGGACATCGCGGTACTCTCGAGAGAACCGGTCATCACCGCAATGGTAAACAGGATACCCAGCACCGCGGAGATCAGCAGCGCGGCCTGCTGACTAATAAAGCGTGGGATGGCAACGGTGCCCCAGAGGTAGCCCAACACCATAAACACCATGGTGTAGGACGTCAGCACAGAAGCCACCGCCGTATCCAGGCCCGCCTGCTTACCCAGCAGGCCGATAGCATCGCCGGCAATTACCTCAACACCCACGTAGAAGAACAGCGCAATGGATCCCAGGATCAGCTGCGGGAACTTCAGCAACGCAGGCAGGTTTACCGCCATCTCTTCCTGACCTTCGATGGCTTCATCTTCGATATCCGGCAGCGGAGCGAACATCATCGCTACCGCCAACACAAAACCGAGAATTGCCATGCCGATGTATGGGGTAACCAACTGACCCGCCAACTCATCCAACTTGGCATCTTTTGCGGTTGCGGCAAGGGCGGACAGCTCCGCATCGCTTACACCGCTAATGCCGGACATAACCAGAGCAGTAAATACCAGCGGTGCAACGATACCCGCTCCCTTGTTCAGCAGACCCATGATGCAAATACGCACCGCGGCAGTTTCCGGGGAGCCAACTTTCACCACGTACGGGTTAGACGCGGTCTGCAGAATAGTGAGGCCAGAGCCCACAACAAATTGCGCGAGCAGGAAGATACCAAACATACGGCTGTAAGCCGCTGGGATAAAGATCAGGGCACCCACCGCAACCAAAGCAAGGCCCAGTGCCATACCGATTTTATAGCCGGTACGCTCGATAATCGCGGCCATGGGCAACGCCATCACGGTATAGGCTATATAGAAAGCGGAAGCCACGAGCATCGCCTCAAAGGCACTCAGCTCACAAATAGTTTGCAGGAACGGAATCAGGGCACCGTTCAGCCAGGTAACAAAACCAAAAATGAAAAATAGCAGGCCGATGATCACCATCGGCAAAACGCTGCTGCGCGTTTCGCTCTGGCTAATAACTGCGGTATTCATAGAGTCACCTTTAATTATCGTTATCTAGCGTTAATAAAATTCGTCATCAATTTTTGTATGTATGCAGATGGTCAGTCTGCGGAAAACACTTCCTGTCCGCTGATCCAGGTTTTGCGCACCTGGCCATCGTCGTCCAGTAAAATCATGTCGGCCGCACTCCCCTCCGCAATGCGTCCGCCGTCAAAACCGAGAAACTGGGCGGGATACAATCCTGCCATACGCAGGGCCTCACTCAGCTCGACACCACACCAGTCACGAATGTTGCGCACCGCACCAATCATATCCAGGTGGGACCCCGCCAGCTCACCGGTGGTGGAGGTCAGCTTGTCGCCATCGCGCGTCACCACGCGATCGAACAACGGAAAACTCATCTCGTCACTGCCAACCAGTGACATCGCATCAGTCACCAGCATAATCTTGCCGCGCGGCTTGGCTTTCAGCGCCAGTGTCATGGCTTCGGCGCTTACGTGGTGACCATCGGCAATCAAGCCACACCAGCAACCGTCACTGATCAGTGCGGTGCCGACCATGCCCGGGTCACGCGAATGCAACGGCGACATGGCGTTGTATAAATGGGTAAATCCGGTCGCGCCAGCGGCGACGGCTGCCGCAGCAGTCTTGCCGTCGGCATTGGAATGCCCGAGGCAAACCTTCACGCCCAGCGATACCAATTTGGCGATATCTTCCGGCGTTACATTTTCCGGCGCCAGGGTCACCACCTTCAGGCCGAGATCATCGCGAGCATAAATCGCCAGCTCTTCGTCGCTGAGCGGGCGAATGAAACACTCTTCGTGCGTACCCTTTTTCGGCGCGCTCAAATGCGGCCCTTCAAAGTGCACGCCCAGCACACCGGGCACACCCTCTTTTAGCGCGGCAGCGACCGCGTCTGCGGCCTTCTGCATCACCCCCACCTGATCGGTAATCAGGGTGGGCACAAAACCGGTAGTGCCGAAGCGCGCGTGGGCAGCCGACATCTTACCCAGGGCATTCACGCTGGTGTCGTTGTTAAACAGGGCACCGCCGCCACCGTTCACCTGAACATCAATCAGGCCCGGCGCCAGTAATCCGCGCAGACGGACTGCATCGGACACGGGCGCACCACCCAAAGAGACAATCTTGCCGCCGTCGATGGTCAGCGCCACGTCCCTGCGGAGTTGTTCGCCATCAAAAAGCTGCTCGGCGATATATGCCTGTGCCACTGTCTTGCCCCGCGTCCTGGATTACTGCAATTAAACCGTCTGTGTCACTTTCTTCAGACCCGCCGGCTCATCCGGATTGATACCGCGGCTCACCGCCACGTGGGCAACATCGATGTAGAAGCGCTGCAGCAATGCCAGCGGCGCAACCCGCGGGTGTACACCTTTGCTCGGTACATGCAGATTAATCAGGGTGCCGCCGCGACGGATAATGTCAGCGATCTGTTCGCTGTGCGCCTGATAGGATTCGTCTTCAATCGGCACGTTCACTACGGTGAGTTTTTGCTCCACCAGGGTTACCGGACCGTGCAGGAACTCCGCACTGGAGAAAGATTCCGCGTGCACACTGCACACCTCTTTCAGCTTCAGTGCCAGTTCGCGGGTAATGCCGTAGCCAGGGCCGCGGCCGAGTACAACCAAGTTCTTCACAGCGGCCAGATCTTCCGGGCGCAGCTGTACATCGGACTCAACCGCATCGGTGAGGGTTTGCGGCAACATCTCAACGCCGGCCATCAGCTCGGCATCCTGCGTCCAGTTGGCGACCAGCTGCAGCACCGCAGAGAGAGTACACAGGTAGCTCTTGGTTGCGGCAACCGCCAGTTCCGGGCCGGCCTTCAGCGGCACAACCTGGTCGACAATATCTTTAATCGGTGCAGTCTCATCATTGACCAGCGCGACGGTGTAGGCACCGGCGTCTTTCGCCATTTGCGCCTGCGCGAGGATGTCCGGACTGCGGCCAGACTGGGAGATAACGATAACCAGCGCATCTTCCAGCTTCAGTTTTTTGCCATACACGCTGGACACCGAAGGTGCCGCGGCGAAAGTCGGGGTACCAGTCTCAATTTCGATCAGGTACTTGGCAAACACACCGGCATGGTCGGAAGAACCACGGCCGACGATCATCACAAAACGCGGCGGCTTGCTGCGCAAACGCTCACCCAGCGCTTCCATGATCGGCGCATTGTTTTTCAGTTGCTCGGCAACCCGGCTCGGGGCTTCACGGGCCTCGCGTTCCATTACAGTCATTGCCATAGAAGCATCCACCTTGTTGGCCTCACCAGAGGTCACTGCACTCATAAAATCTATCCGTAACTTGTATCTGACCGTGTCTTCAGGCGCACTGCGGCCTTCCGACAACCTGTGTGTTCTAACGACTTGCGGCGCTCATCCAAAGAGCGCTTTGGCCTCAACCTCATCACCGGAGCCAGAATCACTGCCACCCAGGGCCGCGAGAGAGTGCTGCGCAAAGTAAACGCAACCCAGTTCCGGCGGGTCCAGTGGGTCAGAAACCTGTTCTGCGACATGTGGCTTCAGCCAGGGCTTCAAGCGCGGTGCCAAGCCGCCGATCATGGCCAGGCGAGGCGACTTGCCTTCCATCAACTTATCCGCAAGATCACTGATGTAAGCGGCACCATCGCGCATGATCGATGCAGCAACCGGGCAATCGGCCTCGGCGCACTCCACCACCGGCACGGCCAGCTTGGCGTACTGGCTGGACGGTTTGCCGGCCATCATCTCAATTACGTCGTAGGGATCGCTGGTGTCGAGTACCGCTTCCAACTCGCGCTTGAGCATGGAGTCTTCGGCGAGACCTTCCATTGCCATCAGCAGGTACTTCACCGCCTCCATGCCCAGCCAGGCACCACTGCCCTTATCGCCGTGGGGGAAGCCGTGGCCACCAATAATCTCACTGCGGCCATTGACCCAGGAGTAGCCGACAGAGCCGGTGCCAGCAATAATGACCGCGCCGTCGCCGCCACGATGGGCGCCCAGGCATGCGGAGTGCTGGTCAGTGGTGAGGAACATTTGTTTGAAGGGGTGCGCCCAGGCATTCATCTCGTTGTAGAGACGGGGCATGTTGAGCCCGGCGAGGCCAACACCAGCCACCAACTCACCGAGGGTTTCGGCGGGCAAACCAGCATCCGTCACCGCCAGGGCGGCAGAACGCACGATGGAATCAATGGTTTGCGCGTAACCATGCAGGGGGTTTGCGGGCCCTGAGACCCCGGTACCGAGCAGGCGATTGTCGGCATCGAAGATGGATGCGCGGCATTTGCTACCGCCGCCATCGACGCCAATAAAGAGTATGTCCCTGCTGTCTCTCAAAGCAACCATCTAACCGGCCCCTAAGATTTCTATTGTTATGTTTCCTTACCGGAGCTCCCCACCGCAGGTTTTGCGCCCCAGGGGATTCCGGCGAGGCGCCAGTGACGCCTGTACCAATCTGTGTATGCAGAAATACTACAAGACAAATGACAGCGTTGTCATGTCTTTTTTCAAAAAACCTACAAAGAGTCAGACCAGTATATGCCTGTTTTACGAACCAACTGGTGGGAAAACAGCGAATTCCTCGCTAGGTGAGCAGACACACCGGAAGACAGTTCAAAGAATGACCACCCCACCTCCTAGGCTGCTCGCTGGCCAGTCCGGTGTATATGATGTGCTCCATGTTCCAATTGACTGAAATAAATCTGTCACATTTTTCTGCGATAAAGCGCGCGCCCGCAGCGCACGACAGGCAATGATTCGCCGCGCGGGACGTCTTTCGAGGAATCTAGTGAAGAGAGAGGAGACAGGATGGAACTCAGTCAGACACACAAGGGAAAACTTACCGTCGCAGTACTGCTGCTTATCATAGCCCTGACGAGCCTACTGCTCACCGGCGTCACAAAAGCCGCCGACAGCGGTGATGCGCGGGTACTGTTCCGCATGACGGGTTCCAATACCTTCGGCGCAGATCTGGCACCGGCACTGGTGAAACAATATCTACACTCCCTCGGCGCCACCGATATCCGTCAACGCGGCCAGGGAGAAAAACACTGGATCGACGCACACCTGCAACATGAGCGGGTGGTTGTGCCGATAGTCGCCCTCGGCTCCAGTACCGGATTTAAGGCGCTCAATGGGGATAGCGCGGATATCGCTATGGCCTCACGCCGCGTGAAGGCAAAAGAAGTCGAAATGCTGGCCCGCCTTGGGGACTTTACCAGTGCCCAGGCGGAGCACGTGATCGGCCTGGATGCGCTGGTGATCACAGTGCACAAGGACAATCCCATCAAGCGACTGAGCCTTGCGCAACTGGCGCAAATCTACACAGGCGAGATCCGCAACTGGGCCCAACTGGGCGGTGATGACCAGCCCATTCGCCCGCTACATCGAGACATTGAGTCTGGCACCCGCTCCACCTTCGACAGCGAAGTGTTTGGCGGCAGCCGCCCGGCCAAACCCTTTGTGTACGAAGTATCTGGCAACCAAGAAATGCGCGACCTGGTCGTGCGGAACCCGGCCGCCATCGGCTACCTGCCATTCGCCGATGCTACAGGCTTACCTAAGGTCGCAATCAAATCTGGCGAACTGGCCGCGGTAGTGCCCAATCGCGGCATCATCGCAACCGAGGACTTTCCCCTCACCCGTCGGCTGTACCTGTACCGAAACCCGGGCCGCTTCAATCCGCAGGTCGACGCCTTCCTGCACTTTGCAGAATCCCACGCCGGCCAGCGAATCGTCGAGGATATCGGCTTTATCAATTTGACGCCGGTTGCCTTACAGATGGCACCGTTTGCAAACGCGCCGGAAAATTACCGAACGCTGATGGAAAATGGATCGCGGCTCAGCATCTCGTTCCGCTTTGCCAACGGCAGTACCGAGCTCGACAACCGTGCATTGCGCGACCTGCACCGATTACGGGACTATATGTCTGAAGAAGAAAATCGCGACCTATCTCTGACGCTGGTGGGTTTTTCCGATCGCAAATCCAGCGAAACGATTTCCGACCTCATCTCCCGCTTCCGCGCGCTCAAGGTTCAGGGCGCCCTGCTGCGTGACCACCAGATGGGAGACAGCCAGATTATGTCGGTCGGTGCCTTCGCGCCGCTTACCGCCGATAGCGAGCAGGGACCAGTAAAAAACAGCCGCGTCGAAGTTTGGATTAATTAGGCGGCCCTTTAGCACATGGCCTATGCGGTGGCGTGGCACAGCAACTATATTTAACGCCATGAACACCGCGATTTTGCCAAACAGAAACAGCTACTACGCACGCATCGCCACCCTGTTGCTTGCCCTGCTTCTGTTGTCGCTGTCCGGGTGTTCCAGTGTGCGCCTGGTTTACGGTCATCTCGACTGGTGGATGGACCGCACGCTGAATAAATATCTGAACCTGGAAGGCCCGCAAAAAGAACTTCTTTCCCAGCGGGTCGACGAATTCCACCGCTGGCATCGCCAGACGCAATTGCCGCGCTACGCCGACTACATGGAACAACTGGCGGCACAGGTTGATTCTCCCGACGCCAGTCCGGAAAACCTGAATAAAATTGAACAGCAGGTGGATGAGTTCTGGCACTCCTCCGTAATCATGCTGAGTGACCTGCTGCTGCCCATCCTGGTGGAGCTGGATGACAGTCAAATCAACCAGTTGTCCGAAAACGCGCGTGAAGAGCGGGAAAAGTCGCTAAAGAAATGGGATAAGTCGCAGCGCAAACGCGAGAAGCAGTTTCGCAAACAAGCGGAACGCTGGCTGGGAGACCTCACCGCCGGGCAGCAAACCATGATCGACGAACAGGTGGCCAATACCAAGTTTGACCCCGCACGTCGAATTGCTCAGCGCGAACTCTGGACCAATACCTTCCTCGACACGTTACGCAACAAACCGCAAGGGTACGAAAACACACTGCGTGAATTGCTGATCGACCCGCAGGCACTGTGGCCAAAAGATTACCGCCAAATGCAGGATGCATTGCGCGACCAGGGGAGAGCGCTGGCCACAGGGATATTGGAAAGCACCACTCCCGAGCAGCGCGCCCACATGAAAGAGACCCTGCTGGAATTCGCTTCCGACTTCCGCCACCTGGCGGCACAAAAACACTGAATAGCAACACCAAGCAGTGGCCATACGCACCAGCCCCGCCCCCCGCCAATTAGCACTGAATGGACATTGCTACAGTCCGTTTCAGCTGCAACAAATTTTCTGCCGAATCCCCGCGGATTTTGACGTTTTTTCTGTAAAAAAATTACTGAAAACATGACGGCTTCCACCCACTGCTGATAAGCTCCCGCTCCGAATTAAATCGCCAAATAGTTTGGATAGAGAAGAGGAAAGTCCGTGCGTATCGAAACAGCTCATCGCGACCAGCTGCAACAGTGGGAAAAAGACCTGGAGCAACAGTACCAGCGAATTTGCCAGCACAACCTGAGCCTGGACCTGACCCGCGGTAAACCGGCGGCAGACCAGCTTTCCCTTTCCGACAGCCTCGACGGCATTCTGACCGGTGATTACCGTGCCCCTGATGGCACCGATACCCGCAATTACGGCGGCCTCGAAGGCATCGCCGCATCCCGCGAGCTGGGAGCGGATATCCTGCAGGTACCGTTTGAAGAAGTGCTCGCCGGCGGCAACAGCTCGCTGACTCTGATGTACCACGCGGTGCTCACCGGCTACCTATTCGGCTTTGCTGGCAACCAGCCGTGGAAAGACATGAGCGCGCCTAAGTTCCTGTGCCCGGTTCCCGGCTACGACCGCCACTTCACCATTTGTGAGCAGCTGGGTATCACTATGGACACCGTGCCCATGACCGCCACCGGTCCGGACATGGATGTACTGGAGCAAAAGATTCGCGAAGACGACCAGATCATTGGCCTGTGGTGTGTACCCAAGTTTTCCAACCCTACCGGCGTAACCTACGACGAGGACACCGTGAACCGCCTCGCGCAGCTGGGCAAGACTGCCAACCCGGGCTTCCGTATCTTCTGGGACAACGCCTACGCGATCCACGATCTGGACCACCAGGTAACCCTGCCCAATATCCGCGAAGCGGCACTGAGTAACGACACCGCTGACTCGGTGCTGCAGTTCGCTTCCACCTCCAAGGTGACCCACGCCGGCGCAGGTGTGGCCTTTGTAAGCGCGAGCCCGGCTAACCTGGCGTCGATCAAGCAGCAGATGTCTGCCATGACCATCGGCCCCGACAAGGTGAACCAGCTGCGTCACTCGCGCCTGTTCCCGGAGCTGACCCAGCTGAAAGACCACATGCAAAAGCACGCAGAAATTCTGCGCCCGAAGTTTGCCTGTGTACTCGAGCACCTGGATAAAAACTTCATCGATACCGATCTGGGCGAATGGGAAAAACCGCAGGGCGGTTACTTTGTTTCCTTCAACACCCGTCCGGGCGTTGCCTCTGAAGTGATTCGCCTGTCCGCAGAAGCGGGCGTCAAGCTGACCCCGGCAGGCGCCACCTTCCCGTATGGCAAAGATCCGGAAAACACCAATATCCGCATCGCCCCGAGCTTCCCGCCACTGGAAGAGCTGGACACGGCCATGGCGGTATTCACCCTGTGTGTGAAACTCGCCACCGTGCGCAAGGCGCTGGCCGACATCTGATCGCCCAACGCACCCTTCATAAAAAAATAAAAAAACCGGCAAATTGCCGGTTTTTTTATGTCTGATTTTCTACGCAAGCATTAAATCTGCTTACGTCAGATCTGGTTCCGCCGCGTCTGCCAGGTAATCGGCCGCGCGTACTGATCCACCTTGTCTTCCACCCCAAGCAGCATCGCAAACAGGGCCATACGCACCAGCAGGCCGTTGTCGGTCTGACGGAAAATGGCCAGGCTCGGGTGCTCGTTCAGGTCCGGGTCGAGTTCATTGGCTTCCGCGCGGGAATCCCGCGGCAGCGGATGCATGATGACCGTATTGGGCTCCGCGTGACGGGTGAAAATATCGCGGTTCAAACGGAAGCGCCCGCGATAGCGGTCCGCCTCTTCCTGGGATTCAAAGCGTTCTTCCTGGATGCGGGTAGAGTACACAATATCCACATGCTTGATGGACTGCTCCAGCTGGTCGGAAACCGTCACCTGGTGGCCGGCCTCACGCAGTTTTTCGATCACCGCCGGCGGCATGGCCAGCTCTTCCGGAGAAACAAATACCAGTTGTACGTTCTTAAACAGGCACAGCAGCTTGCACAGGGAGTGCACCGTGCGGCCGTATTTGAGGTCGCCGATCATGGCGATACGGAAGTTATCCAGTGAACCGCCCTTGCCTTCCAGCTCCTTGCGGATGGTGTACAGATCGAGCAACGCCTGAGTGGGGTGTTCATTGGCACCGTCACCACCATTCACCACCGGCACCCGGCTGGCAGCGGCAAACTCGGCAACCGAGCCTGCCTGCGGGTGACGCATACAAATCACATCGGAATAGCCGGAAAGCACCCGCGCAGTGTCGTACAGGGACTCGCCCTTAGCCATGGCGCTGGCAGAAACCCCCACGGTCTCGCGCACGGTGCCGCCGAGCAAGTTGAAGGCGCAGCCGAAGCTTACCCGGGTGCGGGTGCTGGGCTCGAGAAACATATTGCCGAGGATTGCGCCCTCAAGTACGCGGGTCACTTTCTCCCGGCGCGCGTAAGGGACCATGGTGTCCGCTACGGTAAAGATTCGGTCGATGTCGCCACGCTCAAACTGGCTGACGGAAAGGATATTGGCGCCGATAAAGTCCATTGATGCTCCACTTTATGCACAGGTTTGCGCCGGGATCGCCGGCGGCTTAGCGGGCGGTATTCTACGCGGCGGGCCCTGTTTGGAATAGTACGTCTGGACAAGTACGCCTTGAATAGTAGCTACAACTTAGCCCAGCAGCTCAGCCCAGCAGCGCGTCGCCCCAAGCTTCCAGTTGATCCAACAGCGCATTGCGCTCCGGGTACTCCTCCCGCAGGCGCGCAATCTCCTCAAAGTACGGCTCCATGGTAATACTGGCGCCAAACTGGGGATCCGTCAGGCGCTGGTAGCGCCACTCTTCCCAGCGCTCCTGCTCCTCCTCGTTCAGGGTCTGCGGGAAATTGCGTGCGCGCAGGCGGAAGAGCAGCTCCGGCAGGCGCGCATCGGAAAATGGCACTTCTGCCGCCAGCGCTTCGGGGCCGCGGCTGGCCAGCGCATTGTGCAGCTGGCGGCAGGTATCGCGGTCGGCGTCGTTCATAAAGCCGTCGTACAGCCGCGCCTCCACATCCTTTTTCGGGAACTCGCCATCGAGGAACACTTGGTGCAGTTTTTCCGTCAGGTCCAGGCCCTGCAGTGCCTGCCAGTTCACACGGCAGGCCTCCTTGTCGATCTTGAGTTCGGCCGCGCGCTCATCCGACAGCATATTGGCCGGTGCCAACACCGGGCAGCGGTTCATATGGATCAGCTTCAGGCCCGCGGGCAGTTCCCCTTCTGCCAACTTGTCCCGCGCGGTGTACAGGCGCTCGCGCAGCGGCTCGGCATCCAGATCCAGAATCGGTTGCGGGTCCATGGCCAGGTTGGCACAGATGACCGCGTTGCGGTTCACCGGGTGCATGGCCAGAGGCAGCACGTAGGTCAGGTGGCCATGGCTGGCGGGCACCTTGCCGGAGATATGCAGCAAGGGCTTACGCTCGCGCGGATTGAGGATCTTCGCCACTTCCTGCTTGCGACGCAGCTTGTACACATAATCGTAGAGTTTGGGCTGCTTCTCGCGAATCAGGCGCGCCATATCGATGGTGGCCTGCACATCGGAAAGCGCATCGTGCGCCCCTTCATGGCTGATGCCATTGGCCGCGGTCAGCTCTTCCAGGCGGAAGGAAGGTACCCGGGTACCGTCGGCGCCGTCGCGCTCAGGCCAGACGATGCCCTCGGGGCGCAGTGCATAGGTAAGGCGCACCATATCAATGATGTCCCAGCGGCTGTTGCCGGACTTCCACTCGCGCTCGTAGGGGTCGAGCAGGTTGCGGTACAGGGTGTGGCGGGTCACCTCATCGTCAAAACGCAGGCTGTTGTAGCCCACGCCACAGGTACCCGGCGCCCCCAGTTCATCGAGGATCTTCCGGATAAAATCGATTTCCGGCAGACCTTCCGCAAACGCCTTCTGCGGTGCCAGCCCAGTCACCAGCGCCGCCATGGGCTGGGGCAGGCAGTCACTGGTGGGCTTGGCATAAATCATCAGCGGGTCACCGACGATATTCAGGTCCTCATCGGTGCGAATACCGGCGAACTGAGAGGGTTTATCCGCACCCGGGTCGACGCCCCAGGTCTCGTAATCGTGCCAGTACAGTGTGGTGCCAGACGGCTTGCCGGACATGTCTTTCCCCTGAATCCTTCAACTGCGCGCCATGTTACCTCAGCTCGCGTGCACCGCGCAGGTTGCAAAGCCTTCGCCGCCCATTAAAATCCCGCCTTCTTCTATATTGTCCAGAACGTCCACGGGATAACGCCCACCTATGAATATTCGCCAGCAACTTAACGACATTTTCCAGACCGCCATGACCAACGCGGGCATTCCCGCGGAGTGCAGCCCGGCGGTCGCCCCGGCCAAAAAGGCGGGCTTTGGCGACTATCAGGCCAACGGTGCTATGGCCGCCGCCAAGAAAGTGGGCACCAACCCACGCGAGCTGGCGGCCAAGATCATCGACAACCTGGGCGAGCAGCCCATGATCGAGAAGGTCGAGGTCGCCGGCCCCGGCTTTATCAACATTCACCTGAAGGAAGCCTGGCTGGGCGAAACCCTTGCGGCCGCGCGCGCCGATGAGCGCCTGAACATCGCCGCTGTCGCCAGCCCCGAAACCGTGGTACTGGATTACTCCCACCCCAACCTCGCCAAAGAGATGCACGTGGGCCACCTGCGCACCACCATCATCGGCGACGCCCTCGCCCGTCTGCTGGAGTTCCAGGGGCACAAGGTGGTTCGCCAGAACCATATGGGCGACTGGGGCACCCAGTTCGGCATGCTGCTGGCCCACCTGGCGGACCAGATGGAAAACCAGGACGCGGAAGTGGCCCTGGCGGACCTGGAAGTCTTCTACCGTGAAGCCAAGGTGCGCTTCGACGAGGAGGAAGGCTTTGCCGACCGCGCCCGCGAATACGTGGTGAAACTGCAGGGTGGCGATGCCGACTGCCTGAAACTGTGGCAGCGCTTTATCGACATCTCCATCAGCCACGCGGAAGAAATCTACCAGAAGCTGGGTGTCACCCTGAAGCGGGAAGACGTATACGCCGAGAGCCAGTACAACGACGACCTGCCGGTACTGGTGAAAGACCTGCTGGACCGCGGTATCGCGGTGGAAGACCAGGGCGCGATTGTGGCCTTCCTGCCGGAAATGGCCGACAAGGAAGGCAACCCGAGCGTGGTGATCATCCAGAAAAAAGGCGGCGGCTACCTCTATGCCACCACCGACCTAGCGGCCATCCGCTATCGCGCCAATGCCCTGAACGCCAACCGCATCCTGTACGTGGTGGACGCGCGCCAGTCCCTGCACCTGCAGCAGGCCTTTACCGTGTCACGCAAAGCCGGTTACATCGCCGACAGCCAGACGCTGGAACACTGCGCCTTCGGAACCATGATGGGCGACGACGGCAAGCCGTTTAAAACCCGTAGCGGTGGCACCGTGAAACTGGCCGCCCTGCTGGACGAAGCCGTTGAACGCGCCACCGCACTGGTCGCCGGCAAGAACCCGGAGCTGAGTACCGAGGAGCAGGCCGAGATCGGCCGCGTGGTCGGTATCGGCGCGGTGAAGTACGCGGACCTGAGCAAGACCCGCACCAACGATTACGTATTCAACTGGAATGCGATGCTGGCATTTGAGGGCAACACCGCACCTTACCTGCAGTATGCCTACACCCGTGTACGCAGCATCTTCCGTCGCGCCGGCGTTGAGCCATCCGCGCTGACCGGTACCATTACCCTGGGTACCGATGCGGAGCGCGCACTGGCCATCAAACTGAATCAATTTGGTGAAGTACTGGATCAGGTGGCGAAAGACACCTTCCCGCACGTGCTGTGTACTTACCTGTATGAGTTGGCCAGCGCCTACATGGCCTTCTACGAGGCTTGCCCGGTACTGAAAGAAGGTGTGACGGAAGAAGAGAAGCAGAGCCGGCTGCAGTTGTGTGACCTAGTGGCGCGCACCCTGTCTACCGGCCTGGGCCTGCTGGGTATCGAGACACTCGAGAAAATGTAACTCGAGGAAAAAGATGTAACGAAAACGGCCTCAGGCACTTTCCCTGGAAAGTGCCTGCTGCAACACCTGCTGGGCACTGGCGAGATCGGCGTCGCGGATCAGCCAGAGCTCGGAATGCCAGTTCAGGTTCCCCGCCCCAAAACCGTGTCCGCCCTGTGCAGACTCTACCCGCGTTTTCTGCGTCAAAACCGAATAGCCCGCAGACTGCAAAAGATTCTGCAGATAGCTGCCCAGTAGTTGATCGTCCGTGGTGTAAATTTTTCGCGCCATGATGCGAGTGAGTAACCTTGCAATCCCTGCTCGGCGGACTTTTGGTCCGACTACGAGACGTCCCCAAATTCTGAAATGATATTTCATGGAATTTGCCATTCCCCGCCAGGAATCCAGTGTCCCTTTCTGGCACCGGCGTGCAAATCGGAATGGCATAATGAAAAGATAGACTAGAGGGGGAGGAGGCGCCGCGTGATGAAGATGAAATACGCGGCACTAATCACGCTCTGACGCTTTTTTCTTTGCGTTTAATTTTTGTTGGCGTTAACCAGCTCCAGCGGGCGCACTACATCACCTTTGGCATCACCTTTGGCATCAGCCGCCAGTGGTGGCAGCGATACCTCGTAGATTTGGAATTTATTTTTTCCATGGCGCTTGGCGTGGTACATCGCCATATCGGCTTTCTGCAGAATGGCCTCCAGAGTTTCCCCCTTACCCTCAACCGCGACCACGCCAATACTCATGGTGACGGTAACCAGGTTGTCGCCGATCTTCACCGGCTGGGCCACCGTATTCAGTAATTTTTCCGCAAGAATCCGGTAACTATCGCCCACGGCATCGCGCACAAACACACAGAACTCATCGCCGCTGAGACGCGCCACAATATCGCCTGAGCGCATCACGCTGAGCAGGCGGCGGGCAATCACACACAACAGCTCATCGCCGCCCTGATGCCCCAGAGTGTCATTCACTTGCTTGAAGTCATCCAGGTCGATAAAAAACAAATACCCTAACTGTTGTACGGCACCGGGTTGATGCCGCGCCAGCTCCAGGTGGAACTCCAGTTGCTCGATGAGACTGTACCGGTTGTCTAGCCCGGTCAGGCTGTCGTGCATAGCGATCTGCTCGAGCTGGGCCGTTTTACGGGTAACCATGTCATTCATGTCTTCCAGCTGATCACACACCGCATGGCCGGTGGTATCGAGAACGTCCAGCTCGTCGAACTTTTCCAGATTTTTTTTCACCGGCCGAATTAACTGACGGGCATCGCCAAAGCGCCCGTTGGTCAATAGCGGCAGCGCCTGTGCCAGCCGACGCAAGCGGACAATGGGGCCCCACAAAATCCCCGCCACCGCCGCACTGAAAATCAGCGCCCCCAGTACCGCAAACAGGAACAAGACCTTTACCGACTCGCTGATGTGTTCCACCTGGGTCGACACATCTTCAATGAACACAAACTGCGGGCCTTCATCGTGCACATCCATACGCATGGTGCGGATATCAAACTGGCGCTCGTCCAGCTCGTACACTCTTGCCCGCTTCAGTCCGGATAAGTGCGGCACATCCGCGGCAACGCGATCAAGCAGCGGTAGTACCCGCTCGCGGGAAGTCAGTGACAGGATTTCACGCTGCCAGTTCGCCAGGTAAATACCGCCGCTATTCGCTGGTGCCTGCTCCCGCACCGCCGAGAGAATACCAATGTCGGTACCGGTCATTTCGCGAAACCGCTGCAGGGCTTTGACCAGCGGCCGTTCCAACTGCAACACATAATCGCCGCCGCGCGCGCGCATGGGCAGCGCCAGACTTTGCACACACACCGGCTCACAATGCACCAGCTCCAGTGGCTGCCCACCCAGCAGCACCTGCGCCACCTGCCCCGGGCGCAGTTTGCGCTGCGGCGCGCCCCAGCTGTCTACCAGCTGGCTGTCGGCGTCATACACCTTGAGCGAGTGCAGCACCCAAGTTTGTTGCAGCAGCTCCCACTGCCGATCCAGCGCCTTAGCCAATTCGTCCCGGGAGGAGATACGCCCACGGGGGCTGAGCGCAATCAGCTCTGCGAGCCGCACCAGTTCCTCGCGGGATTGCTGCAGCAGGCCGGATACCTGAAACTGAAAATTGAGGTGCCGCTGCTCGCGGTTTTTGGACATCAGGGACTGCAGGCTGCCGTTGCCCAGCAGGATGAAAAACAGGCACACGGCCACGACCAGCATTGCCGAGGAGAGGCAGGCCTTAACGCGCAGCGAGTTGAAATTTGCCTGTGGCAACACGGTGGAATCCCTTATTCCCTGGGAGTGGATACAAAATGGCCGCGGTCCTTCGGGCCCTTCGCTTTATTTGATTATTCAGGGAGTATGGCGCAATTTCCCGATCTGGCACGGGCGTCCGCGCAACACACAGAAAAAAATAGCGCCAGACTGCCTGAAACAGGATATATCTCACAAAAATGTGCATACCCCAGCACATTTCGCCCCCCAAACCGGCGAATTGCCCGTAAACACTGCGGTTGCTAAGATGCGCGCCGACTGGCGCCCCCCACAGACTTAATCTGTACATGGGGTCACGACGACGATGTCGCGCCGGCAATTGGGCAAGTGCACTTTGCCACACCATTATTATTGAACGTCGAACGCGGGAACGGCTGGTCATTC
Source organism: Microbulbifer agarilyticus (assembly GCF_020171345.1). Taxonomy (GTDB): domain Bacteria; phylum Pseudomonadota; class Gammaproteobacteria; order Pseudomonadales; family Cellvibrionaceae; genus Microbulbifer; species Microbulbifer agarilyticus_D. Next base: position 296,332 of record NZ_JAIUZM010000001.1, read on the forward strand.
GCCATGCCGCCCCAGAATGAATACGGATCCGTTCGTCCGACCCACTTTGCTATTTTTGAGCGTTAACGCATTCCGGGAATTTGTCCCCGAGTGCCCTCAGCGTTTACAGGAATCCGACCACCATGACCCAGCCTTCCCTCAAGCAGTTGGAACAGCACGACGCCTTTATCCGCCGCCATATCGGCCCGGACGCCGCGCAGACCCAGGCCATGCTCGACACCCTCGGTGTCGCCACCCTGGACGAACTGATTGAAAAGACCGTGCCTGCCGCCATCCGCAAATCCGATGACCTGAACCTGGCAGATGCGGTGGACGAACAGGAGGCGCTGGCGGAACTGAAAGCGCTGGCGAGCCGCAACAAGATTTTCCGCACCTTTATCGGTATGGGTTACCACGACACCATCACCCCCAACGTGATCCTGCGCAACGTGCTGGAAAACCCGGGCTGGTACACCGCCTACACCCCGTACCAGCCGGAGATTGCCCAGGGTCGCCTGGAAGGCCTGCTGAACTTCCAGCAGATGATCATGGACCTGACCGGTATGGACCTGGCCAACGCCTCCATGCTGGACGAAGGCACCGCCGCGGCGGAAGCCATGGCCATGTGTAAGCGCCAGGTAAAGCGCAATAAATCTAACGTCTTCTTTGTCGACGCAGACTGCCACCCGCAAACCATCGCGGTGGTACAGACCCGCGCGGAACATTTCGGCTTTGAAGTGGTTGTGGGCAACCCGGAAACCGACCTGCCGGAAGAACTGTTCGGCGCCCTGTTCCAGTACCCGGGCTCTACTGGTGTGGTACGCGACCTCACCGACCTGATTGCCAAGGTGCACGAAGCCAATGCGCTGGTCACCGTGGCCGCAGACCTGATGAGCCTGGTAGCCCTGAAAGCGCCGGGTGAAATGGGTGCCGACGTGGTGGTTGGCTGTAACCAGCGCTTCGGTATCCCCATGGGTTACGGTGGCCCGCACGCCGGCTTCTTCGCCTTCCGCGAAACCTACAAGCGCTCCGCGCCCGGCCGCATCATCGGTGTTTCCGTGGACAGCAAGGGCAAGCGTGCCCTGCGTATGGCCATGCAGACGCGCGAGCAGCATATCCGCCGTGAAAAGGCCAACTCCAACATCTGTACCTCCCAGGTACTGCTGGCCGTGATGAGTGCCTTCTACGCGATTTACCACGGCCCGGAAGGTCTTAAGACCATCGCCGCGCGTATCCAGCGCCTTACCGACATCCTCGCTTCCGGCCTGAAAGAAAAAGGCCTGAGCCTCACCCACGACAGCTGGTTCGATACCCTCACCGTCTCCGTGGGCGACAAGCAATCTGACATCTTCGAGCGCGCCATTGCCGCCGAGGTCAACCTGCGCAAAGTGGGCGCGGACGCGCTGGGTGTCAGCCTGAACGAAACCACCAAGCTGGAAGATGTTGCCGAACTGCTGAATATTTTCACCGGTGCCGAGCACGGCCTCGACCTGCACGCGATGGATGCCGAGCTGGCCGCCAAGGGCCCCGCCGGCGTACCCGCAAGCCTGCAGCGCACCAGTGAATTCATGACCCACCCGGTGTTCAACACGCATCACTCCGAAACCGAGATGCTGCGCTACCTGAAGACTCTGGAGTCCAAAGACATCGCCCTGAACCACAGCATGATTCCGCTGGGTTCCTGCACCATGAAGCTGAACGCCACCGCCGAAATGATCCCGGTGACCTGGCCGGAGTTCGGCAAGCTGCACCCGTTTGCCCCGGCCGACCAGGCTCAGGGCTACCGCGAGATGTTCACCCAGCTGGAAACCATGCTGGCGGAATGTACCGGCTACGACGCCGTGAGCCTGCAGCCGAACGCCGGCTCCCAGGGTGAGTACGCGGGCTTGGTAGCAATCAAGAAATACCTGGAAGCGAAAGGCGAAGGCCAGCGCGATATCTGCCTGATCCCGGCCTCCGCCCACGGCACCAACCCCGCCTCGGCGATGATGGTGAGCATGAAGGTTGTGGTGGTTGCCTGTGACAACAACGGCAACGTGGACATCGCCGACCTGAAAGCAAAAGTGGAAGAGCACGGCGACCGCGTCGCGGCGCTGATGGTGACCTACCCCTCCACCCACGGTGTATTCGAGGAAGGCATCCGCGAGATCTGCGAGCTTATCCACAACGCCGGCGGCCAGGTGTACATCGACGGCGCCAACATGAACGCCCTGATTGGCGTAGCCGCACCGGGTAAATTCGGTGGTGACGTATCCCACCTGAACCTGCACAAGACTTTCTGTATTCCCCACGGTGGTGGCGGCCCTGGCATGGGCCCGATTGCGGTTGGCGAACACCTGAAGCCTTACCTGGCAGGCCACCCGGTAACCGAGGTACCGGGCAACGATCCGGTCAACGGCACTATATCTGCGGCACCCTGGGGTTCCGCCAGCATTCTGCCAATCAGCTGGATGTACATCCGCATGATGGGCAAAAAAGGCATGAAGCTCGCCACCGAAACCGCGATCCTGAATGCCAACTACGTGGCCAAGAAGCTGAGTGAACACTACCCGCTGCTGTACAAAGGCAGTAACGGTTTTATCGCGCACGAGTGTCTGATCGACCTGCGCCCGCTGAAAGAAGTGAGCGGTATTACCGAGGAAGACATCGCCAAGCGCCTGATGGATTTCGGCTTCCACGCGCCGACCATGTCCTTCCCGGTTGCCGGCACCCTGATGATCGAGCCGACCGAGTCGGAAGCGCAGGAAGAGCTGGATCGCTTTGTACAGGCCATGGCAACCATTCGTCAGGAAGCGGATGATGTGGCCAGCGGCAAATACAGTGCAGACGACAACCCCCTGCACAATGCGCCGCACACTCAAGACGACGTGATGACCGACGATTGGACCCATCCGTACAGCCGCGAAATTGCCGGTCGCCCGGCAGCCTGGCTGAAGCACCACAAGGTGTGGCCCGCGTCCAACCGTATCGACAATGTGTACGGTGACCGGAACCTGATCTGTTCCTGTCCGCCCGTTGAGAGCTACATGGACTAAATAGCCAGGAATAAGTAGCCCAGAAATAAAAATGCCGGAGCAGTGCTCCGGCATTTTTTTTGGATAATCTAAAGTCATCTGGCGGCAAAGCACCGGGTGATATTTTTCGAAATCGCTGTGAATACTTCCCTGTACGCTGCGTCGGCGACGTCCATGTCGCCGACGCTTTCGAAAAATATCACCCGGCACTTTGCCTTCTCATCAGGCTTCTGTAGTGCAAGAGATCACTACCGCTCGGCCCCTTCCCGACATTCACCGCGCAGTTCACCACCTTGCGGCGATACCACTCGATCAATCACAAAATACCCGTCGCGACAGAACCCCGTTTCCTGAAGTTTAAGCTGTAACGCATGATCGAAGTTCACCCGGCGCGGGCGAGCGAAGCCCTCGTATTGCTTGCCCATGCGCGCGCGCTCGCTCGCACTCTGCGTATATGGTCCGCGCAATGCGGGTGCAGCGACTTCCAACACGTAGGTAAAACGCTTGGAGCCGTTGGCAGAAATCTCGGTGTGGAAAGACTCTTTGATCCCAGGATTTGGGGCCGCCGGTTCGCTTGCGCAACCACCGAGTAGTTGCGTCATCAATACGAGAGCTGCACCCGTAACCATTGCTTGTTTCATCTTTCCCCCAAGAAAGCAACTAGAAAGCTACTAGAGAACTACTTAAATACCACGGTGCGGTTACCGTGAATAAACACACGTTCTTCGAGAACCCGCTGTAACGCGCGGCTCAATACCTGTTTTTCCACATCGCGACCGGCACTGGCCATATCGTCAGCGGAATAGAAGTGATCCACATGAATCACATCCTGCTCAATGATCGGGCCCTCGTCCAGATCGTCGGTGACAAAATGCGCGGTGGCACCAATAATTTTCACCCCGCGTTCAAACGCCTGCAGGTAAGGCTTGGCACCGATAAAGGCCGGCAGGAAGGAGTGATGAATATTGATGATGCGGTTTTTGAAGTGGGCAACAAACTGCGGTGTGAGCACCCGCATATATTTAGCGAGGATCAGGTAGTCCGGCTCGTAGCGGTCCACGATCTCAATAACCTGCTCCTCGTGCTGGGCGCGCTCGAGATTTTCTGCCGGCACCCAGTGGAACGGGATGTCGAACTTTTCCACAAGCGGCTGCAGCACCTTGTGGTTGCCAACTACTGCGGCAATCTCCACATCCAGGGCGCCGGAATAGCACTTCATCAGGATATCACCCAGGCAGTGGGATTCCTTGGTAACCATCAACACCACACGCTTGCGACCACTGGCGACCAATCGGCGCTCCGCCCCTTGGGGCAGTGTCATATCCAGGTCTTCCAGGAAGGTGTCATCGTTAAAGATCCCTTCCAGCGCAGTGCGCATAAAAAAGCGGCCCTGTGCGCGGTCAACGAACTCGTCGTTCTTGGTAATATTCAGTTGGTGCTTGTAGCAGATGTTGGTGATCTTCGCGATCAGCCCTTTGGCATCGGGGCAGTCCGTTAGCAGTATCTTCTTTTCCATGGTCCAAAATCAGACTATTTATCCAGAACAGTGACTATACACTATGTGCTTTCGTGTACCCGCGACAATGACTAGTTTTCGACCAATTCGTCGAGTTATCTTTTGACCCGACATTTATTTACCAGACCTATCTACCAGAACTATCTAGCAAAGCTATTTACCAAACCAAGGGGCGTTATGGACAAGCAACTCTTCAGTGAACACCTTGCCATCCTGTGCAAGCGTTACGATGAGATCCTCGAGCAATGCGGGTTTGAGACCCTCAACGTGTATAGCGGTTCGCCGTCCGTACAGTTTCTGGATGACAACTATTATCCGTTCCGGGTTAACCCCCAGTTCAAAGCTCTGGTACCGGTCACCGACAACCCACACAGCTGGGTCATCTATCGCCGCGGCCAGAAGCCCAAGTTGCTGTTCTACCGCCCGGTAGACTTCTGGCACTACGTGCCGCCCGCTCCGCAGACCTTCTGGAGCGACGAGTACGATATCGAGCTGCTGTCCAAACCGGACGAAGCCAAGGCGTTCCTCAGCGGTGAGAACGCGGCCTTTATCGGTGAGACCAGCAAACTGGAAGGCTGGGAGATCGGCCAGCGCAACCCGCAGCACCTGATTGACCAGCTGCACTGGGCCCGCGCCTACAAAACCCCCTACGAATTCGCCTGCCTGCGCGAAGCTAACCGCATTGCGGTGCGCGCCCACCAAGCCGCGGAAGAAGCCTTCCGCAGTGGCGCGAGCGAGTTCGAAATTAACCTGGCCTATCTGAACGCCGCCGGCCAGGGTGAAAACCAGATGCCGTATGGCAATATTGTCGGCCTGAACGAGCACGGTGCCATCCTGCACTACACCCACTTATCCACACAGCGCCTGTCCGAGAACGAGCGTCGCAGCTTCCTGATCGATGCCGGTGCCGACTGCAACGGCTACTGTGCCGACATCACCCGCTCCTATGCGTACCGCGATGGCGAGTTCGCCGAGCTGGTAACGGCAATGCACGAGAAAGAGCAGGAACTGGTTGCGGGCCTGACTCCCGGTGCCTCTTATGTGGAACTACACAAAGACTGCCACCACAAAATCGGTCAACTCCTGCAGCAGTTTGGTGTGATCAAAACCTCCCCGGAAAGCGCGGTGGAATCTGGCCTCACCGGTACCTTTATGCCCCACGGGCTGGGCCATTTCCTCGGCCTACAGGTACACGATGTGGGCGGCCACCAGACCGCACCGGAAGGCGGCACCACGCCACCGCCAACCGAGTACCCGTTTCTGCGTACTACCCGTACCATCGAAGAAAACCAGGTCTTCACCATCGAGCCGGGCCTGTACTTTATCCACAGCCTGCTATCGGATCTGAAAGAATCCCAGCTGACGGATGAAGTGAATTGGGACAAGGTGGAAAAACTGCGGCCTTACGGTGGTGTGCGTATCGAGGACAACCTGATCGTGCACAAAGACCGCGTGGAAAATATGACGCGGGATTGCTACTAACTCTCAAAACAAAGAAAGGGCCTGATCACAGGCCCTTTTTTATTGGCTGCGAAATGGAATCAAACTAACGCACTACGCACCGTGCGTGTCGCCTCCACCATATTCAGCAACGCGGAACCTACCTCCGCCCAGCTGCGGGTTTTTAATCCACAGTCTGGATTTACCCAGAGTTTTTCTTTCGGGATGACTTTGAGTAATTGCTGCAGCCGCGCCTGCAACTCTTCACGTTCCGGCACGTTCGGTGAATGGATGTCGTAAATACCCGGGCCGATTTCATTCGGGTAGCCTCCATTTTCACCGGCAAAGACATCCAGTAGGCGTAGATCCGAACGGGCAGATTCGATGGTGATGACATCCGCATCCAGCGCCACAATCGCGTCCATAATCGCGTTGAAATTCGAGTAGCACATGTGGGTATGGATCTGGGTTTCCGGTTTCACCTCACTGCAGGTGTAACGGAAGCAACCCACCGCCCAGTCGAAATACGCTTTGTGGTCTGCCTCGCGCAACGGCAAACCCTCGCGCAGTGCTGGCTCGTCGATCTGGATAATGCCGATGCCCGCCGCCTCCAAATCCTGTACCTCATCGCGCAGCGCTTTGGCGATTTGCAGGCAGCTTACCGCGCGTGGAATATCTTCGCGGGTGAAGGACCAGTTCAGGATAGTGACCGGGCCGGTCAGCATGCCTTTTACCGGACGCTTACTGAGGCTCTGGGCGTATTCACTCCATTGCACTGTCATCGCCTTGGGTCGGCTGATATCACCGGCAATAATTGGCGGTTTTACACAGCGAGAGCCATAGCTCTGCACCCAGCCATTACCGGTGTGGATAAACCCGTCCAATTGCTCGCCGAAGTATTCCACCATGTCGTTGCGCTCGGCTTCGCCGTGCACCAATACGTCCAGACCCAGGATTTCCTGACGGCGAATCGCTTCGGCTATTTCTGCACGCAAGTGCTCGTGGTAATCCTGCTGGCTGATTTCTGCGTTGCGAAACTGTTTACGCACCTGACGTAAAACGTCGGTCTGTGGAAAAGAACCGATAGTGGTGGTCGGCAGTAGCGGAAGCTGCCAGCGTTCGCGCTGAACTTCGACCCGCTCGGAAAATTTCTGCGGGCGCCAGGTACTTTCCAGCTGCTGACGTACATCCGCCTCGGTACGACTATCGGTTTGAGGAAAAGCCACGAGTGGCTCAGCCCCCGGTTCGAGTGCCGATTGCAGCTTCTGTAGTTCATCGAGTTTCTGGCGGCTATAGGCCAGTTTGTTTTTGTGTTCTTCGCTCAATCCCGCTTCGGTTTCCAGATCTACTGGCGAATGGAGCAGCGAACAGCTGGCAGATATCCACAAACGGTCGCCGAAGACTTCCGCTTCTTTTTTCAGAGCCTGCTGCCACTGGGCCAGATCGGTTTTCCACACGTTGCGGCCGTTGACCACGCCGACCGAGAGAACCTGGCCTCCCCGCAACGCCTCCAATGCAGGCTGCAGCTCTTCGCGACCGCGCACCGCATCGATATGAATTCCATCCACAGGCAGATCAAATACCAGCGGCAGATTTTCCCGCAATGTGGAAAAGTAAGTTGCCAGCAGCAGTTTACTGCCACTGGCTTGCGCCAGAGCTTTATACACAGGGGCAAATGCATCGCGCCATTCCGCGGGCAAATCGAGCCCCAGGATTGGCTCGTCGATTTGCACCCATTGCGCGGCGGCGTCAGCCAGCTGTACCAGTAACTGCTCGTAGCAGGCCAAAAGCCCCGGCAATAAATCGAGCGCGTTTTCCACACCGCGCCCTAACCAGAGGTAGGTCAGTGGGCCAATGATCACCGGCTTTACGTTGTGGCCGAGACTTTGTGCATCTTTTATTTCTGCCAGCAGCCATTCCGCGTCCAGTCTGAACTCCTGCCCCACGGCAAATTCCGGCACCAGATAGTGATAGTTGGTGTCAAACCATTTGGTCATCGCACTGGCGGCCACCGGCGCGCCGGAAGGAGCGCGGCCGCGGGCGAGGCGGAAGTATTGGTCCAGCTTGTTGTCTGCCGCGCCGGCCTCAAAGCGCTCGGGAATAACGCCGAACATCAGCGAGTGATTCAGTACCTGGTCATACCAGGCGAAGTCCCCCACGGTCGTGAGCGCCAGGCCCGCCGCTTGCTGGGCCTGCCAGTTCTGACTGCGCACCTTTGCGCCGGCGGCCAGCAGTGCCTGCTGGTCGATCTCACCTTTCCAGTACGCTTCCTGCGCGCGTTTGAGCTCGCGATGCGCGCCAATGCGCGGGTATCCGAGAATATGTGTCTTTGCCATGCCCTTTCCCCTGGGTCCGTAAAATTCGGGGTTGATTCTGGGGCGCACAACATGTTCAATCAATTTCATATTTTTCGCCAAAAACATGAATTTAACTAAAGATGACAAATACGAATGATTGAGCTGAGGCACTTGCGCGCCCTGACGGTACTGCGGGACACCGGCAGCATGGTGCGTGCGTCCGAGCGCCTGCACCTGACCCAATCCGCGCTCTCCCACCTGTTCCGCGAGATGGAAGACCGCCACGCGCAGGCGCTGTTTGTGCGCAAGTCGCGGCCCCTGCGCTTTACCAGTGCCGGGCTGCGGCTGTTGCAGCTGGCGGACGATGTGCTACCGCGGGTGGCGGTAGCGCAACGAGACCTGGCGCGGCTGGCATCGGGGCAGGCGGGGCGGCTGAATATCGCGATCGAGTGCCACAGCTGTTATCAGTGGCTGATGCCCACCCTCGATGCCTACCGGGACGACTGGCCCGAGGTCGAGCTGGACCTATCCAGTGGTTTCCATTTCGCACCGCTACCGGCGCTGGTACGCGGTGACCTGGATCTGGTGGTTACCAGTAACCCGGATACCTCTCTCAAGGGTATCCACTACGAGCCGCTGTTCAGTTTTGAGATGTGCCTGGCGGTCAGCCGCAAACACGCACTGGCGAAACAGAAGACGATAGCCCCGCAAGACCTAGCGAATGAAGTGCAAATTACCTACCCGGTAGAGCGAGAGCGACTGGATATTTTCCAGAAGTTCCTCGACCCGGCCGGTATCGAACCCATCGCGGTGCGTACCGCCGAACTCACGGTAATGATGGTGCAACTGGTGGTCAGCGGCCGCGGTGTTTGCGCCCTACCCAACTGGGCTCTTTACGAATATTTACAAAAGGGGCTGGTAAACCAACTGAGACTAGGAAAATCCGGCGTGTGGAGTACACTCTACGCTGCGGTGCGCGAGGAGATGCTGGAACAGGCTTTTCTAAGGGACTTCTTCACCACAGCACGGGATACCTGCTTCGCCAATCTGAATGGCGTGCTTGCCGCGACCGATAACATAAACAAGTAATAAAACACACAAGGGGATATGTATGGCCTCCACACCCAATAGCTGGAGCAAGACTCTCAAAACTCTGCACTGGATGATCGCGTTTTTTATCCTGTTCGCCTGGGCGTCCGTAGAACTCCATGAGCAGTATGCGAAAGAAGATCCGATGCGCGGTTGGTGGATGGTTGTCCACTTCTCCCTCGGCTTCCTGGTTCTGTTCCTGGGCCTGTTCCGTCTCTACTACCGCGCTACTCATGGTCGTCCCAACCTGTACGGCAGCGGCTTCCAGAAGCCAATCTCTCTGCTGACCCAGAGCTTGATGTACATATTGATCATCGGTATGCCGCTCACCGGCCTGCTGATGCGCCAGTTCGCGGGCCGCGACACCAAGCTGTTCTGGCTGTTCGACCTGCCGGCCTTCTTTGAGAAGAATATTGATGTGGCCAAGCAGTTCGCCTTCCTGCACAAGGAACTACTGTGGAACGCCCTGCTGGTACTGCTGGTACTGCACATTGGTGGCGCCCTGTGGCATCACCTGTACAACAAAGACAATACCCTGCGTCAGATGCTGCCGTTTGGCAAAGTGAACTAACAGAGTCAAACAACAGGGTTAAAAAGCTCGCACTTCGCGGGCAAACAAAAAGGGCACCAACTGGTGCCCTTTTTTATTCGCCCTGTAAGCCAGGATCAGTCGCGGTCGCGATGCTGCTTTGGCTTGCCAGACTTGCGGTGTGGCTTATCACCGTGCTTGCCACCGTGTTTGCCTTCAGGCTTACCTTCAAACTTGCGCTTCTTGAAAGAACCGCTTTTCTTGAACGGTTTGCCACTGTCCACCGCATTCGGGTCGTACTTGGCAATGTTCATCGGACGGCCGTTTACCCGCACTTTTTTCAGGTGCTGGAAAATCTCTTTCGGCATACCTTCCGGCAGATCGACGGTAGTGTATTCCGGGTAGATTTCAATGCGGCCGATGTAAGAGCTATCCAGCTCTACTTCGTTGGCAATAGCACCAACCACACTACCCGGGCGCACGCCGTGCTCGCGGCCCACATCAATGCGGAAACGCTCTTTGCCTTCATCCGGCGGCGGCATACGCTTGTCTTTTTCGAAGCTGCCTTTGCGCTCGCGCTTGCGGTCGCCATCACGGTCGCGGCGGCGGTCGTCGCGGTCACCTCGATCATTAAAGTCGCGCTGCTTCGGCTCGCGCTCGTCCAGCAACAGTGGCTGGTCGCCCTGCGCCATGGCCGCCAGTGCCGCAGCCACATCCAGCGGGTCCACTTCGTTGTCGGCCAGGTACTGGTCCACCAGGTCGCGGAACGGTGCCATGTCGCTGTCGCCAGCAAGGGTATCGCTAATACGCTGACGGAATTTTTCCATGCGCGATGCGTTTACCGCTTTCGCCGTCGGCAGTTCCAGACGCTCGATGGACTTCTTGGTCGCGCGCTCGATAACGCGCAGCATGCGACGCTCACGCGGCGCCACAAACAGAATCGCATCGCCTTCACGGCCGGCACGGCCGGTACGGCCAATACGGTGGATATAGGCTTCGGTGTCGTAAGGAATGTCGTAGTTGATTACGTGGCTGATGCGCTTCACATCCAGGCCTCGCGCCGCCACGTCGGTGGCCACAACGATATCCAGCTTGCCCGCCTTCAGCTTGTCGATCACCTGCTCGCGCAGGTTCTGCGCCATATCGCCGTTCAGGGCGGAAGAGGCAAAACCGCGTGCGGCCAGTTTGTCGGCGAGCTCAACGGTGGTGTTCTTGGTGCGCACGAAGATGATGGTGGCATCCACCGGCTCGGCTTCGAGAATACGGGTCAGCGCATCCAGCTTGTGCAGGCCGCCCACCGGCCAGTAGCGCTGGCGAATGGTTTCTGCGGTCTCGGTCTTGACCTTGATTTTCACGTCCACCGGCTCGTCCAAATGGTCGCGGGCAATCTTGGCGATCTCGCGCGGCATGGTGGCGGAGAACAGCGCGATCTGGCGCTCTTCTGGAATCTGTTCCAGTACCCACTCCACGTCGTCGATAAAGCCCATGCGCAGCATTTCGTCGGCTTCGTCGAGGACCAGCGTCTTCAGGTTGGACAGGTCCAGGGTGCCTTTGCGCATGTGGTCCATCACACGGCCCGGGGTGCCTACTACCAGCTGCACACCGCGCTTCAGTTGTTGGATCTGGCCGCGGTAGTCCGCGCCACCATAAATAGGTGCAACGTGGAAACCTTTGAGGTTAGCCGCGTAGGACTGGCAGGCCTCGGCCACCTGAATGGCCAGTTCTCGGGTCGGTGCCAGCACCAGTGCCTGAGGGCGTTTGCTCTTCAGGTCCAGGCTCGCCAGCAGAGGGAGCGCGAATGCCGCTGTTTTGCCCGTTCCTGTCTGTGCCTGGCCCAGTACATCGCGCCCTTCCAGCAGAGACGGGATGGTCTTTGCCTGAATCGGGGATGGGGTTTCATAGCCAAGTTTGGTGACAGCGTCGAGGATTTCAGCGGGCAGGCCCAACTGGTCAAAGCCAGTGGCCGTGGGGGTATCGGTCATATTTGGGAATCACTTGCGGCGTCTAACGCCGGTACTTGAGGGGCCGGATTGGCCTTTAAAAGGCTGCGCAGTCTAACAGTTTAGCCCGAGAAGGCCAGTTTATTTTTTAACCGGTAGATTTTGTTCGAGACCGCAGAATCTGAACCTGTCGGTTACGTGCCTGCGAACCCGGCGGTCATTGAAGTCACGCTCTTCATGGCGGTCAAAGGGTCTTGTGATGGGCGAAGTGCATCGCAGCGATCTTGCCCGGATTATCGCGCACCAGCTGCCAGGCCTTCTCTTCACCGACTACCTTAGCCGCAGCCTCTCGGCCTGCGTTCAGCGCTGGTGGACGGCGCACTTCATGGTGGGCATCGGTGGCTAGTATGGTGACCAGCCCGTTCTCCAGCATCTCGATGGAACGCTGCTGTGCCGGCTCACCAAAATGACCACATACGGCGCCGGAAGTTACCTGGAACAGGCAACCCTCATGCACCAGCGGCATCACCTTATTGAAATCGCGGATGACATCCTTGTTGCGCTCCGGGTGCGCAATCATCGGACGGACCTTCTGCTTGCGCAGCCAGCGGATCAACTGTTCGGTACCCGGCGGGATATGGCTGTGCGGCAGTTCCAGTAGCAGGACCTTTTCGTCGCCCCACTCGCCCAAAAAAGGTACCTGCTTCAGAATCACCATATTCAGGATTTCTTCGGACAGGCGAATTTCTGCCGCCATACCCACATGCAGCGGGATCTCGGCGGTATCCAGCGCGGCAACCAGCTGGCGGTGCGCTTTAGAGATGGTCGAAAACGTATTGGGGAAGCGGCCAGAGTGAATATGCGGGGTGGCCACGATGTGAGTAATGCCATCGGCAACCGCGGCGCGGGCCAGTACCAGCGCCTGGTCGAGATCCCGGGCACCGTCGTCGATGCCTGGGAGAAGGTGGCAATGCAGATCGATCATGCGAGCTCTACGCTGTCCTCTTTTACGTATTCAAGGTGTGCATACACACAAACCTGAACAACTCCGGCATACCCGAACCGAGGCACATAATTAGCACAAAAGAGCTTCTTAGGTACGCGCGTACCGATCTTCAAAGCGGACGATATCGTCCTCCCCCAGGTAAGAGCCGGACTGCACCTCGATCAATTCTAGCGGAATGGTCCCCGGGTTTTCGAGACGGTGGACTACGCCAAGCGGGATATACGTGCTCTGGTTTTCGGTCACCAAAAACTCTTTTTCACCACAGGTCACATTCGCAGTACCAGACACCACGATCCAATGTTCCGCACGGTGATGGTGCATTTGCAGACTCAGTTGTGCACCTGGATTCACTACAATTCGCTTCACTTGGAAACGTTCGCCGAAATCAACGGAATCGTAATAGCCCCACGGGCGGTAGACTTTACGATGCAATTGCGCTTCCGAGCGATTTTCGGCCTTGAGGCGTTCAACCACCTTCTTAATATCCTGCACGCGGTCTTTAGCGGCAACCAGCACCGCGTCATCACTTTCTACCACCACGATATCATTCAGGCCCACAGTAGCAATTAACTTGCTATCGCTCTGTACAAAGCAATTATGGCTATCCTCCAGGATAACATCGCCCTTCGACGTATTACCCTGCTCGTCCTTCTCAGACACCTCCCAAAGCGCTGACCAAGAACCCACGTCATTCCAGCCGCAATCCATCGGCACGACCACTGCATCGCGGGTATGCTCCATAACGGCATAATCAATAGACTCATCGGTACAGGCCAGAAAGGCCTCACTAGCCGGGCGCACGAAGTCGACATCAAAGGTGGCACCCTGCATGGCTTTCTCACAAGCCTCAAGGATATCCGGGCAATATTTAGACAACTCTTGGATAAAACGGCTGGCACGGAACAGGAACAGGCCGCTGTTCCAGTAAAATTCACCGGAACTCACGTATTTCTCTGCGGTAGCAAGATCAGGCTTTTCTACAAACTGCTGAACCACAAACGCGGTCTCAGCTTCATCTACGGCCCTTGCCTTGTTGATATAGCCGTAACCGGTTTCGGCAGCCGAGGGCACAATACCAAAGGTCACCAGTTTGCCAGCCTCGGCGTGAGGAACCGCACACATCACCGCGGCTTGAAAGGCAGCTACATCTTTTATTGCGTGGTCTGCGGCCAACACCAGCAGTAACGGATCTTCCGCCCCCCCCGCGATGGCCCTTAGCGCTGCCAAAGCGACCGCAGGAGCAGTATTGCGGCCTGCAGGCTCGAGTAGAATACCGCTATGAGCCTGCCCCACCTCGCGCAGCTGCTCGGCCACAATAAAGCGGTGATCATCGCCACATATTAGCAATGGTGGCTGCGACTCAATGCCCTCCAATCGCGCACAGGTGTTTTGCAACATAGTCGCATCATCCGTAAGCGGCAGAAACTGTTTCGGATGAAGTTTGCGCGAAAGCGGCCACAGGCGGGTGCCGGAACCACCCGCCATAATTACGGGTAAAATCATAAATTTATTCTGTTACAGAAATAGCACTAACGGCCCCCCCACCACTCCAATAAAAAGAGGCGGCATTTAAGCCCCATTATGTCACGCTTGGGAGTCGTTTGTGACCATCCATCGAGCGGTAATGAGCCGCCTCGAATACTTGAGCTGCGCTATCTGTAGCACTCCCCGTTTACAATTTTCCCGCCCAAAGCAAGCCATTACAACCTTTAGGGATTTGCATCTGCCTTTGCGGGGCATAACACAGTACCGCGAGCATTTTTTGACCAGACCACCGCACTTCCTATCAATCCTTAGAAGCCTGTATCAACGGAGCCCACCAGGACTCGCCCTGCAGGTACCACTGAATGGTTTTCTCGATTCCGGAAGAAAAGGATTCCGCCGGCTGGTAGCCGAGCTCGCCGCGGGATTTTGACGGGTCGATGGCATAGCGACGATCGTGGCCTGAGCGATCAGTCACGTAGGTGATCAGCTCGGCAGAGCGCCCCTCCCTGGCTCGCCCCGCATGCGGAAATCGGTCACCAAGGTCTGGGCTACTGGCGAATGCTTTATCCACCAGCTCACAAATCAGCCTGACGATGTCGATATTGGCCCACTCATTGATACCACCAATGTTATAGCACTCACCCAGTTGGCCTTTCTTGATCACCAGGTCGATACCCCGCGCGTGATCCTCCACATACAGCCAGTCACGGATCTGCTGGCCGTCCCCATAAATTGGAAGGGGCTTGTCGTGCAGGATATTGGTGATAACCAGCGGGATCAGCTTTTCCGGGAAGTGATAGGGCCCGTAGTTATTGGAGCAATTGCTGGTGGTGACCTTCAGCCCATAGGTATGGTGGTAAGCGCGGACCAGATGATCGGACGCCGCCTTGCTCGCAGAGTATGGGCTGTTAGGCGCGTAAGGGGTGATTTCGCTGAAGGCTGGATCGCTGGGCTCTAGGGTGCCATACACCTCGTCAGTCGAGACATGGTGAAAGCGGTGACCTTCTTTGTTCAGCCCCTCGTCCAGCCAGACTTTCTTCGCGGCTTTGAGCAGGCTATGGGTGCCGATGATATTGGTTTCAATGAATGCGTCCGGGCCGGTAATGGAGCGGTCTACGTGACTCTCTGCGGCGAAGTGTACCAAGGTGTCGATGTGGTGCTCTTTGAGCAGGGTTTCCACCAGCCGGGTATCACAGATATTGCCGTGACTGAAAACGAAGTTCGGATTACCGGCCACTGCCGCCAAGCTGGCCTTGTTGCCGGCATAGGTGAGCGCATCCAATACGACCACTTTGTCTTGCGGGTAGGTCCGCATCCAGTAGTGAACAAAGTTAGCCCCAATAAAACCGGCTCCGCCGGTTACAAGTAGATTGCTCATTTATAGTTCCGTTGAATTGAGGACAGACCTTAAAACCTGGCGCCAGTGCTGTAGCGCCAGGCCTGTCTCATTTACCAGTCGAGACTTGTCCAACACACTGTAAGACGGGCGCGCTGCTGGAGTTGGATAGTCGGTGGTCGCAATTGGGGCAATGTTTACCCGCCTATTATTCGACAGCAGGCCGGCTCTCTTACCTTCTTCGAAGATAGCCACGGCGAAGTCGTACCAGCTAGCGGCACCGGCGTCGGTGCAGTGGTAGATACCTTTGGCTTCCGGCACAGCGGCCAAAGCGAAAATATTTTTTGCGAGGGTACCCGCCCACGTGGGGGTACCGATCTGGTCAGCCACTACCCCCAGCTGGTCGCGCTCCCGCATAAGGCGCAACATGGTGGTAACAAAGTTTCCACCCTCGCGGTCGTATACCCAGGCAGTCCGCACGATGATGGCGCCCGGCAGGATGGCTTCCACCGCCTCTTCGCCACGCGCCTTGCTTTCGCCGTACACGCCGAGCGGGCTTCTGGCATCACCCGGCATATAAGGTTGAGACTGCTTTCCATCGAACACGAAATCGGTAGAGACGTGAACCAAGCGGATGCCCAGCTCACGGCAAGCCAGCGCAAGGTTTTCCGGGCCGCGCGCATTAATCAGATGCGCCTGTTCACAATCGGACTCTGCCTTGTCAACAGCGGTGTAGGCGGCAGCGTTGATAACCACCTCCGGCTCCGCCTGCTTGAGGGCAGAAAACACCTGATCTTTACTCGCAATATTCAGTGTGTCTCGCCCGTGAGCAACAATAGCCGTGTCGGCTGAGGCCTGCTTCAGCAGCTGCCTGCCGAGCTGGCCACTTTTACCGGTGATTAGAATTTTCATCGTCCCCCCCTTCAACCAAAGACGGCGGCGTCTTTCAGGAGTTTGCCTTCGGCATCTTTGGCGGAGAGCTGAGGCTGCTCGCCATTGACCAGAGGCCACTCGATACCGAGCTCCGGATCATCCCAGCGCAGGGAGTGTTCGTACTCGGGGGCGTAGTAGTCGGTACACTTGTAGACAAACTCTGCGGATGCACTGGTAACATAAAAACCGTGGGCGAAACCTTCCGGAACCCAGAGCTGGCGCTTATTGTCTTCGCTCAGTAACACGCCGACCCACTGGCCGAAAGAAGGAGAACTTCGACGCAGGTCTACAGCCACATCGAACACCTCTCCGGATGTAACCCGCACAAGCTTGCCTTGAGTATGCTCGGTCTGATAGTGAAGGCCGCGCAATATGCCTTGGCTAGATTTGCTGTGGTTATCCTGTACAAAAATGCGTTCGGCACATTCCTGATTGAAAAAATCCTGGCGAAAGGTCTCAAGGAAAAAACCGCGCTCGTCACCAAAGATCTTGGGGTCGATAATTTTTACATCAGGAATGTTGGTTTCTATTATTTTCATATCAACGCGCAAACCGGTGATCGCGGGCAGACTCAACAATAAGCTGCATCAAATATTCCCCATACCCACTTTTCATCAGCGGCCGAGCCTGTTTTTCCAGCATTTCCGCGTCAATAAAACCTTTACGGAAAGCAACCTCCTCGGGGCACGCGACTTTTAAACCTTGCCGGCGCTCAATAGTCTGTACGAACTGCGCTGCCTCCAGTAAATTGTCGTGGGTTCCCGTATCGAGCCAGGCGGAGCCGCGCCCCATCAATTCAACATTCAGATTACCCTGCGCCAAATACATTTGGTTGAGGTCCGTAATCTCAAGCTCACCTCGATGGCTAGGCTTGATCTCCTTGGCAAGGTCGCAAACCTGATTGTCGTAAAAATAAAGGCCAGTTACAGCGTAGTTCGACTTCGGCTCTGAGGGTTTTTCTTCGATACTGATTACTTTGCCGGCGCCATCAAACTCTGCAACGCCGTATGCCCTGGGGTCCGCGACATGGTAGCCAAACACCGTGGCACCTTCCGTTCGCTGATCCGCACATTTCAGCACTTCGTTAAAGCGCTCTGCATAATAGATGTTATCACCCAGCACAAGTGCGCTGGGGCTATTACCGACGTGCTCCCGGCCAATCAAGAAGGCTTGCGCCAGACCGTCGGGAGACGGCTGCACAGCATAGGAAATATTTACCCCCCATTGACTGCCGTCTTCCAGCAGGTTCTGGAATAGATGCTGTTCGCTGGGCGTGGTTATAATCAAGATGTCCCGGATTCCAGCCATCATAAGGGTGGTCAGCGGGTAATAGATCATGGGTTTGTCGTAAACAGCCATCAGCTGCTTACTGACCCCCTTGGTAAGTGGGTATAGCCGGGTGCCTGAACCGCCAGCCAGTACGATGCCCTTCCGTGGTGTTTCCCTTAATTTCATTCGCTTTCCCAGTTGAGTCCATTTTACTAGCCTTGGTCAAACTACATATAGCAGACACCCCCGCCCGCCAAGCACAAAGATGCCCCCCATCACTACATCCATGTAGATGAACCTCTCGGAGGCGCCCAAAACAAAAAAGGCCGCACCCTTACGGATGCGGCCTTTTTAATTTGGTGGAGCTAAGCGGGATCGAACCGCTGACCTCAACACTGCCAGTGTAAAAAACGCACAAATCTCAGTGAACAACGATAAACAACCACAGCCCAAGGAAAGCCATTTAATCCATACAAATCAATACCTTAGCCTGTTCACTGTTGTTCACCCCTGATCTCCCCCGTCCTTCCCCGTTCATTCAAAATGGACTTAATATGGACTTAAATTTAGCATGGGGGCTCTGGGAGGAACCATGCAAGCCAAGCTGACCACTACTACTATCCGCAATCTTGAGCCCCGCGAGAAGGCCTACGAGGTCGTAGACTCGGAACTCAAGGGCTTCCTACTCCGCATCCAGCCCACTGGGCGAAAGACCTTCTACTTCTCTTACAGAACTAATGACGGCAAACGTAAGCGGATCAAGATAGGCCCATTGGGCCCCTCCCTAACCATCGCCCAAGCCAGGGACCGAGCTACCAGCATGGCCGGTAAGGTTGCGGAAGGCGTTGACGTGCAGGGAGACAAGATTGAGGGGCGCCAAAAGGCCAAAGAAGCGCTGAAGGGGACTTTGGGACGATTCCTGGTCGACCAATACGAGCCTTGGGCACTTTCTAACCAGAAAAGCGGGCACTACACGGTCAGTACCGTCCGTGCCTCCTTTGCCGACTTCCTGAACGAGCCCATGAGCCAGATCCAGCTCCGGAAAGTAGAGCGCTGGCGAACCGAGCGCCTTCAAGCAGGCCGGAAGCCCTCTTATGTAAATCGCTGTGTGAATGCCCTCCGAGGAGTCCTGACTAAAGCAGTTGAGTGGGAGGTACTTGACGACCACCCCCTGAAGAAACTGAAAGCCCTGAAGATCGATGAGGGCAGGAAAGCCCGATACCTATCTCCAGCTGAGGAGGAGCGGCTGTTTAAAGCTCTGGCAGAACGAGACAAGGAGCTAAAGGAAGCTAGGGAGAGAGGCAATCGGCACCGTCGAGCGCGTGGCTACCCTCTCCTGCCCGACTTGAGCCGCCATGCCTTCTCCGACCGAATGACGCCTCTCATTACCCTATCCCTGAAAACAGGAATGAGGCGTGGAGAACTATTCGATCTGGAGTGGTCCTGTGTCGACCTCGACAAAAAGGTCATTACAGTCCGGGGAGAAACGGCAAAATCCAGCAAAACCCGGCATATCCCCCTAAGCCCCACCGCGCACCAAACATTAGTTGAATGGCTACGGCAGGCACCACTACCAGGTAGTTTGGTCTTTCCTGCCGACAATGGCAGCCGCCTGGATAACGTCAAGAGCTCTTGGAACAGTATTCTCAAGAAAGCCGGTATCGAGAAGTTCCGCTGGCATGATATGCGCCATGACTTTGCCTCGAAACTCGTCATGAAGGGCGTCCCCCTAAATACAGTGCGAGAGCTTTGCGGCCATGCAAATTTAAATACAACTCTGCGCTATGCACACTTAGCGCCTGACCATAAAGCTGATGCAATAGCACTAATCGGCTAAGGAGCAATTTAACCATGTATGGTCCTTGGTACCCACTGGAAGAGGCCTGTGAAATTCTCGGGATGCGACGTTCAGAGCTCTCCTATTTGATAACCAAAGGCGAGATCCAGCCTGTCGCCTTTACCGTGGAGCGTCCGCTCTTGCTGACATCACGGGATAGCGAAGGACGCTGGATTGGACGCGCCAGCTGTCGATATCGTGGGCACCTCCAGATGCATCCTAACGTGATCCAACCCCTAATTGATGGAGAGCCCATCAAGGTTAAGTCGGGAATGGCAGTACTCGAACCCGATGCTATCGGCAACTGGAGTAGTTCTTATCCGTTTAAAAGACAAGATCCAATTCCGCCTCTTTCTGGTTGGAAACCGGCCGTCAAAGATGCCGAACTCATAAGAACACTGATAGCTCTCCCATTTCCCAAGGAAGGAGTCTCGACCAACTCTGCTCTTACACGGGCGACTAAACACCTAGAGAAAGCTTTGGAAGCACAGAAAGCAGGAGAGCGCTATGAAATGGGAGGGCTATTCCCTGTTGAGGACAATCAACTTTTTTTCGATCAAAATAACGAGTTCTCTCCAAAAGACGTCCGCATTCCAGCTTCGGAAATTGAGAGTTATTTAAACCGCTCTAATGTGACTGAAACTAAAGCCCCTCCACGAGACACAAGTCAAAAAGAGAACCAGCTACACACCCTTCTCTTTAGAATCATTCAGCACAATCCCGACATAAAAGCGAAACAAGCGTGGGCTCTTCTTGAAGAGGACCATGAAGCTGACACCCCAAAATTTGACCTGGATGGGATCATTCAAGCTATCAGCCCAACAGAATTAGAATGGCTGAGCAGGTATGGGAACACGAGTTATCAGAAATTTAGCTCTTTCGCACCCACCTTGAGCAAGGTTCGGCGAAAATATCGCGAAAACAAGGAAGCCAACTAATGGAAAAGCTCTTAAGAAGGTCCTATGAATTAGAGAACGAATTACGCAAATTCTTCGAACTAGGCCTCTTCGACGACACAATGGATGTATTCGCCAGTCGCGCAATGTGCAGCTTAGCATTTGAGCATGCAGAAGCTGTGAAGTACTTAATTGCTGCGGAAAAGCACAACACTGCGATCAGCTTGGTGCGACTCCAATTTGAGGTATTGGTGAAAGGTATGTGGTTATTGTTTGCAGCTCCAGATGATGCTATCGAAAAATTGTTTACTGATGTAACTCTAGAGAACTTTAATCAGCTTAACCAAGCTCCAGGACTTAGCCAGATGCTAGAGGAGCTGAAAGGCAAAGCCCCGGAAGGCGCAACTACCATGTTAAGTGGATTTAAGGAATGCCACTGGAAGTCCCTCTGTTCATTCGTCCATGGCGGTGTTCTCGCATTCCAAACGCATGCGCTATTAATGCCTTCAAAAATGCTCAAAAACATCCTCAAGACTTCCAACGCAATTTCTACAATGATCGCTATGCTGCTGATCTTGCTGTCGGGCGTGCCCGAGCACCACGATAGGCTCACGGCCCTGCAAAAAAAATATGCAGATTGCTTCCCCACACTTCTACCAGCCTGACACCTTTAGGTTGGTCGTTTTTTATACAAGTTTAATCTGTCGGTTTTGCCCCTATCACTTCACCTAAGGGGGCCGCTCCGTCTGTCATTTGCTCTTCGGTTCCCGTTCGCTTCACCGTTCGGTTGCCGTTCGGTTGCCGTTCGGTTAACCCTCAGGGTTAAAAATTAACGCTGAGCCTTAAATTTTAACCCTGAGCTTAGCGCTCAAATTCAGCACTTACGGTTAGCTCATCGACTGCAATAGCTTGGTGAGACAACTGATGACTGCTGGTAAACAGACTCTACTCCCCCGTTCCCTCTCCGAGGCGGAAGCGGCGCAATACATCTGTATGAGCCGCTCATTCCTTCGCCAGTCTCGCATGGACGGAAAACGGGACTCCCGAACCCCTGCGCCCCCTTTCATAAAGATCGGGCGTGCAGTCCGCTACCTACGGGAAGACCTGGACCAATGGCTGGACCAGCAACAGAAGCTGGACCATCTAGGTCAACTGGGGCTATAGCATGGCCTGCATATCAGATCCGACCTATAGCTTGGACGGCTTCAAACCCTGCTTGGCCTATAGGTTTAACCCTGTATTAACCCTTCTTGAAACCCACCGGGAACCTATAGGCCAAATCCGACCTATAGGCCAGCGGGCTTTCAGTGTCTGGCAACCTATAGGTCATCCTTCCGTGCCCGACTCAGCGGCATCATTCCAGGAGGAAGCCGGGCTATGAGTGAGTTCGCGCTGGATAAGGCCCTGCGCATCACCGAAGACTTCGGGACTTTTGAGTGCCGGAAATTCCGAGAGCGGATCTTTAGCGCGCACGAGTTCCTATGCCTCCCCCTCGCCCACCACTACAAGCGAATCGCTGAGCGAGAGAGCCACGTCGCGGCCAATACAGAACTCCGACAGCTCCATAAGCTACTCACTCTGGGGAAGTCCTTTGAGGGGCTATTTATTACCTCCTCTGATGATGAGGTGAAGGAATTCGCCAGACATAAGGCGAAGCAGGTCAGTACAATTTTCATCCAGAACGAAAAAGCGCTCGGCCCCACCATAGCCCTAGAAAAGGTCATCGCCATTATCGAGCGATGCGAGTTCGAGTTCCCCCACCCCGAACCACTTCAAGCAAGCCCCGAAGAGTTGGCGCCGGCACTGGCTCGCACTTTTGACGAACAGTGGTGGCGCCGGCAGATCCGCAAGCGCCAGGACTTCATTCTGGAAGCTGTACATATCAGGCTTGGGCTCGTTAACAAGCGATCCGGAATCTATGCCAGTAATCACGGCGTAAAGCGCAAGTTCTCCCAGTGGAACCGCAATGAGGGCCTTTTGGCTCGTCTGGTCGCCGAGAACGATCTAGGCCAAGTTTTCAGCCTCCTTGATATCACTAAGCGGGGCGTCTCCAACCTGACCAATCGCCGCAATGAGCTGATGACGCGGCTTTCAGGTTTCGAGGGCATATCAGCCAAGCGGGGAGATATTGGGGTCTTTGTGACTCTGACCGCTCCGTCCAAATATCACAGCCATCTGTCCAACCCCTGTGTACCCAACCCCAAGTATCAGGGCCATACGCCTGCCGACGCTCAAGCGCATCTCAACCGACAGTGGAGCAAGATCCGGGCGAAGTTCGACCGAATGGGGATCAAGCCATACGGCTTCCGCGTAGTAGAGCCTCACCACGACGGATGCCCACACTGGCATTTGCTCCTATTCCTGCCTCAGCCCCAGGTTAAGCCGGCCATTGAAGTTATGCGCCATTACGCAATGGAGATAGACGGAGATGAGGCGGGCGCAGACAAGCACCGCCTGAAGGTCGAATACATTGACCCAGCGAAAGGGACCGCAACCGGCTATATCGCCAAATACATAGCCAAGAATATCGACGGTGTGGATGTGGGCGAGGATCTCCACGGCCACGATGCGATCGAGAGCGCTACCCGAATTCGCGCCTGGGCCTCTACCTGGAACATCCGCCAGTTCCAGCAGATCGGCGGCCCAGGAGTTACTGCTTGGCGGGAGTGCCGCCGGCTGTCGCACAGCGACCTTAAAGAAGCCGTTCTGAATTCTGTTGGAGATGAAAAGCTGGGCGAGATTGTGAAGGCCGCCGATGAGGGGGACTGGGAGCGATTCGTAGAGCTATTCGGCGGCCCCACCGTCGCCCGCAAAGATCAGCCTCTTAGAGCCTATCAGGTCGTCAAATCGACTCTGAACAAATATGGAGAAGAGGCCAAGAAGCTGATTGGCCTGCTTTACCGAGGGATTGAGAAGGTCCGAACTCGGCTTTTTGAGTGGACCATTCGCCCGATAACAGAGGCGGAGCAAGATAGTGGCTTTACGCCGCTCAACTTTTCTTCAGGCGGGGCGAACGCCCCGCCCTTGGAGTTCTGTCAATAACTGTACGATTGTGAATATACGACAAGACGAAGATTCGACCTAAAACGATTAAAGAGTTAGCATTGGTATCAAATAATATTACTTGGCACAATTCAGTGCTAACAGAGATATCCTTTGGAAAAGTCACCAATGGCAGAGCTCAAACCCTGGCAAAAGCGTCCTTTTGAACTAATTATTCACGCAGAAACACATTTCCGTAAAAAGACGGACTACGATCGAAGACTTGCTCTTATCAGCTTTGACAACTCTATAGAGGTGTCAATTGTTACATATCTTTTATTAAACCCTATTCAAAGGGGAGAAAGACATTATCCAAGGGCAGATATCGAAAAATGGAAAAAGAATTTCCCTAGTAAAATTGAATTTTTTCTAGAAGAAGTAAATAAGAGAAAACTACCTATTCATTCAGAAAAAGCTGAAATACTCTGGTATCACGATCAAAGGAATGAACACTATCATGGTGGCGGATCTGGTGTTCCGGAAGAAGAAACATTAACTAAAATAAGAGAAATATCTCTTTGGGTATTCTCCGTTTTATTTGAGATATCAGATATTTCCAACCACTTAAAAAACGTCGTTGATGAAAGAGAGGGCAAAGTTTCCAAGATACCCGATGGCTATGCAACTCCTGAGCCATCTAAAAGCCCTCCTCCAATCCCTGTTCATCACGGCACCACACAAGAGAAATCACTAGCATTAGTATCTCTGATAGGACAATGGGATGAGAGCAACGAACATGATATGGAATTTATAAAGGGTATTTCAGATGAATTTTGAAACTTTTTTGTCTGACATTAGGGAAATCATCCAATCCGAAGACGCGCCTATAGTACTAGACAATGGAATTTGGCGCGTATTAAACCGGGAGTCCCTATGGACAAACTCATCTTCTCGGTTTTTTGACGCACATTTAGAAACCTTCGAAAATAAAGTAATTGATGTTCTTTCTGAGATTGACCCTAAATTTGACCTCCCTGTCGATCAACAGTATGCAGCAAAGATTTACGGAAAAAATTTAAAATACTCTAGCCAACTTAGAGAAGGACTAAGCGAGACTCTTGCCTTACTAGGAAACAATGCTAGCCACCTGGAAAATTGTTCAAACACCAAACCGAAATCAACGGTTTTTCGAATTTTAAAAAACATTCTAAGCAGAAAAGAATGGAGAATTTGGGCAAGTTTAGACGATCACTTACCTAACATAGCAGAAGCCGACCCAGATGAATTCCTCCATCAACTAGAAGTGCACCTCAATCAAGATCCATGCATTTTTGATGAAATCTTTCTTCTTGAAGGTGATCCAATTTTTGGATCCACCTATATCACTGGGATATTATCGGCACTTGAAGCACTATCCTGGCATGAGGATTACATTGTCAGATCAACAACAATTCTTGCCCGGTTAGCAAGTAGAGATCCGGGAGGGAGATGGCAAAATCGCCCCATAAATTCTTTAACTTACATTTTTCTACCGTGGCTCCCACAAACATTCGCTACTTTTGAGAAAAGAAGGGCCTGTATCACCTCGATTGAAAGCGAACAAAAAGAAATCGCTTGGCAACTTTTACTGAGCCTGCTCCCGAACCAAAGCCAAACGAGCAGCGGAACTTATAAACCAAATTGGATTATGGAAATTCCAAGCGACTGGAAGCCTGAAGTAAAGACCAATGAATACCATGAGCAGGTTAACTATTACACAGAAAAAGCTATAAATTTAGCATTTGGAGACACCGAAAAACTATTAGGCCTGCTACAAATACTGGATAACTTGCCAAGCCAATATCTTCACGAAATATTAGCCCACATATCCTCAACAGATATAACAGATTTAGATGAGGATGAACGCTTCCCCCTTTGGCTAAAGATTACCAAGATAGCTAGAAAGCACCGTAGATTTTCTAATGCAAAATGGGCACTAACCGAACCTTTAATTGACGATATTGAAAAATCTGCGGACACCATAAAGCCCACCTCAATCGAACTTAATAGCATTGAGCTATTTAGCCAAAGTGAACATGAACTTTACGGACCTGGAGACAACTGGAGGCAACAGAGTGAAGATATTGAAAATTCACGAATTGCGACAGTAAAAGAAATTTTAGGCGACGGCGGTTTAGGTAGAGTTCTTAATTTCGCAACGCAAGTAGAGTCTCCATTTCGTCTTGGATACTCCTTAGGCAAAGCCCTACCAATTGATGATGACTCTGCTCTACTACCTGAAAAATTGTTAGAAAAAGATGAAAAAATTGAGTTTTTAATAAACGGATTTATTTCATCAAGAATACAGAATTTTGGCTGGAAATGGGTATTTGTCGGTAGCTTTAAAAGCTGGGATAACAACCTGAAGTCAGAGCTAACCTTAAGGCTTCCATTTACCATGTTGGCTTGGAATATAGCAAGAAATGAGTTAAATGATCCCATAAATGATTACTGGAAGCATGTAAAAGTAGAGCCGTACCAGTCAAGGGGAGAACTTTCGGTTGCAGCAAAAAACCTGCTTTCCGCCTCTCGACCGCTCGCAGCGCTAAACTGCCTATCATGCGACCTTTTGAATGACAGGCCTTTAGACACTCAACTAGTAGCTGAGGCACTATTACAGGCGCCAGCCTCAAGTGAAGACGAGCCGAGTATAGATTCTTATCATTTGGTCGAACTAATAAAGCACCTACAAGATTCTCCTGAATTTCCTGAAGATCTACTGTTCAAAGTGGAGTGGGCATATCTACCAATTTTGGAAAGCCACAACGGTGGGAGTCCCCGCCTTTTGAAGAAGCGATTATCTGAAGACCCCTCTTTCTTTTGCGAGGTAATTCGGAAGGTCTATCGATCTAAACATGATACTCCCGACAGCGAAGAACAGCACGACGAACAAGACGAAACTATAAGCACAAATTGCTGGCGATTACTCCATGGATGGAATACCCCTCCTGGAGTAAGCGAAAATCTCGACTTCTACGCGTCTGCATTTACTGAATGGCTCACAAGCGTAAAAGAGTATTGCAGCAAGTCAGGACACCTTGAAGTGGCACTCAATCACGTAGGACAAGTATGCTTTTACGGCCCTTCAGACCCAGGAGGGCATTGGCTCGATTTAACAATATCTAGGGAGCTCAACGCGCCAGAGAATGAAGAAATGAGAAGAGGGCTTTACTCTCAGGCTCTAAATTCTCGAGGTGTACACTGGGTGGATCCGTCAGCCGCGCCAGAAAAGCGGCTTGAAGAGAACTGGAGAGGCAAAGCGCACCAGAGCGATGATGCAGGACTCGGGAGACTTGCCGCCACTCTTCGAGAGCTTGCCGAGCATTACAGGCAAGAAGCCGAGGAGATTCTAAGCAGCAGGAGATAGTCAAGCTCCGCCCTGATTGCGGCAAAGAAGGCAACACAGCCCCCAAAAATCTTCTCTTGCTTTAGCCCGTGAAGATCCAACCCAGCTTACAACTTGCCCACTGGCCGCCTAATCGCCCCCCCCCAATTAGTGGGGGGGCTCCACGATGGACTTAATATGGACTTAAATTACGGACACAAAAAAACCCGCTCAATGAGCGGGTTCAGAAGTCGTTGATATACAACGAAAATTTGGTGGAGCTAAGCGGGATCGAACCGCTGACCTCAACACTGCCAGTGTTGCGCTCTCCCAGCTGAGCTATAGCCCCAAAGTCGCTCTCTTACTTGGGTTTCCCCCGAAAGCGAGGCGCATTTTAACAGCGCCGCTTCGGGTGTCAACCAGAAAAACAACTTTTCAATCAATTAGTTAGAGCGTAATGAGGAGCACTCTCCTACCACCCTCAATGGATGCTGGGTCAGCCGCTGGCCCAACACCCCCCGGTCTTGCCCGGCTCAGGCCTCGGCCTCTGCCTTTGATTTCTGCTGCCCCAGAAACTTCTGCAGCCCCACGCCAATCTCCGGGTGATGCAAGCCGTATTCAAACTGGGCTTTCATGTAGCCGAGCTTGTTTCCGCAATCATGGCTGTGACCAACGATCCGATAGGCGTCAACATTTTGCACCTTCAACAACTCATCGATGGCATCGGTGAGCTGAATCTCACCACCAGCGCCCGGCTGGGTTTTTTCCAGCAGAGTCCAGATTTCCGCAGGAAGGACATAGCGCCCTACTACGGCCATATTGGAAGGTGCAGCATCAACACTGGGCTTTTCCACCATGCCGTCGATCTTGGCTACGCCACCCACTTTGAGGTCGGCCCCCAGGCAGTCCACGACGCCATATTTACTGACGTCTTCCCACTCCACAGATTCAACCATGATCTGGCTGGCACCCGTTTGCTCGAAATTACGCACCATGGCGGCAAGGTTCGAGGTAGTGAGGTCTGCAGCGTATTCGTCCACAAGAACATCTGGCAGCAAAACCGCAAATGGATTATCGCCAACAACCGGGCGCGCACAGGCAATGGCATGCCCCAGACCTTTTGCCTCGGCCTGACGCACAGAAATAACCGTGACATCACGCGGAATAATGGCGCGCACCTCGTCCAAAAGCTGTCGCTTCAGGCGATTTTCCAACTGCGCTTCTAACTCGAATGAAGTATCGAAATGGTTAGTGATGGCATTTTTACTGGCATGGGTGACCAGCACAATTTCCTTGACCCCAGCCTTTACCGCCTCATTCACCACGTACTGGATAAGTGGCTTATCGACAATCGGCAGCATCTCTTTCGGAATCGCCTTGGTTGCCGGCAACATCCGAGTCCCCAAACCCGCAACCGGAATAACAGCTTTTTTTACTGTGGTCATATTTATGTCCTTTTTCTGCAATTTACTTGGGGCTCATTCCCTGGCCCCTGAGCGGTGCGGAATTCTACATGCAAAATGTGACAACTGTCACACAGTGTCTCATTTTGATACAAATCTTTTACTTTTGGCACCAAGGCCATCCAGTAATTAGTTAGGCAAAAAAAATGCCACTCTGTACAGAGAGCGGCACTTTTTATCCGCTGCCTTTAAGGAACTACATTTAACCCAGGCTGTTGTATTCCTTCTCCCAGCGCTTCAACACCTTCTTGCCGGCGCTACCGAGGACGTCGATGGCCTGGCGCAGGCGGGCGCGGCTGAGGTCGGCGCCCAGCAGGCCCATGGCATCCATGACGGAGAAGGACGCGGTGGTTCCGCTAATGGCGACAAACAGCGGCGCGTTGAAGTCTTTGAGCTTGATGCCCATCTGGGTGGAGAGCTCTTTGACGGCGGCAAAGATGTTTTCCTTGTTCCAAGTACGCAGGGCTTCCAGACGCCACAGGGCGAATTGCAGCAGCTTCTTCTGCTCGTCCAGTTCCATCTTGTTGCCGACGAAGCTCTCTTCGCTGAGGCCGAGGTTGCCGGCGGCGAGGAAGCTGACCAGCGGCATAAAGTCGCCAAAGGTTTCCATGCGGCCCTTGGCGTGCGGCAGTACCTTGAGCAGGTTGTCGCGGTTCAGCAGCCACTTCTGCAGGCGGTCTGCCAGTTGCTCGTCTTCCAGCTCGCGGATCCACAGGCCGTTCAGCCAGCTCAGTTTTTCCACATCGAATACCGGGCCGCCGAGGGAGACGCGCTGGATGTCGAAGTGCTTGAGCATTTCGTCCAGGGTGAACTTCTCGCTCTCGTCCGGCATGGACCAACCCATGCGGCCCAGGTAGTTGAGCAGCGCTTCTGGCATAAAGCCGGCGCGCTTATAGTACAGGATGGAGGTGGGGTTTTTGCGCTTGGACAGTTTGGTTTTGTCCGGATTACGCAGCAGCGGCAGGTGGCACAGCACCGGCATGTCCCAGCCGAAGTATTCGTACAGCAGCTTGTGCTTGGGTGCGGAGTTAATCCACTCCTCACCGCGCAGTACGTGGGTGATTTCCATCAGGTGGTCGTCGACCACGTTGGCGAGGTGGTAGGTGGGCATGCCGTCGGACTTGAGCAGGATCTGCGCATCGACCTGTGCCCAGTCAATTTCGATGGTGCCGCGCAGCAGGTCTTCCACCACACAGGTGCCGGTCTCGGGCACGTTCATGCGTACCACGTAAGGCTCGCCGGCAGCCTTACGCTTTTCCACTTCATCCGCGGGCAGCGCCAGGTCACTGGGCTTTAGGGTCGCCTTGCCGGATTCCTGCAGCTGCGCACGCAGCTCGTCCAGCTCTTCCGCGGTGCGATAGCAGTGGAAGGCATGGCCCTTGGCCACCAGCTCGTCACAGTATTTCTTGTAGATGTCGCCGCGCTCGCTCTGGCGGTAGGGACCATTGGGGCCGCCGACATCCGGGCCTTCCTGCCAGTCCAGACCCAGCCAGCGCAGGCTGTCGAGAATCGCCTGCTCGGATTCCGGGGTACTGCGCGCCTGGTCGGTATCTTCAATACGCAGTACAAACTGGCCACCGTGGGCGTGGGCAAAGCACTGGTTGAACAGGGCAATGTAGGCCGTGCCTACGTGGGGGTCGCCGGTGGGGGAAGGTGCAATTCGGGTTCTTACGGTCATTGGTAACCTGATGTTGGACAAATAACTAATAAAGGAAGAAAGAAAGACATTTGAGGCGCGGCATTATATCGCCGGGGTCGTAACGCGCACAGTGCGATCCCCGCCCGATTTTCTGTCGCATTTCTGACCAAAAGAGGACTTAAGCGTCACCAGTGATAAATTCACCCGAAAAATCCGTGACTGAGATCACAGAAAAGGTATGATTACCTCTAAGTCGACGAAATTGGGGAAAAAACCGCCAATCCACTGTGGTCGACGCCAGGGCCAGCTCATAAAATGCGCGCCCCACAACGATAACACTTCGGGATTTAGGGAAATCTACAATGAAAAAATTTGCGCTTCGCTCTCTGGCAGCCGCTGCGGCTCTGACAGCAGCTTCCTCCGCCTTCGCGGCTACCGATGGCACTGCAGGCTCTTCTTCCACTGGTGATGCACTGATCACTCTGGAGCTGAGCAAACTGATCTCCATTGCGGGCCTGGACGATATGGACCTGAACTTTGGCAACGGATACGCAGCAGTAACCGAGTTCTGCGTCGGCCAATCCGGCGGTGTGCGCCAGTATGACGTTACTCTGTCCAGTGCTCATGCGACAGCGGCCGCTACCGGCACCGGCCAGTTTGGCGGCAACGAATTCCAGCTCTGGAACAATGACGGCGCCAACGCCGATTACATCGGTTATGACGTAACTTATGTGCACGATACCGACGTATCTACTGCTGTAATTGATGGCACTCCGGTAGCTGCAGGTACCAGCGGCGCGGCGATCGGCACCAGCTTTGGTGATGCCGGCGAAGACCGTCTGGGCGCGCTGAACTGCACCGACAGCGACGGTGTTAATGCGCGCATCGACGTCGTAGTCCCCTCTGCGGAACTGACCAAAGCCAGTCAGGTTGGCGTGACTACCTTCACCGACACCCTGACTGTTACTGTGCAAGCACTGTAATAGCGCTCGGCCCGCTACGGCGGGCCAACTCTCCATCCCTCATGAAGCGCTTCACAAGGCGCGCGATTCTCGGCGCGATACTGCTTCCGATCTCAACCACTGTATGGGGTGCCACCGCAGCATTCACCCTAGAAACCGCTGCGCCCATGGGATTTGAAGAACTCACTGAGCCCACGCCGATTGTTCTCGACGTTTACTTCGGCGGCAGGCTTCTCAGCCAGAATATCGCCGCTACCGTCGACCTCAATACCCTTACCTTTTCTGACCCCCAGAAATTATTCGAATTGCTTCCCGCTCTTGAGGACCCGCAGCCGGTGCTTGAGCGCTTACAACAAGCGCTAAAGACTAACAGCCACCTGATATGCCGAACTCGCACGCAGACAAAGTGCGGCCTTGCGGATGCCGAAATTCTAGAGGTTATCTACAACCCGGATCAGTTTCGCGCGAATATTTTTATTGCCTCGGATTACCTCGCCAATGCCACCTTGTTAGCCGACCCTTTTTTACCGCCTGCAACCAACCGCTTTGCCATAAGCCAGCGATTGTCCGGCAATTGGTCTGGGGCCAGGGACCTCTCGAATAACGAGGATATTAGCGGCCAAAACTTCACGCTTTTTTCAGATTCCGTGGTGAGCTTTGGCGAAGCATCGATTCAGGCGAGAAGCTCTTTCAGTAACTCAACGATCCAAAATTCGGAAAACAATACGTTCCGTCTATCTGAGCTTTTCTGGACGCGCGACTATCGCGGTCGAGCTATTTCTGCCGGACTATTCCAGCCGGCAGGTATCGACAGCCCGTTTCTGTCCACCCAAGGAGTTTATGGAGCGGAATACTACAGCTCCAACAATACCCGTATGGACTTGGAAAGCCGTACCGGTACACCCATTGAAGTCTTCATGCCGGTCTCCGGCCGCGTGGAAGTGTTCCGCAATGAGCAGCTTATCCACAGCCAGATGCTTGAAGCAGGAAACCGCCTGCTCAGCACTTATGCCTTCCCGCAAGGTTCCTACGATGTCCGTGTCGTGACCTATGCCGAAGACGGCAGACTGCTCGCCGAAAGCCAACAGTTTTTTGCCAAGGATTCACGCCTTCCTCCTGCTGACGAATGGCAATGGAATCTAGTGGCTGGCGCTCTTTCTCAGCAGACTTTTACGGATAGCCTACCAGAGGTGTCTTCAGACTTTCTGATACAGGCAGGCGCGGCCAGACGGCTTGTGGATAATTTTGGTCTTTCAGGCAACCTTGCCGCCAGTGAAAATTCGCAGCAAGTCGAATTGGGCGCGCGTTGGGTCAGTAAATATATTGACGTGACACCAAGCTGGATGACTACCGATAGCGGGCGTAAAGGCTATCGTGTAAATGTGTCCCTGCGCAGCCCATGGGCCAACCTGACACTTCAGGAGGCACGGCTTGATTCGTCACAATCAGACGAGTTTGAAGAAAGCGTGGATCTGCTGAGCCAGGGTTATGACTACCGTACCGTTTCAGCGGTAATCCCTCTTTTACAGGGCCGTATTAGCGCCCGCTATTCCGAAAGGGCCTCCGGTGTTGCCAGTAGCGACCTGCAGCTCCAGCTCGCGGATACCGCCTATTCCGGTAATCGATTGAGTACTGTTGAGCTGCAATACCCAATTTTGCGCAGTCGTAGTTGGATTGGTGACATGCGCTTCGGATTTAACAAAAGCGAGGCAGACCAAATTTGGACGCTGAACTTTCAGCTGCGCCAGTACAAGGGCCGCTGGAGTAACAGTGGATCTTTACGCACCGAATCCGGCAACCGCCTGGGAGACCGACACTTTGGCGGTATAGGCACAACCTGGCAGGATGGTGACCTGTTGGCCGCAGAACTGCAAAACCAACTGAATTTTGAAGCCACCGCGGACAGCCGGGCAATACGCAACAGCACCCGATATGCGGGCCGCCGTGGCAGTTTGACATCCAATCTCAACTACCTCGCGAGCAACCAGGATACCCTGAGCTATACCGGCCGCTTTAATACGACATTCGCCAGTGACGGCGAACACTTCTCCTGGGGCGGCGAGAGTACTTATAACAGCAGTATCCTGGTGGACATTGAAGGCGCCAAAGAGGATCAGTTTGAAATTCTGGTCAACGGCAACCGTCGCGGCTATGCGAAAGGGGGCGAACAATCGCTGATTAGCGTACCCGCTTTTGAAAACTACGATATTGCCGTACGTCCACTAGGCGATGGCTTCTACAGCTATACCGACAACAGTGAGTCGATAACCCTGTATCCAGGAAATATGGCCAGCACGCACTATGAGATCAAAACGCTCATACTGGTGCTGGGCAAACTTGTCCGCGACGACAAGCCCGTGACGGGTGCCACCTTCCGTATCGGTGAGCAGAAAACCAAATCTGATAACAATGGAATCTTCCAGCTCGAATACTATGCTGCCCCAGGTAAGAGAAACTTTTCCTATATTATTTGGAATGATTGCGAAGTACCGCTCGAGAAATTACTCGGCGACCGCAGCTGGCTAAACCTGGGGACGATTGATCTGAACAAGGCAAGTTGTGATTTTGACCAGGAGGGGCAGCCACTTGCGTCAACTCACTAAACTATTTCTGCTGTTATTAGCGCTAACTCTCTTGTCCGGCAATAAAGCCTTTGCCAATGACTATTGCTCCGTCGACTTTGCGCTCAGGGTTTGTAATCTGGATGGCGAAACACTGGATCAACAGTATGCAAACGGTACTGGAGAAAGTGCCGATCTGAATTTTGAAGTGCAAAGCTGTAAGTGGCAGTCCAACAAGAATGCATGCCACCCATCCAACTTCCTCGCCTATCTCGTGTCAATTACCGCAGATAATGACGGGACGAACTTCTTATTGACCGGCCCCGGCAATGTGACGCTGCCGGTATCCATCAGTTATACCGACGCAACCAATTTTAGCGCTGCCATTCCCGCGGACGGCAGCGAAGTGGAAATGAACGGCACCAACACCTTGCAGCCGGTAGCGATTACCGTAACGGTGGATCCGCTCGCAACACAGGGACTGGCTCCGGGCACTTACAGTGCACCATTTACGTTCGCAGCCCGCCAGACCGGCGGTTGTGGCAGCAGTGGTTGCACCGAATTTAACGATATCGCTTTTACCGTAAACGTCACCATTCCTTCACAAATTGTCGTGAGGCGGCTGAACGATATTCCGCTTATCCGACCCGCCAGCGCCAGCCAGCCGATCATGCAGCGGGAGGATATCTGTGTTGGTGGGACAGGGTTCAGTGAATACAACGTGTCATTCTTGAGTGAGAATGGCACGACCGGAACGGGCAGTGGAAGTTATCCGTTTCAGCTCAATGGCAGCAATACTACGGATGCGATGCCATACGAGGTCGCGTTTGCAGGATCAATCTCGGCGGTTAGCGGAACCTCCGCTGCAAGTGACGGCACCGTGCCGGGCACCTTCACCCGCACAACCGACCTTTCCTGCAACCTCGATAATGCGACCATTTTTATCACTGTGCAGGCCTCTGACTGGACGAGTGCCGTCGACACGCAATATACCGATACCTTGCATATTACGGTGACGCCAGAGTAACGCCCCGGGCGTTACAGTGGTAGTTTTACGGTTTCCGACTTATCCCCATCAAACGCGCGGACTGCCAAATAGCCGCCTTTTTTATCCAAGGGAACTCG
The DNA here is from genome assembly GCF_020171345.1 of Microbulbifer agarilyticus. Taxonomy (GTDB): domain Bacteria; phylum Pseudomonadota; class Gammaproteobacteria; order Pseudomonadales; family Cellvibrionaceae; genus Microbulbifer; species Microbulbifer agarilyticus_D. Next base: position 330,994 of record NZ_JAIUZM010000001.1, read on the forward strand.
CTTTTCCGCGCCCGGGTACAGTCTTCCAGCCAGCTCGACAGGTGAACACTGCTGCTCTGATACACAGTGCTGAACGCCAATGATTTCCGCATTCACGGCGCCGTTGTTTTTCAGGTTGATCTGGTCGCCAGAGTGCTCGAGCTGCAATGCATAGGTTCCGCCGACCGGCTGCACAAAAATCAGCGCCTGAAATGCCACCAGGACTTTTAAGCCCGATGCCTCTGTGGTGATTTCTCCTACCACCGGCTTAAAGGTTACCCGATAGACCCTTTCCCGTTCGATTCCAGATTCCACATTCATCAGGCGAAAACGCTTTTGTGCCCCTGCTGGAATCACGGCCTTGCTCGGGCTAATCAACAATTTAAAGTCTTCGGGATTCACGACAGGAACAAGCTTTTCATTTTCCGTCCCCGGGTTATCCACGCGGAACACTTCTGTCTGGACGTACAGAGTTTCCTGATCCGGGTTGTACACAACGATGTCTTCCCGGGCATTGGGAATCGCGTCCATATGGACGATCATTTTATCCAGAGACATCGCCGCCCAGGCCGGGCCGGCCACACAGATAAGCAGAACTGCCAAAAGCTTTTTCATAATCCGCTACTAGCTAAATCGTTTCGTATTTGTAGCCATTTTAAGGGGCTGGTGCGGATAAACAACCAGAAACATCCGGGATTTTTTAGGGGCGATTCAGGCTCTATTCAGCGGCGATGAGCACTTGTTTTGGTGAGGGCTGCTCGCCATCCGATGAGGGGAGAGGGATACAGGTTTTGCCACCAGAATAACGAAGTGAATGGTAACCATCAGGTATTGTCGACTCAGAGTCTGACACAAGCCAACTTACCCGAAAGGCACTTCTGGGGAAGTGGTGTAAACACAGCGTGGGGGATGTCGCGGAATGATGCCCGGAAAACTGAACGGATGTACGTTCGGCATTGGCAGCATTGGAGCCCGAGGCTTCGAGCGTGACGCTGGGAGGCAGTATCAGGCTTATGCGAACGGTTCCTGTGGCCGTTTCCCCAACACTACTGGCAACCGTGATCTCGGTCCCTCCCACACCTACCCCCAATACCACAAGAGGCAGTAACAGTAGCCCACTCCACGAGCATAATTTCGCCGTTTTCTTCTGCGGGAACACCTTCGTCAACGAAACTTCAGATGCCAGTGCCAACTTCAATACCTCTAACACAACGATGCGAGCTTCTTTCAGTGTAGGCGGGGTCTCCCGAATGACTGCGTGTAGGAGGGATGCGGAAAAACGTGGCGTCAAAGCATGCGCCACCAGTTCCTTGCAAGCGGCCACACAGCAACTATTTTTCAATTAGAGATTTTGCGGTATCTCCCTCCTTTTCCACACAATAAGGCTACGCCTGGCGGGAACCCCTATCGATGTTGATTGCGCACTTAGGCGACAAAATCCACCATCCGGAAAATACCCTTGCCGCCTTCGAGGCCGCCCACGGTCTTGGCGCCTGCGCCATCGCCACCGAAGTACAGTTCAGCAAGAACCAGACACCCTGGTGCTGTACCGGTGATGGCATGGCATTCCCTCAGGCTGCGATCTCTGCGCCGCTGCGCTGCCTGAAAGACAAAGACCTCAGGACTCTGCCTCTCAGCAGTTTTCAGCAGCTGGTGAATTGGGCCAATCGCCACCGACATCTCGAGTGGTTTGTGGAACTGAATCCCGACACGTTGGCGCAGATTGGTGCAGAGACGGCCATTGAGCGCTTACTGGAGGACATTCACGGCCCTACGGACAATTTCGTTCTACTCACTTCGGACCTGCGCAGCCTGCGGCTGGCACGCAATCAGGGTTTTGATGTGGTGGCGCTGCGGGTGCCGAGTGTGTCTTATTGCCTGTCTGCGGAAGTGGTTACCCTGGCGCCGGATTACCTGCTAATTGACCAGACGGCGGTGGACTGTCAGGAACTGCCCCCGGGCCCCTGGCAATGGGTCGTGCATGAAATCAATACCACCCAGGGCGCGGTGCACTGGCGCCACCGGGGTGCCCACCATATTCTCACCGGCAACCTGCCGCTGCTAATGCGTTCGCGCGAGGCCAGCAATGTCTACGGAATATGATGTTCTGGTTGTCGGGGCTGGCATTCAGGGAGCGGGCGTTGCCGAGGCGCTGACGGCCGAGGGCTACCGTGTGGCCATTCTCGAACAGGAGGCCATCGCCTGTGGTACGTCTTCACGCTCCTCCAAACTGATCCACGGCGGACTGCGCTATTTGGAAAGCGGCCAACTCTCACTGGTGCGTGAATGCCTGAACGAGCGTCGCTGGCTGCTAACCAACAAGCCAGACCTGGTGCATATGGTGCCGTTTATGATCCCGGTGTACCGGCACAGCCGCCGCGCACCCTGGAAGATCAGACTCGGGCTAAGCCTGTACGCACTGCTGGCCGGGGTGTTTTCTTCGCAATCCCGTTTTCGCAAGATCAATATTCACGATCACCAGGCTCTTTCTGGGCTGAATAGTGATGACCTCATCGCGGTGTACCGCTATTTCGACGCGCAGACCGATGATGCGGCGCTAACACAGGAAGTCATCCGCACCGCGGAACGCGGTGGCGCAGAGTTGATCTGCCCGGGAAGCTTGGTGGGCGCGGAAGTCACTGACCGCTTCGTGCGTGCGGATTATTTCCATCAGGGGCAGTTAAACACCCTGCACTGCCGCACGCTGGTGAACTGCACCGGCCCGTGGATTAGCGAGACCAACAGCAAGTGCGCCCCCGGCGCCAAACTGCCGCCCCTGGAGCTGGTGGCAGGCACCCATATTCAGGTACCACTGAAAATCTCTAACAAGATTTTTTATGTGGAAGCGGAAGACGGTCGCGCGGTGTTTGTGATGCCCTGGCAAGGCGAAACCTTGGTAGGTACTACCGAGCGCCCCTACCACGGTAATCCTTCCGAGGTAAAACCGACGCTCGAGGAAAAGGCGTATCTGCTGCGGACCCTGAAGCAATACTTCCCGGAAACCCGCCCGCTGCAGTTAAGTGAGCTCAGCGACAGCTGGGCCGGTTTGCGTGTATTGCCAGGCGCCAACAACAACCCCTTCTCCCGCAGCCGCGAAACCATGATCTGCTGCGACGATGACAAACACCCGCGTATCGTAGCGGTAGCAGGTGGCAAGCTCACCAGTTATCGGGCCACCGCGCGCAGTGTACTGAAAAAAATACGGCCGCAGCTGGACTCAAACCGTGACTGGAGCCCTGCGGCAATGGCCTCGGAACAGAGCAGCAAGGAAGGAGCCAAGGAGCGTAACCTCTAGTAGTACTTGACTAGGTACTTGATGCCCTGCTGCCTGTTATACTGCGGGCAGAATTTCCCCCTGATTTGCTGGTTATGTCCGACGCACCCTCTTCCACTCCATCTTCTACCTCTGCGGCAACGAACCCGGCCTCGCGCCCGACCTCCGGCACTGCCACTGCGGTATCCCATCGTTTTTGCACCGCACCGCTGATGGATTGGAGCGACCGCCACTGCCGCTACTTTTGGCGGCTGTTCAGTAAAAACGCCCTGCTGTACACGGAAATGGTGACCACCGGTGCGATCTTGTTTGGCAACCAGCAGAGCCACTTGGACTTTAACGTGGAGGAGCAACCGGTGGCGCTGCAGCTAGGTGGCAGCGACCCGAAAGACCTGGCGCGCTGTGCGGAAATTGCCGAGCAATGGGGCTACAGCGAACTGAACCTGAACTGCGGCTGCCCCAGTGACCGGGTGAAAAAAGGCCGCTTCGGCGCCTGCCTGATGGCAGAACCGGATCTGGTGGCTGAATGCCTGGGCGCCATGCGCGAGGCGGTTTCGATCCCGGTGACGGTGAAGCACCGCATCGGTATCGACGATATGGAAGACTACCCGGGGCTGACACGCTTTGTGGAAGCGCAGGCGCGGGCCGGCATTACCACCTTCATTGTGCACGCGCGCAAGGCCTGGCTGAACGGCCTGAGCCCAAAGGAGAACCGCGAGATACCACCACTTAAATACGACATGGTGTATCAGCTGAAGAAGGATTATCCGGAGCTGGAAATTGTGTTGAACGGTGGCATCAACACCATTGAAGAGTGCCAGCACCATCTACAGCTGCTCGATGGTGTTATGCTCGGGCGCGCGGCGTATCAGACGCCAGCGCTGCTGGCTGATGTGGACGCTGCCCTGTTTGGCGGTGAACCGGGGCCAACCCCGGCGCAGGTCGTGCAACAGATGTTGCCGTATATTGAGCAGGAGCTGACGAAAGGGCAGCACCTGAAACACATTACCCGCCACATGATGGGGCTGTTTCAAGGCGTGCCCGGCGCACGCCGCTTCCGCCGCCACTTGAGTGAGCGCGCGCACAAGGCGGGCGCCGGACCGGAAATACTGGAGCAGGCGCTTGGACTGGTGACCAGCGCTGCCTAAGCGCAAGAACGATTTTGAATACAGGTTTTAACGATAAGGACGTGGGGACGAAATGAACAAACTGGAACAACTCAAGAAGCGCAGCCTCGTGGTTGCCGATACCGGCGATATCGAAGCTATCCGCCGCTATCAGCCGCAGGATGCCACCACCAACCCGTCCCTGCTATTGAAAGCCGCACAACTGCCGCAGTATCAGCAGCACGTGAAAGACGCCCTGGCCTGGGCGGAAACCCAGGGGGGCGATGTGATTGCCCAGGCTTCCATGAAGCTGGCGGTGTCCATCGGCAAGGAAATTCTGCAGATCGTCCCCGGCCTGGTTTCCACCGAAGTCGACGCGCGCCTGTCTTTTGATACCCGCGCCAGCGTGGAGTACGCCCGCCGCCTGATCACCCTGTACGAACAGGAAGGCGTGGGCCGCGAGCGCGTGCTGATCAAGCTGGCCTCCACCTGGGAAGGCATTGCCGCAGCCTCGCTGCTGGAGAAGGAAGGCATCCACTGCAACCTCACTCTGCTGTTCAGCCAGTGCCAGGCGGTGGCCTGTGCCGAAGCCGGCGTCACCCTGATCTCCCCGTTTGTAGGCCGCATTCTAGACTGGTACAAGGCCAGTACCGGGCGCGATGACTACACTGCACAGGATGACCCCGGCGTGCTGTCGGTGGACAGCATCTACGAATACTACAAATCCCGCGGTTACCCCACCATTGTGATGGGTGCCAGCTTCCGCAACACCGGCGAAATTGAAGCCCTGGCCGGCTGTGACCGGCTCACCATCAGCCCCCAGTTACTGCAGGAACTGCAGGACGATGAAGGCGAGCTGGCCAGTGGCCTGAATGAAGACGTTGTACCGCAGGCCAAACCGGAGCAACCGTTGTCGGAAGCGGAATTCCGCTACCAGCTGAACGCCGATGCCATGGCCACAGAGAAGCTTGCCGAAGGTATCCGCAACTTTGTCGCGGACCAGCTCAAGCTGGAAGCCCTGCTTGAGGAAGCGCGTTAATTCCGCGCGCTCTTCATTGCGCCCTTCCGCGCACCCTGCAACGCACAAGACACACAATCAGGAGCACACCACCATGCTGCATCAGCTTCGCAAACTGTTCGAACAGATTGGCGCTGGCGAAAGTGTGGAGGTGCGCCCGGAAAAAGATGTACGCATGATCAGCGCTGCGTTGATGGCGGAAATCGCCACTGCGGACCAAAAGGTGGATGCGCGTGAGCGCAATGCTCTGGTGCGGCTGTTGCGGGATCACTATCAGCTGGACGAAGCCACCGCCGAGGACATGGTGGAGCGCGCGCTCACCGAGCGCAATGAAGCCACCTCGCTGTACGAATTCACCCAAACCGTAAATGATAACTTCAGTGAACGGGACAAGTACCTGCTAGTGAAGCAGATGTGGGTGGTGGCCTTTGCCGATGGGGAAATTGACGCGTTTGAGGAACACCTGATACGGCGGGTGGCAGAGCTGATTTACCTGCCCCACGGCCTGTTTACCCGCGCCCGCGCGGAGGCGCGGGACGAATCACAGTTGGACGCGGATTAGGCCGCTGGAAACAGATTAGAACAGTCTCGAGAAATAAAACCCGGGAAGCGTTCGACAGGGGTTAGTGATTCGCGGCAGACTTTCGCTCGGAACCGGTGTGGGATTTGGTGGCGTGCTCGGTCTCGAGCGCATGCACTAAGTCGCGGAAAGTCTCTTCGTTCTGCTCGTTCATACTCATCAGCACCTTATGCGCTTCCAGCACCATTTCACGAGCACTGTGCTCATCGGGTGCGTGGCATTGCAGAGGTACGGGGCTTGCCTGATAGGCATCATTGTCGGCATCGCCGGAAATTTCCATCAGCTCCTCAAAGCCCATGGAATCCAGCAGGTGTAGCAGGCCGCGGTCTTCACACAGTACAAGCGGCTTGTTGCCGTTGCTCGCTTCGCAGCGGAAAGCAATTTTCGCCATCAAACCCAGGGTGGTACTGTCGACACCTTCGGCGTCGTGCATATCAAACACCACACCGCGAAAATCACTGTGCGAAAACATCTTGTCGATAAAGCTATCGAAAGAAGTACACAGATTGAGGCGCACATCACCCACCAGTTTGACGACATAAATGCCCTGGTGGTCACCAACCATTATCTGCCCGGACTGCATAGTTGACCTCAAGCACACCCTGCCCTGATCCCAGGCGAGGGTGCGAGACGGTTAAATTGCGGCTTTTGGCCGCAGCACGCTTCCTTGTGCATAGCTGGTGCAAACAACAGAACCGGCTGCCAATGCTTGGTGCGCCCGTACCGATTGAATGCCCTTGATTTGGCGGAGCTTACTCCTGCCCGACAGCGCTGACAAGACCAGTGTGACTCCCCTTGTGGATAACCGCAGAAAATCAGGCTACTCGGGGGACTTCAGCCACATGATCAGTCTCACACGGCTCTGCTGAACCTCACATGAACCGAGAACCAACACCTGTATGAAAGTATGAAGCAATATCTGGGCCGAGTGGTGACCGGCAGGCCACATGACCCGATAGAAAACCTTAGTCAGCGATAGGGTCCTGTCGCATGGTAAGAATGGCAATATCGTCCGGCAGGGATTCCGCGATATCCACCTTGAGCGCCGCACACAGGCTGTTGAGGTCGCCGCGGCTGTTGTCGATCATCTTCAGCAGCGCCTCCTCTTTTTCCAGCAGGTTGCCCTCCAGTAATTCGAGCACGCCGTCGGAGCAGGTCACCAGCCGCCAGCAGGCGGGCAGTGCAAGATGGCGCACCTCCCAACCGCCGCGGTGGAACAGCCCAAGCGGACGCCCCTTGCCAGGCAACCAGTGCGCCCCTTCTTCGGTGACCAGCGCCGGCATCGGTACCTGCCCGGCAACCGCATAGTGCAGCTGGCGTGCACGGCTATCCACAACACCGACAAACATACTCGCGTGCTTGTCGAGACTGGTGGCTACCAGCTCCGCATTGATCATTTCCAGAACGGCCGTGATGTCCTGATCGATGGTATCGAGCTGGCTGAACAAGGGGCGCTCGCGCAGCAGGTGCATAATGCTGTGCTTTATCAGAGCGGTGATCAGCGCCGAAGACACGCCGTGACCGGATACGTCCACCAGATAAAATGCGACAAATCGCTCGCCGAACAGGCCATAGTCGACGAAGTCACCACTCAGGTACAACGATGGTAGTAATCGATAGGCCGCCTCAATACCCGCGGGATACTGGTAGGGACTACTTGGCAGTAGATGCTGCTGAAGTTGACGACCCGCCTCGTGATCTCGCTGCAGGAGTTCAATATGTTCCTGCATTTCGCGGTTGCGGGCCTCCAGCTCTTCACGGTACGCGCGGTTCTGCTGAGTAAGCTTTCTCGATTCCGCGACACGGGTAACCGCGTGATCAATCACCCCGTCATCGGCAATGGGTTTTAACAGGTAATCGCTGGCACCAAGGCGCAGTGCCTGCACCACATCAGTTACCGCACTGTCGGAGGCGACCACCACCACCGGAGTTTCGGCACTCAGCCCCTTCACCTTACGCAGGACTTCAAGCCCACCCATATCCGGCAGGTGCAGGTCGGTAATTACCAGTTCGAATTTATCCGGGTCAAAACTAGCGATCGCGTCCAGGCCGCAATGAACCAAGGTTACGGTGTAACCTAGTCGCGACAGGGAATTTTGCAATTGGCCGCAGCAGGGTTGATCGGGATCGATCAGCAGCAGGCAGTGACGCTCGCTGACGCTTTCGGTGGCGTCAGCGGCTGCGTCTGTCTGAGAAGTGGACCGGGTGATGTCCGATGCCGTATCAGAAATCGTATTCATCCATATCGCCGCCGAAGTCGTCTTCCTGTTCACCATCGTTGATCAGGTACTCTCGGCGCTGCAGGTAGGCATCGCGCATTAACACATAGCGGTCGCGGTCGCCCTGTAGGAGGGACTCCGTTTGCAGCAGACTGGCGCGAGTTTGCACCACATTCAATAACTTGAGGGAGTACTCCACCGAACTGTTATCGACATAGGTCAACGGGTTCGTGTACCACATTACCACTTCCCCGGGCACATCACGCACCGTTGATGGTCCGAGTAAAGGAACCACCAAATAGGGGCCCGAGGGTACACCCCACACGGCCAGCGTTTGCCCAAAGTCTTCGCCGTCACTGGGTTCCAGTCCCATATATTGGGCAACATCCAGCAACCCCACCAAGCCGACGGTACTGTTGATCAGGAAACGGCCGGTGTCATTGCCTGCCTGCCCCCATTTCCACTGCAACACACCGTTTAGTACGTTGTTGATTTCACGCAGGTTGGAGAAGAAGTTAGAGAAACCGGTCTGCATAAAGATCGGCGTGATCTGGCGATAACTGACTGCGGTCGGCTTTAGAAACCAACGATCCGCGGTATCGTTAAAGCGGAACATGGCGCGGTTAAATCCCTCCCAGGGATCGCGCTGTTGTGGCTCTTCCGCGCTGGCAAATTCATCTGCCGGGTCAAAGCCGTATTCGTCTTCGAACCCCGCGCCAAACTCACCGGAGGCATCGGTGCTCGACTCGGCATCGCCCGCACCGGCACCACCGGCTGCCTCGCCTTCGGAGGCAAATGGATCTGCCGCAGACGCATCACTGGCGCCCGGCTCATCTGCAGCCGGTGCGACTGAAGGGGTCTCGTTGGGAATTTCCGCGAAAGGATCGGATGATTCCTGCGCCAGAACCGGCGAAGCCGACAGGAGTAAAACCAGGGTCCACGCGGACATATGTGTGCGGCTAAGCAAATCCCTGCTCCTCGCAAATAGATGACGTTTATTCAAACCAGAGTTCTTGTTTCCGTTTGCGCAATCTTAACACCGGTATTAATGCCAGCATAGCAGCTGGCCGTTTTGGTCAATCGCGCTGAGCGGTATGCCTGAAAGGGCTTAGGCTCCGCGGAAACCGGCAATAATGTCGAGCCGATGTAACTTTTGTACCAACTCCACCCCAAATCCCAGTAATTGCTCTGGCTCCGGATGCTGCATGTCCTGCGCAAGCTGTAATAACAGTTGGCGAGCGCTCTTTGGCGCACTGGCTTCGGCCTGGGCCTTTTCCACAAGCTGCAATAAATGCAGGGTTGCAGGGTTGGCCTCCATAAAACCCACGTCGTCTTCGCGATTGCGATACACCACCAGGCAGGTAGGCTCGGCGCCGGGCTCCAGAGGCTGGAACCCAGGGCCAATTTGATGCACCGGGTAATGGTAACTCAGGCGCCACGCGAGCGGTGACGCAACTGGCGCCATATCCAACGTTTCAGCTGACGAGATGCCCACGCTCACATCTTCCGGGAATTTTTCAGGACTCACATCCAGCGCCAGTTCCACCCATTCGTAGTGCGCCAACTCCAGAAGGAATGGAGCGTCCTGCTCACTGGCGGGCGACTGCGCGCGCTCGTTCTGCAGGTAATGCAGAAACTCTTCACTGATCTGCAGGAAATAGGGGCTGTGGGAGCAATGCCGCTCGACGAAGTCCCGCACCATGGCATGCCAGACATCGTCCGCGATTATACTGCGCAGGACCGGAAAACCGCCGGAAATAAAGGATTCAATGTTGTTGTAAATCAGATCCCGATAGATGCCCATGCGGCGATCTTCAATCCCCGCCGGTGCCGCCACCTTTGCAGGCGCGCGCAAGTGTGCAGCAAAATAGCGCTGCATCAGTTGAAAGCCGGCATTCTTTTCCGCCACAGAGTCATCGAGCACATTGTTATCGGCCATGGATGACCTCCGCGAGCGGAGATTCGGCACTGCGCGTGTGCACTCCGGCGGCCGCTTGATATTGGCGGATCTGGGCAACTTCTTCACACAGTTCCGGCAGTGGCGGAATATTGAAATCCCGTTCGAGCAGTGTGGGCATCGGGCCGAAGGCCGCGTAGGCTTTTTGCAGCAACGCCCACACTGGATCAATCACCGGCGCGCCATGGGTATCGACCTTGAGGTCTTCAGCCTCGTCAAAGTGCCCCGCCACATGGACGTAGCAAATACGTTCCGCAGGTAGCCCCAACAGGAACTGCTCGGGATCGTAGCGGTGATTAACCGCGTTTACATAAATATTATTGACGTCGAGCAACAGGTCGCAGTCGGCTTCCTGCAGTACCGCATTGAGGAATTCGAGTTCGTCCATTTCCTGGCCGGGCGCGGCGTAATAGGAAACATTTTCCATGGCAATGCGTTGCTCGAGAATATCCTGCACCCGGCGAATTCTACCGGCCACATAGCGCACCGCTTCTTCGGTGAACGGAATCGGCAGCAAGTCGTATAGGTGCCCATGGTCCGAGCAGTAACTCAAGTGCTCGCTGTAACAGCGAATATTGTGTGTCTTGATAAAATCTTTGATCGAACGCACCAGCGCCTCGTCCAGAGGCGCCGGAGACCCGATGGACAAAGAAAGTCCATGGGTGACGAACGGAAAACGCTCGGTGAATTCACGAAACCAGCGGCCGTAACGGCCCCCAACCCCAATCCAGTTTTCCGGCGCCACTTCGAGAAAGTCGACATCGGAGGGCTTGAGCGTTTCGCCCATCATCGAGCGCCGCAGTCCAAGACCTGCGCCTTGGACCGGGTATTGCCGTTGCGTGTTGGTCATCATATGACTATCAGCTTATGTGCCAGACTGAATTATCCGCCACACTTACCTTCACCACATTTACCTTCTTTCTTTTTACCTTCGCCGCACTTCCCTTCGCCGCACTTACCTTCTTTCTTTTTACCTTCTTCGCCGCACTTACCTTCGCCGCATTTCCCTTCTTTCTTTTTCCCTTCTTCGCCGCACTTACCTTCGCCGCATTTACCTTCTTTTTTCTTGCCGTGGTCATCCGCAAGCTTCAGGTTGTAACCCGCGGTCAGCTCGGTCGCGGTGAACGGGTTTGCAGCAGTGGATACGCTGAGGGTCGCGGAGGCGATAAAAGCAGCACCAACGGCCGCGGCAAGAGGCAGATTCTTCTTGTTCATGGCAGATCTCCTGATCAAATATCAAAATTTAAGGCTCTTCACGCTCGCGGCGCGAACACCGCCGCTCCCGGATTATAGTTTCCCGTGAAGGGGGCGCCCTGAAAGTCAGACCAACGGTTCGCAATTCGGGTTCAATACCCGCTGTGCTGGCTTCCAGAACTGTGAACTTGGCCCAATAAACCGCGATTTCCTGAGCGGTTACCCAATAGTCGAGGGGTAACGGCGGTTCTTACACAAAGAGCCAAACTTTTTTTTGTATAACGCTGTCATCCATATTCAGTGCACAAAAGAGTACTTTAGATACTGTTTAACCCTGAATTTCTGACCAGATCTTACGCAATCGTTTGATCGAAACCGGCATCAGGGTTTTCAGGGTTTGCGCAAACAGGGAGACGCGAAATTCCTCCAGCATCCAACGGTACTGCAGTATGCGCGGGTCTCCAGACAGCAACTGCAGGTCGCGCCCGGCGGCATAATCCTCATAGAGCTCGCTGGCCTGCTGGAACTCGCCGCTGAGCTTGCGATCCCGGTTTGAATCCAATGCGGCCTTTTCCAGACGCAGCTCAATCCCCTTCAGGTAGCGGCCGTACTGACGCAGCCACTCGAGCGGCGTATGGAATAGAAAGCCGCGATAGAAAAGCCCACTCAACTGATTGTTGATATCACCCACCGCCATGGCGACGGCTAGGTTTTTCTGTTGTTTGATTTTTTTACGCAGGGGCACCAGCTGCGCCAGTGCTTTGATCAGAAGTTCGCCGATTTCCTGGGCGATGGCGATCAGCTGCTCACGCGTCTCCAGCGCCTGAACAAACTCGCTCTCACTGCGGGGCCAGTTCTCGTCCGCCCAGAAACACTCACGCGCTGCCGCCATCAGAATATCGTCGGCAACCTCTTCGCGACGCCCCAGGTCTGCGGCACTCAACCCCAGCTCTTTGCCCTTGAGCAGTTCCTTGCGCAGATATTTCACCGGTTCCGGCAGGTGCAGTAACGCGAGACGACAGATACCGGCGCGGGTGAAACGTGCCGCTTCGTCCGGGTTATCCAGCAGTTTAAGATCAACGCTATCTTTGTTGGCGATTAGCGCAGGATAAGCGCGCACCTTCAGGCCACCCTGATCCAGCTGGTGGGTATGTGGCAGGTCGCCGAAATCCCAGCGGGTAATTCCCTCGCGCTCGAAATCGTCGCCGGCACTGGCGAGCTCCTGCTGCACACGATCGCGATAACGTGCCTGCAGTTCCGGCAGATCGCGCCCCTGATCCAGCAGGCGGCCGTTTTCATCCAGTACCTGAATATTGAAACGGTAAAAGTCTTCGACACCCTGCTCGGCAGAAGCCCAGGCGTCTTCCGGGAGATCCTGTGCAGTCTGGCGCTTCAGCTCATGGGCCAGTGCTTGCCACAGCGGGGTGTTGTCCGGCTGCATACGCGGCAAGGCTTTATCCACAGCGGCCGGCACCGGCACGAAGTGCTTGCGATATTGCTTGGGCAGGTTTTTAACGAGTGCAATGCATTTATCGCGCAAAATGCCCGGTACCACCCACTGCAGGCGGGACGCAGGCACCTGGTGCAAGGCACCGACCGGTACTTGAATACTCACACCGTCGTCGGCACTGCCCGGCTCGAAGTGATAACTGAGCGGATACTCGATACCACCGCTGGCGAGCGAATCCGGGAACTGCGCCTCGCCCACATGTCCCGCATCCTGCTGCATCATCAGGTCGCGGGGAATAAACAGCAGCTGTGGATCTTTCTGCTCTGCCTGCTTGCGCCACTTTTCAAAGCCCGCCAGATTCACAATATCCGCAGGCACGCGCTCGTCGAAAAAGCGGTACACCACTTCATCATCGACCACGATATCCCGACGACGGGACTTCGCCTCGAGGTCTTCCAGCTCTTCCTGCAGTTGCTTGAAGTGCTGGAAAAACTTGCCCTTGCCGCGATAGCGCTGCTCCACCAAGGCTTCGCGAATAAATACTTCGCGCGAAGTCACCGGGTCGAGTTTGCCATAGTGGATGCGCTGTTTATCTACTAACACCAGCCCGTACAGCGTCACCTTCTCGAACGCCATGACCGCACCGGAGCGCGGATTGTAGTGGGGCTCGAAATAGTTGCGTTTTACCAGGTGCTCAGAGCAGCCCAGCACCCAGTCCGGTTCGATTTTGCCGACGGTGTGCGCAAACAAACGGCTCGTCTCCAGCAATTGCGCAGCCACCAGCCAGCGCGGTGGCTTCTTGAATTGCCCGGACCCGGGGAATACATGAAAGCGGCGGTTGCGGCAGCCAAGGAATTCCTTGTTTTCATCGCGTACACCGATATTGCCGAGCAGCCCCGGCAAGATCGCCTTGTGTACACTGGCGTAGTCCGCGGGCTCCGGGTTCATTTTCAAATCCAGGTCGCGAATGGCCACCCGCAGCTGGTGGTGGATGTCTCGCCATTCGCGCAGCCGCAGCCACGACAGGAAGTTTTTCTGGCACCACTTGCGCAGCTGGTTCTGGCTGAGCTCCTGGCGCTGGACTTCAAAGCCATCCCACAGATTCACCAAGGTGAGAAAGTCGGACTGCTCGTGCAGCCACTGCTTGTGCTTCTCGTCGGAAGCTTGGCGTTTTTCTGCCGGGCGTTCGCGTGGGTCCTGCACGGCAAGCGCACTGACAATGATCAGCAACTCACGCAAGCTTTTGGTGGAGCCGGATTCCAGCAGCATGCGCCCGAGACGCGGGTCCAGCGGCAGGCGCGACAGCGCTCGGCCCATTTTGGTTACCGCGCCTTTGCCATCGACCGCTTGAAGTTCCTGCAGTAGGTTATAGCCATCGTTGATCAGTCGCTGATCCGGCGGATCGACGAATGGGAATTCGCGAATATCGCCGATGCGCAACTGTAGCATCTGCAAAATCACCGCGGCCAGATTTGTGCGCAGGATTTCGGCATCGGTAAATTCCGGCCGCTGCACAAAGTCAGATTCTTCGTACAGGCGAATACAGACACCGGCACTGACCCGGCCACAGCGGCCCGCACGCTGGTTGGCGCTGGCTTGTGAAATAGCCTCCACCGGCAAACGCTGGATTTTGCTGCGATAGCTGTAGCGGCTGATACGCGCGGTACCCGGATCGATCACATAGCGGATACCGGGAACGGTAATCGAGGTTTCTGCCACGTTAGTGGCCAATACAATTCTGCGGCCTTTGTGCGGCGCGAATACCCGACTCTGCTCGGCCAAGCTGAGGCGGGCATACAGTGGTAACACATCAATATGTGGCAACTGCGCGTCACGCAGCGCCTTGGCACACTCTCGAATCTCCCGCTCACCACTCATAAATACCAGAACGTCGCCACCGCGACGGGGCGAGGATTTTTCCTCCTGCAGTAATTCCTCAACGGCTTCAATTACCTGCTGGTTCAGGTCTGCATCGCTATCGGCGGGTGGGCGGTAGTGGATATCCACTGGGTAGGTGCGGCCGGATACTTCGATAATGGGCGCATCATCGAAGTGTCGGGAGAATTTCTCCAGGTCGATAGTCGCAGAAGTAATGATGAGCTTGAGGTCCGGGCGCTTGGGCAGAATGGTTTTCAAATAGCCCAACAGGAAATCAATATTCAGGCTGCGCTCGTGAGCCTCATCAATGATCAGCGTATCGTAATTGTTGAGCAGTGGGTCCCGCTGGATTTCCGCGAGCAGGATGCCGTCGGTCATCAGTTTGATGTGGGTGTGCTCGGTACTCTGGTCGGTAAAACGCACCTGATAGCCCACGGAATCCCCGAGGGACTGACCAAGCTCTTCGGCAATACGATTGGCTACGGTGCGCGCCGCGATTCGCCGGGGCTGGGTGTGACCAATCTGACCGACAATACCGCGCCCCAGTTCGAGGCAGATCTTCGGCAACTGGGTGGTTTTACCGGAGCCGGTTTCACCAGCCACCACCACGACCTGGTTAGCCGCAATCAACTCGGCAATTTCTTCGCGGCGCGCCACCACCGGCAGCCCTTCGGGCCACTCGACCTTGGGCAACTTCTGTTTGCGCGCCTCTACCAAAGCCACCGACTCCGCCAACTGCCCCTGCAGTTGCGCCAGCATCCGGTCCGCAGGCTTGCCCTCTTTCAGGCGCCGCCGCGCATTGTTGAGGCTGCGCTTCAGGCGATAGCGGTCGCGCCCCATGCACTGCGGTAGCAACTGCGCGCACTGCTGGATAACGGATTCGGGGCTGGGTTGGTTTTGGGGTTCGGAACTCATGAAACGGCTTATTAGAGTGACTGTTTGTTCAGGCCCTGAGGGCGGCCCGACTGGCGAGCGGGACATTATACCCCGTGGATACCCGCTGGGGACTCCCACAGCCTCTCCCTAGAATTGCGCCCGCTGTACCTGTCCTATACTCAAGCGAAAGGCGCGTATTACCACCGCGCACAATCACTGTGCAGACAAGCTCGCCGCGCACCAGCGGCCACTTCGAGGAGCCTCCATGCAAGACCTCAAGCCGAGACCCCCAGCCAGTGCCGGGGAGATGATGGGACACCCCAAGGGGTTATACCTTCTGTTTGGCACCGAGATGTGGGAACGCCTCAGCTACTACGGCATGCGTGGCATCTTCGTGTTTTACCTGACTTCGGCGACCACGGCGGCCGTATTCGGCTGGGAAGCGCTGTCTCAGTCAGAGTTGCAGTCCAAGGCACTCAGCTATTTGGGCTGGTACGCAATGCTGGTGTACCTGACCCCCATCATTGGCGGCTGGATGGCCGACAACATATGGGGCCAGCGACGCTGCATTATGTTTGGCGGTGTGCTGATGATGCTCGGGCAGTTTGCGCTGGGCTTCCCCCACAGCTGGCTGCCGGACGGTACCGAGATCTATATGCTGTGGCTCGGCCTGGCGCTGATGATCGTCGGCAACGGCTTCTTCAAGCCCAACATTTCCACCATGGTCGGCGACCTCTACGAGGAAGGCGACAAGCGCCGGGATACCGCATTCACAATCTTCTACATGGGGATCAACCTGGGTTCCATCCTGGGCTATCTTGTCATCGGCTGGATCGGCGAGAAAGTGGATTACCAATTGGCTTTCTTCTGCGCCGGCCTCGGCATGCTACTGGGCCTGATCCTGCAGGCTACCCAGTCGGATAAACTCCTCGGCGAAATTGGCAACCAGCCCTCTGCCAAGCTGGGTCTGAAGCCAAACCTGGACGACGAAGAGAAGAAGCGCCCACTTACCCCGGAGGAGCGCGACCGCATCAAGGTAATCCTGATTCTGGGCCTGTTCACGGTAATTTTCTGGGCTGGTTTTGAACAGGCGGCGGGATCCATGAACCTGTTCGCCAAATACAACACCGACCTGCACATTTTCGGTTTCGAAATTCCCGCCAGTTGGCTGCAGATGGTAAACCCGCTGTTTATCATCATCCTTGCGCCGGTGGTGGCGAGTATCTGGGTGGGGCTCGGATCCCGCGAACCTTCTTCGCCTGCGAAATTCAGTCTCGGTCTTATTTTCCTCGGCCTCGGCTTCATTTCCATGGTCGGTGCGGCACTGCAGATTGGCGATTCAGAAACCGCCAAGGCGAGCCCATGGTGGCTGGTGGTGGCCTACATCTGCCACACCATTGGCGAGCTGTGCCTGTCGCCCATCGGGCTATCCATGGTGACGAAACTGTCACCACTGCGCTACCTGAGTTTGATGATGGGCTTGTGGTTTGCCTTTATCGGGATTGCCAACAAGGGTGCGGCGGAGATCGGTAAGCTGGTTGGTGAAACCGGCCCGCTGGCAACCTTTGGTGGTGTGGCGATTGCGGCGATTACTGCCGGGATTATTCTGTTCTTTATCCGCGAAAAGTTAGTGGACTGGATGCACGGCGCGGAAGAAGAGCACACGAAAGTAAACGAAACCACCAAAGAAGAAATAGGCATTACTGCGGATCACGATGTGGCGCCGCAGAAAAAGTTTGGTGAGTAGATAGATAAAGTCGACGAGAAGGCAAGGTGCCGGGTTCGGGTTTTCAGGAGCGTCGGCGACAGGGACGTCGCCGACGCAGCGTACATGGATGTATTCACAGCGGTCCTGAAAACCCGCACCCGGCGTCTTGCCGCCACACCAGAAGTTCAAGACTCCAATTGCCTCAGCGCCCTTTCACCAGATAAGCAATCGCCCTATCCAAACCCTCAATGGTCATCGGATACATCTGGCCGTTAACCAGTTTCTGAGTCATACCGGTACTGGCAGTGTACTGCCAGTACTCTTCATCGGTGGGGTTGAGCCATACAAGTTTTTCGTAGGTGTCGGTGACCCGCTGCATCCAGGCCGCACCGGGCTCCTCGTTCATATGCTCAACGCTGCCGTAACGACTGGTGATCTCATAGGGCGCCATCGCCGCGTCACCCACAAAAATCACTTTGTAGTCCTTGCCGTAAGTGCGCAACACTTCCACCAACGGCGTGGATTCTGAATAGCGGCGCTGGTTGTCTTTCCACACATGCTCGTACACAAAATTGTGGAAATAAAAATATTCCAGATGCTTGAACTCACTGCGGCAGGCCGAAAAAAGCTCTTCACACTGTTTGACGTAGGGATCCATAGAACCACCCACATCAAAAAAAATCAGCACCTTTACCGCATTGTGGCGCTCGGGCACCATCTGGATATCCAGTAAGCCAGCATTGCGGGCGGTTGAGCTAATGGTGCTGTCCAGGTCCAGTTCTTCCGCGGCACCACTGCGGGCGAACTTGCGCAGCTTGCGCAACGCCACCTGAATATTGCGTGTGCCCAGGCTGACGCTGTCATCCAGATTGCGGAACTGGCGTTTTTCCCACACTTTGGAGGCGGACTTATTACGACTCTGGCCACCCACGCGAATACCACCCGGGTGATAGCCGCTATTGCCAAAAGGACTGGTACCGCCGGTGCCGATCCACTTATTGCCGCCACTATGCCGTTTTTTCTGTTCTTCGAGACGCTTCTTAAATTCTTCCAGCATCTTCTCGAGCCCACCCATGGACTCGATTTTGGCCTTTTCCTCGTCGGTAAGCTGCTTCATAAACTCCGCCCGTAGCCAGTCTTCCGGAATCATCTGCTCCAGAATATCGTCGAGAGACTCCAGATCTTTGAAGTAGGCGGCAAAGGCACGGTCAAATTTGTCAAAGTGCTTTTCGTCTTTTATCAGGCAGGTACGAGAAAGAAAATAGAAGTCATCGAGGTTGGCATACACCAGACGCTGCTGGAGCGCTTCGAGTAGCGATAGCAGCTCAGTGATGGACACCGGGAGCTGGTGGCGACGAAGATTTAAAAAGAATCCGATGAGCATGGTTGCGGTCTAGCGCCCTTCGCGGCGTGCCATAAATGCCAGTCGTTCAAGCATATGCACGTCCTGCTCGTTCTTCAGCAGCGCGCCATACAACGGCGGAATTGCCGAGCTGCCATCGCGGTTTTTCAGTACGTCTTCTGAAATATCGTCGGCCATCAACAGCTTCAGCCAGTCGATCAGCTCGGAAGTGGAAGGCTTTTTCTTCAGGCCCGGTACGTCGCGAATCTGGAAGAATACATCCATTGCCTCGGCAACCAACTGCTGTTTGATATCCGGATAGTGCACATCCACGATTCTTTGCATGGTCGCGCGATCGGGGAAGCTGATGTAGTGGAAAAAGCAACGGCGCAGGAATGCATCCGGCAGTTCTTTTTCATTGTTGGAGGTAATAATGACGATCGGGCGGTGCTTGGCGGTGATCGTCTCACCGGTTTCGTATACAAAGAACTGCATACGGTCGATTTCTACCAGCAGGTCGTTGGGGAATTCGATATCCGCTTTATCGATTTCATCAATCAGCAGAACCACCCGCTCGTCAGCCTCAAAGGCCTCCCACAGCTTGCCCTTCTTGATGTAGTTGCCAATATCGTGCACCCGGTCCACGCCCAGCTGGGAGTCCCGCAGGCGCGATACCGCGTCGTATTCATACAAACCCTGCTGCGCCTTGGTGGTGGACTTGATGTGCCACTGAATCAGCTTGAGGCCCAGGCTGCTGGCCACCTCTTCCGCCAGCAGGGTCTTACCGGTGCCTGGCTCGCCCTTGATCAGCAGCGGGCGCTGCAGGGTTACCGCCGCATCGACCGCCATCTGCAGATCGTCTGTAGCCACATAGTTATCGGTACCGGTGAATTTCATGTGTACTCCGAAAGCCTGAGAATCGAAAGTATCCATGGTAAAGGAAGCCCACAGGGGGCCAAAGGCGGAATCGGTCAGAATGGATGACAGCAGCGGCCGCGCCCGGGCAAAGCGCGACCATAGATCGAGACTTGGTCACAAATGACGAATTCAGGCAGCCTCGGTGCGGCGCCGGCGCACCACTTGGCGCCCCTTGTCGGTGATATACCAGCGAATACCCAGGTGGCTATGGATCTTGCCCACCATTTCCAGCACCAGCAGGCTGTTCAGGGCCCGCGCCACGGAATTGGTCTCCATATTGCCCTCCTGCACCATACCCGCCAGCGAACGGAATACGCACTCGCCGCTGTTGAGCAGGTTCAGCACGTGCAGCGCATTGTCGTCGAGCTTGCGAATCTGGTTGAAATCCAGGGTCGGCCCCTGATCCGGGTCTCCTTCGATTTCATGCTCCAGCAGCGGCATGATTTCCAGCTGCATGGCACGGATTTCCTGCTCGAGGTTTTCCACGCGGGCACGGGCAATACTGGCATCGCGCAGCTGACGTCGCGCGGCATTGAACACAAACATGCGCGAAGCGATGGCAGCAAGTAGGCAATAACCGGTAAAAATCAGCAGGCGGGAGGGGTCACCCTGAATTTCGATCAGCAGGTCGCTCTGGGTGAATTTCAGGAAGATCGGTACCATTAATGCGCCGCATAGCCCCATGATCAGGCAGCGTGCCAGGCCCGCAGGATCCTCCTCTGTGAACAACATCTGGTAGTAATTGACCAGACCCCCGAGGATTCCGGAGACCAGCATAACGGCGGTCAATATAAGGAGGTGATCGAGCATCCCTGTCCCTTCATTCCATGCACAGTAAACGCCGCGACAGGCACTTCTTGTGATTGTTAAGAACGTTTTGATTAGCTGTTTTACGACGGGCTTTAGTAGATATAGCAGCTAGCAGCGGGGACGGCTCAGACGAACCAAAGGGAAAAAGGAACTTGGCGCCAGTAACCACCTATGTCGCGGACTGGCGCACGCATTTGGATATACGACGTCAGTACTGGTCACTTTCCGTCATCGGGCGATCTTTGCGACGACGCAACACCAGCTTGATGATCCCGACAATCAGCATCACGGAGAAAGCACCGGCGGCGGCAAAAACCAGGCTGGCGGAAACTTCCGGCGTGGCGCCCTCTTCCTCAAACAGGGTCTGATACACAAACAGCGGCAATATTGGCACCAGCGGGCCATCGGCCATTGCACCGCGGGCGGGCACCAGCAGCACGGTTGCCGCTTCCAGCAAAATCAGATTGCGCACCCAAGACCACCCCCAGTTACGCATAAACCACCAGCCTGCGGCCAGCAGAACAATCACCCCAGCGGTATACACGGCCCAGGCTAACTTAAACTCTTCCACTATTTCTCTGCTCTTTTTATTGCTTCCAACACGTTGTGCCCAGAACCAAGTTTATCCAGTTACAGACACACGCTAAAAATCTTTCATCGCACGACTCGCCCGATGCATATCCGGCCTATTCATCACCGACCTATTCATCACCGACCCAGGTAACGATATATTCCTCGTAGTCTTCCACATCTACATCGGTTTCGCTGATGACTTTGTCACGCACCGAGATACCCGCACGATGTACCGACTCGGGATCACCGGAAACCAGTGGGTGCCACTCGGGCAAATCGCCCCCAGCAGCGAGAATCCGGTAGGCGCAGGTTGCAGGCAACCAGGTAAAGTCCACCGCGCGCTGCGGTGTCAACTGAGTGCAACCCGGCACCTGTTGCATGCGGTTAGGATAATCGGTGCAACGACAACTGTGGCTATCCAACAACTTGCAGGATACACAGGTCGTGGCAACTTCTCCGGTCTCTTCATCCTGCAACCGATGAAGGCAGCAGCGCCCGCAACCATCGCACAACGACTCCCACTCGGCGTCGGTCATTTCCGCCAGGGACTTTCGTTGCCAGAACGGCCGCTGACTTACCACAATCGCTACCTCGCCACCGTTAAAAAATAATCAGCCGCGAGACAGCTTGCTGTTTTGCGCAGCAATCGCCCGCATTTCATCGTCCACCACCGGCGGCATTTGCAGATAGAAGCCCTGCGCCTGCAACTGCTTGATTACAGTCTCTGCTTCAGCACGCGCCAGGGTGCGTTCCGGGGTCAATATTAAGGTGGTGACATGTACCGGCTCGCCGAACAGTTCCTGCAGCTTATCGGGTACACGCGCCAGCCCCTCCTGCTTTTGCACATACAGATACATTTCCTGTTCCCGCGGGCTGCGGTAAATATCACACAGGAGCTTACTCATACTTTTAACTCTTTCAATTCTTGCAGTAGTGGTTCGCCTACTACCGCGCGGCGCCAACCTACGAGGCGCCCTTCCAATGTTGGCTGCTGGGCCTGTACCAGTACTTCCAGTTCTTTTTTACGCACCAAAATTTCGGGTGGCAGCCCCGCCATTTCCGCCAGCTCGGTAACCTTTTTACGCAGCAGCTTCAGGACTTCACCCTGCTCGCGGTTGAGAGGCTGCGGCAGTCGAGCAGGAAGGTCCTCGCGTTCGGCCGCACCAGCAATGATTTCCAGCAATTTCTCGCCATAACGCCGCAAGGTCTTTCCTTCGAGCCCCGGTTGCGCCAGCGTCGCCAGGTACTTGGGCATATGCTGGGCGAGTGCCATGCACACATTTTCTTTGATCAGGTGGTTGCGCGGCATATCTCTCACGCGCGCTTCACGCTCACGCCAGGCACAAAGGTCCTGCAGTACTGCAAGCTGGTTCTGGCGCAGCCGCCAGGCACCCTTTACCTTGCAGTAGTAAAGTTCAGGAGACTCAGGCTGGCGCGCCGCGGCTACCATGGCCGTGCAATCTTCCCAAAGCCAATCGATACGTTCCTGCTCGCGCAAGCGTTTTACCAATATGCCGTACACCAGCGGCAACCAGGCCACATCCAGTGCGGCATAGTTTTTTTGCGAATCGCTGAGCGGGCGCTGCAGCCAGTCGGAGCGGGTTTCACTTTTCGGCAAATCGATCTGCAGCAGCTGGCTAACGGTTGCTGCATACCCCAACCCCGCGCCCATACCGCTGATTGCCGCGGCGATTTGGGTATCAAAAATCGGATCGGGTATAACACCGAGCAAGCGTTCCAGTGTTTCCAGATCCTCACTGCAGGAGTGCATGATTTTGATCACGCGTGTGTCTTGCAGTAGTTCTTTCAAAGGTTCCAGATTGGAAATGGCAAGGTTATCGATCAGGTAACAGTGTTTACCGTCGCCCACCTGCACCAGCGCCGGCTGTGGATAAAAAGTGCGGCTGCGCATGAACTCGGTATCCAGCGCAATAGCACTCTGGGTGCGCCAGCGCGCGCACAATTCCGCCAACTGCTCGTCGCTGTCAATCCAGATCGGAGTGACATCAACCAGCTGCTTATTTTCCGCAGTGAATGATTCAGCGTTAAATAAATCCGCCATTTACAGCACCGTCCGACTGTTGAAGGCGTGCGCCAGAGTGCCGCCATCGATGTATTCCAGCTCACCACCAATGGGAACACCGTGGGCGATGCGACTGACCGCCACCTCTTTGGACCGCGCACGCTCCGCAATAAATTGCGCGGTGGCCTCGCCTTCCACGGTTGGGTTAGTGGCAATAATCAGTTCGCGAATCTTCGGTTGCTCCGCGCCCTCGTCAGTGCTTTGCTTTTCGCTCAGGCGTTCGCCGAGTACATCCAAGCCAATATCCGCAGGACCGACGCCATCAATGGGCGACAGGTGACCGTGCAATACAAAGTACAGGCCGTGATAGTTGCCCGCCTGCTCAATGGCCAGTACATCCGCCGGTGTTTCCACCACACACAGCAGCGAGTGATCGCGGCGTGTGTTGTTGCACAGGGCACAAATTTCCTGCTCGGTCAGGGTGCGACAACGGCTGCAGCGGCCGACTTTCTCGACCGCCTGCTGTAACGAACTGGCGAGCAGACCCGCCGCATCGCGGTCTTTTTCCAGCAGATACATAGCCATGCGCTGAGCGGACTTGGGTCCAACCCCGGGCAGGCAGCGTAGTGCGCGAATCAGGTCTTCAATCAGGGGACTGAACATATTTCTTGTTTAAACGTAAAAAGGGCCCACGCTGGGCCCCGCAAAAATTTGGGAAAACGAAAACCGGTGTTAAATACTTGGCCAGATATGTGGTCAACCTGCGCAATCAGCCAAATGGAAACTTGAAACCTTCCGGCAGATTCATGCCCGCACCGAGGTTACCCATCTGCTCTTTCTGCACCTTCTGCACCGCTTCTTCAACACGACGAACGGTATCGTTCACCGCCGCCGCCAGCAGGTCTTCGAGCATTTCCTTGTCTTCGCTCATCAGGCTGGCATCGATATTCACATCCACCACATCGTGGCGGCCGTTCATGGTCACCTTGATCATGCCGGCTCCGGACTCCCCGGTTACCCGCAGGTCGCCCAGCTCTTTCTGCATCTTTTCCATGCGCTCCTGCATGTCGGCCTGCATTTTCTGCGCCTGCTGCATTAAATCGCCGAAACCTTTCATCATGGCAATTACCTATTTTCCATTTACTTCATTAATTCGTTTCTAACCCGGTCACTTTTGCCGAGCTGTATTTAACCCAGAAATTCGACCGAGTCTGGCACCAGCTGTGCGCCCAGCTCCGATTGCAACTCCTGCACCAGCGGGTCCTGATTCAGCGAGTCGCGCGCAGATAACAGCTGCGCTTCTTTGGTTGCCGCAATCAATTGGGCGGGGGTGCCGCCGTACACATCGCCTACCTGAATCTGCACGGTGACTGGCTGACCGAAAAAGTCACCCAGCACGTCCGCGAGGCGGCGCTGATGCCCCTCGTCGTACAAACTGCTGCGAGTCTGGTCCAGGGTAAAGGACAGTATATTGTCCTGCCTTCCCAGTAACTCCAGGTTGGCGGCAATGGAGTGCAGGATACCGGTCACTCCCATTTGCGGGTACATGGCGGGCCAACTACCGGGAGTCAGAGCCTCCAGGCGTGCAGCGGGCGTCTGCGCCTGTTGCGAGGCTTGCTGCTCAGGCACACCTGCAGTTGCCGCCGGGGCCGGGGTCTCTGACTGCACAACTTGCTGGGGCGGCACGGATTGCACCTCCGCTACCTGCTGACGCAGTCGCTCACGCATTGCCGTGCGCTCATCCGGCGCTGCTTCCGGCTGCACTGCCTGAGTCGCTGCGGCAATCGGTTGCTCGGCCACCTGCTCGGCCACAACGGCTTCTGACACATTGGACTGAGCTGGCAGTTCGGCTACAGCCTGGTTGATCGGTGGCTGCGACACCTGCACCGCCGGCTCGGGTGCCGGTTGGTGCGCAGGTTCGGTTACCGGCGCACTCGTCTGAGGCTCCGGGGTGAATTCAGGGGCGGGCTTTTTTCCCGCATCATTCACTACCTCCTCGGAACCAGATGCCGACTGGAGCTCCACGTCCCAGGGGGGAGCTTCATCCACCGGGGGCTGCGCAGTGGGCGCTTTGGCTGCAGGCTCAAAGGGTTGTGGTGAAGTCGCAGGCGCTTCTGGTTGTGATTGCGCAACGGGCGGCATCTGCTCTGCCACCGGTGGTTGCTGAGAAGGTTGCGGCGCTGGCTCTGCGGGCGCTTCCTGAGCCGGAACCACGGACTGTGGCGAAGGCTGGGCCGAAGTCTGCTGGGGTGCCGGTTGCGCACTGGCCCCTGCACCTGCAAGCGGAGCGGTTGGGATATGGGCAACGCCCTGCGGTTTGAATGCGAGCATTCGCAGCAGCGCCATTTCAAAGCCACCGCGCGGGTCCGGCGCCATCGGCAGGTCCCGGCGTGCGAGCAATGCCATCTGATAAAACAACTGCACATTTTCGCCGGCCATGGCCGCCGCGTGATGCTGCAGCAACTCGGCATCGCCAAGGGCGTTGTCGATGGATTCCGGCAGCACCTGGGCAATGGCAATACGGTGCAGAATAGAGGCCAGCTCAGCCAGCGCTGCGCTGTAATCCGGTGCCTGTTCGGAAAGCTCGCTCACGGTATCGAACAATGCGGACGGGTTTTCATCGGACAGCGCCTGCACCAGTTTCCAAACCAGGGTGCTGTCGAGGGTGCCGAGCATGGCTCGCACTTCTGCTTCACTGATCTTGCCGCCGCCGAAGGCAATGGCCTGATCGGTCAGGCTCATGGCGTCGCGCATACTGCCATCGGCCGCCCGGCCCAGATGCCAAAGGGCCTGCTCTTCAAACGGCACCAGCTCTTTTTCCAGTACGAAGCGCAGGTGCTCAACCACCCGCTCCGGGCTCATATTCTTGAGGTTGAACTGCAAACAACGCGATAGCACCGTCACCGGCAGTTTCTGCGGGTCGGTGGTGGCGAGCAGAAATTTAACGTGGGGAGGTGGCTCTTCCAGGGTTTTCAGCAGTGCGTTAAACGAGCTGTTGGACAACATGTGCACCTCATCGATCAGGTACACCTTGTAGCGGCCCCGGGTCGGTGCGTATTGCACATTCTCCAGAAGCTCGCGGGTGTCCTCGACCTTGGTGCGGGAGGCGGCATCCACCTCAATCAGGTCGACAAAGCGTCCGTCGGCGATTTCGGTACATACGGAACACTGACCACAGGGCTCGGAGCTCACGCCCGTTTCGCAGTTCAGGCACTTGGCAAGAATTCGCGCAATGGTGGTCTTGCCCACCCCACGAGTACCGGCAAATAGGTAGGCGTGATGCAGGCGGTTGTTGTCGAGGGCATTGATCAGCGCCTGAAGCACGTGCTCCTGCCCGACCATTTCCCGAAACAGCCGCGGCCGCCATTTGCGTGCCAGTACTTGGTAACTCATTCGCTCTCCGCCGTGGCCCCAGTCGACATGGGCGCCACCTTTAGTCGATATCTGCCGACTGATCCGAGGTACCCCCGGCCTAGCTGGCATTGAAATTTGAGAAGTGCGCCATTATACCGGCATCGACGCGCAGGAATAGGCATGTGCCTGCGGTCACTGGATTTATCGACCTGACGTGCGTGCAGGCTGTTCAATCGACTGCTGGACGCACCAAAAAGAACCACTTTGATAAACTCAGTCACTTTATCTTGCCAAAACGACCACTCGTCGATCGTTATCCAGCTGTGTTATAACTGACGCGGTTGGCCTTATAACAATCATAACGAGCGCGATACGGGGAATCCGTCCACCAATGAGCAAAGCCCGGAAGACACTTCTGGAATCTCTTTTTGCCGATCACGGCCAGGCGCTGGTGCGCTTTGTCACGCGTATTGTGCGAAGTACCGAAGATGCCGAGGATATTGCCCAGAACGCCTACTTGCGACTGCAGAAGCTCAGCGACGAGAAAGACCTCGACAACCCCCGGGCCTACCTCTTCCAGATCGCCAACAACCTGGCCGTGGACCAGCTGCGCCGCGGCAAACTGCATATCGACTATGTAAGCCAGCAATTGCCCCCCGAGGGCTCCACCCCCACCGATGACGAGTACGGTTTTGACCAGTCGCCGGAACGGGTGCTGGCAGCAAGACAGCAATTACAGGCGATCCACCAGGCCATGGACAGCCTGCCACTCAAATGTCGCCAGGCATTCCTGCTGCACCGCAATCGCGGCCTGTCCTACTCGGACATTGCCCAGGAAATGAACATCTCGGTCAGCAGTGTAGAGAAGTACATTCTGCAAGCGCTGAAAGTCTGTCGACAGAAGACCGGCGGAATACGCTGAGACTGTCGCCACACGCCCCGCTCCCGCACCTTATCCACTCATCGCACCTAGCCCCTCCACTAATCGCACATTGGTTGCGACTTGGTCTACCTTTGAACAAGCTTGGCGCATGGCATGCAATAACGCACCGCCGTGCAGCAAAAACATAAAAAAGTATTGAGGGCAAGGGGCTGTAGTCCGTCTTACTGGTATACACGGGCATCCATGTGAAAAAGAACGGATCATTCGTTCAAAATATGCTAAATTTTGCGGCGTTTTATCGTAAAAATTGCGCAGAACGAACAGGCACGTTGCTTTGGGCGCCAAACTTTAGCACCAAATTGGTGCGGCGAGACGGAAATGGAACTTGTTAGTCACCATTTGCTCAAAAGACAACTCTGACAGACAGCCCGATTCATAGATCGGGGAAAAGGTATTAGTGCGGTGAACCTCCAGGAAGTACAAAAAGGACCAACGGAAGATCAGCTCGATCAGGCTTGCGCCTGGATCGCGCGTTTGCGTTCCGATTCGATCAGCGATGCTGATCGCCGTGCCTTTGCCAGCTGGATGTCCGATGATTCCGCCAACCGTCAGGCCTTTGATGAAATGGCTGAGCTGTGGGGCGATCTCGGCGCCTTTTCACACATGCCACTGAATGAGCTCTATCCGGAGAGTGTGCCGACCAATCAGTCCGCCGCCGCAAACACGCAATCCTCTCGCACGTCAGCCTCTGCCTCTACGAGCGGCTGGAACCTGCCCCAATGGTTACTTGGTGGTGGCGCAGTGGCCGCCTGCCTGACCGTTGCACTCTGGGTGGGCAATCAGTGGCTGCAGCAGGCCCCGGCATCGCAACAGGTTTACGCAACTGCCGTAGGTGAGACGCGTACCGTTTCACTGGCGGATGGCTCGCAAGTGCAACTGAATACAAACTCTGAACTGGTGGTCACTTTCAGTCGCGATGAGCGCCGCACCCAGCTGCTGCGCGGCGAGGCTTATTTCGACGTTGCACGCCAGACCGCCAGACCGTTCACGGTCGCCGCCGGCGAGGCCAACATTCGCGTACTCGGCACCCAATTCAATGTTGAGCGCAACCGCAGCAACACCCGGGTATCCGTGACTGGTGGTGTGGTAGCGGTGAGTGAATCCCGTACTGCCAGCGGCCTGCAGCCCGAAACGGTAAAATTGACCCGTAATCAAAAGGTCAGCGTATCCGGTAGCGGCCTCTCCGATGTCAGCCGCACCTCGGCCAATGAAGCGCTGGACTGGACCCGTGGACAGCTGGTTTTCGACCGCACCCCACTGAATGAAGCACTGGAAGAATTGAACCGCTACCTGGACGTGCCCGCAGCGGCAGCGGCCAATGTGGGTGACCGCACCCTGTCCGGGACCTTCGAGCTCGCCGACCCGGAGAGCACCCTATCTGCGATTGCGACCGCCCTGGACCTCGACCAGGACCAGAGCAATCCCAACCTGACTCTCTTGTCTCCCAAGCCTAAGTAAGATATAAATCCCGCCCTGGTGATCGTACTTTTTTTAGCCATAAGCTAAACGATCGCCCATTTACGACATCAACTAAAACATAAGCTGTGTTTTCTGGTCGCCGATCGCGCCGGATACGGGCGGGATGAGTCGCATTGAATTTCCGGCATTGGGCAACGCTGTCGCTGACGGGTCTGCTTATACTCTCGCAGAGTAGCCTTGCCGCCTGCCCGAAATCCGGTGTTGAACTCCCCTCCGGCAACCTCTCCAAAGCACTCATATCGCTGGGCCGCCAATGCCGTATTTCACTGGTAGTACAGGCGGATAGCGCTTCTTCTATACAAGTCCGGAAACAATACCTCGAGACCCCCGACGGCAGTATTGCTCCTGCTTTGAAGCAGCTGCTGGCAAAAACCGGCCTGACATTTACCCACACCGGCACCAATGCCGTGGCAGTGGTGGCCAAAGCGAAGAAATCCGAACAGCAAGAAGCCGAAGACTCCCTCTTACCCGAAGAAGAGGTGATCGTCACCGGCCGCAGCCTGACCGGTAGCCATTTGCGCTACCTGAAGCTCGATAGCTATGCGCCGATCGATGTATTGGCGCAGCCGGAGCTCGAGATCACCGGTGCCCAGACCGTCTCAGAACTGCTGAAGTTTCTACCGGCAGTCTCCGGCAACTCCACCAGCACTTCGGTGACCAACGGTGGCAACGGCACCGCCACCGTCACACTGCGCGGCCTGCCTGCCAGCAACACCCTGGTACTTATCAACGGCCGGCGCATCGTCAGCAACGGCTTTGGCGGGGAAGCCGCGGACCTCAATACCATCCCCCTCTCTGCGGTAGACCGGATCGAAGTATTAAAAGACGGCGCGTCCGCAGTGTATGGCTCCGACGCCATTGCCGGGGTTGTGAACATCTTGCTGCGTAGAGACTTTGACGGCTTGTCCGTGAACAGTTACTACGGCCAGGCCGAACGCGGGGATCAGGAAACCAGTTCCTACAGCGTCACCTGGGGTGGAGGCAACGAAGATACACACCTGATGCTGAGCCTCGCGGACTACCGTCAGGGTGAAGTCTTGAGCCGCGATCGCACCATTTCGGATTCTGCGGATAACCGCGGCCGTGGCGGTACCGACTTGCGCTCCGCCGCATCACCACAGGGATTCATTGCCCTCGAGGATGAGGTCGTCACCAATAGCGTCGACGGCTACCGTACCTGGACAATGGAGGACCTGTATAACTTCCGCGAATACACCTCCGCACTAGTCCCCTCGGAACGCCAATCTGTTTATCTGGCGCTCAACCATCGCCTCCAGGGCGACACGCAAGCGTTCGCGGAGGCCATGGCCGTTCGCACCCGCTCCGAGGCGGCGATGGCACCTACTCCGGTATTTACCCGCTTTGACAATGGCGACCTGACGATATCCAGCGACAACATATACAACCCGTTCAACGAAGACATTGTCGATGTGCGCAAGCGGGTGATTGAGCTGGGCCCGCGCGCGCAACACAATGGCACGGACACCTTCCGGTTTAACACCGGCTTGAAGGGATTGATGGACGACTGGCAGTGGGAATTAACTGCGGCCGCGCACTACACCCGCGCACGTGAGCGCCTTACCAACCTGATCGACCCTTTCCGCCTTTCCCGCGCGCTCAAGGGGCCGGACATCTGTGCGGAAAACAGCGACTGCGTGCCCGTTAACCTTCTCGGCGTAACCGGAAGCATTGACGAGCAGCAACTGGATTACATCCGCGCAACCAGTTACGTGGACGGTGTGAGCCGAATGGCGTCCGTTACTTACATTGCCGACGGTCCGCTGGGCAAAATCGCGTCGGGTGACATTCTCGCTGCGGCTGGCGTCGAGTTGCGCAGAGAGGAAATCCGTTTCCGCTCCATCGATGCCGCTGGCTCCTCGTTCATCGGTGGCGCCTCCTCGGGCGCTGCCAAGGGATACCGGCTGATTGGCGAAAGCTTCGCGGAAATTTCCATTCCACTGTCCGCTGAACGACTTTGGCTGGACGGCGCAGTGCGCTACTCGGATTACAGCGATTTCGGCACCACGGCCAATCCAAAGATTGCATTGCGCTGGCGCCCCTGGCCATCTCTTCTGGTGCGTGCAAGTTATGCCACTGGCTTCAAGGCACCGACCCTGGTGGACATGAATCAGACTGGTTACCAAAGTCAGGAATTCCTGTTTGACCCCTGTACCAATAGCGACGCGGCCCTCCTCCCCGGCTGCAACGGGCAAGCAGACCAGTCACGAATTCAATACCTGACAGAATTTGGCGGCAACCCTGGCCTGCAGCCGGAGACTTCGGATAACCGCTCCCTCGGCATCGTGTGGACACCGGGCGGCTTTACCGGCTTCCATGCCAGCCTCGACCTGTACGATATCCGCCAAAACGATGTGATCGACACCAGCCCGCAATACCTGATCAACGAAAATGCAAACAACGGGCTCTTCAGTGATCGCGTTCAACGCGACGCCGGCGGTGACATCACGCGCATTGTCGCCACAAGACTCAATATCGGTGCGCGAGAAGTACGCGGTATTGACGCCTCCATGCGCTACCAGCACTTGTCAAAAAAACTGGGGCTCATTCGCTGGTCCATGAATGGCAGCCACATTGACCGCTACCTGAATCAGCTGGCGCCGGGTAGCCCTGTTGAGGACCTGACGGGCACCTTCGTCGACGCTGCGAGTGGCGGTGCCGGCTCGCTCCCGGAATGGAAAGCCAACACCGGTGTTTACATGCAGCGAGGACGCTGGGAAGGCGGCTACACCATTCATTACGTAGACAGCCTGGAAGAAAGCTTTACCCTCGACAACAAATTTGTCCGTCGAGATATTCACAGCTGGACAACCCACGACGTTCAAATCGCATACGCGGTACCGTCAGGATTTCGTTTTGCGATCGGCGTCGACAACCTGATGGACAAGGCTCCGCCGTTTGCAGCTTCCGCGTTCAACGATAATTTTGACGCGCGCACCTACGACATTGCCGGTCGCTATTGGTACACGACCTTTAGCTTCAACATGTAAAGCAAACGTCGCAAAAAATTCTCCGCGGATTTTTCCTTCGCCCATTTTTTCTGCGCACACCTGACGCGGAATATTTTTCTCAAACACTCTCCATGCGCCACGCGCACTGGCGCTTCTCATCGGTACTTTCACGCAACGAACGCACACCTCGTTCGCCATTTTCCCCACTTCTGACGCCGGTTTTGGCACGCCTGCACCAAAGGCGCAATTTCATTCACGAATCGACTTGAACGGTGAAAAATTGTTCTAGGGTTGATAGCAAGCCTCTTGTTGATAGATGTATGTAGTTGTCAGGGAGGGCGTAGCCATATTCGGCGATCATTACCGGTATCAGGAGAGGTATACCATGGACAAAACCCGTCTTTCTCGGGCAATCAAGGGCGCAATCGCAGCTGCAGCCGTCGCATCCAGCTTTTCTACCGTTTCGTTTGCTCAGGATGCTCAGGCGCAGGTTGAGGAAATTGTTGTAACCGGTTCTCGCATTCAACGTGCGACGGATGCCAATAGTGCCACGCCCATCACCGTATTCGATGCGGCTGCACTGGAGCAGTCGGGCCAGACAACGCTGGAAGATTTCCTGCAAAACATTCCATCCATGACAGGTGGTCAGCTGGGCTCCTCCGTGAACAACGGCAGTGCCGGCCTTTCAACCGTGTCACTGCGCGGTTTGGGCTCCAACCGCACGCTCATTTTGATGAACGGTCGCAGGCTCAGCTCATCCGCCGGCGCTACCGGCGTGGTGGACCTTAACACCATCCCCGTTTCGATTATTGAACGCGTGGAAATTCTGCGCGACGGTGCATCGACCATTTACGGTTCCGATGCCATCGCGGGTGTTATCAACATCATCACCAAAAGAGGTTTTGAAGGGGCGGAACTCTCGGCGGAGTACGGTTCTTCCACCCATGGCGATGGTGACGAATATCTGGCGGCAATGACCCTGGGTGCCTCCAATGATAAAGGGCACGTAATGGTCAACGCGCAGTACACCAAGCGCGAAAGAATCGGCCAGGGTGATCGCCGCTTCTCCGATTGCCCACGGCGTGAAATTGGCGGTGACGTGCTTTGCGGCGGCAGCTCGACAACCACGCCCGCCCGCTTCTCACCCACTGCGAACTCTGATCAGCTGATTGTAGATCCGGTTACCGGCCTGGTGCGCGACTTCAATGCCGCCACCGATGCCTATAATTTCGCCGACGCCAGCTATCTGGTGACCCCGCAAGAAGTTGCATCCATGTATGGCTACGGCACCTACGAGCTGTACGACTGGAAAGACTTCACCGACGTCAACGCGTTTACCGAACTTTCGTTTGTAAACCGGCGCTCAGACCAGTTAATGGCTGCAGAGGGCACCTTCTGGGGCCCCCTGGTACCCGTTAGCAACCCCTACAATCCAATCGGTGAACCAGTAAATATTGGTCGTCGCCTGGAAGAAACGGGCGGACGCGCATTCACTCAGGACCTAAATACCTGGCGTGGCGTTCTCGGCCTGGAAGGCGAATTCTGTAATGAGTGGACCTGGGATCTTTCCTACAATTACGCGCGCTGGGTAGATGCGCAGATTGACCGCGGCCGCGGTAACACCGTGCGCTTCGAAAACCTGCTTGATCCGGACCTGTGTGCGGAAGACCCGGACTGTGCGGCCGCCGTTGGAGCGTCCGGTGAGGTCGCCTGGAACCCCTTTGCCGAAGGTACCCTCACCCCAGAAATGCAAAACTATGCTCTGGTAACCAATTCACCGGTAGAGCGCTCCACCTTGCGCAGCTTGCAAGCGAACCTGGTAGGCGACTTCGGTGACTGGTCCCTTGCCAGTGAAGGGCCGGCCTGGGCAATAGGCTATGAGCATCGCGCCGAGCGCGTGGAAATTGTTGCGGACGGTGCCGCGCAAATCGGTCAGATCTACTTTGTCAGTGGTGACTCTTGGGGTGGCAACTACAGCGTCGACGAGTTCTACGGGGAGGTGCGACTCCCTATCATGGACGGCGAACCCTGGGTCGAAGTCCTCGCGGTAGAGGCCTCCTTCCGCTATTCCGATTACAACACCATCGGTAGCGACACCACCTTCGGTGCAGTTCTCGAATATGCACCGCTCGACGAACTGCGCTTCCGCGGCACCTACTCTGAGGGCTTCCGCGCGCCCGGTCTCGACGATCTGTTCCTGCCGCCAACGGTATCCGCAGAGTCCTATGCTGATCCGTGTAATGAATACGGTGCGGCAGATAATCCCAATGTCCGGGCTAACTGTGCTGCAGACGGCATTGCACCTGGCACCACCATTTCGTCCACTCAGGCAACCGGCCTGTTCGGTGGTAACCCAGATCTGGCAGCGGAGAAATCCGATAGCTGGACATTCGGTATCGTGTGGACCCCGTCCTGGACCGATGACATGGGCTTCACGCTGGACTACTTTGACATCAGCATTGACGACGCCATTGGGACCCTGACCACCGACACTATCGTCCAGGGCTGTTACGAGAGCCCCAACTTCAGCTCACCCTTGTGTGACCTGATCACCGG
Organism: Microbulbifer agarilyticus; assembly: GCF_020171345.1. Taxonomy (GTDB): domain Bacteria; phylum Pseudomonadota; class Gammaproteobacteria; order Pseudomonadales; family Cellvibrionaceae; genus Microbulbifer; species Microbulbifer agarilyticus_D. Next base: position 365,200 of record NZ_JAIUZM010000001.1, read on the forward strand.
AGCAAGAGCAGTGGGTATCAGCCCATCGGCAGACGCGCCAACACGGCGCGCTTCCGACCTGACCATCGCCGGTCAGCTATTGAACAGCCAGAACGTGGCCACCTTTGAAACCTCTGGTGTGGACCTCGGCTTCGATTACAGCGTGCCCGTAGGCCCGGGTGTGGTAACCGTGAATGCCACCGCCACCTACCTGCACGAGTGGAAATACCGCGGCAGCTCAGAAGATCCCACCATCGATCTGGCGGGCTACTTCTACGCCGACCCGGTAACCACCGCCATCGTGGCCTTCCCAGAGTGGAAGTTCTACGGCACCGTAGGTTACGAGCTGGATTGCTGGAGCGCCTTCACTACCATACGCATGGTGGGTGAAGTGGACGACTTCGACCCGTCTCCGCGCGATCTGGCCACCCAGATTGATAATACCTGGTACCAGGATGTGAACTTCAACTACTTCCAGTGGGAAGGCGTCACCATCACCGGCGGTATCCGCAACCTTTGGAACCAACAGCCTCCCTATGTCACCAACTATGATGACATGAACACCCTGATGAGAAGCTACGACACCGTCGGTCGTTACTTCTACGGCGGTATTACCCTGCAGTTCTAAGGCTCTAGCCTCTCCTCCAAGCCCCGCCCTCATGGCGGGGCTTTTTTATGCCCAACAGGCACACCAACCCAAATTTCGCTCTGCCCACCTCAAACCTGACAACTGTCTAACCTGTCAAAACGACACTTTCAAAATTTTTATATTTTTTTTTGAGGGAACTTATACCTCATCCGTTAAATACACGTTGGGAAGGAAATGACCACTTGGGGGTAGTCGTTTCCGCACACGCCAAATCTGGCAAACAAACATAAATCCAACGATCAAGAGAGGATTTACAATGAAAAAGAACCTCCTGTCCGTAGCAGTAACTGCTGCGATCATGGTTCCAGCCTTGCCTGTATTCGCACAAGAAGATCCGGCCCTGGTAGAAGAGGTAGTGGTTACTGGTTCCCGCATTAAGCGCGAGACCCTGAACACCGCTGGCCAAACTGTTACTATTGACCGCTCTGACATCGACGTAACTGGCAACATGTCCGTTGCAGATGTACTGCGTGAAACATCCCTGAACACCTTGGGCTCTTTCAGTGAGCGCTCCGGTAGCTCCGCTCAGTCCAACGCAACCGTAAACCTGCGTGGCGCCGGCTCTGACCGTACCCTGGTACTGATCAACGGCCGTCGTGTTACTGGCTCCCCGTCTCTGGGCGGCGGCGGCTCCGTTAACCTGAACATGATCCCGATGGACGCGGTTGAGCGAATTGAGATCCTGGCTGATGGCGCCTCCTCTACCTACGGCTCCGACGCGGTAGCGGGTGTTGTTAACCTGATCATGCGCAAAAACTTTGAGGGTGTATCCTTCAAGTCCCGTATGGGCCGCCCATCTCAGGAAGGTGGCGATGAGCAAGGCATGAGCTTTGTATTCGGTGCAACTGGCGACCGTGTATCCGTAACCTCCGCATTTGAATTCAATTCCCGCGACGAGATCTACGATCGCGACCGCGACTACACTTCTGCCCGCTGGGCCGACGAAAATGGTGATGGTTTCATCGACATCTCCACTGAGACCGTTGGTGTAAGCCGTTACGCTCGCGGCATCTGGGATCCGGTTAACGAGACCTGGGCAGCTCCGGGCACCACCTGGAACGCAGAAACCGGCCTGTGGGAAGGCTCCAACTGTGAAGCCATCGGTGAAGGTTTCATCGACGCTCAGTACAAAGGCGGTAACGTTTGTGGTTACGCCTACGGCCTGATCTCCGCGAACCGCGCATCCCTGGAGCGTGCAAACAGCTTCACCAGCGCTGAATTCGACATTGATGGCAACTGGAAAGCCTACACCGACGTTCTGTTCTCCCGTGTAGAATCTTTCGGTCGCTACGCTCCTCCCGCGGCAAACTTCAGCCCGATGCCGGCTGATCACCCGGACAACCCTACTGGTGTAGACACCTACGCCACCTGGCGCTGGGACCGTATCGGGCCACGTGACAACACCGTAGAAGACCTGATGATGGACGGCACCTTCGGTTTTAACGGCCAGATCAATGACAACGTATCTCTGGAAGTTTACGGGCAATACGGCAAGTACATCTCTACCGGAATTGGCAGCAACTACCTGAGCTACGGTGGCCTCGCCATCAACAACGAATGGTACGGCGACCTGATCATGGACAGCGAAGAAGCTGTTGATCGTCTGCGCGCAACCACCGTTACCGATGAAGAGATGAACACCCGCAAGCTGTTTGCTGGTTCCCAGATCGACTTCATGGAGCTTTCCGGCGGCACCGCATCTGCATACGTAGGTGCTGAGCACATGGAAATCAACTACACCTCCATCGTTGACGCCCAGTCCGAAGCTGGCTGGATCGGTGGCAGTGCCGGTAACAGCGCAGCGGGCGGCCGTAAGCTGAGCGCTCTGTTCACTGAATTCCTGCTTCCGGTAACCGACCAGATCGAAGTTAACCTGGCCGCGCGCTACGACGATTACGACGATTTCGGCAGCGCTACCTCTCCGAAAGTTGGCGTCAACTACAGCCCGATTGACACCCTGACCCTGAAAGCTTCTTGGGGACAAGGCTTCAAGGCTCCGGCTCTGTCCGACCTGTACGGCGTGACCTCCTTCTCTGCGGAAGATGCAACTGACTACGTTTACTGTGCGGCTAACGGCATCTCAACTGCTAACTGTGTTGAAGAGCAGTACAACACTTACTACGGTTCCAACCCGGAACTGGAAGCAGAAGAGTCCGAAGCATTCACCTTTGGCGCGGTATATGATGTTACCGACACCATCACTGTGGGTGTTGACTACTTCAACCTGACAGTTGACAACGTAATTCAGGTTGTTGGCGCTCAGGACATGATCTTCGCCGAGCTGGCTGGCTTGCCGAATACTGTTGCTCGACTGGGCAACGGCGAGATCGATGAAATCCGCGCTGGTACCGTGAACGGACCTGGTTTCGAACTGCAATCTCTGGACTTCAACGCCAAAGGTTCTTTCGACACCAATTATGGTAACTTCGGTTTCAACGTTCTGTTCAGCCACCTCCTCGAATATAGCCAGCAGGCTTACTTCGGTGCGGCGGTTCAGGACCACGCTGGTTGGAACCTCTACCCTGAGTGGAAAGGTACCGTTGGCCTGACCTGGAATATGGGCAACCACAGCGTCGACTGGTACTCTGCTTACACCGGCGTGCACGCTGCTGAGAACACCATTAATAACGACGGCTCCCTGCTGCCGCCTCTGCGTGCAGAAGGCGAACTGGACAGCTGGCTGATTCACAACGTAGCTTATAACTACACCTTCAACGATGACCACAACGTACGCTTCGGCATCCGTAACGTCATGGATGAAGATCCGGTGTTCGACAAGAACGGTGAGTTCTCTCGTGACCACTACGACCTGTACAACAACTTCGGTCGTGTATACTTCGCTGAGTACTCCATCGACCTGTAATAGCAACATGAGTTGATTATTCAACTCGTTGTTGACAGGATAGGGCCTCCATTTGGAGGCCCTTTTTTATGAACACTGCAGATGCTTGGTCAGATTTCTGGAAACAAGGTTTTCCCACATCGTTTGCAAGCGATCTTCCCGAAAGCTATCAAGGGGAAATCGGCAGCTTTTGGATAGAAGCGGCGAGTAAGCTGAATAAAAAAGCAAAAATTTTAGATTTAGCCACCGGCAATGGTGCGCTAGCTCTGCTTTTCGCCAGATTCAGTCAAAAAAAACACATGGATTTTGAAATACACGCTATCGATAGCGCAGCGATTTCACCGGCGGAAAATAACAAGACCCCCTCCCTCACCCCACTTTACTCATCGATTAACTTCCACTCAAACTCAAGTATTGAGGACTTTGGATTTGATACGCCGGGCTCAATAGATCTAATTTCTTCACAGTTCGGTATAGAGTACTCAGACTTCACACGATCCATTTCAAATGCAGCGAGTCAACTCAAACCTGATGGAGAATTCAGAGCCATCTGCCACTACACTGAGTCAGAGACATTTGAAAACTGCATTGAAGACCAGTCAGCGTATAACCTCGCTATCGACACCCTTCAAATCCACGACCTAATTTCTAACTTTTTAAAGTCAATTGGTTCCATCGACTCTCTGAGTGCACTTGAAAAAGAAATCCTCATAGTAAGTAATCAGGAAAAGCTGAATGCTTTAATGAGTTCGATTAATGTACTGCGAGAAAAATATCCCAACTCTGCGGTCACAGCCTACTTCGTAAACAATGTAAATTCATTTTTTTCATCGCGCCTTGTGTCCACGGCTCAAGAGAAAGCGAACTTTTCCTCATCACTCGATACAGGCGCTAGAATGGGAAGGGTGCGAATAAACGATCAAATAAATGCCACTCTGTCTCCAGAATTAGTACAACGCTACGAACGTGCGATATCTGATAGCGGCCTTACTCTATCAAACAGCTCAAAATTTTTAGATGGGGAGAAGATTATTGGCTGGTGCTTCTGTGCTAATAAACCTACCTAATTACCTTAACTCGTATATTTAGGCTTTCAACTGCTATAAATTACTTACTTTGTCAGTACCATAAACGCCACAAATGTGTACGGTTGACGAACATCATTAACCAAGAGAGCTTCCGTTGGATACACTTACAGCCTTTTTGACTCTTCTCTTTGTAATGGATCCACTGGGCAATATCCCAGTATTCCTCGCCGCACTGAAGAACGTACCGCCAAAGCGCCAGCTTTACGTCATTATGCGTGAGCTGATCTTCGCACTAATCGTTTTACTGGTGTTCCTGTACGCCGGACGCTTTGTACTTGCGTGGCTTGGCTTGTCGCAGGAGGCGATTCGTATCGCAGGCGCGATCATCCTGTTCCTGATTGCCATACGGATGGTGTTCCCGATCGAGGGCGGCATTATGGGTGAGCGACTGGAAGGAGAGCCATTCTTTGTACCGCTGGCAGTGCCCCTGGTCGCAGGCCCCTCCACCATGGCAATTTTGATGCTTATGACAAATAGTGAGGGCGAGCAACTATGGGATTGGACTCTCGCACTGCTCGGCGCCTGGGGGGTATCGGCAGTTATCCTGTTGGCTTCGTCGCCTCTGGCTAAACTTTTGGGTAATCGAGGACTTATTGCCGTGGAAAGACTGATGGGGATGGTACTGGTAATGCTCGCCGTTCAGCTGTTCCTCGATGGTATAAAACAAAGCCTCAATTGATCCGTTTGAATTCTGGGCGCGGAAATCGCGTCCAGCGCACCTTCCTGTAACCTGCGTCGCCTATTACCAACCCTCCTCCTTCCTGTATTGCACCAGACGCAATTCCAGGCACTCACCGCGAAAACCCTTTCTACCAGTCGTTATCACTGCACACTCCCATGCTTGTAGAACTTAACTCCAGCATACGAAAGCAAATCACGAGAAAGGTCAAAAAACCAACACAACAAATGATTGATCACTATTTAATCACCGAACCTCTTTTTGGCGATAGCCATTCTCATCCTAATTTTCATAGAACTTTAATAATTTCTAACAACAATGGTCAAAATATAAGGATAAGAACACTTCTCGAAGAACGCTTTTTATCCAATATGAGCATTCATCGAACAAAATGAGTTAATGGGGACAGATACGCAAATGTCAGGTTAGTTCCATAAAATATTTTTGTCCTTTAAAGTCAGCTCGCACTCGATATAGAGCAAACAGATAAAAGTGCCTCTGAAAACATAAAAGGACACATCTATGATCAAGACCAAGTTGAGTATCGCTATTGCGGCCTTCAGCAGTATCGCTGCCGCAGGCGTTTCCGCTCAGGAAAACGTCCCCGGCCCTGCCGTTGAGGAAGTGATCGTTACTGGTTCCCGTATTGCGCGTGACCCACTGTCGACCACCGGCCCGATTACCATCGTAGATTCCGAGGCGATCAGCCGCTCCGGTGTTGGCACCATTGACGAGCTGCTGAACCAGCTGCCGTCCATGGGTACCACCGGTATCAACGCAAACGACAACAACGGTGGCCAGGGCCTGGCATTTGTTGACCTGCGTAACCTCGGTTCCGCGCGCACTTTGGTGCTCGTGAACGGTCGTCGCTTCGTCTCCTCCGCTTCCGGCGTGAGCTCTGCGGTGGACATGAACAACATCCCCGTTGAGATGATCGATCGAATCGAAGTGCTGACCGACGGTGCTTCCGCGGTTTACGGCTCCGACGCAGTTGCCGGCGTGATCAACGTGGTCATGAAAGATTCCTTTGAAGGTCTGCGTATCAATGCCCGCGCCGGTGCAACTTCCGAAGGCGGTGGTGAGAACGGAGACATATCCTTCACTTTCGGTAGCGAAGGCGACCGCGGCAGTTTCATCGCGAACATCAGCCACAGCCAGCGCGACGAAATTACTTACAACGACCGTGATTGGGCTGGCCTGACTAGCTCCATGGGCCCGAACGGCAACATCTTTACCCGCTACGGCGCCTTCAGCATCCAGGAAGACGGCGTGACCCTGGGCAATTACGCGGGCTACGACATTGGCCAGCACATGTGGCTGTCTGGCGCCATGGAACGTTCCTCCGCTACCGCATCTGGTAAATACTCCATCACCAACAGTGTTGAGCTGTGGGGTGAGGCAAGCTTCACTACCAAAACCACTAACCAGCAGCTGGCCGCACAGCCGATGTATGCCGGTAACGGTTTTAACCTGAACCCGGAAACGCACCTGCCTGAAGCCATCAAGTCTCAGCTGCAGGATGCCTGGCAACAAGCCGACGATGCCTATCAAATCGAGCTGGCTGCATATAACGCTGCGGTAGCGCAATGGGAAGCGCAGGGCAGCCCTGAAGGCCTTGAGCCGACTGCCCCGGTTGCCGCCCACGGCACCGACTGGGTTGATGGTTTCTCCGATTTCCGTATTCGCCCGGTTGACGGCGGCACCCGCTCTTACGAGCAGACCACCGACACTTACCGTCTGGCCACTGGCCTGAGCGGTGATTTCTCCAACGGTTGGAGCTGGGACACCTTCGTAAGCTACGGCAAAAACGAAGGCAATAACGTCACCCTGAACTCCTACAACAAAACCAAGCTGGATGAGATCTTCAGCGGTGAAGCTGGCCTCGATTTTGATTTCGCTGGTGGCATGAGCCCCGAAATCATGGATTACTTCCGTTACGACGACCGTGAAAACAACTCCTACGAGCTGCTGAACGCAGGTGCGTCCCTGTCCGGCGATATCGAAGCTATCGAATTCCAGGGCGGTGCACTGGGCTTCGCAGCGGGCGTGGAATACCGCGAGGAATCCGGTGAGTTCAACCCGTCCCCGGAAACCCAGAGCGGCGAAACCTTTGGTAACCAGCAAGACGCCACCGGCGGTGAATACGACGTTACCGAGGCATTTGCGGAATTCAATCTGCCAATCCTGCAAGGTGCGAAATTCGCAGAAGAGCTGACCGCTGACGTGGCGGTGCGCTACTCCGACTTCAGCACTTTTGGCGGCCAGAGCACCGGTAAAGTCGGTCTGGTTTACGCGCCGGTTGAAGACGTGCGCTTCCGTACCAGCTACTCCACTTCTTTCCGTGCGCCGGGTATCTATGAACTGTTCAGCGGTTCTGCGCAGAGCTACGAGTACCTGATCGATCCGTGTGACACCAGCGCGTCCAACACCGACGGCCAGGGTAAAAACTGCGGTATGGTCGGTGCGGGCTTCACCCAGGCGGGCAACCAGGTGCCAACCAACATCGGTGGTAACGAAGAACTGACCCCAGAAGAAGCGAAAACCTTCACCGCAGGCATCGTGTGGACCCCGAGCTTCGTAGACGACCTGTCCATCACCCTGGACTACTACGACATCAGCATCGAAGACGCGATCACCTCACCGGACCTGCAGCGTATCCTGGATGACTGCTTCCGCGATGGCATTGCAAGCGCATGTCAATTTGTTACCCGTGGCGCTGGCGATCAGATCGTTGCGCTGGAAGGTGCGAAGATGAACATCGGCCAGGTTGACACCCGCGGCGTGGACGTCGACATCGTACACAACCTGCACTTCGATGCCGGCCGTCTGGGCCTGCGCGCTCAGGCTTCCCGTCTGCTGGAGTACAACGAGTACAACGAGCAGTCCGGTACCGAGTCCGACTACCTCGAGTACGTGGGCACCACCGGTGGTCTGTACGTGAAATGGCGCGGCCTGGCCAGCGCCACCTGGTACGGTAACGACTGGGATATGGGTGCGGAAATGCAGTACTTCGACGATGGCTACAGCCCGTACAAGCCGGTTAAGTCCATGACTTACCTGAACCTGCGTGCAGGCTGGGATATCAATGAAGGCACGCGTCTGTCTGCCGGTATCGACAACGTGGCCGACAAGGCACCGGAAGACACTTCCGGCTACAACGACTGGAACAGCTTCTACGACTTCCAGGGTCGTTACTTCTGGGCTGGTGCTTCTTACCAGTTCTAAGTCGCGACTTTAATGTTGTAGACATTGCGTCGAACGAAAAAGGGGATGCCACTGGCATTCCCTTTTTTTTATTCTTTCCGGTCGCTGAGTAGATAATTCAGCTTTCTATTGTAGGCACTTTGCGTGCTTGGGTTATTCGCCAGAGAAAAAGCCTCGGAAAAATGTTCACGGGAATCATCAAACTCGCCCAGGCGAAAGCGCGTAAGCCCCATCAAAAAGTGAAACCGGTGATCGTTCTCATACTGCCAGATAGCACGTCGCAGCTGGCTTTTCGCACTCTTGTAATCCCCCTCTTCATACGCCGCCCGTGCCTGATAATACAGATAATACGGATTGCGCTCACGATGGTAGCGGGCCCGTTTCGCGTAGTAATCGGCTAGTTCAAACTGTTGCTGCTTGCGATGCAGGCGCTCCAGGTTGCTCATCGCAATGGCGTGATCGCCCTGTATCTGCAGTGCGCGCTTGTAACTTTCCTCGGCCGCACCAAATTCCTGATTGCGGCTGTAAAAAGCACCGAGATTTGCCCACAGATCCGCATGGTGAGGTCTCAACTCCAGGGACTTACGCAGATAGCGGAAGGCATCGCGCATCTCACCCTGCTGCATCAATTCAAGACCGCGGTTGCTGTAATACTGGGCAAATGCCTCGGTATCGGAAATCTTGCGCTGATCGTAGACAGGGTCATAAGCCTGCAGGTTGAAATCGACCACGCGCCGTCCGCGCGGGCTCTGGCTCACCATGTTGATATGGCGGTACACCACAAAGGTCTGCGCCTCTTCATGCCCCCACACCGGAGGCACTTCCACCTGGTTGAAATAGGCATTGGCACCGAGCTCCCGGGCCATAGCTACCATCAGCACCGTGAACGCCATACAGTTGCCCACCTGCTGGGAGTAAGTTTCGCTGGCGGTGAGGGTCTTGTCGGCGTGGTACTGCACCGTGTAATCGCGGCGCTCAAATCCATTCAGCAGTATTTGCAGGCGGTGCTGGGGGCCCGAGTCAGGTGCAATTTCCGCGAGGTAAGCCCGCATCTCGGGCGCAAGGCCCAGGATATCGTCCTCCGGAAGCTCCGAGAGGCGCACAGGTTCTGCAAACAGAGGCTGGCCGGATAACAACCACTGGGTATCGATTGGCTGGTGTACCTCGTCCGGGACACTGGCGCAGCCACTCAGCAGCAGCGCCAGGCCCCCAAACCAGATCTTGTTCCGCCAAGCAGCCAGCAGTGACCGATATTTGCCTGTCGTTCCAGAATATTCCGGGGTTTTCATGGTTATTCTCCCCATATCGTTTTCTGAATCTCTGATTTTCCACAATTCTTGTCGTGTAGGAATACCTTTCGCAGGTTCATTTCCTGTTTCAGCTGTAACCATTCGCCAGTTTCCGGCACCGCTGTTACACTCGCAGGGGATTAACTTATAACGTTATAACAATCGGAAACGCTGATATGTCGTCACAACTACAACACAACAGCGATGGCTTCTTTGGTCATCCCAAAGGGCTCTCCACCCTCTTCTTTACCGAGATGTGGGAACGGATGAGTTACTACGGCATGCGGGCCCTGCTGGTCCTGTTCATGACCGCCAGCCTGCAGCAGGAAGGCCTCGCCTTCACCGTTGCCGCTGCAACCGCAATCTACGGCCTGTATACCGGTGCCGTTTACTTCCTGGGCCTTCCAGGTGGCTGGATTGCCGACCGCCTGCTCGGCGGCCAGCGTACCGTCTGGTACGGCGGTATCATCATTATGTGCGGCCATATCGTGCTGGCCATTCCCAGTGAGAATACCTTCTTTATCGGCCTGATCCTGGTTGCCACCGGTACTGGTCTGCTGAAGCCAAATATCAGCGCCCTGGTTGGCCACCTCTACGCCGACGACGACGTGCGTCGCGACAGTGGCTATGCCCTCTACTACATGGGTATCAACATCGGTTCCGTACTGGGCTACATGATCTGTGGCTACTTCGGTGAGAAAGTGGGTTGGCACTGGGGCTTCGGTGCCGCTGCCGTGGGCATGGCCATCGGCCTGGTCCAGTACCGCAAGACCATCGGCAACCTGGGTGATGCCAGCCTGAAGCCGGAACACCCGATGACCGAAGCCGGCGCCAAGAAGGCCTGGGGCACCATCTGGGCGGTTGTGGCTGCCGTTGTGGTAATCACTGCGCTGACCATGAGCGGTGTAATCGTGTTTGACCCGGTTTCCGTGGCCAAGTACGTAGCCGTTGCCTTCACCCTGATCTTCTTTATCTACTACGCCTATATCTACTTCGCCGGCCAGCTGAGCCCATCCGAGAAGAAGCGTATGTGGGCCCTGTTCCTGGTGTGTGTGGCTTCCGCATGTTTCTGGTCCGGTTTTGAGCAGGCGGGTTCCTCCCTGAACCTGTTCGGCCGTGACTTCACCGACCGCATGATCGGCTCCTTCGAGATCCCGGCATCCTGGTTCCAGAACGTGAACCCGATGTTCATCATCATCCTGTCGCCGTTCTTCGCAGCCCTGTGGATCAACCTGGGCAAGCGCATGATCTCGCCGTCCTACGGCATGAAATGTGCGATTGGTCTGATCATCATGGCCACCGGCTTCATCGTCATGTTCTTCGCTGCCCAGCAGGCCGCTGCAGGCCTGAAAGTAGCGCCGATGTGGCTGGTAACCACTTACTTCCTGCACACCGTGGGTGAGCTGTGCCTGAGCCCGGTTGCACTGAGTGCGGTGAGCAAGTTGTCTCCGCGCCGCTTCGCCGGCCAGATGATGGGTGTGTTTGTACTCACCTACTCCATCGGCAACATCATCGCTGGCCTGCTGGCTGGTAACTTCGACCCGAACAATGTTTCCGAGCTGCCGAACCTGTACCTGCAGATCGCCATCTTCAGCATTGGTATCGGTGCCGTGATTGCGCTGATCAGCCTCAAGTCCAAGTCCTGGGAATCCCAGGGTGGCGACCATATCGAGCCTGTTGAGCCGGCCGAGGCGACTGCCAAGACCGTGTAATCGCTCGATTACAACGTAATAAAAAGGCCGCTGCGGGTAACCGCAGCGGCCTTTTTTTATGAGTATTGTTTTCGATATAGACGAGGGCTAGCTCAACCGAAAACCACCCCATAGTTCAGCCAGATAAAGCGCGCTCCGATCAGGAACAACAAGCCGGCAAAGCAGTTCTTCAACAACTGCGGTGAAAGCTTGTGCGCGAGCAGCGCGCCGAGGCGGGCGAACCAGGTACTGGCGAGCACAATGCCGAGAAACGCGGGCCAGTAGATATAGCCACTACTCCATTCCGGCAGCTGTGGATTGTTCCAGCCTTGCACCGCAAAGCTGAGCGCACCGGCGACCGCAATGGGTAGGCCGCAGGCGGCGGACGTCGCCACCGCGCGCTGGATGACCACATGGCAGCGCGTCAGGAATGGCACCGTCAGTGAGCCCCCGCCAATACCGAAAATCGCCGACACCCAACCGATAAAGCCCCCGGCAAACGAGAGCCCCACCCTGCCCGGTACACGGCTGCCGTCGCTGACGAGCTGCGCCTTGCGCAGGCCGTCGCGCCACATCTTGAGTGCGATACCAACGGCAAAAATACCAATCAGCAGCTGCAGCCAGGCACCGCTCAGCCAATCGGCAGTCATGCCGCCAATCCAGGAACCAATCAAGATGCCCGGCGCCATCGCAGCCACAATACTCCAGTCCACCGCCCCTTTGAGATGGTGGGTGCGCACGGAACTGATGGAGGTGATGATGATGGTGGCGAGTGAGGTGCCCACCGCCATGTGGGTGAGGATTTCCGGGGCGATGCCCTGCGCGGTAAACACCAGCACCAGTGCCGGCACGATGATCAGGCCCCCGCCGACACCAAACAGGCCGGCGATGGTGCCCGCCCCCATGCCCACCAGCAAGTAAATCAACAAAACTTCCACTGCGTGCCCCCAGTCCCTTATTGAAAGGTCATCAAAAAAAATGCAAAAAAAACGGTGGCATATAGCCACCGTTTTTGTCGGCCCGCAAGCGGGCCCGCAAACCAGCGGGAATTACTCCTCGCCAGTCGCCTCATCCGCCTGCTCGGCTTCATCGGCTTTGGCTTCCTTGATGGACAGCTTGATGCGGCCACGCTGGTCTACGTCCAGTACCTTGACCTTCACCATCTGGCCTTCGCTCAGGTAGTCAGTAACCGCATTTACGCGCTCTTCCGCGATCTGGGAAATGTGTACCAGACCGTCTTTACCCGGCAGGAAGTTAACAAACGCACCGAAGTCCACGATACGCACAACCTTACCTTCGTAGATCGCGCCGATTTCAGCTTCCGCGGTGATTTCCTCGATGCGGGTTACCGCCGCTTCCAGGCTCTCGCCGTCTTCACCGAACACCTTCACGGTACCATCATCTTCGATGTCGATGGTTGCACCGGTATCTTCGGTGATGGAGCGAATGGTCGCACCGCCTTTGCCGATCACGTCGCGGATCTTGTCCGGATGGATCTTCAGGGTGGCGTAACGCGGAGCGTTTTCGTTAACCACTTCGCGGGAAGCACCGATAACCTTGTTCATTTCCGCGAGGATGTGCAGACGCGCGTGCAGAGCTTGCTCCAGAGCGGTCTCCATGATCTCTTCGGTAATACCTTCGATCTTGATGTCCATCTGCAGCGCGGTCACACCAGAAGCGGTACCGGCTACCTTGAAGTCCATATCGCCGAGATGGTCTTCGTCACCCAGGATGTCGGTCAGAACGGCAAAGCCTTCGTCTTCCTTCACCAGACCCATGGCGATACCGGCAACCGGCGCCTTCAGCGGAACACCCGCGTCCATCAGGGCCAGGCTGGAACCACACACGGATGCCATGGAGCTGGAACCGTTGGATTCGGTGATCTCGGATACCACACGCAGGGTGTAGGGGAACTCTTCCGGGTTCGGCAGTACCGCAGCGATACCGCGACGGGCCAGACGGCCGTGGCCGATTTCACGACGGCTAGTAGCACCAACACGACCCGCTTCACCTACAGAGTAGGGAGGGAAGTTGTAGTGCAGCATGAAGTAATCTTTGCGCTCGCCTTCCAGGGCGTCGATGATCTGTGCATCGCGGGTCGCACCCAAAGTGGAAACCACCAGCGCCTGGGTTTCACCGCGGGTGAACAGCGAGGAACCGTGGCTCTTCGGCAGAACGCCAACTTCTACGGAGATCGGGCGTACAGTCTTGGTGTCGCGGCCGTCGATACGCGGCTCACCACGTACTACAGCGCCACGTACGGTCTTCTTCTCCAGCTTGCCGAAGTAGCTCTTAACGGTGCCTTCGTCCAGCTCTTCAGTCGCCAGGGCTTCAGCCGCTTCGTTACGCAACTCGCCCAGACGGGTAGTACGCGCCTGCTTGTCGGTGATTTTGTAGGCTTCCGCTACTTTCTCACCGAACTGGGCTTCCAGCGCAGACTTCAGCTCTTCGTTAACCGCTTCCGCCTGCCAATCCCAGGTGGGCTTGCCCGCTTCGGCTTTCAGTTCTGCACAGACTTTAACAACCGCCTGCATTTCCTGGTGGGCGTACAGTACCGCACCCAGCATGATGTCTTCCGGCAGCTCCGCAGCTTCGGACTCAACCATCAGGACCGCGTCTTTGGTACCGGCAACAACCATGTCCAGCTCAGACTCTTTCAGAGCGGCATAGCCAGGGTTCAGGATGTAGCCGTCTTTCTCGGTGTAACCAACACGGGCAGCACCAATCGGGCCCGCGAAAGGAATACCGGAAACAGACAGGGCAGCAGAGGTGCCGATCATGCCGGCGATATCCGGATCTACGTCTTTCTCGGCGGACAGTACAGTGATCATCACCTGTACTTCGTTCATGAAGCCATTCGGGAACAGCGGACGGATCGGACGGTCGATCAGGCGGGAGGTCAGAGTTTCTTTCTCAGACGGACGGCCTTCACGCTTGAAAAAACCACCGGGAATCTTGCCGGCCGCGTAGGCTTTTTCTACATAGTGTACGGACAGCGGGAAGAAGCCCTGATCTGGTCTGGCTTCTTTGGCGCCTACAACGGTACACAGAACAACGGTTTCACCGATGGTGACCAGCGCTGCGCCGGTGGCCTGGCGTGCAACTCGGCCAGTCTCAATGGTGACTTGATCTTTTCCGTACTGGAATGTTTTGGTTACTGGATTCACTAGTTTCTTTCCTGTTTCCTTACGGCTGCTGGCCCATTCCAACAGCCCCTACAGTGTTCGCCCGCAAACAAACGGACGATGGTTGCCGGCCTGTAACGTATGCCGGCAATCCCGGGGAACTACTTAACCGACTCCCCGAAATTCCTATATTCACTCGTTCCTGCAGCTCAATGCGTGTAAAGCAGCATTTATACAAGAACTAAAAAGAACAATGCCCGCCAGAGGCGGGCATTGTCAGGGTCTTAGCGACGCAGGCCGAGCTTGGCGATCAGCTGAGCGTAACGGTTCAGATCCTTGCGCTTCAGGTAGTCCAGCAGCTTACGACGCTGGTTTACCATGCGGATCAGACCACGACGGGAGTGGTGGTCTTGCTTGTGAGAAGCAAAGTGACCCTGAAGCTTGTTGATGTTGGCAGTCAGCAGGGCTACCTGAACTTCCGGAGAACCGGTATCACCTTCAGACTGGCCGTGCTCTTTCAGGATGGCTGCTTTTTCGTTTGCAGACAGTGCCATAACGAATTACCTCGTTCGTAACATGCTTTGAAAATTCGGCTGGCCCGTGCATGTTTACAGACCAGCTAGTCGCTTATTCCCCGTATTCGCCGGAAAACCGGCTCCTGCGGGTTATTTTACCAACCGGCGGGGGGCAACCCGCCCGTCATCAGTAATCTCTCCAACGCCCAGAAATTCACCACTTTCCAGGAAGAGGCGCACCATATCACCTTCGTCGCCCAAGCGATAGACCTGCAGATCCATAACCGGTTGCCCCTGACGCAGATAGTAACCCGTGTCATCCGCGAGGATCATCTTGGGCAGCCCGGAGGCGGGAGAATCCGCTGGCAACAGGTGGTGATCGAGTACTTCAGCGCGGTCTTCCCCACGCTCTTCGGTCAGCTCATCCAAGGTGACCGAGTCGTCTTCATGGTAGGGGCCTGCGGCAATGCGGTGCAGTTTTTCAACAAAAGCCCCTACACCCAGCGCCTTACCCAGATCTTCCGCGAGACTGCGCACATAGGTGCCCTTGGAGCAGTGCACTTCGACCTCTGCCCTGGGCAGCTTGTCTGGAGAATCTGCCGCAGGGATGAAGTTCAGCAACTCGTAGGAGAAGATCTCCACCTGGCGCGCTTCACGCTCTACTTCAATGCCCTGACGCGCCAGCTTGTATAGCGGCTGGCCATTATGCTTCAGCGCGGAATACATGGACGGCACCTGGCTGATAGTGCCGCGGAAATCCACCATGGCATCGCGCACCTGCTGTTCGGTGATCGCCGAGGCATCGCTGGTGGCCACAACATTGCCATCCGCATCACCGGTTTCGGTAGTCATACCGAGGCAGAAGGTACTGCGATAGCGCTTGTCGGCATCCAGCAGGTACTGTGAAAACTTGGTTGCCTCACCGAAGCATACCGGCAGCACGCCGGTCGCCAGCGGGTCCAGCGCGCCGGTATGGCCGGCGCGATTGGCAAAGAACAGGCGTTTGGCTCGTTGCAGGGCGTCGTTGGCAGAAATACCGGTGGGCTTGTTCAGCAACAGCACACCATTTACCTGCCGGCCCCATTTTGGTCTGCGGCCCATCAGTCGTTCTGTTCTTCCGGTTCGTCGTCAGACTTTTTCTGGTCGGACTTCACCGCCTTGTCGATCAATGCCGACAAGTGCTGGCCACGCACAGAGGTTTCGTCGTAACGGAACTGCAGACGGGGAATCGTGCGGATCTGAATTTCCTTGGCAAGCTGGCTGCGCAGGAAGCCGGCAGCCTTATTCAGGACGTCCATGGAAATATCGATCTTGCTGCGATCGTCTTCGCCCACCAAAGTGACAAACACTTTGGCAGTGGTGAGATCGCGGCTCACTTCCACGTCGTTGACATTGACCATACCAACGCGCGGGTCGCGCACTTCGTGCTGAATCAGCCGCGCCAGCTCTCGACGCATGGCGTCGGCAACTCGATCGGCTCGATGAAATTCTTTGGCCATTGTTTACCTATTAAAAATGGCATTTCGCCGACAGCCAGGCCCCGCGGTAAAACCGCGGTGACCCGGCTGCCGGCGAAAGAGAACGTTACAGTTCGCGGGCAATTTTTACGATGTCGAAGACTTCGATCTGATCACCAGGCTTGACGTCATTGTAGTCTTTAACGCCGATACCACATTCCATACCGTTGCGGACTTCCTGCACGTCGTCTTTGAAACGACGCAGGGATTCCAGGTCGCCCTGGTAGATCACAACGTTGTCACGCAGTACGCGGATCGGCTTGTTGCGGTACACGGTACCCTCGGTAACCATACAACCGGCAATGGCACCAAGTTTCGGGGAGCGGAATACGTCACGCACTTCGGCGATACCAACGATTTCTTCGCGCTCTTCCGGATCCAGCATGCCAGACAGGGCCTGCTTCACTTCGTCGAGCAGGTTGTAGATCACGCTGTAGTAACGTACTTCAACACTTTCGGTTTCTGCCAGCTTACGCGCGGCGACATCGGCACGGGTATTAAAGCCGATTACGATTGCGCCGGAGGTCAGGGCCAGGTTGATATCGTTTTCCGCAATACCACCCACGCCACTGGAAACCACGTTGACGGACACTTCTTCGTTACCGATATCGGCCAGTGCCGCTTGAATCGCTTCCAAAGATCCACGCACGTCGGCCTTAACCACAACCGGCAGCACTTTCTTCTCACCGGCTTCCATGTTGGCAAACATGTTTTCCAGCTTGGCGGCCTGCTGACGCTGCATACGCTCGGTGCGCTCTTTGTCGGCACGCTGCTCGGCAACTTCACGAGCTTTACGCTCATCCGCCACAACCATGAATTCGTCACCCGCATTCGGGGTGCTATCCAATCCCAGCAGCTCTACCGGTGTAGAGGGGCCCGCTTCTTTCACGGATTTACCCAGTTCGTTAGTCATCGCACGCACGCGGCCGTAGCTCTGGCCAGCCAACACGATATTACCGCGCTGCAACTCGCCGTTCTGTACCAGCAGGGTGGCAACCACACCGCGGCCTTTTTCCAGGCGCGCTTCGATCACAACACCGGTGGCCGGTACACCGACCTTGGCTTTCAATTCCAACATCTCAGACTGCAGGGATACTGCTTCCAGCAGCTCATCAATACCCTGCCCGGTGTGGGCAGATACTTCAATGAACTGGGTGTCGCCGCCCCAGTCTTCAGGAATCACGTCTTTCGCCGCCAGCTCGTTCTTCACACGATCCGGGTCAGCCGCTTCCTTATCACATTTGTTGATCGCCACAACCAGCGGTACACCGGCGGCCTTGGCGTGGGCGATGGCCTCTTCGGTTTGTGGCATTACACCATCGTCCGCGGCCACAACCAGGATAACCACGTCGGTCGCCTGGGCACCGCGGGCACGCATGGCGGTAAACGCGGCGTGCCCCGGAGTATCCAGGAAGGCGATCTCGCCCTGGCTGGTCTTCACCCGGTAAGCACCGATGTGCTGGGTAATACCACCGGCTTCACCGGACGCCACCTTGGTTTCACGGATGTAGTCGAGCAGCGAGGTTTTGCCGTGGTCAACGTGACCCATAACGGTCACAACCGGGGCACGGCTCACGTCTTCGCCGCCTTCCTGCTGAGATTCAGCAACCAGCGCTTCTTCCAGCGCATTCTCCGACACCAGCACCACCTTGTGGCCCATTTCTTCGACAATCAGGGTCGCGGTATCGCGATCCAAGCTCTGATTGATGGTGACCATTTCGCCCATCTTCATCAGGCGCTTGATCAGCTCACCGGCTTTAACATTTAACTGCTTGGCCAACTCGCCGACGGTAATCGTCTCGCCCAGTTGCACTTCGTACACTTGCTTTCCTGTCGGCTTCTTGAAGCCGTGTGTGTTCTTCACTTTCAGCGTAGGACGAGAAAGTGAGCGGGTGCTGCGCTGATCTTCTTCCGATTCAAAAGCTTCCAGCGCTGCATCGTACAGGGAGGTTTTGCTGGATTTTTTCGGGCCGGATTTACCGCGACGACTGCTGCGACGCTTGCGCGGCTCGTCATCGTCGCTGCTGGTGCTATCAACAGCAGCTTCCTGCTTGCGGCGCAAAGAGGGTTTCACGCCACCAGAGGTGTCGGCAGCCGCTTTCTGCTTGGCCTTCTCGGCACGCTCTTTCTGTTCTTCTTCGACGCGCTTGCGCTCCGCTTCTACGCGCGCTTTTTTCTCTTCCAGCTCTGCCGCTTCACGCTCCGCTTCTTTCTTGCGACGCTCCATGGCGGCAATACGCATGGCTTCAATATCGTCCACATAGCTGGAGCGAACGGGGGCAGGTGCAGGCTTGGCTTTCGGCGCAGGCTTGGCTTCGGATTTGGCCTCTGCTGCAGGCTTCTCGGCTTTGACGGCCTCTTCAGCCTTGGCCTCGGCTTCCGCTTTGGCGGCCTCCGCGGCCTCTTTTTCAGCCTGAGCCTGGGCTTCAGCTTCCGCCTTAGCGCGCGCCTCTGCCTCTGCAGCGTCCTTTTCCGCCTGAGCGCGCTCGGCCGCAGCTTTTTCCGCCGCAGCCAGCTCTTCTTCCGCCTTCTTCAGTGCGGAAGTATCCACTTCTTCCTGCGGCTGTTCCGCTTCGGACTCTGCACGCTTCACGTAGGTGCGCTTTTTGCGAACTTCCACATTCACGGTCTTACGGCCAGTGCCAGAGCCGGTTTTCAGCGTGGTGGTGGTTTTACGCTTGAGGGTGATCTTGCGAGGCGCGGCGTCCTCTTCCCCTTTGCTGCTGCCGTGGCTGCTTTTCAGGAAATTGAGCAAGACCTGCTTCTCTTCTGCAGATACCTTTGCATCCGCTGAAGTGTGGGGCAAACCCGCTTCGTGCATCTGCTTGAGCAGACGCTCCTCGGTGGCACCAACCGATTTGGCGAGTTCGCTAACTGTTACTTCGGCCATTCTCTCTCCTAAAAAGTCGCATTGCGGCGGCGCGGTATCAATGCATTTTTCCGCTCCGCCCTTGGCCTGACTGGCAGGCTATTCGGGGCGCGCACATCACACTCAGAGTGACGCGCAGGGCCGGGCTCGCACCCGGCACTTGGGCATTAAGCCTCTTGATCACTGTCGTCGGCGAACCACGGCTCGCGTGCTTTCATGATCAGAGCTGCGGCACGTTCCTGGTCCATGCCTTCAATTTCCAACAGGTCATCAACGGCCTGCTCCGCCAGGTCCTCCATAGAGGCAACCCCGCGGCTGGCCAGCTGGAACGCCAGCTGTCGGTCCATACCTTCCATGTTCAGCAGGTCTTCCTGTGGCTCGGACGCATCCAGCTCCTCCTCGGAGGCCAGCGCCTGAGTCAGCAACGCGTCCTTGGCGCGGGCGCGCAACTCCTCAGCAATCTCTTCGTCGAAGCCATCGATCGCCAGCATTTCTTCCAGCGGAACATAAGCGACTTCTTCGAGGGAAGTGAAACCCTCGTCCACAAGGACACCGGCGACATCTTCATCGATGTCCAGGCGCTCCATGAAGGTTTCCATGATGCTGCCAGATTCCGCTTCCTGCTTGGCCTGCCACTCGTCAACGCTCATTACGTTGATCTGCCACTCGGTCAGCTCGGAAGCCAGGCGCACGTTCTGGCCGCTGCGGCCAATGGCCATTGCCAGGTTTTCTTCCGCTACGGCTACGTCCATAGAGCCGGCGTCTTCGTCCACCACGATGGATTCGATTTCGGCTGGCGCCATGGCGTTGATTACGAACTGGGCCGGGTTCTCGTCCCACAGGACGATGTCCACGCGCTCGCCAGACAACTCGTTAGAGACTGCCTGAACGCGCGCACCGCGCATACCAACACAGGCACCGACCGGGTCGATGCGGCCATCATTGGTGTTCACTGCAATCTTGGCGCGCAGGCCCGGATCGCGGGCGGCACCACGGATTTCGATCACTTGCTCGGAAATTTCCGGCACTTCAATGCGGAACAATTCGATCAGCATTTGCGGGCAGGAGCGGCTCAGCATCAGCTGCGGGCCACGGGCTTCCGGTTGGATTTCCAGCAGGATGGCGCGTACGCGATCGCCGAGGCGGAAAATCTCACGACCAACCAGCTGGTCGCGGGGCAGGCGCGCTTCGGCATTGTTGCCCAGGTCCACCGCGATAAAGTCGCGAGTCACCTTCTTCACGGTACCGCTGACCATTTCGCCAACGCGATCGCGATACTCATCGACGATCTTGGCGCGTTCGGCTTCACGGACCTTCTGAACGATTACCTGCTTGGCAGTTTGTGCTGCGATACGACCGAAGCCTACGTTTTCCACCTGTTCGCGGAATACGTCACCCGCTTTCAGCTCGGGATCTTTTTCATGGGCTTCTTCCAGAGTGAACTGGGTACCCAGCTCTGCCAGAGTGTCGTCGTCAACGACTTCCCAGCTACGGAAGGTTTCATAGTCACCACTGCGGCGATCGATGATCACTTCGATAGTGGAATCTTCGTCGTAGCGCTTCTTGGTGGCCGTCGCGAGCGCCACTTCGATTGCCTGGAAAATAATATCCCGGTCAACGCCTTTCTCGTTGGAAACCGCTTCGGCTACCAGCAAGATTTCTTTGTTCATGCAGCTGCCTCTTCAAAAACGCTACGTGGTGACTATTCAATGCTTTGATAGAACCGTTACCGGTGGTTCCACCCACTACTTCCGCATTGCCCTTTCTAGTTGGCCCGAAAACCGGACACTGGCCCAAAATTCAGGCCCGAAACTTTGTTACCGCTTATTTGCTGTCATCAAATTGCGGAATGATATTTGCCTTCTCGATACTGTCGATGGGCAGTAAATATTCATTTTCGCTATCGATACGCAGGACGATTTCATCGCCCTCCACACCGGCCAGCAGACCGCGCCATTTGCGCTGTCCGTCCAGTGGCATACGCAGGCGCAATTCAATCTGGGCACCGATATAACGCTGGTACTGTTCCAGCTTGTACAGCGGGCGGTCCATCCCGGGGGAGGACACTTCCAGGGTGTACTTGCTGCTAATGGGATCTTCCACATCCATCACCGCGCTGACCTGGCGACTGACCTTTTCACAGTCATCCACGGAGATGCCGCGCTCGGCGTCGATATAAATTCGCAGCAGGGCGTTGCGGCCGTGGGTCTGGTAATCGATCCCCCACAGCTCGCAATCCAGTGATTCAACCACCGGAGCCAGAAGCTCTTCCAAAAGTTCGCGCTTGCTTGCCATATCACCACTTTGGCCCCGGCCCGCGCCAATCGCAGTGCGACTGCCCGGAGGGGCGGATGCGCGATCGCTTGTGCCGACCGCAAAAAACAAAAAATGGGCAGCGGAGCTAACCCCACGGCCCGAATGAGAAACCGCGGCGCCGACTCCCGGCCCATTCGGATGGCAAACCGGGAAATTCCCGTTTACCGCAGATACGAAAAAGCCCCTAATAGGGGCTTCAACTGCGTAGCCACATAGTATTTATGCAACCACAAGAATTTGGTAGCGGGGGCAGGATTTGAACCTACGACCTTCGGGTTATGAGCCCGACGAGCTACCAGGCTGCTCCACCCCGCAACAACAACTCTGGGGCTAGGCGACCACTTAAACCTCATGAAGTATAAATGGAAATTTGGTAGCGGGGGCAGGATTTGAACCTATGGCCTTCGCCGGCTATGCCGCCAGAGGTAAAGAGAGAGCCCGTCGGGCAACTCAGCAGAACCACTGAAACCAAATTTTGGTAGCGGGGGCAGGATTTGAACCTACGACCTTCGGGTTATGAGCCCGACGAGCTACCAGGCTGCTCCACCCCGCACCAACGACCCGGAAGTCGACCTGGTAAGTCTCGACTTCCTGCGGTGGGTGACCCCAACCGCTCAGAGGCTGCGCATTCTATTGATCGCCCCACTGGGAGTCAAGTCACTTCTGGCATTAAATTACTCCCAGCAGTTTCCGGACTTAAACCAGCTGCGCGATACTTTCTGTATAGACTATGTAGATGACCGTAGTTGGCCGTATATCGCGCCAAGTCGACACCCGGAATCAAGAGTTACCGAACGGTCACACAGCATCCAAGCTTTTGGGGAGCGCTTAGCGCGCCCCCAACGAGGCCCGATCAGAACTTGCCCACCATGTTGATAAACACGCCCTGACTATCGTAATCGAGATCGGTCAGATCATCGGAGAAGTCGGTAAAGTTATAACCGACGCCAGCCTTGAAGTTACGCCCCATCTGACGGTAGAGCGCGAGCAGAGCGCCGCTTCTGCGGTCACCGGCTTCCGGCAGGTCGAGCATCCGCCCTTCAATCAGCAGGTCCCACTGGTTGACGAAGTGCCAGTCCGCACGCAGCACGTACAGGTGCGCGGTACTGTCGAAGAACTCCGGATTTTCCCGCTCCATGCTCAACTGGCCGAGACGGTAGGCGTACTTGGCTCCCAGGGTCCAACGACGCGTCAGGTCGTAGTTGGTGTCCACAGAGAAGATATGACTCTTCTGCACATAATCAATCGCGCTGCTGCGGCTGCTCGAAGTCACCAGTACCTGATCGGATGTGGGCACATTGTAGAAATAGGTGTACTTCAACAAGGTGTTCCAGCGATCGTTATCCACCGGGCGATAGGCGTAGCCCATGACCCCCTCGGTAAACTTACCGTCATAGAACTGCCCAGCAGAACTCTCGCTGTCGGAATAATTCAGCTTGCCGACGAGGCGCCAGTCGGCACTCAGCTGATAGCTGAGGGCATTTTTCAGCAACCAGGTTTTGCGCTCGTTTTCCAGCACGGTTTGATTGGACGGCTCACCGGTATCGCTGACCACGGACTCGGTCAGCGTTTGCATATTGTCGACCCGGTACTCCACCGCACTGGACCAACGCAATTCGCCATCGTTAAAGCCCATGCTCGCACCCATGGCGCGGCGCTCGGTTTCGGCACCGGTACGCGGGTCCTCCAGTGTACCGGCCTCGAGGTTGGTACCGTAATTCCATTTATCATTGGGCGCCAGGTCCACCCCCAATGCGTGGGTCAGTCCGGTGGACACATCACCATGGGTGTAGCGTTCCTCACCATAAATACTCGTGGTATCCGAGAAGCGACTGCGGAAACCACTGTTCAGGTTGCCGCGCCGCGCACGCACGCCGGTATCGGTGCGCTCGTTGTCCAGGGTGTAATTCAGGTATAGGTTGGTGCGGTCGGTCACCAGGAAATCGGTACCGACACTGGCGGCGGTACCGGTATCACCACCGGACAGCTCACTGTCCACGGTAAAGCGATCGCTTACCCGGTAGGCGCCGCCGAAACCAACGCGATTGTTTTCGTCTCGGCTACCCGAGACGTCCGCGGTGCGCTGCACAAAACCAAACGCGCTCCAGTTGGCACCGGAATCGTAGCCGGCCTGAACCGCGACATCGGTACGGTCGCCCTGCTTCTGCGTGAGTGGCACCACCGGTGACAGGTCTTCCCGGGAATCGGAACGCGCGGCCGCGGCGAGACGCCAGCGGTCACTCAAGCGATACCCCAACTCCACATCGGTAGCGGCGGTCTGCAGGCCCTGCTGCTGTTCCTTGCTATCGGTTTTTAACGCGACATCGAAGCGCTCGCCAATTGGCACATTGATTGCGCCACCGTACTGTTCGGTTTCGCGGGTAGCCAGCTGACCGGGCGCTGAAAAGCCCGCGTCCCGCTGTTGAGCGTACACAGATACGGAGCCGCGCGTGCCGGCAAAAAAATCATCCAGCTGCATCGCCGCTTCGACCTTGCTCGCACCTGCTTTTGCGTTCGGGTCGATGGGGTCAATCGAATCGATCGGGTCTTCCAAACTAAAGCTGTAACCACCATCCAGAGAAGAAAGACTTTCCAGGGTGTTACCCTGGCTCTCTGCAGTTTCCAGCTTGACCCAGGTGCCCGCCGATTTGCGCAAGGTCAGGTCGACACCATTCAGGGAGGACTCGTTGTCCTCTTCATCCTGTTGGCTCGCAGTGAGGCCAATACGCACATGGTCACCGGCCCAGTAGTGCGCACTACCGCCCACGGCAAGAGTGTCCAGGTCTTCGAAACCCGGGGTGTATTCGTAGCGGGCAACCAGATACTGGGGGTTGCCGTTATAGGAACCATCCTGAATGATCAGGTTGTCCCCGGCGATCGCCGACAGCGGACGATTCAGTACCACGCGGCCCTGAATGTAATCCACATCGTAATCGATCACCGGTGTGAGGTTTTTCACCCCCAGCACCAGGCCGGAATTTTTATCCCGCACTTCCACGCGCAGACGCTCGGACCCGGTAAGGATGTCCTGGTGTCGCAGGTAATACAGTGAACCGCCGGTACCACGGAATTCGTCGCGGCCGGCAATGGTGCCCGGTTCCGCGCTGAATGCATCAATTTCAAAACGCTTCTCACCAAAGTCGGTGACGTCATCGGTTTCGAAATGGAAATTGGCCCCGTAGAGCGCACGGTCAATATGCGCCAGCTCATTATCGGTGTGCGATGCTTTAAAGTTACCCCACAGACCGTAGTCGTCGTAGTTCTCAAGCTTGATGTAGAACTTGCCGGAGGTGGGCGCATCTTCCACTACGGTGGAGTCGTCACCAAAGGTGGGGTAGTACAGGTCGCTGTCCAGACGCCGGAAAAGTGCATCCGGTGTCTTTTCCATAAAGTTGGAAAACAGCTCGTCGATCGGACCTTCTTCGGTATCGGCACTGGCAGACAGGCGCCAGCCATCACCAAAGCTACCGCTGGTGTAAAACGCCAGACGGCCGTCGTAACTTGCGGAATTGTCGTAGTGGGTTTCGTCCCCGGTCACCAGGGCAGCCGGGCCATTGGTATCGTCATGAGCGATGGTGACATCGGCGATACCCACACTGAACCAATCGCTTTGGTTGAACTCCAGATCCCGCAGGAACAGCTCACCATTGCCGTGCTCGTCCAGCACCGCCACTTCCACAGTGTGCAGCCCCTTGGCAAAAATTTCCTCGGCAACAAAAGCGCCCTCGCTGCTCACGGGCACTTCCCTGCCCGCCAACCACACACTGTGGTTCGCCGGAATCTCCGCACCGTTCACCAGCACCGCATTGCCGCTCACCGGAATATTCTGCTCGGCGAGACGGTTTTCCCCGTAACCTACCAGCAGCTCGGTCTCGGTGGTCGCTTCCCGCAGCTGTGGCTCAAAGTTGTCCACAAGCCAAAGTGTCTGCGGGCGCGTTTCATCAAAGCGCTGTTTCCAGTCATAGACCCGCAACACATATTTCAGTTTTTTCAGCGGTGCCTGGAAGCTTTCCAAATTTGCATCCCATTCACCCTCGCCATTCTGGTCCAGCGTAACCACGGCCAACGGCGTATCCCGCAGGGACTGCTCTTCCTCAAAAATACGCACTTCCCCACGGGTAATAAACGAGGGGTAGTTGGTGTAGTGCTTGAATTGGACGCGACTTTCGACCAGCTCGGTTTCCGGGTCATCCGCATAGCGGATGGTATTCGGGAATGCGGTGACATTGAGGCGCGGTTGCATCGACTGATTGTCAAAACGGAACTGGATGTTGGCCTGTTCCAGCGCGACGTCGGTACAGCGCTGTAAATCTGCGGAATTCTTGTGCGGATCGTATTCCGGGGCGCCGTCCACGGTAATGCGCATCAGGTTCAATGCGTACGGGTTATGCGCCACGGCTTCCTGTTGCAGGCGTTCGATCTCCAGACGGTCCTGCTCGGCGAGAATCGCTAATTCGTCGTATAGCACCTGCACTTCCACACGGGCACCATCCATGTGGATAAACCCAGTCTGCACCACATCCTTGGACTCTACATAGCCCCGCCCGTGGAACTCCACCTGGTTATCTTCAAGGCCCAGTTTTTCCTGCACTACCTGCATGGTTTTCTTGGCGCGCGCGGAAGACAGGCCCACGTCGTCGCCATACACCATGGCCTCACGACGCTCCATACGCTGATTATCGCTGTAACCGACAAAGCTCAGGCGCACATTCGACTTGCCTGCCACTTCATCCATCAACCGCTGCATCTGTGCCAGCTGGACACTGGAAATCTGTGGGTCACCGCTGTTAAGGAAAATCGGCGGTACCTCGCCGGTGGGCGACTCATGGGCGATGGTAATGGTTTCTGCCGTAGCGGACTCCGGGCAGGCCTGCACGCCATCAGCGGCGGTTTCCAGCAGGTCGTCGTACCAGAACTCCACCTCTACCCGATGATTGAGGGAACGCCCCTTGGCGGTGTCGTTGGCGGCAACCGGCTGGGTTGCGCCCTTGCCACTGCTAGTCACCATGTAACCCGGCAGATTCAGCTGATCCGCAACCGCCAGTGCTACCCGCCGTGCCTCGGCGCGGGACAGCGCCATCTGATCGTCATACAGCTCGGCCGGACCTTCCGGGAACGACGCCGCATTGGTATGGCCGACAAAGTGAATGGTGAGATTGGGCTTATCCAGTAAGGTACTGCGCACCTCCTGAATGCGGCGCACAAAGGCCGCCGGCAAGTCCACCTGCCCCGGCTCCAGGCGCAGCGGCGAAACCAAATTTTTTAGGCGTGCGCGCTGATCAGAACCATCGCTATAACGCAGCTTACACACGGTTTCCTGGCGGCAGACCTGCACCCGGTTCAACTGCAGGGCCTGGGCGCGACGCTGGGCATCGCGCGCCTGCTGATCCAGCTCGAAATAGCGCAGCGTTAAATCAACCCGACGATTGAGTTCGCGCCCCTGCGCGGTGATATTTTCCGTAAGCGGTTCGCTATCCCCATGCGTTTCCACCACGATGGCATCGTCCGGCAACTCCAGCGCGGTCTGAAAATACTCCGCAACCCGCTGAGCACGCGCCAGCGCGAAGGCAGTTTTATCCGCGTACTCCGCCTGCTGCGCATCGCTCAGCGGCGCGCTGTCGGTGTGACCGGTAAAAATCAGCTGCAATTCATGGGCATTTTCCAGCGCCGCCAGTTTCTCTTTCAGCTGCGCAACAAACTCTTCTGGCAGTTCATCGTCTACCTCGCGGTAAACCAGTGGCGGCAGCGCGTCTTTTTCCAACACCGCCTCTTCCGGGGCGACAAACACCTCCGCGTCCTGTACCCATAACTGGCCCACCTCGGGTATCAAGGTGGTCTCGGTGTTACTGCCGAGGGGTTTATCGGTGTAATCCGCGGTGCTTTCAATCTGTGGCGAAAGTCCGGGGATTTTCTGCCACCAGGATATATCTTGCTGACTGGCTTCCTGAGCAAAAGCCGAGGTACCAGCCAGCGCGGCAATGATCATCGCCAGTTTTTTTTGTGAAGGACGGAACATCACCGGGCCCCTCCCTGATCTTCACTTCCGATCATGCGATTAATACTGCGTTTGAGCCCGTCCAGCACATTGCCACGTTCGGGCGGCGCACCACGGCGCCAGAAAACTTCGGTTTCGATATTCAGCGGGTAACAGCAATCCAGTGCCGCCCAGTCTTCCGCGATACGAGCCTTAATAGTATCGAGGCGAGCCTGCACCAGCGCCGGATCTTCGTTTTCCGCAAGATATGACAGGCGCAGCAGGGACGGTGCCTCCTGCAGGCGCTCCAGCAGCAGCCCGGTACGCGAATGCCACTGTGGACGCAGCTCGGTAGTACCCGGCTCGAATACGGCTTCCGCGAGATCCAGCCGCACTACACGGTGCAAGCTGGTACCAAAATTAAACTCCAGCATTTTGCCTCGCGTGGCGCGCAGCACCCGCGGGTTTTCCGTGGTCAGGCGGTAACCACTGGGCAGACTGCGATCGTCGAGCTTCAGCACGAAGTTGGAACCGCGATCCGGGTTCGGCACGGCCGCACAGGTAATGTGGAAACGGCCGTTTGCGTCCGCAGTGGCTTTCAGACCGTTGGCGGTGACCACGCGCGCACCCGGTACCCCACCCTCACCGGCGTCCTGGTAACCATTCAGGTTTTTATCGTCAAACACCTTACCGATCACATCGGTACAGTCGAAGGTTGGGTCTGGAACCACACGCACGGTCGCCGACGCCTCACCAGAAAGCTGCTGGGCAGACAGTTCGTTGAACATGCGCGCCCGGTTGATGTACTCACCTTCACCGACACCGGAGCCCACCACCAGCAGCAATTTCATGCTGTGGGTTTGCTCGGGTTCTGCACGCAACTGCGACCACTGCAACTGCAGCCCGTTGACCTCGGGCTCCATGGGCTCGCCGTCCAGGTTCGCGGAACCCGCCACATACTTGAAGCCTGCGGGGAAGTAATCCACCAGTTGCAGGTCCGTTAGAGCCACGGGCAGAGAGTTGTTGAAGGAGATGGTATAGGGCACCAGCTGGCTGCGTGTCACATTCAACATGGCGGCAGTTTTGGTCAGCGCCAGAGCGCCGTCCAGCTGCGGATCCAGGGCAATGTGGTTGTTAAACAACTGGCTGCTACCGGGCTGATTACTGTCATCCAGGTTCAGGCGCAGGTAGTAGTCGGTCTCGCTGCTGCGCGCATCCACGTCCACAGGCGGCGGCGTCGCCGAAGGCTGAACCTCACAGTGATCCGGTGTCGCCGGATTCCTATCCGCCGCACTGCCAAGACAGGCCGCCACATCGAAGCTGCCGGTATCCACACCGGTTTGTGGTGGGATGATTTGCGATGGGCCAGACACGTAGTTGTCACTGGGCACATCCACTTCGATCAGGTAGTCCGCGTTGATCGCACAGGCGGCACTGCTGAAGTTGACATCGAACTTGTAGAAGCCGCCGGTGAGCGTGACCTGATTTTGTTGCTTGGCATCATCAAAGCAGCTGTCCGGCAGTAGCTGACCACTGGAGCCACTCACCAAGCGCACCCGGGCACCGTTGACCGGCGCACGCAGTACCGAATCGTAGATCGCACCGTTGGGGGTAATCGGCAGGTTCAGGTTCTGCAGGTTCGCCCCAGACTCCACATAGATGTTGAGGATCTGCTGCGGCCCGTTGGTGTAATCGGAACTGGCGGTACCGAGAGAAGCCGTGGAACCACTCGCATTCGGGGCGAGATAACGAATCTCGTAACTGATACCGGGCACATTGGCGCCGTCCATATTTGGCACCAGCCCATCAAATACGAAGAAGCCATTTTCATCGCTCTGCACGGTTTCCAGCAGCGCGTTGTTGAAATACAGCTCGACATTCCAATTACTGAGCAGTGACTCATCCGCGTCGAGCGTTTCATTGAAGTTGCCGTCGTGCCACAGATAACCGGAAAGGTTGGCGATGCCCGGGGTACCACCGATATCGATGGAGACGATCGCCTCGTTGTACATCGCCGGATCATTCCACTGCACCTGAGCGGTGTTCACCACCGAGGTACCAATCGCAAGATTTGGCCCCAGGCGCGCCTGAAAGCGCAGGGTCGCCACTTCGTCCGGCTGCAGGTCACTATAGTTGGTACTGTAATCCACGGTAATAACGGAACCGTTGACGGTCACACCACCGGGCTGACCATTTACCTGCGCAGAATCAGCCACATAAGTGAGCACGCCGTCGCCCGCCGCAAGCAGGTCATCGCGAATCACGATAAGGCTGGCCGGTACGCTGCTGATATTGGTTACCCGCACCAGATATTCCAGGACCTTGCCAGACTCGGCATCGCCACCACCGACGACCGCAACTTCTTTGGTAATCGACAGCTGCTGAGCGTCACCCACGACAACCTCGGTGGGCTGGGCGCCGTTACTGCTGTTGCCGTCGGCATCGGTGAGAGTAAGCGGCGTCTCCACACTGTACACGCTGCCCTGGTTGCTGATGATGGTGCCGCGTTCGGTATCCGCGTTGACCATCACATCAAACTCAATCACGGCAGTTTGCGCACTGGTAATAATGCCTTCGCCGGTCGCCGGCAACGGCGGTGTCAGATCGTCACTGCTGATGGCGAGTCCAGCCTCCAGCGGCGACGCGCCCCCGTTATCCGCCACATCAAACCCGTTCAGCGTTGTGCTGTTCGCCACGTAGCTGGTACCGGCCGGGACCAGGTCAACCAACCGCGCTTCGGTTGCATCTTTACCGCCCATATTGGCGACGGAAATGGTGTAGCGCAGCACATCTTCCGGGTCCACAATGCCGGCAGACAGGTTGTCGACCACCAGCTGTACGGTTTTGGTAACTACCAGCAACGGCACGTCGCCGACAATATCAATGGTGGGGTCATCCACGGTGGTGGTGGCCGGATCATCCGATGGACGCTCCGCGAAGGCACCGCTCCCGGCGCCGTCACCATTGGCGAACGCCTGGTTGGAAATCACGGTTCCGTCGTTCACGTCGTTGATCACAACATCAAACGTAATCACCGCCGGCGCCGCACCGCTGGCTGCGGCAAGCACCAGACCGCTCTCTTCACCCGGTGTCTGTACGCTGATACCGACGGCCAGCGCAGTAGATCCGCTGACATCGGCAACCTGTGCACCGTTTAGCGTGGTGGAGTTCGCCACATAAGTTGTGTTGCCCGGCACCAGGTCACGCAGGATGGTATTAATTGCATCTTCACTACCGGTATTTTCGATGGTGAGCGTGTAGCGCAGGCTGTCGCCCGGAGCCAACACATCAGGGTCGCCGGTCAGGTCCTCGGAGGTTTTCTGAATCACCAGCCAGGGCGCGGAGTTGATCAGAGTTTCGGTCGGGTCTTCACTGCCGCCCACAGACGGATCATCACTGGACGCAAACACCACGTCGCTCATGCTGAGCTGCGCCTGATTGAGCACCACAGTGCCGCTGGTAATCACCGGCACCAGATCCACGTCAAACGTGACGGTGATGGTGTCTCCCGCTTCTCCGGCCTTGGCAATTGCCAAGTCGGTTACCTCAAGCAGACCACTGGCCTGCGCCCCGCCGTCGGCGACAATATTGACCGTCGCGCCCGCAGGTGCGGAAACATCGCGCAGTGAATCAACCTGGAACATCGCGCTGCTATTCAGGCGATCCAGTTCGTCACGCAGTACGAACGCGTCCAGAGGCACATCGCTGACGTTCTGAATTTCAATGCTGTAACGCAGGTGATCACCGGGACTGGCCTCTGCGCCGGACTGACCGGTGGTCACATTGAGCACCGACTTACGCACTTCGAGAATCGCCGACAGAACGGTGAAGGTATGGCTGTCCTCGTGATCAACCACACCAGGGGTTCCGTCTGTGAGCGCGCGCTGATAGGCGAAACGCTCCGCCACTGCCGCAGCGGCGCTGTACCACTGGGTAGCACCGGCAATATTGGTCAGGGTGGTGTCGTTGATGTTATCGCCGTCCAGCTCGACCTGATAAACCAGGGTCAACGCGTCGCCGGCCGCGAGTTCGTCGTCGGTCTGCAAGCTCGCGGAGAATTCACAGGTAGGCGTGCCGTCAAAGAAGGTTACCGCGAAATCACTGGCCGCCAGAGCAACCGTGGAGCCATCGGCCTTCTGGATCGCCGCCGACTGAATCACCGGCTGCACGTCGCACATACCGCCCGGCTCCGGATTTGGCAGCCAGTCGGTCAGTGTCACATTCCACGCGCTGGCCGAACTGTTGTTGCGTACGGTCAGGGTAAAGTTTTCCGGCGTGCCCACCTGGATGGTTGCCGGGCCGGTTTTCTCCACCTCCAGTTCCGCATGTACGATGGTCACCGGGTTGGCGTCACCACCGGTGGTGGCATCGTCACCGAGACGCGTCACACCGTTGCTGTAGTCATACCAAGCGCGGTTAACAAAGGGGTCGGTGCGGCTTTGATTGTTTGCGGTATTCAATACCGCGACCGTTACCTCGACCTCGACCTGCGCGCCGGCGGGAATATTCAGCCCACCACTGGTGTCTGCAAGCACCAGATCATCATCGGTTCCACTGTTGCTCAGCGTATTACCACCAACAACATTGGCGGAAACAAATGCGAGATCCACGCCCGTCGCCGCCAGGTTGTCCATGATGCGCACATCTTCCAGCGCAACATTTACAGGTGTGGCGGGCACGGTCAGGGTGTAGGTCAGCTGTTCACCGATCGCCACGGATGTCTGCGCCGTCGCTTTACTCAGCACGCCGGCTACCGGCGTGGTCAGGTTAAACGTGGCGACATCAGAAGGGCCGTACTCTTCACGCCAGTCTACCGCGCTGTTGGCCGGCACCTGATCATTGTCGAACGAGTAATAACGCGTAACCTGCGCGCTGTTGGTCAGGGTCAGGCCGGCGCCGAGGTCGGCATCACCAGTAACTTGGTAGACCACCCGCAAGGTTTCGCCCGCCGGAATTGCAGCGTTGGCAGCGGGATCGAAGTCCCAGTTCGCGGTACCACTGGCCAGATCATAGGTTGGCGTCAGGGTGATACTGGTCGCCGCATTGACCAGCGTCGCACTCTGCATGCTGACGCCGCCATCGCGCAGGCCAATGGGCAATACATCTTCCAGCACCACATCGTAGGCCGGTGCGTTGCCGGCGTTGGTGATATCGACGGTGTAAGTGGCCGCCTCACCGGCCTGAATTTCGGTATCGCCATTAATAGCTGTCACCGCAGACTTACTCACAGTGAGCAATGGCTGCAATGCATTTACGCTGGCGCTGGTGGTCAGCGGCGCACCCGGTGCGCTCCCCACCAGATAATTCAGGGTTACGACGTTGTTCAACGCCTGCGAAACAGGCTGCTGTGACAGGGCGTCACCATTCAGCACGCGGGCGCGATAAGTAATCGTCAGGAAGTCGTTGGTATCGTTGCCATCCGCCGGGTTGCTAACCGAACCCAGATCCCAGGTAACGGTGCGCTGATCGGCGCTGACTGTCGGAGTGGGCGGTGTGGCAGCGGGGGTACCGAAGAACTCCGCACTGAGCACGCTGACATACGCCATACCCTGCGGCAGCGTGTCCTCCAGCACGACACCATCGTGGTCGCCTTCAACGAGGTCAACCTGCAACTGGTAATCGACGGTGTCACCAACCCGCAGATTGCCATCGTCATTCCAGCTGTCAGCCTGACGGGTCTTCTGTAGGTCGATATCGTAATCCACACCGAAACCGCTGGTATCGCCGCTGCAATAGGTATTGGGCGGGGTAACGCTGGGACAGCCGGCCCCGGTACGTTCGCGGTCACCGGGGTAAGTGCCGATGAGCGACGTCCAGTCCACCAGCGCACTGTTGACGATATCCGCAGCGGTGATGCTGCTTACATTGGTCTGATAGGTAACGACCAACACACTACCCGCCGGGATCTCCACGGAGCTATCGCCGTTGTCGCGGCCCCAGTTCAGGGTATTGCCACTGACCGAGGGTGTTGCATTGAACCCGGCAAGCGCGCCGCCATCCAGCAACGCAACCGCAGAGCCATCCACGTAACTGAGTTCCGCCGGCAGGACGTCGGCAATGTTGGTATCGAACGCGGAAGCGTCACCATCGTTGGTAATGGTGAGGGTGTACTCCAGCACATCGCCAGTGGCCGCAGGCTGTCCGGGGTCAGTCAGGTTGGCGACGTCTTTGACTACGGAAAGGTTTGGCTCAACCACTGTGAATTCGGCCGGCGCACTGCTGCCGCCATCCACAGCGCTGCCACCCGCCTGATAGGTATAGGCGGCAACGTTTGGCACCGGCGTGGCACTGGCACTGACATTCTGAGTGTTGGCCACCCAGGTGGTCAGGGTGATCACCGCCTGCTGACCCGCAGGAATATCGCCGATGGCCCAGCTCAGGTCCTGCCCGCTCTGCACCGGCGCGAGCGCGAGTGCGGCACCATTCAATTCGACCGTGGCATCGACGTATTGCAGCGCCTGATCCAGCGTATCGGTAACACTCACCCCACTCAAAATACCGTTCACCGGTGCACCCGGTACGGTGATGGTGTACACCACTTCTTCGCCAATGGTGGCCTGGGTTTTCGATACGGTTTTGGTGGGCGCCTCGACCTGGAAGTTGTTGGTCATCCAGACACTGTCGGCAGCTACCGGATTAATGGCGACGTATTCCCGCGCATCCGCCGGATCCAGAGTTTCCCGGGACCAGTAGGCAACAAGCGAAGCGGCGTTGGACCAGGTCTGGTCCGGCGCGACGTCGGTATAAAAACCAATCTGATAATTCACGGTGACGCAGCTGGCCGGGTCGAGGGCAACGTTCAGAGAAAACGCCATTTCGCCATCACGCCCTGCAGGTGCGGTGTAACTGTAATCCGCTGCGCCCAGCGCGGTGCCATCGATGGCAACCGCGATGCTGCTAATAGAACCCTCATCAAGCTCTGCCGGGAGGTCGTCGTTCAGGATCACGCCGTAAGCCGGCGCATCACCGACGTTACAGGCCTCGATCGCGAACTGCATGCTGTTGTTGACAATATCCACCAGATAGGCGGTGGCAGAAGACTGGCCATCGCCCACGATGCTGCCACTGGCCGGCAATACCGTTCCGGTTTTGGTCAGCGCGGTAATCTGCGGCTGTAGTACTTCCACACTGGCGGCATCGGGCGTGGTGGATGCGGCAACGCCTGTGGCGTAGGTGTAACCCAGGGTGGCCTGGTTGTTTAGCACGGTGGAAGTGGGGGTAGCCGCCGGGCTATCGGCCGCACCGTGTTGCACCCGCGCGCGGTAAACAATGACGAGGGTATCGTTCGCCGGGTTCTGGTCCGCGGCGTTGGTGATATCACCCAGAGTCCAGGTCAGGGTACCGGTCTGGTCCGCGCTGGGTACGTTCGCCGCGGGAATATCTGCGTAGGAAAATACCCCACTCGCGGTATAGGGTGCGCTGCTGGCGCCATGGATACTTACCACATCCACGAACGCCAGGCCCGGGTCCAAAACATCGGTCACCACGACGTCGCGATTCAACCCTTCGGACAAGGTGAGCGCCAGCTGATAGGTCACGGTGTCGCCGGCACGGGCGTTAGCATCAGCGGTGGTGGCGATGCCACTACCCCAGGTATCGCTCAGTACCGTTTTTGCGATGGCTGAATTGTCGACGCTCGCCATCAGCAGCTCGTCGACAAAAAAGTAATCATTCAGCGCGGTAGTATCCGGCGCATCATTGCCGGTGCGCTCTTCCACGTCAGCGCCATCCAGCGAGGTCCAGTCGGCAACGATGCTGTTGCTCAGGTCGCTGCCATCCACACCATTTACTGCTACCTGGTAGGTCAGCGTAAGCGTGTCGCCAACCGCAATATCCAGCTCTTGCCCGCTGCTACGCCCCCAGCTCAACACATCGCCACTCACGGACGGTGCCAACGTAGTTGTGGTGCCGCCCACAGTAATCTGTGCGCTGCCTGCCACCAGGGTTTGGCTGGCGGTAAGGGTGTTTTCAATCGCGAGATCGTAGGCCGTGGAGGTGCCGTTGTTGGCCAGCGCGATGGTGTACTGCAGTACATCGCCACCATAAGCACTGGTGCCGCCGCGGGAATTGTTCACCACGCTCGTCGTGGCAGTAATATTCGGCTCGACTACGGTAAGTGCTGCGGTGGTGTCTGCGGTTCCCGCATCGCTACTCTGGGCTCCGCCCTGGGTACGGCTGTAGGTGTAGCTGGCGGTGTTCGTGAAGGTAACCGCGTCCTGGTTTTCCATGCGGTTTTTTAGGCGCACCTGCACGGTGACTTCCGCCTGCTGATTGGCCGGAATATCGATACCGGTAACCGCTTCCACCAGCACGAGACTGTTGGCGCTGCCGGTGTTGCTCAGGGTGTAATTGATACCGTTTACCAGCGCCGTTGCGCCAACCAACTCGAGGTTGGTCGGCAGCTGATCATTCACCTGCACATCGTAAAGCGGTGCCGGTACCGGGGTGGCAGGTACCAGAATGCGGTACTCAAATACTTCACCAATCGCCACCTGGGTGACGCCGCTCGGGTTTTGTTTGTCCAGTGCTCCCGGCGAAATAATCACGATTTCCGTGGGGTTGATCGGGTTGCCCTGGGGGTCGGCCTGATTAACCACCCCTTCCGCATCGTTCGGGTCGTCACTCAACGCGGAGAAAGCCGTACCACTAACATCGTCATCTTCCGCATCCATCCGCGCCTGGTTACTCACCACGTCACCAGTGCTAAGTGAGCCCAGAACATTTACCTCGAACTCCACCGCAATCGAGGCAAGCGCCGTGCCGGGGAGTACATCCAAGTCACCGCTGATGGTCAGCAGGCCGGCACCGTTAAAGGCACAGGTGGCACCCGCCGGGCAGGTAGCCGCATCAACCGTCGCGGAAGCCAGATCAAAGCTAGCCGCGTCGAGCTGATCGGTGATCACCACGTTGTAAATATTTTCATCGAGGTTAAACAGGCGCAGGCGATAGCGCAGACGGTCGCCCGGCGCCGCCGAAGCAGTCGGCGACTGGCCGGTGGTGACGTTGCTGACGGTCTTCTCGAAGTAGTAACCGGACAGCGCCGCGGTTACCGAGGCGGCATCCTGCTCGTCGTCGGTATTGATGGTACCGTCCGAGCGCGTACCGGTGTATTCGATACGGTCGTTGTTCGCACTGGAATCGTTGTACCAGGCGGTAGCCGCGGCCACGTTGGTAAGCACATCGCCATCTACCGGTGCGGTTGCCGACGACACATCATCCAGCTGACTGGTATACACGATTTCCAGTACCGCGTTGGCCGCGAGGCCACCCGCCTCATCCTTTAACGCGATGGTCATTAACCCGGCATTGGCGCCGCTGGTATTGTACGTCAGGGTGTAATCGTCACCTTCGGTCAGCGCCACACCGCCCAGGGTAACGCTCTGTATACTCGGAGCTGTCTCCCGCATACCCACCGGCAGCAGGTCTTCGACCTCAACATTCCAGGCCGGCGATCCGCCCACGTTTTGTACACTGATGGTGTAAGTGGGCGTATCAGCAAAGTTAATCGCGGTCGAGTCAGTGGTTTTGCTCAGCACCAGATCCGGTGCGGAAATACTCAACAGCTGGGCAACGCCGCTTTCACCGGGTAACGGATCGTAGAAGGTGCCGTCGATCACGCGACCGAACCACCATTCGGCGATATTGGTAAACGACTTGCCAATACTATTTAGCGGCGTGTCATCCAGCACCACCTCGAGCTCAATATGAATCTGGGCTCCGGCCGGCAGAACACTGGGGTCATTGATGCGGAAGGTCAGTAAACCGGGGTTGTTTGCCGGGCCGCTGTTACTGAACGAATAGGCGGAGGGGGACATCGCGGTAATTGCACCGCTGGTATCCTCGTAAAACAGCCGTACATCCAGCAGATCCAGATCCACACCCAGGGCTGCTGCGGAGAGGTCGTCCTCAATCAGAATGCCCTGAATATCGTTCAATGAACCAGCGTCCTGCAGCACAGTACCGGTAACCGGATCAAACAGCACCGGGATGTCCAAGGTGTAAACAAACGGTACACCCACCGAGACCGATGCAATCGGGTTGCCAGCAAGATCGGTGGCCTGCTTTTCGATTTTTTCTACCGGGATAATCAGGTCCTGACAACCTTCGCGCACGCTGCTGAAGTCAGAACCATTCACCGCCCACACCGATGCCTTGCCGTCTACGTTCGCACAGGCAAAGTTACCGCCGAAGCAGACGTTATCAAAAATAATCAGCGTTCCCTCTGGCGCGCCGGCAAAGTTGAGGGTGGACTCGAGGGGCACATCACAGGAGAAATTTTGTACAGTACACGAGCGATCAATGGACAGCTGATCCGCGGGCGCCATGGTGCGGCCGGTACCATCGGTTGTGGGGTAGTAAGGGCCATCGATCAAACAGCCACTGGGTGTGCCCGGAGAACCTGGCGGCACCGAGTCGATGGCAAAGTCCGTGGTCTTAAAGGAAGCAGCGAGTGCAACCTGGGCAAACGCGAGCGACAGGAAAAACGCGAGCAGCACCCGCACCCAATTTCGAGGCGCGGTGAATTCGGAGCACGCAGCGCCGCCTTCCTGGCAAGAATTCGAGGTTTTCGATCCAATCACATCTGGCTTCATCGTTTATTTTTCGTCGCAAATCAGGTTTCAAGCTCGGCGAACAGGCCGCTCGAACACATAAACCGTACACACACTGCCCGGTGATGCGACTTTACCGATATGCTGAAAAGGAGGGCGTGAAGCAAGTCAAAATTGCGGTAGCCAGAGGGGAACTTTTTCTACGTTTGCCAAATAGTTCTCAAGTAAAGCTCAGGTAACTTCTTAAGAAAAGGCAGAACCACCCAGGGGGGACCTGGGTGGTTACTTTTTAACCTGACCGCTAGGCTGCGGGCAGGAAGTCGATCGGGTACAGGATGGTGATGGTCGGCACGCCGGCCTTCTCACCAAAGTTAAACCGTTTCACTCGTGCCACGATCTTGCTGTCGAGCGCCGGAGAGTCCATATCACTGGTCTCCACCGCCGCCAGAGACACGGAGCCATCCGGCAGAATGGTAATACGCAGTACCATTTTGCCCTGCAGCGCCGGGTTGTTACGCAGCTCGCGATTGTAGATCCGGTACAGGGCCGACTTGTAGCGGTCGAACACAATCTGGATCTCTTCGTCGGTACGGGATGGCCCCACACCATCGCTGAGCGGACGGTCTTCGCCGGCAAAATCACCCTCGGTGCCAATACCACTGGACACCCGCGAGAAGCTCACCCCATCCAGCGCAGAACCTACACCACCAGAATTACGACTGAGTGCTGACGTATTGATACCGTCGGACCCGGACTTCGCCGCCGCGGTAATCAGCGAGCGCTGACTGCGGTTTTCCTTCTTACCCGCGGTACTGAGCTGCGTCTGGTTGCCCAGGCGATTGTCGAGATCATCCTGGATAAGATCCTGGAAGTTGTCCTTGAAGGCCAACACACCCGCGCGCTCAACCTTCTTACGCGCCTGCTTGCGCTCAACATTAGACGGCTTAGGCTCTTCTTTCGCCACCTGCTGCTTGGGCTTCTCCAGATCCCTGACTTTCTCTTCCGGCTTTTTCACCACCGGTTGTGGTTTCGGCTTGGGCTTTTTCTTCTCCAATACCAGTTTGGCCAGGCGCTCCGGCACCTCAACGACCTCATCTTCATCCGGCTCCGGCAGCTGCCACATGTGCACGCCGAACCCTAGGAAGAAGGCCAACAACAGGCAGGCCAGCACACTTCTGCGGAAGCGGCGCTCGTCGTCGCCGTTGGTACTCCACGGCATGACGCCGTCTCGGAAGGCGGAGTCCTCCAGCTCACGAGTCACCTCGTACTGGTAGTGCACCTCTTCTTCGGCCTGGCGAATCTCACGGAATTCTGCATCCAGGTCGAACAGCTCGTCCCGGCAATCTTCCACTTGCTCCTGCAGCTTGCTCTTGCGCTCGTGCAGCAGATTAATATTGGCGTGATAGATACCAACCGTTTTCTGCAGACGGTGTATCAATGCCTTGGATGCATCCTGCTTATAGTGCTCCGCCCAAAACAGATCACCCGCGCCCGCCTCTTCCAGCTTATTGAGGCGATCGGAAATCTCATCCAGCAGCTGATGCTTGGCCTCATCCTGATGCAAGGCTTCGAGCTTGCCATCAACTTGCCCGCACTCTTCTTCGAGTGCAGCCAGATGCTGACGGACCTCTTCCTGCCTGACGGTCAGTGCCTGTTTTTGTTGATGAAATTTATTCACAAACGCTCACTAACTCTGAGATGCTTTTTGAATAACCGCGAGGGAAATCCGCGTGTATCCGGCATTAGTACAGCTGGACATGACCTTTTTCAGAATGCTGAACGGTACGGTCCGATCCGCGAGGATATTCACTTCCGGCGGTTCCGCCAGCAAGGCTGCCGCCTCTTCCGTTACGTCCTCTCCCGCCGCTGCACGCTCGGCAAGCGCCAATTTGGCTTCTTCCAGCTCCGACTCCGCCATGGTCGTAGCCTTGCCTACCTCCTGGATCATGGCCTGCTGAATCACCTCGATCACCAGCTCTTCACTCTGGAACAGATCCGCGGTGGCCATCACCGGCTTGGCCTCGATCAACACTTCATCGTGCGTGACCATCAGGGTGACCGTTTCCCGCGGTTTAGACTCTACAACCGAGTCCGGCAAGGTAATGACCTTGGGGGCCTCGATGGCTTCGTCACTCGCGCTATTGGTCAGCAGGAAGAACACCAGAATCGTGAACACATCCATCAGGGACGTCAGATTCATACCCGGTGTTTTGCGCTTGCGGCTGCGCGCCATGCGCTTCATGCGTCTACTTTCACGTTTCACGGCGCGTCTCCCAGGGAAATATCGGGAAAGAGTTCCATTACTTCTGGCTTGGCATCGGGATCGGGCTCACCGCCCTCTTCCGGCGTAGGCATCACTTCCGCGCTGCGCACGACATCCATCACACCTACCAAGTGCTCGTAGGCCACTTCCGGCTCCATCAATAATGTGGAATCGGTTTTGTCCGGATAACTTTCTTTAATCCGCAGCAGGTACTCGCGCAGCTTGGCCAGGTCATACACTTCCTCTGTGGGCAGTACGATTGGCAAACCAAACTCGTCCAGTGGAATTTCCACTTCGCCCTCGGCCGCCGCTGTATCACTCGCCGCTTCGCCCTGATTCAGATTGGGGAAGCGCGCAATAACCTTGTCGCCATCGCTCAGTTCCAGCACATCCTTGCGCACCACCACTTCGAGGGTTACGCCCGGATCATCAGTCGCACCACCGGCACCACTGGGCATATTCAGCTCGAGGATGGTCACCCGAGAAAATACAGCGGATACCAGCAGGAATGGCACCAGCACCACCATCAGGTTCAGGAAGGCGGTGATGTCCAGCTCCGGAGCCTCTTTGGCTCTGCTGTGACGCCTGCTTCTCATTACACTGATTCCGCGTTGGATGTTTCTTCAGGTTTCGCTGCGGTCGTTTTCTTTTGGGCGGCGCGGGTCTGCTCGACGTCGCGGTTCTGCGGCTTGTCAGCGCTCTCAGCCTTTTCTTCCTTTGGTACATCGCTGCGGCGACGAGTACTGGAAGACATAATGTTCAGTGCTTTTACCGAAACCATTTCCAGGCTATCGACGATCTGCCCGGTCAGGGAGTTCAGCAGCGCGTGTACGATCAACAGGGCAATACCCACCATCAGGCCGAAGGCGGTGGTGTTCATCGCCACGGAAATACTGGCAGACAGCAGGTCGGCCTTCTCCGCCGGGTTGGCGTTGGCAACCGCGGTAAAGGCTTCAATCAGACCCATGATGGTACCGAGGAGGCCGAGCAGCGTGGCGATGTTGGAACCAAGCGCGACATAAGGCGTGCGCTTTTCCAGCTGCGGAATGGTTTCCATGATGCTCTCTTCCATCGCGATTTCGATGTCTTCGCGACGACGGACGGCACCCTGACGCTCCAGCCCCATGGCAAGCAAGCGCCCCACACCGGTGTTATCTTCCTTGACCAGATTGCGCGCGCGATCAAAATCACCGGACTTCAACACCGGCTGAAGCTTTTCCCAGGCATTGCGGTTGGTGCGACGCTCATACACCAGACGAATATAGCGTTCGATCGCTACCGCGGCGCCGAGCGCGAATACCACCAGAATGGGGTACATGAATGCACCACCAGTCTGAAAAAACGCGATTACGCTATTAAAGAAATCCATCACTTTTCCTCTTGGTTTTCTTTCTCGGGCCCGCGGTTGCTTCCGCCTTGCCTTCGTTTTGACCCCAGGGGTCGTGTTTTAGTTAACAGGTTGATCAATCGTCCGTGAGGCTGAGCTGGTAGAACTCGAGTTCTCGCGAGAAGACCTCTTTGTCCAACGGCTGCAGGCTCGGGTCCAGCAAGCTGGAGTTGAGTCCATTTTCCACACCGACTTCCGAACTCTTCCACGGTACGATGTAGAGCGATTTTGGCGCTTCCTTGTTACCAATAATGGAAATACCGGAAAGCTCTTTCACTTCTTTGTCGACTTTACCTTCGCCTTCTTCCTGCGCAACCGCAGTGACGCTACTCATCAACAAGAAAATTACCGCAAGTGGACGCAAAACACTGTTCATCAGTTCACTCTCCGCTTGAGGTCGGTTACCCAGATAGCGACCTTGGCGTCACCTGGTTGATATTGAAGGTATCGTTCGAACTGGGCCAGAGCACAGTTAGGCTCCTGCAAGTAAAGGTCACACAGAATACCCAGGTTCTTGATCAGCGGCAGATTGTCCGGATGCAACTGCAGTGACTTGGAATAAGTCGCGCGGGCTTCCTCAAAGCGCCCCTGACGTCGGTAAAGAACGCCAAGTTCATTACTGGCCACAGGATCCAGCGGTGCCGCACGCAGGGCTTCCAGAAAAGACTCCTCCGCATGCTTCTCATCGCCTGTGCGGTAGTAGGCAATACCGAGGTTGACGTAGGGTGCGGAAAGCCGCTGCTCACGCTCGACTACCGTTTGCAGCAAGGCAATCGCTTCGGGATAACGCTCACCCTGCAGATACTCCACTGCCTGGGTGAAGTCCCGATTGACACTACCAGAAACCTTTACATCCAATGGATTTACCGGACCCCGGGCGGTCTGCGGGCCGCTGGCACACGCGGCAAGCAGTTGCAGCAACACCAGGATCAGACTCAATTTTCCCAGTCGCGCGACCCGCGGCAATGACAATGGCAACACAGTACGCATCAGCCCTGATCCTCCTGCGTCGAATTATCCGCGATAACCGCATCGCTTTCTGTGACAGGTTCTTGAGAGACTGCTGCGCCGGTTATCACTTCGGTCGTCGAATTTTCTGTTTCCGGCACCGACACTGTTTCAGGTACCGGCACTATGGTCATCACAATATTGCCGGCATCTTCCGGGCGTTCGTACCTGGCAGGCACCAGACCCGCGAGCTGGCCAATACTTTTTGCCACCCAATTGTTGTAAATGCCCGCAGCCATCAGGTCGATGTTTTTCTCGTGTACCGAGATGGCTCGCTCCTCAAAGGGATAAATCTGCTCCTCCAACGCCAACTCATATTCCTCAAGCTCAAGCGCACTGAGATTGGTTGGTCGTTCTGAATCTTTCAGCGCCTGACTGAAATGCAGGTAGATTTCCCCGAGGTAGAACGTTGCCGCCGCGGTAACGTCAGCCACCTGGTAATCGATGAGGTCACTAAACGCTTTGGTCGCCGCTTGCATGCGTTCGCGCTTGGCATTCAGGTTACGCTCCAGTGGCGCGACCAGCGCAATTTGCGCGAAGGCATCAAACTTGGGTTCCGCCAGTTTCAAGGCTGCGCTGCCACCCAGATAACGCGTGCGGTCGTTGCGCTCGTTACCACCGCGCAGCTCGATGCGCACTATGTCATCCAGAGTGTTGAGGTACGCCTGCTGATTGCCGCTGTTCAGATAGATATCGGCAATCTTCTGGCGAGTCTCCAGAGCTGGCTCCATCGGATGCGGAAACAGCTTCACATAGCGATTGAGAACCGCCAACGCTTTATCGAAATTCTTCGCCGCGCTATACAAGCTCGCCGCCTGCGTGAGGGCCTCGCGACGCACGTCCTCATCGTCAGATTCGCGTTCAATACGCTCAAACTCCGCACCAGCAAGCAGCAGCTGGCCACTTTCCTGGTAAACCACCGCGAGCTTTTTGGTAACTTCTTTCTGCAGCTCGTGCTGTGGATGGTTGCCGCGGAAAGCCTGCAGTACGCTGGCTGCACGCCCCCAGTCCTGCAATTGAATCAGGGATGCCGCCGCATCGTACTCGGCGGTGGCAAGGATAGAAGCCGTCGGGGCGGCCTGGCGAATACGCAGGAAATGCTCCGCAGCCGCGAGGTGCTGCTCCGCTTTGCGGGCCTGATCACCCTGCTGGTAAATGGCCCCGGCCAGGTTTTCGATCAGATCTTGTCGATCTTTCGCATTCGCAGCGGTCAGGCTAAGCGCTTCGCGATAACCCGCTTCGGCATCCGCGTACAGCTCGGTGTCGAAGGAAGCGTGGGCAACCAGCAACCAGGCAGAGCGCTTGATTGCCTGATCGGCCGCTGGAAATTTTTCCAGCAACAGGCGACCGTTTTGAATTGCCTCCGGGAAGCTCTTCAGCTTGTACAGGTCATCCACAGCGCCGAGTAGAATTTGCGGGGCCTTGGCG
The DNA here is from genome assembly GCF_020171345.1 of Microbulbifer agarilyticus. Taxonomy (GTDB): domain Bacteria; phylum Pseudomonadota; class Gammaproteobacteria; order Pseudomonadales; family Cellvibrionaceae; genus Microbulbifer; species Microbulbifer agarilyticus_D. The sequence continues at coordinate 409,573 of NZ_JAIUZM010000001.1, forward strand.
TGCTGCGGGAACGTTTCAGAGAACGTCAGAGACGAGCGAATGATTTCTCGTTGCAGCGCAACCTTGTCTGCGCGACCAGCATTGGCTAGCCCATTCTTGAGGTGCTCGCGGTAGGCAAACACCGCGGCGTAACCCGCCTCACTGGCATTCTCATTAACGGCATGATTCGGGTAGTGATACGCCGTGCGCTCATACTCGCGGGCGGCATTGAGGAAATCTTTGTTTTCCAGCATCAAGCCGGCGAGCTGGTAATTGATTTCCGGCGCCTTCGGCTTATCCGCGAAGGACGCGAGGTAACGTCGGTACCAGTGAATCGCCTCAGCATAATTTTCGCCACGCTTCCTGGCGAACTCTTTGTCCTTCGGCTTCACATTCTGGTAAGCCGCATGATAGTGGCTCGCCAGGTCAATCAGGTTGGTCTGCTGGAATTCTATGACCTCGGCGTATTCTGCAATATCGAACACCGTCCAGTACTGTGCGTCCAGCGCGTAGGTGTTGGCAAAGTCTTTCTTCGCTTCCAGTACCAGACGAGGGAAGCCACCCTTCTGGTAAATTTCGATCACACGAATGGAGAAATCGGGCGCGACCTTGTGCAGCGGATTGCGCTCCACAAAAGTATCGTAGGACTTGGCCGCGTCCTGATAGCGGCGCTTGTCCAGGTAGTACTCACCGAGGTGGCTGTATACGTAGGACTCATAGTCCCGTGCGCCTTTACTCGAAAAGTAGTCAACGATCGACTCCGCACCGCCCAAATACGAGAAGCTCAGGCTGATAACACGGAAGGTATCTTCGATATGCTTGCGTTCGGTTTCGTTGGCCTTCTGCTCAAAATCGTAGCCTTCTGCCACCTTGTAATCGAGCATGCCAACAAAATCGTCAAGCGCCATTTCGTACATATCTTGCTTGAATAGCGCCCAGCCACGTTTGTACATGGCAAGTTCGTAAAAACTGGAAACCTCACCCATGGCCACAACGCGACCGTAAGATTCCTCTGCGTCGAGATATTTTTTACGCGTGAAGTAATATTCACCAAGACGGAAATAGGACTCATCCAGATGGCGCGATGCCGGATACTTCGCCACCAGCTGACGCAGTACCGTCACTGCCTCCTCAATTTCGCCCGTTTCCTCATAGGCGCGCGACAGTTGGTACATCACCTGATCATTGCGCTCGTAGAGCGGGTATTGCACCAGTAATTTTTGATATAGCGCGATGGCTTCGCGGGCATTCGCAGCGAGCAGTGCATCGGGGTCATCACCGGGCACGGAAACCTCGGTATCGCTTGCGAGGCCGGCCAAATCGACGGAACCGCTGGCTCGCGCCTCGAAGTCGGACTGCGCTTCATCGCTTCCGCGGGCAACACCAGAAAGAGCCACTTCTGCGCCGGCAGCGGCTGCAGAAACACCCGCGAGCTCAGGCGCATCCAGATCGGCACTGGCAGTAGCCACTTTTGTATTCGCACGCTGGTTGGCCGCGGCAACTTCGCCCTCGGACAGGATGCGCGTCTCGTTGCTATTCGGCAAAATGCCCGCTTCAGCGCGATGTGCCTGTTTGATTTTCAGGTCCGCGATACGGCGAATCGCCTCCGGCGTCAGCGCGGTTTCCGGCGTTTCCTGCAGGTATTTCTGATAACTCGCCAGGGCCTTTTCAAGCCCCCCATCAATATGGGTTTCGCGAATTTCAATATCGACACTCTGCAGGCTACCAATGGTCTTGCCACTGTTACTGGCACAGGCACCCAATAGCAGTGCCGCAGAAGCGGCAGTGACCAAACCCAGGCTTCGATAATGCGACGCCATAGCTTTCTTCAACACGCCGGAATTATTCATCGCCGGCTCCTTCTACCTGACCACCCTGCGGTTGCGGGGCCTCGAGCTCCGGCGGGTTATCCACAGGCAAAGCCTCCCCGTCAGCGTCGCTGGCAGCGGGATTGATTTGCTCAAACTGCTGCTGGTACGCCTCGACCTTGCGGGCGTCTGCGCGCTGCTCCTGCAACTCATTGGCACGGTCATAGCTATCGGCCAGCGCGAAGCGGGCCTTGATCTGGTAGCTTTCGAGCTGCGCACGACGCTGATCCAGTTCGTTAATCGCCAGTTGCTCCAGCATACGACCCTGACGCGCCATCAACTGATCAATACGCCGTTGTGCGCGATGCAAGCCCGCGCGCAAGCTAACGATCTGATCCGTATAGCCTTCGTAACTGTGGGTGGCGGCCTGACGACTGCGCACGTAGCGCTGATAGGTTTCCTGCAAGGTAGCAATCACCACATCCAGCTCCTGCAAACGCTTGAAAGCTTCAGTCAGGCGGTGGTCGAACTCGCGGGACAGGTGGAATTTGAGCACACCTTCGAGGCGCGTGATCCGGGCCTCCGTTTCTTCACTTTTTAGGGAGGGGTTATAGTCGAGGATCTCGCGAATCTGCTCGAGTATCAGGCGGGATTCTGTTTCATCGCTTTTCGCCAACAGTTCAGGGCGGCGATTCACCAGCAAATTATCGATACGCGCAGCGAGGCGCTGACGCTGCTCGAGACGCATTTTTATGCGCGCGTCAATCTGGCGGAACTGTACATCCAGCGCAGGCAAAATGGGCTCGTAATAGCTGCGGCGCAGCGCGATGATTTCCTCAAACGCATCCAGGCTCTGCAACCAGTCTTCATTGCGTTCCAGCAGGTCATTCAGGTCCTGATAGTTGCGCAGAAATTCCTGGTAATCGTTGGAGGCCATCAACTCGAGAAGGTAGTGGGTCTCTGGGGCATCGGGCAGTTTGCGCAGCTCCACCACCCAGTTCTTCACCTGACGGGCTTCCTTGCGGCGCAGCGCTTCGAGCAGTTTGCCTTCGCGAATACTGTTGATGGACTGGGTCAACACATCCACCTGAGAACCAAACAGGTCCAGTGCCTGACCGTAATTCACCGCAGCGGTACTGTGCACCTCGAGCTTGCCGTAACTGTAGGGCACCGCAAGCATCGCTTCCTGCACCGCCGAATTTGTCGGCTTGCGCTGGGTTAGTAACTGCCAGGGCACCAGCGCGCGATCATAGCGGCCCGCATTGGCCTCGACCCAACCCGCTGCGAGCAGTGCCTGATTCGAAAACGGCCCGCTCAACTGCACGCGATCAAAGTAGGTGCGCGCACGCTCGTAATCCTCGGCCTCCATCAGCTGAAAACCCAGCAGCAGGTTGGTTTTATCCTGCAGCGCGCTCATGGCTGCACCGATGCCGGCACCGCGGCCGAGGCGGTCCAGCTCCAGCAAACCTTTTTCCGTTTCCCCGGCCTTCAGCAACGCAATACCCAGGTTGTATTCCACAAACCCGGAATGAGACTCTTCACCCTTTAGCGCTTTCAGCAGTGCAACCGCTTCCTCAAAACGGCCCAGCTGCATGTACACCTGGGCACGCAGAAACTGCTCTTCCGGGCGCACACGCTCGGGCACTCGCCCCTCAATCAGCTCCAGGGCATGCAGTGCATTGGCAAACTGCTGCTTGTGGTAATGGATTTTGGCGAGGCGGTAGGCTGCTTCATTTTTGATCGGCTGGGGCACATCGCCCTTGAGCACCTGCTCCATGGCACGGCCGGCTTCCCGGTGCATGCGGTAAGAGAGCTCGAGGTCGCCAACAGCGAATGCGGCCTGGCCAAAGTGCAGGCTGAATGGATCTAATTCGGGATCGTCCAGCAGACGAAACTGGTCGAGCTCGGTATCGAGGCCGGTAATGGCATCAAAGTACCGATCCTGGTGGGCCTGGAACAGCGCCTCACCAAAAAACAGGTCGCGCAGCTGGTCCGTATGCAGGGCAGACGGATCCGCGGGCGCTTTTGCCTGCGCAGGTAGGACGCATAGCGCAGTCAAAGCTGCGCCAGCAATCACGCTGGCCAGACGGGTGATCATGCTTACCAGTCCTTGAAGTTGATAGCGGACTGGTTGCCGGCAATCTGGATCTCAACAAACTTGGGACCCACTGCTTTTTCCACGCTGTAACGCGCTGTCGCACGGTACTCTTTGCCGGACTTGGACTTGCCGAAATAAGTCACTTCCAGCGGGTGCGCGCCGGTCTGCACATTGGCGGTATGGATACGCTGTACCCCACCCAGCTGCAGGGCTTCGATTTCGCGGTAGGTGTATAAGTGGTGAGCGACCACCTGGTTATCGAGCTTCACCTCGACAGATTCAAGACTGAATTCGGAACTGTTGGGGAGGGAAACAAACAGGGCGACCTGAGTGTTGGACGGAAACAGCAGCTTCTCTTCCAGGCGATTGAGCTCGGACGTAAGACTGATCACATCTTTCTTTACGTCCTGAATCTGCTCGTCGAGCCCGCGGATCTCTTCGCGACTTACCTGGTTGGCCCCCTGGGCATTGGTCACCACCGCCAGCATCAGCAAAACGGTCGCCATCAGAACTCTGCACATATCCCTTTTACCTCAAACCCCAACCTTTTTTATTGGCTGCGGACTCACCCGTCACTTTTCCAGCGAAGGTCGAATACGCATTCTTAGGCGGGAGATTGTATTGCAAGCAAGTGGGTGGGAGATGTGAGGCGCTTCAAAACTCGCGCAGAGTGCGATAAGAATTTTTTCTTAAAATTCAAAGGACAAGAGAAAGAAGCTCGATTTTGTGACAGGTATCACGAGCCTCAAGCGAAGCTTCCTTGTGCGCCAGGTCACAATTTCGCCGTTAGGCGCGGAACAGGGTCATATTTTTGTGGCTCAAGCTTGTTCAAGCGATAAGAAATGAGTCCCGCGAGGTTTGCAAGCACTCACAAACCCGGTCGGGCAGCTCACCATTTCTTTAATGCTTCTTCGTCACTGTTTCGCGCCTGCACCCAGTCGCCCTTCTCGGCGCCTTTCGCGAACTCCTTCTTCCAGAAGGGGGCTCGGCTTTTCAGGAAGTCCATAATAAACGCGCAGGCATCCAGTGCAGCCTGGCGGTGGGCCGAGGTCGCGCCCACAAACACAATCTCGTCACCGGCAGAGAGCGGGCCATAGCGGTGCACAATTCGTACACGCCCCAGTGGCCAGCGCTGCGCCGCCTGCCTGGCGATATCGGTCAGTGCGGATTCCGCCATCCCGGGGTAGTGCTCCAACTCCAGTACCGCGACCGACTGCTGTTCACCCGACTCTGCTGGGGAAAAGTCTCGCACGTTACCCACAAACATCGCTGTGGCACCGTCCACATAGTTTTCACTGCGTAACAGCCTGTACTCTACCCCGGGGTCGAACCCTTCGGCCTGTACGGAAATAGAAATTTCCAGTGGCACTTCAGCCTCCCGTCACCGGCGGGAAGAAGGCAACCTCATCGCCATCTTTGACCGCGGCTTCCATACTCGACAGTTTCTGGTTCAACGCCACCTGCAGCTGATCACTGGCCAGCGCCGCCTGCCACTCACTGCCCTTGGCCGCGAGGCTAGTGCGCAGGCCTGCAATATCGGTAATACCTGAGGCTTCTGCTTGCAGACCTTCGCAGCCCAACTGCTCACGCAGGCTGGCAAAAAACAGTACGTTGATCACGACTTTTCCTCCGCGGCTTCCGGCGTCCAGTGCCCGCGCTTGCCACCGATCTTTTCCTGAAGCCTGGTGGGTCCAATTACCATGGCCGGGTCAACGGCTTTGCACATGTCGTAAATGGTCAGTGCGGCCACACTGGCGGCGGTCAGCGCCTCCATTTCCACGCCGGTACGGCCGGCGAGGCGACAGAAGCTGGCGATGTTCACGGTGGAATTGGCCTCATCCAGTTCGAAGTCAACCTTCACCTTGGTTAGTGCCAGCGGGTGGCACAGAGGGATCAGATCGGCGGTTTTCTTGGCGGCCTGGATGCCGGCGATGCGGGCGGTGGCGAGCACATCGCCCTTTTTGTTGTTACCCGCTTGCAGTTGCGCGAAGGCTTCCGTGGACATGGCGACGGCGGAGATGGCGCGGGCAGAGCGGTCGGTGATGTCCTTGTCGGTGACATCGACCATACTGGCTTCGCCTTGCTGGTTGAGGTGTGTCAGGGTCATGTATTGGGCAACCTTGGGCAATTTACTTGGTTAGATAGCCAACGAAGTTACAGGGCTTGTGACTTGCGGTGAGCTGTTCCTGCAGCAGTTTGGTCCAGCCGGTTTTGCACGCACCGGTGGAACCGGGCAGGCAGGCGATCAGGGTGCGGTTGGCAATGCCGGCCAGTGCGCGGGACTGGATGGTGGAGGAGCCAATCTCTTCGTAACTGATGGAGCGGAACATTTCGCCGAAGCCGTCGATGTGTTTGTCGAACAGGGGGGCGAGTGCTTCTGGGGTGGAGTCGCGCCCGGCGAAGCCGGTGCCGCCGGTGGAAATAATTACTTGTACTTCTGGGTCGGCGATCCAGTCGGAGACTTGCGCACGCAGCAGGTATTTGTCGTCGATGACGATGGCTTTGTCGGCTAGATTGTGGCCGTCTGCCTGCAGGGCTTCTACCAGGTATTTGCCAGAGGTATCGTTTTCTTCGGTTCGGGTGTCGGAAACGGTGAGAACGGCGATGTTCAGTTTTTGATTGGGATCCAGTGGGGCGTGGGACATTTTTTGGTGCTCCGTCGCGGCCTTTTATGTTGGGTACTTTGTTCTTGGTTCTGTGGCGAGCAGGCATCGGGTGAAGGGGTTCAGGACCGCTGTGAATACATCCCTGTACGCTTCGTCGGCAACATCCCTGTTGCCGACGATCCTGAACCCCTTCACCCGACACCCGCTCTTCAATTCTGAGTTTCGCGCTTAGCCACCAATTATCGAGAGGTTTTCTGTTCCTCCCGTATTGCCCTGCTGTAAGTAGTGGCTGACTTCTTTATTACCGATCATGGTTCTTACACTTTCCGCCAGCGCACTGGCATCGCCATCGCGAATCGCATGGCGCAAATCAATGCCGGTATCGGAAAACAGGCACAGGTGCAGTTTGCCCTGGGCGGAGATGCGCAGTCGGTTACAGCTGCTGCAGAAGTCTTTGCTGTAGGGCGTAATCAAACCGATACGGCCGGCGTAGTCGGGGTGGACGTATTCACGGGCGGGGCCGGCATCGATGGCGCGAGGGAGTAATTGCCAGCCGGTTTCGATCAATAGCTGCTCGATTTCGGCGCCGCGCAGGTGGTTGCTGGCGAAGTAGTCGCGGTTGTCGCCGGTCTGCATCAGTTCGATAAAGCGGAGGGTGACCGGGGTGGTTTTGAGCCAGGCCAGAAACTGTTGCAGTCGATCGCGCGCACCGTCACTGAGCAGCACAGCGTTGACCTTGGTTTGTACGCCCAATTCCAGTGCGCGGTCGATACCGGTCAGAATTTTAGGCAGGCAATCGTGGCCGGTTATGTGGGCAAATTCACTGGGGTCGAGGCTGTCGATACTGATATTGAGCTGGTCGAGGCCCGCGTGGTGCCAGGTGTCGATAGCAGCAGGCAACTTGTAGCCGTTGCTGGTGACGGCGACGCGGCGGATGCCCGGGGTGGTCTTTGCGGCCTGGATGAGTTGCGGGAGATCTTTGCGTAAAGATGGCTCGCCGCCGGTCAGGCGCACCTTTCTGGTGCCGAGCTGGGCGAAGGCGCGCATGACGGTGGTGGCTTCCGCGACACTGAGGTCGGGCTGCTTAGGGCTGGCCTGGTAGCCGTCGGGCAGGCAGTAGTCGCAACGGAAGTTGCAGACATCTGTCACCGACAGGCGCAGATAGTAGAAACGACGGCCGTGGCCGTCTTCCAATACGCGGTTTTCCTTCATCACCTTTCCAAATGCGGGAGGCCGTTCGGTTTCCCTTGCGACCCTGGCGGGCGGCTAAGCCGCTCGCGGCCTACATCCCGTATCACTCGCTTATCGATGACTTAGGAATGCAGGCTCGGTGTTGTTGATATCGTTCGTTTAGACAGTGTTTAAATCGAGGCCCGGTTCAGGCCATCTGCAGCACAGTCCTCTGTTCAAGATTCGCTTCAAATTACAGGTAGTTTCGGCACTACCATCCGTATTCTAACCACATCCGCCCGTCTAAATGCAATTTCACCGCCAATCTCGCGTCTGACTGAATCAACAGACGTCGAGGATCTTCAGCGTGTTGGTACCACCGTGGGACTGCATCAGATCACCGCGAATCAGGATCACCCGGTCACCCTCATCGACAATGCCGCGTGCCCGCAGGGTATCCAGGGCGCGCTGGTTGAGCTCGCGGTCACCCTCGTCGTCGCCGGGCACGAACAGCACGGAGATTACCCCGCGATACAGCGCCATCCGCCGCTGGGCGACAGGCTCGTGGGCGAGACCAACAATGGGCAGGCCGGAGCGAATGCGCGAGGCGATAAGCGCCGTGTAGCCGGTCTGGGTCATACAGGCGATGGCGGTGACTCGCTCCAGGTGATTGGCAGCATACATGGCGGAGAGGGAGATGGTCTCATCGATGCGGGTAAACCCCTGATGCATGCGATGACCGGACTCCTGGGCCGAGCGTTCGCGTTCCGCCCCCAGGCACAGGCGGTGCATGGCCTCTACCGCCTCCACGGGAAAACCACCGGCGGCGGTTTCGGCCGAGAGCATAACCGCATCGGTGCCATCGAGTACCGCATTGGCCACATCGAAGACTTCCGCCCGGGTGGGCAGCGGTGCGGTAATCATGGTTTCCATCATCTGGGTGGCGGTAATCACCGCGCGGTTGAGCTGGCGGGCGCGCTTGATCATGCGCTTCTGTACCCCAATCAGGGCGGCATCCCCTATTTCCACCCCCAGGTCACCGCGGGCCACCATCACCGCTTCCGAAGCGCGGATGATGTCGTCCAGGGTGTCGTGATCCGCCACGGCCTCGGCGCGCTCAACCTTGGCCACCAGCCCAATATGCTTGCCCTCTTCACCCAACAATTCCCGGGCTTCCAGCATGTCCTCGGCGCTGCGTGGGAAGGATACCGCCAGGTAATCGACGCCAATGTCGATGGCGGTCTTGAGGTCCCGCTTGTCTTTGTCGGTGAGGGCTGCCGCAGACAGTCCACCGCCCTGTTTATTGATACCCTTGTTATTGGAGAGGCTGCCGCCCACCACCACCGTAGTCAGCACGTGGCGCTCGGTCACCTGCTCCACATTCAGGATCACCCGCCCGTCGTCCAGCAGCAGCACATCGCCGGCGGTTACATCGCTGACCAGCGCTTTGTAATCGCAGCCCACACGTGTCTCGTCACCGGCATTGGCGTCGAGCGCCATATCCAGCAGAAAGCGCTCTCCCTCATGCAGGATGACGTGATTTTCGCGGAAACGGGCGATACGGATTTTGGGCCCCTGCAGGTCACCCAGCGCCGCCACGGTTTTCCCCTGGCGCTCGGCAATCTCGCGCACCTGCTTTAAACGGCGGCGGTGATCTTCGGCAGTGCCGTGGGAAAAGTTGAGGCGCACCACGTCGACCCCGGCAGCAATCAACCTTTCCAGCACGCCCGGCTTGTCACTGGCCGGGCCCAGGGTGGCAACGATTTTGGTACGACGAAAAGGCGAGGTGGCCGGTTCGACCGTGGGGATATGGGGCATGGAGGTTTCTCTGGCAACTTGCGACCGAGTCCGGGTCTATAGACTCAGCTTAGCCAGCAATACTGCCCCGGCGGGTCTGGCTTTCTAGTTATCCACAGTCGGCAGCACCAGAATTGCGCGGAAATCATTAACATTGGTACGGGTTGGCCCCGTTACAATCAGATTGCCCAGTTCCGCGAAGAAGCTATAGGCGTCGTTGTTGGCGAGATACGTTTGCGGTTGCAGCCCTTGCGACAGCATCTTGGCCCAGTCATCCGGGCTGAAGGATGCGCCAGCGTTGTCTTCGGAGCCATCAATGCCATCGGTGTCGATGGCAAGACCATAGATACCCGGCGCCCCTTTTAACCCATCGAACAGCCCCAGCAGATACTCCACATTGCGCCCGCCGCGACCATTGCCGGTCACCGTGACGCTGGTTTCACCGCCCGACAAGATCAGCAAAGGCTGGCGGAGTTCTTCCTGCACATCCAGCGCCATCGCCGCGTGCTCGGCACCCAGCTCCCGCGCCTCCCCTTCAAGGTCATCACCCAGCACACGCACCTCGACACCCGCCGCCAGCGCCGCACTGCGCGCCGCTTGCAGTGCGTCGGCTGCTTTGGCAAGCATCACGGAATGATCGCGCGTAAAGTCGGCATCATCCGGACGCGGGGATTCCGTTGCGGCTTCGAGATGTGCACGCACCTCGGGCTCGAGGTTTATCTGATAGCGCTGCAGAATTTCCAGAGCGTCGGCCGCGGTGGTGCTATCCGGCAAGGTTGGGCCCGAGGCAATCAGCGTAGGATCATCCCCGGGAACATCAGAAATTAGATAGGTCACTACACGCGCAGGATGTGCAGCGGCAGCCAGGCGTCCGCCCTTGATCGCTGACAGGTGACGGCGCACGGTATTGATCTCACCAATCGGCGCGCCGCTGCGCAACAGGGCCTTATTAATGGATTGCTTCTGCTGCAAGGTGAGCCCCGGCGCCGGCAGGCTCATCAGTGCGGAGCCTCCGCCAGAAACAAGAGCCAGAACCAGGTCCTCTTCCCCGAGCCCTTCAACAGAGGAAAGCATCCGCTTGGCCGCCTGCTCTCCGAGGTTATCCGGCATTGGGTGTGCCGCTTCCAGTACCTCGATCTTCTCGCACTGCGCAGCATGCTCGTAGCGGGTTACTACAACCCCCGAGATATCCGCCTGCGGATACTGCTGTTGCCACGCGCGCTCCAGCGCCGCTGCCATTGCGGCACTCGCCTTTCCGGCACCCACTACCAGCGTTTTCCGCCCGGGTGCCGGGAGCTGGTCTGAAAACAAGTTGTCTGGGTGTACCGAGGCAACGGTGAGCTGCGCGAGCTCACGCAACCATTGGCAAAGGCTCTCGGGGCTCATTTCAATGCGGATCGGTGGCAACGTTGGAAATGGTGGCAAGTGGCTTCTCCTTAGCAGTGCGGCGGTAATTTGACTCTGCAAAAACAGTTCCGCTTTTGTTGCCTTCCCTATGAATAGCCTCTCACCATAGCCCGGCGTATGCGCTCACCTGATCAGAGGAAGGCGAATTTCGCGAGAAAAATCGCACTCAGAATATACAGGCTTACAGAGATTTGGCGATGCTGACCGGTAAATAGCTTGAGCGCGGTATAGGTCAGAAACCCGAGTGCGATGCCATTGGCGATGGAAAAGGTCAGCGGCATCATAATCATGGTAACCACCGCGGGAATCGCATCGGTGAGATCCTCCCAGTCGATATGCGACATGCCGCCCATCATCAGCATCGCCACATAAATCAATGCGCCAGCAGTGGCATATGCGGGGATCATCCCGGCCAGCGGCGCAAAGAACACGCACAACAGAAACAGCACACCTACCGTCACCGCGGTGAGCCCGGTGCGCCCTCCTGCGGCCACACCCGCGGCACTCTCCACAAAGCTGGTTACCGGTGGGCAGCCCACAAAGGCGCCCAGCACACTGGAGGTACTATCTGCCTTCAAGGCCTGGGGGAGTTTTTCGATGCTGCCATCCGGCTCAATCAGCTTGGCGCGGTGAGCAACCCCCATCAGGGTACCGGCGGTATCGAAGATATTGATAAACAAAAACGCGAGGATCACGCTGACCATACTGAGATCCAGCGCCCCGCGAATATCCACCTGCATCCAGGTAGGTGCCAAGCTCGGCGGTTTGGACACCAGACCACCGTATTCCACCAGTCCCAGCACCAGCCCGATACCGGTGACCACCAGGATACTGATCAGGATCGCTCCGAACACCCGCCAGAAGCTAAGCACCGCAATCAGCAGAAAACACAGTGCACCGAGCATGGCCGGCGGCTCACGAAAGGATCCGAGGGACAGTAAAGTGGCATCGCTGGATACCACGATGCCCGCCGACTTGAGCCCAATCAACCCAAGAAACAGCCCCACCCCTGCCCCCATGGAGTAGCGCAGGCACATAGGGATACTGTTCATAATCCACTCACGCACCCGCGACAGGCTCATGGCCACAAACAGCACGCCAGCAATAAACACCGCACCCAGCGCTACCTGCCAGCTGTAGCCCATCTCACCGACTACCGAGTAGGCGAAGAACGCGGTCAAGCCAATACCCGGCGCCAAGCCAACCGGCCAGTTCGCGTAGAACCCCATCAGAAAGCAGGCCACCGCACTGCCCAGGCAGGTGGCCACAAACACGGCGCCGGGATCCATACCGGTACCAGAGAGCATATTGGGCGTCACGAATACCACATAGGCCATGGTGACGAAGGTGGTGAGGCCAGCGAGCAGCTCGCCGCGCACCGTGGTGCCGTGCGCGCGCAACGCAAACAGACGCTCGACCACCTTGTTTGACGACTGCTGCACCGACATCTCCAACCTGTGGATTAATTAACGGGAAGGGCCACTTCTAGACAGTGTGGACAATGAACGGCCTGGCGCCCAGTTGCGCAAGCCCCAGCAAGCAGCAGCGACTTCTCATTGGCCTCGCCGGCCAGTAAAATCGCCCTCTTTACCCAATTACGACTATCCCGAGATACCGGAGCTATACCCATGGGCAGAGCCTACCAGAACCGCAAAGAGTCGATGGCCAAGACCTCGAACATGAAGGCCAGGGTCTACAGCCGCTATGGCCGTGAGATCTACGTGACCGCAAAGTCTGGCGGCATTGACCCCAACGGTAACCTGGCCCTGCGCAGCCTGATCGACCGCGCCAAGAAAGAGCAGGTCCCCGCCCATGTGATTGAAAAAGCCATCGACAAGGCCAAGGGCGGCGCCGGTGAAGACTTCGCGCGCGCCCGCTACGAAGGTTTTGGCCCCGGCGGTTGCATGGCCATCATCGAGTGCCTGACCGACAACCCGAACCGTACTTTCGGTGATGTGCGCCAGGCGTTTACCAAAACCAAGACCAAGATCGGCACCGAGGGCTCCGTTAGCCACAGCTTCGACCATCTGGCGATTCTCGTCTTCAAGCACGATGACGAAGAAGCCGTACTGGAAGCCCTGATGGAAGGGGATGTGGACGTAACAGACATCGAAAACGAAGACGGTAAGCTTTCCGTATTCGCACCGCAGTCCGAGTACTTCAAGGCCAAGCAGGCACTGATCGAAGCCTTTGGCGAGATTGATTTCGACGTGGATGAGATCCAGTTTGTGCCGCAGACCTACACCCAGATCAGCGGTGACGACGTAGCGCTGTTTGAGAAGTTTATTAACATGCTGGAAGACCTGGAGGATGTGCAGGCGGTTTATCACAATGTGGAAAACCCCTGATTTTCAGCGGCGAGTAAAAACTGGCGCATCCGGTTTGTGATGCGCCAACCTCCCACCTATCCCTCACACAAAAACCACCTCTCCCCCCTCCCTCCTTAGTTATAGTTTTTAATCGCAATAAGATTCATTTTGCGCCATTCCAGTTTAACTGGTACTGGCGTAAAGGGACGCATAATGACAAAGAGTGGTATTTTCTACCTACTCTCTTTTTCGAAGCAGAAACTATTCTATGAAGCGCCCAAATATTGAGGATGCGTGGCAATCTTTCCAGGAAGTTTATGCGGATATTGGAAAATCTGTATCTGCGGTGGGCACTAAGCTCGGCGGGAAAGTCGACTACAACATAAATAAAGTACCGCAAGGACAAGGTCGATTCGAAAACGCCTGTGCGATTCGTATGAGCTATGTGCTCAACGAGAATGGCATCAATATACCGTATTTAAGTGGACAAACAGTATCCGGCGCCCAAGGTCGCTGGTACATTTACAAAGTCAAAACCCTGATCGCCTATCTTAAGAAAACCTTTGGAACTCCTGAACACACCTTCCGAAACCCAGATGAAATTTCGTTCACAGACAAAAAGGGAATTTTAGTGTTTGAGGTCGATCAATGGAGTGATGCCAGCGGCCACGCTACCATCTGGAACGGCAACGCCTGCTCTGACAAATGTTATTTTCCAATTTCGAAAAAGGCCTTCTTATGGGAACTCAAAAGCAAGCACTCGCCTTTTTAAGCTTTTTTCTGTTATCGGCCTGCGGCGAAAGCACTGCATCAAACCTGCGTGAAATCACTAAAGAAGAAAAGGATTTCCGAAAATACGCAACAGCTATTTGCCTAGGGTCTTCATTTTCGGAAAAGTCAATTAGGGCTGACGCTAATCGTTCTGCGAACGTATATATGGGAAATGTCGACCTGGCGGCTTACGAAGCCTTGAGAGCTCAACTAAAAAACTGGAAGCCAACCGAATTTACAACCAAAAACGGATCTCAAGCCGCGATTACTCGCTGTATAGAGTTTTCGGAGTCTAAAGAGGTTAAGCAACTCTTCAATGAATTTGACCCGTGCAGCCACAAAGAGGCTTGGCTGGATCAGACGAACTTTGACGCTCAGTGCGAATAGTCGCTGCTGTTGAAAACCCACACACTCCCCACGAGGAGGCCTATCACGCTACCCCTCAACATTTAAAGAACCCTCGGAGACGATGACGCTCACGCTAAACTTACCGAATACATACCAAGAGACCACATAGTATTCATATGCCTCTGGAGAACAATAAAACTGAATCAGAATGTATAGGGTTTGGCGGCGGCTGCCACTGGTGTACAGAAGCTGTATTTCAGCAGTTGCGCGGTGTTGAGCGCGTCGACCAAGGGTACATCGCATCACAGCCTCCGAATTCAGGCTTTTCAGAGGCTGTGATCGTACACTTTGACCCCGACGAAATTTCCCTGGAAACGCTGATTGAGGTGCACCTATATACGCACAGCGCTACAGCGGCTCACCAATTGCGTAAGAATTACCGCAGCGCGATCTACTTTTTTAGCGAGCAACAAAGGGAGATTGCCCAAGAGGCTTTGCGCAAATTTCAAAATGATTTCGCTGATCCATTGATCACTCAGATCTTGCCCTACCACGCATTTCGAAGTTCAGACCCACAGCATACGAATTATTATTCCACTGACCCACAGCGGCCATTTTGCCAGAGGTACATCGAGCCGAAACTTCAGCTGCTTCAGAGCAAATTCTTAGACGGGTTAAAAAAACGGAAGGACTCTGACTGAGCCAGAAACACAAAAGCCCCGCACTGCGGGGCTTTTGGAAGAATACCGAACTCATGCGAAGCTCGGTTTTCAATGTGGTGCCCAGGGCGGGACTTGAACCCGCACGAGCATAGCTCACTACCCCCTCAAGATAGCGTGTCTACCAATTCCACCACCTGGGCAAAAACTTTTCAGTTTTTGATTTCGCCTTTCGGCTTACTGAGGCTGTTCCTCAGTGTCTGCTTCCGGCAGTTCAGCCTGCGGGGCTTCTTCTGCGGAGGGCAGTTCGTCGGCCGGAGCAGCTTCCTGAACTTCAGGGATGTCGCTCTCGATGACCGCCGGAACGTCGTCCTGCTGTTCGCGGGACTCAACTGCTGCAGGAACCTGCGGCAGACCGTCGATGTCCGGTGCTTTGTTGACGCTGGCGAGGTAGGCCAGGCCAAAGCTGGTGACGAAGAATACCGTCGCCATAATTGCAGTCAAGCGGGAAAAGAAATTTCCGCTACCCTGGCTGCCAAATACGGTTTGCGAAGCGCCGGCACCGAAAGATGCACCCGCTTCAGCACCCTTACCCTGCTGCAGCAAAATCAGCGCGATGATACTCAGCGCGGTGAGGATGTGTACGATTAAAACCAGTTTTTCCATTGTCCAGAAAACCTGCTGTCGGGCATCTGCCCTTGCTCAAAATTTCTTTGCTGCGCTCAATCGGCGGCGCGGCAAATCTGAATAAATTCTTCGGCCTTTAATGAGGCCCCGCCCACCAAGGCACCGTCAATATCGGGCTTGGCAAACAGTTCTGCGGCGTTACCGGCTTTTACGCTACCACCGTAGAGAATCTGTACCTGCTCTCCAGCTTCACCCAGCTGTTCGCGGATAAAGCGGTGCACTTCCTGCGCCTGTTCCGGGGTAGCCGTTTTACCGGTGCCAATCGCCCACACAGGCTCATAGGCGATGACCGCATTTTGCCAGGTATCTGACAGACCAAGGTCAACCACGGCCTGAATCTGCGCGGCAACTACTTCCAGAGCCTTGCCAGATTCACGCTCTTCCAGCGACTCTCCCACACACAGCATGGGAACGAGGCCTGAAGCCTTGGCTGCGGCGAACTTCTCCGCTACCAGTGCGCTGGTTTCACCGTACAGGCTTCTGCGCTCTGAATGACCAACGATGACGTAATCGGCACCGAAGTCTTTCAGCATCTCAGCGGAGACTTCGCCGGTGAAAGCACCGGAGGCTTGTTCGCTGAGGTTCTGTGCCCCAAGGCCCAGATCGCTGGCAATCTCTCCGACCAGGCCCAGATAGGGGTATGGCGGGCAGATCACTACCTGTGCGGAGCATTTACCGGACTCAAGTCCGCTGTTCAGCTCGGCCAACAGTTGCTCGGCAAACGTCTTGCTGCCGTGCATTTTCCAGTTGGCGGCAACCAGTGTTTTACGCATGGGTGCTCCTCCAAGGGGCGCAAATCTTAGCGGTATTGCCGGTAACATACAACCAGCGTTTTCGGATATTTATTGATTTTTCAATGGCTTCCGACACTTTGGGCTCACTTGCCGCCCTGCTCAGACGCCAGGCCGCTCTCACGCGTTCCCCACGCGCTCCACCACCTGGGCGATGTCAGCCGCTAACTGTTCAACGAGCGGTCCGTCCTTACCCTCAACCATTACCCGAATCAGCGGCTCGGTGCCAGACGGGCGCAACAGCACCCGGCCGCTATCCGCCAGGGTGGACTCAGCCTGGGCAACGGCGGCCTGCACGTCAGTATGCTCCAGCACGCCGTCGCGGCTGGCGAGGCGCACATTGATCATATGCTGGGGCAACATGTCCATTTTTTCGCTCAGCTGGTCGAGCGACTCGCCGAAGTCACTAACCGCACGCAAAACCTGCAATGCGGAGATGATGCCGTCACCGGTGGTGGTCACATCGGTGCAGACAATATGCCCGGAGGACTCGCCACCCAGGGTCCAGCCGTTCTTGTACATCATCTCCAGTACATAGCGGTCACCAACCTTGGCCCGTGCGAAGGGTATGGCACGCTCTTTCAGGGCCAGTTCGAAGCCGTAGTTACTCATTTGTGTTCCGACCACACCGCTGCAACCGCCGAGGAATTGCTGGCGATGAATGGCGATCAGGAACAACAACTGGTCACCGTCGATCAGCTTGCCGTTTTTGTCCACAAACATCACCCGGTCACCATCGCCATCAAACGCGATACCCAGATCCGCACCGCGCTCTACGACCGCTTGTTGCAGCTTCTCGGGCTTGGTGGAACCGCAGTCCAGGTTGATATTCAGTCCGTCCGGCTGCACACCAATAGCGTGCACTTCGGCACCGAGCTCACTAAATACCTTGGGCGCGATGTGGTAGGTGGCTCCGTTGGAGCAATCCAGAACGATATTCAGGCCCTGCAGAGAGTAGCGCCAGGGGGTACTCGCCTTGCAGAACTCGATGTAGCGACCCACGGCATCATCAATACGCCAGGCCTTACCCAGGTCCTTGGCAGTTTCCATGGGCAGATCTAACGCCGCTTCGATTTCGGCTTCAACCTCGTCAGGCAGCTTACTGCCGTCGGCACTGAAGAATTTGATGCCATTGTCTTGATACGGGTTGTGCGAGGCACTGATCACGATGCCGGCCTGGGCATGAAAGGTACGCGTGAGATAGGCAATCGCCGGGGTGGGCATGGGGCCGAGCAGACCGACGTCGACGCCGGCATTGATCAGGCCCGCCTCCAGCGCGGCCTCAAACATATAGCCCGACACGCGGGTATCTTTGCCGATCAGGATGCGGCTGCGCCCTTTCCCTGCACGGTTTGCACCCAGCACCTTGCCGGCGGCGTAGCCGAGACGCAGCATGAAATCTGGAGTGATGGGGCCCTTCCCGACCTGGCCGCGGATACCGTCTGTGCCAAAGTACTTTCTTGTCATCTGATCACTCGCTTCTCATTCACCGCCCCACTCAGGGGCAATCTACCAATTGTTGTAATTTCAGCACATCTGCGGTGGCGGCAACGTCGTGCACGCGAATAATCGCGGCACCGCGTTGGGCGGCCAGCATAGCCAGCGCCAGGCTGCCGGCGAGGCGTTCATCGACCTCGCGTCCCAGCAACCGCCCGATCATGGATTTGCGCGACAAGCCCACCAGCAGAGGCACCCCTTTGGGCGCCAGCTCGGGCAGATGGCGCAGCAGCGCAAGATTGTGCTCGTCGTTCTTGCCGAAACCAAAGCCCGGGTCGAACATGATCTTTTCCCGCGGGATACCCGCGTCGACGCAGGCCTGCAGGCGCGTATCGAGGTAAGCGCGTACTTCGGCCACCACATCCGCATATTCGGGCTTGTCCTGCATGGTGCCGGGCTGCCCCTGCATATGCATCAGGCACACCGGCAAACCGGTCGCGGCAGCGGCCTGCAGTGCCCCTGGCCGGGTCAGTGCGCGCACATCGTTGATGATACCGGCGCCAGCTGCGGCGGCATTGTGCATTACCGAGGCGGTGCTGGTATCGACAGAGATCACAACATCCAGACGTGCTGCAATGGCTTCCACTACCGGCACCACGCGCGCCAACTCTTCCTGTTCGGACACCGGCGCCGCACCCGGGCGGGTAGACTCGCCGCCAATATCGAGAATGGATGCGCCATCTCGCACCATCTGCTCGGCACGCTGTAGCACCAGATCCAGATTTAAACCACCGTCGCCGTAATAGCTGCCGCCATCGGAAAAGGAATCTGGCGTGGTGTTGAGGATGCCCATCACTTGCGGACGGGACAGGTCCAGCATGCGCTGGCCGCACAGTAACTTCATATCGTTCTTATCGCTTGATGCAACTCAAGCGGCGCCGCGGGAAAAGATCTGCAGGCGTCGCTTGGTATTGCTAGATATACAAAGCGGGCCTGCTAGTGAATAGCAGGCCCGCTTCGCGGTCGATACTGGAAGCGTATCGACAGAGTCCGCCTATCAATCAGTGACCGTTAACCGGGCCACCTACGGAGCTGTCACCATCCTCGGACTTGCTTTCCGGCTTGATGTCGTCGGAAGAGTCACCACCGGTGTAGTCGTTGTCGTGCCAGTCTCTCGGCGGGCGTACCTTGCGGCGCGCCATCAGGTCATCCACTTGTTCCGCATCCAGGGTCTCGTATTCCATCAGCGCGTCTTTCATCGCTTCCAGGATATCGCGGTTTTCTTCCAACAGCTTCTGCGCACGGTCGTAGCAAGTGTCGATAATTCGGCGCACTTCCTCATCGATTTCGTTCGAGGTCTTGCCGGATACCGGGTTACCCTGGCCGGGCTGACCGCTCTCGTCTTCGCCGTAGTGCAGCGGGCCGAGCTTCTCCGACAGGCCCCACTTGGTGACCATGTTGCGGGCAATATCGGTAGCGCGCTCAATATCGTTGGAGGCACCGGTGGTTACACCATCCACCCCCAGGGTCATTTCTTCAGCAATACGGCCGCCAAACAGGGAGCACAGCTGGGATTCCAGCGCGCGCTTGGACAGGCTGTATTTGTCTTCTTCCGGCAGGAACTGGGTAACACCCAGGGCGCGGCCGCGCGGAATGATGGTGACCTTGTGCACCGGATCGTGCTCCGGCACCAGGCGACCAATAATGGCGTGACCCGCTTCGTGGTACGCGGTATTGGTCTTTTCCTTCTCGTTCATCACCATGGACTTGCGCTCGGCACCCATCATGATCTTGTCACGGGCACGCTCGAACTCGTCCATGGTCACCATGCGGCGGTTGGCGCGGGCGGCAAACAGGGCAGCCTCATTCACCAGGTTGGCCAGATCCGCACCGGAGAAGCCGGGAGTACCACGGGCAATGGTCTGCGGGTCGACCTTCTCGTCCAGCGGCACCTTGCGCATGTGCACCTTCAGGATCTGCTCGCGGCCGCGGATGTCCGGCAGGCCGACAAACACCTGGCGGTCGAAGCGGCCCGGGCGCAGCAGCGCGGAGTCGAGTACGTCCGGACGGTTAGTGGCGGCGATCACAATTACGCCTTCGTTGCCTTCAAAGCCGTCCATCTCTACCAGGAGCTGGTTCAGGGTCTGTTCGCGCTCGTCGTGGCCTCCGCCTACACCGGCACCGCGGTGACGGCCGACGGCGTCGATCTCATCGATAAAGATGATGCACGGGGCCTGCTTCTTGGCCTGCTCGAACATGTCGCGCACACGGGAGGCGCCCACACCAACGAACATTTCCACGAAGTCGGAACCGGAAATCGAGAAGAACGGTACCTTGGCTTCACCGGCAATAGCCTTGGCCAGCAAGGTTTTACCGGTGCCGGGAGGGCCCGCCATCAGCACGCCGCGCGGGATGGCACCGCCGAGGCGCTGGAATTTGGACGGGTCGCGTAGGAACTCCACCAGTTCCTGCACGTCTTCTTTCGCTTCATCCACACCCGCCACATCGGCGAAGGTAGTTTTAATCTGGTCTTCGCCCAACAGGCGCGCCTTGCTCTTGCCGAATGCCATAGGCCCGGAACGACCACCGGCACCGCCCTGCATTTGGCGCATAAAGAACATAAACACGGCAATGATGATCAGGATCGGGAAGCTGGCCACCAGCAGCTGCTGCCAGAGGCTGGCACTTTCCGGCTCGCGACCGTTGAACTCGACGCCGCCGCGCACCATTTCATTGGTGAGCTCGTCGTCGATAATTTGCGGCTGAATGGTCTTGAAGCGGCTGCCGTCGGCTTTCTCGCCGGTAATAACGAGGCCATCAACCAGCACATTTTTGATTTGGCCGGACTGCACATCCTGGACAAAGTCGGAATAGTTGAGGGATTCATCCCGGGTTTGCGGCTTGAAGTTCTGGAAAACCATCAGCAGCACCGCGGCGATGATCAACCACAACACCAAATTCTTTGCCATATCGTTCAAAGGGTATGCCCTCTTGCCTGTGCCTTGGTTTGCGCCTTGGCAACTTTATCCATTCCTTCCATCCCACCCAGTATAGGTGGCGAAAATCGTAAACCTGTCGCCCCGGTCATGGGGACTTTATCAAATCTCGGCAATTAAAGCCTCGCAAGTCAGCCTTTCTCGCCCCGTCTTACCCCTTAAAGCCGCGCGCTACCACATAGACTTCGCGGGAACGCGGACGGGATGCACCGGGCTTGCGGGTTACTACCGTCTGATACTGACTGCGCAGGTCGCGAATCAGTTCATCGAACCCTTCCCCCTGGAAGACCTTGGCCACAAAGGCTCCGCCTGACTTCAGGGTCTGGCGCGCCATATCCACTGCCAGCTCCACCAGATACATGGACGCGGGCTGATCGACGGCACGCACTCCACTCATATTGGGGGCCATATCGGAAATCACAAGGTCGGCGCGCTCTTCTCCGAGCTTTTCCAGCAACTCTTCGAACACGGCCTCCTCGGTGAAATCGCCCTGCACAAAGTCCACGCCCGCCAGCGCATCCATGGGCAGAATATCCGATGCCAGCACCCGGCCCTTGTGACCAACAAGTTCTGCAGCCACCTGAGACCAGCCACCGGGGGCGGCGCCCAGATCAACCACGGTCATACCCGGCTTGATCAGACGGTCCTTCTCCTGCAACTCCTGCAGCTTATAGGAGGCACGGGAGCGGTAGCCCTCTTTCTGGGATTGTTTGACGTAGTGGTCGTTAAAATGTTCACGCAGCCAACGGTGGCTGCTCTTTGATCGGCCCATCAGTTACAATACATCGCTAATTTATGGGGTTGTCCACGCGGGTTGCCCACACGTCGAATACCCAAGTATGGGTTTAAGGATGGAGTATTGTATGCCTTTAACCGCTGACCGCAAAAAAGCGCTGCGCGCCCGTGGCCACAGCCTCAAGCCAATCGTGACCGTTGCCGACAAAGGTCTGACCGAAGGCGTTCTGGAAGAGTTGAATCGCGCCCTGGAAGATCACGAGCTAATCAAGGTGAAACTGGCGGTGAATGACCGCGATGTGCGCCGCGAACTGATTGGCGAGCTGTGCGAGCAGAGCAAATCCGAGCTGGTGCAGGAAATCGGCAAAATCGCGCTGATCTTCCGCAAGGCGGAAAAGCCCAACGCGCGCCTTTCCAATCTGCTGCGCCCCTGAGGCCCCCTTCCCTTTCTGGCCAGCGCCAGTCCTGGCGCCGGCCCTTAAAAGCTTCTCTTTAGAAACGCGTCGGCGGGATAAAGCTGCGCGGACGATCCGTGGGCATCCGCCCGCTGGCGTTTGGCGCCTCGACCTCAAAGCGCAGTACGCCGAATGAGCCGGCACACGCCGGACTCAGGTTTTGCCCCCAGCCCTCGCCCGCGCACAGGGCGACAGGGGTAATGCCCCGCAGGTGATCATCGGCAGCGGCCCAGGCTTCCGGCAACAGCCCTTGCACCGCAGTGCTGGCCCGCGGGCGAATCAACGTCGAGCCAATGCGCCCGCGCTGCCCCTGCGCCACCACATAATCATCGGCGGAAGTAGGATTGAACGGACTGTTGGTGACGGCCACATCGCGCTCGATGCCATAGCGCAGGCTCATCATGGTTTCCTCGAACAGCATGGCGGTATCCTCCCAGGGAGAGCTATAGCTGTAGAAGGCGTTGGCGCTGTCCGGGAAAAAGAAATTCGCCACATCGATCGGGGTATAGCTTTGCTGCAACAGAGTCGCTTGAGCGCCGCGGTAACGCACATCCGCCAAGTCGTAGAGCTCCTGGGATGTCATCCCATTCACTGCAGTGACGGACGGATTCACGAAGTCACTTTTGTAGGCCTGGTTAAAGAAAATGTCGTCGAGAGCCAGTCCACCCTGAATTTTTGCCTGAGACATAGCGTCGTTGGCATGCGCCAGCTCGTGGTAAAGCAGAGATCCAAGGTCAACTTCCAGATCGAAGAAAGAGCGAGTCTCTCTCAGGTAAGACGGATAAAAAGGGAAGGCATAGTTGTTGTTTTTTACGTAGCGCCAGGGAGTTACGTATTGCAAATCACTACCAAAACCACTGCGATAATCTGGCTGCTCGTTAATAAGGTCACGTTCGCTGGGTGTTAGCCAGAGGCTATCAGGGTCAAGGTAGATTGCCCCGGTGAGGCTCCAATAGAAAGAGGGCCGCACATCACTGGAAATCACGATGGCGGTGACCGAACGCAGCATCAGCGCAAAGTCATCGTAGGGGTCCAGCTCGCGAATAAACCGTTCAAAGCGCTCTCCCATCCAGTCGTGAGAGACCGCGACGTGATCCATAATCTGATCGACGGTAGGTGCATTACTGGTTAAGCCAATAATCGGCAAAGTTCGCAGGCTGCACAGGCTTTCTTCGGTCAATTGGTTGGAGTAAACACACTGGGCCAGCGCATCGCGATAAGGGCTATCGCTGCGATAGCTATACACCGGGTTTAGTGGTGACGTTTTCGCGCAATATTCACCATCGCCATCACAGAAAAACTCACTGGTAACCTCAGGGCGGTCCTGCACCACCACATACGCCACATCGGAGTAGGTACCGAAAGACGTCTCCACCTCACCGCGAAAACGCATTACCTGATCACTATTCACCCGGGGTGCAGTCACAAAAATTACTGGCTCCCCGGAATCATCCTCCACAAGATCCGCCTGCGGGCCGGACTCCTGCACAAATCGCCATGAATTTACCGAGCCGGAATATTCGCTGAGATTCAGACGCAGGGAAAAGTCGGCCCCCTCGCTCACCGCCCGATCCGCGCGCAGCTGCACACGGGTGTGGTCGCTATTTGGTGCGACGGACATATCAAAAGTGCCCTGCACCTGATCACCGTCTTCATTCGAGGCCGTCAACTGAAAACGATATTCGCCACTGAACGCGGTATCAAAACTGATTCCCGCCGTGCCATTGCCCGCCAGAGGTGTCACCACCGGCCCCGCCAGCTGCTCCCACTGGAAGCGGGTATAACCCTGCTCCGATAAGGTCGCGACTATACCCACGGCATTATCAACTTCCGCATTTGTATCCCCCGTGAGCGTCAAAACCGTGCTCGCAGGTGGCACTAGGGTACTATCGGGAGGCAGAGGGCCATCATTACCACCAGATCCGCCACCACAGGCCACAAGAGAAGCGGTACCCAGGATACACAGCGATTTACCCAGAACGCGCAAATAACGAACAGGGAAGGCGGAAGGACGGTATACGGACATGGTGGCTCCGTGCGTTTCGATGGTTTTTATAATTGGTACAGCCGATTAGATTATCCCAGCTGCCCCGCAGGTAAAACCCCGTCTCGCTGTGACCCTCGTCAACATTCAGGCGAAAAAAAAGGCCCACCTTTCGGGGGGCCGTTTTTTGTACGAGTCGGGTCTGAAAAATCAGGCCGGATTCATCTTACCCAGTACGCTCTGCAGACTCTCCTTCGCATCGCCAAACAGCATGCGCGAGTTGTCTTTATAGAACAGCGGGTTGGCAACACCGGCGTAGCCGGACGCCATGGAACGCTTCAGCACAACAACTTTTCCAGCCTTCCACACTTCCAGTACCGGCATGCCGGCGATGGGTGAACCGGGCTTTTCCACCGCGTCGGGGTTCACTGTGTCGTTCGCACCGATTACCAGTACCAGATCGGTTTCCGGAAAATCATCGTTGATCTCTTCCATTTCCAGCACGATGTCGTAGGGCACATTGGCTTCCGCCAGCAACACGTTCATGTGTCCGGGCAGACGGCCCGCAACGGGGTGGATACCGAAGCGCACGGTTTTGCCCGCTTTACGCAGCTTGTCGGTCAGATCGCTTACCGCTTGCTGCGCGTGGGCTACCGCCATGCCGAAACCGGGAACGATAACGATGTTCTTGGCCGCTTTCAGGTCATCCGCCAACTCATCGTGCGTAGTCGCAACCGCCTCGCCTTCGACCTCACTGTCACCACCGGCCACTTCACCATCGGAACCGAAACCGCCCAGAATCACGCTGATAAAGGAACGGTTCATACCGCGACACATAATGTAACTGAGGATGGCACCGGAGGAGCCGACCAGGGCACCGATAACAATTAGCAGATCGTTGCTCAGCATAAAGCCAGTGGCCGCAGCGGCCCAGCCGGAGTAGCTGTTCAGCATGGAGATCACTACCGGCATATCCGCACCGCCGATCGCCGCGATCAAATGGATACCCAGCAACAGCGCGATACCCGTCATAACCAGCAGGTTAATGATGGTGGCATTGCTCACGTCCGCCGGAATGAACTGGGCACCCAGCACCACGCAGATCACCAGCGCGATCAGGTTCAGCCAGTGGCGTGCCGGCAGCATCAGCGGTTTACCCGAAATCAGGCCCTGCAGTTTGCCGAAGGCAACGATGGAACCGGTCAGGGTGATGGCACCGATGAACACGCCGATATAAATCTCGGAGTTATGCACAATGTGTGCGGCACCTTCGAGATTAATGCGCGGGTCCAGGTAGCCGCCCCAGCCGATCAGCACCGCGGCCAGACCTACAAAGCTGTGTAGTAGCGCGACCAGCTGCGGCATCGCCGCCATCTCCACCTTGCGCGCCAGATGGATGCCAATCACCGCACCCACACCCATGGCAATCGCCACCGGCAGGTAGGCGCCAGAGGTAATACCGGCGACGGTGGCAATGATGGCCACCGCCATACCCACCATGCCGTAGTAGTTACCACGTCTTGCGGTCTCGTGCGCGGACAGTCCACCGAGGCTCAGAATAAACATCACCGCAGAGAACAGATAAGCCATGGAAATTACGCTATTCATGTCTCTTTCTCCTTAGCGACGGAACATTTTGAGCATACGGTGGGTAACAAAGAATCCACCGAAGATATTGATACTGGCGACCAGTACCGCAATAAACGCCATGACAGTGACAACGAAGGAACCGGTGGCCCCTACCTGCAACAAGGCACCGATAATCACAATGCCGGAGATAGCGTTGGTCACACTCATTAGCGGAGTGTGCAGCGCATGCGACACATTCCAGATCACCTGCCAGCCGATAAAGATGGCCAGAACAAACACCGTAAAATGGGCAACAAAGTCTGCCGGGGCAGATTTACCCAGTGCCAGCAGCAACAGGCCAGCAACGGCCCAGAAGGCAACCAGAGACAATGGGGAAGACTTCTTCTCCGGCTTTGGTTCCACTTCGATCTGCGGCTCCGGCTGCTTTTGCTGGGGCGCGGCAGAAATTTTCGGCGGGGGTGGCGGCCAGGTGATTTCACCTTCCTTCACCACAGTGGCACCGCGAATAGCTTCGTCTTCGAAGTTGATTTCGATTTCACCGTTCTTTTCCGGTGTCATGTCCGTCAACAGATGGCACAGGTTGGTGGCATACAGGGTGGAAGACTGGGTAGCTGCGCGGCTGGCCAGATTGGTGTAGCCCAGAACGGTGACACCACTCTTGACCACCTTTTTATCGGCTTCGGTGAAGTCACAGTTACCGCCCATTTCCGCCGCCAGGTCCACCACCACAGAACCGTCGGCCATGGTTTCCACCATGTCCGCCAGCCACAGCTTCGGTGCCGGCTTGCCGGGGATCAGAGCGGTGGTGATAACAATGTCCACTTCCTTGGCCTGTTCACGGAACAGCGCCATTTCGGCATCGATAAACTCCTTGGACATCTGCTTGGCGTAGCCGCCGGTGCCGGAACCATCTTCCTCGATTTCCACAGTGAGGAATTCCGCACCCATGGACTCCACCTGCTCGCGTACTTCCGGGCGGGTATCGAAGGCGCGCACGATGGCACCCATGCTCTTGGCGGTGCCAATTGCAGACAGCCCCGCAACACCAGCACCAATCACCAGCACCTTGGCCGGTGGAATTTTGCCGGCGGCGGTGATCTGGCCGGTAAAGAAGCGACCAAACTCGTGGGCGGCTTCAATCACTGCGCGGTAGCCGGCAATGTTGGCCATGGAGCTCAACGCGTCCATTTTCTGCGCGCGCGAAATACGCGGAATAGATTCCACCGCCAGCGCGTTAATGTTTTTGTCTGCGAACTTTTTCAGCAACGCTTCATTCTGCGCCGGCTTGAGAAAGGCTACCAGCGTGGCACCGCTGGGAATCAGATCCAGCTCCGCATCATTCGGCTGCTGAACTTTCAGTACGATCCCGGCCTGACTCAGACAGTCGGCGGCATTAGCGCACAACTTGGCGCCGGCCTGCTCATATTCTGTGTCGGGGAAGTTAGCTCCTTCTCCGGCACCCTGCTCGATGACAACGTCAAAGCCCAGCGACTGCAAACGCTTTACGCTGGCTGGCGTTGCCGCGACCCGCGACTCTCCAGGCGCGGTCTCCTTTGGTATGGCAATAATCACCGTTTGTGCTCCCGTTAAAAGATTTGTCGTTGTTATAAACCCAAGGCCCTGATGCGAACATTTGGGCTGTCCTTTGTAGGACGAAACACTACCGCCGAATTTAATTCCGCCAGTACAGCCTTTTATTCGGGTCACCCCGAAACAACAAATTAAAAGGCAAAGACAGGCCTGCCCCGGAAAAAACAGCTTCCAGAGAAATTAAAACCTTTTCGGTAAGTCGCTGCATTAAAGAAAATAAATTTCGGCGACGGAAATAGAGGATTCTTATTAGGCGTTTTGAGGAAATTTATTAAAAATATCGAAAACTGCTCAAAAAACAGCAAATTAAGTTACAAAAGAAACGAAAAAGTGCACCCAAAACGTAAACTTCACGACATAAGTGACTTTCGCTCACGCAGGGTGACCAATGAAAAAACTGGCGCGAAAAAACGCCGTGCACCTACGGGCGAGTCGTATAAGGGATTATTTAATTAACTATTCCAAACCGTTTAATTAAATAATAACCCTTTGAAATGGAATTCATGCGGCATTGGAATAGATATCAAATAAAACCGATATCTGGATAAGTTTTACGACATTTATACATCGCTTTGGGCCAATCAAATTTCACTGCGGCCATATTTTATATGGCGTATTACCGGCTTTTAGCAGGTAAAAATCCTAAAGGGAGTAAGCGCGCCTGTACCGGGTCTGAGCGCAAATATTGTAGGAAGCGAATAGCCAGATTTCGCTGCCGGGTATCCCGCAAGATCACCAGCTGCTGCTCCAGCGGCGGGTGGAACTGATAGGGGATACGCATAAACTGCGCTTGGCGCCCGGAAGCCAGGGCCTGCCCGTAGGGAATCAACCCCAGGTCCCCCTCCCCTTGGTGCAACATGATCTGCGCGTGCCCCGAATGCCCCGCGTACACCACTCGATTCTTTACCTTCGGCCACAAGCGCAACTTCTTTAACATCTTGACCGCCGCATCCCCATCGGGGGCGAGCTGCGGATCAGCCACGACCAATTTATGTTTACCGCGGCCCAATAACAGGATGAGCTGGCGAGGGGTGAGTGTCGCGCCGGAGGCGCCCTGTGTCGCGAGCGCAGCAAGGGTGGAGAACCCGGACGACTTGTTCGTGGAAATTTTCTCACTGGCCCATACCGCCAGCTGCCCACGCGCATAGGTCTGACGGCTGGCCGGAACCGTAAGTCCAGCCTTTTCCAGCAATACCGGGCGTGCCATATCGGCAGAGAGAAACAGGTCGAAGGGACGGCCCGCGTCGTTTGCACGAATCTGACTGTAGAGCAGGCCACTGGCCCCAGCGGTAATCTCCAAGCGACAGCGGCAGTGCGCTTCGAAAGACGGCCGCAAAGCCTCGAGCGCAGGCTGGAAGCTGGCATCTACGGCGATACGCAGCACCTTCGGGGTGCGCTCGCCACAACTGGAAAGGGCAACAGCGACCACAATGAAGCAGATGGTCGCAAACAGGCGCCGAAGCCGTTTACCGGCGAGGGAAAAGCTCGTATTCCGTAACAACATTCGAATACAAATACCTCAATTCGAATCTACCCCCACGGCCGGTCACTGGCTGCCACTACTCTGTAGATGACGCCAATCCTTGTGCTACCCCTGCAATCGGCTGAAATCCTCCGGTCGATTGAGGTTCAGGTGCCAATCGCCCTCCGGGACCGGCAGTTGCACGCAGCCAACAAACCCAAACAGG
Source organism: Microbulbifer agarilyticus (assembly GCF_020171345.1). Taxonomy (GTDB): domain Bacteria; phylum Pseudomonadota; class Gammaproteobacteria; order Pseudomonadales; family Cellvibrionaceae; genus Microbulbifer; species Microbulbifer agarilyticus_D. The sequence goes on from NZ_JAIUZM010000001.1 coordinate 438,478, forward strand.
GCGCGCACAGAGGCAATAGCATCCCCCGCGGCGGCGGCACCCAGGTACTTGCGGCTGCGCGCGTTCAGTGGAAGCCAGCACGGCATAAAGTAGTCACCGAAACACACCGCTTGATCCACGGTCTGCCCGACCACACACAGCTGTTTCAGCAAACCTGGTGACAGCAGCGGCATATCCACCGGCACCACCAGCAATGCGTCACAGGCGAGTTCCCACTGGTGCAAATGCTGATCGATGGCCTGGAGTCCCCCGAGAGGGCCTGCGGCTTCTACCTGGTCTGGAATGCCACCTGGGCGGCGCCCGCTCACCAAAGGCGCCATCATCTCTATGCCTTCAGGCGCTTCAACCAACTCCAGCTGACGCTTCGCATGCTCGAGCAGCGTACTGCCATTGGATAATTTTAGCAGCGCCTTGTCCTGCCCCATGCGACTAGACAGTCCGCCAGCGAGTACTACTGGGCATACCCGAATTACCGGAGTTAATTGATTACCTGATGGCGATGTCATTTATTACTGCATCCTGACATTTGATCCTCGTGACTCCTGCGTACCACGTTCACTGAGAGGCGAAACCATACAGCAAAATTACGGTAAATTAGCCTCGCATATTTGATCTTTGAGAAAAGTAGCCCAAAAGGAACTCTCCCAGCCCGCCCCAAATGCCGCACCATATTGCCGCGCAACCACCTATCTTTGCACCATATCGCACCACCAATCTCCATATAGTGGCGTATCCAGCTGCTTTCTCGCTTCGCGCCAAGACCTTGCTGCACCGCCAGGGCGCAATCGCCCGCCAGAAGGCAACGAATCAACACGGAAGCGCCCATATAAAGCACACGCTCTACTAAATTAGCATCCATTGGTACGAGTTTTGATTGTCCAAATGCCAGTGGCATTGAGGCCCGGCCGCACAATCCGTGCCGCCGGGCCTTTTCTATTGCGCGCGAATATCCAGGGAGATCTCCATGGTTGCCAGCCCATGTGCAGGCCAGACTACCGCCGTCCAGCTTCAGCTCACCAGAGCTGCTCTCGGGGCTGCGCTGCTGCTCAGTGCGACAGATGCCGTTGGTGCAGAAGAAAACATCGCGCAAATGCCCGGGGACATGATTCGCAACAGTACCTTTGGCCTCAACTTTCGCCCCCGCTACGAGCATGTACGCGAAGTCTCTTTTCCCAAGCACGCTACCGCCGGCACCTTGCGCAGCCGTGCGACCTGGACCAGCGCCCGCTGGGATGGCTGGGAGTTCTTGCTGGAGGGCGACAATGTCACCTACATTAGTAGCGAAAAATTCAACAACACCGAGAACGGACGCACCCAGTACCCGGTCATTGCCGACCCGGATTACAGCGAGGTGAATCGGGTTCAGCTGAGCTACAAGCACAACACGAACCTGCTCACCCTGGGCCGGCAGCGTATTAATTTTGACGATCAGCGCTTTATCGGTGGTGTCGGCTGGCGCCAAAATGAACAGACTTACGATGCGTTACGCGCCGAGTGGGCATTCGACGACCGATTCACCGGCGACTACTTCTACTCCTGGAACGTCAACCGGATTTTCGGCCCCGATGGTGCCGACGGAGATATTGGCGGGCCGGTTAACGCGCTGCGCCTTAAATACAAGGTACGCCCGAATCACACCCTAAGCGGCTTTTTCTACAGCCTGGATTTCCACGAATTTGACCAGCTGGCGAGTGTCACCGCTGGCTTCAAGTGGAGCGCAGACTGTGACACCTTCCGCTGGCACCTGCGCGCCGCCACCCAGAGCGATACCGGGCGCAACCCCTACGACTACCGCGCGGAGTATTACAACGCGGAGTTCGGCACCAAGCCGGAACAAAAATACAAATTTGCCGGATTTGTCGGTACCGAGTGGCTCACCGGTGACGATCAGTGGGCATTTCAAACCCCGCTGGCCACGCTGCACAAGTTCCAGGGCTACGCGGACAAATTCCTGACCACCCCCGTCGACGGCATCCGCGACTACTACGCTGGCGGCTCAGTGGTTATTTCTGGCATTAAGTTTGCAGCAACTTTGCATAAATTCTATAGCGATCGCTTCAGCCGCGAGTACGGCAACGAACTCGACCTGGTAGCGACCTATGCCATAACAAAAAATATCGACCTGCTCGCCAAATACGCCACGTACGACGCTGACACCTTCAGCAGCGATACGGACAAATTCTGGCTGCAGTTCGAATTGAAGTTTTGACAAAGCGATGACGACCAACCCAATCAGCATTTTACTGGTCGATGACCAGAGCGAGCGCGCGGCTATGGTGTCCGAGCAGCTCAGCGCTGCCGGATACAACCTGCTGGCGCAGCTTTCCAGCGCTGAAGGCCTCCTGTTTCAGGTGGAAAAGCACCGCCCGGATATCGTATTGATCGATATCGAATCCCCCGACCGGGACATTCTTGAAAGCCTCTCCGTGATCAACCAGCACAACCCTACGCCAGTGGCGATGTTCTCTGCCCGCGGTGGCGCAGACTTCATCAGCAGCGCGGTGGATGCCGGAGTCAGCGCCTATATGGCTGAAGGTCTGTCCGCGGAGCGGGTCGCACCGGCCATTGAAATCGCTATGGCCCAGTTCCGCAGCTATCAGCAACTGCGGCAGTCCCTGGAGCGCACCCAGCAACAGCTGGACGAGCGAAAAATCATTGAGCGCGCCAAGGGGTTATTAATGGCCCGCAAGAATATCAGCGAGCAGGCCGCACATCAGACCCTGCGCACCCTGGCGATGAACAGCAATTCCACCATGCGCAATGTCGCCGAACAAATCGTCACGCATCTGCAAACACCGGCCAGATAGCGGGATTTGACACAGAATTTTAAAGATTGCCGAGAGTACTACCGTGAGCAGCCTGCAAGTCGAAAAGCCAAAACTCAAACTGCTCTATCTGCGCCTGACAGATAGCGCCCCACTGATCATCGCCCATGAGCTCGGATTATTTGAGCAGCATGGACTGCAAGTAACGTTAAAGCGGGAAACTTCCTGGGCCACACTGCGGGATAAGCTAATCGGCGGCGCCGCCGATGCCGCCGCGATGCTTGCGCCCATGCCACTCACCCTCAAGCAAACCTTGCCGAACTGCGAAGAAGAACTGCTCAGCGGTCTGATCCTGAGCTGCAATGGCAATGGAATTACCCTATCCAGCGACCTCTACAGCAAGTTAAACACACAGACTGACGATGCGGATGGCGCAGGCGCAGCGCTGAAGCAGTTTGTTGACCGACAAGCAGCGGATGCAACGCCGCTCACGTTTGCCAGCGTGTATCCATTTGCCAGCCACACATTGCAGCTGCGCCACTGGTTAAGCAATGCCGGGATTAATCCCGACACCGACGTGCGCCTGCAGGTATTGCCACCGGAACAGATGGTGGACCACCTGCGCCGTGGGGATATTGACGGTTTCTGCGTTGGCGAGCCCTGGAACACCTTTGCCGCCCAGGAAGGTATCGGGGTCATTGCCACGCCGAACAACGCCCTGATGCCCGCAATGCCAGAAAAAGTACTCGCGGTTACACGCAGCTGGCACGAGGCAAATCCGGCAACGCATCTGGCATTGCGTGCCGCGCTATTGGAGGCCTGTGGGTGGCTGAGCGACCGCAATAACCGTCGCGACGCAGCGGGAATTCTGGCACGCCCGGAATATCTCAACCTTGCTGATGACCTAGTGGCCGCCTCTCTGAACGATCAGCTGTACCGTAAAAAGAACATGATTCCCGAGCAGAATACAGGCTGGCATTTGTTCGCCCACCCGCAGACGGACCACGGGCGTCCCACACCACAAAAAGCGCGCGAGCTACTTGCCTTGTGTAACGAAATCGCGCCGACTGCTACAGATACTGCAGAACTCTTCCACGCTGACCTCTATCAACAGACCCTCGACTACCTTCGACTGCGCGAAATGCATGCTCCCAAATCACACACAGGCTAGTGGTCTCTTCTGACTAAATAAGCCCTGGAGCACCCTCCTCACGCGCCCACACTCGGTGCACATTTGTGCACCACCCCAGACAGAGCACACCAAAACAGGGCGCAATCGACAACTGGCTGGGCCCCTGAACCGCGCACAAACTACTGCCGACGGAACATTACTGCGCGTCATCGGACAAGTTTCGCCTCTAGTGCGCCATTTTTTCGCAGCACAGCGCACCAGTTTCGCCCTGTGACCGGGTTTGCGCACAACCATGGCACAGTTATTGAATAGCTATTACATAGTTATTGATACTTATTAGTAGGACAGCGAAGTCCACCGGCGGCAGCCAGGGTGCCCCGTGGGCTTTTTTTATGCCCGCCGTTTGGAGCCTTGCCGAGCAAGCCGACAGATTCAAAACACAAACTAACGGGATAACATTATGTCCAGTGACTCCTTAAACCTATTTTCCTTTAAAGGAAAAACCCGGGTACTGCACCTCACCTGGATTGCCTTCTTTATTACCTTCTTTGCGTGGTTCAACCATGCACCGCTGTTGATGGCAATTGCCGACAGTCTGTCGCTCACTTCGGAACAGGTAAAAACCCTGCTGATTCTGAACGTGGCACTGACCATTCCCGCGCGCGTAATTATCGGCATGCTGACGGACAAATACGGTCCGCGCCTGACGTATTCTCTGCTGCTGGCCATCGGTAGTATCCCCTGCTTTATTTTCGCGCTGGCCGATAGCTTCACCGCGGCGGCGATTGGCCGCTTCCTGTTGGGCTTTATCGGCGCCGGCTTCGTAGTGGGTATTCGCATGGTTTCCGAATGGTTCCCGGCCAAACAGTTGGGCACCGCGGAAGGTATTTATGGCGGCTGGGGTAATTTTGGCTCTGCGGCGGGCGCTATGACCCTGCCGACCATCGCCCTGCTGTTCGGCGGTGACGATGGCTGGCGCTACGCGATCGGCCTCACCGGTGCCATCGCGCTGGTGTACAGCGTGATCTACTACCGCTCCGTGACCGACACCCCCAAGGGTGGCACCTATTTCAAGCCGAAGAAAATCGGTGGTATGGAAGTTTCCAGCCCTGCCGATTTCGTACTCTTGCTGATCATGAAAGTACCCATGTACGCGGCTCTGGCGCTGCTAACCTGGAAACTGTCCCCATCTGGTGTCGGCATGCTCGCACAGTCTGTCGCGGTTGTAATTTACGTGGCACTTGCGGCGCTGTACCTGTTTGACGCGAAGAAGTGCTACGACATCAACAAAGAAATTTTCGTAAAACTGCCGGAGCCGATTCATCGCTATCAGTTCAAGCAGGTTGCGGTTCTGAACATTCTGTACTTCGCGACTTTCGGCTCCGAGCTCGCGGTTGTTTCCATGCTGCCGCTGTTCTTCTCCGAAACCTTTACCCTGGATCCAGTAAAAGCGGGGCTACTGGCTTCTGCCTACGCGTTTATGAACCTGATGTCCCGCCCTGCCGGCGGCCTGATCAGTGACCGCTTTGGACGCAAGAGCACGCTGTTGATTTTGACTGCAGGCCTGGCGGTTGGTTACCTGACGATGAGTATGATCGACTCTGAATGGCCGCTGTATCTGGCAGTAGCTGCGGCGATGGCCTGTTCTTTCTTCGTGCAGTCAGGTGAAGGGGCGGTGTTTGCGGTGGTACCGCTGATCAAGCGTCGCTTGACCGGCCAGATCGCCGGTATGACCGGTGCTTACGGTAACGTGGGCGCGGTGTTCTATCTGACGGTGCTGAGTATGGTGTCTTACCAGACCTTCTTCCTGGTGATTGCTGGTACCGCGGTGTTGGGCTTTGTTACTCTGCTGTTCCTTGCGGAGCCGGAAGGTCAAATGGCCGAGGTTATGCCGGATGGTAGCGTTTCACTAATCGACGTTGCCTGATCCAGGTAATGGGGCAACCACTTAGATAGTTACGTGGCGCGGCGTGCCGGAATCCGTTTTCGAGACACGCCGTGAACCCATCCCTGGGGGCTTGTCCGCGAGATCCCTCTCGCAGACAGTCCCGAAAACGGATTCCGGCACACCGCTTATCGCATAGATCTCAGCCCTGCCGATACTGCGAGGATCACTTTGAACCACACCTGCGAAATCACCACCGTGTCAGATTCGGATCACAAAGCCTCCAATTCCGAAACTCTGGAGTTCGCCACTGCGAGCGAGTGTGGACTGCGCGCTTACAATGACGATGCTGTGGCCGTATACCGGGCTACCGGCAGCGATCTGCGCTATCGCGGCTCCATAGCGGCGGTCGCCGATGGGGTTGGCAGTGCCGAGGCGGGTGGCGCAGCGGCACGGGCGGCAATCAGCGGGTTTATCTCCGATTACTACAGCACGCCGGATTCCTGGTCGGTAAAGCAGGCCAGTGCACGGGTTCTACATGCACTCAACAGCTGGCTGTATCGGCAGAGTGGCGGAGCCGACGAGGTACAGCGTGGTTGGCTGACGACCTTTTCAGCAGTGATTCTCAAGGGCTCTACCGCACACCTGATTCATATTGGTGACTCGCGCATTTATCGATTGCGGGATGGTAATCTGGAGCGCCTGACCCGCGATCACAGTCGCGCACTTGGTCCGGAGCGCACCTTTTTAAGTCGCGCTTTGGGTATGGACGCGCATATCGAGGTGGACTATCGACGCGAACCGCTGGAAGCGGGCGATCTATTCTGTGTCACCACCGACGGTATCCACGATTTTCTGCCGAAAGGGCAATTCACCGAGCTGCTCGCCAAGCACCAGCTGGACGCAGCGCAGGCGTTGACCACAGCAGCGCTGGACAACGGCAGTAAAGACAATCTGAGCCTGGCGTTGTGCCGTGTGAACGTAGTGGACACCGTGCAAGCCGACGATGTCATGGTGGCCACCAGCCAACTGCCCTTCCCGCCGCCACTGCAACCTGGAAATAAGATTGACGGTTACGAGGTACTGCAGGAACTCCATGCAAGCAGCCGCAGCTACCTGTATCTCGTCAGAGATATGGAGTCAGGAAAAAATGGCGAGCCGGAACGGCTTTGCGCACTGAAGGCTCCCTCCGAGAACTATAGTGATGATCCTGCCTACATCGAACGCTTCATTGCGGAAGAGTGGACGGGGCGCCGCCTGGATCATCCGGCCATCGTCAAAATATTCCCACCGCGCAAGGAACGTAAGTTTCTGTACCATGTGATGGAATATGTGGACGGGCAGAACCTGCGCCAGTGGATGCAGCTCAACCAGGAGCCACCCCTGGATCAGGTACGCAATCTGGTACAACAACTGGTTAGTGCCCTGAGACGCCTGCAACGCCTGGAAATCGTGCATGGAGATCTCAAGCCCGAAAACATCATGGTGGACACCAGCGGGCGCCTGAAGTTGATTGATTTGGGAGGAGCCAATGCAGCAGGCCTTCAGGAACTGCTGCGCTATCAGGACAGTGCGCCGCCCGGCAGTAAAAACTACTGTGCACCAGAGTATTTCTTCAAAGATGCGGCCAGCCACCGCTCCGATATCTTCTCCCTGGGTGTTATCGCCTATGAAATGCTGACCGGACATTATCCCTATAAAGAGCGCTTTGGCAGCAGCCACTACCAATTGAAGACTTACGCGAGCCTGCGCTACATCCGCGCACGGCAATACCGGGAGGACATTCCGGAATGGATTGATGGCGCTCTGCGCCAAGCCTGCGCACCGGATCCGAAAAACCGTTATCCCGCTTTGTCGGAACTCGTGCACGACCTGAGTACACCGAACAAAAAGTTCGATACGACGGAGAAGCCTCCGCTGATCCAGCGCAACCCACTGCTGTTCTGGCAGACCGTCGCAGTGCTCGCGCTACTTTCCCATTTGTTGTACTTCCTTTAACCCTGCTTTCCAAAAAATTGCTTCCGAAAGCACGGCAAAAAACCTGTCGCGTTCCAAACTGGGGCGCGCACCACTTTATCGCACCAATTTGCAGCATCAATTTTCCACTCTCGCGAATCCAAGCCTTCCATTAACCACAAGCTCTTTGCAATTTCCCTACGCCATCAGGGATCAGCCCAAGTTGGCATAGAGATTGAATACCATTAGTCACAATCTGAAATTCTTTTAGCAAGGCAACGGCGCCTGACACTCTTCGACAGAAGAGGGTAAGCCCGTGCAGCCTTAGCATCTGTGGCCCCCCACCTTTCTGTCGAAAACGTCAGGCACCAATACTCGGTAAGACTCCGGGTACCAACCTGGTAAATCACGGCAGAGATTATGGTTAAGCAAAAAATCGTCGTCATCGGCAACGGCATGGTCGGTCACCACTTCCTGGAACAACTGGCGAATCGCCCCGAACGCGAACTGTTCGATGTACTGGTATTTTGTGCCGAACCCCGCCCCGCCTACGACCGCGTGCATCTCTCCGAATATTTCGGCGGCCGCACCGCCGACGACCTGGCCATGGGCAAGGTTGAGCAGTATCGTGAGTGGGGCTACGACCTGCGCCTGAACGATGCCGCAGTGAGCATCGACCGCGAAAACAAAATCGTGACCTCTGCCAGCGGTGCCAGTGAGCCCTATGATCACTTGGTACTCGCCACCGGCTCCTATCCTTTTGTACCGCCAATTCCCGGCCACGAACACAGCAAGTGCTTTGTTTACCGTACCCTGGAAGATCTGGACAAGATCCAGGCAGCCGCTAACGACGGTAAAGTTGGCGTTGTCGTAGGTGGAGGCCTGCTGGGTCTGGAAGCGGCCAACGCCCTTAAGCAGCTGGGCCTGGAAGCGCACGTAGTGGAATTCGCGCCCGGCCTGATGTCCGTACAGCTGGACGAGGGCGGCTCCAAACTGCTGCGGGAAAAAATTGAAGAGTTGGGTGTAACCGTACACACCAGCACCGCGACCGAGCTGATCGAAGAAGTGGACGGCGGTCGCCTGCGCATGAACTTCAAGGGCGAAAAGTCCCTCGATACCGACCTGATTGTCTTCTCTGCCGGTATTCGCCCGGAAGACAGCCTGGCCAAGTCCGCCGGTATCGAACTGGGCGAGCGCGGCGGTATCGTAATCGACAATAACTGCCGTACCTCCGATAAAAATATCTTCGCCATCGGCGAATGCGCCCTGTTCAATAACTTTATCTTCGGTCTGGTAGCTCCGGGCTATACCATGGCGCGCACCGCGGTCTCCCTATTGTGTGGTGAGGCAGCGGAATTCAACGGCGCGGACATGAGCACCAAGCTGAAGCTGCTGGGCGTGGAAGTAGGCTCCATCGGTGATGCCCACGGCCGCAAAGAAGGGTCTGCCGCCATCACCTTTGTCGATGAACAGACCGGCGTGTACAAGCGCATGATCACCGACAGCGAAGGGAAAAAGCTACGCGGTGCGGTACTCGTTGGTGACACCAGCGACTACGACACCCTGCTGCAGTACCACCTGAATGACATGGATTTGCCGGAGCATCCCGAACAGCTGATCCTGCCAGCGCTGGATGGCGCCGCACCGACGCTGGGTGCCGATGCCCTGCCCGACACTGCTACCATCTGTTCCTGCCACAACGTCAGCAAAGGCGACATCGTCGGCGCCGTGCAAGGTGGCTGCTGCTCCGTAGGTGAAGTGAAAGACTGCACCAAAGCGGCAACCGGCTGTGGTGGCTGTGCCGCCCTGCTGAAAAATGTTGTGGATACCGAGCTCGCCGCTCTGGGTGTCGAGGTCAACAACGACCTGTGTCCGCACTTCCCCTACACCCGACAGGAAATCTTCCACATGGTGCAGGTGGAAGAAATCAAAACCTTTGACGAACTGCTGGAAAAACACGGCACCGGCAAAGGCTGTGAGATCTGCAAGCCCACTGCCGCCTCAATTTTCGCTTCCCTGTGGAATGAACACATTCACGAGAAGCCGCACGTTGGCCTGCAGGACACCAACGATACGTTTATGGCCAACATGCAGAAGAACGGCACCTACTCCGTTGTTCCGCGTATTGCCGGTGGCGAAATTACCCCGGACAAGCTGATCGTACTCGGCGAAGTGGCGAAGAAATACGACCTCTATACCAAGATCACCGGCGGCCAGCGTATCGACCTGTTTGGCGCACGCCTGGAAGAGCTGCCGGAGATCTGGCGCGAACTGACCGACGCAGGCTTCGAAACCGGGCACGCTTACGGCAAGTCGCTGCGTACCGTAAAGTCCTGTGTGGGCAGTACCTGGTGCCGTTTTGGTGTTCAGGACAGTGTGGGCATGGCCCTCACCGTTGAGAACCGCTACAAGGGATTGCGTTCACCGCACAAAATCAAAATGGCGGTTTCCGGCTGTACCCGCGAGTGTGCGGAAGCACAGAGCAAGGACATCGGTGTGATCGCCACCGAGAACGGCTGGAACCTGTATGTATGTGGTAACGGCGGCATGCGCCCGCGTCACGCCGACCTGTTCGCGACCGATCTGGATGACGTCACCCTGATCAAGTACATCGACCGCGTACTGATGTTCTACGTGCGCACTGCCGACAAGCTGCAGCGTACCTCGGTATGGCTGGAAAACCTGGAAGGCGGCCTCGATTACCTGCGCGAAGTTGTGATCGAGGACAAGCTGGGTATCTGCGACGAGCTGGAGCGCCAGATGACCAACGTGGTTGGCACCTACCAGTGTGAATGGAAGACCGCGATCAACGATCCGGAAATGCTCAAGCGCTTCCGCCAGTTCGTGAACACTGACGATAAAGACGAAAAGATCGTATTTGTGGAGGAGCGCCAGCAGCGTCGTCCAGCGACCGAAGAAGAGATCGTCAAGATCGCAGAGCCGGCATAAGCCGGCTCGCACCAGCAAACAGAATTGAAGATTTCATCACCCTATTCTTTCCATACCATTGTGGAGAACCGAAATGAGCGAAGTTGCCATAACCCGCACCGAGTGGCTGCAAGTCTGCAAGCGATCAGATCTTGTAGCCGATTCCGGAGTGTGCGCTCTTGTGGGCGATCGACAGATTGCCCTGTTTTTTTTACCCGAACAGGAACCCCAGTTGTTCGCCATCGATAACTGGGATCCTATCGCCAAAGCCGGTGTCATCGGCCGCGGCCTGGTTGCGGAGATCGACGGTGAAGTCACCGTGGCATCACCACTGTACAAGCAACACTATCGACTGACCGACGGCCAGTGCCTGGAAGAGGAAGCTATCCAACTCGCGGTTTACCCCGTCGCTTTCGATGGCGACGACGTACTGATCCAGGTCGATTAATAACAACAAAAAAGCAGTCGAAGATGGCATTAACAGAGCTGTTTAGCGCCCATAGATCCTGTACCACCTGCCCCTATTGCGGCGTGGGATGCGGAGTCGCCGCAACCAGGGAAACCACCCCTGGCAATCAAGGTGACAAAGAGGATGTGATCCGAATCCAGGGAGACGATCAGCATCCGGCCAACAAAGGTAAACTGTGTGTAAAGGGTTCTTCCCTTGCGGACACGCTGGGCAACCACGGGCGCCTGTTAAAGCCACAACTCCATGGCGAAGAGTGCGATTGGGAAACTGCACTGGATTTTGCCGCTACGAAACTGCGCGAAACGATCAATGAGCACGGCCCGGACTCTGTGGCCTTCTACCTGTCCGGCCAGCTGCTGACCGAAGACTACTACGTAGCCAACAAACTGATGAAAGGCTACATGGGCACCGCCAACGTCGATACCAATTCGCGCCTGTGCATGTCCTCGGCGGTTGCCGCCTACAAGCGCTCGCTGGGTGCCGACGCGGTACCCTGCAACTACGAAGACCTCGACGAAGCGGAACTGGTGGTGTTAATCGGTTCTAACGCCGCCTGGACCCATCCGATCCTGTTCCAACGTATGCAGGCGAGTAACGCCAAGCTTGTCGTCGTCGATCCACGTGGCAGCGCCACCAGCGAAATGGCAGACCTGCACCTGGCCATATCCCCGGGCAGTGATGCTGCACTGTTTAACGGACTGCTGCATTACCTGGCCGAGTTCGGCGCACTGGATCAGGCGTTTATCGACAACCACACCGAAAACTTTACCGACACCCTGTACGCCGCCGCAGAGTGGACCCCGGAAAAAGTCGCAGGTCACTGCAGCGTCGAGCTGGAGCAGCTCCTCGAATTCTACGAGCTGTTCCGCAACACCGAAAAAGCCATCAGTTTTTATTCACAGGGCGTCAACCAGTCCAGCACCGGTACCGACAAGAACAACACCATAATCAATTGCCACCTGGCCACCGGCCGTATTGGTAAGCCGGGCTGCGGCCCCTTCTCCATCACCGGCCAACCCAATGCCATGGGCGGGCGTGAAGTGGGCGGGCTGGCGAACATGCTCGCCGCGCACATGGACTTTACCGAAGAGAATATCGACCGTGTCGGTCGCTTCTGGAATGCCAGTAACATGGCCCAGGGGCCGGGTCTAAAAGCGGTTGAGCTGTTTAATGCGGTAGAAAGTGGTCAGATCAAAGCCGTATGGATTATGGCCACCAACCCGGCGGTGAGCATGCCGGACGCACGCCGCGTCGCGAAAGCGCTGAAGAACTGCCCCACCGTCATCGTGTCCGACTGTGTTGGCGATACCGACACCGCGCGCTGTGCCGACCTACTGCTGCCCGCCACAACCTGGGGCGAGAAAACCGGCACGGTTACCAACTCCGAACGCCGCGTGTCCCGCCAGAAAGGTTTCCTCCCCAAACCCGGCGAAGCCCGCCACGATTGGGAAATTATCTGTGATGTAGCAAAACGCCTGGGCTTCGGTGAAGCCTTCGACTTCCAGTCGCCCGCGGATATTTTCCGCGAACACGCCGCGCTTTCCGGTTTTGAGAACAACCGCGAACAGGCCCGCCGCGCGTTTGATATTTCCGCGCTTGCCAATATCAGCGACCACGAATACGACTTCTTCACCCCGGTACAGTGGCCAGTAAACGCAGATAACCCGCAGGGTACTGCGCGCCTGTTTAGCGATGGCGATTTCTACACACCCAATGGACGCGCCCGTTTTGTTGCCGTACAGCCACAGAGCCCAAAGCAGGAAACCCGCGACGAATACCCCCTGGTATTAAACAGCGGCCGTTTGCGCGACCAGTGGCACACCATGACCCGCACCGGCCGTGCACGCCAGCTGCTGGACCACAGCGAGGCCCCGGAGCTGCATGTGCACCCGCAGGAAGCAGAAAAATTTGGTATCCAGGATGAACAGCTGGTGCGCGTGGAAAGCGAAAAAGGCCAGTTCTTCGGCCGCGCCAGAGTCACTCCCAGCCAGAAGCCCGGCCAACTCTTCGCGCCCATTCACTGGAGCGACAGCCTCGCCCACAACGCCACCGTCAGTGCCCTGGCTATTCCCTTTACCGACCCCTTCTCTGGTCAACCAGAGCTAAAGCAAGTCGCAGTTAAGGTGGAGCCACTCACCGCGCACAGCTATGCATGCCTGTTACTGCGCACCGAAGCCGCAGAAGAATTACACAGCCGCCTGCAAATTGGCGAAGCCAAACTGTTTGAAACCATTCTGCACTGGTACCGGGTACCGGTTGAAGGCGGCTACCGCTTCGAACTGGCATTGAAAAAACAGCCGGACTGGCAAGCGCTCGCCGACAAACTGTTTAAGCTCGGCGACAAACAACTCAATCGCAAGCAACTGCAGTTACCCAGCGGTGAACGCTGGCTGCTGCACAGTGAGCTGATGGAATTCCTGGTATTCACCAGCGCCGAATGGCACTCCCTGCCGGACCGCAAGACACTCGAGAATGCGCTACTGGAGCCACTGCCCGACGCACCCGCAAAACTACTGCACGACGTCCCTGCCGGCGCACAGATGGTATGCACCTGCCTACAAGTCTCCCGTAAGGAAATCGAAACCGCTATCGCAGAGGGCGCCGCCTCGGTAGACGAACTCGGTGAGCTACTGGGTTGCGGCACCAACTGCGGCTCCTGTAAGCCGGAGATCTCCGCACTGCTCAATACCAACCTTGCAGTCGCCGTCGGCTAGACTGGTTTCTCCGAAACCGTCGACGACCCACTAACTTAATGCGAAGGCAAAGTGCCGGGGATGGGTTTTCGAAAGCGTCGGCGACATGGACGTCGCCGACGCAGCCTACAGGGATGTACTTGTGGCGGTTTCGAAAACCCATCCCCGGCGCTTTGCCGCCACACAACCAGTCAAGTAAGTACCACCTACCTCCGGGCAACGAGCCCAAACCACCCCTACCCATATCCCAAGCCCCCCCAAATACTTGAACCCACAGCCCTTAGAAAGCTATCTTGCAACTCAAGTCGACAAAGAAAAGGCGAGCTTCATGTCCGATGTCTGTGCACAAAATGGTCTGCGTTCCGTAGAAACCGCCAAACAGATGCTGATCGATAGCATCGAGCCCATTACCGCAACAGAGACAATCCCCCTCGCTCAGGCATGCGGCCGGGTGCTGGCTGAACCGGTACTGGCAGCGCTAGACCTACCCCCTTGCGACAACTCCGCCATGGACGGCTACGCCCTGTGCGGGGACCACCATAGTTATACCCTGATCGGCAAAAGCCTCGCCGGGCACCCCTTCAACGGCGCACTCGAACCCGGCCAGGCCACCCGCATCACCACCGGCGCCGCCGTACCTGCCGGCGCCGACCGCGTACAGATGCAGGAAAATTGCAGCATTGAAGCCGACCAGCTCACCATGAGCCGCCCCGCCAGGCCCGGCGAAAATATTCGCCGCCGGGGCGAAGACGTCCACACCGGCCAAAGCCTGGTGCCGGTAGGTGCAAAAATTAAAGTCCCACACATCGCCCTGCTCGCCGGCGCCGGTGTGGCGGAAATCATCGTACACCGCAAACTGAAAGCCGCCCTGCTTTCCATCGGCGATGAACTCAAGCCCATCGGCACCCCAGTATCTGAACTCGGCGACGGCGACATTTACGATAGCAACCGCATTGCCCTGCACGCCGCACTGGAACAACTGGGTGTCGACATCCTCGACCTCGGCTGCTGGCCAGACCAACCGGAAACAATCCGCGAGGCATTTGTCGAGGCCCGGGACAACGCCGACTTCGTGATTACCAGCGGCGGCGTATCCGTGGGCGAAGCCGACTTCACCAAAACCGTATTACAGGAACTCGGCGAAATCGGCTTCTGGAAACTCGCCATCAAACCGGGCAAACCCTTCGCCTTCGGCCGCCTGCCCAAGGATCAGGGCGAAACGCTGTTCTTCGGCCTGCCCGGCAACCCCGTTTCTGCGATTGTCACGCTGGATCAGCTGGTGGTACCGGCGCTGGAAAAACTGCGGGGCACTTCCGCAGAGCACCGCCACCCACCGCTTCAGACACGCGCGCGCCTATTGAACAACATTCGCAAGCGCCCTGGCCGCACCGACTACCAACGCGGCTTTACCTATTGCGACAGCGACGGTATTCAGGTGGTGGAAACCCGAGGCATTCAGGGCAGCCACATTCTCTCAGGCTTCGCCGCCGCCAACTGTTTTGTGGTGCTGCCCCGTGAAGGTGGTGATTGTGAGACCGGCGACTGGGTCACCATAGAACCGTTCAACGCGCCGCTAAAATAGACCCGCGGCGCCGATGCTATACTCCGCGGCCTGAAATGCTCTCCGTCTAAAACAACTCCACAAGAAGTACCATGAGCCGCAGCCGCTACGAGAAATTTAAACAGGTGCTCCGCCAGCGCCAGCACGACATGACCCTGCTCACCGACCAGGTGCACAAGGGCCAGAACATCTCCGCCATGCTGCGCACCGCCGACGCTGTCGGCATCCCCGAAATCCATATGGTGCAACCCAGCTACGGCCACCTGCTGTATCACAACACCGCCGGTGGCAGCGGCCGCTTCACCGGCAATGCCGTCTACCCCGATATCGAATCCGGCATGGTCGAACTCAAGAACCGCGGCATGCACCTTTATGCTGCGCACTGGTCCGACCGTGCCATCGACTTTCGCGCAGCCGACTACACCAAGCCCTTTGCCCTGATCATGGGTGCCGAAAAACAGGGTCTGAGCGATTACGCCGCAGAGTTTGCCGACGACCATGTCACCATTCCCATTATTGGTATGGTTGAGAGTTACAACGTGAGCGTGGCCGCTGCGATCATTCTGCAAGAGGCGATGCATCAGCGCCAAAAAGCCGGCATGTATGAAGATAAGGTGCTGGATGAAGAAGATCCGGCCATCAAAGATATTCTGTTCCGCTGGATGCATCCGAAAATGGTGAAGTACTGCGAGAAGCACAACTTGCCATTTCCGGAACTAGATGAAGACGGCGATATCATTCCACCGAAAGACCTGAAGTACCGACAGCCCGGCCAATAGCAAACGGCTCGACGCGAAGGCGACGTAGCGGGCGAGGGTGTTCAGGAGCGTCGGCGACAGGGACGTCGCCGACGCAGTGTACATGGATGTACTTGCAACGGTCCTGAACACCCTCGCCCGCTGCTTCGCCGCCACACAACCAGCAAGCCACCGCGGCCCATTGCGCCCCCTCCCCTATCCAACTAACCTTGGCTCACTATTTCCAAGACCAAGCATTCCTCAGGGAGGACGCAATGCATACCGAAGCAATCGAATACTATATCGACGACGAGTCCTTTACCGGCTACCTGGCCTACGACGACAGCATTGAAGGCGAGCGCCCCGCTATCCTCCTGCTGCACGAATGGTGGGGCATGAATGACTTCACCCGCGAAGAAGCCGAACGCCTCGCCGCCGAAGGGTTCACCGCCTTCGCCCTCGATATGTACGGCACCGGAGTAAGCGCCGACAACCCCAGCGACGCCGGCGCCCTGATGACCAAAACCATCGAAACCGAAGGCGCACCGCTGAAACGCTTCCAGGCCGCCCTCGACCTCATCAACGCCCACCCAACCGTGCAAGCAGGCCAGGTCGCTGCCCAGGGTTACTGCTTCGGCGGCGCCGTTGCCCTCACCATGGCCCGCCTCGGTCTGCCACTCAAAGGCGTTGTTAGCTTCCACGGCGCGCTGGAAAGCGACATCAAAGTAAAAGCCGGTGACATCACTGCCGAGCTGCAGGTCTATACCGGTGGCGACGACGCCATGATCCCCGCAGAGCACGTGGCCAATTTTGTACAGGAAATGCAAACCGCCGGCGTGCGCTTCGACGTAACCAGCTACCCTGGTGTACAACACGGCTTCACCAACCCGGCGGCTACCGCGCGTGGTGAAAAATTTGGCATCCCGTTGAAATACGATGAAGCGGCCGCCAACGACGCCTACGAAGGTGCCGTAAACTTCTACAACAAAATCTTCCAGCAGTAAGTACTGCCTCCCGCCCTTCCCTATTTCATCATTTGGGGCGGCTGGCAGTGGCGGCCGCCTTACCCTTCAGGGACAATAGCCACTGCATTCTGCACTGCCAGTCATTCCAAAGGGGGAAGCGTGCAACCCATCATTTCAATCACCGGCGTGGGCAAAACCTACGCCGGAGGTTTTACCGCGCTCAAGTCTGTCGATCTTGAGATTAATTCCGGCGAGATCTTCGCTTTACTCGGCCCCAATGGCGCCGGCAAAACCACGCTGATCAGCATCATCTGTGGCATCGTCAATCCAACCAGCGGGCGGGTCACCGCCGACGGCCACGATATCCAGCGAGAATTCCGCGCGGCGCGCAGTAAGATCGGCCTGGTACCTCAGGAGCTTTCTACCGACTCCTTCGAGAGCGTATGGAACACCGTCAGCTTTAGTCGTGGCCTATTTGGCAAAGCGCCCAACCCCCAACATATTGAAAATATCCTGCGTCAACTGTCCCTGTGGGATAAAAAAGACAGCAAAATCATGGCGCTATCCGGTGGCATGAAGCGCCGTCTGATGATCGCCAAGGCGTTATCTCATGAACCCTCGATCCTGTTCCTCGACGAACCGACCGCCGGTGTGGATGTGGAATTGCGTCGCGACATGTGGGAAATGGTACGCGGCCTGCGTGAAAGTGGTGTAACCATCATACTGACGACCCACTACATCGAAGAAGCCGAAGAAATGGCAGACCGTATCGGCGTGATCAATCATGGCGAACTGGTGCTGGTAGAGGAAAAGCACGAGCTGATGCAAAAGCTCGGCAAGAAACAGCTGACCATCCACCTGCAAAACCCGATCAGCGAACTGCCGGAAGAACTCAAAGAGTTTGAACTGGATATCGCCGACGAAGGTAATCAACTGATTTACACCTTCGACACGCAGCACGAGCACACCGGCATCGCCACCCTGCTGCGCGCACTCAACCAGCAGGGTATGGAGTTTAAGGACCTGCACTCCAGCGAAAGCTCGCTGGAAGAAATTTTCGTCAGCCTGGTGCACCAGAACCAGGATGAACGCCAAAGTGCCGGGTAAAAATAGCCGGGTGAAAGAGGAAGTAGCAACGTGAATATTTATGGCATCCGCGCCATCTACCAGTTCGAAATGGCCCGCACCGGCCGTACCCTGATGCAAAGCATCGCCTGGCCGGTCATTTCCACCTGTCTGTACTTTATCGTGTTCGGCACGGCCATCGGCAGCCGCCTGGGAGAAATCGAAGGCGTCAGCTACGGGGCGTTTATTATTCCCGGGCTGATCATGCTATCGCTGTTATCGGAGAGTATTTCGAATGCCTCCTTCGGCATCTTTTTTCCGAAGTTCTCGGGTACGATTTATGAAGTGCTATCGGCGCCGGTGTCCGCGTTTGAAATTGTGGCCGGCTATGTGGGTGCCGCAGCAACTAAGTCTGTGGTCATCGGCATCCTGATTTTGATCACCGCGCGCTTTTTTGTGGACTATGAAATCGCCCATCCATTCTGGATGTTCGGATTTCTGTTGTTAACCGCGATCACTTTCAGCATGTTCGGTTTTATCATCGGTATCTGGGCCGACGACTTCCAGAAACTGCAGATAATCCCATTGATGGTCATCACGCCCCTCACATTTCTCGGCGGAGCCTTTTACTCCATCAATATGTTGCCGGAGTTCTGGCAGAAGGTAACCCTGTTTAACCCCGTGGTGTACCTGATCAGCGGTTTCCGCTGGGCGTTCTACGGAGTGTCCGATGTCAATGTGGGGATAAGTCTGGGGATGACCCTGTTTTTCCTGTTCGCCTGCCTAGCTGGTATCTGGTGGATTTTCCGCACCGGCTACAAGATTCGCTCCTGATCCAATCGGCAGCAACAAAAAAGCCCGCGTTTTTTTCGCGGGCTTTTTACATTCTGGTCTCTGCCGATTGCTTATACGGACTGCTTATGCCGACTGCTTATTCCGACTGCTTATTCCGACTGATAGGCACGCATAAACACGCGCACGACTTCCGTCACATGCTGGGCGATTTCCTCCCGCGACGGTGGCGCGGCACAACCAATGATGATCTGAATGTGGGTGCAGCCACCCTGTAACATGCCAAAAAACACTTCAGCGGCCCGTTCCGGGTCCGGCACTTGCATCTGACCAAGCTCCACCGCCCGATTAAGGAAGCGAATCATCTCATTGCGTGTGCGCACCGGGCCGGCCTCATAGAACAGGTTGGCCATGGTCTGGTCCTGAGCCCCCACCGCACTGATTAATCGCATCAGCTGCAGTGAATCTTCGTGGTAGAGCATCTCTAGAAACGCTTCGCCAATCGCCTGCAGCCTGGACGACAGCTGCGCGCTCGCGTCCAGGGTAAACATTGCCTCCGGCATCTGACTACCGCACTTGGCCTCTACCGCTGCGCAAAACAGCGTTTCCTTGTCGGAGAAGTGACTGTACACCGTCAGCTTGGAAACACCGGCCTGCGCCGCCACCGCGTCCATGCTGGTACCGGTAAAGCCGTGGGCAAGAAACAGGGTCTTGGCCGCATTCAGGATCGCCTGTCGTTTGACGGGGTCCTTGGGGCGACCGCGGCTGACTGGTGCGTCGGTCGAACTGGATAGATTCTGTTCACTCATGGTTCTAGTTCATTGCCGTCGTGCTCGTGCACTTCCCGCTATTCGAGCAGCCGGGTCGGTCATTCAGGTTGAAGTACGCGCTCGCCTCCACCGAATTAGTGGACTCACGAGTTTAATATACTTACTATACTCTTCAGTTCATTAAAGGCCAGTTTACTACAGGCTTGGCCACTCAAGCTCAAATCGAACGCTTCCATATCGTGACAGATATCCTGATAGGTATCTTGATAGGTAGCAATGGGCGCCGTTGTGGCGTGGTAGACAACTGTACCAGTTTCCACAGTGATCCCCACCACCTGTCACCACGGCGCCCAGTGATTCACAAGGAATGAGGTACTCATGCGCCGCGCTCTCACGCACCCAGGCTACGCACTCAAGTTCTCCAGCCTGTTGCTGGGCTCCCTAATACTGGTCGCCTGCTCTGCACCGGAAAACAGCGAGACCATGCCGCCACGCCCGGCGATCGTGGTACAACCCAAGGCGTCTGGCAGCCAACTGGCTGTCTACCCCGGTGAAGTCCACGCCCGACATGAATCTGCACTGGCGTTTCGCGTGGGCGGTGCGGTCACCCGTCGCCTGGTAGAAACCGGACAGCGAGTAAAGCAGGGACAACCCCTTGCCGAGCTCGACGCCCAGGACCTGAACCTGCAGCGAGATGCGGCCAGAGCGCAACTACAGGCCGCGCAAACTGAAAACCGCAATGCGAGTGATGAGCTGGCGCGCTATCGCGACTTGCTGGAGCGCAAACTCATTGGTGAATCGCAGTTCGATGCGGTCAATACCCGCCACGACAGCAGTGTTGCACAGCTGGAACACGCCCGCGCCCAGCTGCAGGTGGCAAAAAACCAGGCGGCCTACGCAGTGCTCAAGGCGCCCAGCAATGGCGTAATCACCCGCCGCAGTGTCGATGCCGGACAGGTGGTAAGTGCCGGACAAACGGTATTTGTGCTGGCCGCAGACGGGGAGCGCGAAGTGCGTATCGACTTGCCGGAACACGAGGTGACCCGCTTTGCGGTGGGTCAGCCCGTCTCCATCGAGTTGTGGTCAGCGCCCGGCGCGCCGATTAATGGCACTGTGCGCGAGCTGTCCCCCGCCGCCGAAGCGGGGCTGCGCACCTTCGAAGCGCGTATCACTTTGTCCCGGGGCGCCGACAGTGCGGCAAATCACCCTGCGCCAAAGCTCGGACAGAGCGCCCGCGTTTTCGCACGCACCAGCAGCGTGCGCCCGACACAGCGTCTGCCCATGTCCGCCATTACCGCGGAAGGCGCGGATCCCTATGTATGGCGTATGGACCCGGAGCATTTCACCCTGCACAAGGTGGCCGTCACCATTGCCAACTACGGCCACGTAGATGCCGAGGTTATTTCCACGCTCAGCCCGCAGGACTGGATCCTTGCCGCAGGTACCCAGCTGGTTCGCGAGGGACAGCGAGTGCGCCCTGTCGACCGGCACAACCGCCCCATTGAGGCCGATAATCGTATCGCCCACCAGCAATAACTGTTTGCGGAAGAAACTTATTCCCTGCTAACCATCCGCCGTAGCGGACGACCGGAAACCCTAAGATGCGATTCAACCTTTCCGAGTGGGCACTCAATAACCGACCACTGGTGCTCTACGCCATGATCATCCTCGGGGTGATCGGCACCATTTCTTATACTCAGCTCGGCCAAAGTGAAGACCCGCCGTTTACCTTCAAGGTGATGGTGGTTAATACCCAGTGGCCGGGGGCCAGTGCTGAGGAAGTGTCCCGCCAAGTCACCGAGCGCATCGAGAAAAAGCTGATGGAGACCGGGGACTTCGAGCGCATCACGTCCTTCTCCCGGCCGGGGCAATCTCAGGTCATGTTTGTCGCTCGGGAAAGCCTACACTCGGATAAGATCCCAGATCTCTGGTATCAGGTACGGAAAAAGGTTGGCGACATTCGCCATACCCTGCCACCGGATATTCAGGGGCCCTTTTTCAACGACGAGTTCGGCACCACCTTCGGCAACATCTACGCACTTACCGGCGCAGGCTTTGATTATGCGCTGATGAAAGACTATGCCGACCGCTTGCAGCTGGCACTTCAGCGTATCGACAATGTCGGCAAGGTCGAACTGTTGGGGCTGCAGGACGAGAAAATCTGGGTAGAAATCTCCAATACCAAGCTGGCGTCACTGGGTATTTCCTTATCCCAGGTGCAGTCTGTATTGCAGGCGCAAAACCAGATGGCGGATGCCGGCATTGTCGAAGCCGTCAGTGATCGCGTGCGGATACGCGTCAGTGGCCAATTTCGCAGCGTCGAAGAAATTCGCCAGTTCCCCATTCACGCCAACGGGCACACACTCACACTCGGCGATATCGCCAGGGTAGAGCGCGGCTTCAGCGACCCACCCCAGCCACGCATGCGCTTTATGGGTGAGGATGCCATCGGTATTGCCGTATCGATGAAAGACGGCGGCGATATCTTGCAACTGGGCGAACATCTCGATGCCGCAGTAATTGAGCTGCAACAGAGCCTGCCCATTGGCCTAGAACTCAGAAAGGTATCCGATCAGCCGGCCGCAGTAAAAAGTGGCGTGGGCGAATTCGTCAAAGTTCTGATCGAGGCTCTGGTGATCGTGATGCTGGTGAGCTTTTTCTCACTGGGTTTCCGCACCGGTCTTGTAGTGGCACTATCGATTCCGCTGGTGCTGGCAATGACCTTCGCACTGATGAACTATTTCGACATCGGACTGCACAAGATTTCTCTCGGCGCACTGGTACTCGCGCTCGGCCTGATGGTGGACGACGCCATCATCGCAGTAGAGATGATGGCGATTAAAATGGAGCAGGGCCTCAGCCGTATCAAGGCGGCCGGCTTTGCATGGACCACAACCGCGTTCCCGATGTTAACCGGAACCTTGATTACCGCAGCGGGCTTCCTGCCTATTGCCACCGCCCAGTCCGGCACCGGTGAATACACCCGCTCGATTTTCCAGGTGGTTACCATTTCCCTGCTGGCTTCCTGGGTCGCGGCAGTAATTTTTGTCCCCTATCTGGGCAACCGCCTGTTACCCGAGCGCGGCGGCCACAAAACAAGTGACCATGTTGACCCGTATAGCCAGCCCTTCTATCTGCGCTTCCGTCGTGTCCTGCACTGGTGCCTGTACTACAGAAAGACGGTTTTACTACTGACCGCGCTACTTTTCTTCGGAGCAATTTTTCTGTTCCGTTTTATACCCCAGCAATTTTTCCCGTCCTCCGCACGTTTGGAGTTGATCGTTGATCTAAAACTCAACGAAGGGGCATCGCTGTATGCCACCGAGGAACAGGCTCTGCGCCTGGAAACACTCCTGTCGCAACACCCTCAGGTCGAAAATTATGTAGCCTATGTGGGCTCCGGATCGCCACGCTTTTATTTGCCACTGGATCAGCAATTGCCCGCGGCCAGTTTTGCCCAGTTTGTAGTGCTGACCCGCAATGTGGAGGAGCGCGAGCAGGTCCGCGCCTGGTTGATTGCAACGCTGAGTGAGCAGTTCGCTGAGGTGCGCACCCGCGTAACTCGCCTCGAAAATGGCCCCCCAGTGGGTTATCCGGTGCAGTTCCGAATTTCCGGAGAACACATTGGCGAAGCGCGCCGTGTCGCCCGCGAAGTCGCAGCCGTTGTACGCGACAATGATGCACTCACCAATGTCCACCTGGATTGGGAAGAACCGAGCAAGGTAGTCAACCTCGCGGTGGATCAGGCACGGGCACGCCAAATGGGTGTAACCAGCGCTTCCCTGTCTCAAGCTCTGCGCGGTTCACTGTCTGGTACCGAAGTAGGCCAATATCGTGAAGATAACGAACTGATCACGGTGGCGGTGCGCGGTGAAGAGCGCGAGCGACAGGCACTGGCACAACTGGGGAATCTGGCGGTGCAAACCGATAATGGCAATTCACTGCCGCTCAATCAGATTGCCACTCTGGATTACGGCTTCGAGGAAGGCATTATCTGGCGCCGCGACCGACTTCCCACCGTCACCGTACGCGCAGATATCTACGGTACTCAGCAGCCAGCCTCCGTAGTCGCCGAACTCTGGCCGCAACTTCAGCACCTGCGTGACTCACTGCCACCGGGCTACCTGCTGGAGGTCGGTGGTAGTGTGGAAGAATCTGCGCAGGGGCAGGACTCGGTCAATGCGGGTATGCCGTTATTTGTCTTGGTGGTGTTTACCTTGCTGATGCTACAGCTGCGCAGCTTCTCCCTCTCCACCATGGTGTTTCTCACCGCACCGCTTGGAATAGTCGGGGTCACCCTGTTCCTGCTGCTGTTTAACAAACCATTTGGCTTTGTGGCGATGCTCGGCACCATCGCGCTGGCGGGGATGATCATGCGTAACTCGGTGATTCTGGTGGATCAGATCGAGCAGGACAAAGGCCAGGGACTCTCTGTATGGGACGCTATCGTCGAGTCCACCGTACGCCGCTTCCGCCCGATCGTGCTCACCGGGTTGACCGCGGTGCTGGCGATGATCCCGCTCTCGCGCAGCGACTTCTTCGGCCCCATGGCGGTCGCGATTATGGGAGGGCTCATCGTGGCAACGGCGCTGACACTCCTGTTCTTACCGGCGCTCTACGCCGCCTGGTATCGGGTCAAGCGGCCGAATAGCAATACCCCGTCTATAGCGTCAGCCGAGACACCATCAATCGAGCCGGCAAGCTAAACAAAAGACTAAACAAAAGACCAACCAAACAAAGAAAAAGAGCCAAGAATCCGCGATTCTTGGCCCTTTTTTATCACCTTTTTCTACTGCCCGATTACTGCTGCTTGATCGAGTCGTAGACAATTCCGGTCCACACATCGGGCTTCATAAAGCCCTGGCCGTATTTTTCATCAAACTCCTTGGTGGGGTTTGCCGCAATGACTTCTTCTTTGCTCATGCCCTTGTCCACCAGCGCCTTGATATTGCCTTTCAATTTCACCAGCAAGTCGTGGTAGCTCTGCAGTCCTTTCTTATCCGTGAGCGGTCCGTGCCCAGGAATGATGCGCGTGTTGTCATCAGACATCTCGATCACTTTGCGCGCATTTTCGATCACGCCGTCCAGCACACCGCCCGCGGAAAGATCCACATAGGGGTAGCTACCATTGAAGAAGGTATCGCCCATATGGATCGCGTTGGCATTTTTGAAATGGATGATCGAGTCGCCATCGGTGTGTGCCGGGCCCACATGCTGCACACGCACTTCATCGCCGTTCCAGTAGAAGGTGGTGGCATCGGTGAAGGTAATTACCGGTAGCGCATCCGCCGGGGCCGGCGGGGTGGTACGGTCCCACAGCTTGGTGAACTGTTCGGTACTCATGCGTTTGCGCACATTCTCGTGGGCAACAATCAGCGCACCCGCCTTACCCATATTTTCGTTACCACCGGTGTGGTCGCCATGCCAGTGGGTATTGATCACAAAGCGCAGGGGCTTATCGGTGAGCTTCGCCACCTCCGCGAGAATTTTTTCACTCAGCGGAGCGAACTGATCGTCCACCATAAACGCACCATCCTCCCCCACAAACAGTCCGATATTGCCACCGAGGCCGGTCAGCATATACAGGTTTTCAGCGACAGGTTCGGATTTGATCTCCACCTTGGAAAAGTCGCGCTGTGCCTGCGCGGACATGGCCGTGCTCAAGCTTAAACCGAGCGCCGCCAGCCTGACTAAAAACGCTTTCTTCATTGATTCATCTCCTCAAATTCCTGTAGCTCTTCAATTATTTTTTGTAGGCGATCCGGTCTGTCGGTCATGATCCCATCCACCCCCAGGGCGATGAGCCGGCGCATCTCTGGCTCATCGTTAACGGTCCAAACATCCACACGGACGCCGCGGAATTGTGCCTGCTGCACACTTCTAGGGTCTACCAATGTGATGCCTGAATACCTTACCGGTAGGTGCAGTGCCTGATAGCGAGGGCTCAACAGACGGAACAGCTGCAGCTTACTGGCCGCGACAAAGGCTCTCACTTCGTGAGATCCTGCCCCGGTGGCCACCTGTGGACAATCGCGGCGAAATGCGTCTATCGCTTCCTGGTGAAAGGAGGAAACAATCACCAGGTTACTTTTCTGGAAAGATTGCAGTTTTTGACAGAGCAAACCCGCGGCTTCCGCCTGCGGTGTTTTCAGCTCAACAATCATCGGGTAGCGCGGGTAGGCCTCGAATACCTGGTCGACCGTAAGGATGCGTTGGGGGTTCTCCCGGTAGGGATAGCTGCTGCCATCCTTGGTCCAGTTGTAAGCCACGTTCAACTGACGCAGTTGTGCCAGGGTTTTATCGCGAATCGCACCCCGTCCGTCCGTAGTCCGGTCTACGGTGTCATCGTGCATCAGCACCAGTGCACCGTCCGCCGTCAGATGCACATCCATCTCCAGCACATCGACCTTCAAAGCGGCCATCTGTTCGAGGAAAATCTCGGTATTGCCCGGGAACAGGCCCTTGCCGGAATCGTCCGCATGGGCAATCACCAGCGGTCGGCGAAACCCTTCCTGTTGGTAACTGGGGAACTGCAGACCAGTGTCTGGCGCAGGGCGTGCGGCCAGAAAGCGCCAGCCAAGAAATAGCAAAGCCGCCAGAACCAGTAGTAACAACAGGCGTTTAAGCATTTTCGGACAAATCACTCGCGGCCACACGTGCGGCGCGCTGTTCACGCCAACGCAGCAAGAGTGCCTCTAACCAGAGAGGGAAGAAAATCACGATGTCGTAAACCCGCACCAGCATGCCGCCTACACCGGTAACCGCTGCGCCGGTGAGCCGCAGCGTCATCGACAGAAGACGCAGGGCAAACGCAGAAACCACCCCAACTACCGTACGTAAAGACAGCACGAAGCGCTCCAGAGGAATCGCCATAAACGCGAGCGCAAAGGGCAAGAAAAACCCCATTCCCATTTGAACCGCCACGGTGATCCAGTGCACTTCGCTCACTACCGCATCGCTGCCGGCGAGCGCTGCACTCTGGATAAGATCCTGTTGCAACAAGATATCCCGCATATAAGCAAGGCCGGCCTCCATGGTGGCGAAGAGCACCAGCAGGACAAGCGCCGTCGACTTTATACAATTGCGTAATTTGTCCGCGAGTGCACTGACACCAGGAAACATGCGGGTAATGCGCAGGCTCTCCATGACCAGCACGCCCAGCGAGATCTGCATAAAGATAATCACCAGCGCAGAAATGTCGGCCAGCTTGAAGGCACCGAGGGAGCTGGCGCTGCCGACTATTTCTGCCATCGGGCGGGCAATCAGGTGAAAGTTCACCAGGACACCGCCGGCGACCATGGCCAGCACCAGTGTCGCGATGAAAAACTGAATGAGTGACGAGGAAGACAAGCTACGCAGGGCGCGGTCGCTACCCTGCAGAATTTCCTCATAGCGCGACATATGCCCGTCGATGGCTTTGGAACGCTGCTGCACCGTGGTCACGGTTTTGTGCATATCCCCAAGACTGGTAAGAATGCCTCGCCAGCCCGGCATCATGCGCTTTAACAGCAGGTGACGTTCACGCGCGGACTCCCGGTAGGCTTCCAGCGCGCGGCCTTCCGCCTTGCGCATGGAGCCATGGATCGTCTCCAGCACATCCCCAACCACGCCGTCGTGTTTGGAAGGGATTTCTGCGACCGCCTTGATGGCTTTGGCCCAGTTAGTGGGCTCGGGAGGGACCTCGGCGCTACGAACATAATCTTCGTCGATCGTGGTGAGCTGCTCGCACAAACGCCGGTGCAGGGATGGATACTGGGCGAGATCTTTTTTCATCGCCCCTTCAATACGGCCAAAGTCCCGCTCAAGCTGTCGCTCAGTCGCCTCGCGTCCGGCGGCCAGCAGAACCTCACGATTGCGCAGTTGCAGACGCGCCTCCGCTGCCGCAACGGCATTGGCCCCAAGCCGCAGGGACTGGTGAAAAAAGCGCGCCAATGCGTAGATGCCCTGATGGGCCGGTGTGCGCGCCAGAAACAGCGCAACCAGTGCGATGACAAACCACATCCACGGCGGCAAATTTTGGAATAACTCGGCCATGGTACAACGTCCTCCCTGCTGACTGGCAGCAATGATTGTTGGATGCACAGACCTAAGTACTGCTGTTTAAGTCCTGGTTTAAGTCCTGTTGGATAACTTCGCTTTATTCGATTTGGGCCCGGGTAACACCCCATGCTATCAAGTGCCGCGAAAGGATTCTCGTGCACCACGCCACAAATGCGGCAAAAGGCGAATATGCGCGATTAATCCACCCAGGCGAAGACGTGAAGCACACGAAATGTGGCTTTTGACGCCAAAATAGGCGGTGTGTCGACATGTGCAGAGCAATAGAGCGGTCGATCGAGCCGTTTGCTAAAGCGCAGAATGACTAGGGCCTCCAGCACCGCCTCAAAAACCAGTAGCGCGACCAGATCCGGCCACAGCTCCAGAATATCTACGCCCCGCAACATGATTCCGCGAATCAGGCGCACAAAGTGG
Source organism: Microbulbifer agarilyticus (assembly GCF_020171345.1). Classification (GTDB taxonomy): domain Bacteria; phylum Pseudomonadota; class Gammaproteobacteria; order Pseudomonadales; family Cellvibrionaceae; genus Microbulbifer; species Microbulbifer agarilyticus_D. The sequence goes on from NZ_JAIUZM010000001.1 coordinate 466,668, forward strand.
CTAAACGGTAATGTCTCTGCGAGCCCCGGCACCACGTTGGGTATCTCATTGAAAATGAGAACGTTGATCCAGGTAGGCGCATACCGCCAGCACATGAAACGCTCTCTCATTGAAAAATAAATTTTGTCAAAAACGCCATAACAAAAAATATTCTCTAAAAACTACAGATACTTGAGGATTCACGGGTTCTCGTTTCGAAGAAGTACGCAGGGAGGATAAATAATCCAGCTTCTGTCATCAGATTGCGCCGACTTTCCGGGAAATCCGTCTACACTCCATACAAATTTCTCAGGGATTGAGATTTTCCACGTAAGTGGATTGGCATATTTTCCTCCCGGCACGAAGAAGTGGGCTCGCACCACAACATGCAGTAAATTAAGACACATCGGCGAGGAATTTAGGAAGACGCATTTTTTGCCTGATTTAACACCCCAGGCATCCCTTCCCACATGCTCATATTCCTGAGACTCCTTGAGTTAATTATGGGGTCATCTATGCCGATTCTCTTTTTGAGCGATGCCGGCCTTCATGGGGATTTGCTGTTCTCTCTCATTTCAGAGTCACTGCCATTTAACTGGGAAAAATCGGAATTTGGAAAACAAAAGCACTGCCTGCAAAACTACGATGTAATCGTCGTAAATTGTTTTGGCCTTTCCTCCCAACCCATCCCCGGGAAAGAGTTTCACTATTTAAAGGACTTGGAACACTCGCGCGTCCTACTCATCAACCTTCCCGATGATTTGCCTGCCCACGTCACCACACCGCTGGAAGAACGCAAGTTTGTTTTCCTCTGTGATCACCGTACCGGACAACAGGAACTGGTGAGCAAACTGGCCGCCAGCATCCAGAGCTCCCAGCTTCAAAATGACTCCGACTCACGATCAAGGCTGCTGTTAACCAAACGGGAGCAAGAGATCCTCGCTCAGCTCACTACGGGAGAGCCCAACAGTATTATTGCCTCGCGCCTGCACTTGAGTGAGCACACGGTAAAAAACCATATGTACAACATCTTTCGCAAGATTGGCGTGAAGAACCGGCTACAGGCGAGCAACTGGGCAAAATTGCACCTGCAAGTTGAACGAATATGAGAACCACTGTCGCGCTTTGCATTTTGCTAATGACGCCGCAGCCTGCCGTATCTCAGGAGGATAACGGCACCCTGGAAGATCAGGTTGTAGCAGAAGATAGTGCGGCCATCGAAGACGAGATCAGCGGATTCAATATCGACCAGACAATTACCCGCACAGGGCATGATTTCGCGAGGTTTATGAGTGAGTACCGCAACCTGAATTATCCAGACAGCGACTACAACCTCACGATTCAGGAGCGCCCTTCCGCGCGCTGGGGCAACCTGATTTGGATCACCTACAACAACAAAACCGTGTTTCGGCGCTTTATCAGCCCCAGTACAAACAATATCCGCCAATTGGCAGAAGAAGCGTCGCAGATGATTCACGAAATGGTATTACAGGAAAAGGTACGGGCGGCCTTTACCGATCACTTTGATTTAGGCAAGGACGAACTCTGATGATAATCAAAATAATGCATCAACTGACATTCATTGCTGGCATCGCACTGGGCGGCAGCACACTTGCTACCGAATTGATCTATGAACCGACTAACCCAAACTTTGGTGGCAACCCACTGAACGGCACCTTTCTGCTACAGAATGCCCAATCCCAGGATGATCACGACGACCCGGATAGCCCGGCAGACCTGTACCAGCAACCCAGTGCACTGGACCGTTTTACCGACTCACTGGAAACCCGCCTGCTTAATCAGTTGCTGACCGATGTCGGCGATGGCAATAGCGGTGAATTGATCACCGACGATTTCATCGTCCAGATTGTGGATAACGATGGTGTGTTGACGGTACTGATTACCGATCGATCCACTGGAGACAAAAGTGAAATTGTAGTGAGCGGATTAAACCCGACAAATTGATATCCCATTACACGACCAACGAAACGAACCCACTGACGTCAATCATAAATAGGCAAAAGCTATCAGTGCCAACTAGATGCATCCTGGACTGATCCGCAATCCGAATAATCGCGAATAATATTGGAGACAAGCGTGATGTTTACTAGAGGTTTCAGACTCGTCGCCACCCTTTCGTTTGTGCTCGCCTTGAGTGGCTGTGTTCTGGTGAAGCAAACGGGCGAGGCCCTGTTTGGACCTGGCATTCAGGATGCGAAGCTGACACCGCGTAAGAACACCTTCCGTGACCTGCTCGGCTTGCCGCAGCCCAGAGGAAAAATACTCGCGGCGGTGTACAACTTTCGCGATCAAACAGGCCAGTACAAACCCGCCCCCTCCAGTAGCTTCTCTACCGCGGTTACCCAGGGTGCAGCGTCGATGCTGATGAATGTGCTGAACGAATCCGGATGGTTCATTCCACTGGAGCGCGAAGGGCTTCAGAACTTACTGACGGAGCGCAAGATTGTGCGTGCGGCATTGGCCAAGCCTAACGCACCGGAAAACAATCTGGTGCTGCCCTCACTGGTAGCCGCCAATATTCTGCTCGAAGGCGGCATCGTCGCCTATGACACCAATATCCGTACCGGTGGTGCCGGTATCCGTTATTTCGGTATCGGCGCGGACGAGCAGTACCGTGTGGACCAGGTGACCGTAAACCTGCGCGCCGTCGACATTCGCTCCGGCCGCGTCCTTCACTCGGTGTTGACTTCGAAAACGGTGTACTCAAAGGCCATTAGTGCGGACGTATTCCGTTACGTGAAGTTCAAGCGCTTGCTGGAGATAGAAGTGGGTACCACCACCAACGAACCGGCTCAGCTTGCCATGTTGTCGGCAATGGAGTCGGCAGTGATCCACCTGATCAGCCAGGGCATCGTGGCTAACTCCTGGGCACTGGATAACCCCGAAGATATTAATAACCCGGTTCTGCAGTACTACCTGAACGAAGGTACGGCCATCTTGTAGATCGCGTTTTTTCCCGATGCTCGGTCACTAAAAAAATCAAAGAGAAAATATCCATGAATCTCTGGCACGCCAAGTTTGCTAGCCCTTACTCGAGGTATGTTTCGATTTTCATGCTGGCACTTCCCGGTTCACTGATGGCGCAGGAAATCGAAAGTACAGTGTCCGAACTTTCGACGCTCAGTGAACTCGATGTGTCATTCGGTTTTTCTGCCGCCAATATCGCCAATATCTATCAGGAAGGAAATTTCAACCAAGTTTCTGCGAAGCAGACTGGCACAGTAAACTTTCTCTCTGTGCAGCAGGTGGGCTTCAACAATTTAGTGGTCGCCAATCAGGTCGGTGACGGCAACAGTAGCATCACCACCCAGGCTGGCGAGGGTAATATCGCTGCACTACTTCAAGCGGGCTATGAAAATTTGATTCTGCTGGAACAGGTGGGCTATGCACATACTGCCGGTATCACCCAGTACGGTGTGCGTAACTCGGCCACCGTGGAGCAGGTAGGGCTTAATCACAACGTCACCATCAACCAGCGCGGAAACGGCCTGAGCACCGCGGTTACCCAGACCGGTATTTCCATGAGCACGACAATTAATCAATATGACTAGTCACGCCCTCTCGCGCCTTCAAGACAGTTCGATAGCGAGCGCGCTCACACCCGCGGCTACAATTGCCCTGGTGGCTGCGGCCACGTTGCTTCCTTATCCGCCCCTAGTGCAAGCTGAACAAAATACGGTGTATCAGTACCAGGAGGGACTGGATAACTTTGCTCTTATCCAGCAGCAGTTTTTTAATACTGTGGATAACCAGCTGGAGCAGGATCAGGAAGGCTCGCAAAACACGGTCGAAGCAACACAGAAACAGGAGAGCGGCAGCCTAATCCAGCAGCAACAGGACGGCATTTTTAATAAAGCCTATGCACAGCAACAATACGGCACTGGAAATACAACGCACAGTCTACAGGTTGGCACAGAGAATCGCGTAACCAGCCTACAATCCGTTTCCTATAACAGCCGCGTACAGGTGCAGCAGGGCGGCTTCGGCAACGAGGCCCATGCGCAACAACTTGATGGCAATTTCAATGATTTGCGCATCCGACAAGTCGGCATACAGAATCGCGCGGAAATTCAGCAAACCAGTGCGTTTTATGCGAGAAGCTTTATCGAACAGCGGGGCAATGACAACACGACCACGGTTACGCAAACCGGCATAGCACAGCTGTCAATTTCAGTGCAGGAGGGAGCGTTTAACAAGAGCGTGGTTCAACAGTCTGGTGCACTGCATGCGTCCGATGTATTTCAAGATGGGCTGGCCAATCAGGCATCCCTATTACAGGCAGGTGACGACAATCAAATCAGCGCCCGCCAGAGCGGTAATTTCAACCAGCTGATGATTGAACAGCGTGGCGCCATTGGCCTTGGGGGAAATCACCAGACGATCATAAGCCAGTCGGGTACGCTTAACGCAACTGCTGTTACCCAAACTGGTATTTCTTCCAGTGCCACAGTGACCCAGTACGGTGTGGGTAATTCGGTGTCGCTCAGCAACTAATCCGCAACCAGTCAGCAACTAAGTGCGTAAGCGACGCTGAGTTTTTCTACGGTCACCCGAGTTGCCCTTCTGGCAGATATTCCCTTCGTAAAAATCCTTTTTTGCGCCATAACTGCGCTATTCAGTTATGAGTGCGTATTTTCCAGAATTATTGCTGATTAAAAAATTGTACTTTTTTCCTAGATTTTAATGACTTCCCTCCTATAGCGCCCCTCCTTTCGAGCATCAACACTCAAGTACAAGGTGATTATTTTTTAGCCTTTTCGGGCCAACTCATGATGACCTGCACGATCAACATTATGGACCGCGCCAATGCTCGGAGGCACCTGCCTTGAATCTCATATTTGCGCGGGCACCGAACCTCAAGAACTTGGGCAGTGACGCCTCATGAATACGTGGAACAAGTTTCAACGTGAGGCTTCGTGCCGAGGTACATGGCGCCGGCATACCGTCGCGCCATGTTAATCAGCTTCCAAGGGCTGATTGTATTTAACGTCCGAAGTAAAGGAGCAACTCATGAAGACGTTTACCCCGATTGCGGCTGCAATCTTGCTCGCTGTCAGCGGTTCTGCTTTTGCAGGGAACAATACCGCTACAACGCTGCAAAACGGTGTTGGTAACAACGCCAATGTGAACCAGACGGGTCTTCTCACCAACAACAATACTGTGATGCAGGTGCAAACCGGTTTCTTCAATAGTGCCGACGCCTCCCAATCCGCCGAGAATGGCAGCATGATTATGCAAACCCAGTTGGGTGCGCTGAACTACGCTTCCTCCACTCAAACGCTCGGCCTCAGTAACACTGCATCGGTTTTGCAGGTGGGTATCGCTAACACCGCGAAAACCAAGCAAACCGCATCCGGTTTATCCTCAGCCTCAATCGTGCAAACTGGCTTCCTGAACTGGGCCAAAGTAGCGCAAACAGTGAGCCTACTGAGCTCCGCATCCATCAGTCAAAATGGTATTGGCAACAGCGCCAAAGCCGTACAATTCCTTAGTCTGGCTAACACCTCGGTGATTAATCAGAACGGTGCGTTAAACAACGCAGACTCCTGGCAATCGGGGATTATGCAGACGTCCAGCATTACGCAATTGGGCCTCGGTAACGATGCGGACACACGCCAGATTGGTCTGTTTAACGACGCAAACATTCTACAGGACGGCCTCGGCAACCAAGCTGACGTGTCTCAGCTGGGCGCTGCAAACTCAGGTAGTACCTCGCAGTTTGGTTTCTTCAACGACAGCTACATCGGCCAGGTTGGTGTAGGCCACATGGCAACCACCACTCAGGTTGGTGCGTTCAACAACGCGCTAGTAGGCCAGTTCGGCCTTGTTGGCGATACCGCGATGGCCACCCAGATGGGTGTCGGTAACAACGCGGTGATCTTCCAGTAATTCTGCGAATCCGCGTTTAACGGCGAGCGGCTAAACCAGCCGCTCGTTCGCTATTTAACGACACAGGAAACCACCCACGCTATTTCAAAAAATTCCTTTCGATGTGGGAAGTGAGGGAGTTCAAATGAAGCATCTAGCGCATATCAGCACCGCCGCGATGCTCGCAGTAAGCAGCGCGGCGATGGCCGATTCCAATACAGCATGGCTGACTCAGACAGGTGTCGGCAATACCGCAAGCGTGGATCAGACCGATGCGGCCGCGATGGGCAATACCATTCACCAGACACAAACCGGCTTTTTCAATCAGGCACATGCGATGCAGGTTGGTGAAACCGGCAGCGTCATTTATCAGACCCAAGAAGGGTCACTGAATGATGCTTACTCGCTGCAGTCATATGGCGCAAACAACTTTAGCGATATTCAGCAGCAGGGCTTTGCCAACACGGCAAACACCCTGCAAGTGGGATCGTTCAACAGTAGCGCCGTGATCTCGCAGCAGGGCACCGGTAATAACGCGCGTATTGATCAGGCGGCCGGTACGGATAACACCGCGATCATCCAGCAGAATGGTCTGGTACACAATGCGTACATCGGTCAGTTCTTTAGTGCCGACTCCACGGCCTATGTATATCAGGAGGGTACCGGGAACGATGCCGCAATTCTCCAGGGCGGCATTGGCCACACGGCAATGGTCAACCAGGCTGGTGCAGCCAACAATGCAACCATTACCCAGGTAGGTTTCTACAACCATGCCGTAGTGACCCAGAACGGCTTTGGAAATGATGCCTACATTACCCAGTTTGGCCTGTATAGCAGCGCATCCATCACCCAGGATGGCGCCCTGAACCACGCCAGTATCCTGCAGCAGGGGCTCGGTGGGCACAACGCGATGATTAGCCAGAGCGGTAGCCTGAACAACGCCATGGTGATCCAGAGCGGGCTGTCCGAGACTGCCATTGTCACCCAGGTTGGCGTAGGCAATCAGGCGGTGATTTTGCAGTAGTTCTCGCTAGCGCTTTCTGCAGAGCAAAAACAAACAAGGCGGCCAATGGCCGCCTTGTTTTATCCACAACAGAAAAAATCAGATGTGTTCGACGGAGTCGATCTCGTACTCCACCGCGCCGGACGGGGTGTTCACCACAGCGATATCCCCCTCTTCCTTACCAATCAAGGCGCGCGCAATCGGTGAGTTCACAGAAATTTTCTTCTGCTTCACATCCGCCTCATCGTCACCGACGATTTTGTAGGTTACTTCGCTGTCATCTTCCATATGGATGATGGTCACGGTGGTGCCAAAGATCACTTTACCGGAGGGCTCGATGGCTTTGACATCGATAACCTGTGCCAGGGACAACTTGGCTTCAATTTCCTGAATGCGACCTTCGATGAAACCCTGCTTCTCACGGGCAGCGTGGTACTCGGCGTTTTCTTTCAGGTCGCCGTGCTCGCGGGCTTCGGCGATCGCCTGTACAACGGCGGGGCGCTGCACCTTCTTCAGGTCTTCCAGTTCGATGCGCAGTGCTTCGGCGCCTTCAACGGTCATAGGTACGCGGTTCATGGGGAACCTCCAGAATCTCAATATTTCACGGCGCCCAGGGAGCAACCGCGATGGTTTTTATACGGTATTACTTGAACGAAAAAGCTCCGCCAAATGGCAGAGCTTTTTACTTGCGCCACTAGCTAAAGCGGCGCTATTGGCTCGTCGATCAGCCCTGCAGGCGCACTACACGCTGGTGCAGCTCCTGCAAGCTGCGTACCTTGTGTGGTTCGGCAATCTGCAGAGCCATGGCCATGGCGCGTGCCGCAGCCAAGGTCGTGGTGTAACAAACCTGGTGGTTTTCCGCACTGCGACGGATGTCGGCGGAGTCCCGGATGGCCTGACGACCTTCGGTCGTATTCACCACCAGCGCAATCTCGTCGTTTTTGATCATATCGACGATATGCGGGCGTCCTTCGCTCATCTTGTTCACAGTTTTAACGGGAATATCCGCGTCTTGCAAGACCTTCGCGGTACCGCGAGTGGCAACCAGTTCGAAGCTGAGGCTGGCCAGCTCGCGCGCCACCTCGACAACACCCTGCTTATCCACATCACGCACGGAGATGAAGACCTTGCCGGATTCCGGCAGTGCGTCGCCGGCGCCAATAAGGCCCTTGTCGAAGGCTTCGGCAAAGCTCTCGCCCACACCCATCACCTCACCGGTGGATTTCATTTCCGGGCCGAGGATCGGGTCCACTTTCGGGAACTTGTTGAACGGGAATACGGACTCTTTCACGGAGTAGTAGTCCGGTACGATTTCCTGGGTGAAGCCCTGGTCCGCCAGGCTGATACCCGCCTGACAGCGTGCGGCGATCTTGGCCAGCGAGGTACCGATGCACTTGGAGACAAATGGCACGGTACGGGAGGCGCGCGGGTTCACCTCGATCACGTAGATCTCGCCGTCCTGGTAGGCCAGCTGGGTGTTCATCAGGCCAACCACGCCCAGTTCGCGGGCCATGGCTTTCACCTGCTCGCGCATTTTGTCCTGTACGTCGGCCGGCAGGCTGTATGGCGGCAGGGAGCAAGCGGAGTCACCGGAGTGCACGCCACACTGCTCGATGTGCTGCATGATCGCGCCGATGACCACGTCCTGGCCGTCGGAAACCGCATCAATGTCCACCTCAATGGCGGAGTGCAGGAAGTGGTCCAGCAGTACCGGCGCATCGTCGGATACTTCTACCGCTTCTTTCATGTAGGTCTTGAGTTCGTCTTCCTTGTAGACGATCTCCATCGCACGGCCGCCCAGTACGTAGGAAGGACGTACCACCAGCGGGTAGCCCACTTCTTTAGCCTTCTGGATGGCTTCGTACTCGGAGCGCACGATGGCGTTCTGCGGCTGCTTGAGACCCAGGCGCATGATCATCTGCTGGAAGCGCTCGCGGTCTTCCGCACGGTCGATCTGCTCCGGGGTGGTACCGATAATCGGCACACCTTCGGCAGCCAGGTAGCGCGCCAGGTTCAGCGGGGTCTGGCCGCCAAACTGTACGATCACGCCCACCGGCTTTTCTTTGCGCACGATTTCCAGCACGTCTTCCAGGGTTACCGGCTCGAAGTACAGACGGTCGGAAGTGTCGTAGTCGGTAGATACGGTCTCCGGGTTACAGTTGACCATGATGGTCTCGTAACCGTCTTCGCGCATCGCCAGCGCTGCGTGTACACAGCAGTAGTCGAACTCGATGCCCTGGCCGATACGGTTTGGGCCGCCGCCGAGCACCATGATTTTTTTCTTGTCGGAAGGTGCCGCTTCACACTCTTCGTCGTAGGTGGAGTACATGTACGCGGTGCTGGTGGCGAATTCCGCCGCACAGGTATCCACACGCTTGTACGCGGGGAACACGCCCATCTTGTGGCGGAACTCGCGCACGGTCTTCTGGCTCACACCCAGCAGGTCTGCCAGACGACGGTCGGAGAAGCCTTTGCGCTTCAGGAAGCGCATGCTTTCCGCGGTGAGCGCGGAAGTCGGCATGGACTTCAGCGGCTCTTCGATATCCATCAGTTCCTTGATCTGCACCAGGAACCAGGGGTCAATGCCGGAGAGTTCGTAGACTTCCTCGATGGTCATGCCCACACGGAAGGCATCGCCCACATACCAGATGCGCTCGGCGCCCGGTACGGACAGTTCGCGGCGCAGGCGCTCCATGGAGCCCACTTCTGCCGGGTCGATCTTCGGCTCAAAACCGAAGGAACCCACTTCCAGGCCGCGCAGGGCTTTCTGCATGGACTCTTGGAAGTTACGGCCGATGGCCATCACTTCACCCACAGATTTCATCTGGGTGGTCAGGCGCGCATCTGCTTCACCGAATTTCTCGAAGGTGAAGCGCGGAATCTTGGTCACAACGTAGTCGATGGACGGCTCGAAAGACGCCGGAGTAGCACCACCGGTAATGTCGTTTTGCAGCTCGTCGAGGGTGTAACCCACTGCCAGCTTGGCCGCGACCTTGGCGATCGGGAAGCCGGTGGCCTTGGAAGCCAGTGCAGAGGAACGAGATACCCGCGGGTTCATCTCGATCACAACCATACGGCCGGTTTTCGGGTCCATACCGAACTGTACGTTGGAGCCACCGGTTTCCACGCCGATCTCACGCAATACCGCGATGGATGCGTTACGCATCAGCTGGTATTCCTTGTCGGTGAGGGTTTGCGCCGGGGCTACGGTGATGGAGTCACCGGTATGTACACCCATCGGGTCAAAGTTTTCGATGGCACACACGATGATGCAGTTGTCGTTTTTGTCACGCACAACTTCCATCTCGTACTCTTTCCAGCCGAGCAGGGATTCGTCGATCAGCAGCTCGTTGGTCGGAGACAGGTCGAGACCACGCTTACAGATCTCTTCGAACTCCGGCCAGTTGTAAGCCACACCACCGCCGGAACCACCCATGGTGAAAGACGGGCGAATGATCACCGGGAAACCAAATTCTTCCGGTACCTTCTTGGCCTCGTCCATGCTGTGAACGATCTTGGCGCGCGGGGTTTCCAGACCGATGGCCTTCATCGCCTTGTCGAACAGGTTGCGGTCTTCCGCTTTTTCGATGGCATTTTTATCGGCGCCGATCAGCTCACAGCCGAACTCTTTCAGCACGCCGTTCTCGTCCAGCGCCAGCGCACAGTTCAGCGCGGTCTGGCCGCCCATGGTGGGCAGGATCGCGTCCGGGCGCTCTTTTTCAATGATCTTGGCAACGGTCTTCCACTCGACCGGCTCGATGTAGGTCGCATCCGCCATGGCCGGGTCGGTCATGATGGTGGCCGGGTTGGAGTTCACCAGGATCACCCGGTAACCCTCTTCGCGCAGGGCCTTACAGGCCTGGGCGCCGGAGTAGTCAAATTCACAGGCCTGACCGATAACAATCGGGCCCGCGCCGATGATCAGAATGCTTTTAATGTCTGTGCGTTTTGGCATCTTTCTTCCGAATCTAGCCGGCCGCAGCCGGTGGATAAAATTCTGGTCTTGCATCGCAGGAGCCCGTTAAAGCCCCTGCCGTGAGAGCGGCGCTTAGCGGCGCGCTTCCATCATCTCGATAAACTGGTCGAACAGCGGCGCCACATCGTGTGGGCCTGGGCTCGCTTCCGGGTGGCCCTGGAAGCTGAACGCCGGCTTGTCGGTCAGGCGAATACCCTGCAGGGTGCCGTCGAACAGGGACTTGTGGGTGATTTCCACGTTGTCCGGCAGAGAGTCCATGTCCACCGCAAAACCGTGGTTCTGCGCGGTGATCATCACCTTGGTGGAGTTCAGGTCCTGCACCGGGTGGTTACCACCGTGGTGGCCGAATTTCATTTTTGCGGTTTTGGCGCCAACCGCCAGGCCCAGCAGCTGGTGACCCAGGCAGATGCCGTAAGTCGGCAGGCTGGTGTCGAGGATTTCCTGGATCGCCTTGATCGCGTAATCACACGGCTCGGGGTCGCCGGGGCCGTTGGACAGGAAGACACCGTCCGGATTCATCGCCAGCACGTCGGAGGCAGGAGTTTCTGCCGGTACCACGGTGATGCTGCAGCCGCGATCCACCAGCATGCGCAGGATGTTGCGCTTCACGCCGAAGTCGTACGCCACAACCTTATACGGTTGCGCCGCCGGTGCCGGCTTGTGGCCCTGGCCCAGTTCCCAGGTACCTTCGTTGAAGTCGTACTGCTCTTTGGTGGAAACCACCTTGGCCAGATCCATGCCTTTCAGGCCGGCAAACTCCTGGGCCTTCTTCAGGGCTTCCGCCTCATCAATGCCCTCGCCGGCAATAATGCAGCCGCTCTGCGCACCTTTGTCGCGCAGGATACGGGTCAGGCGACGGGTATCGATATCGGCGATGCCGACGATATTGCGCGTCTTCAGGTAATCTTCCAGAGACTGTTCGTTACGGAAGCTAGAAGCCAGCAGCGGCAGATCGCGGATTACCAGACCGGCAGACCAGATCTCGGCACACTCTTCGTCTTCAGAGTTGGTACCGGTATTGCCGATGTGAGGATAAGTCAGGGTAACGATCTGGCGGGCGTAGGATGGATCGGTCAGGATTTCCTGATAACCGGTCATGGAGGTATTGAAGACTACCTCACCAACAGTTGAGCCTTCCGCGCCAATAGCGCGACCGCGGAAGACACTGCCATCGGCGAGCACCAGCAGTGCCGGGGTGGTGCTGGGCATCAAGGATTCCGGCGTGGGAACAGCGTTGTTCAATTCAATCTCCAGTCGTCAGAACAGCTTGCGGGCGGGGTGAGAGGGCGCACATTTACGTGCCACAACAGGCGAAGTTTCAGCTGCAACTTATTACCCTGTGCCCTTTATAAAAAAGCGAGATGAAACTTCTGCTTCATCTCGCTTATTTATAGAGTTCTTTTCGGGCGCTCACTGAGGCTTTCACCTTGGCTCTCACGGTTTGGCCGGCAACCAGTTCGGTGGTTTGGTGGGCGGGAAATAACCGCCAACACCGGCGCAATTTTTGGCAGGAAAGCCACGGGCTCTGCGGCCATTATGGCGCGAGCAACTACTGTGGGGCCTCTCCAAGCCGGGCGCAGATTCTACGGGAAAATGCCCTAGCCGGCTAGTACAATTTTACGCCAGATATGAAAAACCGCACGGGACTGTGCACTCACGGCCAATCGGGAGCCCAAAGCAGATTAGTTGACCTCTCGGGTCAGGCGAAACAGGCTGTTACCCATCTTCAGTTCGGCGCGGTCGAGGCGCGTCTTATTCAACTGCAGCGACATGTTGGCGCCACTGCCGGCAAACTCCACCATGCCCCCCAGCTGGTTGAAGCGACTGACATCGCTCACCGTCAGCACCGGGAAGAATTCCAGCGCCCCCACAGCCTTGGCCACCGGCTCCAGCCCCAGCTCACTGCCCATCACCATAATCTGGCAACGCCGTGCGCGCATGGTCTCACCGTCGTTAACGGTCTCCAGCGCAACCATACGCCCCTGGATACGGTGGCGATGAAAACGTGCAGTCAGCGCAGGTACCAGCGCCTCATCGCCCATCACACAGATGCGGAAAGGCGCGTTGGAGCCGTTAAAGACCTCGATAGGCCATTGGAAGTGGTGGGCGAAGTGGACGATATAGTCGACCATCACCTTGCGCCCGAGATCGGTGTCGGAGAGTTGCTCGGCGGCGGAGGGCGTCGCCGTACTCACCCCCAGAATCAGCAACAAACCCACAACACCACGCCACCAGCCAAAAGACTTGGACGAGCGCGAGTAATGGAAGGCTGACTTCAACATGGCTGGGGGTCACCAAAATAAAGATTTCCCCACACTGTGGATGTACAACGCGGGCTAACCCAAAGGGTAGTATCCGCAGCCAGCGCTCACCATCGTCGCAGCGCGAGGTGAGCGCCAAAAGTACTTAGCGATAAATACCGGATCAGGCGTTATCAGACGCCCCGACAATGGCCGGCTTCCATTTCAGCGCCTTTTCAATCGACAGAATCATCGACCCCGCGACATCCTTGCGGGTGGCACTTTCAATGCCTTCAAGGCCCGGCGAAGAGTTTACTTCCAGCAGCAGCGGCCCCTTCTTGGAGCGGATGATATCCACGCCGGCCACCTTCAAGCCCAACACCTTGGCCGCTTTGATCGCCAGCCTGCGCTCCTCCGGCAGCACCTTGACCACGGACGCGGTGCCACCCTGGTGGATATTGGCACGAAACTCCCCGGGAGCGGCCTCGCGCTGAATCGCCGCAATCACCTTGCCGTCGACCACAAACAAGCGCAGGTCCTTGCCCTCGGCCTCGCGGATAAACTCCTGCACCAGCAGGTTTGCTTTCAGTGACTTGAATGCATTGATCACCGACTCCGCCGCCTTGCGCGTCTCCGCCAGCACCACACCGCGCCCCTGGGAGCCCTCCAGCAATTTCACGATCAACGGCGCACCGCCCACCATCTCAATCAGCTCGTTGGTGTCGATCGGCGAATTGGCAAACCCTGAAATCGGAATATTCAGCCCTCCCTCCTGCAATAACTGCAGCGAGTAAAGCTTGTCTCTGGATTGGCTGATCGCCTGTGAGCCATTCAGCGCAAACACCCCCATGCTTTCAAAGTGGCGAGTCAGCGCACAACCGTAAAATGTTTGGCTAGGGCGAATGCGCGGAATGATGGCATCCAGATTGTTGAGGATGCGACCGTCGCGGTAATGCACTTCTGGCTCGGCCGCATCCAACTTCATATAGCACTGGCGGATATTCAAAAACGTCATGCGGTGACCGCGCTCGGTGCCCGCTTCCATGATGCGCTGATTGCTGTAGAGATCCGGATTGGATGCAAGCACACCTATACGCAGGCCGGTGCCCGCCATGTGGTGCTCGTCGTGGTAGTACTCCTCCAGCTGACTGCCGGGAATTTCCCCCAGACAAAAGCTCGCCGCGGGATCCACTAGCATACGCCCCATCATCGCCTCGCGGCCGAGCAGCATGCGATAGCCCATGGAGTCTCGATTGGTCAGTGTGAGTTCCACATCCCAAGTGCTGCCACCGATACTGATCGGCGTCTTAATCACCAACCGTTTTTCGCTGTCACCAGAAGAACTCCGCACGGTGCGCTTATCCAGCACCCGCGCCTCGCAACGCACGCTGGGGCGTCGCAGTCCCTGCAGGGGGTGTGCCTCAAAGCTCACCCACGGCTCACCACCGCGGTTGAAGGGCTGGATGTTGTATGCGTGTAAAGAGGAAGTCTTGGCGCCCGAATCAACACGAGCCTTGATAGCAGGAATACCCAATCCCGGGAAACCGCACCACTCTTCGCTGCCGACAATGATTTTCTTATCCAAGTAAAAGCCTCTTCCTATTCGTACAAATTATTTGAGCGCGAGCACATCGCGCATATCGTATTGGCCGGCAGCCCGCCCTATCAACCAAGTCGCTGCGCGTACGGCACCGCGGGCAAACGCCAGGCGACTGCTCGCCTTGTGTGTGATTTCAATACGCTCACCATCGGCGAGGAAAGACACGGTATGCTCGCCCACGACATCACCGCCGCGCACCGTGGCAAAGCCAATGGTTTCGCGCTCGCGCGCGCCGGTCTGGCCCTCACGACCGTACACCGCCACTTTGGACAGATCGCGCCCCAGCGTATCGGCAATCACCTCACCCATGCTAAGTGCGGTACCCGAGGGGGCATCCACCTTGTGGCGGTGATGCGCCTCGACGATTTCGATATCCACGTCGTCGCCCAGTACCCGCGCCGCGGTTTCCAGTAAGTTAAAGCACAGATTCACACCGGTGGAGAAATTTGTGGCGAAGCACAGTGGCGTTTTGTCCCCAGCACTGAGCATCTGCGCGCGCTCATCCGCAGTAAATCCGGTGGTACCGATCACGATGGCCTTACCGTGTTGGGCACAGTAGGCAGCGTTATCCAGCGTCGCTTGCGGAGAGGTGAAATCGATCAGCACATCAAACTCGGCTTTCTCCAGGCTATCCACGATTGCCAGACCATTGCGCCCGAGCCCTGCGACCTCGCCCGCGTCCACGCCCACCAGACTGGAACCGGGGCGCACGATGGCGCCACTCAGCTTGGCCTTGCCTTCCTGCTCAGCAAATGACACCGCCTCCGCCAGCACCCGACCCATGCGGCCGCCAAACCCTGTAATCGCAATATTTACTGTGGTACCTGCTGACATGATCCCTGTAACTCTCCTGTTATACGGTGGGGCGAAAACCGCGAATTCTACTCCGGTTTGGGCTCCGGGTAGTAATGAATAATCTGTGTTGCCAACACCCTCAGCAACTTTCGCCTACTGACTCCCGGGTATTCCTTGCGGCACAACATTCCTCGACTAGGCTTTTAATAACCTGTTGATTGGAGCGTCACTCATGCCTCGTAAGTCTCATCATCCCTTCCTGTCGTCACTGTGCGCCGCGCTGGTGGCCTTGCTGCTTTTCACCGTTGTATCCACTGGTAAGGCGGGAGACGATGACGGTCTTGGCGCCGATTTCTGGGAGAAATATGACGATATTGCCGACTGGACGACCCTGCGCCTGAACCTGACCCCGGAACAGGAAGACAAGGTATTGCCTATTTTAGAGCGCAACTTTGAGCTACAACTGACCATCCTAAAAGACTACGGGTTTGGTAAGGGCAAGTTACCTAAGTTGACCCGTGAACAGCGCGAGGAGCTTGATGCAAAAATCATCGCAACCCGCGCAGCCACTCGCGTAGAAATGGTTAAGGTATTGAACAAGGAGCAGCTCGAAGAGCTCAAGAAAATGCAACTGGAATTCCACCAGGAATTCCGCAAGCGGCTGGATAAGAAAACGAAAGAGTAGCTTCGGCAAGACATCTATTTAAACTACGAAAAAGCCCGGACATTTCTGCCCGGGCTTTTGCTTTGCCGTATACATTCCGGCAACAAGAAACGACGACGTTAAATCAGAGTTTCATATCACCGAAGAAATTCTTCACCCCTTCAAACCAACCGGTCTGACGCGGGGAGTTTTTCTTCTCGCTCAAAGTGCTGGCGAACTCTTCCAACAGTTCTTTTTGCTTGCTGGACAGGTTAATCGGGGTTTCCACCACCACACGGCACAGCAGGTCGCCCGGGGAACCACCGCGCACCGGGGTAACACCCTTGCCACGCAGACGGAACAGTTTGCCAGTCTGGCTTTCTGCCGGGATCTTCAGTTTGACCTTGCCATCGAGGGTCGGCACTTCCATTTCACCGCCGAGGGCGGCGGTGGCGAAGCTGATGGGTACTTCGCAATACAGGTTTTTGCCATCGCGCTGGAACAGCTCGTGCTCGCGCACCATCACCTGAACATACAGGTCACCGGCGGGGCCGCCATCGGGCCCGGCTTCACCCTCGCCCGCGAGGCGAATGCGATCACCGGAATCCACACCCGGCGGCACCTTGACCGACAGGGTTTTGGTTTCTTCGATACGACCGCGGCCGTGACAATCGGTGCAGGGATCGGTAATGACCGTACCGCGACCGCGACAGTTGGGGCAGGTCTGCTGAACAGAGAAAAAACCCTGCTGCATGCGCACCTGACCGGCGCCACCACAGGTGCCACAGGTCTGGGGCTGAGAGCCTGCCTTGGCACCGGAACCGTGGCAGGTGCCGCAGTTGGCCAGGGTCGGCACTTTGATTTTGACGGTGGTGCCGCGCACCGCGTCTTCCAGGTCCAGATCCAGGTCGTAGCGCAGGTCGGAACCGCGCGCCGGACCACGACGGCCGCCACCACCGGCGCCGCCACCAAAGATATCGCCAAACACGTCACCGAAGATATCGGAGAAACCGCCGAAGCCACCGGCACCGGCGCCCGCCTGACCATCGACGCCAGCGTGACCGAACTGGTCATAGGCCGCCTTCTTCTGAGGGTCGGACAGGATCTCGTAGGCCTCATTGGCCTCCTTGAACTTGTTTTCCGCCTCTTTATCGTCGGGGTTGCGGTCCGGGTGAAATTTCATCGCCACCCGGCGGTAAGCCTTTTTCAGCTCCTTATCATCCGCGCCTTTGCTGACGCCGAGGACTTCGTAGTAATCGCGTTTGGACATAGCTCTGTGTGTTCTGTTTCAACTGCTTTTTCAGGCACGCCTTAAAACGGCGCAAGGCGCGAAGCCCGATTCTGATGACCGGACGTCCGCGCCTCTGAAGGCGTAAGCTTCAGGACGCCGCCGGAACCCCAGCGGCGGCTGTATCTTACTTGTCTTCTTTCTTGTCGTCTTTGACTTCTTCGAACTCTGCGTCCACTGCGTCGTCACCACCGGACTGGGCCTGCTCGCCCTGCGGCTGTTCGGCACCCGCTTCGCCGGCCTGTGCCTGCGCCTGCTCCGCGTACATCTTCTGTGCAACCGGGCCAGACGCTTCAGTCAGCTTGGTGGTCGCCGCTTCCATGGCCGCCTTGTCGTTGCCTTTCACGGCTTCTTCGGCTTCGGTCAGCGCGGCTTCGATGGCGGTCTTCTCGTCCGCAGTCACCTTGTCACCGGCCTCTTCCAGCGTCTTCTTGGTGGCAGAGATCAGACCGTCGAGGGTGTTGCGCGCGGTGACCAGCTCTTCGAACTGCTTATCCGCTTCGGCATTGGCCTCGGCGTCCTGAACCATTTTTTCGATCTCGTCATCGGACAGACCGGAGGAGGCCTTGATCACGATGGACTGCTCTTTGCCGGTCGCCTTGTCTTTGGCGTGCACGTGCAGGATGCCGTTGGCATCAATATCGAAGGTTACTTCGATCTGCGGCATGCCGCGCGGCGCCGGCGGGATGTCAGCCAGGTCGAAACGGCCCAGGGACTTGTTCTGTGCCGCCTGCTTACGCTCACCCTGAACCACGTGAATGGTCACGGCAGTCTGGTTGTCGTCGGCGGTGGAGAACACCTGGGACTTCTTGGTCGGGATAGTGGTGTTCTTTTCGATCAGCGGCGTCGCCACGCCACCCATGGTTTCGATACCCAGGGTCAGCGGGGTTACGTCCAGCAGCAGTACGTCTTTCACGTCGCCGCCCAGTACCGCGCCCTGAATCGCTGCACCAACGGCAACGGCTTCGTCCGGGTTTACGTCCTTGCGCGGCTCTTTGCCGAAGAACTCGGTTACCTTGGACTGAACCAGCGGCATACGGGTCTGACCACCTACCAGAATCACTTCGTCGACACCGGATGCGGACATGTCGGCGTCGGCCAGTGCGGTCTTAACCGGCTCCAGGGAGCGGGCAACCAGGTCTTCTACCAGGCTTTCCAGCTTGGCGCGGGTCAGTTTTACCACCAGGTGCTTAGGACCGGTGGCGTCTGCAGTGATGTACGGCAGGTTCACTTCGGTCTGCTGGCTGGAGGACAGCTCGATCTTGGCTTTTTCCGCAGCTTCTTTCAGACGCTGCATGGCCAGGGGATCACCTTTCAGGTCGATGCCCTGCTCTTTCTTGAACTCTTCCGCGAGGTAGTTAATCAGGCGCAGGTCGAAGTCTTCACCACCGAGGAAGGTGTCACCGTTGGTGGACAGTACTTCAAACTGCTTTTCACCGTCGACGTCGGCGATTTCGATGATGGAGATATCGAAGGTACCGCCACCCAGGTCGTATACGGCGATGGTGCGGTCACCACCGGCTTTGTCCATACCGTATGCCAGTGCGGCTGCGGTCGGCTCGTTGATGATGCGCTTAACGTCCAGTCCCGCGATGCGGCCGGCGTCTTTGGTCGCCTGGCGCTGGGAGTCGTTGAAGTACGCCGGCACGGTGATTACTGCCGCATCGACGGTCTCGCCCAGGAAGTCCTCGGCGGTTTTCTTCATCTTTTTCAGTACTTCGGCAGAGATCTGCGGCGGCGCTTTCTTGTCGCCCTTCGCTTCTACCCAGGCGTCGCCGTTTTCGGCTTCAACGATGGAGTAAGGCACCATTTTGATGTCTTTCTGCACAACGTCGTCTTTGAACTTACGGCCGATCAGACGCTTCACCGCGAACAGGGTGTTGGTCGGGTTGGTTACCGCCTGACGCTTGGCAGACTGGCCTACCAGTACTTCGTTGTCGTCGGTGAACGCAACGATGGAAGGGGTGGTGCGATCGCCCTCGGCGTTCTCAATAACGCGGGCCTTGTCGCCGTCCAGGACTGCCACACAGCTGTTGGTAGTACCCAGGTCGATGCCGATAATTTTTCCCATGGATCTGATTCCTCACTTTGCTGCACGCCGGTTTTACGCGATTTTCAGTCACCGGCGCTGCACGTTTGTATTCGGTTGCTGCTTATATTGGTGCCGCCTTTCACATTTCAAGGGCGGCCGCTAAATCAAGGTGCTTTTGAAACGACGACCATTGCCGGGCGCAACAGGCGACCGTTCAGGCGATAGCCTTTCTGGAACACGTCCAGCACCGTATTTGGCTCCACATCGCCATTCGGGATCTGGGTCATGGCCTGGTGCAGTTCCGGGTCGAAGGGCTCACCGGCCGGGTCGATTAACTCCACACCGGACTTGGTCAGGGTGTCGATAAAAGACTTCTGGGTCAGTTCGATACCTTCGCGTACCGCCTTTTGCGCTTCGTCATCCTTGTCGATGGTGGTGAGGGCACGCTCCAGGTTGTCCACAACCGGCAGCAGGTCCTTCAGCAATTTTTCCTGGCCAAATTTGTGGGCTTTTTCCACATCCTGCTGGGCGCGACGGCGGGCATTCTGCACCTCGGCCTGAGCACGCAGCACCATGTCTTTGTGGTCCGCCAGCTGCTGATGGAGGGAAGCGATCTCCTCGTCGTGCGCATTTTCTTCAGCCAGTGCCTCTTCGGCGGCGTGCTGCTCTGCTGCGCTCGGGTTTTCTACTTCGACGGCGTGTTCCGCCGTCTGATCGCCGGTGTCGATCTGCTCTTCTTCGCTGCGCTCTTTGGCCACTGCTTTCTCCGTCTGTGTCCTGCGTTCAACTGACCGTTCGTCAACGGCGCTGTTGGGTGTTCAAAAGAAAGAACCCGTCGTGCCGGGCCGTTTAATACCGGTCCGTCGCGGGTGAGGAGGGTATATGGGGTCATCCAAGCACACTTCAAGTCGCACTTAATGGATACCAGCAGCGACCGCCCACGGTACCGGCTGATACAAAAGCGCAGGCAGCGAACTGGCCGTTAAGAGCCCCTTGGGAAAGCAGGGTAATGTGGCGATTGGCCTGCGACGAGTGCGATCAGCACCCAATTAGGCCCCATGAAGATTGAAACCCCTAGTGCAAATACTGTATAAACAACCACTATCGAAATAACAACGAACGCATTCCCATGTTGCTGCACCTGTCCATCAGTCAGTTCACCCTGGTCGACCAGCTGGAGCTGGAGTTCGGTCACGGCACCAGCACCCTCACCGGCGAGACCGGCGCGGGCAAATCCATTACTCTGGATGCACTCGGTCTGGCGCTGGGTGACCGGGGCAATGGCGAGCTGGTGCGCGCCGGTGCCAAGCGCGCCGATATCCACGCCACCTTCGATATCAGCAACCACGAGGAAGCCCGCACCTGGCTGGAAGAGCAGGAGATGGACGCCGAGCGCGAAGTGATTCTGCGCCGCACCATTAGCGCCGACGGCCGCTCCCGCGCCTATATTAATGGTCAGCCAGTCACCCTGATGCAGTTGCGCACCCTGGGCGAGCAGCTCATTGATATCCACAGCCAGCACGAACACCAGTCGCTGCTGAAGAAAGACACCCACCGCCGCCTGCTGGACGAATACGCCCACGCCGAAGGGCACAGCGCCGAAGTGCGTATTCACTACAAGACCTGGCAGGACCAGTACCGCCGCTACCGCCGCTTGGCAGACAGCGCCGAGGAAACCCAGGCGCGCCGCGATCTGCTGGAATACCAGCTGGAAGAACTGGCACAACTGGACCTGAAACCCGGCGAACTGGAAGAGCTTGAGAGCGAGCAGCGCCAGTTAGCCAACGCCGGTGACATTCTGAACGGCAGCTATCAGCTGGCCGCCATGCTGAACGGCGGCGAAGGAGATATTGCCGAGCAGCTACACCGCGCCCTGCAGCTGGTCAGCGCCATGCCCGAGCAGAGTCCGGCGCTGGCCGAGGTGGCACAGATGCTCGACAGCGCGCGTATTCAGATCGATGAAGCGGGCAGCACCCTGTCGCGCCATATCGACAGCTTTGAAATGAACCCCGAGCGCCTGACGGAAGTAGAAGAGCGCCTGTCGGCCATCTACTCCATCGCCCGCAAGCACCGCATTCAGCCAGCCCAGCTCGCCGAGCTGCAACAACAGTGGCAGCAGGAACTGGAAGAAATCGGCGCACCCGACGCCCTCGACAAGCTGGCCGACGAATGCGAGCAGCTGGAGCAGGCCTTCCGTGTCGCCGCCGGCAAGCTCAGCAAGCTCCGAATCGCCGCAGCGAAGAAGCTCGCGGGCGCAGTAAACAGTCAGCTCGCCGATCTAGCCATGCCCCATGCCCGTGTCGAGTTGGCGCTCACTGCGCTGGAAAAGCCCACTGCCACTGGCCTCGAAGAAGTGGAAATCCTGATTGCCACCAACCCCGGCCAGCCGGCACGAGCACTGGGCAAAATTGCCTCCGGTGGTGAACTGTCGCGAGTGAGCCTGGCTATTCAGGTCGTCACCGCGCAAACCTCGCGCACCCCCACGCTGGTGTTCGATGAAGTGGATGTGGGTATTGGCGGCGCTACCGGCGATGTAGTGGGCAAACTGCTGCGCCAGCTGGGCGAGCGCGGCCAGGTTATCTGCGTGACCCACCTTGCTCAGGTCGCCGCGCGCGCGCACCGCCAGTACCTGGTGGAGAAGCACAGCGATGGCGAAGCGGCATTCGTGGCCCTGCGGGAACTGAAGGATGCAGAGCGCAGTGCCGAGGTGGCACGCATGCTCGGCGGTGAGGCTACCGCGCAGTCGCTGGCGCACGCGGAAGAGATGCTGGCCCGGGCCTGATTGAGCGCCCTCAACCAAGGGAAAACTCGGCTAAGCAGTCACAATTAAGCGGCCTTCGGGACCGAAATTGACCGAAAGTGGCGGGAGATTCACTTTATACTCCCGCGCCCGCTACGGCGGATACGACTACACTGACGGGAATCAATTCGGTCTCACCATGCAAACCACGATTTTCAACACCCCCATTATCACGCCATTCCTGCGTTTGATAGCCAAGCTGCTACTGAAGCTACACGGCTGGAACATCGTCGCCGACGAGCAGGCGATGAAATTGAAAAAGTATGTCCTCATTGCCGCCCCCCACACCTCCAACTGGGATGGCTACATCTTTATTCTGGCGGCGCTGAAACTGGGGATAAACCCACACTGGATGGGCAAAGACAAGCTGTTCCCTTTCCCGCTAGGTGGGGTGGTGCGCTGGTTTGGTGGTATTCCCGTTGACCGCAGCAAGGCGAACAATCTGGTAGATGCCACCATCAATCAGTACAACGCCCACGAAGAACTGGTTATCGGCATCCCGCCGGAAGGCACCCGCGGCAAGTCCGAGCGCTGGAAAACGGGCTTCTACCATATCGCCCGCGGCGCTGCGATTCCGGTGGCCTGTGGCTATATCGATTTCCAAAGCAAAGAAGCGGGAGTCGGTCCGGTCATGGAGATGAGTGGCAATTTGGAAGAAGACTTGAAACGACTGGGGGCGTTTTATGCGACCAAGGTAGGCAAGTATCCCAACGATTACACTCCGCCCATCTAAGCCACAGCGCAAATGGTGAAAAATCACCCAATAAAAAAGGGAGCATCTGCTCCCTTTTTTATTGCCCTAAACGCTGAGGCCTGGGCTGCATGATCAGTACTCGCCGATCAG
Source organism: Microbulbifer agarilyticus (assembly GCF_020171345.1). Lineage (GTDB taxonomy): Bacteria > Pseudomonadota > Gammaproteobacteria > Pseudomonadales > Cellvibrionaceae > Microbulbifer > Microbulbifer agarilyticus_D. Next base: position 489,757 of record NZ_JAIUZM010000001.1, read on the forward strand.
CTCTCTTTCTTCTTTACGTAGAGCACCAAGCTGTGGCCAGTCAGCTCGTAGCCATGTTCCGCAGCAATCTTGTGCTGCAACTCTTCGATCTGCTCATTGTGGAACTCGATTACCTTGCCAGAATCGGTACACACCATATGATCGTGATGGTCGCCGCGATCCAGCTCGAATACGGAGTGGCCACCGTCAAAATTATGGCGTATTACCAGTCCGGCACTCTCAAACTGGGTCAATACCCGATATACAGTAGCCAGGCCCACATCCTCACCGGCCTCCAGCAGCATTTTGTACACATCTTCAGCGCTCAGATGTTGTTCGCTGGCGCTCTCAAGCAGCTGCAGAATTTTTACACGCGGCAGTGTGACCTTGAGGCCAGCCTTGCGCAGTTCCTGGTTTTCGTTAGACATGGGTATTCAAATTCCGGATCTTTATGCTCTATTGATCGTCCGCCTGTCGACAGGCGAATAGTTCGGGTATTATCCACGCCCAAGGTGGACAGCGAAACCCCGATACCCGGATTCGTGATCCGTGGTACTGGCACCCAGTATGCGGTTTAGGCCGACAGGCCGGGAACTTAATCGCCGGAAAGGCGACTATTCTCTGTCAGGGCGGCATCACACCGTCGGGCGGCAGCGCGGGGCGCTGAATCCACCAGAGGCCTAGCAATGGGCCCCATTACGGAACCATAAAAATTCAGATGGAGCATTCAATGCCATCAGTTGTACGCATTCTGCTGATCGCCGGGCTGGTTAGCCTGGTTACCGGTTGTAGCCTGTTCAAATTCCCCGGGGTACACCGGATTCAGGTTCAGCAGGGCAATATCATCACCCAGGAAATGGTCGACAGGCTGCAGCCGGGCATGACCCGCCGTCAGGTGCGCTTCGTGCTGGGCACCCCGCTGGTTGAAGACACCTTCAATCCCAACCGCTGGGACTACATCAACCGTATTCGCAGCCCCAAGGGTGAAGAAAGCCAGCAGCGCTTTACCGTCTACTTCAATGGCGACCTGTTGATTGCCACCAGCGGCGACTGGCAGCCGGTCGGCTGGCCTTAAGCCCTCACAAGCCCCCGCGCAGACAACGTCAGCCGCCCTCGGCCTGACGCTTCGCCTTTGCCGCCCGCTGCTTGCGCGCCTCTTTCGGGTCCGCGATCAGCGGCCGGTAAACCTCCACCCGATCTCCCGGCTGTAAGACGTATTCCGCGGCTACCGCCAGCCCCTTGGTACCCAGCGCCTGGCCAAAAATGCCCAGCTTTGCGGTGACCGGATCTACTTCCGGGTACTCGCGGGGGATGCCGGACTGCTCCAGCGCCTGTAATGCAGTGGTGCCGGGCTCGACCAACAGGCTCATCAGACGCTGTTCGTGAGGCAGTGCATATACCACCTCCACCGCGATCGTTTTCTGGGTACTCATGTATTTTCTCCATAAATCTTCTTGGCCCGTTCACACATGGCATCCACCATCTGATTGGCAATACCGCCGAACAGTTTGCCCGCCGCGGCGCCCAACAGCCGGTTTTCTACATCAAACGACAGGGTAAAAGCCACTTTGCAGGCATCTTCGCCGAGCGGGGTAAAGGTCCAGCAACCGTTGAAGGCGCTAAACGGCCCGTCCACCAACTCCAGTGTCATCTGTGTGGGGCGCTGTAAACCGTTCCGGGTGGTAAAGCTCTGGCTGATCCCCGCGCGCGACAGATCGAGCCGCGCCTCCAGGGTTTCTTCATCCTGGTGCAGCACCTCCGCACCGCGGCATCCCGGCAAAAACTGCGGGTAGCTCGCCACGTCATTCACCAGCTCAAACATCTGTTCCGCACTGAACATAACCAGTGCACTGCGTTCAATTTTTGTCATCGGGTATCTTTTTCATCACTCACGGCTTGCGCCATAGAGACCGGATTCTTACCTATCTCGCGATACAGGAGGCAAATTTCGCCCGCGAAGCTACTCAAGGCGGATAAATCCTGCAACAATTCGTTCTTTATCTGCTCTGCAGACTCGACCGTTTATTGCCCAGACCATCCCCCTGCGGAACCTGTACTTTTTATGTACGGCTCAGGGGCGCCCAGCGCGGCCACGGCAATCACTCAGATGACAAGAATAACAGGCAAGCGAGAAATCTATGTCCGCAGCTAGAGAACATTTTGGCTCCCGAATCGGTTTTATTCTGGCCGCCGCCGGCTCCGCCGTCGGTATTGGCAACCTGGTGGCCTTCCCCGTGGCCGCAACCAAAAGTGGCGGTGGTGCCTTTCTGTTGGTATACGCGTTTTTCGTTTTCCTGATTTGCCTGCCGGTGATGATGGCGGAGCTGGCGCTCGGCCGCAAATCCGACAAAGATCCGGTGGGTGCATACCGCCAGCTTTCCGGCGGCTCCCGACTATGGCATATCCCGGGCTGGCTGGCCCTGCTCACCCCGTTCATGATCGCGGTATTCTATATCGTGGTCACCGTGTGGGTTCTCGGCTACCTACTCGCCACCCTGACCGGCAACCTGGATCAGCTGGCCAACGGCGAGTACTTCGGCCAATTCATCAACTCGCCGATCGTGTTCGTTTACCTGATCGTGATGATGCTGGTGATCAACGGCATCCTGGCTATGGGTGTAAAGGACGGCATTGAGCGTGCAGCCAAGACCCTGATGCCCATGCTGTTTGTGATGCTGGTGGGCCTGGTAGTCTTCGTTCTCTCCCAGGAGAATGCCATGCTGGGAGTGAAGTACTACCTGACTCCAGATCTCTCCAAGCTAAATGCGGAAGTCGTGAACAACGCGATGGCGCAGGCCTTCTTCTCCCTGTCGCTGGGTATGGGCATCATGATTACCTACGGCTCCTACATGAAGAAGCGGGACGCGATTCCCGGTTCTGCGAAGGCCGTTGCGCTCACCGACACCATGGTGGCATTCACCGCGGGCCTGCTGATCCTGCCGACCATTTTCCACTTCAACCCGCAGATCGACCCGACTGAACTGAGCGACTCGTCTGCGGGCATGATCTTCCTGTTCCTACCGAAGATCTTCTTCGCGCTGCAGGAAAACATCGGCTACTTCGGCGCAAGCGCCTTTGCCTCGGTGTTCTTCTTCCTGGTACTGGTTGCCGCCATCACCTCGCTGGTTTCGATCATCGAAGTGCCGGTCGCTACCCTGTGTGACGAAAGAGGCATGGAGCGTAAGAAAGCCATCTACACCGTTGCTGCGGCACAGCTGGTACTCGCCGTCGCCTGTGCCATGTCTTTCGGTATGGCCGGCTGGCTGACCCAGTTCGTATCGATTGCCGGTGAAAATAAGTCATTCTTTGATCTTGTAGAACTGATCTTCTACTCTACAATCCTGCCGCTGAACGGCCTGCTGGTCTGCCTGTTTGTGATCTACAAATGGAAGAAGTCCAACTTTGATGCCGAACTCCAGGAGGGTGACAGTGGCTTTGCCGGTACCCTCTCCCAGAAATATGTGAACTTTTCCCTCGGTACTTTTATCCCGCTGATCCTGTTGCTGGTATTCATCAACACGGTGGCCGAGAAGTACTTCGGGTATAGCTTCTTCTAAACTCAGGCAACGTTGTATTCATGGCCAAAAAGAAAAAGGCCCCGTCCTCAAACACCATCGCCCTCAACAAGAAGGCGAAACACGATTACTTTATCGAGGAAAAGTTTGAGGCGGGCATGGAGTTGCAAGGCTGGGAAGTAAAGTCCTGCCGCGAGGGCAAGGCCCAGCTCACCGATAGCTACGTGCTGTTCAAAGACGGCCAGGCGTGGCTGCTGGGTGCGCGTATTCAACCGCTCCCCAGCGCTTCGACCCACTTCGTTACCGAACCGGACCGCACCCGCCGGCTACTGCTGAACAAGCGCGAGATCGCCAAGCTAGTGGCCGCGGTCAACCAGAAAGGTTACGCCTGCGTGTGTACCGCGATCTACTGGAAACAGCACTTGATCAAATGTGAGATCGCGCTGGCCAAAGGTAAAGCCGGGCACGACAAGCGGGAGACTGAGAGAGAGCGGGACTGGAACCGCCAGAAACAGCGCCTGATGCGCAGCGACCACCGTTAACCCGCAACGCACCAAAACAACAGAACAATAACGACGAGATTTACCATGAGCGCACCGCGAGGACAGTTCAGTTCTAACTTCGGCTTCCTGATGGCCGCCGCCGGCTCTGCCGTCGGCCTCGGCAATATCTGGGGCTTTCCCACCAACGTCGCCGCCAATGGCGGTGCCGCGTTTGTGGTGATTTACCTGGTACTTGCCTTCCTGCTCGCCTACCCGGTGCTGATGGCGGAACTCGCCATCGGCCGCTACGCACGCAGCAACATGGTAAAAGCGTTGCGGGAGATTTCCCCGGGCCCGGTCAGCCGCGCCGCCGGTACCCTCACCGGTCTCGGTGGTATTCTCGTCGCCTCCCTGATTCTGAGCTTCTACGCCATCGTCGCCGGCTGGATGGTTGCCCATCTCGCAGACCCGGTTGCCTCACTGGTAGGCGCGAAGGAAGTCGCCGCCTGGATGACCGATGACAGCACCGCGCGCAACTTCACCTTTACCGCCATCTTCAGCGGCTTCACCATGCTGATTATTGCCAGCGGCGTGGAGAAAGGTATCGAGCGCTGGTCCACCCTGCTGATGCCGTCGCTGATCCTGTTGCTGCTGATGTTGATCGTGTACGTACTCGCGCAGCCCGGCGCCTTCCAGGGGCTCGAAGCCTACCTGATCCCGGATTTCAGCAAACTCTCGCCGGAGCTGCTGCTGTCCGCCATGGGCCAGGCGTTCTTCTCCCTGTCGCTGGGTGTGGGCACCATGCTGATTTACGGTTCCTACCTGAGCAAGGAAGAAAGTTTGCCGCGCCTCGGCGCTCTGGTCACCCTCATCGACGTTGGCATCGCGTTCACCGCCGGCCTGCTGATCCTGCCGGCCATGTATGTGGCCCAAGCCGCAGGCACCCAGATCTTCTCCGAGGCGGGCGACCTGATTGCCGGCCCGGGCCTGATCCTGCAGGTACTGCCGGCTCTGTTCGACAGCATGGGCACCGCCGGTCTGTTTGTCGCCATCGCCTTCTTCGCCCTGATGAGCATCGCTTCCCTCACCTCCTCCATTTCGATGTTGGAAGTGCCGGTAGCCTTCTCCATAGAAAGCCTGGGCCTGAAGCGCAAGCCCGCCACCCTGTTGATGGGCGCAATTATTTTCCTGATCAGCACCGTGATCATCCTTAATTTCGACAGCCTGTTCGGCTTGGTGATTTCCATCAGCACCGAATACGGCCAGCCGCTGCTGGGTGTAGCACTGTGCATCTTTGCCGGCTGGATCTGGCGCCGCGACCAGTTACTGATGGAGATGCAGGAAGGCCACGAAGGCATCGAGAACACCCTGTTCTGGAAAGTTTGGCCCTGGTACGTGCGCATCGTGTGCCCACTGCTGATCCTCGCGGCCTTCGCGCAGACTGTGCTGTAACGGCCTGATCCGGATTATCTGACCTAGAATACTCCTGATATTCCCTTGGGCTGCCCGCCGCGGCAGCCCAAACGCTCCCCCACTGCAACTGTTCCAACCGATCGTCTAGCGACGCTGCGTTTATGCCATCCAGAAAACCACCTTCGATCTTCCGCAACGCCACTCGCCGCAATACTGGTAAATCACCGCAAGGCGGCACCAGGAAACCATCGCAAGCGACACCCGAGGTGGAGATTGAGCGGTTTAGCCACGAGGTACGCGGCATTGCTCGCCACCAGGGCAAAACCGTATTTGTGGATAACGCCCTGCCGGGTGAAACGGTGCGTATCCGCTATACCGCCAACCGCGCCAAGTTTGATGAAGCGGTGGCCACCGAGGTACTGACAGCCTCCCCAGACCGGCAGACACCGCCCTGCCCCCACGCAGAAGCCTGCGGCGGCTGCGCGCTGCAACAGATGACACCTGCAGCGCAGATCGACGCCAAGCAACAGATCCTGCTGGATCAGCTCAGCCGATTTGCCAAAGCCACTCCCGAGCAGGTGTTACCGCCACTCACCGGCAGCACGCTCGGTTACCGCCGCAAGGCGCGCCTCGGCGTGCGTTTCGTAAAATCGAAAAGCGGCGGCAAGGCGAGCCTGGTGCTGGGCTTCCGTGAGAAAGGCTCCAACGACCTCACCGATGTTGAGCAGTGCCCGGTACTTCCCGCGGAAGCCTCTGCACTGATTCCGCAGTTGCGCGAGACCATCCTGCAGTGCGAGGGCCGTCGCAACATCTCGCACATCGAAATTGCCGCTGGCGAGAACCATACCGCACTGGTCATCCGCCACCTGCAGCCACTGTCTGAGGGCGACCGCAATTGCTGGCTGGACTTCGCCAAACAACATCAGCTGCACCTTTACCTGCAGGGTGAACAGGGCGATGCCAACACGCACAAGGCCTGGCCCGAGTCCGGCCCGGCGCGTTTGAACTATGCGTTACCCGCGTTCGACCTGACCCTGAATTTTCATCCGCAGGATTTCATTCAGGTGAATTTTGAAATCAACCGACAGATGGTTTCCCTGGCGCTGGAACTGCTGGATGTACAAGCGGAAGACCGGGTGCTGGACCTGTTCTGTGGCCTCGGCAACTTCACCCTGCCACTGGCCACCCGCGCGCGCGAAGTGGTTGGCGTGGAGGGGCTGTTTTCACTGACCGAGCGCGCGCGAGAAAATGCGTCTGCCAACGGCATCGACAATATCCGCTTCCAGGCCGCCGACCTGACCGAAGACTTCTCCCGCAGTCCCTGGGCGCGCGGCGGCTTCGACCGCATCCTGCTGGACCCGCCACGCAACGGCGCGCTGGAAGTGGTGCGCAAGATCGGCCAGTTCAACGCCAAGGCCATCCTGTACATTTCCTGCAACCCCGCCACCCTGGCGCGGGATACCGCGGAACTTATCCAACAGGGCTACGTCCTGCGTAAAGCCGGGGTAATGGACATGTTCCCCCACACCACCCACGTGGAATCCATCGCCCTGTTCGAAAAGGCCTGACCCAGTCAGGCCCTCCAGTTCACCTATAAGCACGTGAACAATACAGAACCGGCGGTCAATCTTTTTGCAAACACACCTATTGTGACAATCCTGCTTCCGGTATAATTACTAATACGCCTACGAGATTCGTAGACGCCGATTCCGGGGATGACTTGGATTCGACGCCGGTGACGAAACCATGGGTGCATGCCGTGAGGGTAGCGAATCACGTAAATCCAAAGCTGCATTTTATTAGTTGCCAACGACGACAACTACGGTGCCCAACTCGCTGCGTAAGCAGCTTGTGAAGCACTAACTAAGGGTTCGTCCCTTAGCGGCCCTCAGCAAGGTTCCAGTACCGCGCTGTTGGCTGTTATACAGAACTGGATCGCCGTGACACTTATCTGAGGTAGATCGGTTAAAACTTTTTCAGAATCGTCTGCTACGTCCTGCCCGTTGGGCTGTAGTGGATTAAATCAATAGACGGAACTAAGCATGTAGAGCCTCTGGCGGAGTGCTGACGGACGCGGGTTCGACTCCCGCCATCTCCACCAATCAAAGGTCTTAGATGGCCTCAAAAGCCGCAGCCTGAAAGGGCCTGCGGCTTTTTTGTGTCTATGAGGAACCAGGGCGTGTCGCTGCACTTGTTACTCTTAAATTCCTCGAGTGTACCAGGGTCATTTTCGCCCCCAAGGGCACAATCAACTACGAGGGGTCTGGTAAGCTCGCTGCACCACTGCCAACACCACCGCGGTTGTCCATCCAAACATGATGATACCGATGGCAGCCTGGAAGGATGACAATAGACGCAGGCTGCTCTCCAAGACGATATCGCCGAAGCCCAAGGTGGTGTAAGTCACCATGGAAAAGTAGAGCGCAGGTTCCGCTTCGCTGAATGCTCCGAGCCACCGATATACCCGCGCCCAGGTCATTACTTCAAGCACCGAAGCGAAAAACATGAGTAGTACCACGGCGGACACCACGATCGGTCTTCCAACAGGCAGCAAGGGATGTGCAGAATGCAATCCGGCAACATGACGGCTCCAACGAATTGCAATTGTCATCGCTACCGCATGTATCAGTGTATTCACCACCAGCAATGCCGATGCGATTAACAATGTTTTAATCAGCATTTTTCGCCTCAGCCATCTCTCACTCCTGAAATACCTTGCGCCAATATCCTGTGCGTTGCAGCATCTCTTCACGAGTTTCCGGTGGTACCAGTTCCAGTGGCGAAAGATTTTCTCGCACTTCCCAACCTCCACCAAGCGCTCGATAAACTTGCACCAGGCTGGCCGCTACCGCGCCGCGTGACTGCGCCAGTTGATCTTGCTGGTTCGCATCCGCGGTGAGTGTTGTGATCACCGTGTTAAAACCAACCAGCCCATTTGTGTATTGCGCTGTAGATAGTTCCACCGAGCGTCGGGATGCAGAGGCAGCGCGCTCGATCATAACCAGCTGCTGGTGTGATTTCAGGTACGCGACAATCGCATTTTCGGCGTCGACCTGGGCGTCCAGCACTGTTTGCCGATAATCTTCCAGCAGCTGCTGGAACCGGGCGTCCTGGAGGCGTACATTGCTGCGCAGTCGCCCGTAATTAAACAGATTCCAGACAAATCCGCCGGCAATGCTCCAGGTTTCAGTCTCACCTTCAAACAGCTGGCCGATTTCAGTGGCCCGCGAGCCGATTGCACCGGCAATCGAAAACGCTGGGTACAGATCTGCGCGCGCCACACCAATCTGTGCGCCCTGCGCTGCCAACAAACGCTCGGCCCCACGAATATCGGGCCGCTGGCGCAGTAAGTCCTGAGGCATGCCAATGGCGACTTGCGGAGGCGCGGAGGGAATTCCCTTGGCCACTTCCAGCATCGCCCCCAGACTACCCGGCGGGCGTCCGAGTAGCACACTGAGTGCGTTCTTTAATTGCTGCAACGTGCTTTCGAGCCCTGGCACAATCGCCTTGGTGTTGTACAGCAACGACTCGGCTTGCTCCGCGTCGAGGTCGCTCACTTCTCCGGCGTCTGCCTTCGCACGTGCGATATGAAAACTCTGGGATTGCAGCTGGATGTTTTGTTGCGCCACCTCCAGACGACTCTGTGTAGTACGGATCTGTATATAAATCTGTGCGACCTGTGCCACTAGTGAAACCAGCACGCCGTCATATGCTGCCACGCTCGCTTCCATAGATGCTGCAGCGGTGCGCACCTCGCCACGGAAACGCCCCCACATGTCGAGCTCCCAGGAAACATTAAATCCCACGTCGTAGTCTTCCAGGATAATATTGCTTTCTTTAAAGCGGGCGGCAGAGCCGGTGAGTTGCTGCAGCTGTGGGAATTGGTTCCCTACCGCAATGGCTAGCACTTGCTGTGATTGCATCACGCGTAATGTCGCGGAGCGCAAGCTGAGGTTTTGTTCAAGCGCTAACGCAACCAGCTCATCCAGCAGTGGGTCGGAAAATGCCTGTTCCCACCACAACGGCATCATCGGTGCGTTGCTACTGACCTCTGCAGCACCGTGCTCAATCCAATTATCAGCCACCGGGGCGGCGGGCGGTAGATAGTCCGGGCCCAATGTGCAGCCGGCCACCGCTACACTAATTGTCACAACGGTTGCCGCTAGTGGCGACAACACGCCTCTATTCGCAGCACCGTAATTAATGTGGCTCTGTAACACGGGCTGCATCATCCGTTTTTTCGGTTCCGCCGAAAACCTGCACGGAACAGCTGGTACCCACTCGCAGCATTACTCCATCCGGTACATCGTGCAGCGAAACTTTGACAGGGACTCGCTGGGCCAGTCGGATCCACTCGAAGGTGGGGCGCACTTCCGGAAGCAGGTCGCGCCCGGTGGTGCCATCCTGCTGGGCGATGCCCCAGCCAATACTCTCCACCCGTCCTTCTAGGGGCCGATCGGGGTAACTCATCAGGGTAACCCGTGCACGGTCGCCCGGCTGGATTCTCGCCAACGCGGTTTCACGAAAAAAGCCCTCGATCCAGTAGCTTTCGGTATCGACCAGTGCGAGCACCGGTTGGTTTGCCACCGCGTGGCTGCCAACGCGCAGGTTCAGGTTGGTGACATAACCGGAGACCGGCGCGGTGACGCGTGCAAACTCCACGTTCAGTTGCGCTTCGCGCACCGTTGCGCGTGCCGCTCGGATATTTGGGTTGGCAGCACCAAGTTCACCCAGTTTTGCGCGTGCCTCATCGAGCTGTGCCGATGCACTGGTAAAATTGGCGTGCGCCTGTATCAGTGCCGCTTCGGCCCCCTTGCGACGCTCCAGGGAAATTGTGTGCTGTGCCAGTGCACGCTCTACCTGCTTTTGGGATGTGGCGCGCTGCGGCAACAAGCGCTGCTGGCGCTGTAATTCCGCTTCATTTTTCTGAATCTCAGCATCGACCTCGTTAATCGTGATCTCCGCCCGCCGTACTGCGGCGCGTGCGACTTCAAGCTGAGCGGCCACCGATGCGACGTTTTGCTCCTGAGCGAGATAACTGTCATCGGTGCGATCGTACTCCGCACGGGCTCTTTCAAGCTGGGCGGAAAATGGGCGCGGATCAATTTGGAAAAGCAGCGCACCCTGTTCGATAAACTGATTATCCTTAATCCCCATCTCCACAACCTGCCCCGAAACATTCGGCGTAACTTGAATCACTGCTGCACGCACCTGACCATCCCTAGTCCAGGGATTCTGCAGGGAATACCGGTATTTGAGCAGCACAGCGAGGGCCGCGATCAGTACCACCAGGGATGTAAACAGTATTTTTCTTGGCACAGGTAAGATTCAGATTCCGATCAACAGGGTTCCTACAAGCAAGGTAAAAATCACACTCATACTGGTGAGTACCAACGCCGGGTGGACAAAGTGGCGAGAGAGTCGGTAGCGGTCCAACAATCGCGCGACAATAAGCGCCAGTACCACACCAAAGAAAGAGGCTATGAGCATCGGCGACAGGTAAACCCCGGCCAGTGATATCTCATGGGGTACGGGCATACTTATTCACCACTCACTATTCGAAGAAGTATTGCTCATCCCACAGACTCCAGTTAATTTCATCGGTCACCCGACACATCTCCACCAGCGTCTGCCCGATACCGCGCAGCAAGCCCGCGCGGCACAACCACTGCTCGATTTCGTCGGCGCTGGGCACACCGCGCTGCGCCACATCGCTGCGCACAGTGGATTCCATGTCATCCAGTAACTGCTGTAGGCGCATCGACAGCGCCTGATAATCCACCAGTTTTCCCCTCGAACCATTGAGTGACGCAGCCATCGCCGACAAGGCGTGTGCCACCGATTCTCGCCAGCGCTGCAAAATATCCGACTCTGCGCAACTTGCCGGACTCTGCGACGCCAGTGACAGCATGAAAAACGCCAGCGCACCCACTCGCTCCACGAGTGAATGCAATGCATCACGCGACTCATCGGGCAGCAGCCGTGCAGGCACGCGGGATGCCGACTCAGAAATTTTCACTGGAAGTGTAGTCAGTGATTGGGAGAGCGAATTTTCCCGCCAATCCTCACTTAATCTATCCTTGGGACGGCCGCCCACACGAGCGAAGTGCCCGGCAGAGAGAAAGAAGTGTCTGAGATGACGACGAAACACCTGTTCCGGTCGTGGTGAGGTGGGAATGTAGGCAGCCAGAGACAACAACAGGAGCACCAGGACAAATACCATGGCGATACTCACCACAGACATGAAGCTATACGTCTGGGCATTCTGAATACTGGTGACGGCGATAAACACGCACAAAATCAGTACTCTCACCCCCCTTGCCTCCGGGCTGGCAAAGAGCCTGCAAAGCACAAAGCTGAAACCAAACAGCAGTAAGCCCAACTGCCAGAATGCATGCAGCTTCGGCATGACGAGCAGATAGATCGGTGCCGCCAGTAGGATCGCCAGCAGCACGGGCACCAGCAGCCGTCGGGGGGGAACGTGCGGCGCTGTCGCCATCACCAGCGCAAAAACCCCGGTCAGAGTAACCAGGGTGGGCCCTGCTGGTACACCTTCGACATAAATGTATATCAGATAGGCAGCCCACAGTGAGCCGATCACCCGCAGGGTTGCTATCAGGCGATCGCGGTCCAGGGTCCAATGGCTGGCGACGCTTCGCGGCTTATCGTTTCCCTCCAAAGCGGTCACATCTCCTGCGGACAGGGCGACCGACCGATGGCCATTAATATCTGCGCGCAACGACAACAGCGCCCGACTCAGCGTGTCCAATTGAATAAATTGGCGGCGAATCATCGCGAGATTCCCGGCATCATAAAGTGACAGCGAATCCCTGCCAGATTTTTCCACACCCAAAGCGAACGTTTTTTCCACAGAAGCGACGTGACCGGAGTCCGGTGGCGTCGCGAGCACATCGAATCGCCTCTGCATGCTCTGATCAAAGTCCGGTTGTGACGGAATCAGCGCTTGTATCTGCTGCAGGGTGCGCCCCGGGGCAAGCAGGGCCAGCTGTTCCAGGCACTCGGTCAGCGTTTTGCAGTGAGCGACATATTGCTGCCACTCTGCACGCACCTCCCAAATGTCGTAACTGTCGGCGATGGCCGCGTTGAGGAGGCTGTCCAAACTGCGATGCGCTGCGGCCAAGTCCCCTAGCTGGGCCCTCGTTTTGGCCATATTCGCTGGTCCGTGTCGCTCAACAACGATTTTCTGGTAAAGCGCACGTTGCTTCTGGTGCAGCGCTGCAACAGCATCGCGAAAGTCGTCAGCGCTACGGCAGGGCCAAAGCAGCATCGCCACCAAACTGTAAATCAACACACCCAGACCGGTTTGCTGCGCACGCAATACAGCAGTATCAAATGCGCTATCGTGTGACGTCGCTGCACCGACACAAATTATCACACTGGAAAAACCACAGACCTGCCAGAAATACCCACGTGTGGAACCCAGCATCAAATACGCACAGCACCCTACCCACAGAGAGAGTGCGGTCATGAACAGCCAGCGATCCTGAGGGAAGAGCCCTACCAGCACCAGAGCCGCAATCGCGGCGACCAGCGTGCCCAGTATGCGCATCGCCCCCTTATTCAGAGAAAGGCCAAGGGAGCTCAGGCTGACTACCGCAACCGCCAGGCCCGCCCACATGGGCTTTTCCCAATTGGCCTGTAGCGCGATCCAGTAGGTCAGCACCAATGCCAACGCCGTTTTTACAGCCTCACGAGTGGCTGCAGACCGCAACGCATTGGAGATTGTTGTCGTAACCATCGTTAACGCGGAGCCTTGTCCGATCGCGCGTCATCACGTCCCAATCGCGTAGCGAAGGAGTTCGCGGTGATACCGTGTGCGATGACGCTGAGCAAAATGGTGACGCATACCGTCAGGGTCAGTGTGTCGTTCCCCGGCAGGCTCTGATCCAGCACCATGACACCAAACACAATACTCGCGAGGCCCCTTGGTCCGAACCAGCCCATAAACAGTTTCTCCCGAACACTGGATCCGGTACCGGTGAGGCACAAATAGACCGGAAGCATACGTATCACGGTCAAACTCAACAGTGCGTACAGCACCACTTCCCAGCTCAACTGTGCCAGTGCCTTGCCGACTACCCCCGCACCAAATGCTACCCAAGTCAGCAGCGCCAAGACGTCCCCGGTACCCTCGGCAGCCATCAGCAGGTCATGCTTCTCTGCCCGTGCGAGCCATCCAAACAGCAGCCCACCACTAAATGCCGCGATAAAACCACTACCCCCAACCCATTGGGCGGTGCCAAAACACCCGAGAGCCATAGTGATCACCGGCAACTGCTGCCAGGTATCGAGGATCCAGCCCCGGCGGATCGCCGCGCGTAACAAGCTGGTTAATGCTGCGGTCAAACCGATTCCCACCAGCAGCCCGATACCCAGCTCTTCAAGCACCAACTTGAGCGCCAACGCTCCGGGAGCTTCCGCAGCCGCCTCTCCGGTCGCCAAAGCGAGGAACACTAAAAGGATCGGCACACAGATGCCGTCGTTAAGGCCACTTTCCGCGTTGAGCCCCTGACGAATATACGACGGCACTGCCGGGTTCGAGACGACAGCCTTGCCGAGCGCAGCATCAGTAGGCGCCAAAATGGTGGCGAGTACCGCCGCTTCAAAAAATGACAGATGGGGAAAAAGGAAGACACCGGACAGAATGCCCAGCGCGATGGTCAGCGGCAAACCGATTAGCAGCAGCCGTTGGGGGACCGCAATGGTGTGCCGCAACACCTTGAGGTCGGACTTGGCCGCATCGGAAAATAGAACCAGCGCCAAGGTCAATTCCGCGATTGTACGCAGGTTGCCCGAATCTACCTCGAAGTGCAGTAATCCCAACCCCCATGCGCCAAACGCCAGTCCAAACAGCGTATAAACCAGCGCGCCATTAATCGGTGTGCGATCTGCGCGCCCACTGACGATGCCGTACAGAAAAACAAACAGCGCCAGAATAGAAAGATCTACATAGTGCATGGGACTTCCCGTGTCCTCTTCATCCGCTGCCGAGGAAACAAGGAATGTGAATCAACGACGGCTCTCGACAATATCGAGCTTAGCGCACTCGGTGAACGGGTGTCGTTTAGCGGTATTCGTCCAACAGCGGTGACATATCCGCCCGACCGATTTCGCCTCCGTCCCGCGACCGGACCGACGCTCGCCTCCCCCAACGACAGCCACTCGGTGAAGCCCCGTTGACGGTATTTACTTTTGAGTTTTTTTGCGCGAACCCCACAGGCTCAATACCCTGCATATAAGGCACGCCTGGCTGCAAGGTTCCCGCCCACAAATCCACTCATCATTTGCATAGAACTTCTGACATTATTGAGACGTCAAAGCATGTCTAGGATACTAAGTGCCTGCCGCACCAACCTTCCCGGCTATTTACAACAGTACAACTCAAATAAGTGAATCATGACGCGACTGAGAAATATCCCACTGGCAACACTCCTGACCCGCTGGGTCTACCCCGCTGTCATTGCCATGATGGCGCTGGCACTGTGGCAATATCCAACTTGGTTTGGCCAGGAGATACCCTACCAGACCGCGGCTGAGCAAGAGGAACTGCCGGACTATGGCAGGGCTGAACGGGAAACGGTGGCGAGAGAGTTTCGCGCGGCCTGGGTTGCCACGGTGGCGAATATTGACTGGCCCAGTGCGCCAGGCCTGCCGGTAGCGCAGCAGCAACAGGAGGCCATCGTCTTACTGGATAAGGTGGCCGCGGCAAATATGAATGCGGTGATTTTTCAGGTTCGCCCGCAGGCCGACGCCCTGTATGTCAGTGAGCTGGAGCCCTGGTCTTACTACCTCTCCGGCGAACAGGGCAAAGCGCCAGAGCCGCTCTATGACCCCCTCGCCTTCTGGATAGAGCAGGCTCACCTGCGCGGCCTTGAGCTGCACGCTTGGGTGAACCCATACCGCGCCCACCACACCCAGGGCGGCCCGGTATCTGAGCACTCCATCGTCAACACAAAGCCGGAGCTGACCGCAAAGTTAGCCAACGGCATGTACTGGATGGAACCCACCCGGGAAGAAACCATTGCGCATTCCTTATCCGTCATCACCGACATTGTGCGGCGCTACGATATCGATGGCATTCACTACGATGATTATTTCTACCCCTACCCTTCCTACAACGAAGGTGCCCCCTTTCCGGACCAAGATAGCTATGCGGCCTATCAACAGCAAGGCGGGCGGCTTGGCGTATCCGATTGGCGCCGGGCGGCGGTGAATCGCTTTGTCAAAGACATCTACCGCGAAGTAAAACGTATCAAATCCCACGTAAAAGTGGGTGTCAGCCCCTTCGGTATCTGGCGACCCAAATACCCGGAGACCATCGCCGGCTTTGATCAGCATGAGCAGCTCTATGCCGATGCCCGTCTTTGGCTGAACGAAGGCTGGTTGGATTACTTCACGCCACAGCTGTACTGGAATATCAACCGGGTACAACAGAGTTTCCCCATGCTGCTGGCCTGGTGGCAGGGTGAGAACCATCAGCAGCGCCACTTGTGGCCCGGTTTGAGCAGCAATCAGGTGGAAACGAATCGGGGCTCAGACGAAATCATTAACCAGATTCTGTTTACCCGCGCACTCCTGCAAGAACAAACCGGCCAAGTTTTCTGGAACGTGAAAACGGTGAGTGAAAATCCCAGGTTTGCGCAGTTGCTGAAAGATACCGTGTTTTATCACCAAGCACTGGTACCCGCTTCGCCATGGCTGGACAGTACAGCCCCTTTGCCACCGGAGGTGCGCTATCAGTCAAACACCGACGGGCTGAGTGTCAGCTGGCAACCTCGCGGTGATGAAGCGGCGTCCCGCTGGTTGCTGTACTACCAAGCGCGCAACAAGTGGCGCTATCGGATTTTTAACAAAGACATCCTCAGCCATCAATTCAGGCAACAGGATGAGGTCACAGCCATTGCGGTTGTCGCGGTGGATCGAAATGGCTTGGAGAGTGAGCGAATTGACCAGCAGATAGCTGGTCGTTAATTCATGATTTAAAAGCTAGTCCGGCTGCTTTCCAGCCGATGGCGCGGCGACGGCACTGGACTCTACTGAGGACTGCACAGGAGCTGCGAGGGCGGTTGCGAGCGCTTTCTGAAAGATGTCCCATACGGTAATAAAAACGCCGGTGATGACCGGTCCAATGATCAACCCGGCTGCGCCGAACATAGCAAGACCGCCAAAGGTGCCGATCAGTACCATTAGATCGTTCAGTTGGGCTTCGCGACCAACTAACCACGGACGAAGCAAGTTATCTGCCAAACCAACCACAATTGCGCACCAAGCGGCTAATCCGATTGCACTAACGGTTTCTCCGGAAAATGCTAAATAAATGACCGCAGGAACCCATATGATGGAGGGCCCGACGGCCGGAATAATCGAGGCGAAGGCCATCACTACGCCCCAAAATGCTGCCGACTGGATGCCTACGATCGAAAATGCAATGCCACCCAAGGCACCCTGTACTACCCCGATCACCAAAGTCCCCTTTATGGTCGCACGGCTCACGGAGACCACTCTATCGACCAGGCGATTTTGAGCGTCGATCGTCAACCCGGTGTAGTGGGCAAGCTGCGCCAGCACGGTCGTCTTCTCCTGCAGGAAGAACACCATTGCATACGCCATGACGAAAAGGCTCAGGAAGAAATGCGCGGTTCCCCTGGTGGCCGCGGAAACAATAGACAAGAAGAGTGAAGCCAGCCTACCCGCAAGCTCGCCCGCCTTCGCCGCGATCTGTGGGCCGAGTGCTTCGAGTTTTTCCCTAAACGGAACCCAGTCGGGGAGCTGGATTGTCGTCCAGTCCGTGTCCAGTCGCTGAATAAAACCACCGAGTCCCGCGACCAGATCACTGGCTTGGGTTGCGGCAATAAATACGATTGCGAGCGTCGGCACCAATACGCCTATCAGTAAGATGATAAGGGTGATGACAGCGGCAACCCCGTGACGCCCCCCGACGGCAGTACTTACTTTTGCCTGAAGGGGCGCTGCCATCGCGCTAAAGATTGCAGCGAGTAAGAGCGCGACAAGAAAGTCCCGAATCATGCCGACGAAAAGCGCAGAAATCGCTAACGTAGCGAGGCCTGTGGCCAACAGTGTTACACGAGCAGGGCTTGTAGCGACGTCGGGCATCGTTAAGCGTTCCTCTGGCACCTGAGGTGCGTTTTAAGCCAACTGATCAGGGCCAACCTCTACCACCAGCTTGCCGAAGTTTTCACCTTGCAGTAAGCCAATGAAAGCCGTTACTGCATTTTCAAGGCCCGTCACTTTGTCTTCCCTGTATTTGATTTTCCCCGACATCAACCAGGGCACCATGGCCTGCTGGAATTCTTCGTAGCGGTGCCCGTAGTCATCAAATACGATAAAGCCCTGCATCTTGGCACGCTTCACCAATAGATTGCCCATCAGCATCGGCATGCGATCCGGACCCGGGGGTAAATCCGTGGCATTGTATTGGGCAATCAATCCACACAGCGGAATGCGAGCCTTGGGATTTAGTAACGGCAGCACCGCATCAAACACCTTGCCGCCGACGTTTTCATAGTACACATCAATGCCGGCCGGACAGGCTTTGGCAAGCTGCTCGCCCAGATCACCGGCATGGTGATTCAGGCAGGTATCAAAGCCGAGTTCCTTCACTGCGTAGTCGCACTTCTCCTGGCTACCGGCAATGCCCACCACGTGGCAACCCTGGATCTTGCCAATCTGGCCCACCAGGCTGCCCACCGCACCCGTCGCTGCAGCAACAACGAGGGTTTCACCGGCTTTGGGCTGGCCGATATCCATCAGGCCCATATACGCGGTTAACCCGGGCATACCCAATACACCCAAACCATAGGATGGATTGGGCATAGCGCTATCCAGTTTGATGACGCCTTCACCATCCGAGAGGCTATAGTCTTGCCAGCCGCCAAAGGCCACCACCAGGTCGCCCTTAGCAAAACCTGGATGTTTCGATTCCTCCACTCGGCAGATACTGCCACCCACCATCACCTCACCAATCGCAACAGGTTCCGCATAGGACTTCGCATCGCTCATGCGCCCGCGCATATAAGGATCGAGCGATAAGTAAATGGTGCGCAACAGTATTTGTCCTTCGCCTGGGGTCGGTACCGCCGCTTCTAATAAATTGAAATTGGCTGGGGTCGGTGCACCGTGCGGACGAGACGCCAGGGTGATTTGACGATTTATGTCGCGGCTTTGATTCATCTAGGCACCTTTATTCTGCACTGGGAAGGCTGGAGCACAGGACCTTTCTATTTGGCACTTGCTCGCGCGAATTTCTCACATAATGAACCTAGCAGAGACTTAGACATTGTCACCTTCGGGAAAAGTAAGTCCATCCCGCGGCGCAAATATCCAGCCCTCACCGGCGGGGGTATCCGCATCCGGGAAGCACAGTGCATCCGGCTCGCAATGGAACAACCAGGCGACGAGTGCACATAACAGGGCATCGCGTTTGTCTTCGTGGTCGATGCCAAATATATAGCCGGCCATATCCCACTCATCCACTGCGGACTTGGCAGGCTTGGTCCGGAAGTCTTTTAGTAGGTTGCGCACCAATGGCGATGGTTTGCATGCGGATGGATAGGCTTCAAACGCACTGAGTGCAGAGCCACCCTGCCAGACGCCGGCAGTGGTGATTTCAGGGGCGAAACGGGCGAGTACATGCATGCCTTTGGTGGCCTGGCTGCCGATCATATCTTTGACGGGAGACAGTGGCCGCAGGCCATGGCGAAACAGGAATTGCTCGGTGTGGCGAAACAGGTAGGGGTTTGTGGCCGACTCATTAATTACGCCGGCTGCGAGGCCACCAGTGACCAGCTGCTGGAAGGCTTGCGAGAAGCCGAGAGGGGTATCAATTGCCAGTATTACCGGCGGCAAGTCACCAGCAGGCTCGACGCCACAGCAATCGAGCAACGTGCGGCACCACACTTGGGTGGAGTCGGCCTCGTTGATAACGGCCCGCAGGTTGCCGCGCCAGGGACGACCGAGGACATTGCGCCCACGGTCCAGAACAACCAGCGCATCGCGGCTGTTAGCGTTGTTATCGCAGTTCCAGCCGCCTACATCCCAGCCGATAAACAGCGCTTCAGAATCCTTATCCGTGTGCATTGCTTCCAGTTCAGGCCAACATTGACACTCCTAGGATAAAGGAAGCTGAGGCGGTGGGCGGCTAAAACCGTGACTTAGCGGCCTTTTTCTTTGCGGATTTCCTCAATGAAATCGACGGTGATCTCTGTAACACCCCGCTCACGCGCGGCGGCTTCCACTTTCTTCTTTACGGTGCCGCGTACAAACACCGGGACAAAGTCCATCGACAGTTCCGCGGCCATATCCCACTTGATCTCAGACTCACTCATAGCAAAACTCACTTACACATAATTTGTCAGGTTAGGTATATCACCGGGACCGTCGGCTCTGAACAGATGGCGGGCTCGATTACCGCTATCAAGCCATCGCGGGGACTGTGCTGCCATGCGGTTTGTCAAAAACCCCTGTGGAAACCTCCTTGGCGCCGGAATATGGGCGACGGTGTCTATACTCGAGTCACAATTAAGCCCCCCACGTACCGCAAGCTACCGGAAGAGCCGCCTGTGCCCATTTCACACAATATCCGATGCCCGCTTCTCGCCCTGTGCTTTGTTTCCGGCCTCTCGGCGACTTACCCGCTACACGCCGCAGACGACGCACCGAAACACTTCGACCCGCTGGGCAAGCCGCCGTCAGAGCATACGCTCAAGGTGATTGCCGAAGACAGCGCCAACCTGCCATTCGACGACAAGCGCGACTTTGACGAAGCCAATAAAGGGTTTATCGCCAAGCCGGACAACTGGAAGGTAACCGGCCCGGAAGGCAATGTGGTGTGGGACCTCGACCGTTACGACTTCTTCCGCAGTGACAAGGATTTCCCGAGTATTCATCCGTCGCTGCAGCGGGTGTCCCGGCTGAATATGAAAGTGGGCCTGTTCGAGGTCATTCCCGGTTTCTACCAGGTGCGCGGTTTCGACCTTGCCAATATCACCTTTGTACGCGGTAAGACCGGCTGGATCGTATTGGACCCGTTGACGGCACCGGAGACGGCGGCCGCAGCAAAGGCACTGGTGGATGCGGAGCTGGGCGAGCGCCCAATCGTGGCGGTGGTGTATTCCCACTCCCACGTTGACCACTGGGGTGGCGTGCGCGGTATCGTCGATGAGAAAGACGTGGAAGCGGGTAAGGTGAAAATCATTGCACCGCGCGGCTTTATGAAACATGCGGTGTCGGAAAACGTGTTTGCCGGCAATGCCATGAACCGACGGGTGCAGTATCAGTACGGCACGCAACTACCCGCCAGCCCGTATGGCCACGCCGGCCAGGGCCTGAATATGAACGTCGCCAATGGCGCGACCGGCCTGATCCAACCCACCACAATCATCGAAGAGGATTTTGAAACGCTGACGGTGGATGGCGTGGAAATGGAATTCATGAATACGCCGGGCGGCGAAGCGCCCTCGCAGGCGCATATCTGGTTCCCCAAGAACAAGGTCTACTGGACCGGGGAAGACGTGACCGGTGTTTTCCACAATGTGTACACCCTGCGCGGCGCATTGGTGCGCGACCCGCATTTATGGTCGCAGCATATCAACCGCGCGCTGTACCGCTACGGACGCAATGCCGATGTGATGATCGCCTCCCACCACTGGCCACGCTGGGGCAATGAGCGCGTACAGGAAGTGCTGCGTGGGCAACGCGACCTCTACGCCAACATGAACAATTACTCTCTGTTTCACGCCAACCAGGGCGTTACCATCAACCAGATTCACAATGTGTTCGAAACCCCCGAGGGTATCGCCAAGCAGTGGTACAACCGCGGCTATCACGGTTCACCGGAGCACAATAGCCGCGCAGTGATTAATCGCTACCTGGGATACTGGGATGGCAACCCCGCCACATTGATTCCATTGTCGCCTGCAGACGCTGCCCCGCTCTATGTGAAGATGATGGGCGGCTCCGACAAAATTCTGCGCGAGGGGCAAAAGCTGCACGATGCGGGCGACTACTTCCTTGCACAGGAGATTCTCGACAAGCTGGTACAGGCAGAACCCAATAATCGCGATGCGCGACTGCTACTGGCCGATGTATGGGAGCAGATTGGTTACCAGCAGGAAAACCCCGGCCTGCGCAACAGTTTTTTGCAGGGTGCTTATGAACTGCGCAACGGTTTGCCCGAGGGTGCTCCGCCCAGCACCAGCAGCCCCGACGTTATTCGTGCGATGACTACCGGGCAGTTCCTGGATTTTCTCGGCGTACGGCTTGATCCCGGTAAGGTAGAAGATCTCGGCTTCCGTATGACCCTCATAACACCGGACAACGATGAGAAGTATGCGATTGAGTTATCCGACGGCACACTGACCAACATCGAAGGCTTCGAAGTCGATGACCCAGACGTGACCTTACGCATCAATCGCTCAGACCTCGAGCAGATCATGATGGGCAAAAGGACTCTCAAAGCGGCGATTGAAGACGGCACAGCCAAGGCGGATGGCAACGTACAACTGCTGTATCAGCTCGGCCAGGCGCTAGTCACATTTACGCCGAACTTCCCCATGATCCCGAGCAAAGAATCAGAGGCGGTACGCAAGCAAAACCCGTATGAGGCGGTAATCGAGTTGCCGGGCGAGTAACGTATTCCATCCAAAGTCACCGCCCCGACCTGAGACGCTCAATTCCAAAGTTGCTTCAAGTCGATGGAGGTCCAGTCGCTGAAGTAATCGGGTACTGGAACCTTCAGCCACAGGGTGCGCTGTGCGACATCGGTCACCATTTGGTGGGTGGTTAAATCCGCATCCTGCTTGATCGGCTTGGTCGACCCACCATCAGCCGCGAAAGTGCCATCATCATTGAACAGGCGCAGGTCCATCAGTTCGCGCACCTTGTCCGCGTCTACCGCGCCGGTATTCTCTTTCAGGCGTTCGGTCATATTCGCAAAACGGCGCAGGGAATTACTCACCGTCTCGCGCTTACCCAGCCCCCAGTGCTCCCCCATAAATGAATTCACCACCACCAGCGAATGATCATCGGGCGAGCGCAGGCGGTTGCCACCAAGGGAAGAACACTCCATGGACGCACCGCGGTGCTCATCGCCGATCGAGAGGATCATGGAGGTGCTGGTCAGGATGCCGTTCAGGCGCGTCACAAGGCTCGACAGTGTGTGCGCCTCACTCATCATGTCCGTCAGCTCGTTAAGAATTGAAGGCCGCTCCACATAAACAACAGAGCCGCCCATACTCGTGCCATCGTGCACATCCAGATACACCCCGTGTTCGTTAATCACGGTAAACGGACAATACATGCCGGGCCAGCCGAGCGCGGCAAAGCGATAAGAACCGTCGGTGGGCTTGCGTACGGTTAGTACCTGCGGAAATTCATTGAAGGTTTCACTCCAGTCCATATTGCGCCCGATATACATATTTCCGTTGGCGGAATGTTTGCCCCAAGACAGGATCGAGGTACACCCGGCGAAGGAATGGCACTTGGACTGGAAGATGCCATATTCCATCACCTGATCGAGCATACAGACATTCTCGGTCGGCCAGGATGAACCTTCCGCAACGCCGTCGTACCACTGGCGGTTACGCGTCGAACAGGAAACGTAGGCACGGCGCGCCCAACGCTGCATTTCCTCTTGCGTGAGCATCCCAGAATCCAGCTGGGGCTTTAACAGTATTTCCCAGGTTTTTTGCATGGCATCCACCATCAGGGCGCCGTATTGCACACCCATATCGTAGGAGCTACCAGAGAGAACCGGTATCAGGAAGCCGTTTTTCTCGTACAGTTTTCCCATGCCAGATTGATTCAGTAAATTCACCATGACACCTTTAACCAGAAGGAAATACTCAATAACTCTAGTTCAGGCTCGACCGGCTCACGACGCTCCCTAGATGCAGAATTCAAAAACAAAAAAACCCGGCCAAGGCCGGGTTTTTTTGTAGAACTCTGTGTCTGTTACTGACAGACGTTAACACTTGATGCGGGATCAAATGCCAGAGTACCGCTTACATCGGTGACACAGAAGTTAACGGTAACGCCACCTTTGGCGGTGCCCGATGTCACCAGTGTCGCCACACCGTTCGCATCGGTAACAGCGGAAGCAGATTCGCTCCAGGTGCCGCTGAAGTCACCAGTTACGGTCGCCCCAGACACTGGGTTGCCCAGGTCGTCGAGTACGGTCACTGTCGCGGTACCGGATTTTGTGCCCCTACCGGCATCCTGAGTTCCCGTTACCACGGAACTCACCACCAGACTGGTCGCTTCGCCACCGGACGAACCATCACTCACACTAACGACCTTGCTCGCGGTATCGCTCGCGCCCTGATCATCGGTGACGGTGAGGGTTACGGTGTAGCTACCGGCCGCCGCATAGCTGTTGCTTGCGGTTACACCAATATCGCTATTGCCGTCACCGAAGTCCCAGCTGTAGCCGGCAATACTGCCGTCACTGTCGCTACTTGCGGAGGCGTCAAACGTACAAGCGAGATCTGTGCAGCTCTCAGAGAACGCTGCAACTGGAGCATTGTTACCCGGAGGGGTAGTACCGCCCTCCCCAAGGATCACAATGTTATCCAACACATAGGTGTCGTTGGTAAAATTGCCCGGGTCTACCATTACCAGCAAAGCATTTACATCACTATCCGTGGTAGCGCCATCAATACGATCGGCCATTTGCAGGCGCAACGTCTGCCAGCCATTGGCGTGTTCAATATCGGCGCGGTAGCCACTGTGACGGCCGCTAGGATAGTTACTGGGGGTAGCAACGTTGCTATTTTCCAGCTGAATAAGAATTTCTTTGCCGACCATTGCGGGATCGGTGTTATTCACATCCAGTTGGAAGGCTTTATCGCCCAGGGTAAAGGGGCCGGCATCGGGGATGGCAGAAGTCGCGTGGGCAAGGACATCCCACTGGGAGCCCGCGTCACGGGTATAGGTGAGTACGCCGTTATCCGCACTATAAGTACCAGTAGCAGAACTTACGCTCATCTGGCTGTTGCCGTTGTAGTCTTCCAGCACGGTTTCCGTGCTCAGGTTTTTGCCAACGTAAATTCCGGTGGAAACCTCACAACCACCGCTGTTGACGGTAAGTGTCTGCGTGGTAGCCGCACTCGCCTCATCCCAGGTCACCTGAATGCTTGAACCGGAACCAGAAATGGTACCGCCGGTTACCGACCAGGTTGGGTTACCGGATCCATTCAGCACGCTATAGGTTTCGGTACTGCCCGGCTGCGGCAAGTGGTTGCCACTCAGTGCCGGCTGGCTGCCCGGATAAACGCGTACATAGTCGACATTCAGCTGCTGCGGCATTACGGAATCATCTACCTCACCGCCCCAGGAACCGCCGACGGCGAGGTTCAGCAGGAAGTGGAACTTGTTCCGGCCATCAAACGGCCAGTCTTCCGGAGAGACATCCGCCGGGGTTTTTACCGAGTACAGCAGGTTATCCACATACCAGCGAATTTCGTGGGATTCCCATTCAATGGCATAGGTGTGGTAATCGTCCGACCACTTACCGGGCTGCATCATAATGCCGTTGCCCTGATGGGAATTATCCGGCCACGGTTGCCCGTAGTGGATGGTGCCGTAAGCGAAATTTGCGCTCTGGCCGACGGATTCAAAAATGTCGATCTCACCACTCATGGGCCACCCGTTTACCGGGTCGGTAGGCAACATCCAGAAGGCCGGCCACATGCCCTGGCCATCGGGGAATTTCATGCGCGCTTCAAAGCGGCCAAATGCCCATTCACCAGAGCCCGGCATATTCGCAGTGCGGATACGCGCAGAGGTGTACTGCGAACCGCGAATACGCTCCTTACGCGCCTCGATGGTCATAACACCATTGTTCAGGGTGATATTTTCGGCCTGGTAGCTTTGCAGCTCACTGTTACCCCAGCCACAAATCCCATAGCTACAGCCATCACCGATCATGATGTCCCAGGCATTGGTGTCGAGGCTGGCCTGGTCAAAATTTTCTTCGAAAATCGGGGTTTGACACTGTTGCGCATAAGCGCCACTGGATATGGCACCGATTGCAGAACTGAGCACGAGGGTTTTAAAGGTACGACGCATTATTTTGGTTTTACTCATTGTTATCTCTTCCTGGATATTTTTTTGGTTTTTGAAAACCCCGAAGCCGCAAAGGGCTTCGGGCTCTCTCAACATCTAGCTTGGATTACAAACTATTGAGGAAGTGGAGCAGCGCCTGACGATCGTTGTCGCTCAGGCCCTGATAGGCATCATTGGAGTCTTGCGATTCACCGCCATGCCAGCGAATTGCCTCATCCACGGTGCGCGCGCGGCCATCGTGCAGATAGGCATGATGTGGCATACAGATTTCATCGCCCTCGGCGCCGGTTGGATTGGTTACACCGCCGGTAACACACGCCGCCAGTCCAAGCCCCCACAGCGGAGTGGTTCGCCATTCGCTGCCAGACGCCTGACCATCGCCGAGGCTATCGGCCAGACCCGGCCCCATATCGTGCAGCAACATGTCGCTGTATGGGTGGATGGTTTGGTTGCGCACTTCGGCGAGCGGGTGGAATTCGCTGGTCTGGAATGACTCGGTATGACAGCCGGTACAGCCAATGCTGCGGAACACATCGCGCCCCTGCAGTACGGTGGTGTCTTCCACACCGGCTTTCCAAACCCGCTGCGGGCGCACACCCAAGGTGGACAGGTAGGTAACCAGCTTGTCCAGATTTTCTTCCGGCATCAGCGGGCTATTCTGGCCGCAGTTGGCCTGTGCGGAACCGCAATCCGGATCTGGCATTACGCTGGTGCGCACACCCATATCGGTATTCAGCGCTGCTGCCGCCTGGTGACGTACGCTGGCCGCCGTCGCTTTCCAGCCGAACCGGCCAACGCGTGTCAGGCTCGGATTTTCCGGGTCGAGCACGCGGTTGGCGCGACCGGAAATGCCATCGCCATCTGCGTCATTGGCATCCTCAAGGGCAAGAATCGACGCTTCAGGAATCGCCTCCAACAAACCGAGTCCTACCAGACGCGGGGCAATACGCGCGGAGAAGGTTTCCGGAGTACCGCCGGTGAACTGATAATTTGGCGTGCGCAGGCCCTCTGGTGTTTCGATCCAGGAAGCAATCGACACGTCGCCTTCACCACCCGATCCGTTCGGCTGCAATACGCCGCCGCGGTCGGCGGTAGGCGCACCAGTGGCGTCACCAATCTTAAATACCCAGCGGTCCAGCAGCTCACCATCCGTAGCAACCGGAGCACCGCCATTGCGCTCGTGACAGTCGGAGCAGCGCTCGTTGATGTAGCGTGTTCCGGTCAGCCCCACGTTGGATTCGAGTACCCCGTTCTCCGGATCTTCATCGTGCATACCGTCGATAAAGGAAGAGTGGTGTACGCGGCGCCCCTCGAGGAACTTCTGCGCATTGTCATAGCCGAGGTTGGTGGCCATCTGCATGAAATGGTCGTTCGGCTCGTTGGTGTATTGATAGTGCATACTGGTTTTTCCGCCCAACCAGTATTCCTCCGGAATCTTGGCACTGTCTTCGCGGAACTGACTGACACCGGGAGCCTCGGCAAACCAGGGCACGATGCCTTCACCCACGACGTACAGGAATGTGGTGCCGTAATAGTTTGTCTGACCGCGCGGAATACTCGGATCACTGAACTGGCTGATCTCAAATTCCATGCGGTCGCCTACCTGTATTTCACGCCCCAGACGATTGTTGAAATTGCTGGTCTTACGGTAGTAGTAGAACTCGCCATCGGTGCCCAGGTAATCCATCATCACGTTACTTGCATAGGAAGCAACGGTGGTGAAGCCGGTATACCACCAGCGGTTTTCCGCCTGGTTTGGATCGAGGGGGAACACTGTGCGCACATTCATCGTTACGGTGTCACCGCCTTTGGCAACTTCGTCGATGATCTCAATGCTGCTTGAGCGGTGCTCAAAGTAAAACTTGATGAAGTGATCGTAGGATTGAAACTCATCTTCCCGCGCGTGACGTGTACGTGGACGATCGGAGAAGCGCGTAACCAATGCGGTCGCCGTTTCATACTGGGTATCGGGCTCGAGCACTGCGGCATTGTCGAAGAGCGGGGTAACCGCGCCGAGCACGCCGTAGGGCACCGTCCACCAGACACCGCCGGCACCGTCGCCATTGGTATCACCAGCGGCATTATCACCTGCGTAGAAATACAGCGGGCGGCCTTCATAGGCAGCCTGGTAGCTACCATCCGCACGCTGAATGGTGCTCAGGTTTACCACACCGGTAGCAAAGCCATCGGTTACCAGTACCGGCGGCCAGTTTGTGGCACAGCCATCGTTACACTGGCTGGTGCCGGGCACATTCAGGTCACTGTCAAACACGTACAGCGTGTAGCCAGGCTGGGCACTATCGGCACCGCCCACCAACATGGTATTTGCGAAGGACACCTCAACCTGTCCAGTGGGTAACGGGCAACCTGTGGCGTCTACCGGGGTGCCTGCGGCGGTGCCGGGGCACAAGTCCTGCGCATCCTCAACACCATCACCATCGGCGTCGCCCGCCGCGAGTTCACAGCCATTCGCATCCACTTGCGTGCCAGCCGGGGTGCCGGGGCACAGGTCGCTGCCATCGGCAACACCATCGCCATCACTGTCGACAATTACTTCACAACCGTTTGCGTCGACGGTTGCACCGGGCGGTGTGGCCGGGCACTGGTCCTGACCGTTAACGACACCATCGCCATCACTGTCCGCACTCGGGTCACCACCACCGAACACATGGGTAACCGGCGAGGTGGATTTCGCTCCGGGCAACGCGTCATCCCAATAGGTGAAGTAGTAGTTGATCTCATCGCCGTTCGCGAGGCCGGTGACGATGTAAGTATTGCGATTGTTCGCTTGCGTCATACGCACATTTTGCTGGCCGCCACCGTTTACGCTGTAGTGTGCATCGGCCCAGGAGGAGCTGTTTACGAACAGCTCAACACTGTCCACACCGGTTTCCGTCAAACCGTATTCGCCACTCGACACTGGGCAGCCGTTCGCATCAACCGCGGTGCCGGCGGGAGTACCCGGGCACTGGTCGAGAGCGTCACTCACGCCATCGTTGTCGCTGTCGCCACCACCAGTGGTCACAGGGCAACCGACCGCATCGACCGTGGTACCCGCGGGCGTAGCCGCGCACTGATCTACAAGGTCCGGTATTCCGTCGCCATCACTGTCGGTATCGGGAACCAGTTCAAACCAGTTCACATTGAAATTGCCGGCATCGACGTCCATACGGAATGTCTTGCGCCCCCGGCTGGATAGGTCAATGGAACCGACATAGCGGGTTTCAAAGCTCTGCCAGCCGCCGGTAGACGGGACTGTATCGGAGCCAATGGAAACGCCATCCAGAGACAGGCTAAAAGCACCTCCGCCGGTATTGGAGGCTACGCGGGCAAATACCGAGTAAAAGCCGGGTTTGGGTCTGAGGGTGTATTCCAGCCACTCACCACTTTCGGTCCAGGCAATATTGCGGCCGCCACCGTCGTCGGTGGTTGTTTCAATGTCAACGTCGTCGCCATTGCCTGCGCCACCGTTGTCACCGGGATCGGAATCGTAATATGCGTCATAGTCTTCAGCCTCGACATGGATTAGAGACTGGGCATGGGCTTGCCCGGCCACAGCCGAGCAAATCAACAGTGAAGCCACTGTCGACCAGAGGGGGGAACGTATCATCGCGTTGGTCCACTCGTTATTGTTTTGTTTGAGTTGGGACTGCTCGAGATTTACATTGCCAGAAATGACTGTCAGCTTGCGTCCCAGTTGAGGCAAGCCTTGGAAAGTGGGCGCCTGGGTCGAAAGTGGGAAGTGGGCACTGTCTGCAGTGCGAGAGATATTCTCCCTACCAACAGATACTTAGAGGTGATAAGCCTCTAGCGACAACTTATTCATGCGGAGAGAAAAAACTGACAGCCAGAGTTGAAAAAGAAAAGGTGCGTGTAAAAAGTAATCTTAAAAGAAATCACAAACTTTGATAACAATGCAGAATTTATAATCATTTATTTAAATTCCGACTTGAACACAACTGGTAGAAAAGCGCGCCAACCGTAAAGAAGCACCAGGTTGTCCCCATGTGTGTGACACAACCGGGCCAGTTCCCAGTCGTTCCAACGACTTTAAAAAAGCGGGTGATTAACCCCCGCTACTTTCTTCCAGAGGAAGACTAACCAAACTAAAAAAGCCCGATATGAACCATACCGGGCCCTCCTCTACACAGAGCTGAAACATCGCTTAGGCGCGGAATCAGCTGGCTGCAGCTAGCGCCATGCCTTGTTTTTTGTCTGCAATATACCGGTCAACAATCTTTTCCAGAATATCCAGCGGCACCGCACCATTCTTCAACACCACATCGTGGAAGTCGCGCAGATCAAACTGGTCGCCCAGTTCTTGCATGGCTTTTTCGCGCAGCTCCAGAATCTTGATCATACCGATCTTGTACGAGGTCGCCTGGCCGGGCATAACGATATAGCGCTCGATTTCGGAGACTACATCGCTCTCCGCCATACCGGTATTGGCCAGCATGTATTCGATGCCCTGCTCGCGGGTCCAGCGCTTGTGGTGAATACCGGTATCGACAACCAGACGCACCGCGCGGAACAGCTCGCCGACTAAACGGCCAACGTTGTCATAGGGGTTATCCTGGTAGCCGAGTTCCCACGCCACCTGCTCCGCATACAGGGCCCAGCCTTCGATGTAGGCAGTAAACGGGGCCATGCGGCGCATGAATGGCATACCTTCAAGCTCCATGGCGATGGCGATCTGGAAGTGATGCCCAGGGATACCCTCGTGGTAGGCAAGCGTGCGCATGCCATATTTTGGAGTGGCCTTGATATCGTACAGGTTGGCAAAGAAGCGACCGGGGCGGCTGCCATCCAGTGCCGGCTGTTCGTAGTAGGCACCCGGTGCGGTCTTCTCCTTGAATTCAGGAATACGCACTACTTCCATGCCCGCCTTTGGGCGCACACGGAAGGCACCATCGATGCCCACATCAATCTCGTCGAGGATCTTCTGGTAGTCCTCCAGAATCTGCGCACGGCCTTCCTCACTGTCCTCATAGTAAAATTCTGGACGCGCGGCGAGGTCCGCCATGGTCGCGGTGAAGCCAACGGAGGTATCGAAACCTTCGCCATTCAAGATGGTGAGAATTTCCGATTGAATACGCTGCACCTCGGACAGGCCCAGTTCATGGATTTGATCCGGGGTGTAGTCGGTGGTGGTAAACATTTTCAGGGCGAGCTTGTAGACCTCTTCGCCCTCGGGCAGATGCCAATAGCCGTGGTCATTGCCAGCGCGGTCGGAAAGGTTGGAGAAATAACCAATCATGTCCTGATAGGCGGGATATACGTACTGCTCGATGTGCTGCTCGGCGGTGGCAAGAATATGCACCCCGGCTTCCGCGTCAATGTCTTCAGCTTCGTCGAGTTTTTTCACGAGTGCGGTATAGAGAATATTCTCTTGCGCCGGTGTTTCCACAAAACCGCGCATCTCATCGAGTACCCGATCAATCACGAAGCGCGGGGGAACGATGCCGCGCTCTTCACGTACCTTGAGGTCTTCCAGTTGCGCGCCGAATTTCGACTCCACCGCCTGCAGGCGTGACAGATAATTCTGTGCGTCTTCCAGGTCTTCCACGCGATGCTGCGCTTCCATAAAGCTTGGATAGCCATTCTGCACACCGAACAGCTGATTCACCGGGTAGGTGTGGTAGCGGTATGGCTCCGCAGCAATGATCATATCTGCGAGGTATGTGGCGATGTCGCGGGTCAATTCCTCGTTTTCGTCCAGTCCCTCATAGCGATCCAGTGTCGCCCGGAACTGTTTAAAGTCGGCAAACATCTGCGCAGTTTTTTCGGGATCTGTTTCATCCAGGCGAGCATTGTGGCCCTTGATTCCCATGGACTCGAGAAAGCCGAGGGAAGTCAGCATCTCTGGGCTGTCAAAAGCCATGCTCACCAGGGGGCGATCGATAAACACGCGGAAGGAAAAGGGTTTCTCGGCGACCACCTCATGGGTGGCAATACCACCGGCTGCGACGATGGCAGCGAGCAAAGTGCCACCGGTGTACTTTAGGATTTTCTTCACAATCGATAACCTCTGTTATCCGTTCTCGTTTTTGGGTTTTATTTAGTGGGCTTTTGCCGTGGCCTCGCCACCGCGCTGGTCTTTATCGGGAAAGGAAGACTGCTCAAGCAGCATGACAAAAAAGCGAATACCGCTGGCAAAATCTTCCACCCCTAATCGCTCATCGATACCATGGAATGTATTTACCGTCTCGGGGGTAACGCGCACCATCAGGAAGCGGTATACCGCATCCGACAAGCCATAGAAATGTTTGGAGTCGGTACCACCCTGTACCAGATACGGTGCTACCAGCACATTCGGATCCAACTCGCGGATATTCTTTTCGATCAGTCGGTAGCCGTAGGCATCGGTGCTCGATACCGGCGACGGATTACTGGCCATGAACGGCTCAATGGACACGCGCGGATCGTCAATGACCGAACGTACCCGCGCGACGACGGACTCGGCTGTTTCGCCGGGCATAATGCGGAAGTTCACCACCGCACTGGCGCGGGTCGGCAGGATATTGGACTTGCTGCTGCCTTTGAGCATGGTGGCAGCGGTCGAGGTGCGAATGCCGGAGGCACTGCTCTCGTTAGCGAGGATCGCAGATTCAACCAACGGACCTGTCAGCCACTGGTTTGCCATGCCAAAGCGGGCACCAAAGCCTGCGTAGTGGCCAACCGCATCAAATGTCATGTTGGTGAACTTGAGCGTGGTGGGGAATTGATTGTCCTCAAGCTGCACAATCGCGCGCGCCAGAATACCGGCGCCGGTGCTGGCGGGCGGCTTGGATGAATGGCCCCCGGGCTGTTCCACTACCAATCGCACATTCACAAAACCTTTCTCGGCCACGCCAATAACGGCAATCGGCTGCTCGAAGCCCGGCATCAGGCCCTCGGTAATCGCACCACCCTCATCCAGCACAAATTCAAAGTTGAGATCGCGGCTGGCGAAGTAGCGCGCAATTGCTGCAGCGC
Source organism: Microbulbifer agarilyticus (assembly GCF_020171345.1). Taxonomy (GTDB): domain Bacteria; phylum Pseudomonadota; class Gammaproteobacteria; order Pseudomonadales; family Cellvibrionaceae; genus Microbulbifer; species Microbulbifer agarilyticus_D. The sequence goes on from NZ_JAIUZM010000001.1 coordinate 522,224, forward strand.
CGTTTTCCCCACCGATTTCTTCGTCGTGGCCGAAGGAGAAAAAGATACTGCGCTCGGGCTGTGCGCCGGTTTGCAGCAGGTGCTCCATGGCTTCCATCAACGCCATCACGCTGGCTTTATCGTCGATGGCACCGCGGCCCCAGATCTGGCCATCGCTGATCACGCCGGCAAACGGCGGGTGCGTCCAGTCGGACAGGGTGTCCTCATCCACAGAGACCACGTCCATATGTCCCATGAGCAGAATGGGCTTCAGCTCTGGATTGGTGCCGGGGAACTCATACACCAGAGAGTATTTATTAAAGACATGGCGTGTAGCGAACGCCGTCACCGCGGGGTATTGCGCTTCGAGATAATTGTGAAAATCGATAAATGGCTGCGGTTCTAGGTACGGCGCTTCATCCTGGGTAATGGTTGGAAAGCGGATGACATCCGCCAGGCGCTGTGCAGCCTGCTCCGCATCCAACGCAAGCGGAGGTTGCGGATTTTCGATCACCAGCTGTCGGTCTGGATACACCATTACCGCGCGGACACTGGCAATTGCCACCACCAGAACAATGCCCGCCCCCAGCAGGCCTACAATTCGCTTTTTCATGACTCGATTCTGCCCCAAATTCAGCTTCAAGCCATATTGCGTCAAGCCCAACAAAAAGTAAACACAGGTGTTTACCTTTGACTTACAACCCTCTAACCTCCGCCCTTAGCGATATACCGCAGGATACATCGGATACTTGCACCACGCCTGTGTAACGCCTGTTTGCGATACACAGGCGTAACGAATGTGAGTCGAGAAAGAGTTGAGACAGTGAAAGTTTCTGAGCAGAAGCGACAACAGATTCTGGACACCGCCCACGACCTGTTCCTGGAGAAAGGCTTCGCCACCACGGCCATGCACCAGGTGGCGGAACAAGCGGAGGTATCCAAGCGGACCCTGTACCGGCACTTCCCCACCAAAGAGGTGCTGTTTGCGCACGTGTTGGGGGGGCTGGCGGAGCGATGTGTGGCACAGGTGAACCAGAGCTACCAGCCCGATTCGCCGCTGGAGCCGCAGCTGTGTTCACTGCTACACGCGAAGCTGGAAATCCTTGCAGACCCGGCCTACGTCACACTGGCGCGTATCGGCATCCCCGAGGTATTGGCCGACCCGGAGCGCGCGCAACAACTAACCGAGTTACTGAATGCCACACCGGGGCCGCTGTTGCACTGGTTGGAAGCGGCGGCCGCAGATGGCCGCCTGGAGAAGAAGGATGTGATGTATGCCGGTCGGCATATTCAGGGCATTCTAGATACCTTTGCCTTCTGGCCACAGTTACTTACTGGGGCACCGCGGCTAGACCGCAATGAAGAATCGCGGGTGGTGGATACCGCACTCACAACCTTCATGCAGCAATACGCCAAGAGAACCGAAAGCTAACTTTCGGTATCAATCTGCGGTTGCAAGACCTAATGCCGTAACAACGGCTTGGCACTCCCCTCTTCCGGCACCGGACCGCGCATCAAATATACGGCGATAATCGCCCCGACAATGGAAACCACGGAACAGGTCAACATGGCCGCGCTAAATGCATCATCCTGCACATCGCGCAGGGCCTGCTGCAATGCGTGACTGGTCTCTGGCTTTAATGTGCCGAGTTTGGTCAGTATGTCGCTGTTGGATCCATTGGCGAGCGCTTGGGCGAGCTCATGTCGCTGCTCAGACTTGATCGGCAACGCGTGCAATACGGTTTCCAAATGCTTGCGAATTGACGCTACGTGCGCCGCGCCGGCGACGACCGAACCCACGGATGCGCCGAAGGTTAGGCAGGCGTTAACCATGCCCGATGCCTGGCCGGTATGTTCCTCTGCACAGAGACGCAAGCCGATACGCGGCAAGAGTGGAATGGTGAGACCAAAGCCAACCCCGGTCACCAGCAACATCCACCAGGTGTCGCGGTAAGTAGAATCGTTGGATACCGTAGATAGCAAAATCCCACTGAGCGCCAGACACAGCATGCCGATGGTAATCGGCCAGCGGTAACTATAAGGCCCGAGGATCTTCGGCCCCCAAATGGAGAAGACCAACATAACCGCCGTCATCGGCAGAACCGCAGCACCGGCCTCAACCGGGCTCATCCCGAACGCAACTGGTGACTGCACGAAAAGGTTGTAGAAGATGAAAAAACCGAGCAGGTTAAAACCGGCGATAAAGATTCCCAGCGTCGCCATTTTGAAGCGCGGGTGACGAAAGTAATCGAGATGTAATAGTGGACTTTCGCAATGCTGCTCACGCCACCAAAAGGCGATACCGGAGACTATGCCGATACCGATGGAAGCGAGTGTGACCGGGCTTGTCCAGCCGGCAAGTGAGCTATTCGCAAGTCCATAGGCGACCGGTCCCAGAGTCAATATCAATAGAATACCGCCGAGAATATCCAGTGATTTGTTGAGCCTTTGTGTCGCCGGTACGTAATTATTGCGCGAAACAATACGCACAAGGATCAGCGCCAACCCGAGCACGGCAAGATCCATATAAAAGATCCAGCGCCAGCTCAGATACTGCCCCAGCGCACCGCCAATGATCGGGCCGAGACTCATACCCAGTGCGATCATCGCACCCCATACACCGACCACTACCGGCCGGTCTTTGGGCGGGGTCGCGGATGTCAGTAGGGAAAGAGAGGTACCAAATAGGGATGAAGCGCCGAAGCCCTGCAACATGCGCCCGAGCAACATTTCAGTACCGCCGGTCGAAATGGCAACAAGCAGTGAGCCACATGCAAAGGTCAACATGCCGAGAACGAAAGTACGTACGCGCCCAAACAGATCAGCGCAGCGCCCCATGATCGGCATCAGCGATGATGTCGCCACCATGTAAACGGCCATGATGCCCTGCACTTCACTGGGCGTGAGGTCCAGATCTTTGCGCAGCATTGGGATGACCGTGGTAATCGCAGTCGTGTTATAGGCAACAACGGTCATACACATGGCCGTCATTGCCAGAACGAACCACATACCGCGCTTTGAATGCTCGTCAGACACGGATGATTCGATGCCCACCTTGTCTCCCTATTTAAATAGGACCAGCCCCCAAAACCCGCGTTGGACACCACTGGATCAAAGAGCACGACTTATTGCGCGATCACAGCGATATCGCAACGTCGGAAAATTGAAGCGTAGTTGTTTCGATAACAGCTGGCCGAGCCCTTACGTTTTGCTTCACGGTAACCGTGCACAAAAATGACGCGTAAATCCCTCTAACGGCCGCTTTCAATCCGTCCAGCGATCCAAAGCCCAGCGACTATGTGTATAAATACAGTCTGCCCTTCAGCAAGCAACCAGATCGAGCGCCCGATGAATCCAATCATTGCCAATAATAAGCCCAGCAAAGTGAACCTTGAGCAGGGCAAAGAATACTTCTTCTGCGTGTGCGGAAAATCCGGCAATCAGCCATTTTGCGATGGTTCCCATGCGGGGACGGGATTGGAGCCGAAACTCTTTGTGCCGGAGGAGAGCGGTGAGGCCTATCTTTGCCAGTGCAAGCATTCCGCGAACATCCCGTACTGTGACGGCACCCACAAACAGTTTTCCGATGAAATGCTGGGCAAGGAAGGCCCGGGCATCCGTGCGGACAATGATGGCACCCCGACCGCAAAGGTCACCAAAGAAGAACCCACCGTAGAATTTATCCATCAGCTGGCGCGCGAAGGCTTGTCGCAAATGGGCCATCACGGCCCGATGACCGCGATGGGAGTGCCGCGTCATCAGTTGCCCCACTGGGACGACATTCAGTTGCTCGCCGCACAGATGGCTAGAAAACCGCTGCAGGAAGATGCCGCAGTCGGTACCGAGCTGGTTATTGGGCCCCGCGCCAACAAGCCACTCAAGCTGAAAATACCGCTGTTTGTATCGGACATGAGCTTTGGCGCTCTCTCTGAAGAGGCCAAGGTGGCACTGGCGAAAGGTGCCGAGATGGCGGGCACCGGTATCTGCTCCGGCGAGGGCGGCATGTTGCCGGAAGAACAGGAGGCCAACTCGCGTTACTTTTACGAGCTCGCCAGTGCCAAGTTTGGCTTTGAGGAATCCAAGTTGCTCAAGGTGCAGGCCTTCCACTTTAAAGGTGGCCAGGGCGCCAAGACCGGCACCGGCGGTCACCTGCCCGGCGCAAAAAACGTAGGCAAAATCTCCGAGGTGCGCGGCATTCCCGAAGGGGAGCCTGCGGTATCTCCACCCTCTTTCGAAGATTTGCATACGGTCGATGACTTCAAATGCTTTGCTGATCACGTACGGGAGATTACCGACGGCATTCCCATCGGTTTCAAACTGAGCGCCAACCACATTGAAGACGATATGCAGTTCGCGTTGGATGCCGGTGCCGATTACATCATCCTCGACGGACGTGGCGGTGGCACCGGTGCAGCACCGGCCATGTTCCGCGACCATATCAGTGTGCCGACAATTCCCGCCCTGGCACGGGCGCGACGCTTTCTCGACGACAGGGGCGCCAGCGGTGACGTCACGCTGATCATCACCGGCGGCCTGCGCGTACCCATAGACTTTGTAAAAGCCCTGGCACTGGGCGCCGACGGTATCGCCATTGCCAACAGCGCCATGCAGTCCATTGGCTGCGTCGCTGCACGTATTTGTAATACCAACAACTGCCCCGCCGGTATTGCCACACAAAAAGCTGACCTGCGGCAACGGCTGAATGTCGACAAGTCTGCCCAACAGTTGAAGAACTTTTTCGAGGCTTCCGTCGAACTTATGCAGGTCATGGCCCGTGCATGTGGCCACGACAATCTAAGTGGATTTAACGCGTCGGATCTGACGACTTGGAACCGGGATATGGCGCTACTCTCCGGGGCTGCCTATGCGGGTGCAGGAAACCCCAATGAGTAAGATTATTCCGTCGAATACATAACGGCGCTCATCCGACACGGAGTAGATGATTGAATGCGATTCGTCATGATCGACACATAAAATAGAGATTGGCGCATTTAATCTGTCGTGCCACGAGCGCTGCCTGGCTTTCTACTACCCTTCTAATTAGTTTGCATAACTTCGCAAAGGGTTTCAGGATGGCACAGCCTTCTCCTATTCGCGCACCTCTTCGTTCTGCCTCCCTCATTTTTCTGGTGGGCGCCGCGTTTGGTGCACTCGCCTTCTGGCTGAGCAGTATCTATTCATTGACTACGATTCCCTCGGCCGAAGCGGCGGGTGGCGAAGTTAAATCACCAACGGGGACCGCACCGGATCGCTATGCTTACTACCCCGGCACCGAAGCACTGGCCAAGGACGAAATTCGCGTAGTGGCTTGTGGAACTGGTATGCCAGCAGCGCGGCGCGGGCAGGCTGCAAGCTGTTTTCTGATCGAGGTGGGTAACGGGGACAAGTTCCTGTTCGATATTGGCACCGGCTCCATGGCCAATGTGGCAAGCCTGATGATTCCCTATCAGTATCTAGACAAAGTTTTCCTTTCCCATTTACACACCGACCATATGGGCGACCTCCTCGGCCTGTGGGCGGGAGGCTGGACCGCAGGGCGACCGAATGCACTGCGTATTTGGGGACCATCCGGTGCAACCCCAGAGATGGGCACGGCCTACGCCATGGATCATTTCCTGAAGTTCGTAAACTGGGACAAGGTGACGCGGGAATACAAGATCAGCCCCATTCCAGGGCAACTGGAGGTCACCGAGTTTGACTACGCGATACCGGACCAAGTCGTATACCAGAACAACGGTGTCACCATACGCTCGTATCCCGCAGTCCATATCGGTGATGGCCCGGTGAGCTATAAGCTCGAATATGCGGGACTAAGCGTGTTCTTCAGCGGCGACACAGTGCCGAATCGGTGGTTCATCGAACACGGAAAAGATGTAGACCTGGCTATTCATGAGTCCATGCATACCCCGGAACAGTTTGTGCAACTCTACAACCAACCACCGCAATTAGGTTGGCGCACCTGTTGCGAATTCCACACTTCCCCGCAGGCATTCGGCAAGATCATGAGCGCCATCCAGCCACGGCACGCGGTGGCATATCACTTTTTTAATGAACCCGCTACGCGCTACCAGATTTATCAGGGGATCCGCGACACCTATGACGGCCCACTATCCATGGCTACCGACATGATGGTGTGGAATATTACGAAGGATGGCATCGAAGAGCGTATGGCGGTGTCAACGGACGACGCCTGGTCGGTACCCGGCACTGCACAGCAACCCCCGCCGGTGAAAGGCAAGCCAAACCCACTCAGTGAATCAATTAACGTCGGGCGCTGGCGCCCCGCATTTGAGGCGCAGGACCCGGCGCTCGATAAATACATGGAAAGACACAATCTGCAGAAGGAAGATTGGCGCCCGAAAATGTATGAACAAATGCAACAGGAAGAGCAGTAAACAGGCGCTTATAAGCTGAGGCCGATATCTGTGTTGCGATACTCTTTCATGGTCGCCTGGTGCTGCTTGGAAAATTTAATTGCCTGCGGCATACCCCACTCGAAAAATTGATGTCCGGTACTGGACATCTCTTTGGGATCGACATTGAGGTTAAAGACCCAGAGCGCGGTGCCCACATCGGACAATACGCTGGCGTCAAGATTACGCCGTGGCACTTTCACATCGAAAATTTTGAAGTGCACCTTATAGTCACGCCAGCGCAGCGCGCAAAATTCATTACGGTTCCACATATACACAACCTGACGCCGCGAGTGTCCGTTGGGCGCAAGAAAAAATGCAGTCTGGTCAATGCCATCGAAATACAGATCATTGGGTAAATTGTCGAGCACGCCAGCCATACGCAGGGACGTCATATAGAGGTCGGTGAGGTCCACCAACTCATTACTTACCTGCCCGGGTTCAATCATGCCTTTCCAGAACACAATGCCGGGCACTCTGACGCCGCCCTCCCAGGTGGTGCCTTTGCCGCCACGCCATGGGTGATAGCCGGAATCCGGCCATACGTCTTCATTGGCGCCGTTGTCAGAGGTGAAATACACAATCGTGTTTTCCAGCTGTCCGTTCTCTTCCAGCGCCTGCATGATCTCGCCAACAATGTCATCCACCTCGACCATCGCATCACGCACCGGCATGGCGGCCGGGCTTTTGCCAATGTATGCCGGCGCCACCAGGGAATCGTTGTGAATTTTTGAGAAAGAGTGGACCAGATAGAAAGGTGTGCCTTTTGCTTTGGCGTCCTTTAAGAACTTGAGCGATTTATCCCGCAGCAGCTGATCAACCATCCGCATATCGTCCACGGTATTGATGGGGTATGCGACCTTGCGCCGACCACCTTTTTCGCCCTCGATCAGCCCCTCTGGACGCAGGGTAAACGCCAATTCGTGCAGCTCCGGGTTATTGATCATGTCGGAGTACTGACGCTTTAACAAGAACTGGGTGTAATCCGACTGCACAGAGGGCAGCCCGTAGAAGTAATCGAAGCCCACCTCATGGGGCAGCATCCCTTCGGCCTCACCAATATGCCACTTGCCAATGAGTGCGGTTTTATAGCCAGCGGAGGTCAGCATCTTGCCGCTGGATTGTTCGATTCTCCACGGGTTCTTGGTGATCACGTCGCCAGTGAGAATCGGGCGCACCAGGCCACTGCGCACCGGCAAGCGCCCGGTCATTAACGCCGCCCGCGAGGAAGTGCAGGTTGGCTGGGAGTACATCGAGGTTAACTTCAGGCCCTCGCGCGCCAGCTTGTCGATATTCGGCGTGGGCGCGCCAATGGCGACCCCGCCACCAAATGCACCCGGGTCTCCCCAGCCCATATCATCCACAAGAAAGATAAGGATATTCGGCTTCTGCCCAGCGCGCTGCCCAAACGCCTCCAACTTCTTTACCGCCAGCTCCTCCTGGTGTGGCCGCGGAATAGCGGGTTCAAAGTTCTTTCGCTCAACCACACTCAGGTCAAACACGCTTTTGTCCGCGAGGCTCCGCTCAGCGAAAAACAAGCTAAAGGCGCATATACCCAGTGCAACCGACAGGAATCTCTGCATTTGCTCGGCGTCCCTTTACACAAAATGTCAGAAAAACGGGGGGATCGCCTTCCAGTCTAGTTTCTTTCCCGCCCGCGCGATTACTCGCGAGCGGGATATCCAGCGCACATGGCCCACAAGTCAGCACAAAGAAAACCAAAACGTTACACTGCAACATCACATTGTGGTATGCTTGCGGACGCCTCTCAGGCGCAGTAATACCTGCCTCCTGAATAACACCGCATTTTGCAAACCCCGGCACCGGTGAATCTCACGACCCGGGCGACCCAACCAATTACAAACTGACTAATGGCAACACTTCAGTACTCCACCGATAAAGCCGCTATCGGCCTGTCGATTCTTTGTACGGCGCATTGCCTGCTGCTGCCACTACTGATCCTGTTGGTGCCAAGTATCGCGACCCTGACCATCGCCGGCGAAGTATTTCACCAGTGGATGGTAGCTGCCGTGCTTCCGACCAGTATTTTTGCGCTGGCAATGGGCTGTAAGACGCATAAACTGTACCGCTTTGCTGCGCTGGGTGGTGCCGGACTGGCGATGCTGGTCCTCGCAATTCTGGCTGGCGAACAGGTTGGCGAATTCGGCGAGAAGGGACTTACCCTAGCCGGTGCCACGCTGCTGGCGCTCGCCCACCTCCAGAACTATCGTCGCTGCCGGCAGCACAACAACTGCGACTGCCACTGATTTGGCGCGGGCAGCTCCACGCCCACCTGACCGCCAGTCCCGGCTGCACTTCGCCTGAGGAATATTGCATGGGCTCCGACAAAGTAAAAATCTCTGCGGTTCCAACCAACATCATTACCGGCTTCCTGGGTGCGGGGAAAACCTCGACCATTTTGCACCTGTTGAAAAGTAAACCCGCGGATGAGCGCTGGGCGGTGCTGGTGAATGAGTTTGGGGAAATCGGCATCGATGGCAGTCTGTTTCAGGGTACGCACCGCGAAGAAGAAGGGGTGTTCATTCGCGAAGTGCCCGGCGGTTGCATGTGCTGTGCCGCCGGCCTGCCCATGCAAATTGCCCTCAACCAGTTGCTTACCCGTGCCAAGCCCGACCGCCTGCTCATTGAGCCCACCGGCCTCGGCCACCCGATTGAAGTATTGGAAACGCTCTCGGCCGAGCACTACAAAGACGTGCTGTCTATTCAGAAGATTCTCACTTTGGTAGACGCCCGCAAGCTGGCGGACGAACGCTACACCAGCCACCAAACCTTTAACCAGCAGATCGCGATTGCCGACATCGTGGTAGGCAACAAGCAGGATCTCTACGGAGACCGGGAAAAAGCCGCGCTGCGCGAGTACGTCAAGGTGCACAGTCCAAATGCAACCGAGGTGCTGTTTGCTGAACAGGGTGAAGTGGACTTTTCCATTCTGTCCGGACCAACTGCCACCCGCGCCTCCCCGCACTACCACGAAAGCCATGCTTCGCCCTCCGTGCAGGAAGAAGCTGAAATTCCACAAGCGGGCTTCCTCAAGGCCATCAATCAGGGCGAAAGCTATCAGAGCGTTGGCTGGCGTTTTGCCCCAGACATCGTGTTTGACCAGAAGAAGCTGTTCAACTTCTTGAGCGGCCTGACGGTGGAGCGCATGAAAGCGGTGTTTATCACCGACGAGGGCGTGTTCGGCTACAACCTGACTCCGGATACCCTGACCGAAGTTGAACTGGACGATTGCGCAGAGAGCCGTATCGAAATCATTGCACAACAGCTGGACGACACGTGGGAAGCGCAGCTGATGGCGTGCCAGCTGCCTAGTGGATAATTAGCGCCTTGGCGACGCTTTTTGAATGCCGCAATTTTTAGGTGGTCGCGCTTAAAAATTGATGACTCTCGCCAATCTCTGGCGCACAACAGCCTCGAGTGGCGAGGTAGTGCTGGTTAAAGATTCTGAAGTAATGCTGTAGTGTCAGTGCTGGCTGCTCTTCACCGGCAAGCAACAGACAGCTGATCGCCGCTTCGGCGGTGGAAAAGCGGTGGCTTCTGCCTGAGTCACGCACCGAGTAAGAGCGCACCAGGGTTTCCGGCAAACTCAAGCACGGAACATCATCCAGCCAGCGGCTGAGGCCAATCATACGACTGCACTGTTTCCAGGTGCCATCGAGAATGATCAGTGTGTTTTTTTTATCGCTCGCCGGCACGCTGTGTACCACCTCGCGAGCACTATTCTCGGTGCCATCTGCAGGAAAAACCACAAAGCAATTTCGCTCTGGATCCTGCAGCAACTGCTTCAACTCCGCTGGTGCCTCCTGCCGGTTCCACAGGAAAGCCGGCGTTTCCGGAAACACATCCACGATTAGGCGCCCAGTATTGGTGGGCTTGAACAGCTCCTTGCGGTGCATCAGCAACACAAAGTCCAGTGCACTTTCCGCTTGCGGCCGCCATGCACACATACACGCAAACGCGCCCATCTGGCAGTCCGGGCAGCGCTTCACGCTTTTGCCTTTGGCCTGAAAAGGTTTGGTGGATTTTGCCAGTTCCTGGTCGCGCAGGCGGGTATAGCTGTTGGAATTCATAAACTTCGCAGGGAGCGGAATTGCTGTCACTTTTCCGTAGTGGAAAACGGCGAGATTTTACACATTGATGCGGTGCATGTCCCAGCGCTATTTGTTACCCATGGGTCAGGGATAAGCGCCGCAACCCACCATCGACACACCCACCACGAAGCCCTCATTGCAGCCCCCGGAAGGACTCATCTAGCCCACCCCGGCAACTTCCGTACGCCATGCTACTTTTAGTGTTGCTCTCGCACGCGGCTTTCCGAATCACGAGATCGCTTGCGCGCGCTGCGTTCCGGGTCACCTAAACACAAACAGGCCCGGCGATTTCTCAAGATCCGGCTGGCGATCCATCACGATAATCCGATCGCCTGCATCAACCGGTGTGACATGGAGTTAACCATGAAAAGACTCAGGCTGGCCGCTTGCGTGGCAATTCTGTTCCCGATTTTTGCAACTGCCCAGATTCCTGTTTCCGATGTCGACCTCACCCGGTTTTACCTGCGCATTGGCGCCAGCTCGGTGCACCCCGATGACAGCCATAGCTCCCTGAAGTACTACCTGTTTCAGGACTGGGAGCTTTACCGCACAAACTGGGAGACCGATGACGACACCACTTGGAATATCTCCGGTGTATGGCGGCCACTGCCTTACCTTGGCGTGGAACTGCTGCATGTAGGCGACTCCGATCACCCACTCTCTCTGGGAAATTTTCGCGCACGCCCCGGCCGGGACAATATCCACTTTGGCCGATTTAGCCTCTCCTCCACCAATCTGTTCGTTAACTGGTATATGACAGATCTGGATTGTCTGGGCCAACCCTACCTGGGCATCGGCGTGAATTATTCCGATTACCATGACGACCACCTGTACCCGGAGTTTCAGGACTACCTGATGGGCAGTGGCATGGCGACAGGTCCGGGCCATTTCGGTGTGGGCCACTCCTGGGGAGCCACTGCGCAACTGGGTGTGGACTGGCGACTGGGGTGGGGCAAGATGCGCTCCTGGCTTATCAATGCCGCCGTGATTTACGTCGACTCCAGCGTCGATGCCGAGGTTACCTTCCCCACAACGCTCGGTTACGAGCGGCTTTATTCAGACTTCAACACCGACCCATGGACATTCAACCTGGGCGTCACCTATGAGTTCTGACACCCGGCCGCACGGCGCTACACCAATGGGCACCGGCGTATTCTGGATAATCGGGTTCATTGCTTTACTGCTGTTGCCAATGCCAGCCAGAGCCGACTGCTCGCCGGGAAATATTGGTACCGAAGGCCCGGATACCATCCGGTGTGACGCAGACAACGATGCTGCCGGTGCCGACGTAGACGCACTTGGTGGTAACGATGTACTCAATCTAGATGGCGGCACCATTGGTATCGCCAATGCGGGCACTGGCGATGACCAGATCAACGTCAATGGTGCGGTGATCGACACCAACCTGTTCACTGGAGATGGCCACGATACCGTGATTGTGGAAAACCGCGACTCACAGATCGGTAACTTCTTTAACGGCGGTTTGGATACCGGCGATGGGGACGACCGTATTGAGATATACGATGGCCTGACCTTTCGCCTGAACGCAGGTGCTGGCGACGACTCTCTACTGCTCGATGGCGGCTTCATATTCGAAATCGCAGACATGGGCGCTGGCGACGATACGTTTTATTACGACGAGGGCATTATCAACCACTTTTTGGGAGGCAGCGGCTCCGACTATCTGGAGATTGACGCCCGCGCCTTCGACGAGGAAGACACCATACTCGACGGTGGCGATGATGCCACCGCAGACGATGGTGATATCGACACGCTGCGCTTCAAACTCGATCACCTGCTTGATGGCAGCAAGCTGTTGAATTGGGAGAACCTGATTATCAATGGCAGCTCCAAGCTGCGCATGTTCAACGAGCTGACCGTCGGTGGCGGGCGCAGCGGAGGCGAATCACTTGGGCTGGACATCCGTTTCGGCGGTATCCTGGAGCCGACCGATACCAAGTTTGCCATCTTTGGCGACGTGCAAAATGCCGGCACCCTCGACCTGGAAAACGGTGTCTTCAATCAGCTCAATATCGCCACCCATGACGACGGACGTTTTGGCTCCTATCATGGCCGCGATGGACGCCTGTGGATGGATACACAACTCGCCGGTGACAACGCACCAACCGATTTTCTCGCCATCGCCGGCAATGCGAGCGGGCGCACCTTTGTCGATATTTTTAACCTTGGCGGAAATGGCGCACTCACCGTTGGCGATGGTATTCCCATCATCCAGGTGCAGGGCAATAACCCACTGCGTGCCTTTACCCTCGCACCGGACTACACAGGATTCGATGGGCGCTCGGCGATTGTCGGCGGCGCCTATGGTTACACATTGCACCGTGGCGGCATCGATGGCGGGAGTAACGACACCTGGTTCCTGCGCTCTACGATCAGCAACCCGTTCAATGGCAGTGGCAACCTCATCCCGCGCTGGCAACCGGGTGCCGTGCTGTACGAAACCTACGCCCAGTCCATTCGCCGCATGAACACACCGACCACGTTGCGCAAACGTGTGGGCAATCGTTTCTGGGCCGGCACCAGCTTCAGGGATCGCGGTACCTGCTGTTACGGCGAAGCCGTAGAACGCACCATCGACGGCGGCGGCTGGTGGATGCGTGTGAACACCGAATACAACGACAATGCACCAGAAGAGTCGACCGCACACGCCGAATGGCAGCAGGATTTCGGCCAGGTACAAATCGGTAGCGACGTCTCCTTCGATCCTGCGGTGTACTACGGCCGCATGATGCTCGGCGTGTTCGCCCAGTACGGCAGTGGCAGCACCGAGCTCGACAGTTTCTTTGGTCGCGGCGATATCGATACCGATTACTTCGGTGTCGGCGCGTCCCTGACCTGGCACGGCAGCCAGGGCAGTTACGCCGATATACAGGCGCAGTTCAACTGGTTTGACTCAGACCTGTATTCCAGCGAGCTCTGGTATCTGGGCAAAGACAATGATGCCGTCGGCTTTAATTTTTCCGTCGAAGGCGGGCACAGTTTCAAACTGTGTGATTTCTACTCCCTGACCCCGCAATTGCAACTCGCGTTCACTGCGGAAGACATCGACGACAATCAAGACCCCTACGGCGCCAGTATGACGGACGCAGAAAATCAGGGGGGCTTTGCCCGCATGGGCGTCGCTTTCGAGCAACGCCTCAGCCAGCGGGTGAACCGCAATATGTACGGCAACCTGTTGCTGGAACGCATGGGCTTTTACGCCATTGCCAATACCTACTTCTATTTTGACGACCAGACCGAAGTGAAGGTATCCGGTACCTCACTGTTTCAGGAACGGGATCAGTGGTGGGGACGAGTTGGCGCCGGCTTTACTTACGACGAATGCGGTGACGGTTGCTCGGTCTACGGCGAGCTGGACTACGCGACCAGCCTGAACAACCTGGGGGATAGTTACAGCGTGCAGCTGACCTTCGGTTTTCGCTACAAGTGGTAATTACCCCTCACTGAATCGCTCGGAAATTCGCAAGTATCGAGCGTCAGCCGAATTCCCTATACTCGCCCCATGAGTGCCCTACTGCCTATCGCTACCCCGGATCACTGGGATAACTTCCTGTGGATGTTGAATACCACCGACATCGCACCGGAGTTTCCACTGCCGTGGTTGCCACAGGCGCGGCGCCGGGCACTGGCGGAATACTTCTCAACCTCTGGAGTACGCGCGCAACTTGAGGCTCCTCTGCTGGAAACCCTGCAGCAGTGCAGCAGCCGTCGCCTCGGCATTTACTTCGAACAGCTCTGGGCCTTCGCTTTCACTCACCACCCGGACTACACCCTACTTGCCCGCAACCTGCCCATTCGCGCCGAAGGCAAAACTCTGGGTGAGCTGGACTTCGTGGTACGCCATCATCCGGACGGCGCAGTGGAACACTGGGAGCTGGCACTCAAGTTCTACCTGCAGATAGGCGACTACTGGGTGGGGCCCGGCCTTAAGGATCGCCTGGATATCAAACTGCTGCGCATGCGCGACCACCAGTTGCCGGTAGCGCTCAGCGATACCGCCAGCGCAATCTTGGGCAATCAGGGCATTCAGCTGGACCGACAGTGGGCGCTGATGCCCGGCCGCCTGTTCCGGCCGCTGGCATCGCTGCCTGCACCGGCCCCGTTGCCGGGAGATTACTGGTGGGCCGACCTCGCCACCTTTCGCGCCTATTTCCCCACTGCCCACAGGGACAATGTCGATACCTGGTACCAGCTGCCCAAGTCCTGCTGGCTTGCCCGCTATCAGATGCACATCGCTGACAACACACCCGCTACTACTGAGGCAGAGCCCGAGCTTAGCGAAGCGCTGCTATCTCGCGGCCCCATCTGTGTGGCCCGCACTGCGCCAGAGGGCGAACTGAGCCGCGGCTTCCTGGTGCCGGCAGACTGGCGAGCGCGTGCACTGGCATCCATTCCCCGCCAAGCCTGATAGCAACCCTCCCGGCAGTGCTCCCGCGCAAAGCGACGCACCGCCACCCCTGATCGGGTAACCACGGCCACACAATCCTGCTTGACACAGATCAATTTACATTTACAATTTTCAGAAATTTCTGAAAGTTAAGAAGAAACCGAAATAGATGAAGCTTTCCAATCAAGCGCAGGCCTTCGTATTACATTTTGGGGAGATGGGGAGCCGCTGGGGATTCAATCGCACCGTCGGCCAGATGTTCGCCCTGATGACCATCCACAACGAGCCGGTAAACGCCGATCAGTTGGCGGAGGCACTGAAAATCAGTCGCGGCAATGTGAGCATGGGGCTCAAGGAACTGCAGGCCTGGCGCCTGATTGAACTGCATCACCAACCCGGTGACCGCAAGGACTACTTTACCGCTGCGGGGAGTATCTGGGACCTAGCGCGTACCGTCTTCGAGGAACGGCGCAAGCGGGAGCTGGATCCGACCCTCACCCTGCTGCGCCAGCTGCTGCTCACCGAACCGCGGGACGAGCAGGAAAGCGTCGCACAAGAGAAAATCCAGGAGGTATACAGCCTGCTGGAAATGCTCGACCAGTTTGCCAATACGCTCAGCAAACTGGATGAAAAAGACCTGCTCAAGCTCATGAAACTCGGATCTGGGCTAAACAAGTTGTTGGACCTTAAATCCAAAGCCAGCGGGTCCGGCGCAAAGAAAAATTCAACACGCAAATAATCACTGCCAAGCTCGCCAGTTTCACAACCCGGGAGTGCGGCACCGGGCTAAACATCGCCGCACGCTGTTACAAGCTGCGGCCACCCCGGTCGCGGCTGCTCTCTAGAGGTGCCCATGCTGGATACACTGCTGCTCTCCCGAATACAGTTCGCTGCCAATATCAGTTTTCACATTCTGTTCCCTACCATCACCATCGCGCTCTGTTGGATTCTGGTCTTTTTCAAGCTTCGCTTCGACTTCACCAATGACCCGGTATGGATGCGCGCTTATCGCTTCTGGGTGAAAGTTTTTGCCCTGACCTTCGCTCTAGGCGTGGTAAGCGGTATTACCATGTCGTTCCAGTTCGGCACCAACTGGCCGGGATATATGGAAACGGTGGGTAACATTGCCGGGCCGCTCTTGGGCTATGAAGTGCTGACCGCTTTTTTCCTCGAAGCAACCTTTCTCGGCATTATGCTATTCGGCATCAAGCGCGTGCCCAGTAAAGTCCATACATTTTCTGCACTCATGGTAGCAGTGGGCACCACGCTCTCGGCCTTCTGGATCCTGGCACTCAATTCCTGGATGCAAACACCCACCGGGCACGAAATGCGCGACGGTGTTGCGCATGCGGTTAGCTGGGTGGAAATTATTTTCAACCCCTCTTTCCCCTATCGACTAACGCATATGCTGCTGGCCTCGGGCCTTACCGCGTCCTTTTTCGTCTGCGGCATTTCCGCCTACCGCATCCTCAAGGGCGACCTAAAGCTGGCCCCGCGGCTGGCACTGAAAACTGGCCTGATCGTCGCCGCCATACTTGCCCCGATACAGGCTTTCGTCGGTGACGCCCATGGACTCAACACCTTCAAGTACCAGCCGCAAAAGATTGCCGCGATGGAAGGGGTGTGGGAGACAGAAGACGGCGCGCCATTATTGCTGTTCGCCATCCCCAATGAAGAGACCCGCAGCAATGACTTCGCCATTGGCATTCCCAAACTCGCCAGCCTGATCCTCACCCACGATCCCGATGGCAAAATTCTGGGGCTCAACGAGTTCCCCAACGACCATCCCCCGGTAGCGCCGATGTTCTTTGGCTTCCGCATCATGGTGGGCATGGGGATTCTTATGCTCATCACCGCGTGGACAGGCTGCTACTTTCTATACCGCAAAAAGACTTTATCGACGACCTATTTAAAGTGGCTTGTAATGATGACCTTTGCCGGCTGGGTGGCAACCCTTGCGGGCTGGTATGTTACCGAGATCGGACGGCAGCCATGGCTGGTCACGGGGATCTTGAGGACCGCAGATGCCGTCACGCCGATCGCGCCAAACAACGTGGCTCTCTCACTCGCCCTTTATCTAACCACCTATACCGTCTTGATGTGGGCGTATATCCACACCCTGAAGCGCATGGCTCTCAAGGCCGTCACCGTGGAGGAATTTGAAACCGCTGAACCCAGAGCACACGGCAACCTGCCGAATGTACCCAAGGTAAAAGTCGATACCAGCGGAGGTGTGGCATGAACGAGATCATCAATAATGGGAGCGACTGGCTACCCGTCGTATTTATTGGCTTGATGGGGCTCGCGGTGCTGGTTTACGCGATCCTTGATGGATACGATCTCGGCGTGGGTATCCTGCTGCCGATGGGCGAGCAGGATGAACCCGAGCGCGACACCATGATCGCCTCCATCGGTCCGTTCTGGGATGCCAACGAAACCTGGCTGGTGCTCGCCGTCGGTATTCTGCTCATCGCCTTCCCTTCGGCCCACAGCCTTATTCTGATGCACCTGTATATTCCTGTGGCATTGATGCTGGTGGGACTGATTATGCGCGGCGTTGCGTTCGACTTTCGCGCCAAGGCGGCGGTGGATCACAAGCTTACCTGGGATCGCACCTTCAAAATCGGCTCGCTGATCACAACCCTTACCCAGGGCTATATGCTTGGGCAATACGTCATGGGCTTTGACTACAGTGTGCCTTCGCTGCTGTTCTGCCTGCTGTCAGCTTTGGGGGTTACTGCGGCGTACAGTTACATCGGCGCAACCTGGCTGGTATTGAAAACCGAGGGAGAATTACAAACACGCGTAATACGCTGGGCACATCGCGCAGGCCGAGCCGCACTGTTAGGGGTTATCTCGGTTAGCATCATCAATCCGCTGGTTAACCCCGGCGTATTTGACCGCTGGTTTAATTATCCACTGGTAATGTTTGTACTGCTGATCCCTGCGGTATGCTTTCTGGGATTTATCTTTAACGATATCCTGCTAAAGCGCCTGCCGAAGGACAACGATCGACATAGCGCACTACCGTTTTTCATCACCAGCGCTATTTTTACGCTGTGTTTCAGCGGAATCGGTTTCAGCTTTTACCCGTATATCGTACCCGGTGAACTGACGATTTGGGAGGCCGCTAGCGCGCGCAACTCACTGCAATTCATCCTCGTCGGTGCGCTTATCGTCATACCGATGATTTTGCTGTACACCGCCTTTTCCTATCATGTATTCAGAGGTAAAGCGACGCAACTGGATTACCACTAAATAAAAAGGGGCTTCTACTGGAAGCCCCTTTTTATTTATCGAAGTTAATGAACTTAATTGTCTGCCTTAAGCGTGCGATCAAAAAAGTCCTTCATCATCTGATACCAGTGCTTGCGGGTTTCCTTGCCGCGCAGGCTGTGCTTTTTGCCGGGGTAGGTCATCAGTTCAAACTGCTGGCCATTGTCCTGTAGTTGCTTGATCAGCCTGGTGGTATTGGTGAACAGGACGTTGTCATCTGCCATACCGTGATAAATCAGCAGCGGGCCCTTCAGGTTTTCCGCGTATGGAAACACCGAAGAGGCTTCGTACGCTTGCGGGACCTGATTCGGGTTACCCATGTAGCGTTCGGTATAGTGGGTATCGTACAGCCCCCAGTCGGTCACCGGCGCACCGGAGATACCCGCCTTGAAATAGTCCCCGGCCTTGAACATAGTCATCAGAGCCATATAACCGCCGTAGCTGTGGCCGAACACACCGATGCGCTCAGAGTCGATAAACGGCAATGTGCGCAGGAACTTCACACCGGTTACCTGATCTTCCACTTCCACGCCGCCCATTTTCTGGAAGATCGGGTCTTCAAATTTCTTGCCGCGATTGGCAGAGCCACGGTTATCCAGGGTAAATACCACATAGCCCTGCTGCGCCATGAACTGATTAAACGGCCTGTCCCAGCTGTTGGTTACCAGCTGCGCGTGTGGGCCGCCATACAGAAACACCATGGTCGGGTAGGTTTTCTTCGGGTCGAAGTTCGCCGGCTTGTACATCCGGTAGTACAGTGTGTGTCCTTCGGGTGCGGTAATCTCGCCAAACTCGGGCTCGATCCAGTCGGACATATACGGGTGCAACGGGTGGCCTTTCTCCACCTTGTTTTCCTGCAGCCAGGTCACGCGCTTGCCATCGGCAGCGTGCAGGCTCACCTGTGGCGGCGTGGTGGGATTGGAATAGGTGTCGATATAACCGGATGCATCACCGGCAAACGCAAACCGGTGCATGCCTGCGCGGGACGAAATCTTTTCGACCTTGCCGCTGCCTTCCAGATCGGTCACGTACAGGTGACGCTCCAGCGGTGTATCTTTTCGGCCGGAGAAATACACCTGACGGGACTGTTCATCCAGTGCTTCCAATTCGTCAATTGCCCACTCACCACGGGTCAGCTGGGCCAATTGCTTGCCATCAAAGTCGTACAGATACAGGTGCTTGAAGCCATCTTTTTCAGAAGACCAGATGAAACGCTCACTGTCTTTCAGGAAACGCAGGTCGTCGAACAGGTTCACCCAGGTATCACTGGACTCCACCAGCACGTCACGGGTATCTCCGCTGGGGATATCCACAAAACGCAGCGCTAGTTGCTGCTGGCTGCGGTTCTGCCACTGGTAAGACAGCAGGTTGTCACGCGCCCACTTTACCCGTGGGATATAAATATCCTGATCCTTGCCAAGGTCCAGCCACTGGGTCTTGCCACTGCCCAAGTCCAGCACTCCCAGCTTGACAGTCACATTGGGGCGGCCGGCCGCAGGGTAGCGCTGGCTGATCATCTCGATGCGGTCCGCGTAGATTTCGCTGCGGGTTACCTCGTCGACCGGGCTCTCGTCCACCTGCAAATACGCAATGCGTTTTTCATCCGGCGACCACCAGTAGCCGGTCATGCGGCCCATTTCTTCCTGCGCCACAAATTCGGCCATGCCGTTTTTGATCGGGCCCTTGCCGTCAGCGGTTAACTGGCGCTCCTTCCCGGTCGCCAGATCCACCACATAAATATTCTGGTCGCGAATAAACGAAACAAAATTGCCTTTCGGAGAAACCCGCACATCCGTCTCAAACGCCTCGGTCTCGGTCAGCCGTTTGGACTTACCGTCATTCAATGCGTAGTAGAAAACATCACCGGCCAGCGGAAATAGCAGTGACTCGCCATCCTTTGACCAGCTGTACTCCATGATGCCGCTGCCGAAGATACGCTGGCGCTCGCGACGGGCCTTTTCCTCATCGGAAAGCTTTTCCTCACCCTGGTGCAGCGTATCCGAGTCGACCAGTACACGGGTTTCGCCATCCTGCAGGCTGTACTCCCACAGGTCGTAGCGGTTGTAGTCATTCTCGCGGCCTTTCAGGAATGTCACGCGGCTGCCGTCCGGGGAATACTGCAGGGCACGGGGGCTGGTTCCGCTCAAGGCGGGGTCGGAGAATATTCGATCAATAGTTAGCTTTTCCGCGGAGGAATATCCGGTGAAACCGGCGATCAGCAGAGACAGGGCGAGACGCTTCATAACCACTTCAACATAAACGAATTTGTGTCGGGAAAATGACACAAAACCGGCGTGATTTGTAGCTTTTGAACGCATGCTGCCAGCCATGCCCCAGTCTCTCAAGAGTCACTTCTATACTGGCGAGTGCGCTTGGCAGCCTCCCTGCGAGAGGATTATTGAGGTGATTTGGCCAGCTCGAGAACGGAGTCACTGAGCGAGATGTAAGCGCCAACCAACCCTGAATTGCGTCACAGGTGAAGGTATCAGCCATACTGGACACTTGACAAAGATCATTTACATGCCAAGAATCTCCAGTCATTATGTGAAAAAAAGACCATAACGAAAAAGAAGGCCGCCAGTGATGGCAAGAACCTACCTGCGAATTGACATAGTCTCCGATGTTGTCTGTCCCTGGTGTGTCATCGGATTCAAGCGCCTGCAACAAGCCCTTGCCAAGTTCCCCGGGCAGTTTGATCCCAACCTCGTCTGGCACCCGTTCGAGCTGAACCCACAAATGCCCGAGGCCGGCGAGAACCTGCGCGAGCATATGATCGCCAAGTACCAGATTTCTCCTGAAGAAAGCACCGAAAGCAGGGAGCGCCTGAAAGAAATTGGTTCGTCGCTCGGTTTCACCTTCAACTTCTCCGACGGCATGCGGATCTACAACACGAACCATGCCCACAGGCTACTACATTGGGCCGAACCAACCGGGCACCAGACAGATCTTCAAGTACGCTTGTTTGAGGATTACTTTACCCACGGTAAAAATCTCAATCATGAGCGCGTACTGCTGGATGCGGTTGACAGTGTGGGGCTGAACCGCGATGAAGCATCGGCTGCGCTGCACGACAGCGCCATCAAACGACAAACACTCGCCCGCGAGGAGCAGTTGCTGATGCAGGGTATCCGTGGTGTCCCGCTATTCATGTTCAACCACGACTACGCCATCAGCGGAGCCGAGGAAACCAGTGTGTTTGAAAGCCAGCTGCAGCAGTTCGTGGAACCCAGTAGCTAGCGACTCCACCCCCTCACTGGATTAACCTTCGTTTACACAGCTTTTTTTACTCACCGAGCGTCAACAAAAAATCCGCGTGAAAACGCAGGTGCTGCTCAATAAACGAAGCAATGAAAAAGTAACTGTGGTCGTATCCCGCATGGTACTCCAGACGCAGCGGGTACTTGGCCGCACTTGCCGCGGCCTCCAGAGTCTCCGGCTTCAGCTGCTCTTCGAGAAACGGATCATCTTCGCCCTGGGATACCAGTATCGGCAGTTGCTCACTCGCCCGCCCCAGCAGCACCGTCGTATCGTATTCCTCCCACCTGGATTTATCTGGCCCCAGGTAAGCTCCCAACGCCTTCTCACCCCAAGGACACGCCATCGGGTTACAAATAGGACTGAATGCGGATGCCGAGGTGTAGCGTTTGGGGTTTTTCAGCGCGATGGCCAATGCACCATGCCCACCCATGGAGTGACCGCAGATCGCACGGCGCTCACTTACCGGGAAATGCGCTTCGATCAGGTCCGGTAACTCATCCACCACATAGTCGTACATGCGATAATGCGCGCGCCAGGGTTCTTCGGTGGCATTCACATAAAACCCTGCGCCCTGGCCCAGATCGTAACTTGG
The DNA here is from genome assembly GCF_020171345.1 of Microbulbifer agarilyticus. Classification (GTDB taxonomy): domain Bacteria; phylum Pseudomonadota; class Gammaproteobacteria; order Pseudomonadales; family Cellvibrionaceae; genus Microbulbifer; species Microbulbifer agarilyticus_D. The sequence goes on from NZ_JAIUZM010000001.1 coordinate 544,262, forward strand.
GTCATCCATCACATCGTCCCCGCGCGGGCTGGTATCAGGAATCACCAGCACCACACCGAGCTCCGCCGCCATTCGCTGTGCACCGGCCTTCTGTGAAAAGTTTTCGTCGCTACAGGTGAGCCCAGACAACCAGTACAGCACAGGAAAGCGCTGATCCTTTTCCGCCTGAGAGGGCAGGAAAATCGAAAAGCGCATGGCACAGTCCAACACGTTAGAGCGATGCGTGTACTGACACTGACTGCCGTCGAAACACTGTGTCTTACTGACGAGTTCTAGAGTCATCGATAAACCTCACACGTAGTGGATAACACTGCGAATACTTTTACCCTCGTGCATCAGGTCAAAAGCTTCGTTAATTTTTTCCAGCGGCATGGTGTGGGTAATAAAATCATCGAGTTTGAATTCACCTGCCAGGTAACGCTCTACATAATCGGGCAGCTGTGAGCGTCCTTTCACACCGCCAAATGCCGTACCGCGCCAGACACGCCCGGTAACCAGCTGAAACGGGCGGGTGCAGATTTCCTTACCGGCCCCGGCCACGCCGATAATCACCGATTCGCCCCAGCCCTTGTGGCAGCACTCCAATGCAGAGCGCATCACATCCACATTACCGATACACTCGAAGGAGTAATCCACACCACCATCGGTAAGCTCAACGATCACATCCTGAATCGGCTTGTCGTAATTCTTCGGGTTGATGCAGTCGGTGGCACCGAGCTTTTTCGCCAGCTCAAATTTTCCTTCATTAATATCGATGGCAATAATCCGCCCGGCTTTTGCCAGCCTTGCCCCAATAATCGTGGCCAGGCCAATACCTCCCAGGCCAAATACGGCAACACTCGCCCCCTCTTCCACTTTCGCGGTGTTGGCCACCGCACCCATGCCGGTGGTAACACCACAACCCAGCAGGCAGATTTCCTCCAGCGGGGCATTCTTGTTCACCTTGGCGACGGAAATTTCCGGTAGCACCGTGTATTCGGAAAAGGTAGAAGTTCCCATGTAATGAAACACGGGCTTACCATTGACGGTAAAGCGAGACGTGCCATCCGGCATCAGGCCTTTGCCCTGGGTGGCGCGGATCTTCTGGCATAGATTGGTTTTTCCCGACAGGCAGAATTTGCACTCGCCGCACTCGGGGGTGTACAGCGGAATAACATGGTCGCCCACCGCCACACTGGTAACCCCCTCACCCACAGATTCCACAATGCCGCCGCCCTCGTGGCCAAGGATCGCCGGAAAGACGCCCTCCGGATCCGCGCCAGACAGTGTAAACGCATCGGTATGACAAACCCCGGTGGCCAGCAACCGGATACGCACCTCGCCCGCTTTGGGCGGCGCCACCACAACCTCCTCAATCGACAACGGCTCTCCAGCCTTCCACGCAACCGCCGCTTTGCACGTTATGGGCTCTGCTGACATTCCTGTTCTCCTGAGCAAAGAATTTATCGTCCTGACAATGGTCATCCAGCTTATCAGGTTTGGGTGGGGGATGAGCGCTGAGGGTGCGCGGGCGCGTAGTCAGGCACTGCGCTTCGACAATTAGGAACCGGCCCCCACCGGCCCTAATATTCAGCGGTAAAACCGAGAAAAACAGAGGTAGTCGCCATGTCAAAAGCCTGGGTTCTGGTAGCCAATCATACTCACGCCCGCCTGTTTGAGGCGGAAAAACGCGCGGGGACCCTCAACGAGATAGAAACACTGGTATACCCAGAAGGGCGGATGAAGGGGCAGGAATTGCTCAGCGATGCCCCCGGGCGGACCTTCGACAGTCGCGGCGAAGGCCGCCACGCCATGGAAGGGACCAATGTGCGGAAGCGAGGTGCCAAGCGCTTCGCCAAAGACATTGCCCACACCCTGGAAAAAGGCCGCCAGCAAGGCCGCTTTGACCGCCTCTACATCGTCGCCGACCCCTCCATGGCCGGTAACCTGCGCCTTTCCATGAGCTCCCCCTGCCTGGCGAGCATTGCCGGTGAGGCACGCAAAAACCTGACGAAAAGCGATACCGAGGAAATTCGCGCGCAGCTGCCCATGTGGCTATAGCCGTCAGCCCGCACACGGGCGGTCCTCGCTTTCGCTGCTGAAGCGTCCAGCACCTAAAATGGTTACGGAAAACCTTACCCACCACCGGGCCAAGACGCCCGGTGGTGGCAATTGATTTGTTATCGCCACCCTGAGACCATGCCACCCAGCCAGCCTGAGGCCCGGGCCAGCGCACAAGTCACACCTCCAAGGAAGCGGCATGCTACGACTGTTTCAAATCCAGCACGGCAAAATCAAAGAAACCTACTCCGGTAGCGACTATCGCAGCCAGCCCCTTGAGGACGCCGCCTGGATTGACCTGCAAGAACCGGAAGAAGAAGAGCGCGACCTGCTGGAACACCTGCTGCGTACCGAACTGCCGGAATCCGACGACGTCGACGAACTGGAGTCTTCCGCGCGCTACTTTATCGATTCCGCAGGCATCCATGTTCACTCCCTGTACCTCACCCAGAGCGAGGGCCGGCACGACACCGCGACCGCCGCATTCATTCTGCAGCCGAAACGCCTGATCACCGTCCGCGATACCGAGCTGGCGGATTTCCGCCTGCTGCGTATGCGTGCGCGACGCAATCAGGTCGAGGCGCACAACGCCCAAGAGCTGTTGATCCAGCTGTTTGAGCAGAAGGTGGAAAACCTCGCCGACGCCCTGGAAGACAACTACCTGAAACTGGGTGAAGTCAGCCACCTGGTGCTGGAAGAAGAGGAAGGCAACCTCGAAGACGCGATCGATCACCTGGCCAAGCTGGAAGATTCCAATGGGAAAATCCGTCTTTGCCTGATGGATACCCAGCGCTCCATCGCTTTCCTGCAGCGCCACCTGAAAGATGACCCGGAGCTGCGCGAGGATTGCTGGGGGATTTTGCGCGACATCGACACCCTGATGTCTCACACCACCTTTCTGTTTGAAAAGATCAACTTCCTGATGGATTCCACCCAGGGCTTTATCAGCATCGAGCAGAACAAAATTATCAAGATTTTCTCCATCGCCGCGGTGGTTTTCCTACCGCCCACCATGGTCGCGAGCATTTACGGCATGAACTTCGAACACATGCCGGAATTGGAGTGGCTGCTGGGCTACCCCTGGGCACTCATGCTGATGCTGCTGGCGGGCATGGCGCCCTACCTGTATTTCAAAAAGAAAGGGTGGCTCTAGGCCACCACCTGCTAACCTTAATGCGTTGGAAAGCCATAACAGGGAAGCAGGACGATAATGGCGACGGCGGGCGGTAACAATTCGGAGCAATCCACACACAAACCTTTCCACTTGCGACGCTGGCTCAGCGCGCAACAGGCCGTAGACCACCTCAATGTGCTAACGGAAGAACAGCTCACCGGCGACGACCTAGCACGCCTCGCGGAAGACGAGAAACTCGACCTCTACTGGTACCGCCCGGGCCAGCAACTCAAATTCATCGACAAAACCGGCTGGAGCAATATCGAGCTCAGTGAACCCCTGCGTCTGTCTCCCCAGAACCGGGGGGACTGGCGTGCGATCGTCGGCATCTTGCGCCACCAGCCCGCCTTGCCTGCGACGGAGAATGACACCCCCACCCTGCTGGATGCCGAAGGCAACCGCCTACGCATCACTTTTGGTTTCCACGATCGTCCCGAACCGTTCAGTGGCCGCTGGTATCCCAATTATTCCGAGCTGGTGGTTAGACGCCGGGATCTGGATAACCTGGAAAGCCAGATGCTCACGGAAGAGGGCGAGCAGCCCCTGGAAGCGGGCCTGCTGCTGGACGTTATCTGGCAGCTGGAACAGATGGCGATGGAAAACGGCCAGGCCCACGAACATCCCCACGATCTGAACTGGCTGACCGACGAACTGAGAGACCGCACCAAGCTCGACCCCAGGCTGCTGGGGAAGGTCCTTAATGCGGCCGAGCGCCAGCACACGCTGCATTACTGATAAAAGACCCCGAATCGCCTAGCACCCATCTCGCAACCCAAATCGTAGAAATGGTTCTGGATGTTGGGGATATTCGTCAGTAAGTACGCGGGCTTTTTTTGTTTTAGGCATTCACTGTGCGCGACGCCGGCGAGCGGCTAACTAAATGCCCCACAGCGTAAACCACAAGGCCCATAAGAATACCGGGCATCCCCTCATATATATGCGCATGCCAACCGAACCAACGCCATGCTAAAGCCGTAGCCAGCCCCAAAAGACTCATCGTGATAGCCAGTCTTTGCGATGGACGCCCGCCCGCCGCGAGCACCATCAGCAGAGGGGCAAACGCCGAAGCCAGTGCCGACCAACTCATGACCACCAGACTGAATACACTTTGTTCATTCAGCAGCGCCCAGGTAACCGCCAGCAAGGCGATTGCAACCGTGGCAAACTTGAGCAGGCGAGTATTTTCCGTACGCTGTGGCAATAGATCGTGGGTGAGGGCCGCAGAGCAACTCAATACCAGAGAGTCCGCGGTCGACATCGTCGCTGCAAAAATGCCCGCGAGAATCAGGCCCACCATTGCAGGCGACAGCAGCTCCATCGCCATCATCGGCAATGCAAGCTCCGCATCAAATGCACCCTGGTCACTGAGCATAATTCGCGACAGCATGCCGACACCCGTGGCCATACAGTAGAAAAGAACAAACCACAGGTAGTACCAACAGCGCGCGCGCACCATGTGCCCGACATTATCCAGTGCCATAAACCGCACCATCACATGTGGTTGCCCGACAACTGAAATCCCTGCAAATAGCCAGCTCAGGATAAACACTACTCCGCCGGCGAGGCCGGGCAGTAGCAAGCCCTGTGGATACCAGTTCAGGAAGCCCTCCACTTGCCCCATGGCCTGCCAGGCCGCAGTGGCGCCGCCCACCGACTGGGTTGCGACAAACAGCAGGGTACCCATGGCAAGCACCATGACAAAAGACTGCGCGACATCCGTCCAGATGGATGCGCGAATACCACCCGCCAGGCAGTAGGCCGCAACAATCACACCACCGAGCACCGCGCCGCTCCAGATCGGCAAATCCAGCACCACGTACAACGCCTTGCTGCCTGCCACCAGCTGCGCACTGGCATAAGCGAGGAGGAACAATAGAGAAAGCAGTCCGGCGAGTTTTTGCCAATGTCCAAACCGGATTCCCTGCCAGCAGGCCAACACTCCGGCGTAACTGGATTCACCGCTGCGCTTGACCGCCTGGCGCAGGCTTTTGTGAATCCAGAGGGAGCCGAGGAAGTCCCCCAGAATCCAGCCGATCATCAACCAGATGGAGGCGAGTCCGGTCATGTAGGTGTAACCAATAACACCAATAAACATGTAACCGCTGTTATTGGTCGCCACCGCGGAAAGCCCCACCAGCATCGGCGGCACGTCTTGGCTGGCGAGGTAATAATCTTGCTTGGTACCGCGACTCTTGCGATACGAACTCACCCCAACCGCGGCAAAAAGAGCCAGGAAAAAAAGAAAACTCAACAGCATACTTACCCCCCGGAAGATCAATTATTGTCGTTATTCTGGGCAGCCTTCCCGCAGCTACAGAGCGGCCCGAATCTGGAACGGTATGTAAAACGGTCCTAATCCGCGTCTCACGCGGCGCATATCGCCTCACCATGATCGTGCACTTCAACCAGTGCCGCATGTAGCGCTTTTACTGCGCTTTCGTAATCACTTTCATCGATCATAAACTGCATATCGACCTGCCGCATGGACTGATGAACCGCAAGAATACTGATACCAGAGCCGGCCAGTGCGCTGACTGCCCGCGACAGCATCCCCGCGACTTTCATATCGCTACCGATGGCAGACACCACAGCAACTTTTCGCACCTGGATTGCGCAGTCCGGGAATAGCTCACCAATCGTTTTTTTGATGCGCTTGACCGTTTTCAAGTTATTACTCAGGTAGTGAGTAATGGTATTGGCGTTGGTATCCTTGGTAACCACGCTCCCCTTGAAGCGCGCGATGATCTCATTGATCGAGCGGTCATAACTGGTCATGCTGCCCATCATGTCCTGGTCAAAGCACTCAACCGCATAAATATTTTTGCGGCCGGCAATGATCTCCACCTGAGGTGTATCGCTGACGTAGTCTCCAGTAACCAAGGTGCCACTATGATCCGGCTCGAAGGTATTCATCACCCTGAGCGGAATTTCCTGCTGACGCAGTCCCTTGGCCGCGCGGGGGTGAATCGCCTCCATGCCCAGGTTAGCAAGCTGGTCAGCAACATCGTAGTTGGTGCGACCAATGGGCACCGCCTGCTCTTCACCAACCAGACGCGGGTCGGCGCTGCTCAGGTGGTATTCCTTGTGGATAATTGCCTCGCTGGCACCGGTAATGACAGCAATCCGACTGAACGTCATCTCGCTGTAACCACGGGCGAAGGTCTTCATGAGTCCTTCCGCGGTATGCGCATACCCGGTAACAATCGGCAGCTCATTGTCAAAGTCGACGTCTGCGAATGCACGTTCGATACGCTCGTCCAGTGTTCGGTGCTCACCGTCACGCCAGCCGGTGAGATCCACGAAGCGCGCGTTGATCCCTTCCTGCTTCAGTAGCTGCGCCATATTCCAGGCGCTGTGGGCCTCCCCCAGGCTTGCCAGCATTTCACTGACCACGTCCAGGTGACCCTCAAGGGCAAAATGGCCGTGCTGACACACCCGCTCAAGATCCGCGAGACAATTGGCCGCATCCTCCAAGCGCTCACCAATGAAGGCATTGGCCTTGGCCAGCATAATATCGTCGGTGAACAGCGATGCATTCACCTCCTCCATGCGAGCACGCAAGCCAGCAACGGCATCAGACCACTCGCGGTCGTCATCGGCACCCGCAAACAGGGCAAAGATACCCGGGCGACCAGATTTCTTATGCTCCAGCAACATATCGGTAATGCCACCGTAGGCAGAGACCACGAAGACTCGTCGATACAAACGGTTGGCTTCCACATTGCCGTTTTTCAGAATGATATTGTCACGTACTGCGCGGTAGTCACTCATAGACGTACCGCCGATCTTTTCCACCGTATGCGCTTTCATGGGATCCTTGCGTTGACCATTTCCGAATTTCTGATGAGAAGCACCCTGATGATCGCTGGAATCAAAATACTCCCGCGAGGTACTCCAGAACTCTGCTGCCCTGTTGTGCATTGGAATTATCCGGGACGCTGAATTATTTTTCGCCCTTTACCTCTTCGGCATCCAGCTCGTAGGCACCTTCAGCGTTATGCACTTCCTTACCGTGCAGAGGCGGGTTGAAGACACAAGCCATTTTCATTTCTGTTTTGGCTTTCAGCACATGCTTGTCGTTTTTATCCAGGATATAGATCGTGCCCGGAAAAATCTCATGCACAACGCCATCGGCTTCCGCCATCACGGAACCTTCACCAGACATACAGTACACAGACTCCAGGTGGTTCTGATAGTGCAGGTTTAGTTCGGCACCTTCGTAAATGGTGGTGATATGGAAAGAGAAACCCATATTGTCATTTTTCAGCAGGAGGCGCGTGCTCTCCCAACCATCTGACACGATACGACGGTTGGATTTTTCAGCGTCTTGCAGATTTCTTACGATCATTACTTACTCTACTTAAATTCTAAAATCTGGTCTTGGAAAGTGCGGCCCACCAGGGATCGCAAGGGTATCGCAAAGCTTATTAGGCCGCGTCGGCCAGAGACTTCGCTTTGTCGCTATCTTCGGCAAAAAAGTCGTGCTCTTCCGGCACTTCTTCGCCGCGTAATACTTTTGCTACCGCAGCTTCAATGATATCCAGTGCTTTTTTCAGGTTTTCATCACTGACTGTCAGGGGGCACAGGGTTTTCACCACGTGGTCGTCCGCACCGCTGGTTTCAATCACCAGGCCGTTACGGAATGCCTCAGAAGTAATCTTGCTCGCCAGCTCGCCACTGACACAGTTGAGACCGCGGAACATGCCGCGACCACGGGTCGTCATGTTGCCATCTCCGTACTCGTCGACGATCGCCTGCAGACGGGATTCAATGTATTCACCCTTGCGCAGAACGTCCTTGGCGAACTTGTCATCACTCCAGTAATGGTTGATCGCAGCGGTCGCGGTTACAAACGCGAGGTTATTGCCGCGGAAGGTGCCGTTGTGTTCGCCCGGCTTCCACTGGTCCAGCTCTGGCTTCATCAGTACCACGGCAAACGGCAGACCATAGCCACTGAGAGATTTCGACAGGGTAACGATGTCCGGGACAATGCCCGCTTCTTCAAAACTGAAGTAACTGCCGGTACGGCCACAGCCCGCCTGAATATCATCGATGATCAGCAGTACATCGTGCTTGTGACACACTTCCTGCAGGTTGCGCAGCCACTCAACGCTCGCTGCATTAATACCGCCCTCGCCCTGCACGGTTTCAACCAATACTGCTGCCGGGTGATCAATACCACTGGATGAATCACTCAGCACCTTGTCCAGGTAGGCAGTCGTATCAATGTCATCGCCCAGGTAGCCTTCATAGGGCATGCGCGAAACGCCGCTCATACTCACGCCAGAGGCACCACGATGATGCGAGTTGCCGGTAGCAGACAACGCAGCGAGGCTGCAGCCATGGAAACCGTTGGTAAATGAAATAATGTTTTCACGACCTTTGTATTTACGTGCGATTTTCAGCGCTGCTTCCACCGCATTGGTGCCAGTAGGGCCGGTAAACTGCATCACGTAAGTCAGGTCGCGCGGCTGCAAGATTTTTTCCGAAAAAGCCTCAAGGAACTCGCGCTTGGCCTTGGTGTGCAGGTCCAGACCGTGGGTGATGCCATCCTGCTCGATATACTCCAGCAGAGCCTGCTTAAAAATCGGGTTGTTGTGACCATAATTCAGGGTGCCGGCACCTGCGAGAAAGTCCAGGTACTGATTACCCTCCTCATCGTACAGATACTCCCCCTGTGCCTTGTTGAATACCCGCGGGAAGGCGCGGGCATAGCTCATTACTTCAGATTCGATTTCTTCAAATACTTTCATTTCGGCAACCCTTTCTAATGGTTGAATAAGTACGAATAAACAATGGAAATAGGATTCAGACCGTTGCGGGAGCGACTCAGTCGGTGTTGCGCTGATGCCCTACTGGGGAAAATGGCCCGATTCGCACGAGCAGCTCGCTGTCGTGCTGGCCGTTGAAATGACGCTCACGGTCAAACATCACGGTGTCCGCACATGCCGCTCCAAGCTTGCGAGCGAAACCGCGGAACAATGCCCACGAAGCTTCATTGTCCGGAGTGATGGTGGTTTCGAGGTGGCTGACCCCGCGACAGGCTGGACGGGCCAATATCTCGCGCAGCATGCGGCCGGCGAGGCCCATACCACGCCCGCCTTCGGCCACCGCCACCTGCCAGATGAACAGGGTGTCTGGACGGTCGGGAATGATATAGCCAGAGATAAACCCCACTAACGCGCCATTGCGCTCAGCGGCCACACTGGTGGCGGCAAAGTGACTGGCCTGCAGCAGGTTGCAATAGAGAGAGTTGGTGTCGAGAGGCGGGCAATTTTCAATCAACTGGTGAACACTGGTACCATCTTCGCTGACCGGGAGGCGCAGTTGAACCTCGCCCCCATTAGGTGCGGTATCCGGCGCCTGACTAGCCTGTTGCGGCTGCACCGGATGCAAATTGTCCCCATTCGAGTCGTCTTCTTCTTGTTCGCGTGCAGCGCTCAAACCAATTCCTTCCAAAACCGATATTTAGTCATCAAATTATTACAGCAATATTGAACCCCTGGCAGGGCGCCGAAAAGTTTCAGCCTAACGTCGATTTAGACCAGAATTTGGTTCGAAGCCGAGAAAAATATTTACTACTCTAAACATTTAAATCCATAGTACTCTAAGCAATCTTTGTGGCGCAAGACCAAGCCGCATGCAAGCTGACCAGTTTATAGCCAGCTTCGACATCCCGGCGGCGCCCCGCAATCGTGCGAAACCCGCACCAACAAAGGGTTTGCGCACAACAAAGGGGCGCACAGAGAGACTTAACAACAAAGCCAATTTGCCGGCACAAGATTCAACTAGAGGCCAGTCAACGGGGGCGGAAGAGCGGATAGAGCCGACGATAGATGACACATTCAGGCACGAAGCAATTGACAATCCTGACGCAAAACCCAAAATCGGGCGCGAGTGAATAGGCCTAAGCCGACACGAATTCGAGAGCCCACTGCTGATGGACAAGATTGAAGAAGTACTGATTACCCTGCGACGCCTGATCCGCGCCACTGACCTGCACTCCAAGCAGCTGGTCAAGACGGCCGGGCTTACGGCGCCACAATTACTGCTATTACAAGCGATTCGCGAACAGGGCCAGGTCACCATCGGCGCCCTGGCCAAGGAAATCAGCCTGAGCCAGGCCACCGTCACTACCATCCTCGATCGACTTGAGAAACGCGGCCTGGTCTACCGCGAGCGCTCATCAGAGGATAAACGCAAGGTGCACGCCTACCTTACCGACGCCGGCGCAGACATTATTCGCGATGCCCCAACCCCGCTACAGGAGCACTTTGTAAAGCAGTTTCGCGACCTGCGGGAGTGGGAACAATCGATGATTATTTCGGCATTGCAGCGTGTCGCACTCATGATGGACGCCGAACATATCGACGCATCCCCGGTACTGGATGTCGGCGAGCTCGACAGGAAGGACAGCCGCAAGACACCCCCTAGTGGCGACAAGGCAAGCTGACGAGGGGGGGGGGGCCTGACCATCCTCGCGCACAATCTTCGCCTGACCCGCTATCGCAAGAAGTACGCGTGAAACGCAAAGTTACACCCCGAAGTTGTACGGCCGTGCAACTTCCTCGCTATTTCCCCGAATTTCCCCCGCAAGTCGTTGCATTCAAACCGCAGTCGGGTATAACTGTCGGTGCAACACTATGGTGGGCGCATGCCTGTTGGCTAGGAAGATGTCAGCGGCAGACTTGTGATCACCAATACAAGACAGCGGCGAACAGCTGTCGCGGCGAAAACAAACGAATCCGCAATACTTTCGTATATCGATAGACGACAACGCTTCGGACAGGTACACCCTTTCCGTAGGTCGTTCTGATTGTCTATACCCGCGACGGCCCCCGGGCTTAAAAAACAGAGTGGCAAATGCCCTCGCCCAACTGCGCACAAGGTCGTGCCCGGCACAACAAATTCCGGCAGTCCTGTCTTGCAATTTCTGTTCAGATTTTCGGCAACCGCAGCCGTTTTGGCGGCCTCGCTTCAGCCGTTTTTTGTGCAGCTTTCTTGGGGAAAGGACGAATCATGGCTTGCTTGCAGCACCCGGACCGGGATCAACCCGTCTACCTGTTGGCGCATCACACCGTTGGCCGTCGCCAGGGTGTCGCGGACACACGTATCACCTTGCCGGAAATTTCCGGTATTCATGCCGCCATCCAGTGGACTGGCAGCCACTGGATCATTCGCGACGTCAGCCGTAACGGTACCTGGGTCAATGGCCAGCAACTGATCCCGGCAAAAAACCAGCAGCTGCAGCTGGGCGACAAGATCACCTTTGGCCGCGCCAGCAACTCCGAGTGGAAAGTAGAAAGCCTCGACCCACCGGAAAATCTGCTGATCGACCTGGAAACCGGCGAAGCCACCACTCTCGAGTCCTACCACCTGCTGCCGGACGAACACGACCCCATCGCCAGCCTGCACTTCAACCCCACCAATGGGGTTTGGATTTACGAGATTCTGGGTTGCGAAGATAACAGCGATAGCGCCAAAGTGGTAAGCCACGGTGCGCGCGTCGATTGTGTGCGCAACAGCTGGCAACTGTTCCTTGGCAACAGCCAGGGCACCACCACCGAGCTCTCCCTCAAAAGCCTGTGTATCGCCGACTTCCGCCTGCGCTATACCGTGAGCCATCACGAGGAACATGTGCAACTGCAACTGGTGAAGGACGATATGAAGCAGGACTTGCCGGCGCGCTCGCACAACTACCTACTGCTTTACCTGGCCCGTGCGCGCATCAGCGATATCAAGCGCGGCGTCGACCCCGCCGACCAGGGCTGGGTTGCGGTGGACCTCGCCACCCGCGAGCTGGGCATCACCATCAACCACCTGAACACGCAGATTTTTCGCGCGCGCAAACAGATCGCCGACAGCCTACCGGATGCCATTGATACCTCACAGCTGGTAGAGCGCCGCGCCTATGAAATGCGCCTCGGCTGTACCCAGCTGGATATTTTCAAAGGCTCCCAGAGGGAAGAGCTGGAAGCGTCTACCGGTGAATACCCTCTTGCAAAAGAGCCTGCACAGGAGAGCGACCCGACGCCGGCCTGATCGCCGGCCCAGCCTCAAACAGAGGACGCCTTGCAGGGAGCAAGTTGGAATCCACGGACGGCGGTTTTTCCCGTAGGTTTGTTTACCGCAGTCATCACATGCAATCTGAGCAGTTACCGTTTTATATCGGCCGTTACCACGCCACCGCCAGACTCGGGTCCGGCGGCATGGGCGTGGTTTACCTGGCCACCGACGAACGCCTCAACCGCCAGGTGGCGATCAAAAAACTGCTGCGCAACCCCAACAGCAGTAACGCCGACGAACGCATCCGCCGCGAGGCGCTGCTGCTCGCCCAGCTCAACCACAGCAACATTGTCCAGCTCTACGATGTGGTAGACACAGACAATGGCATCGCACTGGTAATGGAATATGTCGATGGCTGCAGCCTCGACCGCTGGCAAAGAGAACGCTCGCCGGACCTGATCCAGAAACTGCAGCTGATCAAACAAATCTGCAGCGGCCTCACCCGCGCGCACAGCGCCGGCATTATTCACCGGGACCTGAAGGCCGAAAACATCCTGGTGGACAACGGCGGCACCATCAAGATTACCGACTTCGGTATTGCCAAAAACTGGCAGGAAGACAGTGACCTCACCCGGGAACAGCATGTGGCCGGGAGCTGGGGCGCCATGTCGCCGGAACAGGCCCAGGGCAAACCCCTCGACAACCGCAGCGATCTCTTCTCTCTCGGGGTACTCGCCTACCGCCTGCTGTGTGGGCAGAGCCCGTTTGGCGATGACAACAGCCCCTATGTGGTTGCCGACCGTATCGTAAAGCAACCGCATGTGCCGCCCGCGCGTCTCGCCCCCGAACTGCCGCCGCAGCTGTGCCAGCTGCTGGACCTGTTGCTGGCGAAGAAGCCCGAGCAGCGCCCGATCAACGCGGCTGCGGTGGCCACCGAACTGGAAGCCCTGCTCTCCCAGTTGCGCGGCAGCAATACCAGCTTTACCCGCACCCACAGCCTGACCGCCACTATCTCGGCGGATACTTTTTACCAGCACACTGTGGAGAAATTCCCGCTCTGGCGCCGCCTGCAAATTGCCACTGGTATTGTCGTGGGTGGCGCGCTGGGTGCTGCCGCCCTGTTTGCCGGGTCATCAATGGACTGGCTGCCCACAGCAGAAGACCGCATACAGAACCAATACATTGCCGTGCTCGAGGTTGAAGACAGCCACGAAGACGAGGGCATCTCGCGCGAACAGCGCCTGCTGCTCAACAATGTGCACAGCGCCCTCAAACAGGGGCTGTCTAACCGCACGGGGCTCAACCTGATTTCCTTTGCGGAATCCCACAAGTTGCACGGCCAGCCCATTGCCGCACAGGCAAAGAGCCTCAATGCCGACCTGCTGCTGGTCCCCACCCTGGATTGCATCCGCCACAGCTGCGAGCTCTCCATGGAGCTGCTCGACAGCAAATCGCTGGCAGTGATCGGCAACCGCAGCACGCGCCTGGCACTGGACGAGGGATTGGAAAGCCGTGCGCGAACACTGCACCAGCTCAACAACCTACTGCCCAACTTCCCTGCCAGCGGTGCCGACCAGGCTCTGCATATCAGCGCCGAGGATTATCAGCGCTACCTGGAGATTTACGAGCGCCGTGCCGACGAACTGCACCAGCCCGAGCTGCTAGACGAAATGGACGCGCTGCAGCAGAAGGCGAGCAACTTTGCACCACTGTATGAGCTCTACGCGCATATCGTAATTGACCACGACCTCAACAGCCGCGCCGCCGAGGCCGTCGACCGCCTGCAGGGCTTTTTACAGCGCGCGCCGGCATCATTGGCAAATACGCCCCAACTGCTGATCAGCGAACTGCGCCTGGCCATTCATGCTAATGACCCGGGCCGCGCGGAAGCGCTGCTCGCGCGTCTGGAGCTGATCCTGCCGGACAAGGCCAGCTACTACCAGCTGAGCGCCATGTATCAGGAACAGCGCGGCAACTACGACCAGGCCCTGCAGGAAATTAACAAGGCGCTGCAACTGCGCACCAGTTACGGCTACCTGATCCAGAAAGCCCTGGCGGAGACCCGCGGCGGCGATATGACCTCGGCCAACCAGACCCTGCTCGAAGCCATCGCACTGAATGGCGACCACATCGCGGCGATATCGCTGCTCGCCAGCAACCAGCTGGATTTGGGGGAAACAGGGGAAACCGTGCGCCTGCTGTCCGAGGCCGGCGTGGACAGCATTGGCCCGCTGGACCTGTATAACCTGTGTCTGGCCTACTACATCGAAAAACAGTACGGCGAGGCCCGCGGCTGCTTCGACCGCGTCAACCAGCTCTCCCCCAAAGATGCCGAAGCCTATCTATATCAGGCGGAAATTGCCTACGAGCTCAAGGAACACAAAACCGCGCTGAACTTTGCCCGCCGCGCACTGCGCGTCTCCCGTGACCGCGACGACTGGGAAGGGCTATTGATGCAGGCCCGCGCCTATGCCGAACTCGGCCAACCGGAGAAAGCGGTAGAGAACCTGATCAAGATCCGCCGCGACGCGCCGGACGATCTATATACCAATTACCTGCGCGCACAGGTGTATATCACCACCGGAGACCTGCTCTCCACGAAGGCGCATATGCGCAAAACCCTGGAGCATGGGATATCCCCCATCTGGTATTACACGCCGCGGTTTGCCAAAATCTGCACTATCCCCAGCTTCAACGACCTGCGACAGCAATATCCGGGTCTCTGTGGCGGCAAGGGAACAAATAAAAAGAAGGGCAATTCCCAGCTTGCCCTCAATGGGACCCAGGAGTAGCGGGTTCGGCTCAACCACACAATGAAGCGAAGCAGATGGATATTGCAGACCCCGAGGTTGTACAAAAAAACAACGCAACCGATGCTACCCAGGAAACCCCACAGTTAGGCAGCGACCGCTACCGTGTACTTAGCACGCTAGGTGCGGGCGGCATGGGAGTTGTCTACCTCGCGGAAGACCTGAAGCTACACCGCAAAGTAGCGGTTAAGAAGCTCCGCGACGATATCGCCAGCCAGAATGCCCGCGAGCGCATCCAGCAGGAAGCCCGCCTGCTCGCCCAGCTCAACCACCCCAATATTGTCGCCCTGCACGATGTGCTGGAAGACACCGCCGGCAACGACACCAGCGTCGCTTTGGTAATGGAATATATCGAGGGCACCACACTGCGCGCGTGGATGCGCGAGCGCGGCCCCAGCCTGCAACAGAAGCTCAGCCTGCTAATGCAGATCTGCCTCGGCCTGCAGCAGGCCCACGACCTCGGCATCATCCACCGCGACCTCAAGGCCGACAATATCCTGATCGCGGAAAACGCCAAGGGCGAGCCGGTAGCCAAGATCACCGATTTCGGCATCGCCAAATCCCAACAGCTGGACGAGAAAACCCTCACCGCGGAAAACCAGCTGGCCGGCACCATCACCGCCATGTCGCCGGAGCAGATCCTCGGCAAAACCCTCACCGCGCGCAGCGATCTGTTTAGCTTGGGCGCCATTGCCTATGAGCTACTGTGCGGCAGCCGTCCATTTGAAAAACACGAAGCCGGTGCGCTGGCCATGGCCAACCGCATTACCAACGAACCGCATATCCCGCCGCAACAGGCGTGGCCCAATATTCCCGAGCCTTTAGCGGTACTGCTGGACAAGCTTCTCGCCAAAGAACCCGCGCAGCGCCCGGAAAACGCGCAAATTGTGTATCAGGGCTTTGCGCTGCTGCATAAACAGGGAATGGAAGCGGAAGCGGAGGATTTCACCGCCACTCTGACTGACCTGTTTACCCAACAGAAAGTCAAAAGTCGCCGACGTTGGCAGCGGGTGGTAGCCGGTGTTGCCGCGACTCTGATACTGGGGGCGGGAAGCTACTGGGGCTGGAAGGAATTTACCCGACTGGAGCCACAGTATATTGCGGTGATGCCGGTGGAAATACACGGGGAAATTCGCGGGGAAGAGAATGCCAAGGCGCTGACCAAGACCATGGTGCGGCAAGCGTTGATGAATTCGGTTTCGCAATTGAAAGCGAGTGCGCTTGTTAGTTTCGAACCTACAGAGGGTCAGACATTTGAAGAAAATTTGCAGGCACTGCGAGACAAAGGGGCGACAGATGCGTTACTTGCACGACTTGAATGTACTCTAGCTCGGTGCAATATTGAGCTTCAGAGAATAACGCCTCAGAAAGAACAAATTCTTCAGCAAATCAGCTTTCCCTTTTTGACGGAAAACAGCCAAGAAGCTGCATACCGTATCACGAACACCATTCCCCAGTTATTCCCAACCAAATATACAAATATACTACTCAACCACAGAACATTAGACACGAATGACTATGAGAAATATCTAGAAATCACCGCAAGGGTTGACCAGAAGAATGTTAATCAAGACGATTTGAAGTGGTTAGAAAAGCTCATAGGTACCCACCCAGAGAACATCAATCTTTACAGAACGTATGTAAGTGTAGCCACGACATTGTATGTCAAAACGGACAAAAAAGAATTCCTCCAAGCTGGAACCTCAATCATTGACAGGGGAAAGATTAAGAACATTAACGGTTTATTTTTGCTGGAAATGGACCTGTGGCTAAACTCATACAATTCAGACCCAGAAAACTTTGAAAAACTAATCAAGGATTCTTACAAGTTCGACTTCCCATCTGCTGAAATACAGAGAAATTATTCACGATTTTTATACCTACAAGGAAAATACGAAGAAGGTGTAGAGTTCGCAAACAACGCAGCAAAATTGAATCCATCCACTCAGAATTATTATCTAATAGCACTAAATGAATGGGGCGCAGGGAAATATGACAATGCGGAACAAGAACTAGCTAGAAATATAGCCAAACACCCTAGACACTGGCCATCCTATGGGTTACTTGGCGCGATAAAAATTGAAAAAGGCGAATATCTAAAGGGAGAGGAAACTATAACCAAAATCCCATCCAAGCTGCGAAACTGGAGAGTTTTATCAAATCTCGCTGGTGCATATTTTCTGCAGCGCAAATATTACAAAGCACTTGAAACTGCTAACCTTGTACTTCAAAAAATACCAGACGACATACCCACCGTCGGCTTGATCGCAGAATCATATATTATGCTAGGAAGAACACCTGAAGCCGAAAGTGAGTATGGAAAAATTCTCGAACTGACACAAAATGAAGAGAGCCTAGAAGCTAGAATGTACAAGGCTCTAGCGCATGCAAATTTAGAGGACGCAACCAAAGCTATCGCTTTAGTCCACGAACTACTGCAAGAAGCGCCGAATGACACCTATGTAAAATATACCGCCTCACAGGTGTATTCTCTTGCAAGAGAATTTAGATCTGCAGATCTGTATATAAAGCAATTAATCGGCCAGGGCATGGATGCAGACTGGTTTGCTCTACCGGCATTCCAAAGCCTGTGCACCCAGCCCATAGTATCTCAAGAAGTAAAAGTCACCATATGCACTTGATTACTGAGGCTCTGCACGCATCTTGGGATCTGCAGAATAAACCGTACCTTCCGATGAATTTTCAGCAACCCACTTAAATGAAAAGCCATTCGGCGTCTGCTTATTCGCCTTTAACTCAATCTCCAGAACCTGTGGGGCCTGATTCTTGACCTTGCACTTCTGGATCGCGCCGAGACCGTCATTGTCGTTATCGTAGGTATCGATACCGTCATACTTGCCCGGCTGTTTAGCAAATTCCAAGGTGGTATTAACCAGTGAAATTAGCAAAGTCGCCTTGCCGGAGTTGCTGGTGCCTCCAGAACTTACCCCTTCAAATACAATATGGAAAGTATCGAACTCCAAACCGTTAGAATCCTTGAGAATCCATAACTGATCTGCACCAGTGGGCTCAAGAGTAAATTCTGCGGTAATGTCACCTTTCGCCGGCACTGTAACCGTCGATTCAACAAGTTCAACTGCTTCTGTCATTTTTCTATCCTGTACGTTTTGACTGTAATCCCTGCAAACCGCCCAGGGTGATCGTTGGTCTTGAAATAATTGAATTACAAACACAGACTCAGAGTGAGAACTGAGTCACATAGCTTAATGCAACCGACGCAGGTAATTCCATCAAATTTTGAGCAAAAAAAACCGGCAGTAAGCACGCTTACTGCCGGTAGTAAAAAGATGGTCCCAGCCATCTACGGTTACAACAACACTATCAAGAGCGAAATGAGGCATCCGTGCCTCTGTCAGGCCCTTCCACAATCCCGGCTTCCTAGGCTCTGTGGTTACCGGGCCGGCCTGACGGTTCAGCTTGCGCTGAAGTCTTCCTGAATTGCTGACCGCCGCCAAATTAGGCTCTGTGGTGACGGTCAACTACCAATCCATTGGCGAAATGGTTGAAAGGCGCTGTACTGCTTGCCGATGACGGGTGCTCATCCTGAGCAACCCGATAATCCTTATCCGTAGATCCGTTTTCCTTAACGGACACCGGAAACAGGGTGTCTGCAATCCACCTTGCCGCGGCTCCTGTGAGGGCCGGGCATCGCGTCCCCTTCAACCTTGAGGTGAAATTTACGGATTTCTCTATTACAGGTCGATCACACGCCATTACACGAAATTACACGACAATTGCGTCGCGCCAATTTGGCGCGGATTTAAACTACAAATTAAGCAATTATGCGGCCTGTAGAACTCTGTGCCTCTTGCTGAAACTGCGTAGGCGAACGGGGCACATGGAAGCACCGCGTAATGTGAAACCATTCACTACACTGTGAAATCGGTGCCCGCGCTTCGCGGGCCCCCTGTGTGGCGCCTGTTGCTTGCTTGTTGGGCACCGGGCCTTCCCGTAAACTCGGCGGTCATTTCGCCCATAAATTAAACAGCGCTGATTTATCCACAATGCCGAGAATGTTTACGCGCCTGAATCTGCTGAGCTACCTGGCTGTCTTCTCGCTGCTCTTATATGGCAGCTTCAGCCAGGCACAAAGTTACGAACAGCTGTACAGCGATTACCGCGGCAGCCTGTACCAGATCCGCCTGATCGAACTCTCCTCCAATTCCAAATCCGGCCTCGGCTCCGGCTTTCAGATTTCCAGCGATGGTTTGATTGCCACCAACTACCACGTGGTATCCGCGGCGGTACACGATGAAGACAAGTACGCGCTCAAGTATCTGTCGGTGGATGGCAAGGAAGGTGACCTGGAATTGCTGGATGTGGATGTCATCAATGACCTGGCGATTCTGCGACAAAAAGGCGAACCGGGGCCGGATTACCTGCGGCTGGCACAACAGCCACCGAGCCGCGGTGAAACCATTGTCTCCATGGGCAACCCGCTGGACCTGGGTATGACCATTGTGCCCGGCACCTATAACGGGATCGCCAGCGGCAGCTTTTACGACCGCATCCATTTCTCCGGCTCCATCAACCCCGGCATGAGCGGCGGCCCGGTGATCAATCGCAATGGCGAGGTGGTAGGTATCAATGTGGCCACCGCCGGTAACCAGATCAGCTTCCTGGTGCCGGTGGACAAGCTCATCAACCTGCTGGAAGACTTCAAAAACGACCTGAAGAACGGCAACGGCACCCCGGAACTGCAACCGATCATCGACCGCCAGCTGCACAAGAATCAGCAGCGCATTATCGACGAGATACTCGGCGCGGACTGGAAGCTGCGCCCACTGGGCGACGCCATGGTGGTGGGGGAAATCGTGCCGTCGATCCAGTGCTGGGGGAATACCAGCGACGACGAAGACGAGATGATCAAACAGGTGGCCAAGGGCTGTACCGGGCAGGATGTGGTGTACCTGTCGGAAGACTTCGACACCGGGCGGGTGGAATACGAATTCTTCTGGCTGGAATCCGAAGACGACTTCCTGTCGTCGCGCTTTTACGCGGCCTATGAAGAAAACATGAGCGGCTTCTTCCCCGGTAACAGCGCCAGTGAAGAGGATGTCACCGACTTTAACTGCAAACAGCAGTTCACCACCCAGCCGCGCAATGGCAATGCCGCCAAAACCAATGGCGCGGATAAGGAAGGTGACAAGGAAGCCGGCGGTGACGAACAGAAACCACCCAAGGCCAATGGCAACCATGAGCCGGTGATTGCCCGTACCACCTACTGCGTGCGCCGCTACAAGAATTTCCCGGACCTGTTCGATGTGTTCTTTGTGAGCCTCACCGTGGACCATGAAAACCGCGCGCTGGTGAGCCACTTCACCCTTTCCGGGTTCACCCAGGAATCGGCCACCGCCTTTACCCAGAAGTTTGTGAGCGAAATCCAATGGCACTGATTATTGAGACCATAGATCGTGCCCACCGGGTGTGTAACCGCTTCCGGATGGAGGGTGACCGCGCGACCCTCGGCCGCTGCTACAGCAACGAGGTGATGCTGGAAGACCCGCATGTGGACCCGGTGCACGCAGAAGTACTGAAGGACGACGACGGCTGTTACGTCCTGCACGACCTGAAGAGCCTCAACGGCATGCGCCTGATGCGCAATTTCCGCGACAAGTCGGTCAAGCCGATGGATGTGGATGCCTACCAAATCCAGTGCGGCGATGAGGTACAGCTGGGCAAGAGCCGGGTGCGCTTTATCGATTCCGCCATGAGCGTATCGCCGGCCATTCCGCTGCATTCGGCGGAAAACGTGTTCGACCGCCTGGCGACGCCACTGGTCGCCACGCTGCTGTGCCTGCTGGTCGCCGGTATCAGCCTGTGGCTGGCGTTCCTCGGCAGCACCAGCGAATTCCCCTGGACCCGCGTGGTGGAAGTGCTGACCGATGTGATCTTCGGCCTGCTGATATACGCAGCCGCCTGGGCATTTATCGGCAAGGTGGTGAAGCACGAATCGCACTTCCTCGCCCACTTTTCTATCGCCGCTACGGCGGCCCTGGTGTACGCCGCCTGGCAGTGGTTCGGCTCGCTGCTCAATTTCAACTATTCCATTCACCATGCGATACCGTTGCTCAACATCCTGGCGCTGGCGGTGATCCTGCCGGTGATGCTGTGGTGCGCGGCCTATCTGGCCCTGAATATTGCGCCGCACTGGCGCCTAGTGGCCTCCATTGTGCTGCCCTGGTGTTTCCTCGGCTTTCTGGCCGCGGTGGAAATTGGCCGCATGGACGAGTTCAGTGGCTCACCGGAAGTGTCCAAGGAACTGAAGTCAAAGACCCTGCTGTGGCGCAAGCCGGTGCCTATGGACGAGTTCCTCGCGGCTACTCCGGCCCTGTTCGATATCCCCATCAAAAAGGATAAGGACGATAAAAAGGCCGAGAAAAGCACCGAGTCAAAAACACCGGCGAGCGCCGAAGGCGAATGAGCAGGCAGGTTATTGGCCACGGCTAATTATCAACACACGGTCGAACTCTGTGCCGCGAACGCATAAAATCTCCCCCGCGCCGACGCCGTAGCGGCGCGAATCAGGAGTAGATGCCATGACCGAGTCCACCACCGAACAGAGCGTATTCTGGAGCCCGGCTGTTGCCCAGCTGAAGCCATACGTGCCCGGCGAACAGCCCAAGAGCACCGAGCGCCTGATCAAGCTCAACACCAACGAGAGCCCCTACCCGCCCTCGCCCAAGGCACAGGCGGTACTGCAGGAAGACGGCCTGGCCGCACATCTGCGCCTGTACCCGGACCCGGAATCTACCCAGCTGCGCGAAACCATCGCCGCGGAGTTCGACCTTGCTCCCGAGCAGGTATTCGTCGGCAACGGCTCCGACGAGGTACTGGCACACGCCTTCTACAGTTTCTTCCAGCGCCCGGAACCACTGCTGTTCCCGGATATCACCTACAGCTTTTACCCGGTGTACTGCCAGTTCTACGGTATTGAATCCCGCTCCCTGCCCCTGCGCGAGGACTTCTCCATCGGCGTCGAGGATTATGCGGTAGCGAACGCCGGCGGGGTGATTATTCCCAACCCCAACGCGCCCACCGGCCGCTACCTGCCACTGGCAGAAATCGAAAAGCTGTTGCAGCTGCACCCGGAGCGGGTGGTCGTTATCGACGAGGCCTATATCGATTTCGGTGGCGAAAGTGCGGTGAGCCTGATCGACCGCTACCCCAACCTGCTGGTTATCCACACCCTGTCGAAATCCCACGCACTGGCCGGTTTGCGCCTGGGCTATGCCATGGGGCAGGCACACCTGATCGAGGGACTGAACCGGGCGAAGAATTCCTTCAATTCCTACCCCATCGACGGGATTGCGCAGAAGGTGGCCACCGCAGCGATCGCCGACCGCGCGTGGCTGGCGGATAACTGCGCCAAGGTTATCGCCACCCGCGAGTGGACCTGTGAACAACTGTCTGAGCTGGGCTTCGACATAGTCCCATCCACAGCGAACTTTATCTTCGCCAAGCCGACGAAGACTTCTGCCGAGGCGCTGTTTCTCGCCCTGCGCGAGCGCAACATCATCGTGCGCTATTTCAACAAGCCGCGGATTAGTGAGTACTTGCGTATCAGCATCGGCACCGATGAAGAGATGCAAGTACTGGTGAGCGCTTGCCAGGAAATTCTGCTGTAAGCGCCCACGTCGCCATTTTCCACAATAGCGGATGCGTCCACAGAAGCGGCTTGGGGAACCTCTATAATTCCCCGAGCACTAATGCCTAAACCGGCCCCACTTTGAGCCTCAACCGGACGCATCCGCCGTTGTTATGCCGCTGACCAAATCACTCTCCGCCCGACTTCTTATCGCCGCCCTGCCCCTGAGCCTGCTGCTCGCAGCAACGGACGTATCCGCGCAAAATCCGTGGGAGGATGTGAAAGCCCCTTCCAAGCAGTCTCCGGAGAGCATCGGCGCCTACACCAATGGCTGCCTGAGTGGCGCCGAACAGATGCCCCTGCGCGGCGACGGCTTCCAACTGGTGCGCACCGGGCGCGATCGTCACTACGGCAATCCGTATCTGGTGAAATTCCTCAAGGACTTTTCCAGCAATGTGGAAAAGAACAATCTCGGGCGCCTGCAGATTGGGGATATGTCCATGGCTCGCGGTGGGCCCTTCAGCAGCGGTCACACCAGCCACCAGATGGGGTTGGATGCCGACATCTGGTTTTCCCAGGACCACCGCGCTGCCGAGCGCCCGCTGTCTCCCTGGGAGCGCGACAATATCGCCGCCATCCCCATAGCCGATGCCAAAAAGCATGTTTTGCTGGAAAAAAACTGGGATGAGCGCATCCCGGGTATCGTGCGCCTCGCCTCGGAAGACCCCCGTGTCGCGCGCATCTTCGTACACCCCACCATCAAGCGGAAAATGTGCGATATTGCAGGGAGCGATAACGAATGGCTGCGCAAGGTGCGCCCCTGGTGGGGACACAACTATCACTTTCATGTACGCCTGAATTGCCCGCCCGGGGACAACAGCTGCAAACCGCAGGCGAAGGTTAAGGGCGACCCTTGTGGCGGTGGTCTGGACTGGTGGTTTAGCGACGAGTTTTACGCCATCCTTAACCGACCGCCGTCTAAAGAGCCGGAAAAACCGGCAGAGAAGCCACCAATGCCCGCCCAGTGTGCCCAGGTATTGAGTGCGCCCGCTGGCGAAAGTAAGCGCTAACGTACGACAACAAACAAATGAGAGACCGATGACAAACGAGTCTGCCAATCCCATCAACGTCCTGCTGATCTGCGGCGGCGGCAGCAGCGAACACGATGTATCCCTGCGCACCGCGGACTTTATTCAACAGGAGTTGGCCAAGTCCCCGGCGCTAAAGCTGACGCGGGTGACCATGGATGCGGATGGCCGCTTTATCGATGCGGACGGCCAGCTGCGCGAACTGCGCTCGGACAAACTGCTGTACAACGCCGGTGGCAGCGCGCAACCGGTGGACTATGTAATCCCGGCCATCCACGGCTACCCCGGTGAAACCGGCGATCTGCAGTCACAACTGGAAATTCTCGGCCTGCCCTATTACGGCTGCGGCCCGGAGGCGAGCAAGAACTGCTTCAACAAGGTCACCACCAAACTGTGGCTGACCGCACTGGGCATCGACAATACCCCCTACCAGTTTCTGTGCGCCGAAAACGCTGAGGAATTTGCCAAGGCCCAGGATGCACTGAGCCAGTGGGGCTCGGTATTTGTGAAAGCGTCAAATCAGGGCTCATCGGTGGGCTGCTACCAGGTGAGCACTCCGGAAGCTCTCAATGAAGCATTGAAGGACGCATTCAAACTCTCCCCCTACGTGCTGGTAGAAAAGTGCCTGAATGTGCGCGAGCTGGAAGTTGCGGCCTACGAATACCAGGGTGAACTGGTGGTAACACCTCCGGGCGAAGTGCGCGCGCCGTCGGACACCTTCTACAGCTACGACGAAAAGTATGCAGAAGACAGCCGTGCAGAAACCTTTGTGGAAGCAGAAGGGTTGTCCGAGGGCCAACTGAACTGGATTCGCGAAGCATCGAGACGCGCGTTTGTCGGCCTGCAGCTAAAAGACCTTTCCCGCATCGACTTCTTCCTCACCGATGAAGGCGAGATCTACCTGAACGAAGTGAATACCTTCCCCGGTATGACCTCGATCTCGATGTTTCCGAAGATGCTGAAAAATCAGGGGCATGAATTTTCGAAATACCTGGGCGCACTAATCCGGGCGGCGGTGCACTAAGCCGGCAAGCTTTATACTCACTTCACCCTTACGACTTTAACCCGGGCGGGCATCTCACCATGACTCCCGGGTAAAACTGCGTTATTTCTTAATCTGCTGCCAGTCCAGAGAACAGAGTGTGCAATACGTGATGGGCGGCCTCGGGGCTATTGGAGAGTGGTGCATATTGCAGGCGTGCGCTTGGCTCACCAGGTTTGCGCTCGAAAATAACCTTATCCTTCTTGATCGTCTTAAGCACCTTGAGGTCAGCAAGCTTCTCCGGTGGAACCGCTGTTGGGTCTTCCGACAGCACAACGAAGTCCGCCAATTTACCCACTTCGATTGAGCCTTTGTCATCCTCTTCAAAGTGCTGCCACGCGGGCCAGATCGTCATGGCCTTCAGCGCGGTATTCACATCGACCCGCTGCTCGGGGCCGAGAATATAGCCCGAGCGTGTGCGGCGATTCACCGTGGCATCGAGCACCCGCATACTGTTGGGAAAGGCCACTGGCGCATCGTGATGGGTACCAAACATCAGGCCGCGCTTGCGAATCCATCCGGTGGGAGAGATATTTTCTGCGGCTTTCGGCCCAACCGTATGCTTGCGATGCCAATCCCCCCAGTAAAAAGTGTGCATGGGAAATACCGACTGAAAGACTCCCAGTTCTTTAAAGCTATCTACCTGGTCTTCACGCTGAAACTGACCGTGAATCAGCACGGGACGATTACCGGGGTCACCATATTTTTCACGCGCTTTTTTAAGCGCAGCGATCAACATATCCGACGCACCTTCGCCATTGGAATGTACGAGAATCTGCAGGCCGTGTTCAAAGCACCAGTTGACTGCGTCTTGCAGCTGCTCCTGGGTAATTGCCGAGTAGCCCTTGTAGCCTTTGGGGTATTTACCTACCGGATCGTAGTAGGGGCGGTCTCGCAGCGCGGTAAATCCTTGCGGTGAGCCGTCGATTGTCAGCTTGCAGCCGCCTACCCGCACGTTATCCACGTAATCCCTGGACATACTCTGCTTGATAAAATCACGCCCCTCCAGAACATCCGGGAAGGCCACCACATCAATCAGAATATCGCCATCGGCGGCGGCTTTTTTCAGCGCCTTGACCGCCGCCTCCGATGAACGGCCGTCCTGCCCCGTGGTATAGCCGAACTTGGCCCACAGCTTGCTACCAGCGCGGGCAAAGGTCACCAGGCCCTCATCCCCCAGCTGGCCCAACAGCGGCAAAAACACCGAGAAAAAGGCATATTCTTCCAGTACGCCGTTCGGCTCACCATTCTCATCGCGCTGGATAACACCACCTGCGGGTGCTTTGGAACCCTTGTTGATCCCCGCCATTTCCAGCGCCTTGGAATTCGCTACTCCGAGATGCCCCGACTGATGCACAATAAGCATGGGGATATCCCGTGAAACTTCATCGAGATCCTCTCGCGTAGGATGACGCAGCTCCTTCAGCTGGGCGTTGTCATACCCGAAGCCGATGATCATGTTGGTCGCGGCGACAGCATCGGCATTGTCTTTCGCCCATTGAGAGAGGGTGCTCTTTAACGAGGCAATATCCGTCACTTTGCCGTCTGGCGGCGAAAGCAGGTTCGCGGAAAGCGCCTGCAGGCCGCCAAATACAACATGACCGTGACTATCCACAAATCCGGGCACCATCGCCCTACCGTTTAAATTGAATTCTTGCGTGGTACGGCCTTTGTATTTCTTTAGGTCTGCCAGGCGGCCTACCGCGATAATCCTTCCATCTTTTACCGCCACCGCGTCTGCTTTGGGCTGCTTATCATCCATTGTGAGGATTGGCCCGCCGGTATAAATGGTGTCGGCGATCTTGGCTGGGGTATCGGAAGCATCTGCTGCACACACGGTTAATACAAAAACCACTAACAGCATACCCAGGTAAACTTTCATGACAGATTCACTTATTCAGTCGATGCGCTTAGTAGCAAGCTTAGAAGTCTGCGGGAGCTACTTTCGCTAACTCACCTGTTGTAGGGCTTCCGATAGCCATCCATCCTGCCGTTTGCGCGAAAACTGCCCGCGCAGAAACTCCATCTGGTCACCGCGAATCCGCGCGCTATTAGTTAACGCCAGATACTCCGCGGCGTTGGGCACAAATGGCAGGGCCAGCAAGTCCATATCGATATGCTCCAGCAGCCGGTTACCCTTGTGTTGATTACAGCGGCGGCAGGCGGTAACCACATTCTCCCAGGTGTCGCGCCCGCCCTTGGAAACCGGGTGAACGTGATCTCGGGTGAGGTCACGTATCGGAAACCAGCTACCGCAGTACAGGCAGGTGTGCTGGTCGCGGGCGAACAGCGCACGATTATTCAATGGCGGCCGATTGCGTGGCCGCGCCATACGATCACCACCACAGGCAATAATGGCCGCCAAGTCCAGAGTGGACCGCTCGCCCTGGCGGTTAATACCACCGTGCACCGTCTGTACGACACCACCCAGGGTCCAGGTAACCAGCTCCCGTACATACAGGCAGGCGGCCTCCTCCCAGCTCAGCCACTCCAGGGGTTGCCCGGCGAGATTCAACCTCAGGATTTGTGCTTGCACGCGTTCACCTCCCGTTTTTGCGAGCCTGAAAAGCAACAAAGCCCCGCGGGCATACCGACGGGGCTTTGTTGCAGGATGAGGAATTTGGCGGTTCTTGAAGAGAGTGCGCGGAGTAAATCGGGCGAATCGGAGGAAAGGGGCGAAATTTGGAGGTGATGAAGGCTCGACCACCAGTGGTGACAAGGTGGTTGTACGATAAACGGGTAAAGCACTAGGTTACTGAATGCATCATCCTCCACGGTCAAAAAAAGTTGACCGGCTTGACCTGATTAAAGCGGAGGTTTGTTACGATTTCCAGACAAAGCAAATAAACGGCTGCAGAAATTGTATTTGCGCGAACGGACAGATTAACTGAACGGCAAACTTGTATAGACAGGAAAGGGAAGTGCAAGATCACGGAGGCGCCAGGGCGGGAAGAAAACGATTTACGCTGGCCCAAAACGTAAAACACCGCTTGAGCAATCCGGCCCAAGCGGTGCGTCTCACAGGATGGTGCCCAAATCCTTTCGGGCTGGCAGCGCGATCTCCATTCCTTGGGGATCTATCCTTGCCGCCGTTGCAATCCGTTCTCCGTCCTTGCAATTACATTATGGTCTTTTCAGAAAGATGCGGTAGTGGGAAAGTGCTGAACTTGTTGTAAGAGATGTCTTACATACACGTGACCGACGTCACATTTAACCTGAATAGGCTGCTTGGAAAGGCGTGGCGCGTATCGCAACTGGTACTCCTGTGCGACATTTAGCGGCTTACTATAGTTACTTTTGTTACGAGATCAAGGACGATGGGGGACACATGTCGAAAAAGGCGCTAGTTTTTTATCTGTTTGCCACAGCTGGCGTAATTTCAATTCTAGCGCTGATCGTTGCCCTGGCATTCGGTCTGGTGCCCGGTGTCAATGTGCCCTGGGGGCAGATGTTTGGCGTCAGCACCGACGAAAAAACCGTGCAGCATCAAATTAAAGTTGCCGACGGCTTTCAGGTAACGCTGTTTAATGACAATGTGCCCAATGCGCGCTTTATGGCGGTGACCCGCAATGGCGATCTGCTGGTTTCGCAGCCGAAGCTTGGCCAGGTCAGCCTACTGCTCGCGGACCGCAATGGCGACGGCGAGTCCGATGGCCAGCGCGTGCTCATCGACCAGCTAAAGCGCCCACACGGATTGACACTGTTTGAAGACTGGTTATATATCGCCGAGAGCGACGCTGTGGGACGCGTGCCCTTTGATCACTCCGATGGACGCATTGCCGGCCGCTACCAACACGTGGTCACCGGGCTCGGCGACACCGGCAATCACTGGACCAAGACCATCGGCCTGGGCCCGGATGGCTGGATGTACCTCTCCAGTGGCTCGACCTGCAATGTGTGTATAGAAGAAGACCCGCAACGCGCAACGATCATGCGTTTCCGCCCGGACGGCAGCAATTTCCATGTATATGCCACCGGCCTGCGCAACAGTGTCGGCTTCGACTGGTCACCAAAGGATGGTGCACTGTATGCCACCGACAACGGGCGCGACTGGCTCGGTAACGACTTCCCTCCGTGCGAATTAAATCGCATACAACAAGACGGTTTTTACGGCTGGCCTTTCGCCAACGGCGATCGCGTTCCCGACCCGGACTTTGGCGCAAATGGCGACGCCGCGCTGCAGCAGATTATCCGCGACTCCATGCCGCCGGTATTTGATTTCCCCGCGCACAATGCCCCGCTTGGCATGCGCTTTTTAACCAGCCGCGAGCAGCCTCGTGGGTACCGGGAGGCCGCATTGGTTGCGCTGCACGGATCGTGGAACCGGGATGTAAAAGATGGCTATAAGGTGGTGGCCCTGCACTGGGGCACCAGTGGCCGTATTCGTAGTGAAGACTTCCTGTGGGGATTTCTTGCTGAAGACCGAGAGACGGTTTACGGTCGCCCGGTGGATATTGCCGAGGATGTGCGTGGAACCATTTATGTCTCCGACGATTACGCGGGCGCGGTGTATCGGGTAAAGGCGGGCGCCGCGGATCGAGGTGCTGCCAGCACGGCGACCAGTAAACGCCCACCGATCAGCGCACCGAAAAAACCCCTCGCCATCGATGGCGATGCCGCACGCCAGGGGGAACAGATTTTTGTGCGCCGCGACTGTCTGCGCTGCCATCAGCAGCTGCCCCTGAAAGGCCTGAGCCGCCGCTACACGCTGAAACAACTGGCCGATTATTTCGACACGCCGACGCCACCGATGCCGAATTACGGATTCAGCAACGGCCAGAAACGCGCGCTTGCACATTATTTGATGGAGCGGGAAATTCAGGGCAGCGGACAACTGGAGAAAATGTTGCCATGAGTCATAGCTGCTTGCGGGATCACTGACCCTTGGGCCGCTTCTGCAGCTTTCTCTGCAACGTGCGCCGGTGCATTCCCAATGCCCGCGCCGTGGCCGAGATATTGCCATCATTCTCCGCCAGCACGCGCTGAATATGCTCCCATGCCAGACGGTTCACCGATGGCGGGGCGCTGGAGATCTCTGGTAATTCGGTAGCATCGCTGGAGTTGGCTTGTTCACCGGTGAGCGCCGCCACCAGCTGGTCGCCTCCGGCCGGCTTGCACAGGTAGTCGTCGGCGCCCAGTTTGATCGCGGCGACCGCGGTGGGAATACTCGAGTAACCGGTAAGGAGGATAATGCGCGCGCGCGGGTTCCCTGCGCGCAGCGGCGCAATCAACTCCAAACCGCTGTCGTGATGAATTTTTAAATCCAGCAGCGCGCAATCAAATCGCTCCCGCGCAATCAGCCCCAACGCTTCGTCGACAGTCTCCGCCACGCGCGTGTCAAAACCGCGCCGTGACATGGCCCGCTCCAGCATATTGCGGGTGCCGGTCTCATCGTCGACGATTAGCAGGCGCAATGGGGAATGACTCACGACACCTCCGCCATGTCACTTTCCAGTGGCAGTTCAATGGTGGCCACGGTCCCCTGGCAATCACGCCGGGCCGCAAGTGTCAGGCTGCCACCGAGCTGGGCCAGTGTGGTTTTACTCAGAATCAAACCGATACCGAAGCCACCCGACTGCTGTTCATTTTCCACTTCAGCATCAGCGCCAAAACCCTGACCATTGTCTGCTACCTCAATACGTAAATGCTCCGCCCCCCACGCTACTGTGAGCGCGACCGGCTCCGATGAGCCGCTCGCCTGCGAAGCATCCAGTGCATTGTTCAATACGTTAATCAGCGTCTGCTCAAGGGTTAGCGGCAAACGTGCGCGCATATCCTGCGGGCCACTCTGCTGCAGCTGGAAACGCGCTTCCGGGCGCAGTAACTGCCAGCGCTCCAGACTGCGGTCGATGAAGCCCGCCACCGACTGGTACTCCTCGTTACCCGCCGGGTCGCGCGCACGGCTTTTGAGCTGCTCCAGTGCCTGCTTGCACAGGTTCACCTGTTGCTGCAGTAGCACCAGATCCTCTTCGACAAACTCCGGCAGGTCCTGCTGTGCCTGCAACTCTTCTACCAGTAAACCAATGGTCTGTAGCGGTGAGGCAAGCTCATGGGCGGTACCGGCAGCCAGGGTGCCGAGGGACAGCACCTGGTCCCGCCGCGCCTGCTCCTGCCGCAGCCGGTGCAGGTGACGGTCGCGACTGCGCAGGCCTTCCGCCATGCTGTTTACAAAGCCGGCGATCAGTATTGCGGAAAAGGTAAAGGTGGCCCACATACCGATGAGGTGGCGATAAAAGTCCCCGCTCTGGCTTGCGGCCATGTCGTGCCCGGCTCCATGCCCCGCCCCATGCCCCATATGCGCACTGTGGCCGCCGTCGATACCGGGGAAGAACGCCATCAGCGCGGTATAGGTGGCAATGCTGATCGCCGCCATCAGCCAGGCGAAAAACCGCGGTTGGGTTGCCGCAGCGATGGTGAGGGGAACCAGCAGATAAATCACGAACGGATTGGAGGCCCCGCCGCTCAGGGCGAGCAGGGGTGGCAGCCACAGCCAGTCCATCAGTAAATGACCAAAGAACTCCAGACGCCCTACCGCAACGCTGCCGCGGGCGCGCCAGCCGCTGATCAGGGTGGTTACCACCCCCAACAGGACAAACACCAGCGCACCGGCACTCAGGGCATCCGCTAGCCACAGGCTGACGCCGATGTAGGCGCTCAAAGCGATGGCCCGCAGCGCGGTCAGGCGCCGCAGGTTGACGATGATGGTTTTATCCCCGCCCAGGGGCTGAGGTACTACCGATGCTACAGGTGCGACAGATGACACGGTCAACGGGCTCGATTAGGCATACAGGCCTATTGTGTCGCCACCGCGCCGATAGAGCCAGCGGCAGCCGGCTGCGGCTGCACTTTTGCCCCGCGCTTTTTGCGTTTTGCCAACATCACCCCGCCGATGGCGCTGCTCACCAGCAATAGCAGCAGGGTAAACACAATCAGCAGGTCGCGGCCCTGACGCCCGGTGAGCGGGGTCAGGTGGTTCCATTTGTGCAACAGTGAGAATGACAGGCGCTCGGCGCGGTCAATACCGCGGGACTGGTCCACCAGCACACCGGTGGCCGGGTCCACAAACAGCGTCGTCTTGTCTGCATCTGCCACGGTGACCTGCCACACCGGCAGGCGTTTGTTGCGGAAGTCGTAACCGGGGCCATAGCGGGTCACCAGCTGCATGTCAGCGATGGCCTGCGGCTCAATATTACCAATGCGCCCGGCCAGCAATTGCGCCTGCTCACGGTCGGCAAAGGTTTGCAGCGGCTCGCCGGTGCGCGCATTTACAAACAATGCGCCCGCCTCGCTCGGTCGACCGTCGAAACGCTGGTTGCGGCTTCCGGGGGCGGACGATTTCTGCGGGGCAAAGCCAACGCGATACAGCGGTTCGTCAGCGGCGCCACTGATCAGCGACAGGCTGTTGATGGCCCGGCCATCCAGCTGATTGACCCAGCTGAAGTCTGCATTCAGGTTGCGAAACTCCCCCACTTCGCCAAGACGCAGTCCCTGCACCTGCTCTACCAGGGACTGCTGTAACAGGTGGTAGAAGCCACTGGCAGACCAGCCCAATAGCGGTAGCCAGAGGACATAACCCAGCCAGCGATGGTAGCGGCGCTTGCCATCTTTGATCTTGCGGGACTTACCCTTGGGCGGACGCAACGCGAATACCAGAGCAATGCCGGTGGCCGCGAACGCAAACAGGGTCAGCATCAGCAGGCCGATCAGTAACAGCCGCCCGTATTCCAGCCCATCCAGCCAGGCAAAGGTATGCAGCTGGCGAAAAATGCCCTGCATAAACGATTTGCTGTCATTGGTGAGCGAGGCAAGCGCTGCGGTTTCGGTGTGCACAAACAGGGTCAGACCATCGTCGCCGGCGTATTCAATCCGGTACACCGGCAGCAGGCGGTTTACCGAGGGGTAGGTGTTGTCGAACTCGGTCTGTAGCTGCACGTCGGCGATCTGCTCGTCGCTGCGGCCACTGTAGTAGCCGGCGAGCCAGCGGGCCTGCGCCAGGTCACCATTCACAATCTCGCGACCGTCATTCAGGGCATAGTAGTTGCGCGGTGCCGTCTCACTCGCGGTAACCTGCAGCAGCGGCCCATTCTGAGAGGGCACCACCTTCACCACCCGCGCGCCCTGCACCCGGGATTCATCGGCAAGCAATTGTGGCAAGTTGCCCAGGTCTGCCGCCTGCAGGCTCACCGACGGCGGGAAAAATTTGGCGGCCTTGGGGCCAAACCAGGCCATCATCGGGTGGCTAATACCCGAGAGCGCCCATACCAGAATGCCGGCGAGCGCGTACCAACCGAGTTTGTTGTGCCACGCGAGCCACTGCTTTTTCAGATTCATAACGACTGTTCTTGTGCAGATATTCTTTTAATGACGTTTTTTATTCTTTCCATTTTTTACAACGACAATCAGAAGCGATAGCGCACGCCGGCAAACATGGAACGCGGCAGGCCCGGACGATAGCTGAGGTCCGGATCGCCTACCTGGTTGGCCGTGTAGGTGGAGTAGCGTTCATCGGTGACATTGGACAGGCGCGCGTACACAGATAGGTCATTGCTGAAATCGTGGGTAGCGCGGAGGTTCAACAGGTCGTGACCTGCGTACTCCTGGGTGTTGGTTTCATCGGTGTAATAACCGCCGGTGTGGGACCACTCCAGCTCTACCCGCAGGCCACTCAGCCACGTCGGGGTATAGGCCAGCGCAAGGTTGCCCAGAGTACGCGGTGCCTTGCCGATGTCGTTGCCGGCAAAATTCAGGTTTTCACTGACCATGCAGAAGCAGGCGAAACTGAACTGGCTGAATACGTAGGAGTAATCCTTGTATTCCTGCTGCATGGCGGCGTAAGACAGGGCCAGCTGCCACTCCTCACCGAGGGGGGCCTGTACACTCAGCTCCACACCCTGGTGACTGGTTTCCCCCGCGTTGGTGGTCTTGCGCGTGTCACCCTCGATATAACTGACAATATCGTTTTCGGTAGTCATGTCGTAAACCGCCAACTCATAGTTCACGGCCTCGGCAACAACACCGCGCAGACCAATTTCCTGGCTGACACTGGTCACCGGCTCAAGCTCGGTGGTGCCGGTTGAGGAGCCCGGACGGAACAGGGTACCCACGGTGGGCGCGCGGAAGGCGTGGCGATAGCTGGCGTAGAGCTGATGATTGTCGTGCAGCTTGTACACGGCCCCCAGTTTCGGGCTCAGGTTGTCATAGTCGCGACCCTGCGATGCCGGGCGGAAGTGCGAAGGATCCTCGTTGGGGGTATCCAGCCGATCCTCATACTCCACATCAAATACGTCATAGCGCAGTCCCGCAGACAACCTCAATTGCTCTGTGGGCGCATACTCCGCGTGCACATAGGGAGAAACGGAAGTCTGCTCTGCAGCAAAGTTGTAGGTGAACTCGCCGGTGCGCGCATAGTCGCTATAAATATCGCCCTCACGGATTACCGTGATGCGCTCTTCGCGGTATTCGGACGGTGTGTAATCCGCATCCAGCCCCACAATAACCTCACCGCGATCAAAGTCGCGGCGATACTTGAGCAGCAGGCCGTAGGAACTGAACTCGGTGTCGCGGATATTTGGATCGTAGGTCACCATCCAGCTGGGCATCATTACTGTGCTGTTGTGACGATAGAAGGGAGTTACCGTCACCAAGCTGTATTCATCCGGGGTGTGCGCCAGCTCGGAAGAAAGGCGCAGGGCCTCCACCTCGCGGTAACCGATATCGCCGTGGTAGCGGTTCTTCTCTACATTATTGCGGTAATCGGCTTCTTCGAGACCGGATACGCCGCTCTGGTCGATGGTGGAATAGGACAGCACCGTCTTGCCATCCCAGCCCTCGGCGAATTTGCTGTCGAACCGGCCACTCATGGAAGTGCGGGTGTAGTCCGCTTCCTCACGGAAGCCATCGCTGGCGGTGCTGTTCAAATCCAGGCGAAACGCGCTGCTTTCACCAACTTTATTACCACCAGAAATCAACGCCCGCTGCCAACCGTCAGCGCCCAGCTCGCCATTGAGGGAAATCTCGGCTTCTTCGGGCGCGGCCTTGGTCACCGCATTGATTACCCCACCGATGGCATCGCTGCCATACAGTGCCGAAGCCGGCCCCTTGGTGACTTCCAGCTGTGCACTTTGCGGCACATTGATCTCATACAGGCCGTTGTGGTTGAAAAAGCCGGTAGGACGGGTGGGAATACCATCTTCGAGAAACAAATAGACCCCGGCGGTGGAGATGGGCTGGCGAATCGAGGTCATGTGCCCCTCCCCGCCCAGGTTATTCACGTGCACCCCGGCCACCCGATTCAGGGCATCGGCGGGGTGCGCCGGCGCGATGTACGCCAGCTGCTCCCCGGTCACCACACCCACAGACTCCGCCAGCTCCGAGCGCACCTTGGCTTCCCGCGTCGCAGTGACAACCACCTGTTCCAGGGCACTGTCTGCCAGAGCGCCCGTTTCCGCCTGTGCAGATGGGGTCAACAATGGTGAGAAATTTACGGCCAGAGCGAGAGGGCAGGCTGAAAAAGCAGCAGGGGCACGCACGGGAATTTCCTTGTGTAGCGGTATATCTGAATAGGGGAATGCTATCGGAAATCCCCTGCGCGCAACTGCGCCATATTGTCGCAGGGGGTGTGGCGTTGACCGCGTTATCACGAGCCGCTAAGGTTGCCCGCACCTGCAAGTCCTATCAGAGAATTCGCCATGGCCGCAAAAAAGAAAGCCGCTACTTTCGAGAGTGCATTGGAAGAACTGGAACAGCTGGTGGAACGCCTGGAAAGCGGCGATTTGCCACTGGACGAGGCCCTGGCGGACTTTGAGCGCGGGGTGAAGCTCACCCGCGAGTGCCAGCAAAAGCTGGCCAGCGCCGAACAGAAGGTCAAAATACTGATGGAAGAAAACGGCCAGGTACAGGAGCTGCCGTTTGACGCCCCTGACCAGCGCCCCGGAGAACCAGAATAAGTGAGCAAGTAAGTGAGTAGCCCTGCCCCCGTTCCCACTCCGGCGCCGATGCCCGCCAAACTGAAAGCCTTTCTGCAGACCTCAAGCCTCCAGGTCGAACAGACCTTGAAGACGGCTCTGGCCGACGAGAGCCGAGCCGAAGCCCTGTTCGCCGCCATGCAATACGCGGCTCTCGGCCCCGGCAAGCGCCTGCGCCCCGCACTGGTTTATGCCTCGGCGCTCGCCCTCGGTGGTGAGGCCTGCGCAGACAACTGCCATGCCGCGGCCGCCGCGCTGGAGTGCATACACGCCTACTCTTTAGTCCACGACGACTTGCCGGCGATGGACGACGACGCTTTGCGTCGCGGCCGCCCGACCTGCCATATCCAGTTTGACGAGGCTACCGCGATCCTTGCCGGCGATGCCCTGCAGTGCCAGGCGTTCGAACTGCTCGCCGCAGCGCCGCTGGCGGCGGAGCTGAAAGTGCAACTGATTGCCGAGCTGGCCCGGGCCTCCGGTGCCCGTGGCATGGTGGCCGGTCAGGCCATCGACCTCGCCGCGGTGGACCAGTCGCTGACGCTCGAGCAGCTCAAGCATATGCACCGCCTGAAAACCGGTGCCCTGATCACCGCCAGTGCGCGTGTCGGCGCCCTGATCGGCGGTGCCGACGAGGCGCAGCTGGCCGCGATCACCCGCTATGCCGAAGCCATCGGCCTGGCGTTTCAGGTCCAGGATGACATCCTGGATGTGACCGCGAACACCGAAACCCTGGGGAAAACCCAGGGTGCCGATGCGGCCCGCAACAAACCCACTTATGTATCGCTGCTGGGACTGGATGGCGCCCAGGCCAAAGCGAAAGAATTGCACCGGGAAGCCCACCAGGCCTTGCAGGAAGTCTCCCCACAGGCAGACAACCGCAACTTCAGTGTCCTTCAGCAGCTGGCCGATTACATCGTCAATCGAGACTATTAATCCTCCAGTCGTCTCCGGTGATCAGTCTGACCAGAAGACGCTAGAAGCGCCACTACCCGCGCACAGTGCCGTGACCGAAACCCTCTACCGGTTCGCGGCCCACCCCCTGCATACCGTATCGCTTTTCACCACCCGCCCCCTCTGAATACCTCCCGCTGGCGGTAATACGCGTAGAGGATTTTCACTTAAAACTTGTGAAACATTGCACTCCAGGGCTCTCTCAAGCAAGGAATTTAGCCTAAAGCCTTATAAATCAGACTTAGCAGCCAGAAACATCAACCCTTTTGACAGTTGTGCACATTTGACGAGAGTCAAAAACTCTGCAAGATTTAGTAGCCGCCGCAGGCGACTTAGAGCGCTCCTTATTGAGCAGATGAATAACCAGAAGGATCGGAGCCCTAACCAGCACAGACCTGCGCATATAGATAAGAATAAAAGGTGACGAGTATGAAGCGTAAACAGCGCACAGTAATTGTCCCGATGGCGGTTGTCGCATTGACAATTGGCCTGACAACCGATGTACTTGCTGAACCTCTAACGGCAACGAAGCTGATAGAAGCTTGCAAGGCCTACAAGGCCGATCAGGAAAGCGCGCACGCGACCAGCTGCCGCGCGTTTATCCATGGCTATCTGTCTGCGAGCAAAGATATTGTCGCCGCAGAAGAGCGCCCCTCCGAATTTGTGGCCCGGGCCATTAAAACCCGGGCCAGTCGACTTTCCGATGAAGCGGAACAACGCCTCAGCAGCCGTTACTGTCTGCCGCCCAGCGCAACCCTCGATACCCTGATTGCCCAGGTGGCGGAAATTCCGCAGCCGTTTGCAAAGGATGCAACGGCAGAATCCGCGATGCTTGCGGTTTTGGAAAATCACTATCGCTGCAAAGATGTACTTAACCCCTGAACCGGTTTCGCTGCCACGCCCATCAGCCGGCAGCTTCCGCAAAGGCATTTATAAAGATTTTGTAGTCAATCATCCATGCGTTACACCTTTTGTCTTTTTGCCGTTCTCGCGTTTATCTGGCTTACCAACTCCGGCCTGTACACGCCACTACTGCTCTCCTTCGGACTCATCTCCGTTGTTTTCGTGATCCTGATAGCCCGGCGTATGAAAGTCGTGGATGGGGAATCCCTGCCGCTTGAGCTGTGGGCTACCCTACCGGGCTATTACCTGTGGCTGTGGCGAAAAATCGTTGCCAGCAACCTGGAAGTTGCGGCTTGTGTCTGGGGTGGCCTGTTCTCACGCAACGAAACTATTTCGCCGTGCAGCGAACGCATTCCCAC
This sequence comes from Microbulbifer agarilyticus, assembly GCF_020171345.1. GTDB lineage: Bacteria > Pseudomonadota > Gammaproteobacteria > Pseudomonadales > Cellvibrionaceae > Microbulbifer > Microbulbifer agarilyticus_D. Next base: position 582,208 of record NZ_JAIUZM010000001.1, read on the forward strand.
CAAACTGGGCTCAGATCTTGGCAAGGTCCTCTATGCCAACTCAATCACCCTGACCCCCGGTACCGTGGCCATCGATGTGGATGATGACTCGGTGCTGGTCCACGCACTGACCCGCAGCGGGCTAAATGAGCTCAAGCAGGGAGAGATGGAAAATCAGATCCTCGCCCTGACAGAAAAAAATTCAGATTCAGGCACCAATACAGGGCAGAAGAACGAATGTTGAATGCAACTCTGATCGCCCTGCTCGTGGTGATGTCTCTGGCATTGGTTCGCGCAATCAAGGGCCCGTCTATTCACGACCGCATTCTCGCGGTGAATATGTTTGGAACAAAAACCGTACTGCTGATCGCCGTTATCTGCTTTACCTTCGGCAAGCCGGAGTTTCTAGATATTGCGCTGGTTTATGCGCTGATCAACTTTGTCAGTGTGATTGGGGTACTGCGTTATTTTGAGTTTCGCAACAGAAACCAGAATGGTACTCGGAACGGTTCAGAGGAGTTAGCAAGTGATTGATTTGTTGCTTGGCTATACCAGTGGCCTGCTGCTTTTTCTCGGCTGCTTTTTTATGCTGACTGGCGCTATCGGCCTGCTGCGCTTTCCCGATTTTTACTCACGTATGCACGCGGCGGGTGTCACCGACACCCTCGCAACCATTCTGATCATCGCGGGCCTGATGCTCATTGCCGGCTGGAGTCTGGCGCTGTTCAAGCTGGCACTGATCATGCTGTTTATTTTCTTTACCAGCCCCACGGCCAGCCATGCATTGGCGCGTTCCGCTCAGCTCTGCGCTTTGCGCCTGACGCAAACACCAGTGGAGAAAGGCCCCGCAGACGCTCCCCGTCCGGTGGCAGAGGCAAGCGCACCGGTTTCCAAGATGGAAGCCGCTGAGGGCACTTAATATCAATGAAAAAAATACATAAAGCAGTCAGGGGGAAATGTTGATGGACCTGTTGCTGGATATCGCATTATTGGCGCTACTACTGGTTACTGCCGTTTCTATAGCCTGGATCAAGGACCTGTTTGCGGCGGCAATGCTCGCAGGCATTTACGGTCTGCTGTCTGCAGGCTTTTTCATGACCATGGGTGCGGTGGACGTCGCCTTTACCGAGGCCGCGGTGGGTGCGGGCATTTCACCGCTACTCATTGTACTGACCCTGGCGCTGTGCGGACGCTACCAGCGCGCCGACCGCAACCGCGCGCGCCTGGCCGTCGCATTGGTCGTCACCGTTGGAGCACTACTCATTACCGCCACCGTCGACATGCCCTCATTCGGCGATGCGAATGCGCCGGCACAGGCGCACGTGGCCCCGCACTACATTCAGGATTCTCAGGAAGAAATTGGTATCCCCAACATCGTTACCTCGGTGCTTGCCAGCTACCGCGGCTTCGATACGTTTGGTGAAGTCGTGGTGATCTTTACCGCCGGACTTGGAGTGCTGTCACTGCTAATGGGCAGTGCACCCACGCCGCAGCAGGCTCCCCGCCACTCCCTGGTGGAACAGCAGTCGCGGGATATCGTGCTGCGCGTGGTGGCCAAGGTCCTGATCGCACCGATCATGCTGTATGCACTCTACGTGCAGTTTCACGGCGAATACGGCCCCGGGGGAGGTTTCCAGGCCGGGGTAATCTTTGCCGTCGGTTTTATTCTTTACGGCCTGGTGTTTGGACTGGATGCGGTGCGCAAGGTCGCAAGCCACGGGCTGGTACAACTACTGTCGGCAGTGGGTGTTCTGGTGTTCGGCTGCACTGGCTTACTGAGCCTGGCCAACGGCAAAAACTTTCTCGATTACAGCGCGCTGGCAGGCGACGCGGTGACCGGGCAACACATCGGCATTATCGCGATCGAGTTGGGCGTCGGCATTACCGTGGCCGCGGTAATGATCATGATTTCCTATTTGTTTACCGCTCAGCTGCGCGATCGCGAAACAGAACTTTCCGCAAAGGGTACCCTGCCAACAACAGGCAACACGCCGGAAGGGCAAGCCAGCGTTGTGCTGTCCTCTTTGCAAACTCAGGAACAGGGGGCCGGATAAGGTGTTACTGGCATCGCACTACAACTACTGGATCGTTATCGCACTGATGATGATCGGCCTGTATATGGTCATCGCCCAGGGCAACCTGGTGAAGAAGATCATTGGCCTGAACATTTTCCAAACCTCGGTTTTTATTTTTTACATCAGTGTGGGCAAGGTGGATGGCGGCGGCGCGCCAATTCTGAGTGAGGGCGAAACCCTCTACTCCAATCCTCTACCCCATGTATTGATTCTCACCGCCATTGTTGTGGGGATTGCTACCACGGCACTGGCGCTGGCGCTCACCATTCGCATCAAGCGCGCCTACGGTTCCATCGAGGAACGGGATATTCAGGCAGCGGAAGCGCTGCAGGAACAGGCCTCGGCCGAGGTCGCGCCCCAGACGCAAACTCCAGCCGGTAAGGAGAAGTAAACCATGCTGGCACATCTTCCTATTTTGCAGGTAATCCTGCCGCTGATGGCGGCACCTTCCTGCCTGCTGATTCGCAAGGCCACGCTGGTGTGGCTGTTTACCCTGGCCGTCAGTATTGCGGCGCTGGTAGTAAGCGTATTGCTGCTGCAACAGGTTTATGCAACCGGCCCGATCACCTATGAGCTGGGTGGCTGGAAAGCCCCGTGGGGTATCGAATACCGCATTGACCTGTTGAATGCCTGGGTGTTGTTTATTGTCACCGCACTCAGCAGCGTGGTGTTGAGTGCGGCCCATACCAGCGTGCAAAAGGAACTCGAGCCCACCAAGCAGACCGTCTTTTACGCACTGTACCTGCTGTGTTTTGCCGGCCTGCTCGGCATTGTGGCTACCGGTGATGCATTTAACGTATTCGTGTTTCTGGAAATTTCTTCCCTGTCTACCTACGCGTTAATCGCGCTGGGCAAAGACCGGCGCGCGTTGTGGGCGGCATTCCAGTATCTGATTATGGGAACCATCGGGGCCACCTTTATTCTGATCGGTATCGGCTTCCTGTACATGATGACCGGCACCCTGAATATGGCGGATCTGGCTGCGCGTATTCCGCCACTCAGTGAGTCCACCACGGTACTCGCCGCGTTTGCGTTTATTTTCGTGGGTATCTGCCTGAAGCTGGCACTGTTCCCGCTGCATCTGTGGCTGCCGAACGCCTACAGCTGTGCACCATCCATCGTTACCGCCTTTCTCGCCGCTACCGCCACCAAGGTCGCGCTCTACCTGTTACTGCGCTTTACCTTTACCGTGTTCGGGGTGGACTTTTCACTATCGCACCTGCCGCTGGATACGCTGCTGATTGGGCTCGGCCTGGTGGGCGTATTTGCCGCATCCATCGTTGCTATCTATCAGGCCAACATCAAACGCATGCTGGCGTTCTCCAGCGTGGCCCAGATCGGCTACATGGTGGTGGGTATCGGCATCGGCACCGCCACCGCACTGCAGGCCACACTGTTGCACCTGTTCAATCATGCATTGATGAAAGGTGGGCTGTTTTTGGCACTGGCGGGGCTGGTCTATCAACTGGGCGGCTGCCGCATTGAACACTTCCGCGGCCTTGGCCGCACCATGCCCTGGACCATGGCCGCCATCGTAGTGGGTGGTATCAGCCTGATCGGCATGCCATTGACCGTAGGTTTTGTCAGCAAGTGGTACCTGATTGCCGCAGCCATCGAACAGCAGTTCTGGGGAGTGGCAGTACTGGTAATACTCGGCTCGCTACTGGCGGTGGCCTATATCTGGAAACTGGTGGAAGCGGCCTATTTTCAGGCTCCGGAAATTAATGACGGTGCGACGGCGAAACGGGAAGCGCCCCTGGGCATTCTGCTCCCTGCCTGGCTGTTGATCGCGGCAAATATCTATTTCGGCATCGACACCCGCCTGCCGGTTGAAGTGAGTGCGGCAGCCTCACAATTCCTGCTGGGAGGTGGCGCGCAATGAATACCTCTAACCTGCTGCAACTGACCCTGCTCATCCCAGTACTGGCACTGGTGGGCATTCAACTCACCGCCCGCTGGGAAAATGTGCGTGAAGCGATTTCCTTAATTGCCGCAAGCACCCTGTTTTTCACCGTCACCCAGCTGTATCAGCCCATGCTCGACGGCCAGGTAATTGCCGCCTATTGGCTGGATGTTCTGCCGGGGCTGGCGCTGTCATTCCGCGTAGAACCACTCGGCCTGATGTTCGCGCTGGTGGCGAGTTTCCTGTGGATCATTACCACCCTCTACGCCATTGGTTATATGCGGGGGCACGGCGAAAAAAATCAGGCACGTTTTTTCAGCTTGTTTGCGGTTTCCATCGGCGCGGTGATGGGTATCGCCTTCGCGGAAAACCTGTTCACCCTGTTTATCTTCTACGAAGTACTGACCCTGTGTACCTATCCGCTAGTCACCCATGCGGGTACCGACAAGGCTCGTGCCGGGGGGCGTGTTTACCTGGGTATCCTGCTGGGCACCTCGGTGGGCTTTTTCCTGCTGGCGATCATCGCCACCTGGTTGCTGGCCGGTACCCTTTCGTTCACCGAGGGTGGTGTTTTCTCACCCGGCACCTCGCTCACACTGTTGTCCGTACTGCTGGTGCTGTTTGTGTTCGGTGTCGGCAAGGCGGCCATCATGCCGTTCCATCGCTGGCTGCCCGCGGCCATGGTGGCGCCGACACCGGTAAGTGCACTGCTGCACGCAGTGGCCGTGGTAAAAGCCGGCGTATTTGTATTGCTGAAAATCTGCCTGCTGATTTTTGGGATCGACACGCTCAAGACGATCCCCGCTACCGAATGGCTACTGTATCTGGCCGGCGTTTCCATCCTGCTCGCGTCGATCATTGCCCTGCGCCAGCAGAACCTGAAAAAGCGCCTGGCCTATTCCACCGTGAGCCAGCTGGGTTACATCACCCTGGGCGCCCTGCTCGCCACCAGTGCGGGGATGACCGGCAGTGCGCTGCATATCGTGATGCACGCCTTCGGCAAGATCACCCTGTTCTTCTGCGCGGGCGCGATTCTGGTGGCGGCACACAAAACCGAAGTACACCAACTGCGCGGGTTGGGCCGGCAAATGCCGGTCACCATGACCGCATTTCTGGTCGCCAGCCTGTGCATTATCGGCATCCCGCCCACCGGCGGCACCTGGAGCAAGTGGTATTTGATGCTGGGCACCTTCGAAGCGCAGCAGTGGATTTTGATGGGGCTACTGATGATCAGCTCGCTGCTCAGTATCGCCTACCTGTTGCCAATCCCGCTGCGTGCATTTTTCTCCCGTGGTGACCAGGACGTGGAAGTGACTGGCGCCCCTGATGCAGCTGCAACCAGCGCCATCAAGGAGGCTCCGCTGCCCTCCCTGATCGCCCTTGGTATCACTGCGGCGGGCTGTATTTACCTGCTGCTGTTCCCCGATGCGTTCTATCAGCTAATCAAAGCCGGAATCTGATATGAGTGGTGAAAAACAGGATTTCTTCGACAATCCAAATAACATCCGCAATATGCTGCGGGTGTTCTACGTTATCTGCGCCCTGCTGTTTGCGGCGGATTTTGTCGTGCATCGCCACACCGAGTTTCGCTTTGAGGGCCTGCCCGGCTTCTACCCCATCTACGGCTTTGTCGGCTGTGTGATCCTGGTGTTTGCGGCGAAATGGATGCGTACTTTCCTGATGCGTCCGGAAGACTATTACGACAAACGTGAACTGACCGACTTCAACAGCGATGACAGTGATGGCATTGATGCGTTATCTCATGAAGACACCAACACCTCTGTGAACGGAGGGCATCAGCGTGTTTGAAGTTGCCCCGTTTATTCCGTTCTTTATCGCTGCTGCGCTCGGGCTGTTTCTGCGCGGCTGGATGCGCGCGGTACTGTTTATCGCGGTACCTGTAGTTGGCCTCGCCAATTTGTGGCTGCTGGGCACCGGCGGAGCAGGTATTGAGTTTGGCCACTACGCCATTCTCGATTTCAATTTACTGCTGTTTAAAGCCGATAAGCTGAGTCTGCTGTTTGGTTACCTGTTCCATATTGCCGCACTTATCTCGGTAATCTATGCCCTGCATGTGCGCGACACCCTGCAACAAGTGGCCAGCATGCTCTATGCGGGCAGCGCCCTCGGGGCGGTGTTTGCCGGGGACCTGCTGACCCTGTTTATTTTCTGGGAACTGCTGGCGCTGACCTCGGTATTCCTGGTGTGGGCACGCCGCAGTGGCCGCGCCTATGTAGCGGGGCTGCGCTACTTCACCCTGCACATCCTCTCCGGGTTGCTGCTACTCGGCGGAATCATCTTTTACGGCCAGACTCATGGCACCCTGGAGTTCGATCAGATCGGGCTCGACGGCAACGTCCTCGACAACCCCGCGAGCTGGATGATCTTCCTCGCGTTCGGCATCAAGTGCGCCTTCCCGTTTTTCCACAACTGGCTTACCGACGCCTACCCCGAATCCACCCCCACCGGCACGGTCTTCCTGAGCGCGTTCACCACCAAGGTAGCGGTGTATGCGCTGGCACGGGCCTACCCCGGCACCGAGTTACTGGTTTACATCGGCGCCACCATGGCCTGCTTCCCGATTTTCTATGCGGTGATCGAAAACGACCTGCGCCGGGTGCTGGCCTACAGCCTGATCAACCAGCTGGGCTTTATGGTGGTGGGCATTGGCATCGGCACCTCACTTGCGATCAATGGCGCCGTGGCCCACGCGTTTAACGACGTGATCTTCAAGGGACTGCTGTTTATGTCCATGGGTGCGGTGCTGCATGTCACCGGCAAGATCAACGGCTCGGAACTGGGCGGCCTCTACAAGAAGATGCCCAAAACCACGGTGCTGTGCATAATTGGTGCCGCCTCCATCTCCGCCTTCCCCCTGTTCAGCGGTTTCGTCAGTAAGTCCATGGTGATGAGTGCGGCGATCAAGAACGGCTACGACTGGGTATGGCTGATCCTGCTGTTCGCCTCCGCGGGTGTGTTCCACCATGCGGGGATCAAGATTCCCTACTTCGCCTTCTTTGCTCACGACGCCAAGCTGCCGGCACGCGAGCCGCCGGTGAATATGCTGATCGCCATGAGCATCGCGGCAGCGTTGTGCCTGATCATCGGCGTTTATCCACAGGCGCTGTATAGCCTGCTGCCTTACGACATCTCGTACACCCCCTACGACGTCACCCATGTACTGACCCAGCTGCAACTGCTGTTCTTCTCCGCACTCGCGTTCGTATGGCTGAACCTGCGCCACCTGTACCCGCCGGAACTGCCTTCGGTAAACCTGGATGTGGAGTGGATCTACCGCCGGCTGGTACCGGATGCCCTGCGCGGCCTGTTCAACCGCCTGTTTGCGCTGGACAACCGCCTGCGCAGTGCCGCGGTTGGCGGTGTGGCGCGCCTGGTGGAAGGGGTGGCCAACCACCACCGCGCCGACGGCATCATGGCCCGCAACTGGCTCACCGGCAGCATGGTGGCCGGTGTGGTGCTGTTGCTGGGTATCTACCTGGTACTGGGGTGGCTGTAAGGGGATGCGGGGGTCTACAGGGCTCTGTGAGATTGCGAGGTAACGATTGACCGGGGAGACGTGCGCCGCGCAGGATGCAATCTCCCCGCGAGGGGCATACAATTCCCTTCTTATATCAGTTGCAATTGATACCTTAGGCCGCCGATTCGACTTCGCGTAAGCGTGCGGCGCCTGGGGCTGCCCGATTCAGGACCCTTGATGTTCGACGAGATCCCCCGCCAGCGCCCGCAGACGCCGCTGCTCGACCAGATTGATGAGCCAGCCCAGTTGCGCGCCCTGTCGGAAAAACAACTGCCAGAACTGGCAAGCGAATTACGTGAATACCTGCTCTACTGCGTAGGCCAGACTGGCGGCCACTTTGGCGCCGGTCTCGGCGTAGTTGAGCTCACCATCGCTCTGCACTACATCTACAACACCCCGGAAGACCGTGTGGTGTGGGATGTTGGCCACCAGACTTATCCACACAAGATTCTTACCGGCCGCCGCGAGCAGATGCTCAGCATGCGTCAGCAGGGCGGCCTGTCCGGCTTCCCCAAGCGCAGCGAAAGCCCCTACGACACCTTTGGCGTCGGCCACTCCAGCACCTCCATCAGTGCCGCACTGGGCATGGCGCTGGGTTCCCCCGACGAGCGCAAGGTTGTCGCCGTAATTGGCGATGGCGCCATGACCGCGGGTATGGCATTTGAAGCCCTGAACCACGCCGCGCACACCGGCAAAGACATGCTGGTGGTGCTGAATGACAACCGCATGTCGATCTCCAAGAACGTGGGCGGCCTCGCCACCTACTTCGCGCGCATTCTCGCTAGTAAGACCTACCTGAACATGCGCGAGGGCAGCCGCAAGATCCTGTCGGCTATCCCCAAGGCATGGCAGCTGGCACGCCGCACCGAAGAGCACGTAAAGGGCATGATTACCCCCGGCACGCTGTTTGAGGAGCTGGGCTTTAACTATGTGGGCCCGCTGGACGGCCACAACATGCAGGACCTGGTGCATACCCTGCGCAACCTGCGCAATCAGCCAGGGCCGCAACTGCTGCATGTAGTCACCACCAAGGGCAAGGGTTTTGGCCCTGCGGAAGAGGACCCGGTGGGTTACCACGCGCTGAACAAGCTGGAACCGGAGCCCAAGGTGCAGGTCGCGGTATCGCCCGAAGCGGCCGCAACCGCGAAGAAGAAAGGCCCCAAGTACCAGGACATCTTCGGCCAGTGGCTGTGTGATATGGCCGAGCAGGACGACAAGCTGGTGGCTATCACCCCGGCTATGTGTGAAGGCTCCGGCATGGTGGAATTTGCCGAGCGCTTCCCGGAGCGCTACCACGATGTGGCCATCGCCGAGCAACATGCCGTAACCCTGGCAGCGGGCCTCGCCTGTGAACAGCAGAAGCCGGTGGTGGCCATCTACTCGACCTTCCTGCAGCGCGGATACGACCAGATGGTGCACGACGTTGCGATCCAGGATCTGGACGTGACCTTTGCCATCGATCGCGCCGGCCTCGTCGGTGAGGACGGCCCGACCCATGCCGGCAGCTTCGACCTGACCTTTATGCGCTGCCTGCCAAACCTGGTCATCGCTGCGCCGTCGGACGAGAATGAGTGCCGCCAGCTGCTCTACACCGCTTATCAGCACAATGGCCCATCCGCCGTGCGCTACCCGCGCGGTACCGGCCCCGGCATCGAGATTGAAAAAGACATGACCGCCCTGCCTGTAGGCAAAGGGCGCGTTGTGCAGGAAGGCAGCAATGTAGCGATCCTGAGTTTCGGTACCTTGTTGGCGCCGGCCCGTGAAGCGGCAGAAAAACTCGGCGCGACTCTGGTAGATATGCGCTGGGTGAAACCGCTGGACGAAGAGTTGATCGACCGACTAGCGGACAGCCACGATTTGCTGGTCACGCTGGAAGAAAACACCATCGCTGGTGGTGCCGGCAGTGCGGTATCGGAATACCTGAATCAACGCATCATCCCGGTACCGCTGTTGCAGCTGGGATTACCCGACAAAATTATCGAACACGGCAAGCATCCAAAGCTGCTCGCAGAAATTGGCCTCGACGCCAAGGGCATCGAAGAACAAATTCGCAAACGCCAGAGCCAGATGCATCGGGCGCAGTCAAACGGGCAAGCGGCGGCGATTTAAACAGCAACGCGCATAGTAGTCGAATCGAAGGTCAAGTGCCGGGTATTCGTTTTCAAAAGCGTCGGCGACAGGGATGTCGCCGATGCAGCGTACATGGACGTATTCACAGCGGTTTTGAAAACGAATACCCGGTGCTTGACCGCCACCATGCTCCAGAAGGGTTCTTCGAATTAGCTTGGTGGCGGCAGATCACAGGGTGGAGCTTTTGGAAACCGCTGTGAATACATCCCTGTACGCTCCGTCGCAAACATCCCTGTTTGCGACGGTTTCCAAAAGCTCCACCCTGCGCTCTGCCTTAGCATCGACGTTAAGCGCCTCGAATACACGCAAAATAAAATAGAGACAGGTAGTTAAATGTCCCTAACTAAAACCATAAAAAATGTCCTTCGCGCAAAAAATCTCGGATTATCTGCGTTAATCCTACTCGTGAGCGCGAGTTCACAGGCAATGGAGCAACGTGACTTCGACAAAGCCATGAAGGCGCTGCCGAAAACTGGCGCCAGCGAAAAGCTAAGCGCGCTGCAGGACCTTCGCTACCGCTGGATCATGGAAAGCTATCCAGAGAATGCGACCTATCAGGGCTACCCCGGCGTGGAGCGCGACTGGACCGATCAATCCCTCAAGAGTATCGAGCGCCGCAAGGGCCAGACGCGCAAGCTGCTGGCAACCAGTCGCCAGTTAAACGAAGACAAGCTCAGCGATAGCGAAAAGCTCGACTATCAGCTGCTGTACCAAGACCTGTTGTTAGAGGTACGCGGCTACCAGTTCCCCGAGCACCTGCTGCCGATCAACCATATGAGCGGTATCCAGCGCAGTGTGCCCGCAGTCTTGAATGCGATGCCCAAGCGCACCGCTGCGGACTATGAAGATATTCTTGCGCGCCTCGACAAGCTGCCGGGCTTGATCGAGCAGACCAAGATACTGATGGAGCTTGGCCTTGAGCAGAAGCTCACGCCACCACAAATCACTCTGCGTGACCTGCCCGGCCAGATTCGCGCACTGATTCCGCAAGACCCGGCGCAGAGCCCACTGCTCAAGGCATTCAATAATATGCCTGCGAGCATTGCCGAGACGCGCAAGAACAGACTGCGTACGCGGGCACATAATATTTATCGCAAGTCGCTGGTGCCAAACTGGCAGCGCCTCGCCGAATTTGCGGAGCGGGAATATATCCCACAGGCGAGCACCGAAACCGCATTTACCAAAAACGCCGACGGGATCCGCTGGTATGCGTACAAGGTGCGCGAGCAGACCACCACGGACCTGAGCCCGGCAGAAATTCACCAGATCGGTCTCGAAGAGGTGCGCCGCATTCGCGCACAGATGGATGCGATTATTGAAAAGACGGGCTTCGACGGCGACTTCAAGGCGTTCACCGATTTCCTGCGCAACGACCCGCAGTTCTATCACGTAACCCGTGAAGACCTTCTGAAGCAGTACCGGGATATTGCCAAGCGCATTGATGGTGAAATCCCCGCGCTGTTCCGCACGCTGCCAAGATTGCCCTACGGTATTAAACGGATTCCGGAGTACTCGGAGAAATCCCAGACCACCGCCTATTACCAGCCGGGCTCCATGGAAACCGGGCGCGCCGGGGTATTCTTCGCCAATACCTACAACCTGAAAAGCCGTCCCATCTGGGAAATGGAAGCGCTGACCGTGCACGAGGCCGTCCCCGGGCACCATCTGCAGATTGCACTGGCGCAGGAACAGCAGGATATTCACCCGCTGCGTCGCACCAAAATGTATACCGGTTACGTGGAAGGCTGGGGACTTTACTCCGAAAGCCTCGGTTACGACCTCGGCCTGTACCAGGACCCTTACAGTGAGTTCGGTGCGCTGACCTACGACATGTGGCGCGCGGTGCGCCTGGTGGTCGATACCGGTATGCATCAGCTGGGCTGGAGCCGCGACGAAGCCATTCGCTACTTCATGGATAACAGTGCCAAGCCCGAGCATGATGTGGTGGTGGAAATCGATCGCTACCTGGTATGGCCGGGACAGGCGCTTGCCTACAAAGTTGGACAGCTGAAAATTCTGGAAATCCGCGCACGCTCGGAGGAAGCTCTCGGCAATAACTTTGATATCCGCCAGTTTCATGACGCACTGTTGGGCGCCGGCGCCTTGCCGCTTAATTTACTCGAGACACGTATGAACCGTTGGATCGAATCCCAAGGGGGCAGCCTGAGCCAGACCACCCCAGCGGATGAGTCGGCAGGACAGGCAGCGCTCAACTAATTTCTCAGACAAAAAAAGGCCGCAAACGCGGCCTTTTTTGTGCTGAACAGAAGTCAGTGCGAACATCATGTGCGGTTTTTATTGGCACGCGCATGGTTCTGTACCGAGCGGTACAGCTGACTCAACGAACGGTCAGCCGCCCTCGACTCCGCCAGCGTTTTGCTATTGCGAGCCACTTCCCTCTCCAGCTTGCGCCAGTTGTGCAGGCGACGCGCATCCAGCTCACCGGTGTCGATCGCCCGCTGCACTGCGCAGCCCGGCTCAGATTCGTGAGCGCAATCCGCGAAGCGACACTTGTCCGACAGCGCAGTGATGTCCGCAAAGGTCGCCTCCAGCCCCTCACGGATATCCGCGAGTGCCAGCTCGCGCATACCCGGACTGTCCAGAATCAGCCCCCCATCCACGATCGGATAGAGCGCGCGATGACGGGTGGTATGGCGCCCCTTGCTGTCGTCTTCACGAATACCACCGGTTGCCGCTAGTTCGGTTCCCGCAAGGCTGTTCAACAGGGTGGACTTGCCCACCCCGGAGGAACCGAGCAAAGCCAGTGTCTCGCCACTCTGACAATACTCCCGCAGCGGCGCAACACTTGCGCTATCCAGAGCATTTATCAATTCCACAGGCAGGTCACTATGCCCCTTGAGCGCCTCGTGGAACCGATCATGGTTCTCATCCAGATCCGCCTTGGTCAGCACCAGACAGGCGCGACAACCCGCTTCCTTCACCAACGCCAGATAACGCTCCACCCGCGACAGGTTAAAGTCCTGGTTACAGGAGGAAACGATCAGTACGTTATCCACATTGGCCGCGATCAGCTGAACCTGCTTGGCACCCGGTGCCATGCGCTTGAACAGACTACTGCGCTCCAGCCGGCGTACAGGCTTGCGGCTGTCGCGTGCCAGCAGCAGCCAGTCGCCAACCGTGGGACGCTCTGCCGCATCTTCAAACAGTGCGCCGCTGACCAATACGCTCTCCTCTCCCGACTCGCCGGATACTTCGATCTGGCTGCGATGTACCGCCATCACCTTCACCGGCTGGCAGTTGTTCAGTTCGTCGAGACTCAGCTGCTGCTGAAAAAAGGGCTTCCAACCCAGCTGCTGGAGTGGGGATACGCTAGTTGCAGGTATTTTTGCGCCCGCTGCAGAGGCGCCACGCCGAAATGTTGGGCGACGTGAAATCAGGGATTTACTCAATGTCCTAAACCCTCAGTGGTGCCCGCCACATCACTCTTTCTCACTCAGGAAGAGGCTGCGGGCACGTATGATTTGGCCGCAGAACACAATGTCTGGGCACGATCAGGTGGGGTTTCGATGGAATAAACGAAACCCGACAATAGGAACTTGCCGGGCAGAGGGACTGGAAACGGAAATATCAGTCGCAGCTGGTCCGGCGGAAATTGGATACACTCATGAACCATTCCCTGCTGGTGAAATTTCGTACAACTTAACAGGCCTAGGAAGTAACTGCAACAGCCGCGGACCAATGGGCCTTGCTTACACGCCAAAAGCGTAATGCCGGCGCCAGAAATATTTTCCCACCCACAGAACGAACAAAAGCCGGCAAAAGCCGGCTTTCTATATCGTAGCGCTGACGGTACATCACCTTTCTCGACCTTCAGCGATCAGATAAGTACGAGTATAGACACCTTTGACGATTCCGCAGTCCTTAGGTGCATCGCTTGCTCTTCCTGAGCTTTGCGCGGGATCAGTGTCTTGCTCGCCTATAGATTGGCGTTTTCCCGTTTCCTTTACATAACGCTTTTATGAAAGGTTTGTGACAACGAAAACTACTCGCAGTCACCTGCTTCCACCTGGCAAAGTCCGCGCGAGCGATCACTTATCAGGGTTTTCATCGCCGTCAAACAAGTGCCCCAGCTTGCCCTTTTTAGTGGAAAGGTAATTGACGTTGTGCGGGTTACGCCCGGACTGGTGTGGAAGCCGCTCGGCCACATCTACGCCGAGATCCCGCAGCGCTTTTACTTTGCGTGGATTGTTTGTCATCAGGCGTATCGACTTGATGCCCAGGTGATCAATCATCGGCTTCAGGATCGAGTAATCCCGCATATCCGCACCGAAGCCGAGCTGCTCATTCGCCTCAACGGTGTCGGCGCCCGCGTCCTGCAGATGGTAGGCACGAATCTTATTCAACAAACCAATGCCGCGACCTTCCTGACGCAGGTAAAACACCGCACCACGGCCCTCGGTGGCAATACGATGCAATGCATATTGCAACTGGGCACCGCAGTCGCAGCGCAGGGAAAACAGCGCATCGCCGGTCAGGCACTCGGAGTGAATACGAGCCAGCACCGGCGCATCGGTGTCGAGATCCCCCATGCTCAGGACAACGTGCTCCTTGCCGTTTTCCACTTCCTCGAAACCGTGCATCTCAAACATGCCCCAAGAAGTTGGCAGTTTGGAAGATTCCACATAGCGAATGGTCAAGCTGATACCTCGCGATCCATCAAAATCGTCATCAATTGCGCGCGCGCAGCAGTAACAGTCCATCCTGCTGCTGCATATCCACGCGACTCAAAAAACTGTTGCCCAGCAGTGTCACACTGGGAAAATCGCTACCCAGTACGGTAGCCTCTACGTTGTGCACAGTGATGCCACCGATGGTGACGCTCGCCAGTTGCAGCCTGTACGCTTTTTCCACGCCGCTGGCGGTAGAAACCGTCATGGGCCTCGCCCGCGACAGGTCCAGCCCCAGGCTTTTTGCCGTGGGGTAATTAAACGCGATGCTGGTGGCACCGGTGTCCACCATCACATTCACACGGCGCCCATTAATCCACGCCGTGGTGCTGTAATGGCCGCGGCTGTCCGGATTCAGACGCACTTCGGCGCGCTGGGCCTTGGCATAGTTTGCCGCCACCGGCGCCGCCAGGGTCAGTTTCTGTTCCCGCCCATCAATACGCACCAGCGCATGCTCACTGGTCACCGACACCAGGGTCACGCCCTCTGGCGAGGTTTTGCCGGACTTCAGCAGGCGCTGCTTGCCGTTCACCTCAAACATGGCGCTGGTGCCGAAAATGGCCTGCAAACGCACTTCCTGTGCACTGACAATGACTGGCACCAGCAGCGTGACAGCGAGTATGAATAGACCGCGCAGCGTCATGGGCATCCCGCCTCAGAGTGTGTGAATCAAATAAGCCGTGCCCTGCAACACCAGCGCGGCGTAAATTCCTGCCAGTATATCGTCCAGCATGATCCCCAGACCACCATGCACACGGCGGTCAGCCCAGCCGATGGGCGGGGGTTTGGTGATATCGAAAATTCTAAACAGGACAAATCCGTACAGGGCCCACAGCCAGCCCGCCGGGGCCATAAACATAGTGAGCCAGTAGCCGACAAATTCGTCCCACACGATGCCGCCGTGGTCGTGCACACCGAGCTTCTTGGACGCGGCGCCACACAGGTAGCAACCCACGACAAAGGTGATAACAAGTACCGCCAGGTAGGCCAGCGGCGACAGAAACTGCAGTCCATACCAGAGTGGAACCGCCGCGAGGGTACCGAAAGTCCCCGGTGCCTTTTTGGCAAGGCCGGAACCAAACCCAAACGCGAGAAACAGCACCGGGCTGCGCAGAAGTTCGGCCATGGTGGGCGTGGGCTTCGGTGTAGGGGGCGGTGTTGCCGTCGAATTGGTGCTCATAATGTTGTTATTCTCCACCGCTTAAAAGTGTTGGAAACTGGTGCCGCTGGGCTGCCAGCCCACGCCATGCAATCGACAGCGCACCCCGCTTTCCGCAGTCATGCGACCGATGGCCGTAATCGGCAGCTGCAGTGCCCCCAATGCACTTAAATGCTGCTCGGGGATCGTAAAGCAGAGCTGGTAGTCGTCTCCGCCGGTGAGCGCGGTTTCCAGGGCGCGCTCGCCTTTTACACTCTGCGCCAGTGGCGCTATCGGCAAACGCTCCAGATCCAGCTCGGCACCGAGACCACTGGCCTCACAGATATGCCCGAGATCCCCCAGCAGGCCGTCCGAAATATCCAGTGCGGCACTGGCGTATTCGCCAATGGCTCGGGCCACCGCGAATTGCGGCTCCGGGAAATAATAGGCCGCCTCGCTTTGCTGTTGCTGTTGCTGTTGCTGCGCGAGACTGCCGTCGATTTCGCCCAGCACAATGGGCAATGCGGCTGCGCCGGCACCCAGCGTATTGGACACAAAAATGCGATCGCCAGCACTCGCGCCATCGCGCCGCAGTGGCGCGTCACAGGCACCAGTGACCTGAATGGTGATCGACAACGGCCCCTTGGTTGTGTCACCACCGATCAGCGTTATTCCATACGCGTGCGCCGTCGCCGCAAGTCCGCGTGCGAACGGCTCTAACCAATCGGGGCTACTCTCAGGCAACGTCAGCGCAAGCGTAAACCACAGAGGTTCCGCGTTCATCGCGGCGAGATCCGAAAGATTGACGCGCAGCGCGCGGCTGCCGATACGGAAGGGATCAGCGCTTGCAGGAAAATGCACATCCGCCACCAGGGTATCCACACTGGTGGCGAGAATTTTACCGGTGGGGGGATTCAGCAGCGCGCAGTCGTCGCCAATACCCAACACCACGCTCTGGTTTGCATAACCCTGAGCGCCAGAATTGGGCTGGCCCTCGGTTTGAAAGCGGGAGGAAAAGTACTCCCGAATCAGTTCAAATTCACCGGGGCCGGGCATGCGCAATTTAGCCCTTATCGGCCTTTACTTCGACACTGCGCTCTTTCGCTGCAACCTTGTCGAGAATACCGTTAATAAACTTGAAAGCATCGGTGGGGCCAAACTTTTTCGCCAGGGCAACGGCTTCGTTGATCACGACCTTGTAGGGCACGTCGATACGGTTCTTCAGCTCGAAGGTGGACATGCGCAGCAGCGCGCGAGACACCGGGTCGAGCTCTTCGACGTCGCGGTCCAGGTATTCGGTATAAATACCTTCGATCTCGTCGAGGTTTTTCGCCACGCCATGCAGCAACTCGTGAAAGTACGGCACGTCGGTTTTGCTCATATCGTTGTCGGTACGAAACTCGGCTTCGATAGTATTCAAGTTGGAGCCAGCCATTTGCCACTGATACAGGGCCTGCATGGCGTAGTGGCGAGCCTTGCGGCGGGCAGATGCGGTTACGGTCATTTCAATTCAGTCCGGTTTAGATTTTGCCCAGCAGGGAAACCATTTCGAGGGCGGTTTCCGCGGCTTCACAGCCTTTGTTGCCGGCTTTGGTGCCGGAGCGCTCGATGGCCTGCTCGATGGAGTCTACGGTGAGAACACCGAAGGTCACAGGGATGCCGGTGTCCATGGATACCTGGGCAAGGCCTTTGGTACATTCGCCAGCTACGTATTCGAAGTGCGGGGTACCGCCGCGGATCACCGCACCCAGTGCAATAACTGCGTCAAACTTTTTGCTCTGGGCAATTTTTTGCGCGGCCAGCGGGAATTCGAAAGCACCCGGGGCGTAGTAAATGGTGATGTCTTCTTCCTTGATGCCTTTGCGGCGCAGGGTGTCCAGCGCGCCGTCTTTCAGGCTTTCTACAACGAAGCTGTTCCAGCGGCTCACCAGCAGCGCGTACTTACCGGTGCTGCCTACGAAATCCCCTTCGATAACTTTGATCTTGCTCATGGTCTCTTTCCGTTTCTGTTTTCCACTTTGAGCCCTTGGTATCTCTTTGGCCCTAGAGCAGTGGCGGCGGAGCACCGGGTATAAGTTTTCAGGACCGAGCTGGGCGCCCCCTGTGAATCCATCCCAGGGCGCTGCGGCGCAAACTTCCTGTTTGCGACGCTCCTGAAAACTTATACCCGGCCCTCCGCCTTCGATTCAAAAATACGGGGTCTTAAACCCCATGTTTTCCTAAATTTCTTCCGCGTTCAGATATTCTTCAACTTCCAGATCGAAACCGGAAATTGCGCTGAACTTGAACGGCGCACTCATCAAACGCATTTTGCGCACTTTCAGATCACGCAAAATTTGTGAGCCGGTACCTACCTGCTTGTACACCAGATCCTGGCTCGGGCGCTGTTGCTTGCCGCTGATCAACCAGTCGATACTCTCTTCAATTTCATCGGTGGTTTCGTTGTGGCAAATCACTACCACAACACCCTTGCCCTCTTCCTTGACCTTTTTCAGCGCACTGCGGAAGGTCCAGGGTTCGTACTTTTCGTCACCGCGGCGCAGGCTGAATACGTCGCGCAGGGTGCTGGCCACGTGTACGCGTACCAGCGTCGGTTCTTCCGGATTGAACTCGCCAAGGCTGAAAGCGAAGTGGCGTTCGCGGCGCGCTTTGTCGAGGTAAGTGCGCAGTTTGAATTCTCCAAACTCGGTATGCACACGGCGCTCGTTTACGCACTCAACGGTTTTTTCATTGAGGGCGCGGTAGTTAATCAGGTCGGCGATGGTGCCGATTTTGAGGTTGTGCTGCTTGGCGAACTTTTCCAGGTCCGGGCGACGGGCCATGGTGCCGTCTTCGTTCATGATCTCGACGATGGCGGCGGCGGGCTCGAAACCCGCCAGGCGAGCCAGGTCACAACCGGCTTCGGTGTGGCCGGCGCGACTCAGTACACCACCGGGCTGGGCCTTGATCGGGAAGATGTGGCCGGGCTGCACGATATCGGACGGCTTGGCGTTGCGGGCAACGGCAGCGCGGATGGTGCGGGCACGGTCGGCGGCGGAGATACCGGTGGTAACGCCTTCGGCAGCTTCGATAGAGACGGTGAAGTTGGTGCTGAACTGGGCGCCATTGTCACGGGACATCAGCGGCAGGTCGAGCTGTTCACAGCGGTCGCCGGTCAGGGTCAGGCAGATCAGGCCGCGGGCGTGGGTAGCCATAAAGTTGATGTCTTCCGGGCGCACCTGTTCGGCGGCGATGACGAGGTCACCCTCGTTCTCGCGATCTTCGTCGTCCATCAGGATAACCATTTTGCCCTGACGGATATCGTCGATCAGTTCTTCAACGCTATTCAGTTCCATAACTCTCTCAATATTGTCGTCGGTGCCTTTGGGACCCGTACATTTATGTCTTTTCGCTTTAGGCCTTGTAAAAGCCATGCTGGGCGAGGAATTCCATGGTCAGCCCATCGCTCTTCGGCTCCGCCGCGGCATCCCCCAAGAGTAGCCGCTCCAGGTAGCGCGCAATCAGGTCGACTTCCAGGTTCACCTTGGTGCCAGCCTGATAACCGCCAATCACCGTTTCTGCGATGGTGTGCGGCACGATGGTGAGTTCGAATTCCGCGCCATCCACTGCGTTTACGGTGAGGCTGGTGCCATCGATGGTGATTGAGCCCTTGTGAGCAATGTATTTGGCCAGCTCTGCCGGTGCGCGCAGGCGGAACTGCTCGGCGCGGGCAGCGGGCTTGCGCCAGACAACTTCACCAATGCCATCAACGTGGCCGCTCACCATATGCCCACCGAGGCGGGTCTGCGGCGTGAGCGCCTTTTCCAGGTTCACTTTGTCACCGAGTTTCCAGCCCTGCAGGGTGGCGACGGCAAGGGTTTCTGCGGACACATCGGCCCAGTAGCCATCGCCAGGCAGGTCGACCACGGTCAGGCAGACGCCATTGGTCGCGATACTGTCGCCCAGCTTGACGTCGGACAGGTCGAGCTTGCCGGTCTTTATTCGCAGGCGCAGGTCGCCGTCCTTCGGCTGAAGGGCAACGATCTCACCTACGGCTTCAACGATTCCAGTAAACAAATCAGTTACCTTTTAACTACCTGTTGCTAACCCCCACCGGCGGCTAGCGCTCGATATCGGTGGTCGCGGTAATGCGCCAGTCGTGGCCAACCGCCCGCATATCGGTAATGGTGATGGGCAGCATGGAGCCCATACGCTCGATTGGCAGCTCAAACAGCGGCCGGGCGCTGGAGCCAAGTATCTTGGGCGCCATGTAAACGATGATTTCATCCACATGGCCCTGGTACATAAAGGCGCCGGAAAGGGTCGCGCCACTCTCGATCAGCACCTCATTGCACTCGCGACGGGCGAGTTCCTTCAATAGTGCCCCCAGATGCACACGGCCTTCTTTATCGGCAGGCAGCACCAGTACCTCGGCACCGGCCTTTTCCAGGCGAGCACCGCGCTCAGGCTCCGCGGCATCCGTTGTGATCACCAATGTGGGGGCGCCCCCCTGCAAAATAAAGGCCTTGGCGGGAGTGCGCAGCTGGCTATCGACGATGACCCGCAACGGCTGCTTCTCTGCGGAAGCTGCGGCCAGCTCCGCCGGCAGCGCCATCTCTTCCGGGCGCACATTCATATTCGGGTTGTCGTAACGCACCGTATCCGCACCGGTGACCACCGCACAGCTGCGTGCGCGCAGCGCCTGCACATCCGCTCGCGCCGCCGGGCCGGTAACCCATTTGGACTCGCCACTGGCCATGGCGGTGCGGCCATCAATGCTCATGGCAGACTTGCTGCGCACCAGGGGCAATCCAAGGGTCATGCGTTTGATGAACCCGGGATTCAGCGCCCGGCAGGATTCTTCCAGCAATGGGCCCTCCACTTCAATGCCCGCATCGCGCAGTTTTTGTAACCCGTTGCCACTGACACTGGGGTTGGGGTCTTCCATACCGAACACCACCTTGGCCACGCCAGCGGTGATCAGGGCATCGGCGCAGGGACCGGTTTTACCAGTGTGACTGCAGGGTTCCAGGGTGACGTAGGCAATGTTGCCGCGCGCCTGCTCACCGGCATCCCGCAGGGCTTCGATTTCCGCATGGGGCTCACCGGCACGCTTGTGCCAGCCCTCACCGACAATATTGCCGTCAACATCCGCGATCACACAGCCAACACGGGGGTTGGGCATGGTGGTGTAGAGGCCGCGCTCGGCCAACTGAACAGCGCGGGCCATCAACTCGCTGGGGCTATAGGCCATTACTTGACCTCCCCCGGTGATTTCTCGTGGGGCGTGTTCAGGCGTTCAATCTCGTCACTGAAATCGCTGACATCCTCGAAACGGCGGTATACGGAGGCAAACCGCACGAACGCCACCTGATCCAACTCACGCAGCTGCTCCATCACCAGCTCGCCGATATGCCGCGCGGGCAGCTCGCGCTCGCCGGTGGCCTGCAGGGAGTGCTTGATCTGGGCGACCGCCGCTTCCACCCGCTCGGTACTCACCGGGCGCTTTTCTACCGCGCGCTGAATACCTGCACGCAGCTTATCTTCATTGAAGGGCTCGCGATGGCCATTCTGCTTCACCACGCGGGGCAGGAGCAGTTCGGCAGTCTCAAAGGTGGTGAAGCGCTCGTGGCACTGCAGGCACTCACGACGACGGCGTACCTGGTCGCCATCGGCAACCAGGCGGGAATCTACGACTTTGGTTTCATCTGCGCTGCAGAAGGGACAGTGCATGGGGAGAGGGCCCTCGAAAAAGTGGGCCGCAGTTTAACACATAAGTGCTATTTCCCCGCTATTCGGGCCCAATGAGGGGCACGCGCAGAGCCGAGTTCTGGGCAAGGAAATCGACAGGGGTCAGAGATAGGTTCTGCTAGGCGGCGCACTGATCGCAGAGACAGGGCAGCTCCAGCGCCGGGCTCAGCAATTGCCAACCCGCGTCAGCGGCGCCTTTGCGCAGGGTTTTTACCACCTCGCCCTTAACTGCGATTTCTTTCACCGCACCACAGCCTTCACAAATCAAAAACTGCGGAGTCTCATGCTCGTGGTGGCAGGCGATATGCGAGCAGGCGACAAATTTGTTGGCGGAGACCAACTTGTGCGCCAGGGCATTCTCCACCAGAAAATCCAGCATCCGGTAGACGGACATCCCCTGGATGGTCTCACCAGTTTCTTCCCGGTAGAGATCGACGATTTCGTAGGCGGAAAGCGGAGCGGGCGACTTCAGCAATAGCCTCAGGATGCTCTGGCGTTTTTCGGTAAAACGCACGCCATTTTCACTACAGCGCTCGCTGGCACGCTGCATGACCTGATCAACCTGAGTCTGCTTCATTCGAGGCTCCAATCTGCAAGGCCATCGATTCTAACACCACTGACAAATTGGCTAAAATCCGCCCCGGGTTCGCGGGCGATACAAGACCGCCCATCGAGCCTGAAGCCCTCGGTTAGAGATTTTCGCGCTCAATAATCCGCTGCCACAACTTGTGGCGCAGGGCGAGTATGCGGGACTTGGTAGCCGCCGGAATCCAGGTGCGCTCGAGTTCCTGCGGACGCGGGTAAACGGCCGGATTACCCAGCAAGGTCGGATCAACCAGATCCTGCGCCGCCATATTCGCATTGGCGTACTGGGTTTCGTTACTGATATTAGCAATGACACTGGGCTGCATAAGGTAGTTGAGGAACTGGTAAGCGGCGTCAACATCCCGCGCATCGGACGGCATGGCAACCACATCGATCCACAGCGGGAAGCCCTCTTTCGGCATCACATAGCGGATATCAAAGTTCTTGCCCGCCTCTTCAGCCATCTGCTGGGCGACGAGAACATCACCGCTCCAGGCGTGGGCAATGCAACGCTTGCCACTGGCCAGGTCTTCCACGTATTCACCGGAGTCGAAGTCGGTAATATGCAAGCGTACCTTGGATAGCAAGTTGGCCACCATGTACTGGTGGGCAATGCTCATGGAGTTGGGGTCTTTCTCCAGATATTTGAGCGCAACGTCAAAGATTTCTTCCGGCGAGCGCATCAGCGTCGCGTTGCAGTGGTCGAGCTTACCCAGGTTTTCTGGGTCAAACAGCAGGCCCCAGCTGTCTTCCGGCAGGGTGCCACCAAAGGCCTTCTCTACTGCCTGCACGTTATAGCCGATGCCCACGGTGCCCCACAGGTAAGGCATCGCGTAATCATTACCCGGGTCAAACAGAGCCAGGCGCTGCATGAACTTGGGGTCGTTTTGGGACCAATTGTCGATACGGTCGCGGTCTAGTTTCTGCAGCTGGCCGGAGGCAATATATTTGGGGAGGTTATCCGAACCCGGAACGATCACATCAAAGCGGCGGCCTTGGTTTAGCCAAACCTCTTCGAGCTCTTCGATATCGTCGAATTCAAAATAATGCACCTTGATGCCGGTAGCGGCCTCAAAATCGGCAATGGTGTCTTCGGCGATCGATTCCGACCAGTTGGCAAAGTGCAACTCGCGCGCCTGGGCAGCCAGGCTGAAGGCAAAAACGGCGGTCAGGGTGACCAACAAATTGGATACTGGACGCATGCTTTACTCTCGCTCCGCAGCCCTGCTGCGCGGTGGCTTCAGTGCTTCGCCGCGGCACTCCCGCCACATGTGCAAAGCCTCGAATCCTGAAACCGCTCGGACCCGAAAGTACCGGTCGCTTGCGCAGACCGTTAATCAGCAACACTTCCCTGATGCCGCCAAAACACTCAGCAAATACTGCGCCGAAGGGCGCAAACATACAGACCCGAAGTTCACTTCGGTTTTAGAGGGCGCGTATTAAAACAGAATCCGCAGTCTGTTTTACAGTCCGTCGAGATAATTTTTTAACTTAATTGCCAAACAAAGAAAAAAGACCCCTTAAAAGGAGCCTTTTTGATACGAAATTGCTAGATCTCAGCCTTTGTAAACTGGGAACTTCGCGCAAATATTGAGCACTTTCGCCTTCACATCGGCGATGGTTGCGGCCGCATCGCCCTTCTCCAGCGCGTCCAGCACATCACAGATCCAGTTGGTGAGCTGCTTGGTCTCTTCCACACCGAAACCGCGCGTGGTAATGGCCGGGGTGCCGACTCGCAGACCGCTGGTGATGAACGGGGAGCGCGGGTCGTTCGGTACCGCGTTCTTGTTTACAGTGATGTTGGCGTTGCCCAGGGCCTCGTCCGCATCCTTACCGGTGTACTCCTTGCCGATCAGGTCCACCAGCATCAGGTGGTCGTCGGTACCGCCGGAAACGATGTTGATACCGCGGTCGAGGAAGGTCTCTGCCATCGCGCGCGCATTTTCAACAACCTTCTGCTGGTAATCCTTGTACTCGGGGCTCATGGCTTCCTTGAAGGAAACCGCTTTGGCCGCGATCACGTGCATCAGCGGGCCGCCCTGGCCGCCCGGGAATACCGCGCTGTTCAGCTTCTTCTCGATCTCTTCATTGGCCTTGGCAATGATGATGCCGCCACGCGGACCGCGCAGGGTTTTGTGGGTGGTGGAGGTCACCACGTCTGCGTGGGGAACCGGAGACGGGTATACGCCCGCGGCGACCAGACCGGCTACGTGCGCCATGTCGACCATCAGGTAGGCGCCTACCTTGTCGGCGATTTCGCGGAAACGCGCCCAGTCCATGATGCGGCTGTAAGCGGAGAAGCCGGCAACGACCATCTTCGGCTTGTGTTCCAGCGCCAGGCGCTCAACTTCGTCGTAATCCACTTCACCGGTTTCGGCGTTCAGGCCGTACTGCACCGCGTTGTAGATCTTGCCGGAGAAGTTCACTTTGGCGCCGTGGGTCAGGTGGCCACCGTGGGCCAGGCTCATACCCAGTACGGTGTCACCCGGGGCGCACAGTGCCTGGTATACCGCGGCGTTCGCCTGGGAGCCGGAGTGCGGCTGCACGTTGGCGTAGTCGGCACCGAACAGCTCTTTGGCGCGCTCGATGGCCAGGGCTTCTACCTTGTCGACGTACTCACAGCCACCGTAGTAGCGCTTGCCGGGATAACCTTCGGCGTACTTGTTGGTCAACTTGGTACCCTGAGCTTCCATCACCTGCGGGCTGGTGTAGTTCTCCGAGGCGATCAGCTCGATGTGCTCTTCCTGGCGGCGGTCTTCGTCCTGGATGGCAGACCACACATCCGGGTCGTATGAAGAAAGGGTGACGGATTTATCAAACATGGTATTCCCTCGGATGATAAGGCGCGAATCGCGCAAGCATAATCTCGACAAGGGCAAATACCGACCCGTTTTGACCGGCCCGCCCCCAGAAAGCGGCGCATTGTACACCAAGGGAGGCGCTGCAGCGCAAAGGGTGCACATGAAACAATTTCAATTCGGGCTGTAAATTCGCTCAAGTGGGTGTTTGCCCCCCCGCCGCCTGGTAGACAGCTACTGAAAGCAGCGAGGCAAGTCGCAGGCACCAAAAACGCAAAACGCGGCCCGAAGACCGCGTTCCGAAATACCGCAGGTCAGATACCCAAAACCTGCAGCTGCCAGCTGGCAAAAACTCAGCTTCCGCCTTAGAAACGAAACACCAAGGAGCCGGACCAGAAATCCACGTCTTCCTCAACCACGGTGTATTCGGCCTCGAAATTCACGGCCTCGGATAAAGACAAACCAAGACCCAGGCCCGCGGACAGGCCAGACTCGCTACCATTAGCATCATCACCAAAGTCGACACTTTCGTTCAAATAGCCCAAACGCCCCTTGAAATAGATGTCGCCCTGACTGCGGTAGGTTGCGTACGCACCAAAAGTCGAAATGCTGTAGTCAGCCTCTATGTCCACCCAGGAATTGCGTAAGCGAAACTCACCATCCACCACTGACGTAGTGTATTCACCTTCCACACCAAAGCCGTTTGCCCAATTGTATCCGGCGCGAAAACCCGCATTGAACGGGCTATCGCCACTGATATCTGCATCCATCAGGCCGGCAACGCCACCAAAGTAACCACCTTCTGTAGCCTGAGCACCCATTGCGCATCCCAACAGGGCCAACGCAGCCAAAACTTGCTTCATCATTCAATCCTTCAAATGCTTATGATTTTTGGAGCGCGAATTCTACTGCATGAATTTTGGCGCCAACAGCCCCGCGCAATTACACGCTATTACAGCAGTGCGCTAAACCCGGTCAGGTCCACCAGCTGGCCACGGTAACCGTAAACCTGCTCGATCAAAGCCGGCTGCAGCAAGTCAGCGGGCGTGCCGTCGGCCTGGATACGGCCTTGTGCCAGCATCACCATGCGATCGGCATAGCGGGCAGCGAGGTTGAGGTCGTGGAGTACTGCGATCACCGCGGTCTTGTCATCGGCCACTTCCCGGGCCAGCGCCAGTACATCATGCTGGTGCTTGAGGTCGAGGGCGGAGGTGGGCTCATCCAGCAGCAGGATCTTTTCGTCGCCGGGGTCAGCGAGGCTGAGCTGCGACAGCACGCGGGCCAACTGCACCCGCTGCTTCTCCCCGCCAGACAGGCTGGGAAACAGGCGATCGCGCAGATGCCACACGTCGGCACACTGCATATAGTGCTGGATGCGGGTTTCCTGCTCGGCTCGCGACAGACTGCCGGGCCCAAGGCCGAGCTGCACGACTTCGCGGCAGGTAAACGCAAAATTCAGATTGGAGTGCTGTGCCAGCAGACCGTAGCGGCGTGCAAGGGCCCTGCGCGCCTTTTGAGAGCGGTACCAGTCAGCCTGAGGGCGGCCGAGCAGCTGAATATGCCCGGCGTAATCCAGTTCCCCGCTAATTGCGCGTAACAGTGACGTCTTGCCACTGCCATTGGGGCCGAGCAGCGCAGTCACTTCGCCACAATGGAAGTTCAGGGAGATATGTTCCAGCAGCGGCGATTCCGCGCGCGGGTAGCGAATCGAAAGATCTGAGATTTCTAACAACACGTTGACTCCTCCCCCTTAAACGATCTGGCGGCGCTGCTGCCACAGCAGGAACAGGAAGAAAGGTGCCCCGATAATGGCGGTGAGGATTCCCACCGGCAATTCCGCCGGCGCAAACACACTGCGTGCAATGGTATCCGCCACGGTCAGTAACAAACCGCCGAGCAGTGCGCTGTAGGGAATCAAAAAGCGGTGGTCCGGCCCGCGCAGCAGGCGCACGATATGTGGGACCACCAAGCCGACAAACCCGATGATGCCGGATACCGAAACCACAGCACCCACGGCGATGCCATTCAGCACAATGATCTGGCGCTTCAGGCCATGCACATCCACCCCCAGATGACGGGCCTCAGACTCTCCCAGCAACAGGGCGTTAAGATCGCCGGCGCGCAGCCAGAGCAGGACGCTACTGGCAATAAAGATACACCCGGTGACCAGCACCGAGGTCCAGCTAGCCCCTGCCAGCGAGCCCAGCTGCCACATGGTCATATCCCGCAGCGCGGTATCGGTCGCCACGTAGGCGAACATGCCAAGTACGGCTCCGGCCAGGGCAGAAACCGCAATACCGGCGAGCAGCATCATTACCACCGAGCGCCCGCGGTCACCCAGGACATACACCAGCCAGGTAGCCAGGATTGCACCCGCGCTGGCAAAAACCGGCAACAGGAACCACTGCACCTGTTCAAACAAAGTGCCCGCCCAAGAGCCGAAAGTATCGAAAGCACCGAGAGTACCGGCGAGCACACTGCCAAATACCAGCACAGTGCCCGCGCCCACCGCGGCGCCCGAGGAAACTCCGATAATGCCGGGCTCCGCCAGCGGGTTGCGGAACATGCCCTGCAACACCGCACCACACATACCCAGGGTGCCGCCCACAATCAGGCCAAGCAGCAACCTCGGCAGGCGGATCTCACCGAGAACCAGGGCGTACTGGTCCGGCACATCCAGGTCCAGAGCACCCGGCCAGCTCCAGTGCAGTAATCCTGCTACCACGTCTTGCCAGGTAATATGCATAGCACCCACCGCCAGAGAGAGGCCACTCCCCAGCAACAGCAGTGCGGTCAGCACTGGCAGCAGGCTTTTATCACTCAGGCGAAACTCCACAGGACAGATACCTCAATTCGATCATCTTCGCGCACACGGGCGCTGCCCGATGTCCGCCACTATACCTTCTATCAAGCCTTCCATCAGGCCTTATCACGGGCCTTATCCCAGGCCTTAGAACAGACTTGCGCTCGCTCCGGAGCAACCTTACCGGTCTACGGAAATCTTATCGTTCAGCTTTTTGGCCTCACGCAGGCTGGCCAGCCCCAGACCGCCCAGTAACGCGTAGCCATCCACCGCGAAAAATGCGGCTCGCTTTCCTGCCGGGGTAAGCTTGAGCAGCGGTTGCCACACCAGCAATTCAGCACCATCGCGCAACTGCTCCGCCTGATCATCCGAAAACAGAATCCAGTCCGGGCGCAATTCCACCAGTGCTTCGTCGGACAACTGCTTGTAACCGTCAAATGTCACGACATTCGTACCGCCGGCCAGCCGAATCAGGCTGTCCGGGCTGGTGCCGGTCCCAGCCGCCTTCAGGCCACGTCCACTCTGCGCACGCACAAACAGGATGCGCGGTCGTTGTGTTAGCGTCGCGCGCGCACGTGCCAAAGAAGCCAACTGCTCCTCGACACTTTGCGTAACCGCCTCTGCGGGCTTACCCAGCACCTCGCCCAGTCGCTGAATATTTTCCAGTAGCTGTTCGCCACTCTGCGCCTCAGGCAATTGCACGATTTCCACGCCGGAGTTCTCCAGCAAGGTCAACGTGTTTGCCGGCCCCATATGATTGCCCCCCACCAGCAATTGCGGATTCTGTGCCAGCAGGCCCTCGGCCGGCAGATGCCGGTAGTAACCAACCACCGGCAGCGGGCGAAAATCTGCCGGCAGACGCGTTGAGGAATCCACCGCGATGAGATTGTTACCGCCACCCAATGCAAGCACCAGTTCGGTAATGGAGTGTCCCGCGCTAATCACTCGCCCCGGTACCGCCAGGGCAACACTGCTGACGAGCATCAGTGCAGAAGCCCCGAACAAACGAGAGAGCGAGCGTTTCCATTTCCATCTCCAATTACAAGGTTTCGGAAAATTCATAGTGCAAATCCAGTCGAAAAATTCTTGTTCACCGTTTATCGAGGCCAGTATTTACGGCGCGCTCGGCGTAAGAGGCTGCAAGGCAATCTCAGCCACTTCCACGCCCTGCTTCTGCAGTAACGCAAACAGATCCAGCATCCGCTGCACCGGAACATTGCGGTCGGAGGCCAGCGCCACCGGCCGGTCCGGTTCCGCAGCCAACAGGATCATCAACGAGTGTTCGAATTCCGCGTGCGTACGGAACCCCTTGCCGTCAATACCCCAGAGTTCGGGGCCATCATTGGAGAGAGAAATCGTCAGTGGGTGTGCAGGCATGGCGGCGGCGTGTTCGCTGGCCGGCAAATCCATTGGCAGCGATGCCAGTCGTGTATTTGCGGTCAGCAGTAAAAACACCAGAACGATAAAAATAATATCCAGCAGCGGCGTCAGGTCCGGTGCCAGATTGGCCATGGAAAACTGCCGCGAATTTTCCGGGCTGATGCGAATCACGCGGCCGACTCCGCAATATTCACCACATCGCGCACGCAGGTATCCGGGGTTTTACAACACGGGTCCAGCCCTTCGAGCCACAGGTTGCCGCGGTTAAACAAATGCTCGAGGTCCGCCACCACCCGGTCGCTCCAGATGGCCAGCAGGTGTGCGCCGGCAATAGCCGGCAGCGCGACGATGAGGCCTGCGGCCGTTGTACTAAGAGCCATACCCAGCCCGTCGGCCAGTAGCGCTGGCGTCACCGGTTCGCTGCTGCCGGAAAGGCCGGCAAACATTCCGATCAGCCCGAGTACGGTACCGAGCAGCCCCATCAGGGGACTGATAATGCCGATCACCATTAACAGGCGAAGTCCGCTGTGCAAACGGCGGCGCTGGTCCTGCAGCCAGACTGCGGCGATCTCTTCCCGCTGGTTTTTTTCCACCTTGCGGTGCCGTAACAACAAAACGGTTGCCTGGCTCGCCAGCGCCCGTTCTGTTTCGCATTCCAGCGCGAGTCGGTCGAGACCACTCTCATCGGAACACTGCAAACGCTTGAAAGAACCACTAATCCCTCGGTGTCCGGTGGTCAACAAAAACCACAGGCGCTCCCCAAGAAGCGCCAGAGCCACCGCAGACACCACAAGCAAGGGCCAACGCATAAGGCCGAGCTGAATAAAAAAATCCGATAGGGAGAGGTGCTCGAACATTTCGATCTCAAAAATTTCCGTGGCCCGATTTATTTACCAGCGTTTTTTCGCAGGTGTTTTTCACAACAGGTTGTTCTTAGAGAGCAAACCGTATCGGCAGCTGCACACGCGACACGCGCGCGTGCCCCCCCTCCCGATAGGGAAGAAAATTCCACCCGGCAACGGCTTTCAGGGCCGCCTCGTCCAGACTGGCCACGCCCGAGGATTTCAGTAAGCGACGCACCACCTGAGCACCAGCCTGATCCAGCTGTACCTCCACCACCACCGTGCCCTGTTGTCGGCGTTTACGCGCCAGCTCTGGGTAGACCGGGCCACCGGGTGGGCTGGCAAA
Source organism: Microbulbifer agarilyticus (assembly GCF_020171345.1). Classification (GTDB taxonomy): domain Bacteria; phylum Pseudomonadota; class Gammaproteobacteria; order Pseudomonadales; family Cellvibrionaceae; genus Microbulbifer; species Microbulbifer agarilyticus_D. Next base: position 612,143 of record NZ_JAIUZM010000001.1, read on the forward strand.
AGCCGGGCGTTCGACCAACACCGGCTCATCACTCACACTCTGTTGCATGCTTTTCGGGGCACTCGCCACATCCTGTGCGTTCGTTTCCACTGCAACCTGAGGTTGCGCTACTTTCGACTCGCTCCTTTGCGGCGCCGGTTTGGTAGTGGGCTTTTGCGGCGTAGGCTTTTTCACTGGCTTGGGCTTGGCAACCGGCTCAGGTTTTACCGGCTTTGGCCTAGGTTCTGGTTTAGTCGCCACCGGTTTCACCGACTTCGGCTTTAGCGGTACTGGCGCCTCTACCGCCTTCTGTGCAGCCGGGGCAGCCGTCAGTTTGAGCTGGCCAAGCTTTAGTGCCGTGGTTCCTGAGGGCGCCAGATGGCCATCAACAGCGGGCGCAGCCCACAGCAGCCATGCATGCAGTGCAAACGAGCAGGACACCATAATCAGCAGGCGGTGTTTCACTCTTTATCTCCGTCCTCGAAGCTCGTTGTGCGTCAACTTGATTGTGCCCAGATAAAACGATCCGACTCGGTCCACTACAGGAAAAATAGCGGCGCCCCTGCCTGTCACTGCCGCGCAGAGTAGCAACTTAAAATCATTTACGCAAATACGAATCATTAGTATTTACATTAAGCACACCATCCCCTAGCATGCTCCGCACCCGTACTTACCCAGCGAATACTTTCTGGGAACGGCGGCTGCGGCACCTTACTCAGTGCCGACTACCAAGGAACGTCATATACAAAGGGGCATGTTCATGGATCGCATCAAATCACTTCGCATCCACCCTCTCACCGCGGCCGTTCTGGCCCTGACCGCCAGCACCGCGGCAGCAGAGGAAGGCAACGCAGATCAACCGATTATTCAGTTTCACGAAGTACTGGTTGCCGCGGATCGCAACCCGGCAGCCAAGGAGAAAGACGAGCGCATTCTTGTGGTTGAACGCACTCAGCTGGAAGAGCAGCAGCCCGAGTCCATTGCCCAGGCCCTGAAGTACGCGCCCAATATCGAAGTCGTCGGTGGTCCGCGCTACTCCAACCAGTCGCCGAACATTCGCGGCCTGTCTGATACCCGCGTCCTGCAGACCATTGACGGCGCGCGCCAGAACTTCAGCTCCGGCCACCGCGGCACTTACCAGCTGGCCCCGGAATTACTGAAGCAGGTAGAAGTGAAGAAGGGCCCGGCTTCCAGCCTGTGGGGCTCAGGCGCGATTGGCGGTATTGTGGCGATGTCCACCAAGAGCACGTCCGACCTGCTGAGCGGTAACGACACCTTTGGTGGTTATGTGAAAGAAGAGCTCGGCACCAACGGCAACTCCACCGAAACCACGGTTGCCGCCTATGGCCTTTACGGTGACTTTGACTACCTGATAAACGCATCCGTATCCGAAAACGACAACGTGGAGATCGGCAGTGGCGAGGAGCTGGCAGACAGTGCTGGCGAGAACACTGCGCTGCTGGCCCGCGGCGGCTTCAAAATCAGCGACAACCAGCGTGTCGATATCTCTTTCCGTCACAACAACCGCGACGAGGCGGTGCCATCCAATCCGAACGCCAACGTTGGCACCAGCTCCCCACTGGTTGAGCGCGACATCACCGACCAGAACGTGACCGCCAACTACTGGGTTCAGGCAGGAAACAGCAAACGTACCGACGGTGCCGCCCGCCATACAACAAAAGTTACGGTTTACCGCAACGACACCCAGTTTGAAGAATTCCGCCCGACTCAGGGTGACTCCTCTCTAGGTACCTTGGGCCAAAACGACAATACCGAAGTCACCACGACCGGTATCGCGATCAACAATGCCACCGAAGGCTTCGGCGCTCAGTGGGTTTACGGCCTCGACTGGTATCAGGACGATATCACCACCGTGCGCGATGGTGACAACCGTCCCGAAAACATGAACGCAGACAGCGACGTGCTTGGTGTTTATGCGCAGGCTGCATTCAATTTTGGCGACAAGGTTACCCTAACCCCGGGGGTGCGCTACGACCGCTTTGAAGCCGAAAGCCAACAACTTGCTGACTCTGCACGCAACGACAGTGCGGTATCCCCCTCTCTCTCCGCAGAAGTCAAAGCCGCGGAATGGCTGTCCTTGACCGCCAGCTACGCCACCGCATTCCGTGCGCCTGGGGTTGAAGAGATGTACACCCAGGGCACCCACTTTGCCTACGGCGACTTCAGCTTTATGGGCCTGGGTTTCCTTGCCAATACTTTTATCCCCAACCCGGATCTTGAAGCAGAAGAAGCCAGGAATGCTGAGCTGCGCGCCGACATGGCTTTCAGCAACCTGGCTGCCGAAGGCGACCAGCTGACCGCCAGTGCTGCGATATTCCGCAACAAAGTGGATAACTTTATCGAACAGGTGGTGATCAACCCGCACTTCATGCTCGGTTTCCCCATGAACACGACTTATCTGAATGTGGATAAAGCCGAACTGAAAGGTTTCGAGCTGGGTGTGAACTATCTGGTAAGCGATCTTGAGTTGGGTATGAACTATGGTCAAACCGAGGGCAAAGACCTGTCTGACGATAGCTATCTGAGTAACATCCCGGCGGATAAAGTGGTATTGGATGTGGGCCACTACTTCCTACAGCGCGACCTGAAAGCGGGCTTCCGTACCACGTTCATTTCTGCGCAGGAACAATTGCCAGAAGAAGAGACCCGCGAGTTTGGCAAGTACAACCTGACCGACGCTTACGTCACTTGGGAGCCAGCCACCGGAAGCCTGAATGGTCTCAAGCTGGGCCTCGCTGTGGATAACCTGACCGATGAAGAATACCGGGTAGCCTTCCAGGAACTGTATATGCCGGGCCGCAACATTAAGCTATCCGCAAGCTACCGCTTCTAATCGACAACTTAAAGGCCCTGAGCCAGCACGAACGAGCGACCTCCGCGGGTAATAACTTGGCAAACGATTGCCGATAGGTTGTTTGACAAGTTATTACCCGTGGAGGTCGCGACCCTCGAAGCCCGGGAGCCCGGAAGCCCGGAAGCCCGGAAGCCCGGAAGCCCGGAAGCCCGGAAACCCGGTACTTCGTAGCCCGCCGAATCTGCGGTGGCCATTGCGCAAACAACCTGTCGGCAATCGTTTGCGCAATGGCCACCCCAGCTTCGGCTAGTTCGGTAATTACGGATTAATTTTTTGGTGTTGCTTATGCATGACAAGGTACAAGAGCTGCTTGCGAGTGAAGATGGATTCACTTTGGAGCAGATGGCAAACAAACTCGAAACCAGTGTGCGGGAAATCATCGTCAATCTTCCACAGGAAATGGCTTCACTGGCTGGCAGTGAAGATGTGTGGGGCCTGATCGAAGAATTGCCCAGTTGGGGCAAGGTGACTGCAATTATGCAAAACGAAGGATCGGTATTCGAATTCAAAGGTGAATTCCCCAAGGGCAGTATTGCACACGGTTACTTCAACTTCATGCACCACAAGAATCCCTTCCATGGCCACTTGCTGGTTGACGGCATTGTGGAAATTGCGTTTGTCAGCAAACCGCACCGCGGGACCGAAAGCCACTCCATGGTGTTTTTGGCACCCAGTGGCAACTGCGTATTTAAAGTATTTCTGGGCCGCGACGCTGAGCGCAAACTGATCCCGGAACAGGTAGAACGATTCAAACAATTGAAGCAGCTGGCCAGCGTCAGTGTTTAGTTTTTCTCAGGGGAGATACGGATATGACCGAACAAAATAACCCAGCACCAAAAACCGACGAAGGCGCTGATCTGGTAGCCGAAGTACGCGACTTTATCGCCACCCGTAAGCTGCTGAATCTGGCGAGTCTGGCAGAAGATGGCCAACCGCACGCGAGCACCGCTCCTTTCCTCGCCGCCGATGGCAATTTCTACCTGTACGTGTCTGACCTGTCCGAGCACGCCGCCAACCTGAAAGCGAACAGCAAGGCGTCTGTGATTTTTAATGCGGATGAGGCCGACACCAAGCAAGCGTTTGCTCGGCTGCGCGTTACCTTCAACGTTGCCGCCAGCCTGATTGAGCGCGATGGCGAAGCCTGGCAGAACCGCATCGCGCAGCTGCGCGAAAAGTTCGGCCCGGTAATGGACCATCTGAAAGATTTGGAAGACTTTAATCTGTTCGAGTTGAAGCCGAGCGCAGGCCTTTACGTAAAAGGTTTTGGCCGAGCCTACGCTCTGGAAGGCCTGGAAAAGCAGGTTGCGCTGCACCTGAAAGACGGCCACAAAGAAAAGAAAAGCAACGCAGCCTAGATTGGTCAAAAAACACACAGAACAGTGCGCTTCAGGCCTCCGGGGCGCCCTACTCTACCCAGCCTCCCCCAAATCCCCCCGTCACCACGCACCGACTTGATCCACATCAAATTCTATTTTCTGTAGCGGGCAACAATAGTCCTATTGGAACTTTCCATTAGAACTAAGGCATGCGCTATGGAGATGCATGATGCACAAGATCTACCAGCAGCTCTGCTGCGACCACAAACAAATGCAGCAACTGCTCGATGCATTTGAGGGCTTACTGGAGCAACTGGGCAAACAGGACAGGGACCCCGCCACCCTGCCGCTTATTCTGGAAGCACTGGACTACTTTTCCGTCTACCCCGACCAGTGGCATCACCCGATCGAGGACCTGGTGTTTGAGCAACTGCTGGGCAAAACGGTGGATGTGCGCGATGTGATCGACAAAACCCTGCGCGAGCATAACCAAATCGCCGATGCGACCCGCAAGATGGGCCAGCTGTTTTATGCGGTGGCAAATGACGCAGCGGTAGAAAGAGAGCAGCTGTTCAGCGCCGCACAGGAATACATTGTGCTGCAGCGGAAACACATGCAAAGGGAAAACGAAATTTTGCTACCGCTGGTGGCAGATCTGCTGACACAGGAAGATTGGGATTGTATCCAGGACAAGATTCACCAGCGCCAGAGTGCGCACTTTAACGCTGGTGTGAAGCGACTCTACCAGGCAGTCTACAAGGATGTAGCCAACACTGTGCCGCTGGAAGCAACCGCTTAACAACGCTCGCGAATCATCAACTTTCGTAACTGCAATGGGTGCCCGCCAGTTCGCTGAGAGCAATCGGATCCAGGATGGTGACGGAGCGCCCCTGCACGCGAATCAATTCCTGTTTTTGAAAACGGGAAAGCAGGCGACTCACGGTCTCGGCAGTCAGACCAAGATAATTTGCGATATCAATCCGCTGCATGGACAGCACGAACTCACTGGCGGAATAACCGCGTCGCGAATAACGGCTGGAGATATTCACCAGCAAGGCTGCCAGCCGGCTATCCGCCGAGCGCTTGCCCAGTAACAACAGCGCTTCATTTTCCTGCTTTAACTCTTCAGAAAAAATACTGTAGATCTGCTTCTGCAATGCCGGCACTTGCTGGGCGAGCCCCTCCAGTTGCGTAAACGGCAATACGCACACGCTGCTTTCCTCGAGCGCCTCGGCATACCCCGGGTGCATACCACCACTGTAGGCATCCAGGCCAAGCAGCTCACCGGGCAGCGCAAAATGCGTAACCTGGGTATCGCCATCGGCACCAATCACCGCGGACTTGAAACTGCCAGAACGGATCGCATACAGGCTGTCGAAGGGGTCGCCGGCACGGAACAGAGTTTCTCCGGCGCGCACGACTTTCTTCTTGCGGGTGACCTGTTCCAGGCGCTCAATATCGCCATCACTCAAACCCACCGGCAGGCATAACCGGCGTACGGAGCAATTGCTACAGCTGACAGCAGGGGACGTTTTCTTCATCGGACTATCGATTCACCAAGCGTACGTTTGATCCATGTCGTTGTTTGAATTGTATCCATTCACCGCCCCTAAAGCACCCGCGAATAGCGCGCAGCCGTCTTGGCACCGTGCAAATAGGAATCAAAGGCGGCAGCTGCATTGCGCAGGAACCAGCGCCCACGCTCGGTGACGAAAAGGTCATCCTTCGTCTGGCCCAGTAAACCGTCATCAAACATCGGCTGCAGGCGGCTGAGCTCCGCGCCAAAACCGGCAGCGAATGGCAGCCCGGTACGCCGCTCAACCTCGCGCTTGTCGATACTCAGGTGGCACATCAATTCCATGATCAGCCACTGGCGCAAACGGTCGTCATCGGAGAGCTGCCAGCCGCGCGAGATCGCCTCGCCGCGTTCACTTATCGCGGCCGCATACTGTTTGAGGCTGTGCTGGTTCTGCCAGTAGCCATCCTTGCTGTAGCTGATCGCGGAGGCTCCCAGCCCCACCAATGCATCCGCAGGCATCAGCGTATAGCCCTGGAAATTACGTGCGAGGCGTCCCTCAGCTGCCGCCTGTGAGAGCGCATCCTCCGGGCGCGCAAAATGGTCCATGCCGAGGAATACATAATCGGCTTCTGCCAGCCGACGAGTGGCGGCCAGCTGCATGGCAATTTTTTCGGAGGGCGCGGGCATCAGGTCGGAATCGATCAGGCGCTGGGACTTAAAGCGCTCCGGCAGGTGCGCATAGTGGTAAAGCGCGATTCGGTCGGGCGCCAGGTCGAGCACTGTATCCACGGTCTTCTCCAGACTCGCTACATCCTGACCGGGCAGGCCATAAATGAGGTCATAGGAGATGGACCCAAAGCCCTTGGCACGGGCACCTTCGGTTAGCGCGCGCACCTGCTCCACACTGCATACCCGGTTAATCGCACGTTGCACGTCCGGGTTAAAGTCCTGAATACCCAGGCTCAGGCGGTTAAACCCGAGTTCACGCAAGGTATCCAGCGTTTCGATTTCCAGTGTGCGAGGGTCTGCCTCGATGCTGTATTCCACATCGTCATCAATGCGCAGGTCGAAGATCTCTCCGAGCCCCGCCATTAAGCGACGCAGATCGCCATCATTAAGAAAAGTAGGCGTGCCCCCACCCAGATGCAACTGTACCACCGGCGCTCGTGCTACCCGATCGCGGTACCACTGTGCCTCCTTCAAGACATTCTCCAGGTAATGCGAGGCCAGCCCATATTGCTGGGTAATTACCTTATTGCAGGCGCAGAAGTAACAGAGAGAACGACAAAACGGGATGTGTACATAAAGCGACAGCGTTTCTACGTCTTTCAGCGCTTGCCACGGTTGTATCGCGCCGCCATCTCGCCCGCCTCCCTGCTCACCTCGCTCCAGGGCAACAAAGCGATCGGCAGTGGGGTAGGAGGTATAGCGAGGACAGGGGCCTGCGTATCGTGACAACAACTCCGCCGACAGGCGTTGGTCACAGGCGTGGGGAATACGGCCTTCGCTATCAGCGGTATCGACGTTATTGACCATCTGAGGGGTACCTCTGATCCTGGCTTACGCGGTGGAAAGTCAGGCAGCGTACCCGCCGGTCTGCCCCCAACAATTGACCTAGATCAAGCGCCGAAGGCTTTGATCTCAGTCACCTACCGGGCGCCGGAACAGATTTTGAATAGAAGAGAAGTCCAGCGCGCTGTTCACCGCATCGCCGCCGTGCAGCTGATAGAGGTTTTTTGCCAGCGCGCCAAGCGGGGTCGATGAGGCACTCCCCGCCGCGGTATCCATGGCGAGCCCCAGATCCTTCAACATCAGCGCCACCGAAAAGCCGCCGGTGTAATCGCGGCTCGCCGGCACCCCCTCCATCACCCCGGGGTAAGGATTGTACTTTTCCAGAGACCAGTTGCCGCCGGAGCTCGCGCGCATGATCTCGGAAAGCACCGCGGGATCGAGACCGTTATCCACACCTAGCTGTAGTGCTTCGGCGGTACCAATCATGTGGATTGCCAGCAGCATGTTATTGCAGATTTTTGCCACCTGCCCGCTGCCAGCGGGGCCGGCATGAAAAATATTCGAGCCCATAGCCTCGAGCACCGGGCGGGCAGACGCAACCGTCCCCGCTTCCCCACCACACATAAATGACAGCGTGCCGGCCGCAGCTGCGGCAGTGCCACCAGAAACCGGCGCATCCACCGCTCCAATTCCGCGCTCACCCGCCGCGGCGATAACCTGACGCGCGTCGTTGGCAGAGATAGTGGAGCAGTCGATAAGCAGTACTTCCTGGCGCATCGCCTGGATCAAACCATGTACGCCGAGATACAACGTCCGCACCGCTTCGCCACTTGGCAGCATGGATACCACGGCATCGGCATTTTCAATTGCCGCGAGCGCGCTCTCGGCTTTGACACAGCCATTGGCGACGGCGCTTTCCAGCATCACTTCGGACAGGTCAAACGCGGTTACGCGAAAACCACTTTTGGCGAGGTTGGCCGCCATGGGGCCGCCCATATTGCCGAGACCAATAAACGCTATCGTCTTCATCCGCATCCACCTTTTTTCATTATTTTTGCTTTAGCCATCGCTGCCCTTTCGCCACGCGAAAGCGTGGCCTTCACACTGAAAAAGACAGGCCAATTACTTCCAAAGATACGCCTGGTCGCTGGTAAATTCATCCTTCTCTGGACAGAAAACCCATTGGTGCCCCTTGGCAATTCCCCGATAGCACTACGCCCCTGCACGGCAGGATGCACCCTATTCGGACCCAGCATAAATCTATACGCGGCGGTAAAGGCCAAGCGATCACCCCTTATGAATCAAAGAATCTATCTCTATACTCCATTGGTGAATAACCAGTACTTTTCTTAAAAGCACGATAGAAAGCGCTCGCCTCCGAATAGCCAAGCTGAACCGCTATATCATCAACAAAGCAACTCGTCTCTGACAAGGTCTTCTTGGCAATCTCCATCGTTACTTCATTTTTCAATTCTCGAAAGGAGGTACTTCTATCACTCAACCATCTAGTAAGACTTCGACGCGACATAAAAAGTTGCTGGGCAACATAAACCGCATTGCAATTTTCTGAACCAAGATTTTGCGCTATAAAGTGCTTTGTTCTCGACAAGACATCCCTTTCCCTTTGAATCTGCCGGTAAAGCTCCTCGGTGTGACTCCTTAGAACTTCCAAAAGATATGGATCACCATTGCTAATCTTGGCCTTCAGCTCATCAGCTCTAATCCATACAGCAGCAACATGACTTGAAAACGAGATATCTTTGCCAAACACCTGCTTGTATCGCGAGACATCCCGAGGCCTCTTGAACGGGAACAGCACCCGAACTGGGCACCAATCATCCCCTAAGTGCGAACGAAAGAATTTAACCAATAGTGCCGTACTCATGACCACTTCTTGTGTCACGTCCACATTCGGCATATGTGTAGGAATATACTCAATTACGCTCTCTTCATCTGATCGAGAAAAGAAGTTTACAGAGAGCTCTTTAGATACCGTTTGAGCATAGCGGGCCAGGCACTCACAACACTCTTGTAGAGTCGAAACATGATAGGCCAATGCAGCGCCACCACCAAAATAGGACATATCCACCTCGCCGAGCAAATCAAGCGCGAGGCTTTCGTTATCAAGCCTAGTTGCGAGCCAATTAAATAGCGCCATGTAGCTCAGCATGGGGAGTTTTTTCCATTCCGGCTCTGGCGCCGCATCCGGCACAAGAACCTCACGCATCTCCGCGGTCGTTATGCCGCAACTCAACGCATAATCAACCAGCCACTGTGACCGCAGGTGTGCGCTTTTATCTGGGTAAGGCACCAACGTCTTCATACGCCGCCTACTTTAATCGTAAAAAAGTATCATTCCAAATATGGCCTCAAATGTCACCCTTATCGATCTCTCAATTTGTTAACTTTCACGTCAACGCTTCTCCCAAGCCGGTGAATTGAACAAAGTCACATGAAATGCATTACTAAAAGCCAGAACTATGCTTGACCCAAAAAATGTAAAATCCATTGCTGATGCGCGGGCCATTATTGAGCAGCGAGGAATCACACATGTGAAAGTTGGCCTCTTTGATACTGATGGAGTAATGCGCGGGAAGTACATGAGCAGCCATAAGTTTCTATCCTCGCTCGAACACGGGTTCGCTTTTTGCGATGTCACACTAGGATGGGACTCAAACGACCAGCTATATGAAAACAAAAATGTAACCTTTACAGGCTGGCATACTGGCTATCCCGATGCACCAGTGCGAGTGATTCCGGAGAGTTGCCGACAGATACCATTCGAACCGGAGACGCTCCTCTTTCTTTGTGAATTTGACGGTAGAGCATCAGAACTTTGCCCGCGTAATCTACTAAAGAGAATCATCCAGAAGGCGAGTAAAATGGGCTTCGAGCCATTTGCAGCTTTTGAGTATGAATTTTTCCTATTCAACGAGACCCCCCTTAGCGCTCGCGAAAAGAGGTACAACAATCTCCAGCCATTTACACAGGGAAATTTTGGCTACTCTATGATCAGAAACTCTGTGCATTCTGACATATATGAAGAACTGTTTGCGCTAAGTAATAGCATGGACTTTCCAATTGAGGGCCTTCATACAGAAACCGGCCCTGGCGTGTTAGAGGCTGCGCTGGCAGTAGATACAGCTGTATCTGCAGCTGACAAAGCTGCGCTGTTCAAAACATATATTAAGGTATGGGCACAACGGATCGGAAAAATGGCCACCTTCATGGCCAAATGGTCAAATAAATTTCCTGGCCAATCCGGCCATATACACATGTCACTGCGTCACAAAGATGGACGATCCGCTTTCTACGACCCGAAGCAGCCACACAACATGAGTGATCTGCAGCGGCACTTCGTTGCCGGCTTGCAAAAGCTAATGCCTGAGTTTCTGTCCATGCTGGCACAGACGGTGAACTCATACTCTCGCCTGGTCCCTGGATTCTGGGCACCGACAGCATCCACCTGGGGATGTGAAAATCGTACAACTGCACTACGAGTCATTCCCGGTTCAGATAAGGCACAGCGTGTAGAATTTCGGCTTGGTTCAGCCGACGCAAACCCTTACATCGCACTAGCTGCAACATTAGCAGCGGGATTGTATGGCATTGAAAAGAAACTTGAGCCTAGCCTAGAGGTGAAGGGAAATGCATATGAGCAAAAACATCCAGACCACCTTGCACTACCCCAGACTTTGGCGGAAGCGGCGCGCGCACTGAGAAGCTCTGCTGCTGCGAAATCTCTATTTGGCGAGCAATTTGTCAATCACTTCTCCGCCAGTAGAGAGTGGGAATTTTCAGAATTTTGCAGGCATGTTACTGACTGGGAAAGATCACGCTACTTTGAAATCATCTAGCGGTTAGATTTCTATTAACTAGCAATCTATCCTCAGCAGGCAGATATCTATGACGTCTATCCAGAAAACAATCTCTCCCGTCGATAACTCCGTCTACGTTCAGCGCCAACAAGCAACTATGAAGGAGATTACCCACGCGGTGTCAACAGCAGGGGCTGCCCAAGCCGAATGGAATACTGTTCCCTTGGCCAAACGGCAGGATTTGTGCAGCGCTGCCATTTCTTCACTTCTTGAGAATAAAAGCGCTATCGCAGAAGAATTATGCTGGCAAATAGGACGACCAATACGACAGTCAGAGGGTGAAATCCGCGGAGTTGCCGAGAGAGCGAGGTATATGATTGATGTCGCTCCAGAAGCTTTATCGACAATATACCCCACCTCTAAGAACGGCTATAAGCGATATATTCGTCGTGAGGCGGTAGGCACTGTGCTAGTAATTGCGCCGTGGAATTACCCCTATCTCACGGCGATAAATGCAATTATACCAGCGCTACTCGCTGGAAATTCTGTACTTCTAAAGCACTCAGCACAGACGCCTATATGTGCGGAACGTCTATTTCAGGCGTTCGAATCAGCGGGACTGCCAAAGGGAGTCTTCCAGTATCTTCATCTAAGCCATCAGCACACTGAATCACTCATTGCAGATCCCGGCGTCGACTATGTCGCGTTTACGGGGTCAGTTGAAGGCGGTGAAATCGTAGAGAAAGCTGCTGCCGGACGCTTTATTGGTGTCGGTCTCGAGCTCGGAGGCAAAGATCCTGCGTATGTGCGCGCAGATGCAGACCTAGACCATGCAGCCGCTACTATCGTGGAAGGAGCATTTTTCAATTCCGGGCAGTCCTGCTGTGGAATCGAGCGAGTCTATTTACACGAGTCTATCCACGACAATTTTATAGAAAAAGCTGTCGAAATTGTAAAAGGCTATAAGCTCGGTCGCCCCGATGAATCCGATACGACATTAGGACCGGTTGTGCGTTCTTCCTCCGCAGAATACATTCGACGTCAAATCAAAGATGCTCTCGAAAAAGGGGGGGTCGCACAAATTAATCCGGATGAATTTCCCTTAAATGCTGATGGATCACCGTACCTGGCACCGCAAATAGTCACAAACGCCAATCACACCATGCGCCTCATGACTGAAGAATCCTTCGGGCCAGTCATAGGGGTTCAAAAAGTTGCAAACGATAGCGAGGCCATCCGGCTAATGAACGACAGTGACTTTGGGCTTACTGCGTCGATTTTTACCTGCGACACCGAGGAAGCCGAATCACTTGGTAAAAAGCTTCAGGTTGGCACCTTCTATGTAAATCAATGTGACTACCTCGACCCCGCGCTGGCTTGGTCTGGAGTCAAACGGTCAGGACGAGGATGTACTCTATCAAAACTCGGCTATTCATCTCTAACACGACCAAAGTCATTCAACATAAAGATCTAGTGGCGGCAAAACAAAATGACCGATTTCATGGCGAACTGGACCTATCCTAATAACATCTACGCTGGCGCCGGCCGTATAAAGGAGCTGGCGGGTCTGTGCCAGCAGCTAGATATGAAAGCGCCACTTTTTGTTACTGACCCAAACATGTTGAAACTGCCAATAGTTGCTCAAGCACTTTCTTCATGTCGGAAGATGGGAATCAAATGTAAAGTTTTTTCTGAGATACAGGCAAACCCAAATGGAGAAAACGTAATCTCCGGAGCCGCAGCTTACCAAGATGGCGGGCATGACGGGGTGATTGCCTTTGGTGGCGGAGCCGCACTGGATGCCGGCAAAGCGATAGCGTTATTGTCTCGCCAAACACGTCCTCTATGGGACTTTGAGGACGATGGCGACAATTGGCAGCGAGCAAGTGCAAACGATATACCACCGATTATTGCCGTACCGACAACTGCCGGCACAGGATCCGAAGTTGGCCGCGCAGCGGTCATTACGCGAGAAACTGAAGACATAAAAAAGATCATTTTCCACCCGGCAATACTTCCAAAAGCCGTAATCCTTGACCCAACACTTACGATCGGATTACCTCCTCACATAACCGCTGCAACAGGTATGGATGCGCTGTCCCATAATCTAGAGGCATTATGTGCACCCAGTTATCACCCAATGGCCGACGGCATAGCGATGGAAGGTATACGGATTATCAAGGAATATCTGGCACGAGCCTTCACGGACGGCAGTGATATCGAAGCCAGAACTCAAATGCTTGTGGCATCCAGCATGGGAGCTACAGCGTTCCAAAAGGGGCTTGGGGGAATGCACGCAATGTCGCATTCCCTAGGTGCGCTCTATAGCCTACACCATGGCCTACTGAATGCTATTTTGATGCCTTACATTCTACGAGCGAACCAAACAGCGATCGCCACAAAGATTGTCCGGCTATCACGATATCTAGGCTTGGCAGATCAATCCTTCGAAGGGTTCTTCAATTGGGTCTTACAGCTACGAAAGAATCTCCAGATCCCCCATACACTTTCGGAAATCGGACTGGATGACATAGATGCTGAAAAAATCGGGCTTATGTCTAAAAGAGATTCTTGTGCATCTGGAAATCCGATTGACCTGTCCCCGAAGCAGTATAGAGACGTATTTTTGGATGCCCTTGAGGGAAAGCTCTAGGATCCCAAAGAGCAAACCCACATACTCGGATATTTTTTGATTTACGCGGAAGAACTGGAAAGCCAGATCAATACTACAAGCATGGGCTTCGCCACTTGATCCGATCTCACTTAGATTCCTCTCACGAAAGAGCGGAGAATCTATGTGAGTTTTTCCTGCAGTTCGTGTCTCACTCTGCACCTTCGAAAAACCCTCTTTATCCAATTGCAGAGTATATGCACCATCGAAGCCTGGAACTTTTCCAGTTGGCTATTTCACGGGATTTCGGCAATCGCCTGCCTAAAAATTACTCGACATGTTGATCGTTCAAGTCATAGGTAGCCAAGTTATTTCTTACAGTGGACTCTAGGGAGAAGAGGAAGAATATGGAATGCGCGTAGGCCACCAGCGATAGATTCCAAATAAACAGCTTGGCCTTTACTGATAGAAATCTGACCTTAAATGTCACCCGCAAGTCGTATGTTGAGTTATACGATTTGATAGCTCAAAGATTCACCAAAGCTTATACGCGATCCCATATTTTAATAAAAAGGCGAGATGGTCATGACGCAACGTTTTCGGAAGTTTACAGACAATATTATTTCAAGATCCGTGATTTGTGCGATTACTGGCATAGGTACGGCAGTGGCACAGGAACACGAAGACAGCGAACCTCAGGGGAAGACTCATTCATTCGAGGAAGTTATCGTCACCGCCCAGAAGCGAGAGCAAAGTATCCAAGATGTGCCGATGTCAATATCAGCCCTCAGCTCGTCCGATATGGAGGGATTGAAACTCCGATCAAGCATAGAAATCGCATCACAGGTTCCTAATATGCAGATTTCCACGCCCTATGGTGACGGGTTTCCAATTATCTCGCTTCGTGGCGTAAGTATGAATGACTTTTCGCTTAACCAGTCTAGTCCGGTAGCCGTGTATGTAGATGAGGTATTTAAGGGAAACCCCGCGCTCCAGGGGGTGCAATTATTTGACCTGGAGCGAATTGAGGTTCTTCGAGGTCCTCAGGGTACGCTTTACGGAAAAAATGCAACTGGGGGGGCCGTTAACTTCGTCACCAGGAAGGCAGGAGCAGATACGGAAAAATACCTCAGCTTTGGACTTGGCAGCTACAACCGAAGAGAAGTACAGGGTGCATACCAGTCAGAGATTCTTGAAGATACCCTTGCCATTCGATTGGCAGGAACCAGGACAGTCGAGGATGGCTGGATGGAGAATAAGGTGCCAGGGATAGACGATGCTGGCGCCGTCGATGAATGGGGTAGCCGCATCTCCCTCGCTTTTACGCCAACAGAATCTCTGCATGCAGACCTGCGAGTTTCTTCGAGTCGCTCGGAGCCTGTTAACTACGGAATCATCGCAGAGGCCGGACAATTTGGTGCAGGAAATGGCTTTTATGAACTGTTTGACGCACTGGGTCAGGCAATTGGTGGGACCAATGGTGGCTCAGACTCATCATATATCCGACATGGTCTAGATGACTTTGAAACTGAGTCAAATAGTGATGCGAAGCGCAAGATCGGCACGGACTCAGCTTCCCTAACGATTAACTGGGACATCAGCTCGGTCTTGACCCTCACCGCCATATCATCTTGGGATGAGGGTACGTTTTTCGTACCTGAGGATGCAGACGGCAGTCCATTACGGATTTTAGAGAGCGACTTCACGTCGAGTGCGGATCAAGTAGCTCAGGATCTTCGTATCACATCGGCCTTTGAAGGCCCATTCAATTTCATTTCAGGACTATACCTGTCCAATGAAATAACCAACGTTGCAACGACCACACGGCTATACAACGATCTTGATGTAAACCAGGATGGCGATCTGAACAGCTTTGACTGTCTCGACCCGGTTATGTACGCCTTTGGAGCTGGCGGCAATGGAAATACAACGGATAACGCTGACCTGCTGAATGGGATATTGCCTTCCCTCGGGCTCGGAATTTCCGGGCTCGGCGACTTCGCCATCCTAGGCTGTCAAGTTAATAATAACTTCGAGCAAGACCGCCGCAGTCGTGCGGCATATTTTGACGGCACCTACGATCTTTCTGACGCGTTGACCATGCGCTTCGGGGTTCGGTACACGGATGACACAAGCGATCTGAACGACATGGAAGCTCGACTTCTTGATAACACGGGAGCTGACCTAACCCCCTATATCGGAATGACAATTCCCACTATGTCAACAAGTAATGACGATCAAGAATGGTCTGGAAAAATAGGTCTCGACTATACAACAAAAGGCGACTCACTCATTTTCGCCAACTATAGCAAAGGCTACCGGTCAGGCGCCTACAATGCGCAAGCATTCCTGAGTCCGTCTGAAGTCAATTACGTAGCTCCAGAAACACTATATGCCCTAGAGGTTGGATTCAAATCAACTCTGCTCGACGGTGCCGCACAAGTGAGTGGGGCGGCTTTCCACTATGACTATGACAACCAACAGTTCCTTAACATCGACACCGAGACGCTTGCGCAAAGCCTGATCAATATAGAAAGCTCAACGATCCGTGGAATGGAAATCGAGATCTCCGCCTTTCCCACCGATACGCTGCGAATCAGTGGAGGCCTGGGCATCATCGACGCGGAGGTCGCGCAGGGTACGCTAAGTGGCATCGAGCTGGCGGGAAAGAAATTGGTTTCAGCTCCAGAAGTCAACGCCAATTTTTCTGCAGACTACTTTTACGCAGTCGGAGATGAGGGAACCGTTACCTTCCATATTGATGGTAGCTACGTCGACGATCTGTATTTCGATATCTTTAACTCAGAAAGTATCAAACAGGATGCCTATTGGCTGACCAATGCCAGAATTTCATATGATCCCGGCACTACCGAGAATGACCTATCAATCTCAGTATGGGCAAAAAATCTTCGCAATGAACGTTACAGCAACCTGTCTCTCGACCTTCAGGAAACATTCGGTATGAATTACCACAATATTGGGTCCCCATTCATGATGGGTCTAGAGGTGAGCTGGAGCTTTCAATAGCCTTAAATAACTCATAAGGGCCTTCATGCGCAAACGAATGAGACGACGTCTCACATGAGCGCATGATGGGCCCACACCATTCTCGCGAGGTACGCATGTCAAAAAAATTAATTTCGAGTCGAAAAGACTCAGGCCTAGGGCAAAAAAATCGAAGAGAATTCCTCAAAGCAACTGGGATATTGGCAGTCAGCGGAACGGTCTCAGCATCGCAAATTAAAGAAGCACCACAAGATAAAAAGTCTTGCACACCAGGGTGCGATTACGATGTTGTTATTATTGGAGGCGGCTTTGCTGGCGTTACCGCAAGTCGGGACTGCGTCGAGAACGGCTACAAAACACTTCTACTGGAAGCACGAAATCGTCTCGGGGGCCGGACATTTTCATCTGAACTTGACGGGAACCAAATAGAACTTGGCGGAGCCTGGATTCACCATTCGCAGCCCTTCGTTTGGGCTGAAAAAGAGCGCTATTCCATGGAGGTTGACGAAACTCCAGGTGCGATGCCTGACTATATGATTACGATCGAGAATGGCAAGCAGAAAATCCTCAATGCCGAAGAAGTCGGCGTCGTGTTAGAAGCATTCCAAAGATACCTAAGCGATAGCCGAACTGTCATTCCACGCCCCTATGAGCTTATGTTTAATGGTGAACTAGCCATCGCGGCAGATAAACAATCTGCGCGAACCCGGCTGGACGAGTTCGACTTCCCAAAATACGCCTACGACATGATTGATGGTTATCTCGGTGCGGCTGGTGGTTCGACTCCGGACAATATGTCATACCTTGAGGCACTACGATGTACAGAACTGTCCGGCGGTAGCTTTACGACTTACATGGATGCCGGTGGTCGCTTCAAGCTTCGCGATGGCACCCAGGCACTAATTGAAAATATGCTAAATGATGCCCGCCCGGAAATACGCTTGTCGACGCCCGTAAAAGAAATTGTGGACCTAACATCCCAGGTTCGAGTGACTACTGCGCGCGGCGAATCTGTTACCGCGGCAGCGGTCATCGTTGCACTCCCCATGAACGTTTTGCCTTCATTAGATTTTAGCCCCCCGTTAGATTCCAAGCTGCTTCAGGCAACAAAGGAAGGGCATGCAGGTAAGGGCTACAAGCAATATATAAAGGTTCGCGGTAATCATGGGAATCTCTTCGGCGCCGCATCCTCTAAAAACCCGTATAGCGTTATTGGCACATTCCAAGAGGGCGACGGCTATACGATCATTGTGGCTTTTGGAGCGGATACAACGTTTGACCCCTATGACGATAGGGCCGTTCAAAGCGCCCTTTCGGCATTCATACCAGATGTCGAGGTTATTTCGAGTACGTTCTATGACTGGCAGTTAGACCCCTACTCAAAAGGTACCTACTGCAACTACGCTCCCAAGTGGATGACGAAATATGACGAGGTGTTTGCCAGAGATAATGGCCGCATTCTTTTCGCACAAGGAGATCACGGAGAAGGTTGGCGCGGCTACATTGATGGCGCTATAGGCGCAGGCCTGAAATCTGCGCAGCGCGTCAAGAATCTTATCGGATAACCCCATCTTTCCTTCGAGGTTCAATTTGTGATGTTCATAAAAAACCAAATTATATTGAGCTTTTTGCTACTTATTCCGGAATTATCATTCGCTGAAAGCAGCATTGATATTGGAGAGAGAATTTTCAAGAGCAAGTGTTCAGCATGTCACTCTCTAAAACAGGGAGATCATATGATGGGCCCCAGCCTCCACGGTGTTGTCGGTCGACAAGCTGGCACAACCGGGGACTTTGATTTCTCTCTGGCCATGGAGCAGTCCAATATCATATGGAGCGACCGGACACTCAATCAGTTTATGGAAAATCCGATGGACTTGATAAGTGGCACAACCATGCCATTTGGCGGAATCAGAAATTCAGCCGACAGGTCGTCTTTGGTTGACTTTTTAAGTTTTAGATCAAAGCGTGACCGAACCGACAAGTAAACGCAAAGAGAACTCTGGATCAATTGCGACCGAAGATACTCTACCCCATCATACAACTGAACAAGAAATATACGACCATGCATTTACAATCAGAATTTGAAACGGGCTTCAAGGAAGAGGTATCCAATCGGACTTACGCACATCTCGTCACAAAAAAGTTACTTTCCAGAACTTCAAGCAGTGAAATGGGGATTTTTTGGAGAGCCTATCATCAGCTGGAGGAATTCCAAGCACCGCTGTACTCAAACATCTGCAAAAGATGGGGAATTGATAAAAGTGTTGGGCTTTCACAAAAGATAAAGTCGTCGCTTATTGCCTGCGCCCCACGATTTCTTTTCTCCGGCATGCTTGTTTCCACAAAGAAGGCAACCGAAGAGTATGTCGACACATTGAAGTCGCTTGCGAAAATAGGTCCAAAATCCGACAAGTGGTTTTTGGACTATATGGTTGCACAGGAGTCACTTCAAGTCCATATGTTGAATCTAGCCATTGAAAAGAGATATACCGAAGCCTCGGCGGAGGTATCTACTTTTATCAAAGAACATCAATTTCTGATTGAAGCATCTGATGAGTATTAGGCTTCTCGGATTCTGCGATATTTGAGTTTATTTAACTACGCTAGGTTAGCAATGATCAGGCAAAAAGATGACCGCCTCAAAAACACAAAGACATCCCAACAGTTCGCTTTGCCCGGAATTAGATTCGCAATTTTACCTGCAGAAGAATAGCTTCCTTGAGTCGGAGCCGGAAACGCTGAGTGAGCGAAAATCGCATCTCAGAACGCTCAAGGAGATACTGATCGAAAATCATACTGAAATATTTTCGGCGATTAGTCGGGACTTTGGTAATCGATCTATCCACGAGAGTCTATTGGCAGAGTACATAACGGTTATAGGTAATCTGAACAGCACCATTAGGAACCTAAAACGATGGATGAAGCCGGAGCGCCGACATGTTGAATTAACGATGTACGCAGGGGCAAAGAACTGGGTGATACCGCAGCCACTTGGGGTCGTTGGTGTCATCGTTCCATGGAATTTCCCGGTCAACCAGATATTTACTCAATTGGCCTCCATTTTTGCTGCTGGCAACCGTGCAATGGTAAAAATGTCTGAAAAATCGACTCATCTAAGCGCGCTGCTTATATCGATAGTTGAGCGATATTTCCCCAGGGAGAAGCTGAGCATACATGCGGAGTCAGGCAGGACCGGTACGGATTTCGCCCAACTTCCATTCGACCATCTGATATTTACCGGATCTAGTGATACGGGAAGAAAGGTTATGGCTTCAGCCTCCGCTAACTTGACGCCGGTCACACTGGAACTCGGAGGTAAGTGTCCAGCGATTATCGCTACTGACTACCCTCTTAAAAAGGCGGTAGAGAGAATCCTGTTCGCGAAGCAATTTAATGGTGGTCAAATATGTACCTCGGTGGATTACGTATTCGTGCACCACAGTAAGCTCCAAGAATTTATTGCGTTGTCGCGGTCATGGGTAGAGAAATCGATACCCGATATTAATAGCACCGACTATACATCGATCATCGATCAAGCGGCATTCACCCGAATCGAGGAGACGGTAGAAGATGCGAAAGATAAGGGTGCACGGATTCTGCCCTTGACGGCCCAGAGTCCTAATGCCTTATCCCGAAAATATCCCCTCACACTGATACTGGACACTACGGAGGATATGATAATCCGTAGAAAAGAGACATTCGGACCGTTATTAATGGTCTTACCCTATGACACGCCTCAGGAGGTGGTTGGCTACATTAATAGGAGAGATCGGCCTCTAGCCATCTATCCATTTAGTAACGACAAACAGCTCACTCAACGTTACATAGGCCAGATCATGTCTGGAGGAGTGACGGTCAATGATGCCCTCTATCATGTCGGCCAGCACGATCTGCCTTTCGGCGGCGTGGGCGCAAGCGGTATGGGGCACTACCATGGCCGCGAAGGTTTTTTGAATTTTTCGAAACTTCGCCCAATCATGGAACAGGCTTCTATTACGGCCGGCGGGCTATTGTCGCCGCCTTATTCTACGGGCCCAGCGGATAAAATATTGAGATTCCTGAGCCAATTTCTGGCGAGATAATAATTGGAAAAAAAATGAATAGCGTTGAGTTTATTAACCAATACCGTAACCTAGCGGATCTTATCGAAAGCAACCTCACTAAATATGCTGAAAGTCCGGCATTCAGCTGCCTCGGCCATACAGTCACATATAGGGAGGTCGATAATGCTTCTCGCGCCTTTGCGTGCTACCTACAGCACAAGCTAAAGCTAAACGCTGGAGACAGAATCGCCATTCAGCTACCGAACCTCATCCAGTATCCAATTGCCATGTATGGCGCCTTGCGAGCCGGCCTCGTTATTGTCAATACCAACCCGTTATACACATCACGAGAAATGCTGCATCAATTCAACGACTCTGGTGCAAAGGCGATCGTTATCCTTGACGATCTATTAGACAAATACAGTGACATTCAGGGTGATCTTGCCATTAATCATGTCATTGTGACGGGTATCAGTGACTTGCTCACAGACGAGCGCCCGGGATATCAATGCGATAGTTTCGTCAGCTTCAATCAAGCTTTATCTGAGGGGGCATCTTTCGAACTGTCCCCATCCAAGGCATCGCTCGAAGACGTTTGCGTTCTTCAATACACAGGCGGAACAACCGGGGTTTCCAAAGGCGCTGCATTAACGCACTATTCGATTGGGTGCAATTTGTACCAGACACTCCAACCCCTGGCGCCGTTATTTCGGGAGCAACGGGAGATTCTTGCATGCCCTCTTCCACTCTACCATATCTACGCTTTTTCCCTCGCGATGCTGATGCAGCCCTCGAAAGGAAATCTTGTCGTACTTATCCCCAATGCCAGGGATCTGCAGGCAGTTATTTCCCAGCTTTCAGCGTTCAGGATTACTGTGTTCGCTGGGCTAAATACATTGTTTGTCGGCCTGGGACGACATCCCGACTTCCGACGGCTAGATTTCTCTCAGATGATGTACTCGCTCTCGGCTGGAACGGCCTTAACCGAGGCTGCTAATTCACTATGGCGTGAGGTAACGGGCAGTATTATCTGTGAGGGATACGGGTTGTCAGAAACCTCTCCGGTATTAACCGTTAATGATCCGAGCGGTGCCGAATTCGGCACGGTTGGAAGGCCTGTTCAAGATACAGAAATACAGTTTTGGGATAGTAATGATCAACCCGTTGCAGAGGGAGAGCGCGGCCAAATTGTTGCACGAGGCCCTCAAAATATGCATGGATACTGGAACATGCCCGAGGAGACAGCCAAGGTAATGAAGAACGGATTTTTCAAAACAGGAGATATCGGTGTTTGCCTGCCTGACGGTCGCATTAAAATAGTTGATCGCTTAAAAGACATGATCATCGTATCAGGTTTCAACGTGTTTCCTAATGAAATCGAATCGGTGTTAACACAGCACCCAGTAATTTTGGAAGCGGCCGTGATTGGCGAACCCGATAGTAAGACGGGGGAAAGGGTTAGCGCCTATATTACAGTATCTGACTTTGTCGACCCGCTGGATGTAACTGAATTTTGCCGTAAATACCTAACTGCTTATAAAGTACCAAAGCAGGTCTCTATTGTGGAATCTCTCCCAAAATCATCTGTAGGAAAAATTTTGAGACGTGAACTAAGGGCAACGTGATTATTGGGGGAAATAGCGCTAGCCACGAGTTACTCTTGTCGCCCTCCGGATCCTCTTCTGGAATGAGAATGTATAAACCGTCTGGCGCGCTCTGGGTAGGGCGAGTCTTTACAGCAACACAGTTGACTCAGCCCCGGCTGCCTTTGGCAACGCTTCACTCGGTTACCGCCCGAGTGACGGCGGCAAGATTGAACTGAAGTGAATCAGCCAGGGAGACTACGATCTTGAGCCGGAAAACCTGCATACTTAAGCGGTGCACGATCTGCTGAACCCGTACTCCTGTTTTTCTGCTTTGAAACTGTCACCTGTCGCTGAGAGTCCGCAATCCTACCGATGAGCGCTACGCAGAGAGAGCGGACTTCGGTAGTTTCTCAGGCTGTCGCGACTTTCCAGGTGCACCGCCCTCAATCTATGAAGGTATCCAGCTAAGCTACTTACGATACGGTTTTATTGTGCGAGCGTTATTCGCCCAAATACACCGGCATCTATCCAGCCCCAGTTGCGTCCGTGAGGGGCGCGTTCCGCCACCGGATGGCTGCCGATAAAGTGCTCTCGGTTACCGCCATCCGCATCAATATAGGCGGCCATAAAGCCAATTTTGCTTCCTGCGGTTAATCGCATGGCAGCGTTGCCCGCCTGCGGCAGCCAGTCGTCGCCAAACAGTGCAATGCGCATTTCCCAAATCACAGGATAAGGCGCCTCCGCACTTCTGCGCCAAACGGATTGCACATGGTCGTTATATAATTGCGGCCGCACCTTGCCGCGATGGTCTGGGCCGATATCCACCACCTGATTGTCGATGCCTACATGATAGGCAAATGCATTGTACTCCTGCCCCGGCGCGGACTCGGGGCCGCCATGGATACCGCCAGATGCATCGGGGTCGATAAAAATTTCGAGCGTATCGTCATCCCACCAGTTTGCTAATGGGTTGGGGTGGGTATCGGAAAAATGTTCGTCCTGTATCTCAGCGAGCAGATAAAGGTAATCCTCGCTCCATGCGACCTTGAGACGACCAGAAAAGTCTGAGGGTTCCGGCATCCCGCTGGATTGATTATCAATCAGCAGCTGATCCAGTTGCATCCAGGATGCTTTCTCCCAGACCAGCTCTCCGGCCACCCCATCAACGGTCGGGGCAACTTGTGCATAAGGCGCGGTATAGGCACTGGATTCTGCACTGAACAACAAGACGCCTGCCAGCACCCCGCACATCGTTGCACTAGTTTTTGCAAAGTTTGAAACAGACATGAAAAGTCCAATAATTTTTTAATAGCAGGTCGAAGACCTAGCAGATAACCAACTTGATATATCGTCATCCAGAAGGTTTCGCGCGCACGCTAGGATCTCGGGCAGCTTTTGCTGGACATTCAGTGAGATCACATCTGCCTCGCCGGACGGATTTTCCAGGTCCAGAAACTGGCTCGACAGTAAGGTGGATGGCATAAAGTGCCCAGAACGATTGTCCATTCGCGCCTGGATCACTGCATGTTCGCCGTGCAGGTACAAGAAACGTGTTTGAAAACCGATAGTTCGATAGCGATCACGGTGCGCACGACGCAAACAGGAGTTCGACATCACCACGCCCCTGCCGGCAGCACGCACGTCGGACAGATGGGTGCAAATGCTTTCAATCCAGGGGGCACGCATATGCTCATCAAGTGGCTGGCCCGCCGCCATGTGTGCGCGGTTTTCCGTGGAGTGAAAGTCATCAGCCTCCACAAAGTCGAATGCATAGACTTCCGCCAGCGCCCTAGCCAGGGTCGTCTTGCCGCTGCCACTGACCCCACAACAGATGAGCAAAGGCGGCCTCACCACAGTCTCGTTTCTGTTTTCCACGACTCGATACCTAGTACGAAAACCTCGGGACGATAACATCTTCCCGGCGCAATTTCGCCTACCCGGGGCGCAGAGAGTCAAGCACCCTGCCAGATGACTGTGAATGCGTTCCAGCCCATATTCCCGCACGATCACTACGCCGGGGCCAGCATCATTGGCCAAAGGGGGTTGACGGATGTTGTGCGACAGCCGGCAGCCACAGTAGGCGACAGCTGGAGCGGAATTATTGTGATCTACAACAGCGTCGACAATTACACACACAGTCTGCCGGCGGGCGAGTGGAAGGTAGCAATGAAGAAGTCAGACCCCGCTGCCGGTAACGGGCGCGTGGTATCCGGTTCGGTGGTCCTGGAAGGTACCGCCATGACGATGCTCTACCGCGACTAAACCGTAACCCGCTCCCCCCAACACAGGCCCGCTACAGATCTGCCAACGGGCTTTGTTCCCAGGGCGCGGTAAAGCAGCGCTCAATATCTTCGCGGGTAACCTCTGCAAGTGTCGCCGGCTGCCATTGCGGCTGGCGATCCTTATCGATCAGTAGTGCCCGCACCCCCTCCTTCACCTGGCCGTTACGACACATATTTACTGCCAGTGCCAGCTCCATACGCAGTACTTCCGCCAGCGACATATGCCGGCCGCGGCGCAGCTGCTCCCACACAATCCAGACCGTAAGCGGGCAGCCTGCCTGCATGGTGGCCGAGGCGCGCTGCAACCATTTGTCATCGCCGCTATAGGCGGCAATGTCCGCATAGACGTGCGGCAAGGTCGCGCCGTCGGTCAGTTCCTGAATCGCATCGTAGTGGGTGCGCAGATTGGAATCCGGCTGTTCGGCGCTCGCCATTTCCAGAGACTGTACCTGCTTGCTCACCAGTACATGGTTCTGGTGGATATCCTCGGAAAACGCCAGTGCCGCGAGCCCTGTCAGTAATACGTCTTTGCTGTCACTGGGTAGCAGGCGATCGGCCATGCCACAGTAAATCGCATCAGTACCGTTGAACTGGGCCCCGGTCAGGCCGAGGAACAGGCCGGTACGCCCCGGCATTCGATTGAGAAACCAACTGCCACCCACGTCCGGAAACAAACCAATGGTGATTTCCGGCATCGCCATGCGCGTGGTTTCGGTAACGATACGATGGCTGGCGCCACTCATAATGCCGATACCGCCGCCCATGACGATGCCACTGCCCCACACAACAATGGGCTTGGGATAGGTGTGGATGCGATAGTCCAGGCGGTATTCACGGGTGAAGAAGTCCTGGACAAACTGACCCGCGCTCGGCTCCCCGTAACTGCCCGATTCCCGGTGCAGCGCCACCACATCACCGCCGGCACATAACGCCTTCTCCCCTGCCCCCTCGATCCAGATACAGGCCAGGGTATCGTCCTGCTCCCACGCGTCCAGCTGACTGGCGATCAGGTCGATCATCTCAAGGTTGAGGGCGTTGAGCGCTTGGGGAAGATTCAGCGTCAATTTGCCGAGCGCGCCCTGGCGCTCAACGATAACGGGGTATTCCTGGGTCATACTGGTTCCCGGTTGTGTTATTTGGGGCAAAGTTAACCATAGATGGTGCCTGAGAGGCATTACTTGTGCCCACCAAAATGCCTAATGCGAAGACGCTGATACCGGGAAACCCCATGCGAGACCCGCTAAAGCAGGGACGTTTTAGAAGAGCCCCCATGGATGGGTTGACGGGGGGCGCCTAGCTCAAGACTCGCATAGGATTTCCTGATAGCGGCACCGCCACAGAACTAGATCAAAACCACCACAAGATTAACCCCAAGACGCAGGTTGAAGTTTCCCACCAACCTGATAACTTGCGCGCAAATTCTGACCGACTGGATTAGAGCTCTAATGGCTGAATACGTATACACAATGAACCGCGTGGGCAAGGTTGTTCCGCCCAAGCGCGAGATTCTGAAAGATATTTCCCTGTCCTTCTTCCCCGGCGCCAAAATCGGCGTGCTGGGCCTGAACGGCGCCGGTAAGTCCACCCTGCTGCGCATCATGGCGGGTGTCGATCAGGACTATAACGGTGAAGCCCGCGCCATGCCCGGCATCAAGGTGGGCTACCTGCCGCAGGAGCCGCAGCTGGACCCGGAGAAGAACGTGCGCGGCAACGTGGAAGACGGTGTGCGTGAAGCCATCGACGCCCTCGCCGGCCTCGAGCAGGTCTACGCCGACTACGCCGAGCCGGACGCCGACTTCGACGCCCTGGCCAAGAAGCAGCAGCAGTTTGAAGACGTGATCCAGGCCTGGGATGCCCACAATCTGGAACACCGCCTGGAAGTAGCCGCCGACGCCCTGCGCCTGCCGCCGTGGGATGCCGACGTCACCAAGCTGTCCGGCGGTGAGAAACGCCGCGTGGCCCTGTGCCGTCTGCTGCTGTCCCGCCCGGACATGCTGCTGCTGGACGAACCCACCAACCACCTGGATGCGGAATCCGTATTCTGGCTCGAGCGCTTCCTGCACGACTTCGAGGGCACCGTGGTAGCCATTACCCACGACCGCTACTTCCTCGACAACGTAGCCGGCTGGATTCTGGAACTGGACCGCGGCCACGGTATTCCCTGGGAAGGTAACTACACCACCTGGCTGGAGCAGAAAGAGAAGCGCCTGGAGCAGGAGCAGAAAGGCGAGCAGGCCCGCGCCAAGGCCATGCAGAAAGAACTGGAATGGGCCCGCCAGAACCCGAAAGGCCGCCAGTCCAAGAGCAAGGCCCGTCTGTCCCGCCTGGAAGAAATGCAGTCGCAGGAATTCCAAGCCCGTAACGAAACCAACGAAATCTACATTCCACCGGGCGAACGCCTCGGTGACAATGTGATCGAGCTGAGTCATGTGAGCAAGGCGTTCGGCGATCGCGTGCTGATCGACGATCTGTCCTTCCGTGTGCCCAAGGGCGCCATCGTCGGTATCGTCGGTGGTAACGGCGCGGGCAAATCCACCCTGTTCCGTATGATCAACGGCGCCGAACAACCGGATTCCGGTGAAATCAAAATCGGTGAAACCGTACAGATCGCCAGCGTCGATCAGAGCCGCGAAAATCTCGACGACAACAAAACCGTATGGGAAGCTGTGTCCGACGGGCACGATATGCTCAAGATCAACAACTACGAAGTTGGCTCACGCAACTACATTGGTCGCTTCAACTTTAAAGGTAGCGACCAGCAGAAACGCGTGGGCGAACTCTCCGGTGGTGAGCGCGGCCGTCTGCACCTGGCCTACACCCTGAAGCAAGGCGCCAACGTACTGCTGCTGGACGAACCGTCCAATGACCTGGACATTGAAACCCTGCGTGCACTGGAAGAAGCCCTGTTGAGCTTCCCGGGCTGTGCCATGGTGATCTCGCACGATCGCTGGTTCCTCGACCGTGTGGCAACCCACATCCTGGCCTACGAAGGCGACAGCAACGTGGTGTTCTTTGAGGGTAACTACACCGAGTACCACGAGGACTTTGTGGCGCGCAACGGTGAAAACGCTACGCCGCACCGGATGCAGTACAAGAAACTGAAGACCTGATCGTTCCGCAGGACAAGTACTGGCGTATATCGGCAACATTTGTCACAAAAAAGCCAGCCCAATTTGGGCTGGCTTTTTTGTGCTTCGCAAACTGTTAAAACGTAAACGGTACTGAGGCGGAAGGGTTAGATATTCGCCGCCTGCAAAATCTGCGTTTTTAACATGGCCGCGCCGATCAAACTCAAATGATCATCGTCCCGATAAAAGGACTGCTCGAGATCATGCGTGATACACCTGCCGGAAATCTTCGTATTGCAAAACAGCTTATGGGGATAAACCCGCACGATATTTTCGTGCTGAACACTATCCAATAAGCGCGCACTCGCTTGCACTCGCTCCTGAAACACAGCGTAGCTGGTAGAGATCGGGTTCTTGGCCAGCTCAGTCCTCATCGCATCTTCGCTTTTCCCAGACAGTTTGATCTTAAGCTGTTTTGTCACATGCCACCCCACCTCTGGAACTGGGTACATGAGGACGACCTGGTGGCCAAATCTAGCAAGCTCGAGCAGTGCCGTGACGTACTCTCTACTAATGGCTGCTGCGCGCTGTTCCCGCGATTCCAGAGGCTCAGAGGGGTACTGCATTCTATATTCCATTTCACCCTCGTACTTACCCTCCTGGTTGTCGAAACGATCCTCGGAAAGGATCAAAGGCAACCTACCCCCAACCACCACAACACCGGGCTCACCGGACAACAAGATTTCCCTCCGGCGCTCCTGGACTGCCGAAGTGCAGCGTGTAGCCTCGCCGTTTTCCTTGCGCACCCGATCCATATTCGGCACGTACATGCAGCCAGATTGGGTCAGTACGTGGAAGCTCAGATTATTACTATTTGAATACTCCAGCAGACTGCTTTCCAGGGTCATCATGTGTGAATCCCCCAGCAAGTAGAGAGCCCTATCCCCACCCTCATTAAATATGCAGTGGAGATTATCCTCGCACAAATTCACTTCAACTTGCGCCTCTTTCACAATGGTCGGCAGGCGCATGTCAAACCCATCATTCTTTATCACCATCAAGGAGAAACCCAAGAATACAGCAACGAACGATGATGCCAGCATATTGGTTTTACGCAGGGATATCTGCCCTGGCTTGCGGAAGGGCTTTTCTATCCAGCGATAGGATACGTAGGCAAGTATAAATACGGCAGCAATCGACAACAGCTTAATTGCAAAAGTTTCGAAGCTATTGGATATGCGCAAAAAGGCGAATAACGGGTAATGCCAGAGATACAGAGAGTAAGAAATTAACCCGATACCGACAAAGCCCCTGGTCGATAACAGCCGGGTCACGAGGTTGCGGTCATCGGGAAAGGCAATCACCAGCACCGCACCAAGCACGGGAAAAATCGTGACAAACCCCGGGTGTGCCGAAGAAAAGCTGATATACACGAGAGAGTATGCAATCAGCAAGATGCCAATATAGGGAAACACCTTATAAAACGGTGTCTCTTCCTTGTTGATTACGTTCTGCGAAATCAAATAAGCAACGAGTGCGCCGGCAAACAGCTCCCAGATTCGGCTCGGTAGCATATAAAAGGAAAACGATGAATTACGCGCACTCATCCACTCAGCAAAACAGAGGCTCGCGATAATCGAAACGACGAAGAAGTGCAGAATCCAACCTTTGCAATACCGATACAGCAATATCGTCAGCATTGGAAACACAAGGTAATATTGTTCTTCAACCGCCAGAGACCAGGTATGCATCAACGGCTTGAGTAACGCCGACTCCGCACCATATGCCTGCAAACTGTAGTTCCAATAAATATTCGAGCCAAAAAGTAAGGAGGCAACGAGAGAGTTTACGAAATCGACCAAATTGTCTGAGAGCAAAAGATACCAGGCGACGGGTATACAAAAAGCCAGTACTACAAACAATGCGGGCAACAGCCTTCGCGCTCTGCGTACATAAAAATCGGAAATTGAGATAGATCCTGTTTTCTCCAACTCCTTTATCATAAGGGAAGTAATCAAGTAACCGGAAATAACAAAGAATATATCAACGCCAAGATATCCGCCGGGAAGCAGCTTACCTCCGAACAACATAATCTCTGCGTGATAGATAACAACAGATATCACTGCTATGGTTCGCAAACCATCGATATCCGGCCTATATGTCAATTGCACCTACTGCGCCCCCGCCCAACAAATAATGTCTCTGCCCAGTGCTTGAGTTGAGCACTTTCTAGCAGTGCGCATTATTAACAATCTCATCACCGTCTTGCGTCCACATACCTCTCAATTTTCAAATATTCCCTCTCCCCATTTTGGCAAAGGGATCACCAATCCGACTCATCCCACATTTATTCATGAGGCAACCAATGGTTCATGCAGAAACAGACCTCTTCGTCAGGGCTTGATTGCCGGAATAAAAATCTACATATATTGGAGTAAGAAGAAAACGCCCCAGAATTGGGCACAGCATCTACCAACTAAGGTGGCTTATTGCCGCTCGCGATACATTTCAGTATCGTGACCGATACCTCACAACAATAAAGTCCCGTCATGGAAAAGAATACAGGCGTCAAACTTTCATCCGGATTTCAAATACTACCTGCCGTACTTGGTGTGCTGATATGCCTTGGCAGCTATGAATGGATGATCGTCAACTGGGGGCCGGAAAATGCGCCGTTTATGACGCATGTCGCCAGAGTAGTTCTCGCTACAACCTTACTTGGCGTGGTGTGGTATATGCAATTGCAGCGGCAACGGCGCCTTAGCGTTCGCCTGACAAAGCTGCTAACCCAGCAAGAAAAGCTCAATGAACGAAGCCAACGAGAGCTGCAAGAACGTGAAGTTACGCAGCGCCAACTTTCCGATCAGCTAGAATTTCTTCAGATCCTAGTAGATTCCATCCCCGCTCCTATTTTTTACAAAGATAACGAGGGTATTTACACGGGCTGTAATCGCGCATTTGAAGCATTCCTTGGTAAGCCTCGGAAGGAAATTGTGGGCCACTCTGTATACGGTGTTTCGCCTGGTCCCCAAGCCAAGGTCTATCACGAAAAAGACCTGGAACTCATGCAGCAACGGGGCCAGCAAACTTACGAGTCTCAGGTGGCTTATGCTGATGGCACCTTGCATGATGTCATCTTTAACAAAGCGGCCTATGAACTACAGGACGGAAGGCTTGGGGGGCTGATTGGAGTCATACTGGATATATCCGAGCGCAAGGCACTGGAAAAAGACCTGGTTGAGGCAAAAGAGACGGCAGAATTTTACAGCCGCTCCAAAACCCAATTCCTCACCAATATGAGCCACGAAATTCGCACCCCGCTCAATGCCATTGTCGGTTTTAGCCAGATACTGCAAGGTCGAAGCGACAGTATCAACCTACCAAAGGAATTCACCGATATTTTTGGGAAAATATCAATTAGCGGGCAACGGCTTGCCGAGTTGGTCAACGATGTGTTGGATATCTCTCGAATCGAAGCTGGAAAAGTTGAGATTATTGAGGAGGACTTTTCCTTACCTAATCTCATTAATTGTATTCTCGTTTCTTGTGAGCCTCAGGCCACCCAAAAAAACCTAAACATCCATTGCTCGATTGACACTTCGCTACCGGAGTTTATCCGCGGTGACCGCGGAAAGCTTTCGCAGATCCTTATCAACCTGATGGGCAATGCCATCAAGTTTTCGCCAGACAATGCCGAAATACGCTTAACCTTAAAAAAGGTGTCGGAGAAACACCTTCAATTCGAAGTCATTGATGAGGGGATTGGGATACCTGCGGAACAGCAGGCCATTATTTTCGAGCCTTTTGAACAGGCAGACAAGTCACAGAAAGGCCAATCCAGAGGCACCGGGCTGGGATTGCCAATTACCCGCAGCCTGGTTGAGTTACTCGGAGGGAATATTGAGCTGAAATGTTCCGACACTATCGGCGGCGCATGCTTTCAAGTCTGTTTGCCGCTCCAATACGGACAAGTAACTCCGCCTCTCGAGCAGGAGTACACAACTTCCAATTTTGAATTTTCAGGAAAGCGAGTGCTCATTTTCGAGGACAACCCCATGAACCAGGCACTGATGCACGCTTTCTGCGAAGACCTAAAGCTCCATGCGACGTTTACCGCTAACGGATACGAGGGAATTGATCTCGCAAAGAAAATCCAGCCCGATCTAATCTTTATGGATATCCAGCTGCCTGGACTGGATGGCATCCAAGCCACACTTCAGGTTCGTCAGCACCCCAAGCTAAAGGATATTCCGGTAATCGGGCTTTCCGCGGCGGCGTTCAGTGATCAGCGGGATGATGCGCTGGCTGCGGGCATGAATGACTACATTACCAAGCCGATCGCCCTTCCGCAGCTGGCCCAATCGATCCATAAGTGTCTGAACTAAAATCTAGAGTAACGTAATACATGTGCGGAAAATAAACTCGAAAGGAGCGTTAGAAAGGCTGTGAAGAAAATCGCAATTTTTGTCGACGTGCAAAATGTGTATTACACCGTGAAACACGCATTTAATAGTAACTTTGACTACAATGCATTCTGGTCACATGTAACCCACGATCGACAAGTAGTAACTGCTTTCGCCTACGGCATAGATCGAGGCGATCAGAAGCAGCGAGAGTTCCAGAACATACTCAGAGCAATCGGGTTCGAAGTTAAACTGAAGCCCTATATTCAGCGATCCGACGGCTCAGCGAAAGGTGATTGGGATGTGGGAATTACCATTGATGTACTGGACTACAGCCCTGGTGTCGACACCGTCATCTTGGTTTCCGGAGATGGTGATTTCGATTTGCTGGTACAAAAAGTACGCGGAGACCTGGGCAAGAGAGTCGAAGTATATGGCGTAGCGGCGCTAACCGCGGGTACGCTTATTAAAGCCGCCGATAGCTTCAACCCCATCCAAGACAATTTCTTGCTGCAAAAGAAATTTTAAGCCGTATCCTCATATACAAACACGCTGCGCGGCCGCTTAAAATCTGCGGACTAACCTGCAGGGTTACTGCACGGTGCCAATCGCCTCGCTTTTAGTTTCACCGGGAGTATCCTGATATGGCGCACACGCTACCCGGTTACGGCCAGCCTGCTTTGCCCCATAGAGCGCAATATCCGCCTCTTCAAACAACTGAACCGAAGACGCATAGTTTTCCCGCTCGGAAGTAGCCAGGCCAATGCTAACGGTGAGGGAAATATCATCCAGCTCCTGCGTCGCCACCAATCGCACCAGTCGCTCAGCCACTATCAAAGCCTCTTTGTGCCCCGCTCTGGGCAACAATATAGCGAATTCCTCACCTCCGTAACGACACGCCAGTACTGGCTTGCGAATCTGTCGTTTCACCAGCTGCCCCACTGCACACAAGGCAGCGTCACCACGAGCGTGGCCCAGACGATCGTTGACTTCCTTGAAATGATCGAGATCCAGGATCAATAGGGATAAGGGCGTCCCGTTGCGCGCCGCGAGATCAAACTCCCGGGGCAATTGCTCGTCAAAATAGCGACGATTGAAGAGGCCCGTTAGCTGATCCGTATAACCATGACGGTGGATTTCCCCGACCCGGGCTCCGAGTGCAAGCGACAATAACACCATCTCAATCAAAGCGCCGACCTGGAAGGCGTTGTGAGTAAAGCCATTATGCGGAACTAAACCGAACGTTTTCAGCATGTAGATAACCACACAGACCAGCAGTGCGGACCAACCAACAAGAAAATAGCGCGCAGGAATCGAGCCACGCAGAACACTGATAACACCCATCACCATAAAGAGTATGGTGAGCACCAGGGTCAGAACCGCCAGGCTCAACACCATCGGGCCGTAGCTGACAAACGGTGAGATTGCAGTTAACGGAATCAGTACATACATAAGCCAGCGCGCAACGTGGTCGGTGCGCGGAGCAAACCGCTCGCCAGAGCAGATAGTGCGAACGAACTGGGTGCCGAAGATCAGGGTTAGCCCGAGCAACAACACCAGGCTCTGATTCGCAAGCCACGGGTTACCCGGCCACAAATACTGAAAGGAGACACCGTTGTGGACACCAAAATAGAGCCCGTAGCAGACGGCGTAGCCCATGTAATACGCGTAGGCCTTATCCCGCACCGCTAGGAACAGGAACAGGTTGTAAATCACCAATACAAGAAAGCCACCGTAGTAGACACCAAGCAAAACTTGCTCATAAGCCAACCCGGGGAGAAATTCCGTTTTACTACTGACGCTTAAGCCGATATTCATAGACCCGGAAGTCTGATATCGAAGGTAAAGTGTTTGCACAGAATATGGTGCCAGGGTGACCGGAAAAACAAAGTCGCGCAGATCCAATGGGCGCGAATAAAAAGGACGAAGATCGCCAGTGGCAATGCGCTGCCAGCCGCCGTCGTCGGTGGGCTGCCATAAATCCAACAGGTCAATAAGCGGGTAGTCCTGCCGAATCACCAGCTCGACCGGCTCCGAGGCAGGGTTGCGCAAGCTCAGCGCTACCCAATAGACCGCCGAGGTGAATCCGAAGTTGGTTTCATCACCCTCCGCTAACTTCATCCATGCGTGACCTTCCACATTGAGGATGTCCTGGATGCCGAGGTTGCCACTTTCATCCGCCAAAATGCGCATGTGTGAGTTAAGGCTTTGCGGAGCTAACTCTTCCGCCACCACGAGGGGTGCTGCTGAGGCGCCCTGAGACAAGCAAACCAGCATCAACACCCAAATCCACCTGGCGATGACCATCGCGCTTCTGCCCTCAGTTTTCCCATATTTTTATGACGCAAGATGTTACCACAATCCTCTTGCATACCAGGCAATGTCACCAGCCTCAACTGGAAGGAGGGCGGCTTTACCGACATCATCGATCAGGGAAGCGGGCGCGATCAGGCCACAGTCCTTGACGTTGGGCTATCCAACTTTCTGGCCGAGATTGGACTCACCTCAGGCTTCATCGGTACCGCCAGTCTATTCGGCATTATTGGCTACACAACGGATAGCGATTCCGGGGAGGTGAACACCTTTGAGGGGCGTATCGGCTTCCATAAGAAATGGAAAGCTGACCAGTAGATTAAAGTGGCCCACACTTGCTGGCTTAATGTATGTACGGTGAGCGCTTTTGCATTGGCCTAGTTATCGATATCCTTTGCAACTACGCGTAAAAAATACAATGCAGGAGTCGTTGTTGGAAATTTCTGAACTTTATCATTTCCCGGTAAAATCCCTGCAGGGGCACAAAGCAAATACCTTGCCGCTAGATGATTTTGGCGCCATCAACGATCGACGCTGGATGCTGGTGGATGAAGAAAACCAGTTTGTAACCCAGCGGCGACTGCGTGATATGGCTCAGCTGAAGGCCACCGCAATCGAGGGTGGCGTGCTGCTGGAAAATCCACGGGGTGATTTACTGCAGGTCCAAAGACCTGACAACAAAGCCGAATTGAGAAAAGTACGCGTTTGGCATGACAACGTTACTGCCCGCGACGCGGGCGATGACGCAGCGCAGTGGCTGAGCGAGCAATTGCATACCAGTGTGCGCCTCGTCGCAATGGGTGAAGAATTCCGCCGTCCACTACAAGCGCCCCGCGCAGACCGCCAGGTTGGCTTTGCCGATGCGGCACCGCTGCTGGTCATCAGCCAGGCGTCACTGGACGACTTAAACAACCGTCTCGAAGAACCGGTTTCCATGCTGCACTTTCGCCCCAACCTTGTCGTAAGTGATTGCGAACCCTTCGCAGAAGATCACTGGAACACGTTAACAGTACACACTGCTGACGGCCCCATCGAATTCGACTGCACCCACCCCTGCGCCCGCTGTGCGATCCCCGGGCTGGACCCGCTCACCGGTCGCGCGCAGAAAGAGCCACTGAAAACACTGGCAAAGTACCGAAGGTGGGAAGATGGTCAAATTTATTTTGGTATGAATCTGGCGCCAGCATCTGCCGATAAACTACACGCCGCGCTATGCACAGGCGATAAGGTCGAAGTTCGCTGACTACCACAGTCACTTTACTGATCTATCTGTACAATTGGTTCGACAACGGCCTTATACGGCCAGGTACTGACGAATTAGCTCGTCATTCAGGTTGGACATTTTGTCCGCCGCCATCACAGCGCCTTTCTGCATCAGGCGGAACTCCCGCCCCACCCTGCGGGCAAAACCCAGCTTCTGCTCTACCAGAATTACCGTCAAACCGTCCTCCTGGTTAAGCTGCGTTACCACATCGCCGATTTGCCGCACAATATTCGGCTGAATGCCCTCATTGGGCTCATCCAGAATAAGCACTTTCGGGTCAATCACGAGTGCGCGGGCAATGGCTAGTTGTTGCTGCTGTCCGCCGGATAAATCACCTCCGCGCCGCTGTAGCATTTCCTTAAGCACCGGAAATAGCTCAAATACCCGCTCAGGTATTTTCTTCAACCCATCGCTGCGGGCAGGAAGCCCAATTTGCAAGTTTTCCTCCACAGTGAGCAAGGGGAAGATATCCCGCCCTTGCGGCACATAGCCTATACTCATCTTGGCGCGCTGCTGCGCGGCCGCTTGCTGGATGGGTTTTCCATCGAAAAGGATCCGCCCACTGCTCGCAGGTAACAGCCCCATAAGACATTTCAGCAGTGTCGTCTTGCCCGCCCCGTTCCGCCCCATAATGCAGGTGCAGGAACCTTTTTCGATATTCAGGTCCAGGTCCCACAGTATCTGGGTACCACCGTATTTTTGATTCAATTTTTCAATACGAATCACGCGTCTTCCCCCAGGTATACCTCAATCACATCGCGATTGTTCTGCACTTGATCCATGGTGCCTTCTGCCAGCACTGCCCCCTGGTGCAATACCGTCACAGTTCGCGCAATACTGCGCACAAACTCCATATCGTGCTCCACCACTATGACTGTGTGCTTACCTGCTAACGATATCAGTAGCTCTGCAGTGCGCTCTGTTTCCTCCGCGGTCATACCTGCAACCGGTTCATCTACCAGTAATAACCTGGGTTCAGCGGCCAGCAGCATGCCGATTTCCAGCCACTGCTTTTGCCCGTGGGACAGCGCTCCGGCCGACTGGTAGCGGGCATCCTCCAGGCCGATCACCGATAGCACTTCTTCAATGCGATCTCGTTCAGGGCCAGAGAGCTTCGCGGTCAATGCCCGCCAGACGCCCCTGTACCCCCTTAGCGACAGCTCCAGGTTATCAAATACGGTATGTGCCTCGAACACCGTGGGCTTTTGGAACTTACGCCCGATCCCGAGCCCGGCAATTTCTGCCTCGTCGTGGGCCAGCAAATCGATGTTTTGCCCAAACCACGCGCTGCCGCTATCGCAGGCTGTTTTACCGGTAATCACATCCATCAGGGTGGTCTTGCCCGCACCATTGGCCCCAATCAGGCAGCGCAACTCACCGTCATTTACATAGAGGTTTAAATTGTTCAGCGCCTTGAACCCATCAAAGCTCACATTCAACTCTTCGAGGTACAGAATAATGTCTTTTGATACATCTACTGGCCGCCGGCGCGTCACTAGAAAGGGCCAGGTAGTGTCCCTGCGCATCAATTCACGCGCCTGCCCAGCAAAGTGATTAATTGGACTCACGCGCCCACCTCCGCTACTGACAGTCCATCATCTCTGGTTGTTTTATCTTTACCTGTGTCTGGTCGACGATACATCAGCTCAGTTGCACGCCCGAACAAGCCAGCCAGACCACGCGGCAGGTAAACAGTCACGATGACAAACAAGGCGCCGAGTGCGAATAACCAGGCATCTGGCATAAGTGCGGTAAAACGCGTTTTTGCGTAGTTCACCAGTAACGCGCCGACAATCGCGCCATACAATGTGCCGCGGCCACCAACGGCCACCCATACCACTACTTCAATAGAATTGAGCGGGGAAAACTCCCCCGGATTGATAATGCCGACCTGTGGCACATAGAGCATACCGGCGACTGCAGCAATCAATGCCGAGTACACAAACAGCCATACCTTGTAGTGCTCGGTACGATAGCCGAGAAAACGTGTACGAGCCTCCGCATCCCTTACCGCGACGATCACCCGCCCCAGACGCGACTGCACAATTGTACGGCTCGCTAAAAAGGTAAGCACCACAAGAAAAGTCGTGACTAGAAGCAAGGCTACACGGGTGGCATCTGCCTGCAGGTCAAAACCCAGAATGTCTTTAAAATCTGTCAGTCCGTTATTACCGCCAAACCCCATCTCATTGCGGAAAAACGCGAGCATGAGCGCATAGGTCAGTGCCTGCGTCATAATCGAAAGGTAAACACCTGTTACCCGCGAGCGAAATGCCAACCAACCAAATACAAAGGCGAGAGTACCGGGCACCAGTAATGCCATAAATATGGCAAACCAGAACTGGTCCATACCGAACCAATACCAGGGGAGCTCTTGCCAATTCAGGAATACCATAAAGTCTGGCAGGTCCGGGTTTCCATATACACCGCGGTCACCGATCTGACGCATCAGGTACATACCCATGCCATAGCCGCCGAGTGCAAAAAACGCTCCATGTCCAAGACTCAAAATTCCGCAGTAGCCCCAGACAATATCCACCGCCATCGCCAGCATGGCGAAACAGAGATATTTGCCCATCAACGTAATGGTGTAGGTACTCACATAAAAGGGAGAGTCGGCCGGCAACAGGAGGTTCGCTGCAGACATTGCCAGCGTCACCACCAGTAGTATCCCCACCAACCAGGAGGTACCGCGCCCTGGTTGACGCATTGCAGCCAAAAGACGGGACGACGCCTGCGCGAGACTATTGAGCACACTCATTCCGCTGCCCTCCCGCGCTGTGGAAACAACCCTTTCGGTCGTTTCTGGATAAACAGGATCAAGCCAACAAGCACAATGATATTCGCCAGTACCGCACCCATAGAGGGCTCAAGGAATTTATTTGCTACGCCAAGGGAAAAACCTCCCACCAGCGTACCCAACAGGTTCCCGACTCCGCCGAAGACCACCACCATAAAGGAATCAATAATGTAAGACTGGCCCAGGTTTGGCCCAACATTGGTCAGCTGTGACAAGGCAACCCCAGCCACACCGGCAATGCCGGAGCCGAGGCCAAAGGTCATGGCATCCACCATCTCGGTGCGCACACCCATCGCCTTCGCCATATCGCGGTTTTGCGATACGGCACGTACATTCAAGCCAAGGGAGGACTTTTTCAGAACCACGACCAGGGCGGCAAAGATCGCCAGCGCAAAGAGCAATATATACAAGCGGTTATAGGTAACCGAAAAAACTGGATTAATCACCAGCGAGCCGCTCATCCAGCTTGGCGTGACCACCTGCATATTGAGAGGCGAAAAGATACTGCGCACAGCCTGCTGCAGTATCAGACTGATGCCGAAAGTAGCGAGAATTGTTTCTAATGGGCGCCCCTGTAAGTGGCGAATAACACCTCGTTCGATCAGCACTCCCACACTGCCGGAAACCAGGAACGCCGCAGGTACTGCAATCAAGAGTGAGTATGCAATGGCCCCGGGGAATAGTTGCTGGATAACATAGGTGGTGTAAGCCCCCAGCATGATCATTTCACCATGGGCCATATTGATCACACCCATCACACCAAATGTGATGGCAAGGCCGATGGCTGCCAACAACAGTACCGACCCCAGGCTTAGGCCAAAGAACAGCTGTTCTAACTGGCCAAAAAATTCTATGCGCTCGGATATTTTATCCAGCGCTTTTTGTGCCGCAGCTCGTACGGCCAAGTCCTGTTCTTGCGCATCGTTCACCAAGCGCTGTAACTGGTTACGCACGGCGGGCTCCAGCTGCCCACTCATGACGCCTATAGCCTCTAGTCGCTCCTCGGAAACACGGCTATCGCGCAACTGCACCATGGCTGCGGCGAGATCGATCAGGCGGGCCACCTCTCCGTCAACACCGCTTTGCTGTGCCGTTGTCAGCAGACGCATGTTCTTGTCATTCAGATCATCCAGCATCGCCAGTACGGCCTGCTTCTGGGCAAGTTTGCTGCCATGCAGTAGATCGATACGCGCTAGCGTCTCGCGCAATTGACTGCGAAGCCGGTTATTAACACGAATCTTCTTAATTTCCCGTGAGGTAAACTCACCAAGGGCAGCCTTACCAAACACATCGCGACCAATGTAAGTCCGGCGTTCTGTTTTGGTAATAGCAATAATCTGTTTACTCTCTTTAACAAAGTAGAGTTCACCAGCCAGCATAACCTCAAAAAGGGGCCGCATTTCTGCGCCCCCAGCTTGCTCCAGCTGCCCGATCAATTCGCCTGTTTTTTTCAGACTTGCCCCGGGCAACTGCTGGAGTACAGAGTCCGCAGAGATTCCTGCGGGCTCTGACTGTGCCAGCGGACTGCCGGTCGGTAATAACAACAGTACAATCGCAACCGACCAAAGCTTGTGTAGTAATGCGTTCACTACGTTCTCCGCTATCCCGTTCGACTTACTGAACCTGACCGCTACATGCCTTGGACTTGGTGTTGTAGTTGCCGCACTTAATCGGCGCTGTCCAATCGGCAATCAGATCCTTGGAACCAGGCAGGAAATCGGACCAGGCATCACCGGCAACGACACCGTCGGTTTCCCAAACTACTTCGAACTGCCCGTCATCCTGGATCTCACCGATAAACACTGGCTTCGACAGGTGATGATTCTTGTTCATCTTCGCTATGCCACCCGTCAGATTCGGGAACTCAATTCCGATCATCGCCTGCTCGACCGCGTCAACTTCAGTAGTACCCGCTTTCTCTACCGCCTTGGCCCACATATTGAAGCCGATATAGGTCGCTTCCATCGGGTCGTTGGTTACGCGCTTCTCGTCGCCGATAAACGCCTTCCACTGCTCCACGAAATACTCATTGGCTTCACTATCGATACCCTGGAAGTAGTTCCAGGCGGCGAGATGACCAACCAGCGGGCCAGTATCGATACCGGAAAGCTCCTCTTCACCCACAGAGAAGGCCACTACGGGAATGTCTTCTGAGCTCACACCCTGGTTACCCAGCTCCTTGTAGAAAGGCACGTTGGCGTCACCATTGATTGTGGAAACCACAGCAGTTTTCTTGCCCGCACCACCGAATTTCTTGATGTCGGAAACAATACCCTGCCAGTCAGAATGGCCGAACGGGGTGTAGCTGATCATGATGTCTTCTTCGGCAACACCTGCAGCCTTCAGGTAGGCTTCCAAAATTTTGTTAGTGGTACGCGGATAGACATAGTCGGTGCCCGCCAGTACCCAGCGCTCCACTTCCAGGTCAGACATCAGATAGTCCACCGCGGGAATCGCCTGCTGGTTGGGAGAAGCACCGGTGTAAAACACGTTTTTTGAGGACTCTTCGCCCTCATACTGCACCGGGTAGAACATAAGCCCATTCAGTTCTTCCACCACCGGCAGTACGGACTTACGGGATACAGATGTCCAGCAACCGAAGATTACATCCACTTCCTCTTTGGTCAGCAGCTCACGCGCTTTCTCCGCGAATAGTGGCCAGTCAGATGCAGGGTCTACCACCACAGCTTCGAGTTTTTTACCCAGTAAGCCGCCCTTGCGGTTTTGCTCATCGACCATCATCAATACGGTGTCCTTCAGCGTGGTCTCACTGATGGCCATGGTGCCGGACAAGGAGTGCAATACACCGACTTTGATGGTTTCTGCCGCCAGCACCACACTACTGATGACGCTCGTGCCCGCCGCCAGAGCGATACTGGCGATCATTTTTTTTACATTCATTAATAGATTCCTTTATTGATTTTGAAGCGTTGATCAGGACTTACAGCTGGACCTGCATACCCAGGCTCAATACGTCGACGTCGTCACCCGCATAGCCAGAAGCATTGGCGTCACCGGAGACGAAACTGAGATTGAGGCGCGTGTTGTGGCCGCTCACCACATAGTTAAGGCCCAGTTCGGTAGAACTGCTGCTGGAGGCATCAGACGGGCTGTTCTCGACCAGTCTCAGGTAAGGCTGGAATTTGCCGGGGCCCACATCGTTGGGAAACAGGTAGGCAGCAGTAGCGAAAACGGACTCGCCGTCGAACAGGCAGAAACAATCATCGGCCGCCGGCATCGAGGCCAGGGTGTAATCTGCATCGAAGCTTTTGTATTCGCCCTCTACGGTCACCACTCCACCGCCGCCGAGTACGGTTTCGGACAACATATCGATAGTCCAACCGGAGAAATCGCCAGCTTCAGATGCACTACCCACACCGTCTTCCTGGCTTTGCATGGAAAGAGCAAGGGTGAAGATATTGCCGAGGCCACCATAGTAGGTAGAGCTGGTGTAGTAGCCTGGGTTGGATTCCATGTTCAGGAAGTTGTAGGCGAAGCGCGCTGCGTACAGCGGATTATCATCCTCGTTACTGAAGCCATCCACGCCTGCGAAGGTACCCACCGCATACTGGAATTTGCCTGCAGTACCCCAGAAGGTAACGCCCTCGTCGCGCCCAATGAGCCCCGCCTGGCCACCTTGGTCAGAGGCATACAAAGGCTGGCGATACTGATTCCAGCTGAGTGCATAGTAAGGCCCGCTCATTTCGATACGGTCTGCCGGTGTCAGCATATGCCCAACCCAGATATTGAACTCAGGTGTGAACTCAAATTGGGCAATAGCATCCAGAACATCGACGGTATCTCCGTCGCGCTGTTGCAGGTTGAAGGTGAACTTGACGGTATCGTTCAGTTGGCCTGAGGTATACACGCGTATATCCGGCAGGGCGAAGTCACTGTCGCCTTCTACCGATTGAAACTGCGAGCGGAAGCCAGCTCCGATACTGAAGGTCTGGCCGCCTTCAGACTCATACTGTTTGGCCAGTGCGGGAAGCGACACGGAGCTCAGTGCCAAGATGGCCGCCGCACAGCTTGCGCGGCCGAGTAATTTCTTAGACCGCGATTGATGGTTCAGTCGCGTAC
Organism: Microbulbifer agarilyticus; assembly: GCF_020171345.1. GTDB lineage: Bacteria > Pseudomonadota > Gammaproteobacteria > Pseudomonadales > Cellvibrionaceae > Microbulbifer > Microbulbifer agarilyticus_D. Next base: position 654,621 of record NZ_JAIUZM010000001.1, read on the forward strand.
TCTCTGTCGGTGTTTCCATTGATATCCCCTTAGTCGTCGTTGTGGTCTCGATTGGTTATTTTTTGCTGCTATCGATTATTCGATTGGCGAACCAGAGGCGCTATACGCGAATAAGGGCACAGGACTACGTCATTTGACGGTTCTCAGGTAATCCGTGGTGGATAAACTAAAGAAGTAAGAAAAAGGATCGATTCGGTATTCTTGTTGCATGAAACTTGCATGAAAAACAGGAGTATTCTGGCAGTGACAGGCAAATCCCGGTGGTTAACGTAGTTACGGGCAACGATAACGACAACGAACAACAGGCTATGCGCCCCGCACAACAGGTTTTCCGCGTAAGGCGGACCTACAACAAGTGGGTGGGAGACGAGACACTCGAAGACTTCGCACTGCGCTTTACCGCGGTGCGCGGGCGCCGTTTTACCATCGAACAAGTGGCAAAGACCGCACTGGGAGCCACCGCGTTCCTCGCTCTTGAAGCAATTGCGGCGGCGGTGACGCTCAATTACGGTTTTATCAATACCGTTGCGGCGATGCTCGCCGTAGCCGCAGTGATCTTTATTACCGGCTTTCCCATTAGCTACTACGCAGCCAAACACGGGCTGGATATTGACTTACTTACACGTGGTGCCGGCTTCGGCTATCTCGGCTCCACCATCACGTCGCTGATCTACGCCTCATTTACGTTTATCTTCTTTGCAATTGAAGCGGCCATCCTCACCTCGGCGTTGCACGCACTACTGGGGATTCCACCGGCCATCGGTTACATACTCTGTGCCGTTGCGGTAATCCCTATCGTCACCCACGGCATTCAAACGATCAGCAAGTTCCAGATTGGCACACAGCCGGTATGGCTATTTTTGCAGTGCCTCGCCCTCGCTATCGCCGCCTGGTTTGAACTATCTCGAGTGGAGGACTGGACTCGCTACGCACCGCAACACAACCCGCAAGGCGCCGAATTCAACTGGATGCTATTTGGTGCAGCCGGTGCGGTCTTTTTCGCAATGGTGGCGCAAATCGGTGAACAGGTGGATTACCTGCGATTTATGCCCGAAAAAACCCGCGAGAACCGCAAACGCTGGTGGTTTTGGCTCACCCTTGCCGGACCGGGATGGATTTTGATCGGTGTGATCAAGATGCTCTTCGGCTCCTTCCTCGCTTACCTGGCAATCACCCGCGGTGCCTCCAGCCTACAAGCGGCGGACCCGGTATACATGTACCAAATGGTCTTCAACTACATCACCCAGTCTCCCACCATGGCACTGATTCTTGCCGGGATTATGGTAGTGGTCTCGCAGATGAAGATTAATGTGACCAACGCCTATGCCGGCTCCATCGCCTGGTCGAACTTTTTCTCACGCCTGACCCGCAGTCATCCCGGACGAGTAGTTTGGCTGGTGTTCAATGTGAGCATTGCACTGATCCTGATGGAACTGGGTATTTACGGTGCATTGGAAGGTGTACTGGGTATTTTTTCACTCGTCGCGATTAGCTGGCTGGGATGCCTGGCTGCGGACTTGATGATCAACAAACCACTAGGCATCAGCCCATCTTACGTGGAGTTTAAACGCTCGCACCTGTATGACTTTAACCCGGTGGGCGTGGGCTCGATGTTGCTCGCGTCCGTCATCGGCATTCTGTGTTATCTCGGCCACTTTGGTGAGGGAGCAAAGAATTTTTCCAGTTTTATCAGTCTGGCAATCTGTTTTGTGATGGTGCCATTTTTCGGCGTGGTGACCCGCGGGCACTTTTACCTGGCGGTGCGCCGCAACATTCCTGACGACGACTTCCAAGTCGACTCCGGCACAATCCAGTCGAGCAAGACCTGTTGCATCTGCCAGAACGACTTCGAACCGGCAGATGTAAGTTCTTGCCCCGCGTATCAGGGGCCAATCTGTTCACTATGTTGCTCGCTGGATTCCCGCTGCATGGATGCATGCAAGCCCGATGCACACTTCTCTCAGCAGCTACTTGCGCTGATCAAAATGCTGGTGCCCGATCAGGTCGCCGATGGCATCGACTCCCGGCTCGGGCGCTTTACTGTATTGCTGATCGGCGCCAGTGCCTGTATCGCGGGGATGCTATCGCTGATATATGGGCAGATAGCCCCTACTCTGCCTGCAGCCGCCGATGCACTGCGGCAAACGTTCTGGACGCTGTTTGTGGTACTGGTGTTAATTGCCGGTGTCTTGTGTTGGCTGTTCCTGCTAACCCATGACAGCCGCGTCGTGGCCCAGCTGGAATCCAACCGGCAAACCCGCTTGCTCATCAGCGAAATTGAAGCGCACAAGGAAACCGACCGCGCCCTGCAATTCGCCAAGGAAGAGGCGGAAAGTGCGAACAGTGCAAAAAGTCGCTACCTGTCCGGCATCAGCCATGAGCTGCGCACGCCACTACAGTCGATACTCGGCTACGCCCAACTTCTTAACCAACAGACCGACATCCCCGATAAACACCGTAACGGGCTGCGAATTATTAAACGCAGCGGAGAATATCTGACCGACCTCATTGAAGGGCTACTGGATATCTCCAAGATCGAGGCCGGGCGTCTGGATATTTACCGTAATCGTGTGCGCTTACCTGAACTAATCGAACAAATGGTGGACATGTTTGGGCCACAGGCTGAAGCCAAAGGGATTCAACTGCACTGTCACATTCACAGCACACTGCCATATACAGTCATCGCCGATGAGAAGCGTCTGCGACAGATCCTGATCAATTTACTATCGAATGCAATCAAGTACACACGCATTGGCAAAGTCGATTTTCATATCCGCTATCGCAATCAGGTTGCCGAATTTACGATCGCCGATACGGGCGTCGGTATTCACCCTGAGCACCAAGCGCGTATTCTCAAGCCCTTTGAACGAGTGCGTAACGGCGACAGCCCTACGGTAACCGGTACGGGCCTCGGCCTCACCATTGCCTATTTACTGGCGGAGATTATGGGCGGCGAACTGCGGATGGAGAGTACGCCCGGCAAAGGGAGTCGTTTCACTGTCTCTCTGCTGTTGTCATGGGTGGATTCAGAGCGGCCACGTGAAATCCCAACACAAAATCTGACCGGTTACCAAGGGCCAAGGCAAACCATCATGGTGGTCGATGATGAAGCCATACACCGCGGCCTAATTGGCGAATTGCTCGCGCCTCTCGGTTTTACCCTCCGTGAAGCCCAGAGCGCTGAAGACTGCCTAGCTCAGCTTGAACAGGGTAATCCCGATCTATTTTTGCTGGACGTAAGCATGCCCGGCATGGATGGACTAACGCTGGCAAAGACATTGCGTGAGCGTGCGTATAATGGCCCGATTGTAATGCTATCGGCGGAAGCAAAAGAGCATCACCTACAGCCGGGAGACTCTTGCAAAGCCCACCATGACGCCTATCTGGTTAAGCCTCTGGTCAATCAAAAGCTATATGACACCATGGCGGAGCTATTGGCGCTGGAATGGTGTTTTGATTCTGATGTGGATTCGCCCACAGACACGACAGTTAATTCAGAGTCAGACAAATCCTGCCCGGCAGATACACAGAAAGACACACAAACAGACATACTCCCCAAGCACCCCTTACTGGTCGAGCTATTGGCATATGCACGGATCGGCTACCGTGGTGGCGTGCAACGAATCTTGGACAAAGTTGCCACTGCAGGCATCGTCAGCGAGCAGCAGTTGGAAGAGTTCCGTCAACTAGCGAACAGCATGCGTCTTGAACGTTTAAGCGAGTCGCTTGTAAACCATTCGCGTGAACCCACGAAACACGCATCGGAGGAATCCCCATGACCCCCTGCGACGATGTCGAGACTTCGCCGAAAAAACCAAAAAAATCTGTGCGCCGCGCGGGGGATATCGTACTGGTGGTCGATGATTCCCCGGACACCTTGAGCCTGATTAACGACACTCTGGAACAAGCAGGGATCGATGCGTTGGTGGCATTAGATGGCAGCCAGGCATTGAATATTGCCCAACGCTTACGGCCGGATATGATTTTACTTGATGCGGTCATGCCGGGACTGGACGGATTTGAGACCTGCCGTCGTCTCAAGGCTGATCCAGCTCTTGCGACGATCCCGGTTATTTTTATGACCGGACTCACCGATTCCGCTGATATTGTGCGTGGTCTGGAAAGTGGTGGAGTAGATTACCTCACCAAACCCATAAAACCCACTGAATTAATTGCCCGCATAAAAGTGCATTTAAGTAATGCGCGGCTGACATCCAGTGCACATCAGGCACTGGACTCCACCGGGCAGTATTTGTTTACCGTAGATCTGGCGGGACAAATGCAGTGGGCGACACCACAAACCTACACACTCCTGGATAGCGCCGGAGCGCTGCAAGACGACGCAAAACAGAAGCTCCTCGTCACACTGAAATTTTGGCTGCAACGCGACCCAGCGGCTGGCAACAAACTAAAGCTGGATGGATTAAAAAAGACACTGGCAGTGGTTTTTGTCGAACGCCGGGATGCTAAGACCTGTCTGCTAAAGCTGGTGGACGATGATGGACCCGCAGGAGAAGAAATCCTACGAAAAAAGCTTACCCTTACCAAGCGCGAGTCAGAAGTCTTGTTCTGGATTGCCAATGGAAAAACCAACCGGGAGATCGGGGAAATTCTGGAAGTGAGCCCGCGTACCGTCAACAAGCATCTGGAGGGTGTATTTTCAAAACTGGGGGTTGAGAACCGGACCGCCGCGGCAGGCATTGCCATACGCACTTTGAATCCGGACTCGTAATCTTAGCCGGTTAGTCTTCTGACTCTTCCTGCTTGTTAGTACTTTTTCTTAACAAAAATACTGCTACGGCGCTAACTGCCAGTGCCATCGCGACCCACAACACATGATGCAGGTCGTGCACCACACCCGATGGAGCATGCCCTTCGTGAGCATGCGCAATAAGACTTATGGACATAGCTATCCATATCGCCACTAGCTTTAAAACTAACTGCATTTTCATACGACTTCCTTCCTAACAGTTTTCTCAAATCGTTAAATAAACAGTATTTTATTAACCCAACTTTCGCGTCAGGACCCTTCTGGCTGTGTCGAGTTTGCTCAACTAAGCAACCGCTGGAATCGCTTTTTCCTCCAACATCCCCTCGCGCACAATAAACTGAATAATATCCTTTAACCCCTGCTGCGCTTTCAGGTTCGAAAACACAAACGGGCGCTCGCCACGCATTTTTTTGGCATCCCGATCCATTACGTCCAACGAAGCGCCGACTAGTGGTGCGAGATCAATCTTATTGATCATAAGTAGGTCCGAGCGGGTAATGCCGGGACCACCCTTGCGAGGAATCTTGTCACCGGCGGAAACGTCGATGACGTAAATAGTGAGATCCGACAACTCCGGGCTAAACGTAGCACTGAGGTTGTCGCCACCGCTCTCCACAAATACGACATCCAGCGCGCCATGACGGACAATCAATTCATCAATTGCGGCGAGGTTCATGGAAGCATCTTCCCGGATAGCTGTATGGGGGCAACCACCAGTTTCCACACCAATAATTCGGTCCGCGTCCAGCGCTTCATGCCGAGTGAGAAACTGTGCGTCTTCCTGTGTGTAAATATCATTGGTTACTACGGCAATCTGGTAGTGGTTGCGCATCGCGGCACACAGTTCCCGCAATAATGCAGTTTTACCCGAGCCTACCGGCCCCCCAATGCCAACGCGCAGAGTTTGTTTTTTTCGTGAAGTCATCGTTATCCCCGAATTATTTTTGAGAATGTTTAAGACCGGAATAGGCGGCTGTATTGGGTTTCATGACGGGCACTGGCAATAGCCAGCATTGGCAGGCCAGCGCCAAGATCATGATCCTGAAGTTGTCGCGCTCGCTGCATCGCAGCCGGAACTTCCCGCTGCAGCTCGCCAATCAACTGTTGCGCCTGAGTCTGCCCAAGAGGCACCAGCTTGGTCGCGGCGGCGACCTGGTTTTCAAGCCAGGACCAAACAAACCCGAGCGTGGCCGCCTCCTCGTTGAGTTGCCAGTGATGCGCCGCAACTGCAAAAGCTGCGACAAAGCTGATATCACCATCCAGATGCGTCTGTACAATATCCAGCTGTGCCAGCAGGCGCATCAATGCCGCACCTGTTGCCGTATCCGTGAGTCGCAATTCACGGGTTTCACGGCACGCCAAGGTGTACTGATTCCAATACGCGAGCTGGTGGTTTTCTCCCGCTTCTGCGTCATCCGCCTGTAACGCTCGATGGCAGCGCATTAGCAGTGGGCAATCTACGCCGGCGATGGATTCCAGCAGCTGCACCGACAGCCATTCACGGGCACCGCTAAGGTCGGTTATCCAACCGGCCTCTACAGCGAACTCCAATCCCTGTGAAAACGCATAGCCACCTACCGGCAAGCTAGCACTGGATAGCTGCAGTAAGCGCAGTAATGCCGTATCAGTGGTGGTGATGCTCATGGGTTGTGTCAGAATTAGCAGAATGGCTGTGGGAGTGACTATGAGAGCTAGCGTGACCGCCACTGTAGGCACCGGATTCGGGCACGAATACCGTGCGCTCTTTCTTCAAGGTTAACCCCAGTAGCTCGAGCATCTCCTCCAACACATGATCCGGAGTAATACGCAACCAACGCTCACCATCTGTATCGGCAATCTGCAGCTTTACGTGACGATTGCCCAAGTGGTAGCAAGCGCGGCTAAACATCTGCCAGTCCGCTGCGTAGGCAGTTGTTACGGGTTCGTCCGCACCCACCACCTGAATGTTCTTACCACATTCACTCTGCAATATTTCGCCCACCAACAGCGGCTTGCCGCGCTCCAGGAAAACTCGAACTTCGTGACCACCTAATGTGGTTGCACGCAGCCGCCCACGGTCACGCTGCAAATGATCGAGAACAACCTGCTCCGTTGCAGACGCATCGTTTCGAATTCCGAGCCGTCGATATACATCCAATTTCACTCTGGCCTCCTTTGGAATCAGAACAGGCAATAGCGCTGTGCCAGGGGGAGTTCTGTGGCGGGTTCGCAGGTAAGTAGCTCGCCATCGGCACGCACTTCATAGGTTTGCGGATCCACACTCACATCTGGCTGCCAGTCGTTTAGTAACATGTCCTTTTTGCGCACGCTGCGGGTGTTTTTACAGGGAGCAAGCGTGCGCGCGAGCCCGAGCTTTATCCCAAGATCTCGCTCCATCGCAATTTGTGAAACAAACGTCAGTGAGGTCTTTGCTGCAGCAATACCGTGAGCGCCGAACATCGGACGGTAGTGCACCGGCTGCGGTGTAGGGATTGACGCGTTTGGATCGCCCATTGGGGCTGCGGCGATCATGCCACCTTTGATAATCATGGATGGCTTGATACCGAAGAAGGCTGGCTTCCATAGCACCAGGTCCGCCAGCTTTCCCTCTTCGATGGAACCCACTTCGTGGGCAATACCATGAGTAATAGCGGGATTGATGGTGTATTTGGCTATGTAACGACGCGCGCGAAAATTATCCGCACCAGCGGTATCGCCGGCACGATCTTCCAACAGGGTTCCCCGCTGGACTTTCATTTTGTGTGCGGTTTGCCAGGTGCGTGTAATCACCTCGCCCACACGCCCCATCGCCTGCGAATCGGACGCAATCATGCTGAACGCGCCCAGGTCGTGGAACAGATCCTCCGCAGCGATGGTTTCCCTGCGAATACGCGAGTCCGCAAAAGCGATATCTTCCGGAATACTGGTATCCAGATGGTGGCATACCATCAGCATATCCAGATGTTCATCTACGGTATTTACTGTATACGGTCGCGTGGGGTTGGTCGACGACGGCAGAACATTGGCTGAAGCACAGGCCTTGATGATGTCCGGCGCATGACCGCCACCGGCGCCCTCCGTGTGATAGGTGTGAATCGCGCGTCCCTTAAATGCATCCAGCGTGTCATCTACAAAGCCGGATTCGTTTAAGGTGTCGGTGTGTATTGCTACCTGTACATCGTATTTTTCTGCAACGGTGAGACAGCAATCGATCGCCGCGGGGGTAGTCCCCCAGTCTTCGTGTAATTTGAGTCCACAAGCCCCGGCTTCGACCTGCTCTTCGATGGCTTTTGGCAAACTGCCATTACCTTTGCCAAGGAAGCCAAAATTCATTGGCAGGCTATCGGTGGCCTGCAGCATTTTGCCAATATTCCAGGGGCCGGGCGTGCACGTTGTGGCATTCGTGCCGGTAGCGGGGCCGGTCCCCCCGCCAATCATGGTGGTGACACCCGACATCAACGCTTCCTCCACCTGCTGAGGACAAATAAAGTGAATGTGCGCGTCGATAGCACCTGCGGTAAGGATTGAACCCTCGCCGGCAATAATTTCCGTCCCGGGGCCAATGACAATGTCGACCGCCTCCTGCACATCGGGATTACCGGCTTTACCAACACCGGTAATTCGCCCGTTTTTCACTGATACGTCGGCCTTTACCACACCCCAGTGGTCGAGAATCAGGGCATTGGTAATCACCAGATCGGGCGTCTCTGCGCATGAACGCTGACTCTGCCCCATTCCGTCACGAATAACTTTGCCACCGCCAAACTTGACCTCGTCGCCGTAGCGAGTGAAATCTTTTTCCACCTGCAGCCACAATTCGGTGTCGCCAAGACGAACGCGATCGCCAGTGGTTGGGCCGAACATCTGTGCATAACTTTCCCGATCCATCTGGCTCATGGCTCGCATACCTCCACAGCATCGAGCGCACCCATGACTTCACCGCGGAATCCATACACTTTGCGGGCGCCGGCGTAAGCCACCAGCTCCACTTCGCGCCCCTGGCCGGGTTCAAACCGTACCGCCGTCCCCGATGCAATATTCAAGTGAAAACCACGGGCACGTTCGCGCTCGAATCGGAGCGCGGGGTTTACCTCGTAAAAGTGATAGTGAGAGCCAACCTGCACAGGCCGGTCACCGGTGTTTTCTACACGCAGGGTCCGTGTTTCACGCCCTGGATTAAGCTGAATATCGCCTCTGTCTGCGGCGACCTGAATTTCTCCGGGAATCATCTTGCTGCCTCCGCGTTAGCTGATGGGGTTATGTACCGTCACGAGTTTGGTTCCATCGGGGAAGGTGGCTTCTACCTGTACCTCGTGTACCAGATCGGCGACGCCCTCCATCACCTGATCTGTACGCAAAATTTCGCGACCAAAACCCATTAGTTCGGCAACACTTTTTCCATCGCGCGCGCCTTCAATGATTTCCATCGAGATTAACGCCACCGCTTCCGGATAGTTCAATTTCAAGCCACGGGCGAGACGTCGCTCGGCCAATAGTGCGGCGGTAAACACCAGCAACTTATCTTTTTCTCTGGGCAATAATTCCATGGAAAACCCGCAATTATTTTATTGAATTCATGTGCGCCAAATCCTCGGTGCACAGGCACTGCGCCCGAGTAGCTGCGGACGCATGTAGCACCACGTTTGGCTCAACAATTCACGTACTTCAAATGCACAACGCCCCAACACGCGCACTACCAGCATATTGGCCACAAGGGTGACTCCGCCAAGGCTATGCGTATTACCACACGTTAAAATCTGGCGGCACTCCGCCATCGCGTCATCGCAAACCGACTCCGCAAACGGCCCCATTACCATCACCCCGTTTACCGGAAAGTTACTCAGCCCCGCTTTGGAGCACAGCATGTCAACCGCGGGATCCCCCAATCGCAGTGAGTCCAACAGCAACGGCACACCATCCAAGAAAATTTCCAGACGCTGATGCAATCGACTTTGGTGAAACGATTCGCCTCGGGCTGGCAACCCCAGTGATGTCACCTCCCACCCTGCAAACAGCGCTCCCGGTTCCAGGTTCACGCGGGTGTGCATGGAGCCATTGGCACCGGGATAAGCGATGTTCTCCAGAGGCAACCACTCAAGACTCGCGCCTGCGGCAATTTGCAACAGGGTGTTTTGCCGCTGCAGCAGGCCATCACCGCGCGCTCGGTACACACGGCCGGCGCCGGTCGTGGTCACCAGTGCCCGTGCACGCTCTGCGACAGTGATGCGGATATCCAGTTGATCCCCGGAAACCAGGCCACCGGGGGGGTGCAGCAGGTATATGTGTGCCAGATCCCGCCCTTCGGGGAAAAATGGTTTCTGTACATACAGCGGACCCCGGTGATGATTTTTTGCCAGGCGACAGCCTCGCCCATCACGCTCAAATACCAGTTCCAGCCCCGCCAACCAGCGGCTCGCACTACTGCTCGCGCTTTCGGAGTAACCAAGGCCTTCAGAACTTTGTGAGGTGGCGAGCTGATTCATCAAAAACGTGCAAGCAGGGCAACACACGACTGCCGTCAATTCGTTGGATTAGAGGACAATGGAAACAAGAATCGAGGAACGACGGTATGCGTCAATTGACGTAGTTAAGTGCCGCCGACTCCGGTAGACCCAAACTGTAGGAAATTCGATACACTTTGATGCCCACCCACCTTGCAAGGAGCACTCCATGGCCCTGACCCCATCCACCATGATTCCCCTCGGCACCCCCATGCCGGCATTCTCGCTACCCAACGCAGATGGAAAGGTGGTCGACAGTAATGAATTTAATGGAAAGCCGCTGGTGGTGATGTTTATCTGTAACCACTGTCCCTTCGTAAAGCACATCGCCGATGGGCTGGCAGCTTTTTGCAAGGACACTGTGGCCAAAGGCGTTAACGTTGTGGCAATCAACAGTAACGACTTTGCCAGTTACCCGGCGGACAGCCCGACCAAAATGCGCGAGGAAATCGCACTGCGGGGATATGAATTTGAATATCTGGTGGACGAGGACCAGTCCGTGGCCAAAGCGTTTGACGCAGCCTGTACGCCGGACTTTTTCCTGTTCGACGGAGACGGGAAGCTCGCGTACCGCGGGCAGTTTGATGACAGCCGCCCAGGTAACGATGCGCCGGTCAATGGGAAGGATTTATACGCTGCAGTGAACGCGGTGTTGGTGGGAGAGAAACCTGTGGAAGATCAGGTGGCGTCGATTGGCTGCAACATTAAGTGGAAGTAATTGTTGATGAAATATTCCCGGTGGCGGCACCGGGAACATTCAAGCATGTCATCCAGTGCTAGGCGGCGCTTTTCAGGAACGCCAGCATCCAGCGCGCTACCGCGCTCTCGTGAATGTCGTTGTGCAGAGATTCCTTGCCCTTCTCGACCATATCTTCGCCGAATACTTCTTTGCGCAGCTCCATCAAACCCTTTGAGTAAGGCTTGGTGAATTCCGGGTGTGCCTGCATGGTAAGCATGTGCTCACCGACCTGTAGCATTGCATAAGGGCAGAAATCGCTGGAGGCAATCACCTTGGTCTCGGGCGGCAACGCCACCACCTGATCCTGGTGGCTGACCAGCAGGCTGAATTCCGCCTGCGGCTCGGTCATCCACGCTGGCGTCTCCTGCACCTCGTAACTGTGCACCCCGACACCCCAGCCCTTGTCGGACTTGCGCGCCTCACCACCCAGGGCATGGGCAATAATCTGGTGACCAAAGCAGATACCCAGGGTCGGCTTCTCGCAGCGGCGCAGCTCGCGCACAAACTCCATCAGCGGCGCTATCCACGGCTGATCGTCATAGACGCCAGTTTTACTGCCGGTAATCAGGTAGGCGTCCACTTCGTCGATATCCGCCGGGTATTCACCGTGCTGCACCTCGTAGGTGACAAACTCCAGCGCGTCATCCTCACGCTTCAGTAGCGCCGCAAACATCTCCGGGTACTCACCGAATTCGGCCACCAGCTGCGGGCGCACATCGTCCGTTTTGAGAACACCAATCTTCATTACTTCACCCATATACAGGCCTATTACCAACAAGGATCATTTTTGTGATCACATTATTGCCGCAGTGCGCGCAGGCCACAAGCCCAGATCCGAATGTCACCCAATCAAACGCAAGAAAGTTTCTCCATTCGACAGACAGCTAGACTGAAAGTGTCGTGCAAAATGGCAATGCAAGACTGCATTGTCGCACCTCTAGGAAGTTCAAGGAGCGATCTTATGAAGAGACTCAGTCTGGCCGCCGCATTTGTCGCCGCCACCCTCGCCAGTAGCCAGTGTCTGGCCGATCTGGAGCAAGGCGACTTTATTGTCCGCATCGGCTGGGGGCTGGTGGATCCGGATGATGATTCCGACCCGCTGCTGATCGATAACACGGTCGAACTGACGAACACCCGGGTTCTTGTGGACGATGGCGATAGCGCGACCTTTACCGGCACCTGGATGTTCGCAGACCATTTCGGCCTCGGGTTACTGGCGGCACTGCCGTTTGAGCACGACCTGGATGTCATCGGCCTGCCCAACCCCGACAACCTCGACGCCCGGCTCGGCAAGGTGGATCTGGGCAGTATCGAGCATCTGCCACCCACACTTACCGTGCAGTGGTTTCCCACGTGCAAAGAGTCCTGGGTACAGCCCTATTTTGGCCTCGGGGTGAATTTCACCACCTTCTCGGACGAAAGCATCAGCACCGTTGCCAATGACTACTTCGCGGATGTGCTCGGGGCCATCAGCCGTGCCAATCTCCGTCTCGACGACTCCTGGGGGCTCGCCGGCGAAATCGGTGTGGATGTGATGTTCGGGCCGGACAGTAACTGGCTGTTCAATGCAGCCGTTTGGTACCTGGATATCGACACCGAGGCCAAGATCGACTTCCGCAGCCGCGGCGATACCTTTACCCGCATCACCACCGATGTGGATATCGACCCCTTTGTTTACTCGATTGGTATCGGCTACAAGTTCTAGACGCTCCCCCGCACGGGCCCGCCAGGGCCCTCGCTCCCCCGGCATCGCCCCGGCAAACATTGGATTCGGCGCCACCCCTCTGGCAGCCGCTGCTTTAATGTGCCGATAATTGGGCACCGCAGCATCGACGCCCCCCAAAAAGCTGACAAAGTGGCAGAATAAGCACCTGTACCACCACCCACGAAGTCATCGCTGCCATTTTCATGTATGATTGCGCGCCAACTGACTATTTTTTAGCCGGCAGGTGAACCAGAGGAGACATAATGACGACATCCACCTCCCCCAGCGAGATCCAACCCGGAGCCTCCGGCAAGAAAACCGCCTTTACCCGCTTCCTCGATACCGTGGAGTGGCTGGGTAATCTGCTGCCCCACCCCATCACCCTGTTCGCCATATTTGCCCTCGGCGTGATCGTGCTGAGCGGTGTCGCATCCTTCTTCGGGCTTTCCGTGGTCGACCCGCGCCCGGAAGGTGCCGCTGGACGCTCTGCAGACGGCGTTATCCATGTGGTGAACCTGCTGTCCGGTGAAGGCCTCAGGACAATTGTTACCACCCTGGTCACCAACTTTACCGGCTTCGCGCCGCTGGGCACGGTGCTGGTGGCCCTGCTGGGTGTGGGGATTGCGGAGCATTCCGGCCTGCTCTCCGCGGCCGTGCGCGGCATGGTACTGAAGGCTTCCAAGCGCACCGTGACCGTAATCGTGGTGTTTGCCGGCATCATCTCCAACACCGCGTCTGAACTCGGTTACGTGGTGCTGATTCCGCTGGCCGCAATGATTTTTCACTCCCTCGGCCGCCACCCACTGGCGGGCCTGGCCGCCGCGTTTGCGGGTGTCTCTGGCGGATACAGCGCCAACCTGCTACTGGGCACCGTCGACCCACTGCTGTCGGGCATCACCGAATCCGCCGCGCATATGATCGACCCCAACTATGTGGTGGGTCCGGAAGTGAACTGGTACTTCATGATTGTGAGTACCTTCCTGATCACCATTGTGGGCAGCTGGGTAACCCTGGCGATCGTGGAGCCGAAACTGGGCAAATACGATAACAGCGAAGCTTCTGTCGACCTGTCCCAGGACAAAATGACCGAACTCAGCGATGATGAGAAGCGTGGCCTCAAGTATGCAGGCCTCGCTGTACTGGGCGTGTGCGGTTTGCTGGCACTCACCATCGTTCCCGAGTGGGGCGTGCTGCGCAATCAGGAAACCGGCGCTGTGGCGGGCTCCCCGTTCCTGAAAGGCATCGTGGCACTGATCGTGGTGTTCTTTGCGGTTCCGGGCTTTGTCTACGGCAAGACCGTGGGCACCATGAAGAATGATCGCGATGTGATCGACGCCATGTCCCGGAGCATGGGCACCATGGGTATGTACATCGTGCTGGTGTTCTTCGCCGCGCAGTTTGTGGCCTTCTTCAAGATGACCAACCTCGGTACTATCTTTGCAGTACTGGGTGCCGAGGCCCTGCAGAGTATCGGCCTGACCGGCCCGATTCTGTTCCTGTTCTTTATCATGATGTGTGGTGTGGTGAACCTGAGCCTCGGCAGCGCCTCGGCCCAATGGGCGGTGACCGCGCCGATTTTCGTGCCCATGCTGATGCTGCTGGGCTACGCGCCAGAAGTCATTCAGGCGGCCTACCGGATCGGCGACTCGGTCACCAACATTATTACCCCGATGATGAGCTACTTCGGCCTGATCGTATCCTTCGCCACCCGCTACAAGAAAGATCTGGGTATGGGTACGCTGATCGCAACGATGATCCCCTACTCCATCTTCTTCTTCGTTGGCTGGACCGCGCTGTTCTTCCTGTGGGTATTTGTTGCGGGCATGCCGGTAGGGCCGGGTGCGGCGACTTACTTCACTATGTAAGGACACAGAGTCACAAAGATTGATTCCTACCGCGGTGCATGGTTTGCTTCACTCGAGCCATGCACCGTAAAACAGGATTGTTCTTGTGAAAAAGCCCCTAAAAGCCCTCTCTCTTTCCGTCCTGGCGCTTGTTAGCCACGGCGCTCTCGCCCAAGCACAATCAAACAATCTCGACACTGCCCTCAAGAAAACCGGGCCAAACGTGATCGAGTGGCGACGACATATCCATCAGAATCCGGAACTGGGCAATCGTGAATTTGAAACCGCCAAGTACATTACTCGACACCTGAAAGACCTCGGTATGGAAGTGGAAACCGGTATCGCCCACACCGGGGTGATTGGTTTCCTCAAGGGTGGCCAACCCGGCCCCACGGTGGCACTGCGCGCGGACATGGACGCGCTGCCGGTAACCGAGCAGGTGGACCTGCCCTTCGCATCAAAGGCAACAACCCAGTACAACGGTGAAGAAGTTGGTGTGATGCACGCCTGCGGGCACGACACCCACGTGGCCATGTTGATGGGTGCCGCCGAGGTGCTGGCCGGTATGCGCGACGAACTTGCCGGCAATATCCTGTTTATCTTCCAGCCCGCCGAAGAAGGCGCACCAGACGGCGAAGAAGGCGGTGCCGAGTTGATGCTGAAAGAAGGCTTGTTCAAGAAATACAAGCCCGCCGTGGCGTTCGGCCAGCACGTGACTTCCAGCCTGCCCTCCGGTGTCATTGGCTACCGCTCCGGGCCACTGATGGCGAGTTCCGATCAGTTCAAAATTCATGTGCATGGCCGCCAGACGCACGGCTCCCGCCCCTGGGGCGGCGTCGATCCGATTACCGCCGCAGCGCAGATCGTGATGGGCACACAGACGCTGGTTAGCCGCCAGATTGATATCACCAAAGAACCTGCCGTGGTTTCCTTCGGCATTATCGACGGTGGTGTGCGCAATAATATTATTCCCGACAGCGTGTACATGAACGGCACCATTCGTAATTTCGATATGGATAACCGTCAGGAAATTTTTAAACGCTTGAAGGTCACCGCGGAGAAAATTGCCGAAGCCAGTGGCGCCGCGGCAAAAGTGGAAATTCTTGAGGGCTACCCGGTAACCGTCAACAACCCGACACTCACCGAGGAAGCCATTCCCGCGCTAAAAGCCGCGGCTGGCGACGACAAGGTAATGGTGATTCCGAAAATTACCGGTGCCGAGGACTTCTCTTTCTTCGCCAATGAAATTCCGGGCTTCTACTATTTTCTTGGGGTTACCCCCAAGGGTACAGATCCTTCCACCGCTGCCAGCAATCACTCACCGCAGTTTTACGTGGATGAGAGCGCCCTGAAAATTGGCACTAGGGCGATTACCCAACTGGCCATCGATTATCTGGACAGGCAACAAAACCAGTAATGGATAGCAATAAAAAAGGCGATCTTACGATCGCCCTTTTTATTTATAGCGCCTGAGCAAAAAACTCTACGCTTACGCCGACTCGGTACGGCGTTGCGGGCGGCGACGGCGCTGCCCCGGCTTGGCCGCTGTATTGCCATTGCTATTACCATTGGCAGCACGATTACCTGAACGGCTGTTGCCACTGCGGCCATTGCCGTTGCGCCCTTCCGAATGATTACCATTGGCGCGGTTGCTGGAAGCGCTACGATTCCCAGACGGCTTGTTTCCACCAGACTTATTGCCGGAAGGTTTGTTACCGCCAGCCTTGCCGTTGCCCGACTTGCTGCGCCCACCACCGCCGCGGCGAACCTGTGAACCTTTGCCGACTTTTCCGCCGGATTCCGGCACCACGTGGTCCGGTTCAAAGCCCTCAATTTCTTCGCGCTCGATCGGCTTCTGGATCAGTCTTTCGATATCGCGCAATTGCTTGATTTCATCCGCGGAAACCAGGGATACCGCCTGCCCGGATGCGCCGGCACGGCCGGTGCGCCCAATACGGTGTACGTAATCTTCCGGCACATTCGGCAAATCGAAGTTCACCACCTGCGGCAGCTGGTCGATGTCGATACCGCGCGCGGCAATATCCGTGGCCACCAGGATCTGCACCTTGCCGTTCTTGAAATCTGCCAGCGCTTTAGTACGCGCATTCTGGCTCTTGTTGCCATGAATCGCCGCTGCGGGAATACGGTGCTGTTCCAGTTGCTTCGCCAGGCGGTTGGCACCGTGCTTGGTACGGCTGAATACCAGCGCCTGGTGCCAGCCATTTTCCTTGATCAGGTGACACAGCAAAGATGCCTTGCGGGACTTGTCCACCGGGTGCAGTTTTTGCCTTACGGTCTTGGTGGTGCTGTTGCGCGGCGCCACATCGATTTCCACCGGGTCGTTTACCAGCCCCTTGGCCAGACTGCGAATTTCCGGTGAGAAGGTGGCGGAGAACAGCAGGTTCTGACGCTTCTCCGGCAGCACGCGCAAGATTTTTTTGATGTCGTGAATAAAACCCATATCGAGCATGCGATCGGCTTCATCCAGTACCAGCGTTTCCAGGCGATCGAATTTGATCGCGCGCTGGTTGTACAGGTCCAGCAGGCGGCCCGGGGTGGCTACCAGGATGTCCGCACCACCGCGCAGGCGCATCATTTGCGGATTGATTTTTACCCCACCGAACACAACGGAGTGTCGCATGGGCAGGTGTTCACTGTAGCTTTTCACATTGTCGAACACCTGCGCAGCGAGTTCGCGCGTCGGGGTCAGTACCAGAGCACGTACCTGGTTGTTGCGCGCGCGCTGGCCGGCACTCAGCCGGTGCAGTAGTGGCAAGGTAAAACCGGCGGTTTTACCGGTACCGGTCTGTGCCGCCGCCATGACGTCGCCACCGCGCATCACCACCGGAATGGCTTGCTGCTGGATAGGGGTAGGTTGGGTATAGCCCTGCTCCGCCACGGCGCGGGCAATTTCCGGCACAAGGCCGAGATCTTCAAACAACATAATGTATCTTCTTGCAGGCGACCGCAGTACAACACCGGGTCAACCAGAGGTAAATTCGTGAAACGCGCGCTGAAACCGCAAAAAATTGCCATGTTCCACAGTCGGTTTCGAGTTGCCGCCTTAGGCGTAGGCCGAAATTCCAATTCGGCTGGGTGCGGCATTCAGTAGGAAGAGTTCAGGCACACTGATGAGTACAGTGTTCTAGAAATGAGCCGGGAAATGGTCCGGCCTACAGATGACGCATCTGGCGCAATAGCCAGCCGCGGCACTATACCACAGCGCGGCAGACTGCCTAGTTTTAAATTTACGCTCGCCCGCTTTGCAGTGTCGGGCCCATGATGTAGTCCCGCGAAACCTTCGCCCCAGTAACCAGAGACCACGCTCAACAACAGAGCAGCATGAGAAACCGTTGACATTGTCGCCGCCAGAGGGTTTTCTAAGGTACGCCAAGCGATAAAGAACGCTGTTCTGGGCTATATATAACAACAGTTAATAATAATTTCCGGAGCTTCCCATGGAATCGAGCCCCCTGATCTCTATCGGCCTGCCGATCTCACTGTTTATCATCATGATCGGCATTGGCATGACCCTGACGGCCCGGGATTTCCATCACGTCACGGTCAAACCGGCCGGGCTGATCCTCGGCAGCATCACCCAGATACTTTTGATGCCAGCCATTGCCTTTGCACTAGCGTGGGCACTGTCGCTGCCACCAGCCATGGCAGTGGGCCTTGTGGTCATCGCAGCCTGCCCCGGCGGCACCACCTCCAACCTGTTTACTATGCTGGCGCGCGGCAATGTCGCCCTGTCCATTGTGCTCACCATCTCGGCGAGTTTGATTACCATCATGACGCTACCGATATTCGCCAACTATGCGCTGCAGCTGTATTACGGCGCGCAACAGGAGATTGCTCTGCCATTCGTGCGCACCGTGCTGATGTTGTCCGCAATCGTGCTGCTGCCGGTTGCCATCGGCATGACCGTCAAGGCATGGCGCCCCACATTTGCGGCGCGCGCAGAAGGATTTGTGAGTATTTTCGGCGGGCTGGTGCTTGTGTTACTGGTTGTGGGCATCGTTTACGGAATACGCGACCGCTTCTTCGACCTGATGGCGCAGGCCGGCCCCGCCACCATTGCCCTGAACCTGCTCGGTATCGTGCTGGGCTTCCTGAGCGCGAAGCTCGTGGGACTCGGCAAACGTGAGGGCCTGGCGATTGCCACCGAACTGGGGATTAAAAACGGCACTCTCGGCCTGATGGTGACACTGACCCTGATGCACTCCAATGAGATGTCTGTGCCGTCGGCAATCTACGGAGTCATCATGTTCCCGATCGGCTTTATGCTGGTGGCCTATGGACGCCGGGTAGTGAAGCAGGGAGAGGCAGCTGGCACCTACGAAGATCAGCTCAACCCCACCTAACAACTCATAACTCTGATATCGAAAGGGGGCCAGTTTAAGCTGGCTCCTTTGTATTCCACCACCAATCGACCGCAATATCAGGCAGGCTTGTCGACGCGATAACAGCTGTACTCCAGCGAGCTCCCCGCCAGCTCCTTGGTTTCCGAATGCGAAAACACTGCACCGACTTTTTCCGCCGCTTTCTGCGAGCGGATGTTCTCGGGGCCAATGTGCAACCAGATACGTTCCACATGCTGGAACGCATAATCAAACATGAGTTTCTTTACGCGGCCGTTCGTTTCCCCGCCCCAGAGTTTGCGCGAAAGGAAGGTATAGCCGATTGCCACTTCCCGCCCCGGCTGATAATCGTAATATCGCGTACTGCCAATTATCTCGTCGGTAGTCCGATCGACAATCTTCAGCGTAGATCCATACTCCATTGCGGACTCAAACCATTTTTCAAATTCACTACGCTTATAGCGATCTTTTGCTGGATGGTCTGCCCATAGAGCCTTGTCGTTAGCGACACGGAATAAACCATCGAAGTCCGTCACCTGCAGTTTGGATATCTCAACCACCGGATCCTGAAGTGTTTTCGTTAAGTCCATCTGATACACCATATTTGTACAGCCAGCTCCATAGCCACCACTATTGTTTTCATCACGCACAGCAACAGCGGGACCATCTTGGCAATCACTGATTAATATATAATGAAACCTCGATTAGTTATACGGAAAGGCATCAACGCATAACTTGCCCCCTTCCTCCTATAACTTGCGATAGGTTGAGCAAACTTGAGTATTCAGGCACTTATATGACAACGCGTATCAACGCCGATTTTTCCCAAAGAGTGGTAGTCCGCCCGGAGCAGTATGATTGGGTGGCGTCGCCGATGCCCGGCGTAGAACGCATGATGCTGGACCGGATTGGCGACGAGGTTGCTAGAGCAACCTCAATTGTTCGCTACGCACCAAACAGTGCATTCTCACCCCACGTCCACTCGGGTGGTGAAGAATTCCTGGTGCTGGAGGGTGTCTTTTCCGATGAGCACCGGAACTATGGCAAAGGCAGTTACGTACGCAATCCAGTCGGCACCTCCCACACACCGAAAATTGGCGCAGAAGGCGCAACCATTTTCGTCAAGCTGCATCAATTCGACGAAGCCGACAAAGAACAGAAGGTAATCGACACCAGTACGCAACCCTGGCTTCCGGGGCTGGTAGGCGGACTGCAAGTTATGCCCTTGCACGAATACGGTACCGAGCGTGTCGCGCTGGTAAAGTGGGCCCCCAATACGCAATTCAACAGCCATCAACACTGGGGCGGTGAGGAAATTTTCGTAATAGAGGGCACCTTTCACGACGAGCACGGCAACTATCCGGCGGGCTCCTGGTTGCGCAGCCCGCACTTCAGTCGGCATACCCCGTTTACGAAAGAGGATGGTGCATTGATCTATGTTAAGACCGGGCACCTGCCGTCATAAGCAATAAAAATTTAGCAGATTAAAAAGGTGATTAACTGTTCTGCAATGTGGACATACAGTCAGCGCTGGCAGGCAAAAAAATGGTGATATGATCACCGCGCACAAAACAAATAATCAGGTTTCAACATGCCACGTTGGTTGAAGCAGCTTGCCGCTGCAGTTTTTATTTTGGTGCTTGCGATCGGCACCTTCCTTACCATCACCCTGCGCGCGAGTCTGCCAACACTCGACGGCGAGATTACGGTGGATTCTGGCCTCGGCGCCCCGGCGACACTGGCGCGTGACGACAAAGGTATCGCGGTGATTACCGCGGCCAACCGCCTAGATGCCGCCTATGCGATGGGCTTTGCCCACGGGCAGGACCGTTTCTTCCAAATGGACCTGGCATCCCGTCTCGCCAGCGGTGAGCTCGCAGAGCTGTTTGGCAACATTGCGGTTGAAGCCGACAAGAAATATCGCGTGCACCAGCTGCGCCGCCGCGCCGATGAAGCGCTTGCGCAGATCCCCGCCGTGGATCGCGCCATTCTGGATATCTACGCTGAGGGTGTGAATGCGGGACTCGCCAGTCTCGGCAGCAAGCCTTTCGAGTATCATTTGTTGCGTGTCGAGCCCAAACAGTGGTCCCCGACCGAGTCCATGCTGGTGTCCATGTCGATGTTCATCCAGATGACCGGCAAGCTGGCGCAATCGGATTACGCCCGGGACCTGCTGCTGCGCGCCGGCGGTGAAACCCTGCTGGAATTCATCCAGCCCCAGGGGACCCAGTGGGATACCGCCATTGACGGCACCAAGTATGCGACGCCGGCAATCCCATCGGAGTCCACCTTCGTGATTAACGGTACGAGCGAACCCAGCGAGACCAACGAGCTGGCCGCCGTAACCCCCGAACCTGGCCCTATGAACGGCTCCAACAGCTGGGCCATCAGCGGCGCCAAGACCAGCCACGGTGGCGCGCTGCTGTCCAATGACCCACACCTGGGTATGGCCATACCGCATATCTGGTACCGCGTGCAGCTCAATTACACCAATGCCGCGGGCAATGCAGTGCACATGAACGGCGTGAGCTTCCCCGGTATGCCGGCCATGGCCATCGGCACCAATGGCAACGTCGCCTGGAGCATGACCAACTCGGCGGGTGACTGGGCCGATTACATCATGCTGGACCACGATGAAACCCACTACGAAGCCCCCGAAGGCCGCCAGGCATTCGATCGCCAGAGCGAAACCATCCTCGTCAAAGGTGAAGAGCCGCTGTCACTCGAAATTGACAACACCATCTGGGGCCCTGCCGTCACACTGGCAGATGGGCAGCGCGCGGCCTACCGCTGGTTGGTGCATCACGCGGAAGCATTGAATCCGCTGCCATTCCTGAACCTGGACGATGCGGCGACCGCAGCAGAGGCTGCGGACATCGCCCATCGTTCCGGCATCAGCCCGTTTAACTTTGTGGTCGCGGACAGCGCAGGGGAAATCCTGTGGACGATTCTCGGCCGTATTCCCGAGCGCGGCAACGTGCCGAGCGAGCGTCTGGTACCCTGGCAGCAAGTGGACGATACCTGGCGCGGCTGGTTGCAGCCCGCGGACTACCCGATGATTACCAGCGAACAACTGGATTACATCTGGACCGCCAACAACCGCATTGTCGGGGACAAGATGCGCGACCAGATCGGACGCGGCACCTATGCCCTCGGCACCCGCGGCTGGTTGATCGAGCAGGACCTGATTGCCACCGAGCGCTTCGACGAACTGCGCATGACCGAAATGCTGCAGAACAACCGGGCGGAAACCGTCACCGGTTGGCGCGACCACCTGCTGAGCTGGATGGAGCCGCTGCACGACCTGTCCGCAGAAGAGCACAGTGCACTAACAGCCCTCACCGACTGGACCGCACGGGCAGCCTTAGACGACGTCGGCTACACCGTGGCGCGCGAATACCAGCGCGAATTCACCCGCGCAATGAACCGCGCCCTGCAGGAAACCCTGGTAAACAACGAAGTGATTTCTGCGGAACACGATGAGGTATGGCTGTTCAACAGTAACAGTGAGGGCGCCTTGGCCAAGATCCGCGACCAGCAACCAGCACACTGGCTGCCCGAGGGCTTTGACAACTGGCTCGCGTTCCAGCGTTCGGTGTTGCAATCGGTACTCTCCGATCTGGTTGAAAAACACGGTACGCTGGCGCAGGCAAACTGGGGCAAACACAACGCGCTGCAAATGCACCACCCACTGGCCTCGGCACTGCCCGCATTCCTCGGCGACCAGCTGAATATGCCGGCGAGTGAACAGGCCGGTGACAGCTACATGCCGCTGGCACAGCGCCCCAAGCACGGCCAGTCGATGCGCTTTGTAGTAAGCCCGGGTAAAGAACAAGACGGCTTCCTGATTATGCCCGGCGGACAGAGTGGTCACCCACTTTCCGATTTCTATACCGCCGGTCACGCCGACTGGGTGAATGCAGAAAATACTCCGCTACTGCCGGGAGCGGTGATCCACACGCTGACACTCTCGCCCCAGTAGGGCGAAATCCCAGCCCCAGCTCCTGACCACCCGCTGGTGGGGGGAGCTGGCAACCTCTGGGCGGTAGCAGAATGTAAACACGGTATTACCTTGCTTATGCCCACACGCACCTAGCCAACCTTAGCTTCATAATTAATACCCGCCACTTCGACAGTCCCTCTCAGTCAGCTCACATCCGCGGCAACCACATACCCATGGTCGCAGCAAAGATGCCGATGACCATAAAAATGGTCAGTGGTACCAAGGTGCCCACGAAAGCAATCTGGGTACGCTGCCGGGCAACAGGCTTTTGGCAATGGAAATACCATTCCAGCATGGCCAGCGGAAGCAGGTACTGCGCAAATCCCAGAAAGTACAGGAAAGGCCCGGTGAAAGATTTCCAGTCGATACCCCAGCCACCGGTGAGCATCGCCCACCCCATCAGCGCCACACGGAAGAACCATACTGCACTGGCCGCCATAAACAGCCGCAATGCCCAGCGGCGATGTTCGCTAAACCGGCCAGCCATTGCCGTGCGCAATGCCAGAAAGGCAAACACGAGTATCAGCACACCATCAATCGATATGGTGATCTGCGACATGAGGTTACCGATGGTGTGCCGGGTCCAGGTCATGTACAGGCCGGCAATACTGCTAATAACCGCGGCGAACAAGTAACTGCGCCCCAACCAACGGTGGAAATTCGGCGCAGAGCGGCGTACTGCGGGAATCAACTGCAGAGGTCCGCCGCCAATCACGATGACCGCCAAAAGCACGTGACTTACCGCTGCCAGATTGCCCAGCGTGTCCCCCTCGCGAAACCCTCCCGGCAGATGCAGTCCCTCGAGGCCGTGCAACCCGGACTGGGCAATGGGCGGATAAAAGACTGCCAGAATGTACACTACAAAAATCGCGTGGCCGATCGCTGCGGCAGTAAACCAGCTTTTTACCGTCAGGGTGACCGCCCGCCGGGCATCAAAGGGTTTGGGCAAGGAGGGGCTGAGCACAGCTTCGTTCATGGGGATTCTCCAGGTGTTTACATCTGGGTTGGGACTGAATGTGACTGCGAGCATGATCCTCTTCTGCAGGTCGCCACACATCCGCCAAAAGCGGGATTTTGATCTCCCCCAAAAGGAGGAGACGCACCCGCTGCCGACTCCACCGCAAGGCTCATGACAGCTCCCCACGCCTGGTTTAGCATGCACGAATGACATCGCGCCCCAACACATCAGCGTCGGACACCCCTGACACCTCTCACTCCCATACAGAATTGCCCAAACGGCCGGTATGGCAGCCAATCCGAGGGCCCTTCGAGCGCTGGCCACATTTAACCGATCTGTTGCTCGCCATACTCGCCCTTTTATTAACCCTGCTGATGTGGTCGCGCACTGGCGATGTACTCGCGTTACAAAGCCTGTGGGACGTGGCGGCTTTCCAGTGTGCGTTCATAGGCTGCTTCGCCCTGCTGTGGCGCCGCACACACCCCTGGCAGGTGCATGCGGTTGTACTTGCCGCCATGCTGATACTAGAGCTGGGCTTGCCCGCCAATGGCGTCGTCGCCCTGGCATTTTCGCTCTACACGCTCGGCCGCTATGAAGCGAATACCCGGGCCAGTTTTATCGGGGTCATTGCCGCCATCGTGTTTGTGGCAATCGACCAGAACACCCTGGTTCAACCCACTGCCGGCGGTACTGTGACGGTGATGCTGGTTTGGGCGCTGTGGTATATCGGTCGCCGACTGCGTTTTCGCGGCGAGTACCTTCGCTTACTGGAAGAAAGAGCAGATTACCTGGAACGCGAGCGCAACGCCGAGGCCGAACGCGCGGTGGCCGCGGAACGCACGCGCATCGCGCGCGAGATGCACGACGTGGTGGCCCACCAGGTCAGCCTGATGACGGTTCAGGCCGGCGCTGCCAGAGCGATCAGTCGCAACAACCCGGAAGCTGCGAGTGAGGCATTAGCCGCGGTGGAAGCGGCAGGTCGCCAGGCCATGGCAGAAATGCGGGATTTACTCGGTGTGTTGCGCCCCGCCAGCGATGCAGCCGCCCTGACACCACAACCGGGCCTGGATGATCTGACGGCCTTGATCGAAAAAGTACGCTTGGTAGTACCCAAGGTGGAATACGACAGGCAGGGTGATCTGGAATCGGTACCCACCGGCGTTTCGCTTGCCGCCTACCGCATTGTTCAGGAGTCTTTGACCAACGTGGTTAAGCATGTCGGCTCGAAGGCCAGCGTGTACGTGAGCGTAAAGGCTGAAAAAGAATGTCTATCCATCCGCGTCTGCAACGATGGACACAGCCCCGCTGAGCCAAGCGGCGACACTAAATTTGGCGATGAGCCTAGTACCGGACCTCATTCCCGGCCTCATACCGGACATGGAATTGCCGGTATGCGTGAGCGCGCAGAATTACTCGGCGGCCACTTGCACGCGGGGGTACTCGCCCACGGCGGATTTGAAGTAACCGCGCAATTACCCACAGCGACAGGGAGAAGATAATGTTGCGAGTCATGGTGGTGGATGACCAGGCCCTGGTGCGGCGAGGCTTTGCCCTGGTGTTGGATAACGAGCCCGACATTGAAGTGGTCGCCGAGGCCGGCACCGGTGTGGAGGCGATCGAGGCCGCACACGCCCAGCAGCCGGATGTTATTTTGATGGATATCCGTATGCCGGAGATGGATGGCCTGGAAGCCACCGCGCGCATCCTGGAAGCCGGCGACACAACATGCCGGGTCATCATCCTCACCACTTTCGATCCCGACGAATACGTGTTTCGCGCACTGCGCGCGGGCGCCAGTGGCTTTGTACTAAAAGATATCCCACCGGAAGCACTCGTCGACGCGGTACGCACGGTCGCCGAGGGCGGTGCCATGCTCGCTCCCGGCATCACCCAGCGCCTGATCAGCCAGTTCGCGCAAAAGTTGGGAAGCGAACGCGACCTGGCCGAACGCCTGCAGCGGCTGACATCCCGCGAACGCGAAGTACTGACGGCCATCGCCGCGGGTAAAAGCAATGCCGAGATTGCCGAAGCCCTGTTTATTGGGGCGGCCACGGTAAAAAGTCATGTCTCCAGCTTACTGTCAAAGCTGGGGCTACGTGATCGTGCCCAGGCGGTAGTCTTCGCTTACGAATGTGGCTTGGCAACCCCGGGGGAGCATGATGTCGGCTTCTAGTGCCACGCGCGATTCTCAGCGCAACGCGCTGTATAACCTCGCCGCAGTCGGTGCTGCGCTTCTCGGTTTGCTGCTGGTTCTCGGCGCCCGCGGACATTTTGTCGCCGTCTGGCCACTGCTATCCGACGACACAATTGGCATTTCCCGACGCTTGCTGCTGATATTACCCGGCGTGATGCTCGCCGGTACCGCCGCACTAAATTTACTACTGTGCAAATCGCTCTGGCAGCGGCGGGAGTACGCAATCAATCTGACGCTTGCCGCCAACCTGATTGCAGCAGTGTATTTAATTTACCTGATGATCCGCGGCGTGCCCGGCCATCCCATCGGCACCTTTCTCGCCTTGGAAACTTCCTTTGTCATCCTATTGGCAGGTATACGCTTGGGCCTGGTTTGGCCTGCGCTGGCGGATGTAGAAAAGCGTTAAGCTACTTGTTGCGACAAACATCGCGCGCGATTTCTTTTTTATTTATGAACACAAAAAAGCCCCGCAGAGCGGGGCTTTTTCTTGACCGGTAATTTAACCGACCTCGGCGAGGTTGCCTTTGCTTTCCAGCCACTGCTTGCGATCACTCGCACGCTTTTTCGCGAGCAGCATATCCAGTAACTGGTTGCTGTCGTCACCAGACTCAATATACAGCTGCACCAGTCGGCGGGTGTTCGGGTCCATGGTGGTTTCACGCAATTGCAGCGGGTTCATTTCACCCAGCCCTTTGAATCGCGTTACCTGAATCTTGCCTTTCTTTTTCTCCGCCGCAATGCGGTCGAGAATGCCCTGGCGCTCGGCATCGTCGAGGGCGTAGTAGACGTCCTTGCCGATATCGATACGGAACAGAGGCGGCATGGCAACGTACACATGGCCGGCAGTAATCAGTGGGCGGAAATGACGCAGGAACAGTGCGCACAACAGGGTGGCGATGTGCAAACCGTCGGAGTCCGCATCCGCGAGAATGCAGATTTTGTTGTAGCGCAGGCCTTCCAGGTTGTCACTACCCGGATCCACCCCAAGCGCCACGGCAATATCGTGCACTTCCTGGCTGGCGAGGATTTCACTGGAGTCCACTTCCCAGGTATTCAGGATCTTACCACGCAGCGGCATGATCGCCTGGAACTCGCGATCCCGCGCCTGCTTGGCGGAACCACCCGCAGAGTCACCCTCCACCAGGAAAAGTTCGGAGCGACTGGCGTCGCCACTGGAGCAGTCGGCGAGCTTGCCGGGCAGTGCAGGCCCCTGGGTGACTTTCTTGCGCGCGACCTTTTTCGCCGAGCGCAAACGCTTCTGTGCATTGCTGATACACAGCTCAGCGAGCTTATCGCCTTCTTCGGTGTGCTGGTTCAACCACAGGCCGAACGCATCTTTGGCCACCCCAGAGATAAATGCGGTGGCTTCACGGGAGCTCAAACGCTCCTTGGTCTGCCCGGAAAACTGCGGGTCGGCCAGTTTGGCAGAAAGTACGTAAGAGCACTGGTTCCAGATATCTTCCGGCCCCAGCTTTACCCCGCGGGGCAGCAGGTTGCGGATTTCGCAGTACTCGCGCATGGCATCCAGCAGGCCTGCGCGCAGGCCATTCACGTGGGTACCACCTTGCGCAGTGGGAATCAGGTTTACATAGGATTCGGCGGTAACCTCGCCGCCTTCTGGCAGCCACTGTACCGCCCAATCAGCCGCTTCGGTTTCCGCCGCGAAGTTGCCCACGAACGGTTCCGCCGGCAGCACTTCCCAACCCTGGTTTGCGCCAGCAAGGTAATCCTTGAGGCCATCTTCATAAAACCACTGGTCGGATTCGCCGTCCTGCTCATTGATAAAGGTGACGTTGAGGCCGGGGCACAGTACCGCTTTGGCGCGCAACAGGTGACGCAGGCGCGGGACCGAGAATTTGAAGGAATCAAAATACTTGGGGTCCGGCAGGAAACGCACGCTGGTGCCGGTGGTGCGCTTGCCACACTCGCCCACCACTTCCAGATCAGACGCTTTGTCACCGTCCTGGAAACCAATTCGGTGGATCTTGCCGTCGCGCTGGATGGTAACCTCGAGCACTTTGGACAGGGCATTCACCACGGACACACCCACCCCGTGCAGGCCGCCGGAGAACTGGTAGTTGTTGTTGGAGAACTTACCACCGGCGTGCAGCGTCGACAGGATTACCTCCACACCGGGGCGCCCCTGTTCCGGGTGGATATCCACCGGCATACCGCGGCCATCATCACTCACGGAGATGGAGTGGTCCTTGTGCAACACCACTTCGATCTTTTTCGCATGCCCGGCGAGGGCTTCATCGACACTGTTGTCGATCACTTCCTGGGCGAGGTGGTTGGGACGGGTGGTTTCGGTATACATCCCCGGGCGCTTTTTCACCGGGTCGAGTCCCGTCAATACCTCGATATCTTCTGCGGAGTAATTGGCCATAGATTTTGTTCGCCGTGGCCGGCGCCTACTGCTTGGGTGTTGTTATGGGTCTTGTTACAGGTTCTAAATGGGTGTCGTCAGCGATCTGCAAACAGGAAATCTACCAGCGGTGGCATATAGCGATCAAATCCCTGAAAGCTGTGATCGCCACCTTCTTCCACGGTCTGGCGCTGCCCCAGGTAAAACTGCTCGGCTTCACGACAATCCAGAGTCTCATCACCGCGCTGGGCAAGTAGCCAGTAGCGGCCGCCCAATGTTCCGGGGATTTCCGCTTCCAGGCGCTGCATATTATCCACATCCTCACGCTGTAAGCGGTAGGTGAAATCCTCACCACTATAGGGCTTCAGGTTCTGATCGAAATAGTTCGGCATAAAGCGCGAAGGCGTCACCGCCGGGTTCACCAGCACCGCCGGCAGCTTGTGCTGCTCCGCCAGCCAGGTACTCCAGAAACCGCCCATGGAGCTGCCCACAAGGCCGATGGGCCCCAGATGCTGGGCGATGAAATCTGCCAGTGCCTTGCCCAGCGCTGCGGCAGCCTGCGCCGGATAAGGCGAGATCAGCGGCGCGTAGAACACAATATCCGGACGACTCGCCTCCAGCCACTGCTTCAACTGCTGACATTTGAACGACTGCGGCGAAGATAGAAACCCGTGCAGGTAAACAAGCAGGGGGCGATCGTGGCCGGTATGGGTATCAGATTGCGACATGCGGGGGATTATAACGATGCCGCCGGCAGATGTACCGGCGGCAGGCATCAGATCTCTTAACGCAGGGACTCGTCCAGACTGGCAAAGGCGCGGCGCAGGTCCACACGCATATCGTGCCAGAAGGTCACGTTATTGAAGCGTTCGAGACGGCCACTGGGCCCAAAGCTGCCAAAGTTTTCGCCGATGTCGCGGCGGTCGCTGAAACGCATCACGGGGTTACCGTTACTGTCGATCAACTCGCCAGACAGTACACCGTAGGCACTCTGGGTGGTGTAGGTACGCCAGGGCGATACCAGCGGGTCGATGGGCGCACCGAGAGCAAAGCGGCTCAGGTCCAGTTGCATCACATAATCCGCTTCGGCGCGGTCGGCAACCAGCTGGCTCTGGCGGGGCTGCAGGAAGCGCTCGTTCAGGGTTTCACCCAGCAACTCCTGCAACCTGACCATATCCTTGTCACGCAGCTCGTAGTCCTTGGCGCGCAGAGGCGAGGTCGTGCTGGGGTGACGCTTGGTGTACTCCACCGCAACCGGTTCCAGGTAAACCTTGGCACCACTGAGATCGAAGGCAAACGCCGCACTGACACTATCGAGACCGGTTTTGCGTGGGACTAGACCGTCCTGCTCATCCGCCTGCGACGCAACCGGGGTTTGCACACAACCGGCAACCAATACCGCGGCGACCAACAGGGAGAGTATGTATGGATAACGTTTCTGCATGGTGACCTCACTTCCTGATGAATGCGTTAGGGCTGCGGGGCCGCCAGTCGTCGCCTTATAGCAGACCAACCGCTTCTCCGCTCGAATCCGGTACCACCAAACCGCGAATTCAGGTGCCACTTTATAATAGACAGCCGGCCGTGTGGTCATCAACGACAGGTTAAGAAGCGCAAAGGGGAGATTACTCTGTGCGCGAGAGAGAAACCGGATCAGTATCCCGAGGAGGCCAGATCAACGCTGTATTCGGCGATGGCCACGCGCTCCACGCCGGTTTCATAACTGCCATCCTGGTGCAGGTCGAACCAGCGGTAACCGGGCATCTGGTCATCCACCGCAAAGGGGCCACTGCCCGGGGTAAACTGCACCGAAGTGGAAGGCGTTGCATGCAGTCCGACGCTACCGAGTTGGTTGTCATACTGCTGATGTACGTGCCCCCAGGTGATCGCACGCACGTTTGGCGCGCTGCGCACCAGCTCGATAAAGGCATCACAACCTTCTCGCAGCATATGGCCATCAATCCAGTGGCTGCCCACTGGCACCGGCTGGTGATGCATCATCAGCAGCAGGTGAGCGTCGCTGTGGCTGGTGATGAGCTGCTTGATACGGGCGAGCTCCTCAGCACTGAAGCCACCGCAGATCTGCCCGGGCACACTGGTGTCGAGCAGCAATAAACGCCAGTTGCCAAGTTCAACAACTTCCGGACGGCGCTGCGGCGCCAGTTGATCCATGCGTTGCGGGTTGTCGTGATTTCCGGGAATCCAGTACCAAGGTGAGGCAACCCGCTGCATCTTGTGCAAAAAGCGGCGGTAAGCGGCCTCGGAGCTGTTGGCGGACACATCGCCGGTCACCACCATGACTTCAGGTGGCACAGCACCGCCCTCAAGGACCGAGAGAACTTCGTCCAGGGTGTGGCCGGTATCCAGACCGAGCAACTGATAATCAGGCCGACCGCCAATATGGGGGTCGGTAATCTGGATCAGTCGATGTACTGTTTCTGGATGGTTACTCACTATCTCACCTTGCCGCTACGTCCGTGTCTGCCTGCTATTCCTTTTTGCTACAGCTTCCCGCGGTTACTCGGGCTTGCCGTTAATCCCCGCAGGCAGCGTGTATTCCGCGCGGGCATTTGCCAGGCAGTGGGCCAACCATTCGCTTAAATAACGGTTGACCTGTTGGCGTTCATCTTCGTTATGCATGGCCGGGTTCGGGTAGCGGAAGTTCAATCCGTCACCCCCAACGGGCCCCTGTCCATTTACCGCGACCACTTCCGCCATGCGCGCATCGTGATATAGACGCACGGTAATCGGGGGCGGAGTCAGCCAACCATCATCCCGCTTGCTCGAGGCTGCCGTCGAGGCACGCAAGCTGACCTCGGTGGTGTAGCGACTGCGATCCAGCACCGCCATCTCCAAGGTCCCCTGGGGCATCTGGTAGCGCCAGTTTTGATTGGTCGCGAGTTCCGGCATTAACTTGCACAGACGCAAATAGTTCGCGTCGCAGTCTGCGTGATAGGTGGTCAGATCCACGCGATAGCGCGCCCGACCAGCGCCTACTTGAGCCCCCCGAGACTTGCCCCTGGGCGCCACAGCTTGCGGTCGGCCTGTGTCTGCCGGTACTGCCATTATCGACACTCCTGTTGTGTTCTCGCCGTGACTCAGCTCTCAATTTGTCTGCGACAAATGTAAATTGCGGCTAGTGCACGCAAAGCCTGAGCAAAAACCGCTCAAGACACGGCCTGTACGTGTAGTTCCCGTCACATTCCAAACAAAAAAGTGACCGTTCACTAGCTTGGCAGCATCCGCCACACCTGGCTATTTGAGATTCGCTATCGAACTGGGCAGGTTCGAACGTGACCTAAATCCCGAACCGGTTCACATGAGTCAGCGCAGCCGCTTCCGATTCAGCTGCAGCCACTGCAGACTAATGATACTCGCCGCATTATCGATGGCACTGTCGCCGCTATCCACAGCCGCCATCACGGTCGCCAGCGGGAATACCCGCAGGCGAATATCCTCATGCTCATCGGCCAACCCGAACAGTCCTTCGCGGTCGCGCAGGTCTACACAGGCGCAAAAAAGGTGCATGCGCTCACAGGTGCCACCGGGACTGGGCAGGTAACTGCGGATAAAGTGCAGTTCCTGTGCGGTGACACCAGCCTCCTCCTGCAACTCGCGACGGGCCACGTCTGCCAGTGATTCACCTTCTTCCACCATGCCGGCAACCACTTCCAGGCACCAGGGGCCGGATTCCCGCTCCAGCGCGCCGATACGGAACTGCTCAGTCAGCGCCACCAGCTGGTGCTCGGGGTCATACAGCAGCACGCCAACCGCGTCGCCGCGTACAAACAGTTCCCGTTCCATCTCAGCACCCCAGCCACCGCGAAAGAGGCGGTGGCGCAGACGCAGTTTGTCCAGTTTAAAAAAGCCGCTGTATGCACTTTTACGTTCAACAATATCCACCGCGCCCCGGGTAAACTGCGGGCGCAGGTCCTTGTTATCACTCATTCACTTCATTCCTTGGAGAATCTTACGATCTGGATCAGTCGTAACCTACATCTGTGTAGGGAGGAAAACGCGCCAGAATCTGGTTAGCCTCTTCGCGCAAACGGAACAGTTGCTGCTCCGGCGCCAGGTGTCGAGCCGCGCTCGAGGGCATGGATCCACGCCACAGTGGTGCATTTTCTGGAGACAGTACATCCACAATCAGCGTGGTCTCGCGGTATTCCCGCACCCGCAGGGGTGGGCGCCAGCCGAAGCCAAAGTAGCCGTAGCCACCATAGAGGGAAAAGGGATCTTCATGTACCGCGACCTTATCGGCGCTGAATAACTGCACCCGCACCAGGAAATCCGCGGTCTCGCGGCTGTCGGCGGGCTGGTAACGCCCTTTCAGCACATCGTTCACCGCCTGGCTGGCACGTTTGCTTTCAAACGGGGACACAGGGCCATTCGCCAGGGTATCCAGCAGGTGATAGCTGCGCAGGTTGGCAAACTTGAAATTGGGGTCGTAGTCGACCGCTACCGGGTTGGGCGCAGCACAGCCACCGAGAATTAGCGCCGCAATCAGCCCCAAAGTGACAGTGGTAAGAGATTTTCGCAAAAAAGCCATGTTGTCTCCTGATCGTTCAGTGAGAGTACCGGCGTCCTTGCCGAAACGTTATTGGAATTGGGTATGGGTGAATGCTACCGCAATCGGCTGGAGTTTATCCCGGCTCAGGCCGCTGGCGGCAGATCCCTGAGCAGGTCTCCCACCGCATTGTTCAGAATCCGCTGGCGCTCATTCTTGTCTTCCGGACGCGCCATCAGCTTGGTGGCACTGCCCCCCCAGATCGGCATGCCATTTTGCGGGCCAATGCCGACAGACAGGGTCACGCGCGGCGCGCCGCTGCGATCTGGCAGTTCCACCACGCCGCGCTGGGCGTTGCTGTCGAACTGGGCGTCCCAGCTTTCATTCTTGTCGTCGCTGGCAAATTCTTCTTCCACTACCGCTACCTGGTAGTCCACCACCATTTGCGCATCCTCGGGCCGCGCTACCTGCAGGTATCCCTTCGACTGCATCAACGCGCTCACCGCCTGACGCAACTCGGTATCCAGCTCAACCAGCTGTGCCGGTGCGCCAGAGTCGACGCTCAATGCCTCGGTTCCCCAGGCGTAGGTTTGAAAACTCACCGGTGCCGCTTGCGGCTGGATACGCTCGATCTTTGTGGGCGTGCCACACCCTGCGAGTCCAATCAGCAGGAACAACCCGATCAGAAGGGTAGAAATGGTATTGCGCATCGATTCTTCCTTAGATACGTTCTTGGATACGTTGCCAGACCCAGACTTGGATCCATCTTCAGCTGTTTTGATTGCAAGCCCAGCTATTTGAAGCTGTCTTCCAGAGCCGGGTAAAGCTCGATTTTCGGGCTCCACAACAGCCACTCATCTTCCGCCTTACCATATAGCGGATAGTGACTGCCGGATTCTACCTCACGGCCCATTTCCGGGTTATTGGGCGTGGCAAAGGCTATCCCACCCGCCAGCAGAGCCTGGGTGGATTCCGTGTGCACATCGAGCCCGGTCTTCAGGCCAAAATTCACCTCTACACCGCTGGCATTCCAGAACCGCGAGTGCTCGCGCACCAGGGTGCGGAAATGAGGCTCAATATAAACATAGATGTAAACCCGGTCTGCCAGTTCCCCGAGCTGGTATCCGGTCACCCGGCCCACCTGCACCTGCCGGTAATACACTGGACTGCCGCGCTTGAGTGAGCCGCGCCGCGGCGCATTCAGGATCAAGGCCAGGCCGGGCATCATCATGGTATCCGCCAGGTCGGGTTCAGGCTTGGTGGACATCGCGACAAACTCGGTCTGCGGGTCGTTGCCGCTACCCGGGTCTAACTCAAGATAGGGACCGGTCACCAGGGTTTCCAAATTGCTCACGCCGTCGAGGCCCAACTTCGGCCCCACCACCCACACCCGGGTGCCCGTGCGCGCGAAGCGCTCCGCACGACGGTACAAACGCGCCCGTGCACGCACGCCGTCCATTTCCAGGGTCAGGCGCATGCGCGTGATTTCACCCACCTGAATTCCCCGGTAGCGCAGCGGCGCACCAACCTTCAGGCCCTCATCACCTTGGAGATCGATGTAGATATTGATCCCCTCCTCCTGCGCGTCGTCACGGCTGCGGTAAAGGCGGAAATTGTCACCGCTACGGGCGCGTTCGGCGTTTTTACTGTGGTGGGGGCCGGTGCCAAAAGCAATACCGCCGCGCACCACCGACAGCAGGGAGTCGGTTTCCACCTCGATCCCTTCCTGCAAGCTGGCACTGGCGCGCACCCCGCTGACATTCCAGAAGCGACTGTCACTATTCACCAGATGCGCATAGGGCGGATCGATCACGATGTATACCTCCACCCCGGAGCCGTCGGGCATCAGCGACATACCCTGCACCTTGCCCACTTCCACATGGCGGTAATACACCGCTGCGCCTCGCTGCAGCGAACCGGTACTGCGCGCGGTTAAGGTGAGATGCAGCCCCGGTACACGGGGGTCACGCTGTGGCGGTTGTGACGCGGCGCTGAAGGTGCGCAGCGAGCGCTTGCCCTTGCGCAGGTCCACTTCGATGCGATTGCCCTTCAGTAGGTCGTTGACCCCGGACGTGAAATCCAGGGTTGGTGGCGCCAGCCAGAAGCGGGTGTTCTCGCTGAGCAGGTCATCGGTTATCGGGTCCATCAGCACCTCGACCGACATTCCTTCAATATCGGGCTTGGCCTTTACCCGGCTGACTTCACCTACCTTGATGCCTTCATAAATTACTTCGGTGGCGCCTTCCGACAGACTCACGCCGCGGTCAAAATTCAGAGTGACGGGAATCCCTGCATCGGCCTCGGCAAAGTTTTTGTAGAGTTTGAACGCATTGCCATCCACCGCTTCTGGCGAGTGCCGCTGGGCATCCGGGGTGTAAAAGCTGACCCCACCGGCAATGAGCGAAGCGAGGGATTCCAGCTCCACATTCACACCGCCAATACCACCCTGAATAGAAATCCCCGAGGTATTCCAGAAGCGGCTACCGCGGCGCACCAGATGCGCGTATGAGCGGCGAATAAACAGGCTGATCTCCACTTCGCTGGCATCGTCGGTCAGCTGGTAATTCTCAACCTTGCCCACCTCCAGCTGGCGGTAGTACACCGGTGAACCGCGATTTAACGAGGCCAGGCGTGGAGATTTGAGAGTGACGCGGAGACCGTCACCCTGCACGTAGGTAGGCGGCTCCGTCACCGCAACGAAGTGTTTCTGCGCGGGACCACTGCCCGGCTCGATCGCAATAAAGTTACCCGACACCAGCGCCTCGAGGCCGCGTACCCCGGTAAGAGAGACTTCTGGCTTCACCAGCCAGAATTTACTGCCACGGGTAAGCAGGTAAGCCGCACTGTGGTTAAAACGGACCTCGGCAATCACCCCGTCCCGCCCATCCAGCTCCTTGGCACTGGGCACCAGACGGAAATCCTCGACCACCCCGATTTCCACCCCGGAGTACTTCACCACGGTTTTGCCCTTGACCAGGCCATCACCACTGGAAAACAAAATGGTCGCTTTGATATCGCCCTGGGTAAAGTCTTCGTACAGAAGCCAGATGGCTATCCCCGCGGCAATCAGCGGCAACAGCCATACGAGCGATATACCGCGACTGCGGCGCGCCACCCCTGCGGGCGGTACGTCGTAATCCATCGGCGATTCGCTCATCCAAACTCCCTGTACTTGCTAATTAGCTGTCGGGCCTAGCACTAATGATCCGAAGACGTCGAGTGTGCGCTGGACTCGGCCTTGTTCGACTCGTACACATCCCATACCAGCCGCGGATCAAACGCGCGCACCGCAAACATGGTGACGATTACCACTGTGGCAAAGGCCGTACTGCCAGGGCCCGCAGCCACTTCGGCAATGGCGCCCATATCCACAAGCGCCACCAGAATCGAGATCATAAACAGATCCAGCAGTGACCAGCGGCCAATGGCGCTCACCACCCGGTAAATACGCATGGACTGACGCGGCGACACATTGAGGCGCAACTGCACCACCAGACATAAAATCACCAGCCCCACCAGCTTCATCACCGGCACCGCGATACTCGCGATAAACACGATCAGCGCAATACCCCAGAAACCGGCATGGTATAGCTCAAACACGCCGCCAATGATCGTACTGGGGTCACCGGCGCCGAGGTAAATCACTGTCATCACCGGCAGCACATTCGCCGGGATCAGCAGCAGCGCGCCGGTGATGGTCAGCGCCCAGGTCAACATCAGGCTGGCCTCTACCCGACCATGCATACGCGCCCCACAGCGAGGGCAAAAGCAGGTGTGGGTCGCAGGCTTCACACGCACCAACTGGCGGCACCCCAGACACGTCCAGAACCCATGAGACAGTGCGCGGGCGGGTCGGTTCACGCGGCCCCCTCCCCCGAGCTCCGCTCCGGATCGTCCTCAGGTTCCACCACAGGCTTGCGTGGGATCTCGGCGTGACGGGCAAGTCGCGCCCAGACCGTTTCAGCATCGAACGACACCGTCGTCGCGCTGGAAATGACCATCATCGCCGCAAAACAGTAGAGCCCAGGCTCAATCGTCATTTTTCCCAGGTCCGACATTTTCACCAGAGCCACCAGGATGCCCAACATATATACATCGAGCATCCCCCACTCCTGCAAATGGTGGTACCAGCGCAACGCTTTTGCCACAGGCTTCGCCATACTGACCCAGGCGCTGCCCCAGCAGATAAACCCCAACAGCAAAAACTTGGCTAACGGCGCCAGCACACTGCAAAACAGCACGATAGAGGCAAGCCAGATGTAGCCCGCCGCAAACAGGGCCATAACCCCATTCATCAGCGTATTTTCGGCGCCGAATGAAAACAGCGAAAACTCAATGAGCGGCAGTGTTGCGGTGGGTATAAACAGCAACAACCCCGTCAGGCTCAACGCGGCCGTATGCGCCACACTGCGGTACATATTGCGATGCAGCACTGCCCCACAACAAGGGCACTGCAGGCGCTGGCCCACCGGCGCGTGAGAGCGCGTCAGCAGCAGATCGCACTGATGGCAGGCCCGTTTCCAGACCACCTCGCGCGATTCAGGCTGCTCTTGGTACTGAAAAGACTGCTCCATGTCCCGCCTTTACTGACATCCCACACACGGCCCTTGCTTGCCGGCGATTCCTTGTCACCGGTATACGGGCAGTTTATGCACTCCCTGCATCCAATCGACGACATTGTCGCGTCAGATGGAGCGGAAACGACGTAAAGCCCGCTGAAAGGCTCGAAATTGGTCACTGGACGCACATTCGCGTCCGTTTAACGAAGATATACCAATTTGCCGGGAGCGTCGCCTCGACGCTCCCGCAGGCGGGCGGTACACTCTCGCGACCGCAGACCCGACCCCCGTCTCAAACGGAAACAGTTGGGTACGACGGACGAAGCCAGCACTGCTCTCAGAGCACACAACAGACTGGCTCCAAATCCGATTTTTGCGCGTATATAGCAATACTCAGCGCAAAAGGTGGAGCGGGATATACGGCAAAACCGCAGGCGCGGGTTGCCCATGTCGTCACCCAAGACGCCACCAAAAACTTGAAGACCGCAGCTGTCATAGGAAAGCAAACGTAATGACAAGAAGTGCACAAGGGCCCATCGCTCGCAAACTGAGCCGCCCGATGAAATCTCTGCTCGCCGCGACCGTATTGGGCCTGGGGGCTGGTCTCAGCGCCGTGCAGGCGCAGGCCGACACCCTGTGGGAAATCTACCTGCAGTCCCTCGACAATGATCCGCAGCTGGCCGCCGACCGCGCCGCGTACCGCGCCGGCCTGGAGGCAAAAAACCTCGGCCGCTCCGCGCTGCTCCCGCAGATCAACGCAAGTTCGGATTATCGGACTATCCGCACGAATTCCGAGTCCATCGCACAAACCTGCCCCGATGGCACGCGCTTGTGCCCAAAAGAGGATCTGATTAACGGTACCGCCTCTGGCGACACGGATATCGATAGTTTTAATTATGGCGCACGACTGGATCAGGCCATCTTTGACCTGCCTGCGTGGTTTGGCTACAAGCAAGGTAAAGTGGTCAGCGAGCAAGCAGCAGCCGAATTTAGCGCCAATCAGCAGGAAATGATGCTGCGCGTGGCCAGTGCCTATTTTGACGTGCTGCGCGCCCACGACGTGCTGGATGCGGCCATTGCGGAAGAGGAAGCCCTGGCCAAACAGCTGGAACAGACCCAGCAGCGCTTTGAGGTAGGATTGACGGCGATCACCGATGTTTACGATTCCCGCTCCGCCTATGACAGCTCTGTAGCCCGCCGCCTCACCGCACAAGATGACCTGCTGAGCCGCTTCGATGCGCTGTCAGTACTGACCGGCAAAGACCACGATGACGTGGCCCCCCTACAAGATACCTTTACCGTCGCACCGCCGAATCCCACCGACCGCGCTGCTTGGGTCGAGTTTGCACTGACCAACAATTTCACGTTGAAGGCGTCGCGCCTGCAGGCGGACGCTTCACGCTACAACGCCCGTGCCGCCGCTGCCGACCACCTGCCAACTCTGTATGGCTCCCTGGCCTACGACAAGCTGCATCGCGACGGTAAAAGTTCTGGTGCCACACGCTTCCCGGACTTCGACCCCTTCGACAGTGAGACACCCGTCGATGAAGAAATCGAGACCAAGGTCGCAGCCATCACCCTGGAAATGCCGATCTACTCCGGCGGTCGCCTGAGCGCGAGCCGTCGCGAGGCGCGCAACCAGGCATTCCAGGCACAGGACCTGCGCAACTTGACCGAGCGCAACACCATTCAGGACACTCGCACCCTGCACCGCGCCGTGACCACTGACACCAGCCGCGTTGAAGCCCGCGAGCAGGCAGTGATCTCCGCAAAAAGCGCACTGGATGCCACCCAGGCGGGCTATGAGGTAGGTACCCGTAATATTGTTGACGTACTGCTGGCACAGCGCACCCTGGCGCTCTCCCAGACCGATTACGCCAATGCGCTGTACGACTACATCCTCAACACCCTGAACCTGAAGCTGGTAGCGGGCCTGCTGGGTCCGGACGACCTGCAGGAGCTGGACGCCAGCCTGAACCCCAGCATGCCGGTATCCCGCGCACATATCCTCGATAGCGGCGCCCCGGGCTTCAGCAAGTAAGCCGAATAAAAGCCAATATTGCGCACTGCGCGCAGAAATACAGGGCCGGTACTGCTATAGTGCCGGCCTTTTTTCGGCCTGGGTAAAATGCGCTGGCCCGCGGTTCAATCGGTAATTGCCGGTTTCTGCGCGCCACTGACTACACTAGCCAAATGCCCGTTTACCACCCTGAACTGCGCTCAAGACATCCATGAAGTATCTGATCACCGGCAACGCCGGCTTTATTGGTTTCCACGTTGCCCGCACCCTGATGGCCCGCGGCGACGAAGTCGTCGGCATCGACAACGTCAATGATTACTACGAAACCAGCCTCAAGGAAGACCGCCTGCGGAAACTGGAAAGCACCGCTCAGCAACACGGGGTTGCCTACCAGTTTGTGCGCGCCAATATCGCTGATCGCGCGGCGCTGGATCGCTGCTTTGCCGAGCACGAGTTCGACCGGGTAATTCATCTGGCCGCTCAGGCCGGGGTGCGCCACTCTATCGAGCACCCGGAGTCCTATGTGGAGAGCAATCTGGTGGGTTTCTCCAACCTGCTGGAAGTCTGCCGTCAGGCCAAAACACCGCACCTGAGCTACGCCAGCACCAGCAGCGTTTACGGCGGCAATACCACCATGCCGTTTAGCGAAGATCACGGCGTGGACCACCCGCTGCAGTTTTACGCCGCCACCAAACGCGCGAACGAACTGATGGCGCATAGCTACAGCCACCTATTCCGTTTGCCCACCACCGGCCTGCGCTTCTTTACCGTCTACGGCCCCTGGGGGCGCCCGGACATGGCCCTGTTCAAGTTCACCCGCCTGATCCTCGAGGGCAAGCCGATCCCGGTGTTTAACCACGGCCACCACACCCGCGACTTCACCTATATCGACGACATTGTGCAGGGTGTTATCAAGTCCAGTGATCAAGTTGCGGCACCCGATGCAAACTGGTCCAGTGCACAGCCGGAGCCAGCCACCAGCAACGCCCCCTTCCGTGTGTTCAATATCGGCAACGGCAATCCCGCGCAGCTATCGGACTATATCGATGCGCTGGAACAGGCACTGGGGAAACAGGCAATTCGCGAAATGCTGCCGATGCAGCCGGGAGATATTCCGGATACCCATGCGGATACCGGCAAGTTGGAGCAAGCGGTGGGTTATCGCCCGGACACCAGCGTGGTGGATGGCGTGCAGCGATTCGTGGATTGGTATCGGGAGTACTACGCGGTTTAACCGTTAACCAGGCTTATTTATCCTGGCCTTGTTCTGCACAGGCGTTGCGGTAGGCACCTTCGAGCACCTGCCAGTCTTGCTCACGGAACTGGAATCCCGACAACCGCCCCAGCTCTTTGTCCAGTGAGCGCCGCAGGCGCGCCACATTACTGTCCGCATCCTGCCGCGAAAGGGGGCTGCGAATCGCTCCCTTGTCGAAATCGATCAGATACCAGCTCGGCTCCTTACCATCAGCGCCAGCCAGCAGAATATTGTGAACGTTGAGATCCGCGTGATACACGTTTTGCTGATGGAAGCGCGCGATCAATCGACCCAGTGACTGCCATAAAGGTTCATCCATAGGTCCTTTACATAACACCTGGGCCAGTGTCTCAGAGTTAGGTACTCGCTCGGTAATCAACGCACCACGATAGGCTAGAGGCGGCACACTCACACAGCGCGCGGCCACCGGTCGTGGCACCGGCAGCCCAAGATCACGCATTTCACGCAGCATATGGAATTCCCGCCATACCCGGGTATTGGGCAGGCGGCTATACAGGTAGGATTTTTCCACCACACGCCCGGCCAGCCCGCCGCGATGATACTGCTTGAATACCAGGTCGTGGCCGGCATAGGAGAACATCACCGCCTTGCCGCGCTCCACCTGGGCACTACCACAATTCGCTGCGAGCCAATCAGATCGAAACAGTTTTTCACAGTCGGCACCAAGCATCTCATCGTCGAAAATGACGGTGGCGCGCTTGTGCGTGAATTGCTGATACCCCACGGGGGACTCCCTAAACGTGCTTACCGGCCTTGCCCGAAGCACAACCTAACCATGTTTTGCCCATTCTAACCGTTGCGCAGCCAGCACCCCAGTGCCGTTATCCCGCTAAGGTTCGGATCAGGCAAATAATTTCCGCACTTTGCGCTCAATGCGATCCAGCAGTTTCAGCCAACCGGCACCCTGCATCGGGTCATAAGCCCACGGCTGTTTCACCTTTTTATCGGTTTTGAGGAATTCTTCGGCCACCGGCAGGCGCACAGGAGAAGACTGCGCCAGACTATCCACCTCAATAGCGGACATCACCTGCAGCGGATAGAGACCGCAGTTGCGTACCCACTCGCCAAAGCGCAATGCGAGAGATTTTTGCTTGCCGCGGTACGCGCCACCGTTGGGCAGCCACATGGCAAAGGGCACGCGCATACGGGCCATACGGCAAAACATCTTGGCCGCGCGGCGGTTATTGACCGACTCACCCACTTCAAACTGCCAGTTGTGTTCACGCAGGCGCTTGGGGTCGGCAATCAACAGTGCGGAGAACCAGGTCCCGGTGGAACGCTTGCGCGGGTACCAGAACCAGAAATTGCGCTCGGTATCAAAGCGGAAATCCCGGTCCACCTTTTTTCGGAGGGAAATACCGCGCACGAAGGCGGGGGAGATAAAACCCAGATCCGGCTGACTGGCGAAACTGGTCCGCAGCACCTCAATGTCCTCTCGGGTCAGCGGCCTGACCATCTGGGTGTCGTCCTGCAGGAAGCACATCAGCTCATCCGCATTGGCCATTTCATAGGCCGCCTGCATATTGGCATAGAGGCCGCCCAGCTTGTGTCCGGACTCAGCTGTACGGTCAATCACCTGATGGCGCTGAGCCGCCTCCCGCAGCACCGCCTGCGTCGCGGGATCATCACTGCCGTCGTCGACGATGGTCAACCGACAGTGAGGTGCGCAGGCCTCGATGGAGCGAATACAGTTCTCCAGCTGAGCACCGCGATTGTAGGAAAATACGAAGATATGCATGTTCTGCCCCCTGATATTCCGTGGGAATCATCTTCAACCGCGACCCAACTCCTGTCGCTTCAAGCTAGAATACCAGCCTCCGCACACAATCGCTAAGCCGCCCCCCCAACACAGAAATAAGTGTGTGGCATGTCGGACTTTCAACATTCCGGAGTGCAAATCTCGCTCCAACTCCTTAGAATTGCCGATTTTTAAGCCAAGGATCCGGCTCCGCGAATTTCCTCTGGGACCTCTATGACCAAGCGTTTCGTCATAACCGGCTGTGGCCGATCTGGCACCACCTATATTGCCAAGCTTCTCACCGAGCTGGGCTGCCATTGTGACCACGAAGTTTTCTTTACCGGACGCAAACCCGGCGTATTCACACGACTGGCGGCGCAACTGGGTGTCCGCGAACTCGCCTGGCAGCCGCCGGTCATTGGTGAGGCCGCTTGGGAGGCGGTACCCTGGCTGCCGCATATGCCCGACGACATCCAGGTGCTGCACCAGTTGCGCCACCCGCTGGAATTTATTCGCTCCCGCCAGAAAAAGGGGTGGGTACACGGCTATTTTCGCAGCCGCCACCTGCCGCACTTTCCGCGCATGAACAAGGAGCGCTTCGCCGCACTGCCCCTCGCGGAGCAGGCTGACTGGCTGGCCAGATTCTGGATCGATTGGAACGCGCTGGCCGAGACACGCGCCGAGGGCAAGCCGTACTTACGTTACCGAATTGAGGATTTCGACCTGGCGAAGCTGGAAGAAATTCTGCAGCTGATCGACTTCCCACACGATCCCGCGCAAGTCGAGCAGGTATTCAGTGCACTGCCCACCAATGTGAACACCCGCGGCCAAAAACGCGAAGATATCACCCTCGACCTGCTGTCCGACGCGACCCGCGCCGACCTCAGTGCCGCCGCCCAGCGTTACGGTTACAGTCTTTGATCGTGAACATTCTGTACAATTTACACTCAGTTTTACCCCAATTCCCGGTGGAGACCCCATGAAGCAGTCCGTCATCATGACCACATATAACTCACCCGAGTGGCTGGAGAAGGTACTGTGGGGCTACAGCTGCCAGAGCGAACAACCGCACGAGGTTATCGTCGCCGACGACGGCTCCACCCCGGAAACTGCCATCCTGGTCGAGCGGGTACGGGAAGATACCGGCCTGAATATTCGTCACATCTGGCAAAAAGATGACGGCTTCCGCAAGTGCCGCATCCTCAACAAGGCAATCCTCAGT
The DNA here is from genome assembly GCF_020171345.1 of Microbulbifer agarilyticus. Taxonomy (GTDB): domain Bacteria; phylum Pseudomonadota; class Gammaproteobacteria; order Pseudomonadales; family Cellvibrionaceae; genus Microbulbifer; species Microbulbifer agarilyticus_D. Next base: position 698,363 of record NZ_JAIUZM010000001.1, read on the forward strand.
GCCCGCGGTGATTACGTCGTGTTCACTGACGGCGACTGTATCCCACGCAAAGACTTCCTGGCAGTACACAAAGACCGCGCCGAACCCGGCTACTTCCTGTCAGGTAGCTACTTCAAACTGCCCATGAGTACCAGTGAAGCCATTACCCGTGACGATGTCGAATCCGGACGCTGCTTCGACTATCAGTGGCTGCGCGCCAACGGTCTCAAGCACCGCCGCAAAACCCTCAAACTGCGCGCCACCCGACGCTGGGCGCCGTTACTCAACCGAATGACACCCACCGCCTGCAACCTGAAAGGCTCCAATGCTTCCGCATGGCGAGAAGATATTCTCAAGGTAAACGGGTTTGACGAACGCATGGCCTGGGGCGGCCTGGACCGGGAGTTTGGCGTACGCCTGGAGAACGCCGGCATCAAGCCACGCCACGTGCGCTTTGATGCGATCTGCATCCACCTGGACCACCCGCGCGGCTATGCTGACCCGGAAATTGTCGCGCGCAATAAGGCCCTGCGCCTGCGCGTGGCCAAAGAGGGCATCATTGAGACCCCTCAGGGTATTCGCCAGCTCACCGAAGCCGGCTACCGTGCGGAATAGCGCATAGCGACTACCACATTCCATATTTTTACAGTTGAAAGACGTCCATGAGTGTATCGCAAGTTAAAAAACACTGGTCCGACCCCATCGTAAGCCGCTTCCTGCGGTTGGCCGCCAGCGGCCTGGTGCCACCGTCCCTGTTCCAGGAGCCGCTGCCGAGCAACAGCGAGCGCGCCGCGCGTACCGGTGTACTGGATATCGAAATTGTCAGCCATTGCTGGCAATACTCACACTTTCTGATTTATCAGTTGAGTTCACTGGTGCTGTTCCCGCCGACCAAGGCCACGGTAACCATGACCGTATACTACAACAGTGAAGATACCCGCACCGCAGCGGTGCTGGACTTTTTCGGCAAACAACAAATTCCGGGTATCACCTGGAACTGGTGCGAGCTGCCCAAAGAGTCCCTGTACCGCCGCGCTATCGGCCGCAACCAGGCGGCGCTCGCCACCAAAGCGGACTGGATCTGGTTCACCGATTGCGATCTGATGTTCCGGGAAAACTGCCTGGATCAGCTGGCAGAACTGCTACAGGGCCGTACCGACAGCCTGGTATTCCCCGAGCGCGAGCGCATTACCTCGCTGCTGGAAGACGACGACCCCATGCTCAACTTCGACCCAAATGACGTACAACTCGCGGAGATCGACGACTCCCGGTTTGTCGAGCAAACCCGCGACCGCGCGACGGGCCCCCTGCAGATCGCGCACGGGGATATGGCACGCGCCGGTGGCTACTGCGATGCGCTCAGCTATTACCAGAAACCAGCGGAGCGCTGGTGCAAGGCCCACGAAGACCGCGCCTTCCGCTGGTTACTGGGCACCCAGGGGACACCACTGGATATCCCCTCGGTATATCGCATTCGCCATATCAGCAAGGGCCGCTATACCGGCAGTAAACTGAATACCCAGATTCGCAGCAGTGTGCGGCAGGCGACCGACAAACACTGATCACTTCGTAAATATGATACGCAAAAGAAAAAGGCCGGATGGTTTACCCACCCGGCCTTTTTTGTATCGAATATGATTAACGCTTATTCATGCGCATCAGCGACTCTACCGCCTCGACGGTGCGCGCCAAAGCACCGCTATTCTGCGCCGCGACTTCTCGCGCACAGCTACCTGCTTCGACACGGCCTGCCGAATCCTCCAACCAGCTTGCCACCTGCTGCGCCATCTGCTCTGCATCATCCACAACCCTGAGGCCACCCGCTTCCTTCAGCAGGTCGGAGACCACACCAAAGTTGTGCAGATGCGGGCCACACACCACCGGCACCCCCCATGCAGCTGGCTCGATCATATTGTGTCCACCCACGGGCACCAGGCTGCCACCGACAAATGCGACATCACACGCGCCATAGAAACGCAGCAATTCTCCCATGGTGTCGCCCAGCAATACCTGGTCAGACGCCGCCGGCACGCCGCCATCACTACGCCGCACCGTGCGCAAGCCACGCTCACGGCACATGCGCGCCACACTATCAAAGCGCACCGGGTGTCGCGGGACCAGCACCAAGAGCAGGTTCGGGAAGCTAACCCGCAGTCGCTCAAACGCGTCCAGCACCACTTCATCTTCACCCGCATGAGTACTGGCGGCCAGCCATACCGGACGCCCCTGCTGTCCACTGCGCCCACCTTCATCAGCCTGGCCACCCGAGTGTCCCCATTGATGGGAGAGTGCCTGGGCCTCGCTGATCAAACCGGACCCGATATGCAAATCGAACTTGATGTTACCCACCGCAGATACCCGCTCGGGCTCAACTCCAAGCTCAGAGAAGCGGTATGCGTCCGCAGGGTATTGCGCCAATACCCGGGTAATATGACTCATCATTTCCTGGCTCAAACGAGGGAACCGCCGGTAGCCCCGCGCAGACTTCTCGCTCAACCGCCCATTGACCAGCGCCACCGGGATATTGCGCTTGTCGCACAGTGCCAGCATATTCGGCCACAACTCGGTTTCCATGCTCACCAGTACATTGGGCCGCAAGGCATCGAGAAATGGCGAGAGGCACTCAGGCAAATCAAACGGCAGGTAGTAATGCAGCAGCCGGCCATTGAGAATGGGCTCAAGGGCATCGTGTACGCGCTGTGACCCAGTGGGCGTGGTGGTGGTCACCAACCACTGCCATTGATGGTGCCGTGCCGCCAGCTCCTTGATCAACGGAATCGCAGCCAGGGTCTCCCCGACAGAAACCGAGTGAATCCAGATCAAGGGTGCACGACTGGCCCGGTCCGGTACCATTCCAAAACGCTCGCGCCAGCGACGGCGAGCACCCGGTCGCGAGGGCACCAGACCGAAACGCTCGCTCCAGCGCTTGCGATACGCAGGGTCGGCCCGCCCCCGCCACCAGAGGTGCAGCAGCATCAGTGGCAAGGTGAGCCGGAAAAACCAGGTGTACAGATGGCGCATCAAATCAAAATCAGGTTTTGCTAACCGGTAATCGTTTTGGTGAATTTTGGCAAACGCGAGCATGGAATCCCGCCTGTTGAGGCTCTATTCTACCCCATTCTCGCGCCACACTGGTGCAACGCACGTCGGGACATTACCCGTTACATGGTCGCCGCCCCGCCTGCAATGGAATCCGTGATTAGGAGCACCTCGTGAAAGTCGTACAGTTATTGCCCGCGCTCAATTCCGGCGGTGTGGAGAGAGGCACACTGGATCTGGCCCGGGCACTTACCGAAGCCGGGCACGCATCTATTGTCATTTCAAACGGTGGGCGACTTGTTGAACAGCTGGAAAGAGAGGGAAGCCAGCACATTGCCCTGCCCATCCACAAAAAATCCCTGTCCAGCTTGCGCCAGGTGCGTCCTCTGCGCGCGCAGATCCAAGCGCTGCAGCCAGATATTTTGCACGTGCGCTCGCGTATGCCTGCGTGGCTGACCTACCTGGCATGGAAGAAACTGCCGCGCGATGCTCGTCCACGCCTCGTCAGCACCGCCCATGGCCTGTACTCGATTAATCGCTACAGCGCGATTATGGCCCGCGCCGAGCGTGTCATCGCGATCAGCGAATGCGTGCGGGATTACCTCAACGACAATTACGCGCACTACCTGCAGTCACCGCCGGAGCTGATCTATCGCGGAGTCAATACCGCCGAGTTCCACCGCGACCTGTCATTGCCCGCAGGGTGGCGGTGCCAGGTCGAAAACGAATTCCCGACTCTCAAAGGCAAGCGCTGGCTTCTGCTTCCGGGCCGCCTGACCCGCTGGAAGGGGCACCAGACCTTTCTCGAGCTGATAGCGCAACTGGTCAAAAAAGAGGCGGACCTACAGGGTGTGATCGTCGGAGGCGCCGAGCCGAACAAAGAACACTACGCGGGCGAGCTGATGGCAAAGGCCCGCGAGCTCGGTATCGCGTCCAGAGTGACCTTTACCGGGCAGCGTTCGGATATTTGCTACTGGTATCGTGCATCGGAGCTGGTGTTTAACCTCTCCCAGCGACCGGAACCCTTTGGGCGCACGGTCATCGAAGCTGTGGCCATCGGCACGCCGGTAATCGGCTACAACCTGGGCGGCCCAGCAGAATCCCTGCGGGCCTGCTTCCCGCAAGGGCTGGTGGAATTTGATCAGCCAGAGCAATTGCTAAAAACAACGCTCACCTTGCTGAACAGCGAAGATAAACCTCGGCTACCGGTTTCCTTTACTCTGGAAGCTCAGGTACAAAGTACCCTGTCACTCTACCAATCCCTTATCAATAGCGGCTGACAACCCTGCCAGCGCACCAGCGCCAGTACCAAGAGCAGATCGGTCAAGTCCAAAAGCGAGATCTGGTCTATAGCTCTTTCGAGGGGTGGCAACGTACAATATTGGTTACTCGACCAATAATGCCGACAAAACCCAGGCGACACGCTGCATGTCTAGTATCTCTACCGCCCCTAGCAACCCTTCCCTTGCGGCCAGAATGCTGGATCGCAAAACCTCAATTGCGCTGCTTCTGTGCAGTTCCATCTGGGTGCTGCCCTGGTCGCGGACCTTCCAGCTGTCGGTACTGATTCTGGCCATCGCCTCAATCACCCTGCTGATTCGCCAGCGTCGCGACTGGTGGACGCCGGGCGCTGCCAGCTGGTGTGCCATGAACCTATGTGCGGCACTGGCTTTGGGTCTCTCGGCCTTATATACCGAATATCCCGATAAGCCCCTCAAATTGATGGGATTCCAACTGTTTCTATTACTGGCCGGAATGGCAGTCTTGTACTGGGCACGCAATGACCAGATCTGGAAACGACTGCAGTGGTGCCTGTTTGCGATTATCGGCTTCTGGCTGGTTGACGGGCTGTTTCAAGCCCTCGTCGGCTTCGACCTGTTCGGCGTGCCGCGCAGTGAGCGACTCGGGGGCTACTTCAGCCATCCGGACAAATTTGGCTTTTACATTTCATTTCTGTGTGCCTGGGTTCTATTTGCCCCGGTTGTACGCCGCTGGTCCCTACCACTCCAGGGAATGGCGTATTTGTTGTGCCTAGCGGTTACCTTTTTTGGCAACACGCGCGCGGGCTGGGTCAGTTTCATGCTGATCAGCGCGGTTTGGTTGTACATGAGCCGCGCGCAAATACTCGCTGCGCTGCGCACCGCGCCCTGGCTATTGGGCCTGGTTGCCGCTGCGATTGGTGCGGCCGGCTGGTGGATCCTGCAGGACCCTCAGGTGAGCAAACGTATTACTGCCACCATTCCGCAAAGCTTTGATCTCGCAGGCATTGCCGCGGTTATCCCGATCCGCGCGCAGCTGTGGGGACAGGCGTGGGAACAGTTTCTGGCCAACCCCTGGTTTGGTACCGGTGCCGGCAATTACAGCCTGTATTTACCGGACAGCTGGACCGGCACCAGCCTGTTCCAACCCTATACCCACCAGGTTGTACTGGAGATTCTCGCCGGTACCGGCGCAATCGGCAGCCTACTGTACGTCACCATTGCAGCGATTTTTCTCACGCTGGTATGGCGCGCACTCTTTTCCAGATCCGCTACGACACGTGACGAAAATCAGCTGCCGGTAGCCCCGCTGCTGATCCTGGTTTGTGTTTGGTTTCCGTTCAACACCCATCGCGAGCTGTTCAGCTCTGAAATGATGGTGCTAACATGGCTTTCTATGGCGCTGGTGGTTGCGCGCTTGGACCTTGCGAGATCACCGGCAGCACACAACTAAACGCATACCGACTCGCTGTAACATATTCGAATACACGATTGGCACAGGGAAGTACCATGGAAACTGCAAACGAAACTCTCACAGAAATATCCGGCAGCGTTGCCGCGCATATAGATTCAACCAGCGCAGCACAAATTGCCGAACGTGTGCGCGACCACCTGGTAGGGCGGCTGCGCTCTATAGAGCCGCAGGATCAACCGTTTTCACACCTGTATCTGGAAAATTTTTTCCCGGATGATATCTATCAGCGCATCTTGCAAAGCGCGCCCTCGGCAGACTTATGCAAGGGACTGAACCACAAAGAGGCCATGCGCAGTGATGGCAGCAGTACCCGCCAGGTCTTCCCATTCAATGATAAAAACCTCACGCGCCTTGAAGGGGAGACGCAGGCCCTTTGGCAGGGCGTAACCGAGGGTATGCAGGCTGTCGAGGTCAAGCAGGCCCTGTTCGAATGTCTCGGCACCGACCTGGCCCGCCGTTTCAAAGTACCCGGTCAGCAAGTTCCCGCGATTGAGGCCTACCCGAAAACGGGCTACTTCTGTGATCACAGTGGTTACCAGATTTCACCCCACCGGGACGTTGCGCGCAAAATCGTAACCATGCAGGTGTACCTGCCCCGTGACAACAGCCAGGAAACCATGGGCACCAGTCTGTACGAGCGTGGCTTTGTCGGGCGCCTGCAGTATGAATTCCGCAAGCTGGGGTTGGGTAGCAAGGATGGTTTCAAGGAAGTGCGCCGCTTTCCTTTCGTTCCCAACAGTGCCTACGCCTTTGTTGTCGGCAAACACAGCTGGCACGGCCGCCCACAGATCGAATGCGCCAGTGAGCGCCGCTCACTCATGCAGATTTACTACCAGAACCCCTCCGAGCCCTTCTACGACTGATTAAGGGTGTGGGGGCAAACAAACAAAATATACTGAAGGGGCGAACCCCTGAAATGGTCACCGCCCCTTCTCGCCTCAATATCTGCCTACTGAGCGACGGCATCCCCGGCCACGTCAACCAAGCCCACGGTTTTGTCGACTGGCTGCGCGAAGCAGGATTCCACCCCCATGTCCAAGTCATCGAGTGCACGCCTAAGGCAAAGTGGCTGCGCCCCCTACTTGCGACCGCCATTAAATACGCGACAGATTCAAGCGCTCTTACCCGCGCCATTCTCGCTACACATCGGCTGCAGCCTTTCCCGCAACAACCACAGCTAATCCTTTCTGCCGGCGGTAACACCCGATTTGCCAATACTGCACTCGCACAATTCTGGAAGTGCCCAAACGTATTTCTCGGCTCGCCGCGCAAGCTCGCCCCCCACACGGTATCTGCCCTGCTGACCCTGGAGCCAGCCCCCGGCTTTACCCACAACAACCTGGTTGTGGACTTTGCGCCCGCACGAATCAGCAACACAAAACCTTCCCCCAACACCTGGGCACTGCTCCTTGGAGGTAACGGTAGCGGCTATCAATATGAACAACAGGATTGGCAAGCGATTTTGCTGTGGGCGCAAAACTGCGCGAAGAAAAATCAGATTCGCTGGCTAGTAGCGGGGTCTCGCCGCAGCCCGGCGGCTTTGCGTGAATCGAGCAAAAAAATATTGGGCGAGGCTCACGGCCATCAACATTGCTGGCCTGAGGATGGAGGAGAGCCGCTGGCAGAGCGCCTGCCTAAGGTAAGGCAGGTAGTATGCACCGAAGACAGCATGAGCATGCTGTGCGAAGCGATTAATTTACCTCGGCCACTGCTGAGTCTGCGCCCGGAGCGAGTTACACCAGCACCGCGCTACCAGCAGGCCATCGAAAAGTTCGCACAACGGGGCTATTTGCAAAGAGCGCGTATATCCGAACTTGGCGGTTTCGACTGGGTATCGACCGACCCCGATGCATTTGCCTCACAGATAGAATCTTCACGCCGAAACATTGTGGACAAACTTGTGCAACTCATTCCGGCGCTGGAAAAATATCGCGATTAATTGGCTGGCAACGCGCGGCAATATACCTCGACTGTCGCCTGCGCCATGGCATCAACGGTGAGATGCTGTGTCGCGTAGTCAAATACCGGCACAAACGCACCTTTCAGTGCGGCATTATCTTGCAAAGCTGTCTGCAACAATTCGGCAATTGCCGAAACCGAAATGTCTTCAGCGATAAATTCTGCCGGTAAAATTTCCCGATTGCTCCCAACATCTGTGGAAATTACCGGGCACCCACTCAGCAAGGCTTCCACTACGGTATAGGGGGCACCTTCTTTGTGAGAAGACACCACCATAAACTCCGCTGCCTGCATCCACGCAGCGACATGCTTCGAGTAACCGACAAAGCACACGCTCCCCTCGAGCGATAAATCCTTGGCCAATGTTTCCAGCTTGTTCCGCTCCGGACCGTCGCCCACCAGATACAAACAGGCATCCACCGGGCGCAACTCGGCCCACGCTTGCAACAACAAATCGATTCCTTTGGCCGGCACCAGGCGCGCAACGGAGAGCACGACCCGACGCCCATCCACGCACTGCTGCGGAGGTGACAGCTCTTTTTCCGGTGCGTGGGTGCCGTTGGGAATCACCGACCAACCCAGCGCGGAGTTCGCTACCGCCTTGCGACTTACCGCAATACGCTCAGGAAAATGACGCGCCACCGCATCTTTGGGGTGCACGATATTGTGTCGGGTAATGACCTTGGAGGCAGGAATAAAACGACGCAAACTCGCAAGTACACCCGCGGCCTTCCCCCCGTGCCCATGTATCAGGTCGAATCCGTGGCGACGACAGCTCCGCACCAGTGCAATGAGCAGCAGCGGGTTGCGCCGACTCAAATCGGTGTCCATAGGCACAAATACTACACCCTGTGGGCACTGCGACTGGTAGCGCGGGTGGGCAATAATAGAAACTCTGCAATCCATATGGGAGGCTTGCCACCCGGCCAACTCCATCACATGTTTTTCCAAACCGCCGAACTCACTACTCATAAACAAGTGGCAGATATTTCGAGGTGAAGGTTTTGACATCAGGCACATTCCAGATTGCAGCGACGAAGCAGCGCGGCCGCGAGACGCTGATATTGATTGAGCGGCTCGCGTTGGACACCGGGCGACCGCTTAGCATCTGCAAGCTGCTCACTGACCAACCCTTCGTCAATCAGCCGCTGCACGGCCGCACGCACCTTATTTTCGCGATTGCGTGAGGGCAGCGCCAATACGCCCACCTGCGCACGGCTTTGCAGGGCCTCAAACACCATGGAAATACTATCCCGGGTTACCCACACCTGCTCCACGGACGCCAACTGTTGCTCCAGCCAACCGTCATCGCACTCGCGCCAGGAAGCCAGAGTAAAGCCCGGCCGTGCCAACTGCTGCAGGGCAAATTCAGGGGTGCGACGGCTGTCCGCCAGGGTCCACTGCAGTGAGTTTGTCGCCAGCTGCCCGATATCGCGCTCAAGGGTGACGCTATCCCAGGCAAAGTGCCTGCTCGGCCCCCCGAGCAGGATAAGCCCTGTGCCCGCGCGCGTTGGCTCTTGCGGCAGCGGCAGGGTGAGTGCCCCCCGGGTGGTCAGGACATTTGGCAGGGCAGGCGGGCGATCGTGTTCGGGGATCAGGGCAAAATCGAACCATTGGATGGGCAGTGACGGGCGCATCAGGACCACACTGCGTCCACCAAAGCGCTTGCGCGCCGCGAGCAGCGGCAGGTGGCAACGGTGACCAGCGCCGATTAAAAAATCCGGTTGCCCCAGGGCAATGGCGCCAGCGGCATCCAGAGCCATTTGCAGAGAGCCCGGTAGCCAGAAGCGCAACTGACTGCAATCCACATCACAGCTCTGCACCCGAGCGGCCCCCATGCGCTCACGCAAGCCTGCCAGCAGCGCTGCGCTCTGTTTTTCGTGGGCCTTATTGCCATCCACAAACCGCCAGACTGTGATCAAATACTTCTCTCCAATTACACACACATACGCACCGAGCGCAGGCACCAGCCAGCTCTTAACCACAACGGCGATGGATTTCGCCGCTTACCTTACCTGCAGCGTGTTGAATTTGCACCTGCGGGGTGCACAGTCAGACACATCTAACCCGCCCGCGGTGTTCATGGCGAGTGCCGCTCATAAACGGTAAACTTGGCCGCCTACACTGTTGCTAACAGGCCCCGCAACCCGGATTGGCGGACCCGCGGGACACAGACCTACTCAAAGGATTTCCAAGAAGATGAATGTCACCGTTTTTGGTACTGGCTACGTTGGCCTGGTGCAGGCTGCGGTACTGGCGGAAGCCGGTCACCGGGTTACCTGTATCGATATCGATGAAAACAAGATCGAGCGCCTGCGCCAGGGGCACATCCCCATCTTTGAGCCAGGCCTCGAACCGCTGGTCAAACGCAACAACGAGTCCGGCAACCTGAGCTTTTCCACCGATGCCGCCGAAGGTGTGGCCCACGGCGAGCTGATCTTTATTGCCGTCGGCACCCCACCCGATGAAGACGGTTCTGCGGACCTGCGCTACGTGCTGACGGTCGCCCGCACCATTGCCGAACACATGGACGACAAGAAATACATCATCAATAAGTCCACCGTGCCCGTTGGCACCGCGGACAAGGTACGCGAGGAAGTCACTCGCACCTTGCAGGAACGCAATGCGCTGAACCTGGAGTTCGATGTCATTTCCAACCCGGAATTCCTCAAGGAAGGCTCCGCGGTGGCCGACTGTATGAAGCCCGACCGGATTATCATCGGCACCTCCGAGCAAGCATCCGAACAGAAAATGCGCCAGCTATACGCACCGTTTAACCGCAATCACGACAAGGTCATCGTGATGGACGTGCGCAGCGCCGAGCTGGCCAAATACGCGGCCAATTGCATGCTCGCCACCAAGATCAGCTTTATGAACGAAATGGCGGTGATTGCCGACCGTGTGGGCGCCGATATTGAATCCGTGCGCCAGGGTATCGGTTCCGACCCGCGTATCGGCTATCACTTTATTTACCCGGGCATTGGTTACGGTGGTTCCTGCTTCCCCAAAGACGTGCAGGCCCTGAAAACCACCGCGGCACAGCTGGGTATCGAGCCCAAAATCCTGAACGCTGTCGAAGAGCGCAACCACAGCCAGAAGCACTACCTGCTGGAAAAAATTGTCGAGCGCTACGGCAAGGACCTGACTGGTAAGACCTTCGCCCTGTGGGGCCTATCGTTCAAGCCCAACACCGACGATATGCGCGAAGCACCGGCTCGCGTACTGATGGAAAACCTGTGGAAGATGGGCGCCAGCGTGCGTGCGTTTGACCCGGAAGCGATGCACGAATGCGAGCGTATCTACGGCAACCGCGACAATCTGCAGCTGTGCGGCACCCGCGACAGCGCGTTGGCCGGCGCCGACGCACTGATTGTCGCCACCGAATGGCAGCAATTTAAAACCCTGGACTTCGCCACCGTCAGCAGCAGCCTCAAGGACCCCGTGGTATTCGACGGCCGCAACCTCTACCACCCGCTGGATATGGCAGAAGCAGGCTTCGAATATTACTGCGTGGGACGCCCCCAGCAGACGGCGCGCTAAGCGGCGACAGCCATAACCAAAAAGGGCGGGCATCCTAAGGATGCCCGCCCTTTTTTGTACGTGGCGTGAAGGTATCAAGCAGACGCGGCGACTTCCTCGCAACCTTCATGCACATCGCTCAGCCAGCCCATATGGGCCTGACTGCGGCCCTGCACCACGTCAAAGTACAACTGCTGCAGGCGCTTGGTAATCGGACCACGGCGACCCGCGCCAATGGTACGCCCATCCAACATGCGAATCGGCAGCACTTCCGCAGCGGTGCCGGTAAAGAATGCTTCATCCGCGATATATACCTCGTCGCGGGTAATGCGTTTTTCCACCACCTTGTAGCCGCATTCGTTGGCCAGCTGGATAACGGAAGCACGGGTGATGCCATCCAGGCAGGAGGTGAGTTCCGGGGTGTAGATCACACCGTCGCTGACCAGGAAGAAGTTTTCGCCACTGCCTTCCGCTACATAGCCTTCTGGATCCAGCAGCAGGGCCTCTTCACAGCCGTTGCGCAGGGCTTCCTGCAACGCCAGCATGGAGTTGATGTAGTTGCCATTGGCCTTGGCCTTACACATGGCAATATTCACATGGTGACGTGTGTAAGAGGAGGTATTCACCTTGATCCCCAGTTCGCGCGCCTCCGGTGTCATATAGCTTGGCCACTCCCACGCCGCAACGATCACGTGGGTCTGCAGCGCGTCGGCGCGCAGCCCCATACCTTCCGATCCGTAAAATACCATCGGGCGCAGGTAGGCTTCTTCCAGGCCATTTTCACGCACCACCAGACGCTGGGCTTCATTCAGCTGTTCCGCGTCGTACGGCATGCTCATGTTCATGATCTTGGCGGAGCGGAACAAACGGCGGGTGTGTTCCTGCAGGCGGAAAATACTGGTGCCGCCATCGGCGGTTTGATAGGCGCGCACACCCTCAAATACGCCCATTCCGTAATGCAATGTGTGGGTGAGCACGTGCACCCGGGCATCGCGCCAGGGAACCAGTTCACCGTCAAACCAGATAACGCCGTCTCTATCGGCAAAAGACATGGGGATCTCCTACAAAATTCTAACTACGCAACTCTGTAGGAGCGGCCTGGAGGGGGAGCGGAACGGTCTGAGCCGGGTCGAGCCAATTCGCCTGCAGGCAGGCTCCTACAGCACAGAGCCTGATGAAAAACAGTTTAATCGGGCAGCGAACAACTACAGGGAACCTGGCGAGACTTCACTCGCTTAGCCCAGCATCTGCTGCCAAGTTGTTGTAACGGTCTTTCTTTCCGCTTCGAATTGGTCACCGGATACAACCCCCGGCAGCTGTTGTAATGCCAGGCGATGACCTTCAGATCGGTAGGCTTTGTAGGCGTCGATCAAATGCGCGGCTTGATGGGCCGGCATCAGGCCCGCCTCAGTGAGGCTTTCAAGGATGCGAATATTATCGGTATATCGCACGATTGATGGGGCGCGCTGCGCCCAGGCCAATGCGGCATATTGAACCATAAATTCGATATCCACAATACCGCCAGAGCCGTGCTTGAGATCGAATTGCCGATCATTGCTCTTATCGAGGTGTGCACGCATCTTATTGCGCATAGCCACCACCTCTTCACGCAATTTCTGCTCATCCCGCGCGTCACATAGCAACTGTGTCCGCAGAGCTTCGAAAGCTTGTCCGAGGCGCTCACTGCCCGCCACAGGCCGGGTACGCACCAGCGCCTGATGCTCCCAGGTCCAGGCACTCTCACGCTGGTACTTTTCAAATGCGGCCAGCGAGGTTACCAGCAGGCCCGAATTGCCAGAGGGGCGCAGGCGTGTGTCTACCTCGTACAGCGCGCCGCTCAGTGTACGAGTCTGCAAGATATGAATCAGGCGCTGGGCAAGGCGCGTGTAAAAGCTCTGCGCGTCGAGTGAGCGCTCGCCATCAGTGTAACCAGCACCATCGACATCGTGTACAAATACAATATCCAGGTCCGACCCGTGTCCCAACTCCAGACCGCCGAGCTTGCCGTAAGCCACAATAGAAAAACGCATATCGTCAGCACTGGCACCCTTTGGCGTACCGTGCTTCTCCGTCACCTGCTGCCAGGCCAGCACCAACGACTGCTGCAAAATAGCTTCCGCCAGCCAGGTAAGAGAGTCACTTACCTGCATCAGCGGCAGGGCACCGGTAACTTCCTGCGCCGCGATGCGCAGGCTCTGCCCCTGCTTGAAATGACGCAGCGCTTCCATTTGCGCTTCAAGGTCACCCGTATCTACCCGCAGCATATGCTGGCGCAGTTCATCGGCAATATCCTGTGCCGTCGATGGCTGCAACAGGCGCCGCTGGTCGAGCATTTCATCCAGCAACACCGGGTGCCGCGCCAATTGATCGGCAATCCACGGCGAGGCACTGCACAGGCGCAACAGCTGCTGTAGCACCGGGGGATTTTCGTTGATCAGCACCAGATAGGCACTGCGGCGCAGAATCGAGCGCAACAGCGGCAGCACGCGCTCCAGCGCCAGCAGGGGCTCGCCAACTTCCGCGGCTGCAGCGAGCAGCAGCGGCATGGTCTGATCCAGGCGCTGGCGCCCGGCCACTGGCAAGGCCGAGACAATGCGATCGCCGTGCAATGCGCTAATGACCTCCAGCGCTTTATCCGCCGGCTCGAAGCCTGCGTCCTGCAACTGGGTCAACCAAGTGTCGCGATCACTGTCGCGCTCGCAACCACTCCAAAGCAATTCCCAGCGATCGCTCTCGGAGATCTCATCGCTTTCTTCCGGTGGCGCGATCACCTGGTCGAATTCACGCTCGATCACCGTCTGCGCCAGCAGCAGCTCTTCCTCGAGCGACTCCCAGCCGGCATAGCCCAGGGCAAAGGCCAGCTGCTCACGCCGCTCACTTTCTACCGGTATCGTCTGGGTCTGCTGGTCTTTTTCTGCCTGCAAAGCGTGTTCTACACGACGCAGCAAAAGGTAGGCATCGCGCAACTGACCGGCCGCACCCTGCGGTAAATGCCCGTCCTGCTCCAGCAGCGGTAGGACCTTCAGGATATTACGCACGCGCAGGTCGGGCTCTCGGCCGCCGCGAATAAGCTGGAAAGCCTGGGCAATAAATTCCACTTCGCGGATGCCGCCGCGCCCTAACTTCACGTTATCGGTCAGGCCGCGCGCGCGTACCTGCCGCTGGATCAGGGTTTTCATTTCCCGCAGCGCTTCGATCACACTGAAGTCGATATAGCGCCGGTAGGTAAATGGGCGCAGCAGTTCCATTAATTCCTCCGCTGCCTGCGCCCCGCCCACCAGGCTGGAAAAGGCCACGGGCCGCGCCTTGATCATGGCGTAGCGTTCCCACTCCCGCCCCTGGGTCTGGTAGTAGTCTTCCAGCGCAGCAAAGTGACTTACCAGCGGGCCGCTGTCGCCATAAGGCCGCAGGCGCATATCTACACGAAACACAAAACCGTCGGCAGTTACCGCATCCAGCGATTTAATCAGGCGCTGGCCGAGGCGCTGGAAAAACGCCTGGTTCTCCAGCGGTTTAATCTCCGATGAGTCACCGCCACTTTGCCCAGGTTCCGGATAGGCAAAAATCAGATCGATATCTGAGGACAGGTTGAGCTCACGCGCACCCAGCTTACCCATGCCCAGCACAATCATCGGCTGAATCTGGCCGTCGCGACTGCGAGGCTCTCCGTGGCGCTCGACCATTTTCTGCCAGTGCCAGTCGAGCGCTGCCTGAATACAAATCTCGGCCAGCTCGGTCAAACGGGCGCAGACTGTGGGAATATCCCACTGCCCGGCAAAGTCCCGCCAGATCGCCTCCGCAATCACCCGGTTGCGCAACAGGCGCAGGGCGCGCTCCAGGTCCTCATCGCTCTCCAGGGTGGAAAGATCCGGCGGCGCCAGCCCCAGGTCATCGCTCGCGAGCAATTCACCGAGCAGTCCAGGGGTTCGTGCGCACTGCTGCAAAAGAAAATCAGACCCAAGCAGCCCTCTCGCCACCAACAAGGGCAGCGATGCATCCGCTTGCAACTGCGCTTCCAGCGCAGCGACCTCGGCCTCCCCCACCTGCTCACACCAGCTTTGCCACTGCGACTGCAGCCGGGCTTGCAGCGGTGCGGGGCAGATCGATTCGGGGAAGTGATACACGGCAGGGTCCTTTTGCGCGAAAAAACTGATTCAAGTATAAGTGTGCGGCCGGGCGCGAGGGCCCGACCGGATTGGGAGGCGGGCGTTTAGAATGCGATATCCGGTGGCGGCGCCACCCGCAACACTTCCTGTACGGTAGTAATACCGGCGGCGACTTTCTTTGCCCCAGAGAGTCGCAGGCTGCTCATCCCCTCGCGCATTCCCTGGCGACGCACCTGCTGTAGGTCGCTATCGGCGGTAACCAGCCCCTGAATCGCCTCACTAAACGGAAGGATTTCGTAGATCCCCTGGCGCCCGCGGTAGCCGGTATTGCGACAGTCCAGGCACCCCTCCGGCTGATACACCACTTCGGGCTTGGGCGCTTTCCAGGGCTTCACCAGCGCCTGCCAGTCTTCATCACTAACCTCCGCCTTGCGCTTGCAGCTGGGGCACAGGGTGCGCACCAGGCGCTGGGCCATCACCCCTAGCACGGTGGATTTCAGCAGGTAGTGGGGTAATCCCAGGTCCAGCAGACGGGTCACCGCGGTGGGCGCGTCATTGGTGTGCAGGGTGGAAATCACCAGGTGGCCAGTCAACGCCGCCTGCACCGCCATCTGCGCGGTTTCCAGGTCGCGAATCTCACCCACCATGATGATGTCCGGGTCCTGACGCATCAGGGTGCGGATACCGGCGGCAAAATCCAGGCCGATGCTGTGGTGCACCTGGGTCTGGTTGAAGCTGTCTTCCACCATTTCGATAGGATCTTCGATGGTCGAGACGTTCACCTCGCTGGAAGCCAGCTGCTTGAGTGCGGTGTACAGTGTCGTGGTCTTACCGGAGCCGGTGGGGCCGGTCACCAGCACGATGCCGTTGGGGCGGCCGAGCATTTTTTGCCAGCGCGCCAGGTCGTCACCGGCGAGGCCCAGGTCGTGATAGGAGCGCGCCAGTACCTCCGGATCAAAGATCCGCATGACCAACTTTTCGCCGAATGCCGTGGGCAGGGTCGACAGACGCAACTCTACCTCGCTGCCATCCGGGCGCTTGGTCTTGATGCGGCCATCCTGAGGCTTGCGCTTCTCCGCTACATTCATGCGCCCGAGAATCTTGAGGCGGCTGGTCACCGCCGCGTTGACCTGATCGGGCAGCTCGTGGATCGGGTGCAGCACACCGTCGATACGAAAGCGGATGCGGCCAATGCCGCGACGGGGCTCAATGTGGATATCACTGGCGCGCTGATCGAAGGCGTGCTGCAGCAGCCAGTCCACGATATTGACGATGTGCTGGTCGTTCGCTTCGGGGTCCTTGAGGTTACCCAGTTCCAGCAGCTGCTCGAAGTTACCCGCTGCGGAGCTGCCCTTGAGGCCGCTGGCACCGGAAATCGAATTGGCCAGGGAGTAAAACTCGGTACCATAGCGCAGGATATCCGCCGGATCGGCCACCACCCGCTGCACCGTGCGGCCGCTGGTGTGCTCCAACTGCTCCTCCCAGCCGGAGGTGTACGGCTGCGCGGTGGCTACCAGCAGCATCTCCGGGCTCGCCTCCACACACAGAATCTGGTGGCGTTTGGCAAACTGGAAGCTCATGACTTCGGTCACCGCTGCCACATTCACCTTGAGCGGATCGATATGGTAGAGACCGTGGGAGGAGGTATCTGCGAGCCACTGGGTCAGTACCTGCGCATCCAGGGTGCGCCCGGGTTTCTTCTGGTTTTCCAGTTCGCAACTGGCGATATAGGTCAGTGGGTGCATCTGTGCCTGTTCGGCGGTGCGCGGGGTGCCGATCAGTCGGTTGGCATCCATACGCGCCACATACCCGTCAACTACCAGGTCCTCCAGCAACCCTGGCAAGTCGAGAATCCGGTCTGCACCTCTTACTCCAGCGCCTGCAGCCATACCTTGTCACCCGTCTACGCTTATTGTTAGAAGGCGCATTGTAGCTCTATTGGCGAGCCGCAACAGTGCGCAGGTTGGTCGAATTACTACGGAAACCATCACGTCACTGTGCCCTGCGCACAGGTTGGGGTACCATGCCGCCGGATAAGGCCCCTTCTGGGCCGTTAAACCTACTGTCAGGACTGGAAAAAGGAACGAACCATGCCCTTGTCCAACATCGGCAATTTGTTCGGTCGCTCGCCGATCAAACCGATCAAAGAACATATGGCGACCGCCCACGAGGCGTCAGCGGATTTGGTGCCCTTCTTTGAAGCCCTCGTCAATGAGGACTTGGCTGCCGCCAAAACTGTCCAGGAGCGCATCTCCGCCAGTGAGAGCCGCGCCGATGACATCAAGAGAGACCTGCGCCTGCACTTGCCCGACAGCCTGTTTATGCCGGTATCCCGTACCGACCTGCTGGAACTACTGCACGTGCAGGACAAGGTGGCCAACACCGCTCAGGACATCGCCGGCCTCGCTTTAGGCCGCCAAATGCAGATTCCCACGCCACTGAAGCCTTTGATGTGCACCTTCGTCGAAAGTGCTGTGGCCGCATCCGCCCAGGCCCTGACCGCCATCAACGAACTGGATGAGCTGCTGGAATCCGGCTTTTCCGGTCGCGAAGTCGACATTGCCCAGCGTATGATCGAAGAGCTGGATGAGCTCGAGCGCAAGTCCGACAAATTAGAAGTAGAAGTGCGCGCTGCACTGTTCGCCATTGAAAAAGACCTGCCGCCGGTGGACGTGATTTTCCTGTATCGGGTGATCGAGGAAGTTGGCGAGCTGGCAGATGAAGCCCACGGCGTGGGCAACCGATTGCAGCTGTTGCTGGCGCGATAACGGGGAGAGAAAACGTGGAAATTATCGCTCAATACGGCCATATCTTTCTGATCATGGCCTGTGTATTCGGATTTTTCATGGCCTGGGGTGTGGGCGCAAACGACGTGGCCAACGCCATGGGCACCTCCGTAGGCTCCCGCGCGCTGACCATCAAACAGGCGATCATCATCGCCATGATCTTCGAATTCGCCGGTGCCTATTTAGCCGGCGGCGAAGTAACCTCGACGATTCGCAAGGGAATCATCGCCCCGGACCTGTTTAACGACACCCCGGAACTGCTGGTGTACGGCATGCTCTCCGCACTGCTGGCCGCCGGCACCTGGCTGCTGATCGCCAGTATCCTGGGCTGGCCGGTTTCCACTACCCACTCCATTGTCGGCGCCATCGTCGGCTTCTCCGCGGTGGGTATCTCGGTGGATGCAGTGGCCTGGGGCAAAGTGGGCAGCATTGTTGCCAGCTGGGTAGTTTCCCCGGTACTGGCGGGCACCATTTCCTTCATGCTGTTCCGCAGCGTGCAGCGTCTGATCCTCAATACCGAAGACCCATTCAACAACGCCAAGCGCTATATCCCCATCTACATGTTTGCGGTGGGCTGGATGATCTCCATGGTGACCCTCACCAAGGGGCTCAAGCACGTATTCAAAGATGCGAATATCAGCCTGGCGTTCTGGCAGGATGCCCTGATCGCCGCGGTTATGGGCCTCATCGTAATGGGTATTGGTGTGGTCATGCTGAAGCGCGTGAAGCGCGACCCGCAAGCCGAGAAGGACAACCGCTTTGCCAGTGTTGAGCGCGTCTTCGCCATCCTGATGATCTTCACCGCCTGTGCCATGGCGTTTGCCCACGGCTCCAACGACGTGGCCAACGCCGTTGGCCCTCTGGCCGCGGTCGTGAACACGGTTCAGCAAGGCGCGGTAACTGCAAAGGCGGTGATGCCGCCGTGGATCCTGCTGCTGGGTGGTGCCGGTATCGTGGTCGGCCTCGCTACGTACGGCTTCAAGGTAATGGCGACCATTGGCCGCAAGATCACCGAGCTGACCCCGAGCCGCGGCTTCGCCGCCGAACTGGGTGCAGCTGCCACCGTGGTACTTGCTTCCGGTACCGGCCTGCCCATTTCCACCACCCACACCCTTGTGGGAGCGGTACTCGGGGTTGGCCTGGCGCGCGGCATTGGCGCACTGAACCTGCGCATGATCACCACCATCGCCGCCTCCTGGGTAATCACCCTGCCGGCGGGTGCCGGCCTGGCGATCCTGTTCTTCTTCTTCTTCAAAGGCGTATTCGGCTGATAGCGAGCAGTTCGCAAAAGCCGACGGGTAATAGAATTTACCGGTAACGTCTGATAAAAAAGGGGGAGCCAATTGGCTCCCCCTTTTTTGTGCTCGCAATGTGAGAAGGATCCCTCTATGCAGCGCCCCATGCAACTGCCCATCTATCAGGCCGACGCCTTTACCTCGAAGCTCTTCCAAGGCAATCCTGCCGCGTACGTCCCGCTCACCCGCTGGCTCGATGACCAGCTGATGCAGCAGATCGCCGCAGAAAATAATCTCGCCGAAACTGCCTTCACCGTCCCGGCCGGCAACGGCTTTGAGCTGCGCTGGTTCACACCAGGAGAGGAAGTACCCCTGTGCGGTCACGCCACTCTGGTCACCGCCCACCTGCTATGGACAGAACTGGGCTTCACCGATGATGCGATTCATTTCTTCACGCAAAGCGGCGAATTGATCGTGCGCCGGGATGGCGAACGTTTGGCACTCGATTTTCCTGCCCAGATAAATCAACCCATCTCACTGAGCGATGCGTTCACCCAGGCACTTGGCGTAAGCCCGACCAACGCCTTCGAGGTTGCCGGCTCCAATGACCAGTTGCTGCTGGAATTCACTGCGGCTAAGCAGGTCGCCGCGCTATCCCCGGATATGCGCGCAGTTGCCCAGCTCCCTTATAAAGGCCTGATCTGTACCGCCCCTGGCGACAGCTATGCTTGCGACTTCGTTAGCCGCTTTTTCGCACCGGCCATTGGTATCGATGAAGACCCGGTGACCGGTTCCGCACACACGCGACTGGTGCCTTTTTGGGCGCAAAAGCTCGATAAAACGACATTGAGTGCAAAACAGATTTCAGCACGCGGCGGGGAGCTGGACTGTGAACTGATCGGTGACCGGGTAATTATGCGTGGCCATGCGGTGACCTACCTGCGCGGCCAAATCGCCGTATAAGCGGTAGCGTGGGCCCCATATGGGCCCGCGTGACTAACGGACAAGGAGCACTACCTGACAGCTCACCAGTAATGGTAGTGCAGCCGCTCATTCTTTTGCGGCCCATGAATTTGCCAGATCAGCTCAATTTCATCTGTGTGCAAAATCAAATCGGCGGTGTAGGTATCCGCACCACACTGGTGTGCGTTTTGATGACGAAACCCATGCGCAGTAAGCGGCACGAAATTAAACAGCAGCATCGACTGGTCGCCCTGCACATGCTCCAGCCGCACAAAATCAACGCAGCGAGTCCACCGGTAACAATTGTTGAGCGCGACCTTGTGCCCATCGACATCGGTAAATTTCGCCTGCTCGGTGAACACGGTGTGTGCGCCAAAGTTTTCCACAGCAACATCCCCGCGCCCATGGCCACGCCAGTTGGTGGCCGAGCCCGGACCGTTGCTCGCATTGAAACTGAAACTGCGCACCCGCGCTAAGCGGGCACAAAGCTTTGCCAAAGCGACGAGCCCAAGTTTATCCACACTCTCTGAATCCACACCCTGACCCACGAAACTGCTGCCCTGTGCATAACCACATTTCTGTCGCCCGGTGCGACAACACCAGGCAAGGTACCTAAGAGCAGTTTATGCAATTTCAGACAAGTCACCGTCTGCGCGGCAAACCTGTTACGCTGAAAGAACCTCGCGTGTCAGCGGAAAAAACACCGGGGCCAAATAAATACACCAGGACGCACCCCAGATAACGCACAAGGAAGGCCACCATGAGTATCCGCTCGCTGCCGAATTTACACAGCCAGCTGCAGCAGTTGGTTGCCAGTCCCAGTGTCAGCGCCACCAACCCCAAACTCGACATGGGCAATCGCGGCGTGATCGACCTGCTGGCGGCCTGGCTGGAAACACTCGGCTTCGCCGTTGAAATCATGCCGCTGGAAGACCAGCCCCATAAAGCCAACCTGATCGCCACCCTCGGACAGGGAGACGGCGGGCTGGTCCTCGCCGGTCATACCGATACCGTGCCATACGACGACAACCGCTGGCAGTCGGACCCATTCCAGCTGCACGAGCGCGACAACCGTTTTTACGGTCTCGGCAGCACCGATATGAAAGGGTTTTTCCCGCTGGCGATCGAAGCCGCCAAGGCCTTTATCGACAAACCGCTACAACAGCCACTGATTATTCTCGCCACCGCGGATGAGGAAACCTCCATGGCCGGCGCCCGCGCGCTGGTAAAGGCGGGCCTACCCAAGGCGCGCTACGCGATTGTCGGCGAGCCCACCGGCCTCAAACCCATTCGCATGCACAAGGGCATGATGATGGAGCGGCTGCGCATCACCGGCCAGGCCGGTCACTCCTCCAACCCGGCCTATGGGGCCAGCGCACTCGAAGCCATGCACACGGCGATGGGGGAAGTAATCAAGTTCCGCAACGAGATGCAACAGCGCTACCAGAACCCGGGGTTTGCGGTGGAGGTCCCGACGCTCAACTTGGGCTGTATTCACGGCGGCGACAACCCGAATCGAATTTGCGGGCACACCGAATTGCAGTTCGACTTGCGCCCCCTGCCGGGCATGTCCATGGACGCACTGCGCGGCGAGCTGCACCAGCGCCTCAAAGATGCGATGACGGACGAAAAAATCCAGCTGCAAATGGACTCACTGATCGGCGGTGTCGACGCATTTGAAGAGCCCGCCGATTCTGAACTCGTCAAGATCGCCGAACAGCTCACTGGCCACAGTTCGGAAAGTGTGGCGTTTGCCACCGAGGCGCCCTTTTTACAGCAGCTCGGCATGCAGACCATTGTGCTTGGCCCCGGCGATATCGACCAGGCCCACCAGCCGGATGAGTATCTTGGCCTGGAACGTATCGACCCGATGCTGGAGACACTGAAAGGGATGATCGGAAGGTTCTGCCTGTAGCATGCCAAACGATATAGATGCAGAAAATGCGGTATATTGTGCCCGATACCCACTTAACCGCTGACAACCAACAAACGTGAACACCGAAACCACCACCCTCAACTGGTTCAGAAACGCCGCGCCCTATATCAATGACTTGCGCGGACGAACCCTGGTGGTCGCAATTCCCGGCGAAGGGTTCGCCGACGAGAATTTTCGCAATCTGGTGCATGACCTCACGCTGCTGATCAGCCTCGGGGTAAAACTGGTACTAGTGCACGGCGCACGTGTCCAGGTAAATAGTGCGTTGAAAAAAGCCGGGATCGAAAGTCGCTTTCTGGGTAATACACGCATAACCGACCGCGAAACCCTCGAGGTTATCAAAGCCGCCGTCGGCAAACTGCGACTCGAAATCGAGGCCGCTTTTTCCCAGGGTCTGCCCGATTCGCCCATGGCAGGTGCCGCGCTCAAAGTCATTTCCGGAAACTTTGTCACCGCGCGTCCGGTAGGAGTAATTGATGGCACCGACATGCGCTGGACCGGACAGGTCCGGCGTATCGATGAGCAGGCCATCGGGCGTGCACTCCAGGACAATTCCCTGGTACTGCTCTCCCCCTTCGGCACATCTCTCACCGGTGAGCTGTTTAACCTGAACTATCTGGACCTCGCCGCCGAGGCCGCCAAGGCCCTACAGGCGGAAAAGCTGATCCTGTTCCGCGACCTGCCACAACTGGAAATTGAGGGTGCGCCGGTACACGAGCTCAGCATTCATCAGGCCGAGGATGTCGCGGGAAAAGCCAGCAGCGAAACCCTCACCTGCGCAATTGCTGCATGCAGCGCCGGCACACAGCGGGTCCACCTGCTGAGTTATGCCGACAACGGTGCCTTACTGCAGGAGCTGTTCAGCCGCGAGGGTACCGGGACCATGATTTACCGCGACAGTTACGAGGTGATCCGGCGGGCACGTATTCACGACGTCGGCGGTATTCTCGGACTGATCCGCCCACTGGAAAAACAGGGGGTACTGGTGCGGCGTTCGCGAGAAAAGCTGGAAGCGGAGATCGACCATTTCACCCTCGTGGAGGTGGACGGTACCCCGGTGGCTTGCGCCGCGCTGTATCCCATCCTCGACGACGAGGGTGACACCATCGCCGCAGAAGTCGCTTGCGTGGCCATTCACCCGGAGTTTCGAGGTGGTGGCCGCGGTGCCAAATTAATGCAGCATCTCGAGCGACAGGCCCGCGCACTGGATCTGTCGGAAATCTACGTACTCACTACGCAAACCGAGCACTGGTTCATCGAGCGCGGGTTTACCCAAGTGGACGTTTCCCAGCTGCCCACCAGTCGTAAATCGCTGTACAACATACAGCGAAATTCACGCGTCTTATGTAAGCGCCTCGGTGCGCAATAAATTTGCCTGCTGATCGAGCTTAAACGGATAGCTCTTTCGCCCGTTTGGCGCGTTTTTACCAACCGCGCACAACGCCTTTCATTTTGCTAATCTGTGGCGCTGCCGGGCACGCCAGCCCTGCCCGCGCCGAACGCAACCTATCCACAAACGATCACGTTTAACCGTCACCTAAAAGTACCGCTATGCCTCAGTACCGCTCACGCACCTCCACCGCTGGCCGCAATATGGCCGGCGCCCGCGCCCTGTGGCGCGCCACCGGCATGAAGGATGAAGATTTCCACAAACCCATTATTGCCGTGGCCAACTCCTTCACCCAGTTTGTGCCCGGGCACGTACACTTGAAGGATATGGGGCAACTCGTCGCGCGAGAAATTGAGAAAGCCGGCGGTGTCGCCAAGGAATTCAATACCATTGCGGTGGATGACGGTATCGCCATGGGCCACGATGGCATGCTCTACAGCTTGCCCAGCCGCGAAATCATCGCCGACTCCGTGGAGTACATGGTCAACGCACACTGTGCCGACGCACTGGTGTGTATCTCAAACTGCGACAAAATCACCCCGGGGATGCTGATGGCGGCGATGCGCCTGAACATTCCGGTGATATTCGTCTCCGGCGGCCCGATGGAAGCCGGTAAAACCAAGCTCGCCGACCACAAGCTCGATCTTGTGGATGCGATGGTCATCGCAGCCACCGATTCCGCCACCGATGAGGAAGTTGCCGAGTATGAGCGCTCGGCCTGTCCTACCTGCGGTTCCTGCTCCGGCATGTTTACCGCCAACTCCATGAACTGCCTGACCGAGGCCCTCGGCCTGTCCCTGCCCGGTAATGGCACCACGCTCGCCACCCACGCCGACCGCGAGCAGCTGTTCCTGCGCGCCGGCCGCGAGATCGTCAGTCTGGCCAAACGCTACTACGAGCAGGACGACGAATCCGCTCTGCCACGCACCATTGCCAATCGCTCGGCATTTACCAATGCAATGGCCCTGGACATCGCCATGGGCGGTTCCACCAACACCATTTTGCACCTGTTGGCTGCGGCGCTGGAAGGCGAGGTCGACTTTACCTTGGCAGACATCGATCGCCTGTCCCGCAAGATCCCGCAGCTGTGTAAAGTGGCCCCCAACACACAGAAGTACCATATCGAAGACGTGCACCGCGCCGGTGGCGTCATGTCGATTCTCGGCGAACTGGAAGCCGGCGGATTGATTGATGCCAGCCTGCCTACCGTACACAGCAAATCCTTCAGGCACGCCCTGGAAGAGTGGGACATCCGACGCACCGATAACCCGGATGTACACAAGTTCTTCCGTGCAGGCCCGGCTGGTATCCCGACTCAGCAAGCGTTCAGTCAGGATTGCCGCTGGAACAACCTGGACGGCGACCGCGAACAGGGCTGTATCCGTTCTGTCGAACACGCCTACTCATCCGAAGGCGGCCTCGCCGTACTTTTCGGCAACCTCGCCCCGGATGGCTGCGTAGTAAAGACTTCCGGCGTGGAAGAGGAACTGTGGCAGTTTGAAGGTCCCGCGCACGTGGTGGAAAGCCAGGAAGATGCGGTCGCACATATTCTGGAAGGCAAGGTCAAAGAAGGCGAAGCGGTAATCGTGCGCTATGAGGGCCCAAAAGGAGGCCCGGGCATGCAGGAGATGTTGTATCCCACCAGCTACCTGAAATCCAAGGGGCTCGGTAAATCCTGCGCCCTGATTACCGATGGCCGCTTTTCCGGCGGCACTTCCGGCCTATCGATCGGCCATGTTTCCCCGGAAGCGGCGGGTGGCGGCAATATCGGGCTGGTCCAGGATGGCGACCTGGTACGCATCGATATTCCAAAGCGCTTGATTGAAGTAGATATTCCGGAAGCGGAATTGCACCGCCGTCGCGAGGCCATGAGCGCCAAAGGCGCACAGGGCTGGAAACCCGTGCAGCAACGTCCGCGTAAGGTTAGCCGTGCACTGAAAGCCTATGCGCTGCTGGCCACCAGTGCCGACAAGGGTGCGGTACGCGAAATCGACTGAGCGCAGCAAACGGAAACTGAATGACAACGTAAATAAAAAGGGGCGCACTGCGCCCCTTTTTATTCTTCACCTCAACCGGCTGGTTTCACGCTCTCTTCCTCTCGCCAGTCCGCAAACGTTTCCAACAAAAAATCGATCGCGGCACGCACCCGCACAGACAGGTGTCGATGATCGCGGTATACCAGCCAGGTATTGGGACCCTGCGCCCAGTAACCCTCCAGCAGCGGCTTCAGGGTGCCATCATGCGCGGCGTCGCCAAAACTCGAACCGGGCAAATAGGCGATACCCAGCCCGGCCTGGCAGGCGGCCACCACGCTGCGCCCACTATTGGAGCGCCAGCGCCCCGAAACACGCACCTCGGTGTCTCCAGTGTCCTCACGAAAACGCCAGCGATCACTGTTGGCAATGATGCAGTGATGGTAAGCCAGGTCCTGCGGTCGTTGCGGTGTGCCGTGGGTCGCCAAATATTCCGGACTGGCCATGCACACTAAAGCGCGCGCAACCAGAGGGCGGGCGATGAGTTGTGAGTCCTGCATATCGCCGTAACGCACAGCCAGATCAAACCCCTCTTCAACGAAGTTCACCAGCCGGCTATTGAAGTCGATCTCCACCTGCAACGCGGGGTGCACTAACGCAAATCGCATAAGCGCTGGTGCCACGTAACGTTCGGCAAACTCACCGGCCGCAGACACACGCAAACGCCCCTCGAGAGCGCCACGCTCACGCCCAATCTGCTCTTCCACGGCCTCGAGACCGTTCATCAGATCGCGGCACTCTTGGTAATACTGCTGGCCGGCTTCGGTCAGGCGGACAATTCGGGTACTGCGCGCTACCAGTGACACACCGAGTCGCGCCTCTAGCCCCTTGATCCTGCGCGACACGTGCGAAGTAGAGACGCCCAGCTGGCGTGCGGCCGAAGAGAACCCCTGAGTCTCTGCCACCGCAAGAAACTCCGGCAGGCCATCCAACTGCGCCATTGTTGCACCTCAGCAATAAAGATTTTCAAATTTGCAGGATTATCCCACATCAGTGAAAAGCCTAGTATGTGCCCATTCCAACAGAGGAGTGAAAACGATGACGAAAATCCTGGTGATTGTGACCAACAGTGCGAAATTAGGTGATACGGAAGATAACGGCACCTACGCGCCAGAACTCACCCATGCGCTGCGCGAGTTTAACGACGCGGGCTTCTCCTACGATCTCGCGTCTATCCATGGTGGGGATGCGCCTGTCTATGGCACTGACATCGATGACCCGGTGAACAAAACCATGCTGGCCGATGGCGGCCTGTTGTCAGCAATGGCCAATACCAAGCGGCTGGCGGACGTCAACGCAGACGACTACCAGGGTATCTTCTATCCGGGTGGTTTTGGCTTGCTTAACGACCTCGCTCACGACAAGGCGGCAGCCGCAATTACCGCAGCCCGTTATGACGGTGGTGCGGTAGTAGGAGCCGTTTGCCACGGACCCGCAGGCTTGCTGGAAGTGACCCTGGCCAACGGCAGCAACATCATGCGCGATAAAACGGTTACCTGCTTTACCCGCCGTGAAGAGGAACAATTCGGCACTATCGACCAGATTCCATTTGTGTTACAGGATGCGATCAGCAGCAAGGCAGGGCAATTCCAAGAGGTGGAGCCCTGGGGCGAAAATATATTGGTGCAGGAACGCCTGGTTACCGGGCAAAACCCCGCATCCGCCGGCGGCGTTGGGCAGGCGATGGTAAAACTACTGAAGCGTTAACCGCACAGTCGGTTCAAGAGTCAGCGCAACCTCCCGCTACCAGCGTAGCGGGAGGTTCTTTTGTCACTCCGTTAGGTTAGTTCGCAAGCTTGTACGAGATTCGGTTGCGAACACCGTGTTTTTCCACCGGTTTACCATCCACTACCGTAGGGCGATATTTGAATCGCTCTACGGCCCTTAGCGCGGATTGATTGAACACATCCGTTGGCGCCCCCGAGGCATCGTAGCCTCCGACTACAGATGGATTTTTCACCGAGCCATTTTTGCTAATGGTGAACTCCACTACGACATAGCCCTCAACCCCTTTTGCCATCGCTCTGCGCGGATAACGCGGCGCAGGCTTGTAGATTGGCATCGGGTTCGCAGTCACAATGGAAGTATCGACTTTTGTGCCGGTTGTTGTTGGCGGCTGAAAAATGATCGGCATATCGCCCGGATCTAGCGTGTGCTCAACCGTGGTTGGTGTTATCGGCGGTGGTAACTCCTGGGGCTTGGCCACACGCGTTTCGCGAATAACGGTCGGCTTCAGCTCCGGCAAGTGAATCGGCGCGATTGTTGGCGATTCCTCTACCGGTGGTTCTTGCAGGTCGGTAGCAATCAGCTGCGACATGCCGAACAGCAATAGGCCAGTAACCCCCAGGGCCATAGCGCCGTTACGCAGCAAGACGATTGACTTGATCGCAGAACGAATCGGTATCGATTGAAGGGACGTTGAATTAAGCGGATAAGCCAGTTCCATAACACCTCTCCTTTTTATTTTCGGGTGTTGTTTAAAGTGCAGCGCCAAATCACGACAGGCGCGGCGATGGAAAAAGCTGATCAGCTATTTATAGGTTTAGTTGAATCTGACGATATTGCAAATAATTCGCATTTATTGTCACAAAATACGCCGGCGCCTCTTAGTCCGGGTCTCTTAATCCAAGTCTTTTAGCCAGCGCCTCTTGTTAGTTAGACGCATAAAAAAAGGCCGCACAAAGTGCGGCCTTTTCGGTCGGAGAAAACCTCCGGCATGTAACAAGTATTACATAGCCAGCTGTTTTTCCCGCTCCTGCTCTTTCTCTACGAAAGTAATCCATTGCTTGGCAAACTTCTCGGAACGCTTGTCTTTCAAAGCTTTCTTGAAGTTGGTCAGGGAAGCGTCGTACTTCTTCAAGTTGGCGTTAGCCATACCCAGCACAACATAGAGCTGGTCCGGGCGCTTGATATTGCCCTTCTTCAGCGCTTTAGCACCCATGTCCAGTGCTTGCTGATTCTTGTCCAGATCCAGGTAAATACCCGCTAAGCGCGAGTAGATATCACCCTTGTCAGACAAGCTCGCCGCCGCTTCCAGCTCCGGAATAGACTTTTGCAGCTCCTGAGCCATCTGGTAGGCCTGAGCCAGGGTTTCAAGGTTCTTGGAGGTACGCTTGATTTTCTTCTCGCGCATACCTTTGTCGATTACCTTGGCGCCCTTGTACGGCATCTCGGCACCCATGAAGAGGTAAGCCATGTTCAACAGCTCTTTCTCTTTCTGCAGGGCACCAGCAAGGTAGGCAGCCTCCATCATGTGAAGCATATCGTCTTCACGCTTCAGCTCACCATACATGCCCGCCAGCTGCTTGTAGTACTCCCCTTTCGGGTAGTGCTTGACCAGCTCTTCCAGGATATTGGTCACCTGCTTGTAGTCGTTCTTGTCGTAGTACAAGAAACGCTGCAGGCCGTACCAGTTTTCCTTGGGCACCTTGCCTTCTTTTTTGTACATGGACACCGCCTGATTGATATCAGACAGCGCCTTGGCATTGTCACCCAGCTGGTAGTAAGCCTGGGAGCGCAGTGCGTAGGAGTCCGCGTTGACGTTATCCGCTACGTTGAACCAGCGGTTCAGATAGCTGATTGCCTGCTTGTAGTCCTCGGTTACGAAGTACAGCTGGGCAATGGTCAGCAAGGTACCTACTTCCAGCGCTACCGGCAGGTTTTCTTCACCCTGCTCCAGCACTTTTTTGTAGTAGGAAATCGCCTGCGGGTACTTCTCCATGCTGTAGTAAACAAAGCCGTAGAAGTAGTACATCTGCGCGGTTTCGTAACCGTTCAGCTTGGACTTACCCGCTTCCATCTCACGCAGGGCGGCCAGAGCTGCCGTCCAGTTCTGCGCGTCCGCCGCTTCCTGAGCCTTGCCCAGGTACTTGAACGCGCTCTCGCGCATCGCCGGGGTCTTGCGAGTTTTCTTCTCGCTCTGCGCTTCCGCCTGGGCGAAAGACGCAGACACACCCACAGCCTCGAGCACGGTTACGCTAACCGCCGGCGCCAGGACCAGGGGCAGCGCTACGGACGTGCGCAGGACAAGCCGGGAAAGGCTCTTTGTCACGGTCGTCATATTCATATGCGTCCCCTATTAGTTCTTGGCCAGGTTGAAGCTGATTTTGGTTTTTACACCAGGTACTTCAATCGGCTCGCCATCAACAACCCGCGGCTTGTACTTGTACTTCAGCGCAGACTTAACCGCAGCACTATTGAAAATAGTGGTGGGTTTACCGTCCAGGGTGAAAGCTTCCACAACACGTGGATCACGTACTGAACCGTTCTTGGTTACCGTGTACTCGACAACCACCCAGCCCTCAATGCCACGCTGAAGCGCGCGACGCGGGTACTGAGGCTGCACCTTTACGATCGGCAGGTAGTCACCTTCAGAAGCGAAGCCACCGATGCCACCCACCTTCAGGTTGGCGTTTGCCGCTGGTGCAGACATGTTCAGGGCATTGTCTACGTCCGGCTGGTCAAACTCCGGCTCCGGCATATCGGGCGGCGGCTGCTCCGGCTCGTCGGGCTTATCCGGCTTGCTGGTGTCGTATTGGGTTTCGATCTGGGTATCCGGCATGACGACGTCGGCAACCTTGATTGGCTCTTCATCATCGGGAGCCTTCATGTTTGCTTCGATCAGCGCATGCATGGTGAAGATCAGGGCAAAAGTGGTGGCGACTGCCAATGCACCTGCCCCTAATAGTCTTACCGGGTTCATAGCTGTTAACTCTTCTCTGTAGCGACCGACACTTTATCGATTCCGATTTTTCTGGCCGCATCCGCGATCAGGGCAACCTTCTCGATACTCGCCTTTTTATCGGGCTGAATCACCAACCACCCCTTGGGGTTTTCCGCGTAGAGCCGCTCAAGGGTGTTTTTCACCAGGCGGTCATCTACCTTCTCTTTGGCAATCCAGATTTCATTGTTGTCGTTAATCGCTACCAGAATAGAGGCGGCTCTGAGATCAGCGGTTGTCGCTTCCGGCTTAATTACATCGACACCCGGCTCCTTAATAAAGGTCGCGGTGACGATGAAGAAGATCAGCATGATAAACACCACGTCCAGCATGGGCGTGAGGTCAATCGCTTGCCCTTCCTCTTCAGCCGTATTCTTTTTTCTGCTCATTGCAACTCTCTCTAGCAAAATGCTAATAGCGAGATTTGGCCCGGAGCTTCCATCGCACTAAGTACAGATGAAAGCTCACTTGTTGGCTAAACCTTCTTGGCTGCCAGAGCAGTTTTCACCACCCCGGCGACGCTATCGTGGTGCCTTAGTGATCCATCGTCAGATGGTCTTCCAGCAGCTGGGTTTCACGCTCAGCGGTACGAGTGATATAGGTATTAGCAAACACCCCAGATAGTGCGGTTACCATGCCGGCCATCGTCGGGATGGTCGCCATGGATACGCCACTGGCCATTTGCTTCGCATCACCACCGCCGGTAATCGCGAGAACTTCGAACACATTGATCATGCCCCAAACGGTACCCAGCAGGCCGAACAACGGCGCCAGGGCAACACAGGTCTGAATCATGTCCATATTGCTCTGAATCTTCTCGGAAACCTGAGAAATCAGCGAATAACGGATCTGGTGGGCATTCCAGGATTTACGCTCGGGGCGCGCTTCCCAGGTATCCACAGCACCCTGTACATCACTCTTCAGGCTACCTTTGAAGTAGAAGAACCGCTCGAAAATCAGCGTCCACATGAAGAAGGTCAGGCCGGCGATCAGGAGTAGTACTGGCCCGCCCGACGCCATAAAGGCGTTGACGGCGGCCCATGCGTCATTCAATGCGTGCATGTTGCCGCCTCCTCTTATTTACGCTCAGCGTTTTCTGCAACGATACCGGCACTGCGCTCGTCCAGGATGTGCAGGATACGCTTGGCGCGGCCGTTCACGATGGTGTGCAGCAATACAGTTGGGATCGCAACACACAGACCCAGAACGGTGGTTATCAGAGCACCAGAAATACCGCCAGCCATTGCTTTTGGATCGCCCGCACCGAAGATGGTGATCGCCTGGAAGGTAATGATCATACCAACAACGGTACCCAGCAGACCCAGCAGCGGGGCTACCATGGCAATGATTTTCAGCAGGTTCAGGCC
Source organism: Microbulbifer agarilyticus (assembly GCF_020171345.1). Taxonomy (GTDB): domain Bacteria; phylum Pseudomonadota; class Gammaproteobacteria; order Pseudomonadales; family Cellvibrionaceae; genus Microbulbifer; species Microbulbifer agarilyticus_D. The sequence continues at coordinate 730,128 of NZ_JAIUZM010000001.1, forward strand.
GGATTCGATGGCCGGACGCTCTTTCAGCACCGCTTCTTCCATCTTCAGTTCCAGAGTTTCACCGTCGATACCTTTGTTCTCTTCCGCTACGGACAGAACACGACCCAGCGGGTTGTTGGTGTTCGGAGTAGAGGAACGCAGCTGGGCATTAACCTTAGCATTTACGCCAGACAGTACGATCAGACGCCAGATAGCCAGCAGCACTGCAAACACACCAACAGAGGTAATGATGTAGCCAACCGGGCCACCCTGGTGCCAGCGCTCAACCATGCTCGGGCTTGCAATCAGTGCTTTCAGCAGGGAACCGCCGGTAGGGCCGGTGGGATCAACACCGAACGGAGAGAAACCACTGGTGGCGCTCTGCAGATCAGAAGCCATGCTCTGGAACTTGCCGTCTGGCTGGCGAATCAGTTCGGCCAGCTTCTGGTTGTCGTTCATTTCCAGGTACTTGCCGTTGGAAACAATGTTGAAGTTACCAACACGTACAACTTCCTGATCAACCTGTTCACCTGCCGGCAGGATCACGGTGGTGTTGAACTTAACAACCTTGCCCGCTTCCACGGTCTCGCGCTGCATTTCATACCACAGACGCTCGATTTCCTGGATGGTAGGCAGCTTGGTCGCGGAGTTCATTTTGTCGATCAACTGATCGAGGAACTCGGCACGGCCCGGATACTGTGCAGAAACCAGGGAGGTTTGCATGTTTGCACGCAGGTCGCCCGCGGTGGAGGTCAGGTGGCCGAACAGCTCTTTCAGGGAGCCCAGACGTTCGTCCAGCTGCTGACGCTTCTGCTGAACCAGCAGCTCCTGCTCTTCATACTTCTTTTCCAGCGCCGCAGAGCGGGCTTCTTCAGAAGTACGAGTGTTCTCAGCCTGACGCAGCAGAGAGCCCTGGTTGGCTTTCTGGCGACGGAAGTCGGCTTCGCGCTTCTTGTGCTCGGCAGATTCCGCAACCTTGGAGCTCTGTACCATCTTCAGCAGCTGGTCCAGGTTAGAAGCTTTGTCCTGTGCAACAGCAGAAACGCTGAACAGGCCAGCGGCTGCAACCGCTAGTACGCGTTTGGCGATAGAGGTTTTCATTGTGCAGCCTCCGGAGCCGGAATCGGCATAGTCATGATTTCTTGAGTGGCCTGTTTCTTGGCGATTTTCAGACCCTGCATGATCGCGCGGCGGTAGTCGCCGGAATCAATCTCAACCCAAGCTTTCTGCTCTTTGTCGTAGGCCAGGGAGATTTTGGAGTCCGTAGTCTGAGCTACCAGAGCAATACGACCGATCTGCAGTACGTTTACTTCGCGGTCCTGACCGTTCACGTTCAGGGTATCGCCGTAGCTGTCGATCTTACGCGCGTATTCGGATTCGAAGTTGTACAGTTCCAGTACCTGACGGAATTTCTCCGCTACAGTGATATCGGAACGGTCCATATTATTCTTAACCGCTGCCAGGTTGGCTTTACGATCAGCCAGCTTGAACGGTGCGTCCAGTTCGATGAACTGCTCCAGACCGTCCAGCATACGCAGGATCAGCGGCTGGATCTGACGCTCAATAACGGTTACCTGATCGATGGACTCGTCGAGGTCCTTGATCACGGTCAGCTGGTTAGCCAGCTGCTTTTCGAGCTGACGGTTGTATACACGCAGACCGTCAATCTCTTTGTTCACAACTTTGAACTGCTGAAGCAGGTCAGAGGTTTCCTGAGCGATCTTGTCGATGCGCTTTTGAGATGCAGTTGCGGCGGCAGTTTTCTGCTGGCCAACCTTAAGAACGGTGTCGATTGTATCCGCAGTGGCTACGCTACCGTACAGTGCGCCGGCAGACAGCGCAGTGGTCAGCGCCACAGCCATGAATCGCTTGGTTTTCATTAGACCCCCCAGTGGGTTCAATATTTCACAACATGGTCGCGATGGATTAGCTGCCACAACGCGGTAGTTTATTGGTTTGAAGACAGCTAAGAGCCGCACATTGTAAACAGCCGATTTGATTATTCAAATGCCGATTGACTACGTCGAGCCGCCTGTGTAGCACGGTAACACCCGGGTAACACCCGCGGGTCTGATGCACACATTTGCAGCCACTCACACTGTGCAACATTTGACCAAATCTACCCGAAAGTATGTTTTTTGGTCAAATCGTATTTAAATAAACCTGTCGTACTGGACTAAGCAGTAGTTGTATTCATCCCGTTCCGAGGCCGGGTAACAGTCCCGCGAGGCCTCTTTCCAGGTTTTGTCGATATCCGGGAAAAATGCGTCCCCGTCGACGTCAGCATCCACTTCCGTCACATACAGGCGTTGGGCAAGCGGCAGGGCCTGGCGGTAAATCTCAGCCCCACCGATGACCATCAGTTCAGTCACCCCCGCCTGCTGCGCGGCGGCATCCGCGAGGGTGATCGCAGCTTCCAGCGAAGAAACCACCTCCACACCGTCAGCGCGCCACGCACTATTGCGGGTGATCACGATATTCTGCCGACCGGGCAGCGGACGCCCGATGGATTCAAAGGTCTTGCGCCCCATCACCACTGGCTTGCCCAGGGTGGTGCGCTTGAAAAACTGCAGGTCCCCGGAGATACGCCACGGCAGGGTATTCTCGCGGCCGATAGCGCCATTGCGCGCCATTGCCACGATCATGGCAATGGGCGTCTTGGACGCCCCCATCACACCGCCACCGGCGCGGGAATATGCGGATAGGCCTCGTAGCCCTTCAGCTCAAAGTCCTCAAAACGGAACTCGAACAGGTCCTTCACCGCGGGATTCAGCACCATTTGCGGCTTGGGCAGGGGCTGACGGGAAAGCTGCTCCTCCACCTGCTGCATATGGTTGGAATACAGGTGCGCATCGCCAAAAGTGTGAACAAAGTCACCGGGCTGCAGGCCACAAACCTGTGCCAGCATCAGCGTAAGCAGGCTATAGGAGGCAATATTGAACGGTACCCCGAGGAAAATATCGGCACTGCGCTGGTACAGCTGGCAGGACAACTTGCCGTCCGCCACATAGAACTGGAACAGGGCGTGACAGGGTGCCAGCGCCATTTTTCCGGCCGCCGCATTGGCGCTGGGTGACACGCCCTCATCCGGTAAATCGGAGGGGTTCCAGGCGCTGACGATCAGGCGACGGGAGTCCGGACGGGTCTTTAGTTGCTGCACCAGATCCTTGATCTGGTCGATATGCCGCCCGTCCGCGGTCGGCCAGGAGCGCCACTGGTAGCCGTATACCGGTCCCAGATCACCCTCTTCGGTGGCCCATTCGTCCCAAATACGCACCCCATTGTCCTTCAGGTAACCGATATTGGTATCGCCTTTCAGGAACCACAGCAGCTCGTGAATGATGGAGCGCAGGTGGCACTTCTTGGTGGTGACCAGCGGAAAACCTTCCGCCAGATCAAAGCGCATCTGATAGCCGAAAACACTGCGGGTGCCGGTACCGGTACGGTCGCTCTTCAGCGTGCCGTTGTCGCGCACATGGCGCATCAATTCGAGATATTGTTTCATCTAATTGCGTATTCTTGAAATCACTTACTTGGCAGAGCTTCTTTTCAGTTTCGCGCTGCCTTTACTCTTTGCGCTGTCGCCCGTGGGCTTATTACCGCCATCCTCGTCCTGACCGCGCCCTTCCGGCAGCGGCTGGGTGCGGTAGCTCCACACCAGAATGAGGATACCGGCCACGATCATCGGCAGGCACAACAGCTGGCCGCGCGTCATCCAACCGAACATCACCTCGATGCCGACATCCGGCTGGCGCACAAACTCGACTAGGAAGCGGAAAACGCCATACAGCAGAATAAACAGGCCGCCGACCGCCAGGCGCGGACGCGGCTTGCTGGAATAGATCCACAACACCACAAACAGCACCAAGCCCTCGAGGAAGGCCTGGTAAAGCTGAGAAGGATGCCGCACCAGCAATTCCGGATCGTGGGGGAACACCATGCCCCAGGGCCCATCGGTCTCACGCCCCCACAACTCCTGGCCGATAAAGTTGCCAAGACGCCCCAGACCGAGGCCTATCGGAACCAATGGGGCGACAAAGTCGATCAGCGCCGGGAAGGTGGTACCGATCTTGCGCGCATAAATAGTGGCCGCCAGCATCACACCGATCAGCCCGCCGTGGAAGCTCATCCCCCCTTCCCACACCTTGAACAGGCTGAGCGGATGGGCCAGCAACTCGCTGAAGTTGTAAAAGAACATGTATCCGAGGCGGCCACCGACCACTACACCGATGGCGCAGAACAGGATCAGATCCTCAACCTCAGACTTGATCACCGGCGACCAGGGTTTCTGCGCCCGGCGCATGGCCAGCCACCAGGCCGCAGCGAAGCCGGCAAGGTACATCAGGCCATACCAGTGAATCTTGAGTGGCCCAATGGCCACCGCAACGGGATCTATCTCGGGGTACGTCAGCATGCTGAAACCGCGGTTATGGAAAGTGGGCGTTATTATGGTTGGAAACCCGTTGCCAGTAAAAGCCCGGGATTATCCCGGAGAAGAATTTCCATGTGCCTACTACTGATCGCCTACCGCCAACACCCCCAGTTTCCGTTCCTTGTGCTGGCCAACCGGGATGAATTCTATGCCCGTGCCACGGAAGCCGCGGGGCCTTGGCATGACCAACCGATCACCGCCGGTCGCGATCTTGAGGCCGGTGGGACCTGGCTCGGGGTCGCACCGAACGGAAGGGTCGCCGCAGTCACCAATATGCGCGAACCTCATGTGCCGGAGCCGTCCGACGCACTGTCTCGCGGAGAGATTCCGGTCAATTTTTTGACTGGTGAACAGACACCCAGCGCCTTCGCTCAGGGCATTGAGGGATCGCGCTACCGGGGCTTCAACTCTCTGCTGTTCGATGCCCGCCGGCTCAGCGACGACCATAACCCGGCACTGGTATGCGCCGGCAATCGCCACCAGCCCTTTGCGATTACCGCAGGAGTGCATGGAATTTCCAATGGCGCACCAGATTCCCCCTGGCCCAAGGTCATTCATGGTTGCACTGCGCTGTCCAAGCTCACCGCGGAACTGCCCAACACACTGGATGAAAACAGCTTTGTGACCCCGGCGCTGAATCTGCTGGCCGACACGCGCCGGGCACCAGTTGATGAGCTACCCGATACCGGTGTGGGCGAAGCCCTGGAAAGTGCGCTGTCGTCAATTTTCGTGCGTATTCTCGATGGCGATGCACCACCCGGGACACCGCTGTCGACGGGCTACGGTACTCGCGTCAGCTCGCTGGTCGCGGTGGATCGGGACGGCGGCATCCAGTTTTGGGAACAGGGCTACGAAAATGGTCAGCGCAGTGGTGCCACGCGCCATTTTCGCCTGAATCTACCTGCCTGCTAAGGCCACAATCCGCATCGCGCCAGCGACACAAGATTAAATGAATCTAACGCCAAGCAAATTTCGCATTTGTTGCCATACTTAAGTGCACAGGCAGGCGGACGTTGAGATACGCGCAAGTCGTTCTCTCGATTCGCTTTAATAAAAGGAAGGTCGCGCGGGATGCTCGACTAAGGTGCGCTGACGGTGAACGCTTTCACCGGTTTTTCGAGGAGAGGCGCGCCGAAGGTTGGGAAGGTATGAACGATCGGGCCCCGGCTTCCGCACTGTAAACCGGCGCCCTGCAGTATCGCTGAGGTACCATGTCATATTTCATTCCAGAGCGTCGCAAACGCAAATCGATCCTGCCGCTTATTTTCCTCGGCAGTTTGTGCGTGTTTGCCCTCTATTACGCTTTCACTGCCAATCAGAAAACGGTCCCGGTACTGCCGGAGAATGCCGTGCGCCCGCACCTGGTGAACTGGCTGGAGAACAATCCGGATGCGTGGCCCGCTCAGGATCCCATTTTTAATCCGATTGCCGTGCGCCGCATCTACCGTCGCACGGATTACCGCCTGCTGTGGTTTGATAACTACAGTCTCAGCGATACGGCGAACGACCTGCTCAAGCAGCTGACGGCATCAAGCTCTGGCAACCCCAGCAGTATGGTGGATTACCGCTATCACCTGGGTTACTTCGACCGCACACTGCGCGACACCCCGCAACGATTGCAAATGGCCGCGGTACTCGACGTCTTACTGACCGACGCATTTATCTCTTATGCGCAGGACACCCAGCTGGACAAGTTGCGTCCCAAGGCGCCAAAGCACCATCCGCGGTTGCGCATGCGCGACAAGCACATCACCCCGGTCAACGCCACCGAGGGCGGCTTCCAGATGGTAAGCCAGCGCAGTGACACAGACACCCTGCTCGACGGGCTGCAGCTCGCCAACAACAGCTACGGCAGCCATTCCGGGCGCCAATACTTCCGCGGTTACAACCGCGGCAGCAAGACGGTAAATCGCTCGCGCTATTATACCCAGCGCTCGTCCCAGGGACGTACGGTGTACAGCAGCGGCTCTCGTTATGCCCCCAGCCACAGCGCTCGCTACTCCACCCGCAGCTATCCACGCCCGTATACCTCGAACCGCGCATACCCACGCGTAATGCCCCGCTTCCGCAGCCTGGCGGACGAAGGCTCAGGCCTGACCCCGTCCCATGGCGAAGGCTTGTATGTCGAGGAAAACACCCCGTTTGGCAACGATGCGCAGGCTTTGCGCGAGCAGCTCGCCCGCTACCGCAATATGGCAGCCTCCGGTCGCTGGCGCCCCTTGCCCGCCGGTCCGGCGATGACCCTCGGCGCCAAGCACGCGAATGTGATTCACCTGCGCAATATGCTGACGGTGTACGGGGACTATTACGGCTTCGGTGACGATATCAACAGCAAGAAGTTTGACCAGCGCCTGCACAATGCGGTGGTACGCTTCCAGGTACGTCACGGCCTGAAACCCGATGGCATTGTTGGCAAGCAGACCCGCCAGCGTATGAACATCTCGCCTTCCGCCCGTGCGCGCATTATCGAAACCAATATTCGTCGCCGCGAGAAACTGCCAGCCAACCTGGGCGACCGCTTTATTCAGGTCAATGTCCCGGGGTACCGCCTGAACTATGTGGAGCAGGACCGCGTCAAGCTGTCAATGAATGTGGTGGTGGGCAAGAAGGTCCACCAGACCCCGGAAATCAACACCCGCGTGGCCCGCGTTGTGTTCAACCCCACTTGGACGGTACCGCGCAGCATTCTGGTGAGCGAGATTCTGCCCAAGGCGCGCGCCAACCCGCACGGCATGGAAAACCTTGGGTACCGCGTGGTGAATGGTAGCGGCGAATACCTGCCGCTCAACTCGCAGAACCTCAAACGCGCAGCCGCCGGTGGCTTCCTGATGCGCCAGAAGGGCGGCGAGCAGAATATTCTGGGGCGGATCAAGTTCGAGATCCCGAACTCCGACGACATCTATCTGCACGACACCCGCGCCAAAAGCCTGTTCAGCCTGACCGATCGTGACTATAGCCACGGCTGTGTTCGCCTGGAGAAACCCCGCCAGCTGGCCGAGGTACTGCTGCAGGACGAGCCCGGTGACTGGAGTCGCTACCGCATTGAGCAGCTGACCACCGGTGACGACACCACCGAGGTACGCATGAGCAAGAACGTGAAGGTGTACCTGACCTACTGGACCGCTTGGGTCGATGGCGACGGGCGTATGCACTTCCGCCCGGACATCTACGGCAAGGACGGTCTCACCGCAAACCAGTTCTGAAACTTCTCTCACTGCCCATGAAAGCGCCGGGTGAAGGATCCACCCGGCCGATTCAGGCTCCCTATATTCCTAAACCACCGGACAACCTCAATCCGCATACCCCAATCGTATTTGCCGCCATTCCGGTCACAAATTACCAATTAAGGCGCAGCGCTCGCATTTTGCGCGCTGTCTTTGATTGGCAATAGGGGCCGAGCCAGCTGCCCCGGCACAGACAGGGGTCAGCGATGGGCAACAAGTTGGGATATCCGGTCACCTTAAGTGCGGCAATGCTATTGTCGCTGTCAGTCGACACGATTGCGCTGGAACAGCCTGCACAAGCAACACCAAACCAAAAAGATCAGACGGAACAGCCAGCCCCGACGGCCCAACAAAGTGCCCGGAAAGATTCACGCGCGGAAGATTCCGCAAACTCTAACCAAAACACCTCTTACAGTCCCTACACGCCTTACGGCCGCCAGTACGCGTTGATGCGCGAAGAATTGGCACGCTACCAATCTCTCAGCAACACCGGTAGCTGGCAACCGCTGCCTGCGGGGCAACCACTGGCGCCCGGAGTGCGTGACGAGCGGGTCAAGGCACTGCGCAGCCTGCTGATGCAATACGGCGATTTGACGTTGTCGTCCGACATGGCAACGGCGACCATGCAAAACACCGCGGGAGCAATCGACAAAACAAAGCCCTCTGCTGATCTTTACGATCAACAACTGCGCGAGGGCGTTGAACGCTTCCAACGCCGGCACGGGCTGCGCGCCGATGGCGTCGTCGACAAACGCACCCGTGACGCCCTGAATACTTCCCCCAAAAAACGCCTCGAGACCCTCGAAGCCAATCTGGCGCGCTGGCAGCAAACCCCCAAAGATTTGGGGCCGCGCTATCTGCTGGTGAATATTCCCGACTACACCCTGCGCCTGATGGAAAACGAGCAAGAGCAGTACCAGATGCGCGTCGTGGTGGGCAAGACCAAGCACCAGACACCGCGGTTGAGCACCCGCATGACCCGAGTGGTATTCAACCCCACCTGGACGGTGCCGCGCAGTATCGCCCTCAAGGAACTGTTACCCAAAGGTACCGGCACTTTAACGTCCCGAGGCTACCGGCTAGTCAACAATCGCGGCAAAGCCGTCCCCTTCAGCGGTGCCAACCTACGCGCTCTGCGCCTGGGTGGTGTAGCCCTGAGACAGCGGGGTGGCGAGGGGAACGCCCTCGGACGTTTCAAATTCATCATCCCTAATCAGCAAGCCATTTTCCTGCATGACACGCAGAAGAAAGAACTCTTCGGGCGCAACCAGCGCGCCTTTAGCCACGGTTGTGTGCGCCTGCAAAAACCGCGGGAACTGGCTCAGATTGTGCTCGCGGATCAAGGCAGACCGGGCAAGTGGGATCAGGAGCGGCTGGCAAGATTCACCACCGGTAGCCGCACTCGCTCCGTAGAACTGGACCAGCCAATCCCGGTACATATTGTCTACTGGACGGCGTGGGTGGATGAGGAAGGCTTACTGAACTTTCGCCCGGACATTTACCAGCTCGACAAGAACACCGCAGAGTGACAGTGGGGGGAGTTCGATGTGCATTAACAAACGCCTGAAAAATACCAAGCCGCCCAATCTCAGCATGTGTGAGTGGCACGCGCTGGCGGTCGTGGGTTTTTGTGCCCTGCTCCCCCTCAGTGCGCTTGCGCAACAAGAAACGGCTAGCGCAAACACGATCGCGCCCGATATCGAATTACCGGGGGCACAAGCCGAGCAACAAAACACACCGCCAACAGTGGCCGCGGCAAACAGAGCCATCAATTTCGCCTCCGCCGGCAATGCGCTGCGCGAAGAAGCGGTGCGCTACCGGACCCTGGCGCAGCACTGGCAGCCTATCGATGCCGGCACACCCCTGCGCGCCGGTGACCAGGGGCCAAGAGTGGCGCAACTGCGCGCCATCTTGAAACTATATGGGGACTATCAAGGCCCACTGGGGCCGCTCGCATCCGCCAAGTCGGCCGACGATCGTTTTGATGCGGGCCTGCAACGCGCGGTGGAGTCTTATCAGCGCCGCCACGGGATCGAAGTAACCGGCACTGCCAACCGCATCACGCTGGAAGCACTGTCACGACCACCGCAAGAACTGGCGGAAATTCTCGAAATCAATGCGGAACGCTGGGACAAGCTACCCGCCAAACCGGGCAACCGTTATATCTTTGTCAATGTGCCGGACTATCAGCTGCAGCTCATCGATGACCAGCAGGTAGTACTCACCATGAAAACCGTGGTGGGCAAAAGCAGCAAACGTACCCCGGACCTGAACACCCGGGTGGTATCGGTGGTATTCAACCCCACCTGGACGGTGCCGCGCAGCATTCTGCTCACCGACCTGCTCCCGAAGGCGCGGAATTTTCCCGAAGCCATGCACAAACGCGGCTATCGCGTGATCCGCTACGGCACCAATACCACTACCCCGATCAGCGAAAAAAGTATCGAGAGTGCGGCCCGGGGTAAAGCGACCCTACGCCAGATCGCCGGCCCCGGTAACACGCTGGGGCGCGTCAAATTTGTTATCCCCAATAAGCAGGCCATTTATCTGCACGACACCCAGGCGCAAAGTCTGTTTGAGCAACGTGATCGAGCCTTCAGCCACGGCTGCATCCGGCTCCAGCAGCCGGAAGAGCTGGCCTACGCCCTGTTGGGCAGCCAGGGATGGGACAGAACCCGGGTTGCACAGGCAACCACGGGGGATGAATCGCTCACAATCAAGGTGAAAAACCCGCCGAAGCTCTTCATTACCTACCTCACCGCTTGGGTCGATCATCTGGGCCAAGTCCAATTCCGCCCGGACATTTATCACCGGGACCGCTAGCACACTCGCAAAGCACCCTGCTTCGGCGGTTTTTTGGGAGCTACTACCAGCGTCCTCGCATTACCATCCAAAAATTGCATGGACGCTACTATCAGGAAGGGTACGCGGCAAGTTTCCCGGCCAGTATTTTGGAGGCTTTAAAGTTCACATAATTAAGAACGGCACAGATCTCACTGTAGAGCTGACTACTGGACGCATTGAACTTACTCCCATCAAATCCGATAAAACCCTATAAAACAAATGACCAGTCGCATATTGCTACCCCTCCTAAACAATTTGGCGCGTTACTTTTAGGGAAATGGGGAGGCGCACTTTCGGGAAACGCTAATATAAGCACCTAGGAAGCGCCATTGTCCGCTACTAAATTATTTTTAATTGATAATGAGAGTTTCACTTCTCTCCCAGCTCATATCCACTGGCGTGACTCTCCGGGGGGACTCACGGCACCAACGGGGAGAACATTTAGATGAAAAAGTCCGAATCACTATCAACCATCAACTTTCTCGATCGAATTAACGCCAATATATTGGCACAGGTAACCCCGGAAATCCCAAGGTTGAACAAAGTTCGTAAAGAAAATGGCTACAGCGAACGTCCAACATTTTTCGCACCGCCCGCCATGCCTCTGCAGTACGAAATCGTTCATGATGTAAAAATTCGATATGCACATGTCGGCTCCAGCGACAAACCTACGCTCGTAATGCTCGCTCCGTTTCCGCAGAGCATAATTGCCTACGCGCCAATATGGTCACGTTTAGCAAAAGAATTCCATCTTTATGCATTTGATATGCCTGGGTTCGGCCATAGTGAAGGCGGGAAGGAATTCATGAGTTTCCGTGCACAGGGCAACTTCCTCAACAGCCTGATTCAACACTTCAATATCGAGAACCCACACCTTCTCGGGCCTGATGTAGGCATGCCAGCAATCCTCTATTACGCAGGCACATATGATGAAAAAATCGCTAGTATTATCGTTGGGGATGGCCCCGCCATCAGCCCGTCGTCCAATGCCAGCATTATCCATAAGATGGTGGAGTCACCCTTCTGGCGGCTGATTTTCCGTATTGCCGGAGCAGGAGCGCTCGTGGAAGCCGGACGCCGAATCTGCTACGTAAATTATTGCCCCAACGATATTGAACTTTCGGATTACAAGAAATCCTATTCAGGGAGGGTTGGCGCCGCGCTACATTGGTTTAAGAGCTATCCTGAAAGCCTGGCAACCGTCGACCCGCTCCTCGAGAGTATCGCGTCACCCACACTGCTGTTCTGGGGAGATGAGGACGCAATCCTCCTTCCTGACAATGCCGTGCGAATCCAGCAGAGAATGCCCAATGCAAAATTGCATATTTTCGAGCGCTGCGGGCATTTTTGCTACCAAGATAGAGCCGAAGAATTTACCGCGATGGTCATCGACTGGATTCGCAAACATGACTGAAAAAATTACCAAAATTAATTTATTTCTCTGCACTGAACAGTAGCGCCCGATTGAGCCCGGAGATTACAAATGAGTTTCTGCCACAGGCCGGTCTTTCGACAGATACTTGCCACCTCACTGCTCATACTCTTATTACCTTTATCCAGCTTTGCGGAGGAACAGCAACCGAATATTCTGATCATACTGTCGGACGATATGGGCTGGGCCGATACGGGAGCTTTCGGCGGCGAGATCGAGACACCTAACATAGATCAAATCGCTAGAGAGGGTGTGCGCTTCGTAAACTTCTACACCAATCCGATGTGTACTCCCACACGGGTTACGCTGATGTCAGGACTGGATCATCACATAGCCGGCGCCGGCACTATGACACTGTTCACGGCGCCTAACCAGCAGGGCAAGCGTGGCTATGAGGGGTGGCTTCTGCCCGATTACAAAACCCTCGCAAACATTATGCAGGAGGCCGGTTATAACACCTATGTTTCGGGAAAATGGGACTTGGGACGTTTTCCCGAATTAATTCCCACATCGAGAGGATTCGATAGAGACTTCGTTATGTTGGATAGCCACGGCAGTCACTACGACATGACAAATCTGTACACGGACAATCCAAAGCTCATGTTTACCGAAGATGGTAAATACTTGACCCGCCTACCAAAGGACTATTATTCCAGCAAAACTTATACGGACAAGATGATCTCCTTCATCGAAGAAGGCCGTAGTAATGGTAAACCATTTTTTGCTTATCTAGCATACCAAGCACCTCATGATCCTCACCATATAGATGAACCGTGGCGAAGCAAGTATCAGGGCAAATACGACAAAGGCTGGACTTATTTTCATCGGGCTCGTTATTCAAAACAGCAAGCGCTAGGCCTGCTACCCGAAAATTCCGAACTGGCCGAACGCTATTGGTATTTACCAGATTCTGAAGTTCTCGCCCCCATCACGCTCGCTACTCTCGGCAGGCACATGGAACTGTATGCGGCAATGATGAACAATATGGATTACCACATTGGTCGGCTCCTTGAGTACCTGAAAGAGATCGGCCAGTATGAAAATACCGTTATTATTTTCTTTGGCGATAATGGGCCGGAAGGAAACAACACTTTCGAAGCAATTACAGCTTCCGGCCTGAGTAATAATATCTTTCGTGCGAAACACTGGTCTCAAGAGCACCATATTAATGTCCTAGGCACGCCCAATTCCTACCCCGAATACGGCGCTGGTTGGGCGCAAGTCTCAGCCACCCCATTTTACGGACACAAGTCTTTTCCATCAGAAGGTGGCATTCGCAATGCACTGATTGTGAAAATGCCAGACAGCAAGCATATCGGCGGCACCATTCGAACCGATTTCATGCATGTCAGTGACATAATGCCGACATTGACGGAGCTCACAGGGCAAGAATTTCCCAATGGCGATACCTCTGGAAAGAGTTGGCTGGGGATGCTTCGAGATCCTGCGCAACATGTTCGAGACGAGGACGACTGGATAGGCTGGGAAATCATGGGCGCCATGGCCCTGCGCAAGGGAGACTGGAAAATACTAAACAACTGGCCACCCTACGGTACAGGGAACTGGCAGCTTTACGATCTCAAGTCAGACTGGGCAGAACGTCACGACCTTGCAGCCGTTCATCCTGAAATACTCAAAGAGCTGATATCGCTCTATGAAAATCAATACATGCCCAACAACAACATTATCTTACCGAACCGTGCAATCTCTGAAAGCCTATGGTGGAACAAACCCCTGAGATTCCCCCAGTTCGACAACTACCCGCCGGGCCTGTATCGACAACAGTATCATCCACCGCCTGAAATGCTCGCAGAGCCGAAAGAATAGGAGCGAGGATAAACACTATGAATCGAAGACTAATCAAAGCTGACAAACTTCCAGGCCTGTTCATCGCCGCGCTGATTTGTATGCTGGTTTCTGTCTCCGCGAATGCTGTTTCACTGCCACCTCGCTTCTACCACAAGACACTGGTAGGTACGAATTTCATCCCCATTCTCGGGATAAGTATCGATGGCAATGTAAATCCGCTGGATCCGTCTTATGCGGTCAATGCTGATGCGCAAATCGACGGCAATCTGGTAATGGCGGGTTACGCCAGAAACTTCTCCTTTTTCGGTCGGTCGGCCCAATTGGCGTACTTGCAACCCATGGGTGATCTGTCCATTCGCAGTACGGCTGGAGCCGAGCAACCCACAGACGCATCGGCGAATGGCTTTGGCGATCCGTTCTTCGAATTCAATATGAACCTTATCGGCCCCGATCCCCAGCGCACTTTGCCTGACGCTCTCCGGTATAACCCCGGCTTTTCCATGGATATCTTGATAGACCTCAGTGTCCCGATCGGTGAATACAATGAGGGAGAGGCAATAAACATGGGGATGAACCGCGTCTGGGGACGCGTTGGATTCCCCATGATCCTCCAGATTGGCGACGTTTGGGCTCCGGGCCATCGCACCTCACTAGAAGTCATTCCAGCGGTAATCCTGTATGGGGACAACGACGATTTTGGCCCTAATGGTGATTTGACCCAAAGTACTGACCCCGGCTCTAGCCTGGCCATGCATTTTACCCATGACCTCAACGATGATATTTGGATATCACTGGACTACACCTACTTGCAGCTGGGTGATTCGGAAGTGGGACCGGTAGAGAGCGACGGCCAAAGTTTTTCCAGTGTTGGCGCAACGATTAGCACACAGATCACACGAAACATGGTGGCTAGTTTCGGGTACCAATCAACGCTTGACGACAATGCGCCAGAAGACATCAAGATGAGTACATTCAGCCTGAACTTCACCTTTTTCTGGGCCCCCTTGCTCGACGGACTGCACCGAATTGGTTCTGATGGCGAATAGTTGGCTCTCTTGCGGGGATGGATTGGCCCTCCCACCCGCCCCCCCCTCTGTAAAAAGGGCACTCAAGCATAAGATCAGGGCAGCTTTCACGTACTCCCAGCCTACCCCCCTGAGGAACCCTTTATCTGGAACTTTCAGGTCACAGAAAAATAATTTTCCAACAATGACAGCGTTGTCACTAAAAAATTGGGGATCAGCAACCTGCACACAGCAAAAAAAATCCGAAGTACCTAGCGTGGTAGAAAAAAATCGCCAGTCCGTTTTCCAATCATTTCCTCATTACCGCTGATCGATTTGTAACCAAAGGTTATTTTTTGTACAGTGTGCCCATACCGAAAAGCACCGGACGCTTCTCGAAGACTAGAGGCTTATTGAAAGCACAACTCACGACGACACCAAAGGCGGTAACAGGGTATGAAAGAACTTTCCAGACGCAGGTTTTTAGCAGTTTCTGCAGCAACCGCGGCGGCGGTTTCAGCCGGCCCCGCAATGGCAAAAGTGGGCAAGTCGCGCAACCTGAAAATGCGTAATTTGCACACCGGTGAGCGCCTGAACACGGCCTTCTGGGCAAATGGCGACTACGACGGTAGCGGCCTGAAGCAGTTTAACCGACTGCTGCGCGATCACCGCGCCAATGAAGTAACACGCATGGATCCGAAACTGTTCGACATCGTGTACAAGATCAAGGAAAAACTGAACTACAACGGTGAGATCGAGATTATCTCCGGATACCGCTCTCCCAAGACCAACGCCAAGCTCCGCGCAGCTGGCCGTGGTGTGGCGCGACGCAGCTACCACACCCGAGGCATGGCACTGGATATCCGCATGCCGGGTGTCGCCCTGTCTAAAGTGCGCAAAGCGGCGCTCGACCTGAAAGCAGGTGGCGTGGGTTACTATCCGAAGAGTAACTTCGTACACGTAGACACCGGCCCGGTTCGTCGCTGGTAAGCGAGTGGCCGCGCCCAACCCCGGAATTAACCGGGAAACAAAAAACCCAGGCTTTGCCTGGGTTTTTTGCGTTTCACGTCGAGTAAATACTTCGCCAGTGTTCACTCCTCCGGCAAGGTCACACTCACCGGGGTCATGTCCTCTTCCCGTGCCGGCACCTTGGTGTCTCCAGAAATCAGCCCGAGTAGTTTTTCCACTTGCTGGCGGCTACGCTGCAATTCTGCCGGCTCCGCCAGCTCGATTGGATCTTCCATTTTCAGCAAACGCGCTTCCAGCAACCCAAAGGTCTCCGTCAGCGCCGCAGCCTGATGTTGGTCCAGCAACATGTCTGCCAGCCCGGAGCCCTCACCCGGCAGCCAAGCCACCTGCAGATTGCGCAATATGGCCAGCAGCGCCTGTTTGGAGTTTGCCGCCAAACCACTTTCCACATCGCTCTCGGAGCTTTCAGGCACCCGCGGCAAAATTTCATCCCGCAGAAGGTCAACATGGGCACGGCGAATCCACTGCAGCCGCGCTACGGGTTCACGGGCCAGATAATAGCGGGATAGGTCATTGGCGGTAACCGGCCAGCGATTGGCCAGTTGCGACATATCTTCACTGATGCCCTGCGTAATCAGTCGAGTCAATTCTCGGCGTCGATTCGAGGCCTGAGCCTTGGGCTCCTCGCCCCCGCTGGACTCGGCAAACTGATCGGCAGAGCGCTCGCCGGTGGGGCCCCAGAGCATAATTTCCAGGGCGTGAAAGCCGGTACTGGCTTCCTCGTGGGCGGTAAGTCGGTGCTGCTTGCGCAAATTGGCCAGGGTCAACTCAATGGCGGTGTCATTCACGATGCCACTAGTGGAATAGCCGGGCACGGTATCCAGATAGCCAGCCTGTACCGGCCAGCTGTTCAGCCCCATCAGCAAGTCCTGGCCTTGCTGTTGCAGCGGTGAAGGCGCAAACGCCACCTTAATAAACGGCAGCGCCGCGGAAAATTCACGGTGCGCATCCAGCCAGGCCAGCTTGGCGGACTCCAGATGATCGTCTGTGGGCGCCATCAGTAGCTGGGTGACCGCGCGATCCAGGGCCTGCGTTGCGGCTTGCGCATCAATGACCTGGGCCTGGCCAGCCTGCCAGTATTCCTCGGAGTAGGCATTGGCGGTAGCAGCATTCACCGCCTGCACCGGCGCGGCAGAAACATCCTCCTGCGCGGCGCCTGCTTCCGGCTCACGCTCACACCCGGTACTTGCCAGTAATAAGCCACCGAGTATGAACACCTGAGACAGCCGCTTTACGCCACTTGAAAGATTTTTTGCAAACATTCCCTGATAAAAACATATCCCGGGTACTGCGTTTTTTATCTGCACAAACAAACCCTAAGACCCTGTGTTTACTGTGAAATTGAACAATTCGGTGCGATGCGTTTTACCAATCCATTGCACTGGCAAAATCTTCGTAGTCACCGCGCAGGCTGATCACTTTCCAGCCGCGGGTAAGTGCCTCCTCACGCAGCCGGCTATCGGGATCCACCACAACGGGGAACTCTACCTGCTTTAGCAGGGGCAAATCGTTGATGGAGTCGCTATAAAACCACTTTTGTCCCTTGGCATATTGGGGATAAGCGTCGAGCCACTGCTGCAGACGCAACACCTTGCCCTCCTGGAAACAGGGCTGCCCCGCCACCTGGCCAGTAAACTTGCCGTCCACTTCTTCGGGCTCGGTGGCCAATAGGGTATCCACCCCCAGGCGCGCAACAATCGGCTCCACCACAAAGCGGTTGGTGGCAGTGATAATCATGATGTGATGGCCCGCTTCGCGGTGCCGCTGAATCAGGGTTTCCGCGTGCGGTAGCCAGATATCACCAATGACTTCCTGCATAAACTCGTGCTGCAGGTTCTGCAGTTGTCCGCGCGACAGCTGGGCCAATGGCTCCAGTGCAAAGGAAAGATACGCAAAGATGTCCAGGGCACCCTGCTGGTAGTCCCGGTAAAAGCGGTCGTTCTCGCTGCGGAAGCGCTCCCCGTCCACACAGTCACGTTCCACCAGGAACTCGCCCCAGGCGTGGTCGCTATCGCCACCAATCAATGTGTTGTCGAGGTCAAAAATCGCCAACTGCACAAAATTCTCCTTTATTGACTATAGGGCACTGCTGGCGCCCACGGCGCCCTGACGCAATATTTGCGCGCCAATTCAATCGCAACCAGGGCCAAACAGCGGTACCCACACCGTTAGTGGCTTTCCCTGTCCGAGGGCGGGAGAGTTTACCCTGCCGACTGCTGGGATACATCGACTGCCATCACTGAATTGCCGTAATTCGACCGCTGTGGAACAATGCAGAACATTATGGTGCGCTGGGTGTGTTACGCCCGGACGGTTGGTCGAGATGAGTTCGGCAACCGATTACTGCACCGCAAAGATTGAGGACGGTATTTTGGGCGACGGCAAGCACACACCCGCCGGGCGAAAAAACCGCCGCAAACCCACCAGATCTTCCGCGCGCAACGACCGCGCTGGCGGCAACAAGACCCAGCGCAAACCGGCGGCAGATACTGGTGCGACTTCGGACAACAGCAGCAATATCGACAGCGAGGGCTTCCGCCCGAATGTTGGCATCATTGTTCTGAATGCGCGCGGCCAGGCTCTCTGGGCACGCAGGGTAGGCGGCAAGGACGCGTGGCAATTTCCGCAGGGCGGCATCAATCCGGGCGAATCCCCGGAGCAGGCACTGTATCGGGAACTTTACGAGGAGATTGGCCTGACCCGTAGCCAGGTCACCATGCTGGGCTGTACCCGCGGCTGGCTGCGCTACCGCCTGCCGCAACGCTTGGTGCGGCGCCGCTCGGAACCCCTGTGTATCGGCCAAAAGCAAAAATGGTTCCTGCTGCAGCTCAATGCAGAGGAAAGCAACATCAGCTTCAACAACGGTTACAAACCGGAGTTCGATCATTGGCGGTGGGTGAGTTACTGGCACCCATTGACCAAAGTGGTGACCTTCAAACGCGAGGTTTACCGGCGCGCTCTTACGGAGCTGGCGCCTACGCAAATACAATTGGAAAGACGCTGGCTGAAGCGCGACCAGTAACCCTGCGGCTGCGGGGCCCCAAGGACAAGCGGGCACCGCGCCATAAACGCGCAAGCCAGCGACGGAGACAGTCCAGACTGACTCCACAATACGGCGAGGAAAGCCATTTTGCTCGGATCATTACGCAGTATCGTTCAGCAAGTTAATACCGCCCGGGACTTGCCCTCGGCGCTGGACATTATCGTCCGCCGCGTGCGCGACGTTATGCAAACGCGCGTGTGCTCGGTGTACCTGCGCGATAAACACTCTGGTAACTACGTACTGATGGCCACCGAGGGCCTGAATCAAGACGCGGTCGGCAAGGTGCACATGGCGCCCGGTGAGGGCCTGGTGGGCAACGTGGCCACCCGCGAGGAGCCGATTAATCTGGAACACGCAGAAGCACACCCGGCGTTCCAGTACTTCCCCGCGACCGGCGAGGAACGATTCTCCGCCTTCCTTGGCACCCCCATCATTCACCACCGCTCTGTTCTCGGTGTGCTCGTGGTGCAGCAGGCCGAGCGCCGCCGCTTTGACGAAGGCGAAGAAGCCTTTCTTGTCACCCTGTCCGCACAGCTCGCCGGCGTTATCGCCCACGCGGAAGCCACTGGCGCCCTCGCCACCATGGGCCAGCAGCGCAATGAAGCGAAATTCAGCGGCCTTGCCGCCTCCCCGGGTATTGCCATTGGCCGTGCCCATATCGTCGCACCGCCGGCCAACCTGGCCACCGTACCCTTCGCCTGTGCCATGGATGTGGATGCGGAGCTGGCCCTGTTCCAGCAGGCATTATCTGCCGCCCGCAGCGAAATCCGCGAGGTTGGGGAGCGCCTAAAGGGCGAGCTCAACAAGGAAGAGCGGGCCCT
This sequence comes from Microbulbifer agarilyticus, assembly GCF_020171345.1. Taxonomy (GTDB): domain Bacteria; phylum Pseudomonadota; class Gammaproteobacteria; order Pseudomonadales; family Cellvibrionaceae; genus Microbulbifer; species Microbulbifer agarilyticus_D. The sequence continues at coordinate 749,745 of NZ_JAIUZM010000001.1, forward strand.
GTTCGATGCCTACATCAGTATGCTCGACGACAGCTCCATCGCGGTGGAGGTGTGCGAGCGCATTCGCCAGAAGCTGACCGCCAGCCGCGCCTGGGCGGAAGTGATGCTGGAGCATGTACGCCGCTTTGAGGCCATGTCCGACTCGTATTTCCGCGACCGTGCCGCCGACGTGCGCGATCTGGGCGCGCGGGTATTGATGCACTTGCGCCAACAGGAACAGAGTCAGCGCGACTACCCGAACAACACCATTCTGATCGGCGAGGAACTGACCGCCTCGGTACTGGCAGACGTACCGCGTGAAAAGCTCGCCGGACTGGTGTCGGTAAAAGGCTCCGGCAACAGTCATGTAGCCATTCTCGCCCGGGCCATGGGAGTCCCCGCGGTCATGGGGGCTCAGGATCTGCCCTGGGAACAAGTCGACGGCGTGGATATGATCGTCGACGGCTATCGTGGCAACCTGCACCTGCAACCGGGCTCCGAACTGCGCCGCCATTACGAGGCCATTGTCGCCGAAGAGCGCGAGCTCGCGCGCAACCTGGACCACCTGGCGCAACTACCGGGGGAAACCGCTGACGGACACCGTATACGCCTGTGGGTAAATACCGGCTTGATGGCCGATGTAGTGCGCTCGCTAGAGCGTGGCGCTGAGGGTGTCGGCCTGTACCGTACCGAGGTGCCATTCCTATTGCGGGATCGCTTCCCATCGGAAGAAGAACAGCGAGAGATTTATCGGGAGCAGCTGGAGGCTTTTGCCCCGCGCCCGGTGACCATGCGCACGCTGGATATCGGCGGCGACAAGGCCCTCACCTATTTCCCCATTGAGGAAACCAACCCCTTCCTTGGCTGGCGCGGTATTCGCGTAACACTGGACCACCCGGAAATTTTCCTCGGCCAGGTACGCGCCATGATGAAGGCAAGCCTCGGACTGGATAACCTGCGCATCATGTTGCCCATGGTGACCGGGGTCAGCGAAGTGGAAGCGGCACGCAAACTGGTGGATCGCGCCTACGATGAGTTGCTGGACGAGGGCTATGCCATCAAGCGGCCTCCGCTGGGAATCATGATTGAAGTCCCCTCCGCGGTCTATCAGGCCCGCGAACTGTCCAAACGGGTCGACTTTATGTCCGTCGGCAGCAACGACCTGACCCAGTACCTGCTGGCGGTGGATCGCAACAACAGCCGGGTAGCGAGTATCTATCACAGCCTGCACCCGGCGGTACTCCAGGCACTGCTGCAGGTGGTTACCGCCTGCCACGAGACGAGCACCAAGGTGGGCATTTGTGGTGAGCTGGCGGGGTCGCCCGGTGGTGCGCTGCTGTTGGTCGCCATGGGCTACGATGTGCTATCGATGAATGCAACCAACTTGCCGCGGGTCAAGGCTGCCCTGCGCGAGGTCAACAAGTCGGATCTGGACCGCTTGCTGCAGCAGGTACTGAAAATGGAGAGTCCGGAGCAGATCGAAGAAAAGCTGCAGGGTTATCTGCAGGATCTTGGTATTGGCGGACTGATGCAGCCGCAGCAGACGGAAACCAGCTCCGACTCCTGACCGGCTCTGGCTCCTAAATGGCCTAGTGAATTGAACAAACAAAAACGCCGGGCGATGCCCGGCGTTTTTACCTCAGCAAAAAGGCTATTAACCCTCTTCGCTCTCTGCCTTGTACGCGTCCGCGTCCAGCAGCTTGTCCAGCTCGCCTTCGTCGCTGGGCTTCACTTTAAAGAACCAACCATCGTCGTACGGGCTGGAATTTACCGTCTCCGGCTCATCTTCCAGTGCTTCGTTGATCGCCACAACTTCACCAGAAATCGGGGCGTAAATATCACTGGCCGCTTTCACAGACTCAACCACGCCCGCCTCTTCGCCGGCAGACAGGGTCTGGCCAACTTCCGGGGTTTCTACGTAGACCACATCACCCAGCGCATCCTGGGCGTGATCGCTAATACCGACGGTTACCGTGCCGTCCTCTTCCAACCGCGCCCACTCGTGGCTGGAGGCGTACTTCAGTTCGTTGCGAATCTCGCTCATGGGTTCTTCCCTCAAATAAGCTCAAAAAAATCGATAAACAGTGTATTCATCAAATATTGCAGCGGCGCCCGACACGCTTATACCAGCGGTTTGCCGTTGCGCACAAAACTCGGCTTCACCACCCGCACCGGCACCAGCTTATTGCGGATTTCTACCTGCGCGGTGTCACCAACACTCACCGGTACGCGGGCCATGGCGATTGAGAAGCCCAGAGTGGGTGAGAAGGTTCCGCTGGTGATGATACCGCGGCGATTCGAATCGTCCACCACAACCTTCTGTCCAGCGCGCAAAACTCCGCGCCCGTCCAACACCAGGCCAACCAGTTTGTTTTCCACGCCCGCGGCTTTTTCCTGCACCAGCGCTTCACGGCCGATAAACTGGCGGTCTTCCGGCTCCCACACAATGGTCCATGCCATGTTGGCCTGCAGCGGCGAGGTGTCGTCATCCATCTCGTTCCCATACAGGTTCATACCCGCCTCGAGACGCAGGGTATCCCGGGCACCGAGACCGCAGGGCGCGACGCCCGCGTCCGCCAGCGCCTGCCAGAAGCCTGGCGCATCTTCGTTGTTGAGCATGATCTCAAGGCCATCCTCGCCGGTATAGCCGGTGCGGGCAATAAACCAATCGCCGCGGGCAAAACTGTTAAATACCTTGAGGGCGGAGATGGCTGCAGTCCAGTCAATCCCCATCACCTCGTTGACCTTCTCAATTGCCTGCGGGCCCTGGATGGCCACCATCGCCAGGTGCGGGCGCTCTGTCAGAGTGACATCAAATGCCTTGGCTTGCGCGTTCATCCACGCCAGGTCTTTTTCCCGGGTGGCGCAATTAACCACTACGCGATAACCGGGGTCACGCAGGTAGACAATCAGATCGTCCACCACACCACCCGCGGGGTTGAGCATGCCGGTATAGAGCGCCTTGCCCGGGTTTCCGTCCAGCTTGGCCACATCGTTGGCGAGCAAGGTACGCAGATAGTCGCGGGCACCGGCGCCATCAACATCAACGACGGTCATATGGGAGACATCGAACATGCCCGCGCCCTGACGCACCTTGTGGTGCTCTTCCAGCTGCGAGCCGTAGTGCAACGGCATATCCCAGCCACCAAAGTCCACCATTTTGCCGCCCATGGCGACGTGGGCATCGTAGAGCGCGGTTTTATTTCCCATTCTGAGCAGAATCCCCAATCGAGTGTTTGCCTTGCGAATGATTGCCTGCTGGCCCCGGCCAAACCCGGTGGCGGCGCCACTTCCCGGAAGGGCTGGCGCGGGCAATCCATAAAGCGGCGTATTCTACCGGCGGCAGAGCGGCAGATACCAGATGCCAATACTCTGCAAAGACTAGCAGCCGCAGTGAAAAATATTATTGGCCAAGCCCAGTGGAGGGTATTGCCAAGAGGTTGAGTGCGTTAAAGCCTGCGCCCGCCTGTGAAAACTCCGGCAGCCAGGGTGCGAGCGCCACCCCAATCGACCGCACGCTATATAAATATGCGAAAAAAGAACTTTTGGTACTAACTCGTTTGCAGTAGTTTTACCCGTCATCTGATTAGAACAACACGTCTCCGCTATGGATTGGTCTGGCTGGTTTTCCCTTTTTCTTGTGTTTGCCGTATTGGCCACCCTCATCTTTACCCGCGTGCACGCGTATCTGGTGATGATGGCAGCGCTCACCCTGTTGAGTGCCAGCGGTATTCTCACCCCCATCGAGGCCCTGTCCGGATTCAGTAACAGCGGCCTGATTACCGTAGCGGCCATGTTCGTCGTCGCCACCGGCATCCACGCCTCCGGTGGTATCGATATGCTGGTGAAACACGTGCTTGGACGCCCCAAAGGCACGCGCTCTGCCATGCTGCGCGTATTTGCTCCGGTGGTGGCGCTTTCCGGCTATTTGAACAATACCCCGGTGGTTGCCACCATGATCCCGGCCCTGAATGCCTGGGCCAAGCGCATTGATATTGCGCCATCCAAGCTGATGATCCCGCTCAGTTACGGCGCTATCCTCGGCGGCACTCTCACCCTGATCGGCACCAGCACCAATTTGGTGGTTAACGGCCAGTACCAGGCAATCACCGGCAACGAGGGCTTCTCACTGTTTTCCATCGCCGCAGTGGGGCTGCCGGCGGCGCTGGTTGGCGTGGCCTTTATGCTGATCTTTTTTCCCCGCTGGCTGCCGGATCGCCGCGAACAAACCCCTTTCGGCAACTTGCGCGAATTCACCTTGGAAGTTGCCATCGATCGCAACGGACCGCTGGTCGGCCAGACGGTGGAAGACGCGGGGCTGCGTGGATTGCGCCGGGTCTATCTGGTGGAGATTGAACGGGACAACCATGTGATTACCCCGGTGCGCTCGGAGGAGAAACTCCGCGGCGGGGATCGCCTGGTATTTGCCGGTGATACCGAGGCCATCTCCGACCTGCTGCGTATGCGCGGCATCGTTCCCTCCGATCACGATCACGAAGAAGCCGTATTGGAGACCGGTTTCGAAGAGCGCCGATTGGTGGAAGTAGTGGTCTCACCCCACTGTGAAGTGGTCGGCACCAGTATCCGCGACGCCCAGTTCCGCAAGCGCTACGGCGCTGCCGTGCTGGCGGTGGCCAGACAGGGAGAGCGCGTGTCCGGCAACCTGGGTAGCACCAAGTTGATGGCCGGTGACACGCTGTTGTTGGAAGCCCGCCCGGGCTTTGTCTTGCGCCAGCGCTACAGCAAAGACTTCCTGCTGATCAACGATCTGGAGGCGGAAAGCCCCCGACATGAGAAAGGCCTCACTGCCTGGCTAATCCTGATCGCCATCGTGCTGGCGGCCGGCTCAGGCCTGATCAGCATGCTGAACGCCTCCCTGCTTGGCGCCGGTGCCATGCTGATTACCCGCTGCTGTTCGGTAAACCAGGCACAGAAAAGTCTGGATTTACCGGTACTGATTACCATTGCCGCTTCCTTCGCCCTGGGCGTCGCACTGCAGAAAACTGGCGTCGCGGCGGTATTGGCGGAAGGGGTGATATCGCTCTCTTACGGACACCCCTGGCTGATGCTGATTCTGGTGTACCTGTGCGTATCCCTGCTTACGGAAATGGTGACCAATAATGCGGCGGCCATCATCATGGTGCCGATCGTGCTGCAGATTACCGCCAGCGCTGGTCTGAATCCTGAACCATTTATGTTTGCAGTGATGATGGCGGCCTCTGCGAGTTTCGCCACGCCACTGGGCTACCAGACCAACCTGATGGTATACGGCCCGGGCGGTTACCGCTTCTCCGACTACCTGAAAGTGGGTATCCCCATGAACCTGCTGGTGGGTACCGTCACCATCCTCATTCTGCTGACCAACTGGAATTTGGTTTTGGGCCAGTAACGGACCTATCGATTCCTACATATAAATAATTCTGGCGCGGCGGCGCAGGCGGGGTTATAAAGTCGCCCCTGTTCAACCCGCTGCGCCCGGCGCCACACCGCCTTCTCCTCCCGCGCAGCCCCTGCGGAAGCCCCCTATTTGAACTCTGCCTTTTCCACTGCGGAAGTACTTCCGCAGGCTTATGTCGAGCGCGACTGGCGCCGCAGCCCCGATGATGACGATCCGCTGGATCGCATTGCCAGCGCGCTGCGTGAGACCGGTTATATTGTGTTGCCGGCACCGTTGCCGCCTTCGCTACTCGGATCCATGCTGCGGCATTTCCGCTCTATCGATCGGGAGCGTTTCCAGGCGGCGGGTATTGGCCGCGAGCAGGAGCACCAGCTGAACCAGTTTGTGCGCACAGATGAGATTTTCTGGCTGGATAAGTCGAATCCGGCGGTGGCGGCGTATCTGAGCTGGGCGGAGACATTGCGGCTGGGATTGAACCGGCGCCTGTTTCTGGGCTTGTTCGATTACGAGTGCCACTACGCGCGCTACGACCGCGGCAGTTTTTACAAGAAGCACATGGATGCGTTCAAGGGCAGTACCAACCGGGTGGTGAGCACGGTGCTGTACCTGACGCCGAACTGGCAGCCGCAGGATGGCGGTGAGTTACAGATCTACGCGCCGAACTCCGATGAGGTGATCGAGAAGGTGGCACCGCGGTTCGGGCAGATGGTGATTTTCCTTTCGGAGGAATTCCCCCACGAAGTGCTCACCAGCCACCGCCCCCGCTACAGTGTTACCGGCTGGTTCCGGGTGAACAACAGTCTTGGGGAGACTATTGATCCGGCTCGCTGACCTCTGAGGCACAGCCCACTGAAGTGGCGTACCTGCTGCCGAATTGTTCAAGGGGCTTGCGACAAACCGATCAGAGTTTTCGCTTTTCTGATGAGTCACCGGCGTCCTTCTTCGGTGCCGATTCCTGTCCATCGGACTCGCTTCCGCTGCTGCCGCCCCCCTGAAGCTTGTCGACTTCAGATTGCACCGCCTTTTCCAGCTTTTCCTGGGGCCGCTCCCCTTCCTGCTCTCGCTGGGCCGCATCATCTACCCGCAGGCCGTGGCGCTTGGCGCGGATGCGCCACAGGCGTTTCGCCACCTCCTGGCGATCCGGAGTTTTGTCTGCCTCATCGACAATCTCTTCACCCAGTAAGGTCTCGAGAATATCTTCCAAAGCGACCAGTCCCTCGAGGCTGCCGTACTCATCCACCACCGCGCTAATCTGCACCCGCCGTGACAGCATCTTGTGGAAAACCTGATAGATGGCCGCAGTTTCCGGCACCATCAACAAATCCCGGCGCAGGCTGCGTAACGGGGTTTCGCCTTCATCGCGCGCATAGGCCAGCAGCAGGTCCTGCTTGAGTACAAAGCCCACCACAAAATCGGCATCGTCCTGTTCATACACGGGGATACGGGAGAAGCGGCTCTTCTCTACCTGCTCGTAAGCTTCCGCCACCGTCATGTCCTGGGAAAGGGAAAACACCACGGTACGCGGCGTCATGACCTCACGCACGGTGTGATCACGCAGGGTAAAAAACAGGTTGTGCAAGATGCTGGACTCTTGTCGCTCCAGCTGCCCTTCCGCCTCACCAATTTCCGCCATTACCGCAAACTCTTCGCGGCTGAAACCAGTTAGCGTGGTGCCATGTGCCAACCCTTTAGTAAGCCATTCGGAGAGCCACACAAACGGCTTCAGCAGAATCACCAGATAGCGCAGTACGTAAGCCGTGGTGGGCGCAAGCTGACGCCAATACACAGCACCAAGGGTTTTCGGGATGATTTCAGAAAACACCAGAATCAACAGGGTGAGGATCGCCGAAGCAATACCAAGATACTGGTTGCCGAAAACTGCAGCCGCCTGGGCACCGGCGCCCGCCGCACCCACCGTGTGCGCAACGGTATTCAAGGTAAGAATCGCCGCGAGGGGCGCGTTGATATCGTCTTTCAGCTGCCCCAGCAATTTGCCGGAGCGGTGCCCCTCTCGCTCCAGCAGGCGGATGTAAGGGCGGGTCACACTGAGAATCACCGACTCCGCAATAGAGCACAGAAAAGAGAATCCCAGCGCGACGAGCACATAAACTAACAGTAATAACATAAGCGATCAGAAGGACTTTCGACTTGTATTTGATTGGGGGCTTTGTGATTGCGCGGGCGTTGCAAAATACCGCTGCGCGCCACCGCCCAGACAAAACAGTATCCCAAGCAAAAGCCCCGCGGCAAATCCCCCCGCATGTGCGGCATTGGCAATGCCACCGGGGATAAAATAATCCACCAGCCCCGTCATGCACACCAGCAACCACACCACAGCGAGCCAGATGAGCGCCGCGGGCACATCACGCCACTGGGGCTGCCAGCGCTGGATCACCAGCGCCGCACCGATCAGGGCATAAACCACCCCGGACATACCACCAAATAAATTACCAGGCGACCAGGCATATTGAGCAATATTGGCCAGCGGGGCACTGATCAGCACCAGCAATGCAAACCACAGTGATCCCGCACGCGCCTCCAGCGAACGTCCGACAATCCAGATACCCAGACTGTTAAATAGGGCATGTGGAATCGAGAAGTGCACCATCGCCGGCGTCCACAGCCGCCAGAATTCACCCTGGGACAACTGCTGGCTCAATATTGAACCGGGCAAATCAAAGTCGCCCTGCTGTTCCGGATAAATCACCAAAGGCTCGGCCCAGCCCTGGCGCAGTAAAAACCAACCGATAAAACACAGAGCGATCAGCAGCAGGGATACCGGTGTCTGCTGCAGCGGCCACTGCGGGATCGCCGATACTGGTTCGGCGCTTTCGGCTCGCTCCGTTTTTTCCGCGCGGGCCTCGGCGACAGGTTGCGCGGCCGCGCCATCGACGTCGCCACTACCATTTACTTTATCGGTTTCACCCTGCGCTTCAGAAGAATCGTGGACCTGCACCTCAATCCGAGCCAAGTCCACACTACCTTCCTGCCAGCGAATAAATAAATCACGCAATGGCTCCACCAACTGTGGCACCAGACTGGCGACCACCTGCGCATTGTTTTCTTCACTGATGCGCACGGGTAACTCGTGGCGGCGAATAAATTCCGCGAGCGGAGAAAGATCTCTACCAAGAGGGAACTCGCAGATGGTAATCCACTGATTCAAACGGCAATCCTTATTCAATCAACCTGCATTATGGTCCAATAAAAAACGCGGCTCATTTGCCGCGTTTCGTTATTTTTCCCCGTGCTTTTGTGCACATCTCAAACCGACATTGCGCGCATAATAATACGCTTTTTCAGCATCGGACTGGCATCGACCATGCTGAGCCCGGTATTGCGCAGCCAGCGCCAGTGCAGATCGCCCGCACCAAACAACGATTTAAATGCACTCATGGCTTTGAGGGTCGATGCATTTTCACCGCGACGGCGACGCTGGTAACGCGACAGTACCGACGCATGTGCGGGAGAAATCCCCCGCTTCAGGGCGCGCTCGACTTCTTCCGTCAGCACCTGTGCATCCATCAGCCCGAGGTTGGCACCCTGCCCCGCCAGCGGATGAATGCTGTGTGCGGCATCGCCAATCAACGCAGCACCTGGACCGAAATAGGACTCGGCGTGGCGCGCGCGCAGTGCAAAAGAAAAGCGCTCACTCACCGACTCAATAGTACCGAGACGACTTTCAATGGCTTTCTCGAGATTTAACGCAAACGCTTTGTCATCCAGCATCACCAGCTCGCGCGCGAGATCATCGTCCGCGGACCAGACCACCGCGCAATGCTTATCGTCGCCCAAGCCCGCAAGCGGCAACATTGCCACCGGACCGGTATCCAGGAATCGTTGCCAGGCAGTGTGTTGGTGAGACTGTTCACAGCGCGCGACACAGACCAGTGCGGTCTGACGATAATCGACATCGCGCGTGCGGATACGCAACAGGTCACGCACGCGCGAACGTGCACCGTCGGCGCCAACCAACAAGCGCGTGGTGTACACCGGGGCCTGCTCATCCAGGCCGTCGATCATTTCGCGATTGGGGCTGCGCGCCTGTAAGTGCCACAAACCGCAATCCCGCCACCAGCTTTCCAATTTAAAGCCGGTTTCCATGCTCACATTGGGTAACTCTTCTATACGCGCGCGCAACGCCGCCAGGATTACATTGTTTTCCACAATGTGTCCGAGGTTGGGCAACTTCACATCCCGGCAATCGAAATAGACCGAGCCGGTACCCTCTGCATCCCACACCCGCATCTGGGTGTAAGGGCATTCGCGCTCGCCTTCGATCCGTTGCCAGGCACCGGTCTCTTCCAGGAGTTTGCGGGAAGCCTCGGTCAATGCCACTACCCGTGCATCGTAGGCATCCGGGCGTACCGGCTGCTCCACGGTTGACGCCTCCAACAGCGAAATGCGCAATTGCGGGCAGCGCACAGCCAGCAGAGCCGCCTGCGCCATCCCCACCATACCGCCACCAACGATGGTCACGTCCATTCGCTGTCTGTTCATAGGCAGTGTGTCTCCGGGCAAGATATTGTGAGAGGAGTGGGCGATCCGATACGTTACTGGACCGCCGTAGAAATCCGAACTGTTATAGTGTGCTTATCGTGCAATCCCAGCCGCTTGCCGGGCAAAAGCAGCCCGAGCGGTCGGAGCCAGGGCCAGTCCCAGTAAGCCCAGCTGGCGCAAACCGCTGACCAACAGGTTACGGGATGCAAATAGTGACGGGACCTTGTCGCTGAAACCGATGGTGAGCATCTGATCCTGTTGGCGCTCACGCCAAAAATTCTGCATTAATTCTAGCTCGCCAGGGCCACTTTGCGCGAAGTTCGCGCCTTTTGCCGCCATTTCCCGCCCAATAATTCGCGCCAGGGTTTCACAGTCGCGCAGGGTGAGATTGAACCCCTGCCCCGCAACCGGGTGCAGAAAGTGCGCGCTATTGCCCACCAGTGCCACCCCACGGCGCACCTGTTCACGCGCCAGCGACAGGGTCAGCGGATAACTGTGCACCTTGCCCGCACGCACGATACGCCCCGCACGCCAGCCAAAACTATCCTGCAGACGCTGTAAGAACTGCGGTTCAGGCAGGCCTGCGAGCTCCTGCTCACTGCCGTGTCCACACGTCCACACCAACGCTGCGCGATGCATACCGTCGCGCTTGGGCAGCGGCAGCAAAGCCATGGGACCGCGGTCGGTGAAGCGCTCATAGGCCACCCCGTTATGATCACGCTGCAACCCCACGGTAGTAACCAGCGCATGCTGCTGGTAATCGACCTTCTCAGTCGCAACACCCAGCTGGCGGCACAACGCGGAATCCGCTCCGTCGGCCACCACCAGCAGGCGGGCATCCAGGTAGGTCACCTGCGTTTCACATTGCACCTCAAGGTGGGCCCCCTGTGGATGCATCTCCACCTTGGCAACATCGGCCGGTGCCCACACATCAACCCGGGACCTCGCCAGGGCGCGATACAGCATCGGCCCCAGGGCCGCGTTTTCTATTACCGCACCGAGCATGCCATCAAAGCTTGCACCTGCCTCCCGCTGTGCCTGCAAGCTGGCACCCAGGCTGTGCCCGCGGTCAGATACCTGAACCCGGCGGATCGGCGCGGCGTATTTCTGCAATTCAGACCACAGCCCCAGCTCGTCAAAAATCCGCAGGCTACCGGCGGCAATGGCGGTGGCGCGGGTATCGAAGCTGGGCAGCTTGAGCTCGCCCGCTTCGATAGCGATCGTTTGGCGTTCGAGCAAGGTCACGTTGAGTTCCGGGCAATGATGCGCCAGCAGTAGTGCCAAACTGGCCCCGGCCATGCCACCACCGACAATGGCAACGTCGGTCATTTGCTTGTCGGTCATAGCAGGGGCTCCTGAGTCAACTCGCCGGCACTCATCAGGTGTTCGATATCGGCAATGGATTTGGGGGCATTCGCAGACAAAATTTTGCAGCCCTCTTTCGTCAGCGCGACGTCGTCTTCAATGCGAACCCCAATGCCGCGGAACTTTTCCGCCACCGACGTTTCGTCCGCACCGATGTAAATACCGGGTTCCACCGTCATCGCCATCCCGACTTCCAATTGCCGCCACTGTCCGTGCACCTTGTAGTCACCCACATCGTGCACGTCCATCCCCAGCCAGTGGCCGACCCTATGCATATAAAATTTCCGGTAGGCACCGGACTCAATCAGCCCGTCAATGTCGCCCTGCAACAGCCCCAGGTCTTTTAGTCCCTGCACAATAACTTCAACGCTGGCGAGGTGCGGTTGATCCCAATCATGTCCCGGGCGGATTTCTTCAATCGCCGCCTCCTGGCTGGCGAGCACAATCTCATACACCGCTTTTTGCGCACCACTGAAACGGCCACTGACCGGAATGGTGCGGGTAATATCGGCGGCATAGCCGCGATACTCGCAGCCCGCATCGATCAATACCAGGTCGTCTTTTTTCAGCTGCGCGTTATTGGCGATGTAATGCATGACCAGGGCATTGCGACCGCAGCCCACAATACTCGGATAGGCCGGTTCCCGCGCGCCCTCGGTGGCAAAGGTATGCAGTAATTCGGCTTCCAGCTGGTACTCGTAGATTCCGGGGCGGCAGACCTGCATCGCACGGCGATGCCCTGCGGCGCTGATCTCGGCCGCGCGCGCCATCAGGCGAATTTCCGCAGCGCTCTTGAACAGGCGTAAATCGTGCAGTAGTGGGTCAAGGCTCACCATCTGCGGCGCGCCGCTACTGCCGGGCGCCTCATCGATTCCCTGCAGATAAGTCTGTAAGCGCCGGTCCAGCTGTGGATAACGCCCCATGGTGTAACAGATAAACGCCCGCCCCTCGAGCAGGCCGGGAAGAATATCGTCGAGATCACCGATCGGGAATGCGTCGCACAGGCCACAGTGCTCCGCCGCCTGCTCCGGCCCAAGACGCGGGCCATCCCACATTTCCTTGTCCACATCGCGTTCGCGACAGAACAGCACAGACTCACCCTGCGCACGCCCCGGCACCAGAACCAGCAGGGATTCCGGCTCGCTGAAACCACTCAGGTAGAGAAAATCACTGTCCTGACGAAATGGGAAATAGGTATCGCGGGAGCGCAGCTGTTCCCGCGCGGCAGGAATAATGGCGACACTGTTTTCCGGCAGCGCATCCACCAAACGCTGGCGGCGGCGGGCGTATTCGGCTTTTGAGATATTCATTGACGATGCAATAAGTCAGACATCAGTGCAGGGTTGGGCCGGCAGGCTTGTTCGCCGCCGCTGCGGGATCATCCCCCGCTGCATTATTACATTCCACAAAAATATTCAGCGCAGCCATACGTACATACTCCTGCACTTCGAACAGCTGACGTTCCTGCTCCGTATCATTTTCCATCCCTTCGGCATCCAGCTGAGCAATTTCCGCCATATCTTTCAATGCCTCACTGCTGGTAGGTAAGAGCTTTTCGCTGTACTTGCCCACACCAAAGCCATGCAGAAAACCTTCACACCAAAGACACAGGGTTTGGCCTCGCTCCGCCAGCTCGTCGCTGTCACTGAGCAGTGGCTCAAACGAAAAATCCTTTTCGGAAAAATCGTCGAGACTTTTCTTCGCCAAGGCCTGTACGTCACTCTTCAGGTCTGCAGGTACCGCTTCCAGGTCAAGAAATTCACCGGCTTCTTTCTGCCAGCGCGCCGCATCGGGGCGCGCCCCGGCGGCGAGCAACCCACAGATAAACCCGTGTAGCTCGCTCGGGCCTACCTTGCCTCCCGCCGCGACAATCTGATTGGCCAGGTCATCAAACGACAACTTTTTTGCGGACATACATGCTCCAAAAACAAAGACATTACGCGTGGGCCTGCGGCTACCACAAAGCAGATGCGCCACCTTTCTCTCCCGCCGCGCTTGCTTAGCCAATGCCGGCCACGGAGAGTAAAAAATTTGCGCTAGCGCCGGGAATTGACCGACCGCACGTGAAATAATCTTCGACAGAAATTCAAATGTGCGAATAAATCGCCAATCTGGCGAAATAATAGCTAATTCACTACCCCGGCGATCAATCGTGCGGGCACACGGCTATTGCAGGTAATTGACCCTAAAATATACCGGCAATATAGTAGCGGAATACCCCGGCTTGCGCAGGTCATTGGAGCAGGCGGCGCACACGATACGCAGGAATTATGGACAAAGTACAGGCGTTAGAACTCAAGCTGGATACGCTGATTCAACAGTATCAGCAGCTGGCGGCCGATAATCAGGCCCTGCGTGAGCAGGAGGGCCTGTGGCAACAAGAGCGCCAACGGCTAATTAAGAACAACGAAATTGCCCGCAGCCGTGTTGAAACCATTATCAACCGCCTGAAGGGCATTAACCCTGACGGCTGAAACCAGAAGCTAAATACTGGCAGCAAGAGTCAAATCGCCCGAGCCCTGATGATCCATGAGCAGTAATACCAACCAATCCGCCACAGTCGCAGTAACCATACTCGACAAAGAGTACCGGGTTGCCTGCTCCGAAGAAGAGCAGGCTGGCTTGCAGGCGTCTGCAAAACTGCTCAATGAGCGCATGGCAAAAATCCGCAACAGCGGCTCTGTGATCGGCGCCGAGCGCATTGCGGTAATGGCCGCACTCAACATTGCGCACGAACTGATCCAAGCCAAAGCCGGCCTCGCGCGCCAGCCAGTGGAAGAGCAGATGCTCGACCGGTTGCACGAAAAAGTTCAGGCCGCGCTGAATACGGTCGACAGTAATTAACGTTTTATTTATTCCCCCGCTTTTTCTTCCCGCACAAACTTGACTAGCGCAAAAAAGACCGTTTTGGCGCGAAAGGGCGTTTAGCCAAGACCACCCACAAGAGGTATACTGCTTACACGCCCTGAAGTGTTGGCCAGTTGACTATGTCCTGAGCCGATAATTCTACCCTGGAGGTTTCCAGCGGGTGTTGGTGTGCAAGTCCGCCACGTAGCGGAAAGCCTTATACATCCCGGGGACCGCCACCTTGAGCCTTACGGTTCAAGGCTATGTCTTCAGCCGCATTTCGGGGCTCTTAATTCCCATCTCGCGCTTTTGCTGCGGAAGGCAGTGGAAGACGCCTACCAGTCAGTCCATGCCAAATTCTCCCGCGCCCCCAAACAAGCACCAACTGCGTAAACGAATACGGACCGCGCGCCGCGCACTCAATCCCAACCAGCAACGACTCGCCAGCCGACACTTGTGCCTGCGACTGGCACGCAGCGCGGAATTTAAGCGGGCACGGCATATTGGCATCTACTGGCCGATGGATGGCGAGATAGACCCGCGTGCGCTGCAAGTGCGCTTCCCAGACAAACAGTTTTACCTGCCCGCCCTGCCGCGTCCCGGGCGCAACACCATGACGTTTCTGCGCTGGCATGGAGCCCCATTACGCTACCGCAACCGTTACGGCATTCCGGAGCCGGCCTTCAGTCGCAGCGAAGTGCGCAAGCCGCAGAAGCTGGATATCGTGTTGGTCCCACTGGTGGCGTTTGATCCAAGTGGTGCGCGTCTCGGAATGGGTGCTGGCTATTACGACCGTACTTTTGCGTTCAAGCACGTGCGACCGGGCAGTGGTCCTCAGCTGGTGGGCGTGGCGCACCAGCTGCAATGCGTGGAAAAGCTAACCATGGAAAGCTGGGATATTCCGCTCGCCCTGGTGGCGACCGATGAACGGCTGTATCGCTGCGACTAGCGCGAACTCAAATGCAGAGAACATAAAAAAAGCCGGGCCCCGAAAACGGGGCCCGGCTTTTTTGGGCATCTAGCCTGCGGACGCAAGGGTCAGCGAGTGACCACACCTTGCTGAAGGGCTGCCGGGGCTTGCGCTTCCTCTTCATCGGAAGAGAACACCTCGGTCAAACCGCTGCTGCTCAGCAGTACGCCCGCAACAAAGACAACTACCGCGAGTGTCATTGCATCGGGTTTCATGGGGACCATCCTGTAAGATCTAATTTTTTTGTTGTTTTCGCTATCTTTTTACATCTGGCGATCTGCGCCGCCAGTAGTTATCCGGCCCGCTATGGTGAGAAAACCCCAGCCAGCGGTGCCAAATACCGATCAAAAGATACTCGATCAGTGGCCAAATAGTAACCCGCCAACAACTTTTTTTTGAGATTCTCCTCACAGTTTGCAAATTGCAAGTTCGACAGATCCGAATCTGTGCACTACTCGCCGCAAGATTTGCGCACAAAGCCCGTTAATGCTTAATCCCGCTGTGCCAGGAAGAACCGATAGGCCGGATTCTCACTTTCGTCCCAGAAGGGGTAGTGCAGCTGGTCCAACAGGGCGTTCAGTTCCGGACGCTCGGCCTCAGCCACCTCCAGCCCCACCAGCACGCGACCATAGGCCGCACCGTGGTTGCGGTAGTGGAACAGGGTAATGTTCCAGCGGCCGGCCAGCTGCTCGAGGAAGTTGCGCAGGGCACCGGGACGCTCGGGGAACTCGAAGCGGTACACCACCTCGTTGCTCACACCGGGGGCGCGGCCACCGACCAAATGGCGAATATGCAGCTTGGCCATCTCGTTATCGGTCAGGTCGGTGACCTGATAGCCAGATTCTTCCAGGTTAGCTACCAGCTGTGCGCGATCCGCGTCAGTGGATACCTGAATGCCCACAAAGATATGCGCCTCGCCGGAATTGGCGTAACGATAATTGAATTCGGTGATCGAACGGTCACCCAGATCGCGACAGAACTGCAGGTAACTGCCGGCCTTCTCCGGGATGGTCACCGCCAGTACCGCTTCGCGCTTCTCTCCGATTTCGGTGCGCTCGCTGATATAGCGCAGTCGGTCGAAATTGGTATTGGCGCCACTGCACACGGTGGCCAGTGCCTGGTTTTGCTCGCCGCTCTGCTCCGCGTACTTCTTCAGCCCCGCGAGGCCAACGGCACCGGCGGGCTCGGCAATCGAGCGGGTGTCCTCGAAGATATCCTTGATTGCCGCACAGATCTCATCGGTGGACACGGTGATGACGCCATCGATGGTCTCGCGCAGCACCCGGTAGGTTTCCTCGCCGATCTGGGCCACTGCCACACCATCGGCGAACAGGCCCACCTGCGGCAAGCGTCCCTCACGATGCCCCTCGTCCATGGCCAGTTTCAGGCAGGCCGCATCTTCCGGCTCCACCGCGTAGACCTTGATCTCCGGGCGCACATACTTGATGTAGGCCGCCATACCCGCTGCAAGGCCGCCGCCCCCCACCGGGATAAATACCGCGTCCAGGTTGCCCGGGTGCTGGCGCAACAACTCCATGGCCACGGTGCCCTGGCCGGCGATGACGTCGGGATCGTCGTAAGGGTGGATAAACACCAGGTCGCGCTCTGCCACCAACGCCCTGGCATGGGAGGCCGCCTCATCAAAGGTATCCCCGTGCAGGACCACTTCCGCGCCGCGCATGCGCACCGCGTTGACCTTGATCGCCGGTGTAGTGGAAGGCATCACAATGGTGGCGCGCACGCCTAACTGCTGCGCGCCCAGCGCCAGGCCCTGCGCGTGGTTGCCGGCCGACGCGCAAATCACACCCTTGGCGCGTTGCTCCGCAGGCAGTTGCAACAGTTTGTTATAAGCGCCACGAATCTTGAATGAGAACACCGGTTGCAGGTCTTCCCGCTTCAGCAGAACACGGTTGCCAAGGCGATGAGAGAGCTGACGCATCGGCTCCAGTGGCGTTTCGATGGCGACATCGTAAATACGCGCGTCTAAAATGCGCTTGATATAGGACTTGGGCATGACAGAAATCGGCAGCCAGTTGATATTTGCAAGCCCGCCAGTCTAATCTTTATACAGCAGCAAAGCCACCAAAAAGCCATTTTTGCGCATGGAAACTTTCATTTATCGACGCATGGATGGCAATAATTGCACAAGGACGCATAAATCCTCATGAACCAGGACCAACTGAAGCAGGCCGTCGCGCGCGCCGCGGTGGAATACATCACCCCCATGCTCGAGCCCGACACCATCGTCGGCGTCGGTACCGGCTCCACCGCCAACTACTTCATCGACTATCTGGCGGAGAAAAAGGGCCTGTTCGACGGTACCGTGGCCAGCTCCGAGGCCTCCGCCGAGCGACTGCAGTCCCACGGTATCCCGGTGTATGACCTGAACGCGGTGGACGGAATCCGGGTCTACGTAGACGGCGCCGACGAAACCAACCCTTTGCTGCAACTGATCAAGGGTGGTGGCGCGGCCCTGACCCGCGAAAAAATCGTCGCCGCCTGTTCCGAGGAGTTCGTGTGTATCGCCGACGAGAGCAAATGGGTAGAGGTGCTGGGCAACTTCCCACTGCCGGTGGAAGTGATCCCCATGGCGCGCTCGTATGTTGCGCGGGAAATCGTCAAACTGGGCGGTGACCCCGTTTACCGCGAAGGTGTGACCACCGACAACGGCAATGTCATCCTCGACGTACACAATATGCAGATCGCCAAACCCCTGGCACTGGAAGACGCCCTCAACAACCTCACCGGTGTTGTGACCAACGGCTTGTTCGCTGCGCGCCCGGCCGATATCCTGCTTTTAGGTACCGCCGACGGTGTGAAGACGGTGAAGTCCAAAGTCTAAATTCGTATTAACGAGCCCGCGATCGACAGCAATGACCCACAAGAATAAGAAACGTGCATTGGCACTGCTCGTGCTGCCAGCCCTGCTGGCAACGGGCTGTGCCACCACCCCGCCCAGTAACACCGACGATCTGTGTGAGATTTTCCGTGAGAAAGACGGCTGGTATCAGGATGCTGCCAAATCCGCGCGCAAGTGGAACACCCCCATCGCCACCATGATGGCAACACTGCACCAGGAATCGCGCTTTGTGCACGATGCCAAACCGCCGCGCAGTAAAATCCTATGGATTATTCCCGGCCCGCGCCCCTCGGATGCCTATGGTTATTCACAGGCGCTGGGCACCACCTGGCGCGGCTACCAGCGCGCCACCGGCAGCTATGGCGCGGACCGCGATGACTTTGGCGACGCCATCGATTTTGTCGGCTGGTACCACAATACCAGCCAGCACCAGTGCAACATTCGACCCAACGATACCTACCACCTGTACCTCGCCTACCATGAGGGCCAGGGCGGGTTTAACCGCCGCACCTACCGCAACAAGCAATGGCTAAAAAATGTGGCGCAAAAGGTATCTGCGCGCTCACAAACCTATCAGCGACAACTCAATAGCTGCGAAGCCTCTCTGAAGAAGCGGAAAAAATTCCTCGGCCTGTTCTGAGCCAATCATCCGACGCATCGATAAATTCGGCAGGCCGCGCACTAAGTGGCGCCGGATTTGCCGAGCGCGCCGGAATAGCAACTACCCTTTGCAGACAGTGCTTTGCCCCTTTGGTTGCCCCTGTGTCTGCGCGTTTGGTACCGTTTGATCAAGGCTCTGTCGCCCTCACCCGACGCTGGGCGTGCGAATCCGCACAGATGCGTTGCCTTCGATAACCCATTGCATTCGAAAATCAGAGGTGCTTATGAAGCCGACCGCCATTTACTCCCTCGTCCTCGCCCTGGCACTCGCCGTTTCCAGCGCCTTTGCGGAAACCGCGGTGTCCGATACACAACTGCAGAAATTTGCCGAAGCCTACCGTTCTATTGTGACCCTGAGCCAGGAGTACGCACCGAAGATTAAAGCGGCCGCCGATGCCGCTGCCGCGGAAGCGATCAATGTAGAAGCGCAGGGTAAAATGCTCGCCGCGGTGCAAAGCGCGGGGTTGAGCAAGGAAGAGTATCAGGGCATTGCCACCCAGTTGCGCAACGATCCCGAGCTGCTGAAGAAGGTCAATACCATTCTGCAGAAGGCCGCCGCACCGCAGCAGTAATCGTTACAGTTTCTCCTTACTGGGGCGCCGGAATCTGTTCCGGTGCCACTTGCAGCTCCTCGACAATTGCCGCCAGATTTTCCTGCACCCACTTTCGATCAATGGACCCCCAGTCCTTCATCTCATAATAACCGTCGTTATTGCGCACGCCCTGCTGCACAAACGCCACCAGGGTACCGTGGCCCGGCAGGCCCTTGGCAATCACATCCTGAATGGTGCGGCGCGGCCAGCCAGTGGCCTCCTCCAGTGCGGGGTTATTGGGGCGCGGCAGCCGCTCAATCAGGTAGGCGATCAACAGGCGACGGCAGATGGTGGGGTTGAGACCCGAATTCAGGGCTTGCGGCATGGTACGTCCTTGTTTGCGAGTTAAGCTGCGCCCTTTGTAGCACATAGCGCGCCGCAAACCACCCCCCACCAGATCACAAGTTTCCACCGCGAACCGGGACTCCCCCAGAATGAATCGCTGCAAAGCGCGACTTTTCACCCACCTTTTTGCATAATCCGGTCACAAATATTCAATAAGCACACAGCGGGAAAGTGACCGTGGAGACAGAAGAGAAGCCTCAAGAATCCTTGCAGTATCGGGAATCCGGCATTCTGGCCGCTGCGGTATTTGCCCACCTTGCCGCCGCCCGCGCGCAAGGTATCGATTGCGATCGCCTGCTCATAGACTCCAGCGTGGACCTCAACCAAACCCAGGCACCAGACGCGCGCATTGGGCGAGAGCAACTGGCCCTACTCCTGCGCCGCCTGTGGGATGAGCTGGGCGATGAATCCAGCGGCTATCTGTCGCGCCCCTGGCTACCCGGCACCTTCGCCATGATGGGCCACGCCACCATCACCTGCCCCAGCCTGCGTCGCGCCCTGCTGCGCTCAGCGCGATTTGTTGCCATGGTCAGCGACGAGCTGCACATCAAGCTGGTGGAGGATGGCGAAGAGGCGCGCCTTATTTTCCATCACGAAAACCGCAAGCAACTACCGAACCAAAATTTTGTTGAATCTATTGCCGTCATCTGGCTGCGCTTTTTTAGTTGGCTGATCGACCGCACGATTTTACTGGAGCGGGTACATCTGGCATTCCCGCCGCCGGATTACGACGAAGAGTATGCGGATATGTTCCCCTGCCGACACTACTTCAATCAGCAGGAAACCTGCCTGGTATTTAGTACCCGCTACCTGAGCATGCCACTGGTGCGCGATGCCCAGCAGCTAAGCGAATTCCTCGCCCGTGCGCCGGAGTGCCTGCTGACCCAGTACAAATCCGACAACAGTTTTACCGGCCGTATTCGCCGTATGCTGCAAAGCGACAACAGTATTGAAAACCTGTCCCTCGACGATGTGGCGGAGCGACTGTTCACTTCGCCACAGACCCTGCGCCGACGCCTGAAGGACGAGGGCAACAGCTGGCAGGACATCAAGGATTCCGTGCGCCGCGATATGGCCATGTACCAGCTGAAGGGCCAGGATACCGCGGTTGCCGAAATTGCCGAGCGACTGGGTTTTTCCGAGCCCAGCGCGTTCAACCGCGCGTTCAAGAAATGGACCGGACTGGCACCGGGCGCCTATCGGGAAAAATTCCGCGGCTGAGCCCAGCGCGACAGAACAAACAGTAAACCCCATAAAAAAACCGCGGCGAACCGCGGTTTTTTTTATTTCCGTCACCCCTTGCACTTACTGGGTGTATTTATCCACCTTCACCGCGATGCGACGGTTTTGCTGTTTACCTTCTTCGGTATTGTTGTCGGCAACCGGCTTGGCCGCGCCAACACCCACCGCGGTCACGCGAACCGCCTGCACACCGGCATCAGCGAGCATTTTCTTCACCGCTTCCGCGCGGGTCTTCGACAGTTCTTCGTTCGCCGCGGCATCGCCGTCACTATCGGTATGCCCTTCAATGATCACCGTCAGGCCCGGGTTTTCCTGCATGATTTTAATTAACGCCTGCACGTCCGGCAGCGATGCCGCGGTGGGCATAGTGCCGTCCGTCGGGAACACGATTTTCAGCAGGAACTCCTTGTTTGGATCCCGTGCGGCTTCCGCCAGGTAAGCGCGGAAGCTGGCGGCGAAGTCTTCAGTACCAACGATCGTACCAACCGGGGTTTCGGTGCCCGTGTCTGGCGTGGTCGTCGCAGGGTCTGCCGGAGGTGGTGTCGCATCGTCAACCACCACTTCTTCTTGCTCCATCACTACACCACCGGTGCCATCATCCATTTTCTCTTTCTTGGCACACATATTCAGTGCCCACAGCACTGCCAGCGCGATGAGTAGAGGCCACAGCCACTTGCCGAAGCCACTCTTCCTCTCTATTGGCTGTGCAGCCGCCTGACGCGGGGCCGCCTCCGCTGCAGGTGCGGTAAAGTCATCCAGGCTCTTCACACCCAGCTCGTTCATCAGGCCGGCAGGCACGTAATTTTTGATGCTGTCTTTTTGCCCCATCAGCAGTGACGCAAGGCCTTGCATATTCAGGCCCTTACTTTTCACCAATTTACCGATGATGGACATCACTACCGGCGCGGCGACTTTGAGCAAGCTGCCGGTCTTGGTATTGTCCAGCCCCAGCGCGCTGGAAATCACATTGAATACACCGGACTCCTTGTTCCCAAACAGGGAACCAAGGATATTGCCCCCAACATCCTGCAGGCTCGTCATGCGGCCCGCATCGGCAAAGATGTCCCCCGGCGAGGACAGGTCCATTTCGGTACTTTTGGTAGCCATATTCAGCAGGGAGCCCAGGCCGCTTTCACTGCCGGCCTTACCCATCATACCGGCCAGCACCGAGGCCACACCGGCTGAAAAGGCACCTTCCGATTTATCCGCCGGCAAGCCCAGGGCACTGCCCAACGCGCTCATTCCCGCCGAACCCAGGTGGCGTACCGCCATATCCAATATATTGTCAGCCATGTCGTTACCTCTTCAGATCTTGCTAACAGACCTGTGTCTCAGGCCTTTGCTGGTTACCTAGATCGCCCGCGCGAACAGCCTGAAGGCGTCGTCGGTGCCGGCGGCGTGCATTCAAACGAATCACTCTCATCAGTGTACGGCAGTAGGTTCGACGAGTTAGGTCGATTCAGAATAAGGCTCGTAGCGCGCATCAGCTTTCCGAATGTGGTCGAAGAGCGGCAAACTGGATCTGGTCGGTTTATCTCAATCTGCGGCAAGGGTATTCTTGCCCGCTGACATTTGGCGCACGATTCTTATGACACACTCCGACCTCACAATTCCCGGTTACACCGTGCACGGTCCCATTGGCCAGGGCGGTATGGCATCGGTCTATCTGGCCACACAGGAGTCTCTCAATCGCAAAGTGGCCATCAAGGTACTGCGCAACGTTGAGCGCGACAGCGCCAGTGCCAGGCTGAATGCGCGCTTTATCAATGAGGCCCACTTTATTGCGAGCCTCAACAACCCGCACATCATCACCATTCACGACATCGCCACCCTAGCGAATGGCGACCACTACATCGCCATGGAGTTTGTCAGTGGCGGTGACCTGGATGAAAACCTGGAGCGGTTCCGTGAGCCACAGGCTGCACTGGGCTTAATCCGTGAGATCGCCCAGGGGCTGGCGGTGGTGCACCAGCAAGGCATCATTCACCGGGACGTAAAGCCCGCGAATATTCTGTTTCGTAAAGACAAGACGGTCGTGCTCACCGACTTTGGCATTGCCAAGGAAGTGGATAACAACTCCGACCTGACCCAAGCTGGTTTCAGCCTGGGCAGCCCGTCTTACAGCAGTCCGGAACAGGCTCAGGGGCAACCGCTGGATATCACCAGTGATATCTACAGTCTCGGCGTGATCCTGCTGGAACTGTTACTCGGCTATAACCCGTTTAAGGGCGACAGCCACACGGGCACCGCCATCAACCACATTCAGCAGCCGGTACCAGAGCTCCCCACAGAACTGGCTTACCTTGCACCGCTGCTGGAACGCATGCTGGCCAAGTCACCGGCCGATCGCTTCCAGAACTGTGAAGTGCTGGTCACGGCCATTCAGTCCCTACACCAGCCGCCTGCGACCACTGTGGCCATATCCACCCCCGCTCACCAGGGCAACGTTGCAAAACTTCCATTTCTGCAATCCCGCCCCGCTCTCGCCGTAGCAGGAGTAGCCTGTGCCGCGCTGCTCGTAGCTGCGCTGACCTATGAAAGTGAGACCGACAAAGAAATAAACCGGCTGCTGGAGCGGGCGGAACTGGGCCTGGAGGAAGAACGCTACATCTTCCCGGAGCAGGACAATGCCCGTTACTACTTTCGTCAGGTGTTGATGCTGGACGACGACAACCGTGCCGCCGAAGATGGCCTGGCCGAAGTAACGGCACGGCTGGTACAGCGGTATGTGACACGGGGCACCGAAGCGCTGGAGCGCGGCGACCTCAACCGCCCGCAAGGGAATAATGCCCTGTACTTCTATCGCGAGGCGCTGGCACTGGATGCCAATAACAACCGCGCGCTCGCAGGTATGGGCCAGGTTGTGGATGAATACACCCGTCGTGCGCGTACCGATTTGCTGGAAGGCGATATCAAGGGCGCCGACCGCAATGTGAAACGCGGCCTGAAGGTCCAGCCCGATGACGGAGAGCTGCTGGCCCTGCGCAAGGAAGTGGAAGAAAAAATGCCGAGAGCAAAGCGCCTGATCCGCAATGTATTTGGCAAAATTCGCGAGCAGATCGACAGTAATTAATCTCGCTCTGCGACGATAGGTTTATCCAAGTAACTGCTGCGGTGATCGTCCAATCTCACCACCACAACAAGCAAGCCCACAGTGCTGCCGCTGCTGGATATGGCTTTCTGCATTCGCGAGTAGTGCCGATAACCCTGTGCGCCCTCAACAGGCGGAGGCTAATCCGCCCCCCGCTTATCGATATTTTCAGGCAAGCCTTTTCTCGGCGAACTTAATGATTCACCATCCCACATGGGTGTGCCAGTACGAAATGCTGCACGCGCAATCATATGCGCCCCAACCGGTACTGTGAGCAGTAAAAAAAGAATGGCCGCCACTGCGCGCGCCGTTACCCCTGTATCCTGAAAAAGTAGCGCCACGCCAATTAATAACAAGCCACAACACAGGGTGGCGCCCTTGCCAGATGTACTCATACGCAAATAGATATCCCGCATGCGCACCAAACCCAGTGCCGCGGTAAAGCCGAAAAAACTCCCGGTGATAATGAGCAATGCAAGCGCCCACTCAAGAATGGCTTGAATCATCTGTGCCCTCGCGCTCGGTTTTCGCCAACACTTCATCCTCCGCAAGCCGCTCCACAAAGCGACCAAATGCCACCGCGACCAGAAACGCGACCAGTGCCAGAGCAATCGCCGCATCCAGATACACATCACGTCCAGAAGAAATCGCCAGCAGCGCGCAGTAGGCAACCGCCAGAATATTCAGTACATCCAGCGCTACCACACGGTCTGCCAGTGTGGGCCCGCGCGCAATACGGTAAAAACACAGGCCGAGCGCCAGCAACAACAACCAGGAAGCCAGAGCGATCGCCAGGGTAAGAATCGGCGAACTTCCGTCGAGAATCGCCTGCAACATTATTCAAACGCCTCACGAATTTTTTTCTCCAGACCGTCATGCAACTCCTTGCGAAATTGCGCCCCGTCGGAGACAAACATACTGTGTACGTACAAGGTTTTGTTTTCATCATCGATATCAACCACCAGGGTGCCCGGGGTCAATGAGAGAAGTTGCGACAGCAGCAGTAATTCATTGTCATCCGGATATGACGTGGGGACTTCCACTACACAAGGCTGCCGGTGAGAAGCGGGCGCCAGCACTTCCCAGGTAGCACGCAACCCTGAAACCAATAGCTCCTTCAAGAAATAACCGATCAGCGCCAACACCTTGGGCAGGCGCCGAAAATAACCATCGTTAAATTTGCGCACCGGCGACAGCGCCATCGCCAGGAACCCGATGATCATCCCGACTACGACATTATCCAGGGTGGCGTCACTGGTGAGCGCACACCAGCTGATCGCCAGCAGAATATTCATCAGAAACAATTGCATAACGCCTCCTTCGGCAGCTACGAATTCACATCACCCGCCGCGCGACGGTAACACCGTTGCCACATAACCCGCCGGGTCTAACAGCTCCCTCGCCGCGGTTTCACAGAATTGGATCAGCGGCTGGGGGAACAGCCCCAGGCCCAGCGTAATCGCCACCAATAGCACCGTCGGCAACATGCGTTGTATACGCTCAGAAACCGTGAGACTGGTGAGGGAGCGCACCTCTCCGGTTGGGTGTGGCTTCCAGAACGCCTCGCTCCAAATCTTGCTCATGGAAAACAGGGTGAGCGCGCCGGTAATCAGCGCAACTGCCGCCACCCAATAGGCCGCCTGCTCCAGGCTGGCAGTGACCAGCATCAACTTGGCCCAGAAGCCGGACAGCGGCGGAAAGCCGGCAAGACTGAACGCGGCAATAAAAAATACAGCCGCTAATACCGGGCTCACTCGATACAGCCCGCCAATTTCCGCGAGGTTGAAACTGCCGGTCATACGCCGCGCCGTACCGCTAATCAGCAGCAGGTTGGTCTTGGCGACGATGTTGTGCACCATGTAAAAGATAGACCCGGCCAGTGCCAGCGGGCTAAACAGCGCCAGCCCCAGCACCAAGAAACCAATCTGACTGATAATATGAAAGGCGAGAATTTTGCGAAATTCGTATTGCGACGCCGCACCGATAACACCGCTCAACATGGTGAGTAGCGCGGCAATCAGCAGCAGGTCATGGGCAAAACTAAAGTCGGCGGGGAATATCAAAGTGAAAGTACGGATCAGCGCGTAGACACCCACCTTGGTGAGAAGCCCGGCAAATACCGCCGTCACCGCCACTGGCGGCACGTGATAAGAAGCCGGCAACCAAAAATACAGCGGAAACAAGGCGGCCTTGATACCAAAGGCCACGATCAACAGTACCGCCAGCATATGCAGCGCCGCAGGCTGGTCCACCTCGGCGAGCGCCACATGTAACGCCGCCAAATTCAATGTACCGGTAAGACCGTACACCATGCCGATGGCCATCAGCATAAACAGGGTCGACACCAAGTTAAGTGCTACATACTTGATACCGCCATCCAACTGCGCACGCTCGCCACCGAGAATGAGCAGCGCAAAGGAGGCAATCAGCATCACCTCAAACCATACATACAGGTTGAACAGGTCACCGGTTACAAAGCTGCCGCACACCCCGGCAAGCAACAATTGATAAAACCCCTGAAACCCCAAGACTTCACGGCGCAAGTCCACATCCGCCTGGGCAAAAATGGCGACCACCAACCCCACCAGCCCGGCCAACAGCAGCATGACTGCACTTAGCCGGTCCGCCACCAGAGTAATACCGAAAGGCGCCGGCCAGTTACCCATTTGCGCAGCAATGGTTCCCTCGTCGACTACCCGCACAAAGATAATTACCACGACGATAAACAGCCCGATGCACCCGAGCAGACTGATCGCGCGCGCGCGCCGCGGCTTACGCCTGGCCCCCAGGGCAAAGAGTCCGGTCGCAATCGGCAGCAGGAATGGCAGCGCGAGTAGCCAGCCCATCAGTGCTCCCCACGTTTCGGCGGGGGTTCCGCCAGGCGCATATGGTCGGAATCAATGGTGCCGAGTTCGCGATAACAGGCCACGACCAGTGCCAGGGTAAATGCCAGTAACCCAAAACCGATTACGATCGCAGTAAGGATCATCGCCTGTGGCAGTGCATTGGCGACCGGCTCTAGCGGTGCTTCCTGCCCCTTGGGGATCAGTGGCGGCACAGCCCGGGTCAAGCGGCCGGCAACAAAGATCACCAGGTTGGCGGCATTGCTCAGTAGTATCAGGCCAAACAAATAACACAGCAGGTTCGACGCCAGCATCAGGTATACACCCGCAGCCACCATCACCCCAATCACGAGCACCAATGCCGATTCCACGTCAGTCCACCTCTATGGTGAAAAACAGAGCCAGCACCGCGCCCAGCACCGCCAGGTAAATGCCTACATCGAACAGCAACACCGTGCTGATCGGAATGCCCTTGTCGCCTTCGCCACCGCCGATAAAGAGCCACAGGCCGGTAAACGGCGGAAACCCCTTGAGCAGGCCCGGCACCGCGGATGCCAGGGAAAGCAGTGCGCCGATGGCCGCCAGCTTCACCGGGGAAACGCGCAACGCCGCGCGCGCTTCCTGCAGACTCCAGGCCAGCGCATACAACACGAATGCGGCGGAGGCGATTAACCCGGCAATAAACCCACCGCCGGGCAAATTATGCCCGCGCATTAACATGTACACGGAAAACAACAGAATCAGCGCAACCAGCAAGCGTGTGGTGCCCTGGAGGATGACGGAGCTCATGTCTGTTCCTTTTTCGTATCGGCGAGCGACACTCTCGGTTTGAGTTTGCGCCGCAACAAGGCGGCGGCACCGACCGCAGCCACCAGCACCACTACCACCTCACCAAAGGTATCCAGTGCGCGGAAGTCCACCAGAATCACATTGACGATATTGCGCCCGAACGCCTCGGGTACGGCAGCAAGTTCAAAGTATTCTTTGGTCGGGCTGATCAGCGGCTGCTGCAGTACCGCCAAGATCGTCAAAGACACCGTAGTACCGACCGATACGGCGAGTAGCGCATCCACAAAACGAAACCCAGTCCCACTCACCTCGGTGGCGTGCGGCAAACGGTGTAGTGTCAGCGCAATCAGCACTAAAAACAGCGTCTCCACCAACAGCTGGGTGATCGCTACATCCGGTGCACCGAAAAACAAAAAGATCAGCGCAATACCGACCCCCATACCACCGAGGCTACAAATGGCGGTCAGCGGCGTACGAGTGCATATCGCCACCAGAGAGCCGGCAAACACCAGCGCCATCGCCGCCCATTCCTTCACCGTCAGGCGCTCCCAGTTCACGGCCATATCAAAACCGCCGCTGCGCATCAGCCCCCACAACAACAACACCGAGGCAACAGCAAATACCGCCGCCAGATAGTGTTTGAGAATGCCGTGTTGTAGATGGCGGGTATGCAGCGCCGCACCGCGTTTGAATAAATCCAGGCCGCGGTCCCACTGGGTGTCCGAGTTCGCCGGGAGCCATTTGGCAATCCAGTTGAGAAAGGCGCGAATTTGCGGCTGCAAATAAAATGCGAGTACGCCCAATGCAAAAGTGGTGATACTCATCACCAGCGGGAGATTGATGCCATGCCAGAGTTTTAATGACACGGATTCCTCTCGCCCCATGGTGGCGGTTACCGCGGGCCCGACCAGGGTGTCGGCGATCAGTGCGGGCGCCAGGCCAAAGGTCAGCCCCAGTAGTGCCATCACCAGCGGGCTGATCCATAACCCCGGTGATGCCTCGCGCACCGACTGCAATTTTTCCGGCAGACGCCCCCAGAAAGGCCGCAGCGCAACTGTGGCGGCAATGGCGACCATCAATGCATTGGCAAACACGGCGGCCCAGGCCACAAAGGTGGGCTCCTCGGCAATCGCCAGCGCCCCCTCGTATTTCAATTCCTTACCGATAAAACCGAGAAATGGCGGGAACCCCGCCATGGAAAAGCCGGCGGCGGCGGCAATCACAAAGGTAATTGGCAGGCGCTTGCCCAAACCGCCGAGCGCAGTTATCTCACGGGTGCCGGTCTGGTGGTCGATAATCCCCACCACCATAAATAGTGCCGCTTTGTAAAAAGAGTGCACCAGAATAAACGTGATCGCCGCGGCAATGGCCACACTGGCCTCGGAGCCGAGGAACATAATCAGGATACCCAGCGCCACCACCGTGGTGTAGGCGAGTGCGAGTTTCAGGTCCGTCTGTCGCATGGCGAGAATCGCAGCAATCACCGCCGTCACCGCGCCGACGATATTGAGCGTCAACAACCAGGCTTCGCTGCCACCCAATACCGGATACATACGCGCGAGCAGATAGATGCCGGCCTTTACCATAGTGGCGGAATGCAGGTAGGCGCTGACCGGGGTGGGCGCGGCCATGGCGTTGGGCAGCCAGAAGTGGAAAGGTAATTGCGCAGATTTGGTAAAGGCGCCGATCAGTACCAGAATCAAAATCGGCAGGTACAGCGCGTGGCTATGCACCTTGTCTCTCGCCGCCAGTACTTCGACAAAGTTGTAACTGCCGACAACCATCCCCAGCAACAGCAAGCCAGCCAGCAAGGCCAGTCCGCCGACCGCGGTAATCAGCAATGCCTGCAGCGCCGAGCGCCGCGCGCTGGCTTTTTCATGATTGAAACCGATCAGCAGGTAGCTGGCGATGGTGGTGATTTCCCAAAACACAAACAGCGTAATGAGATTGCCGGCCAGCACCAGCCCCAGCATGCCGAGCATAAACAGAAAGAGATAAAAGAAAAATCGCTGGATCAGCGGATGGCCGCGGAGGTAAAACTTGGCGTACAGCGCCACAAAGAAACCGACCCCGCTGACCAGTAGACCGAACAGCAGGCTTAAACCGTCAATCAGGAAATTCAGCTCGACCCCGAGACTGGGAACCCAACTGACGCCGAACACCAGTGGCGCGTGCTCCCGCACTGGGCCGATCAATGACAGCAGCCAGAGCGTGACCCCGAGGGGGAAAGCCAGTAGCGCCAGCGACCAAATGCGTTCGCCCCATCCTGTGGGCGGCTGGTCGCCGGAGTGCACCTCCGTGTCCATCACTTCTTTACAACATCCATGTCAGCGGCGCAGACTGTTACCGAGCTGCGCTGCCGCATTACTCCATGAGGAAATTTTTTGCGTGCGGCAAGTATAGACGCAGGCAGGCGTTCTCTTTTTTACCGCCCACCGCTCAGTCTTACGGTGGTGAGTGCAATTTGGCGAGTTCTTCCTTCTTCAGCAGCTTTACATTAAACAGCTTGAGATCTTCCAGCCGCTGCAGTTGCGTCGCCTCATCCCCCACTACAACCCAGATCATCGAGTCGGGCAGCATATAGGTCTCGGCAATTTTCTGCACCTTGGGAATCGTCATCGCCTTGGCCACCGCCTCGCGCTCGCGTACAAAGTCCGCCGGCCAGCCGAATTCGCTCATACTCTCCAGCACACCCAGCTTGGCGCCGGCGGTTTCGAAGGCGCGGGCGTTACTGCGAATAAGGAAAGATTTCGAGGTTTGCAAATCCTCCTCGGTGTAGGTGGGCCCGAACTCCTTGAGTACATCATTAATTAACTGTACCGATTCCCCGGTGACATTGGCGCGTACACCACTGCCAATGGTGAACTGCCCCTCGTGTTTGTTACCGGAAATACTGGAGCTGATGCCATAGGTGTAGCCCTTGCCCTCGCGCAGTAACTGGGTCAGGCGAGAGGCGAAGCCACCGCCACCGAGGATGTAATTGGTGAATACCGCCGGATAATAATCTTCCGATACCACCGGCATCGCCATGCGCCCAATGCGCAATACCGACTGCTTGGAGCCGGGCACATCGATAAAGTAGATACCGGGCTCGGCGGGTTCGGATTTCGGGTTGGGGACTTCCACCGCTTTCGCCGGCCACTGCTTGGCCAGCTGTTCCGCAGTGGCCATAAAGTCCGCCTGTTGGATATCCCCCACCACATGGGCGCGGGCCACCGACGGCGACAGGTAGTTGTTGTAGTAGGCCTTGAGGTCGTCCATGGTAATCGCATTCACGGATTCCTCGGTGCCCAGACCACTGTAACCACGGATATTGTCTTTGCCGTGGAGCAGGCGGGCAAAGTTCTTGCCAGCGATCGCGTTGGGCTCGCCCTCCGCCTGTTTGATCTGGCTGATAACGCCCTTCTTCGCCAGCACCAGCTCCTTCTCATCCCAGCGCGGTTCCAACAGCATTTCCTGCAACAGCGCGAACACCTCGTTGAAGTTGCGTGCCAGGGTCGTCACATCAAAGCGAAAGGTATCCTGCCCGGAATAAATACCGATGCCGGCACCGAGTTTCTGGATGGCCGTTTCCAACTCTTCCGGCGTACGGTTTTTGGTACCGCGGCCCATCAGTATCGCCGTGAGGTGCGCCACACCGGTTTTATCGATACTCTCCTGCAATTGGCCGCCGTCCATCACCAGGCTGAAGCGCACCGTCGGCACTTCGCTGTTTTCGATGCCCAGCACTTCGATGCCATTGCCCAGCTTGCCGCGCCAGACATCCGGCACCACTGGTTCCGCCGGTTCGCCGTATTCGGGCTCCTTGAGGCGGTCAAACGTCGAAGGGGTTTTCTCGTATTCCGCACTGCCGGAGGCATCAAACTGCGCCTCCGCGCCGGCGACCACCTCCTCTTCCACCACTTGTGCGGCAACAGAGCCGTCCAGCGCTAGATCCTTTTCACCGCGTGGCACAAAGCTCGTTGCGATATAGGGCTTACCCTTGATGTATTTCTCGTACACGCGGACCACATCTTCCGACGTCACCGCCAGCAGGCGTGCAATGTCCTTGCTTACATAGCCCGGGTCATTGGCGTAAATCTGGTACTGGGCCAGCTGGAAGGCCTTGCCCACCACACTGGAGAGACTGTTGTAGAAGGCCACCTCCTGGCCCGCCTTGAT
Source organism: Microbulbifer agarilyticus (assembly GCF_020171345.1). Taxonomy (GTDB): domain Bacteria; phylum Pseudomonadota; class Gammaproteobacteria; order Pseudomonadales; family Cellvibrionaceae; genus Microbulbifer; species Microbulbifer agarilyticus_D. The sequence continues at coordinate 781,388 of NZ_JAIUZM010000001.1, forward strand.
ACGCTCCAGGTCTTCCTCGGATATGCCCTCTTTTTCAAACAGGGCAAAGCTTTTTTCGATGCCCGCGTAAATCGGGTCCAGCGCACCACCGGCAAACGCCTGTGTCTTGAGCTGCATCTGCCCTGCCAGTTCCGATTCATAGGCGTACATGGAAACACCCGGGGTCAACTGCTCTTGTTCCACCAGCACTCGGTACAGGGGCGCACGCTTGCCCACAGAAAGGTAATTTGCGAGTACCGCCAGTGGATAACTGTCGGCGTTATAACGGGGCACGGTGGGCCAGGCCATGGTGAGTTGTGGCTGGCGGGCAAAGTTGTCTTCGTAATACAGACGCTTGGTTTCCTTCAGGGTCACCGGCTGCTTGGCTGCGCGTTCCACCGGCTCGCCCTCGGGAATCTCATCGAAATACTTGTGCACCAGCTTGCGCGCCTGCTCTGGGTCAAAATCTCCGGACACCACAAGGGTCACATTGTTCGGCACATACCAGCGGCGGAAAAACGTCTTCACATCATCCAGCGTGGCATTGCCGACATCTTCCAGCGAACCAATCACCTGCCAGCTATATGGGTGCCCTTCCGGGTAGAGGTTGCTGTCGATCACATACTGGGTGTGGCCGTAAGGGCGGTTATCCACGCCCTGGCGCTTCTCGTTCTTTACCACCTGTTTTTCTTTCGCCAACACCGGGTCGGTCACCGTATTGATAAACCAGCCCAGCTTGTCCGCCTCTGCCCAAAGCATTTTTTCCAGCGCGTCTTTCGGCACCGTCTGGTAGTAATTGGTGACATCCCGGGAAGTAGAACCATTGGCACCGGAACCACCGATGCGTGCACTCATCGCATCTAGCCCGCCCTTGCCCAGGTTCTCGGACTCTAAAAACAACAGGTGCTCGAACAAGTGCGCAAAACCGGTACGCCCCTCTACCTCACGCGCCGAACCCACATGGGCAGTGAGTGACACCGCCACCACCGGATCGGAACGGTCGATGTGGAACACCACGTTGAGGCCGTTATCCAGCTGGAACTGCTCGTATTCGATGGAGAAGTCAGGTTTGCCTTCGTCCTTCGCCTGCTCTTCCGGCGCAGCTTCGCTTTCAGGTTTGGGCGAGAGTTCCGTCTGTGAGCGGTCGCAACCGGTCATACCTACAGATAGAAATATTGCAGTAAACAGCGTCAGGGCGGCGGTAAGGTTGCTGGGCATGAGGCATTCCTTTGCGTTGTTATGCAAGGAAGATAGCAGGTGTGTCGAGGCTAAGCGATGGAGTTTTGACGGCCGCCCCAAAAGACGATCGATATGGCAAAGAAGTTATTTGTTGGCTAAGTGACTGAAGCAATCGATTGCGAAAAATTGAGTTTTTCACCAATCACCGGGACAATTAACAATAGGTACTATCCCGTCTGCCCCCCACACACAGATAACACGTCCATTTGCGAATAACGAAAACTGTAAATTTTATCGAGATACTAAAGGCTATCGCACTTGTTAAAACTTACTCAGATTGCTTTTTTACTATTTTTACACTGATATTCAAAATCCCTCTTACCGCCCCAATTAACTAGCCCCATATGTATATTTCCCGGCGCTAAAATTTCCGGTGAATACTCGCACGCTCTATCTAGCAACCCCATGCCAGTTGATAGGCCCACCTCAAATGCGCCCGTTTTATTAGTTTTCTTAAGTATGAATGTTCCCAAATAGGTAACCTCCCCATTCTTCACTTCAAATTCGAGCGGATTCGCAAGTGGTATATCCAAGCCATTGACAAGACCGTTCATTAGCTCACTGCAGTCAAAATGAATAATTCTATAGATCCCCGAACGGAGTGAATGAACGGGCTTTCTCGAGGCCAAATGTGTTATACGGCCTCGATTATATAGCGCTAGCTTGCAGTCTTTACGCCGACTGTCATCCTTTAAGTAAAAATCGAAGACAACATAACCTGCGCCAGACTGAACATCCTCAATTGAGGCGCATGCGGATAAAAAAGTAATCGCTAACAAAGTGGCCCACTTCAACTAGTTCACCTAGGTTGCTTTCTATTAATGTAATTATTTAAGGACTTCCACAGCCCAAAATACGTGGTAATTTGCCATCGACTAAGGTTTACCCGTAGCCACGCAAAATATAGTCGAAAATCAAATAGTCGACTTAAGCGACATTATTGGGAACACATAGACTACCAGTGGATAATTTTGAAACGTATGACGTTCTTATCGGCTCCAATTCTAGCGCCATTGTTTCGGGCTGCTCACACCCTGATTATTGCGGCAATATTCAGCCTTTGCGGTTGTGCCACTACCGCAGGCTTAAGCTGCAAACCGGGCGAACAGCTGGAAATCCACGACCAACTTTTCTTCGGCACAGAAACATTCACTGGTGAAGTATCAGACGCCGAGTGGCGGGATTTCCTTGCCAACGCGGTGTCACCGCGCTTCCCCAACGGATTTACGGTTCTCTCTGGCAGGGGACAGTGGCGCGGTAGCAGTGGCGAGATTGTACGTGAGCGCAGCAAGGTGTTGTTGCTGGTGCATCGGGAAACGGCAGGGTCCGACACCGCCATTAACGAGCTTGTGGATATCTACAAGCAGCGTTTTCAACAGGAGTCGGTACTGCGGGTGCGCAGCCCGGTGTGTGTTTCCTTCCGCTAAATCGCATTGTTACCCGTTTGCTTTGCCAGCCTCAAACGAAACCAGACGTGCAACAAGATAGGTGAGGGTTGGCGCAGCCATGGCCGAACTGTTCCGACGGGTATCAATTTGCCTACACTGAGTTTCTTAAACCGTGACACCTGTCATGCTACCGAGCAGCAGTGCGCCAAGGATAATTCGTCGAAATGGGAAAGAAATACCTCTATAAAAGCTGGCGACGGGCTTTTGGACACATGTTTGCCCTCGTATTCGCATTGGTGTCGTTGGGCATTGTGGTATCGACGGTGGTTAGTGCCATTGTCAGTATTTTCGAGGGAGAAGGAGTATCCAGCGCCACCAATATCGCTTACATACTTGTCAATACGGCAACCAATTTTGTTGTTGCATTGACCATTTTCGAGTTGGCCTATTTGATCGATTTAGAGCTCGCGGTACCTCCGGGGTCTGAGCCCAGTGTTACCGAAATCCTGCAACGTGACTTACCGCGCTTCATCGGCACCATTATTTGCGCTGTCGCACTTGAGGGGCTGATTTTGATCCTCAAATACAATACCGAACAGGCCTATGATCGTATTTATATTGCGGTTGCCGTGATATTGAGCGCGGCATTATTGCTGGTGGCGTTAGCGCTCTATCTGAAATGGTTCCCCCTGGGGAAAACACTGGAGCACCACAAGGCGCCATAGCCTGCTAAGCAAAGCGACTGTGTGTATGGCTGTATTCGCCGGAGCACTATTGCGCGCTCGTTTTTAGGCATTCCAGCGCCAGTGGTTTCTCCCAGCCAAAAACCGAAACCAGACCCTAGCCTCCAGTCATCTTTCTCCTATTCGACCGGCCGCCACCACCGCTCAGTTCGCCGACGTGTTACCGCCTAGATTTTCGTTTCACCCCCATTTTCAGCAATTTCGTCGAGCCAATGCATCTAAACCAATATTTATGTGCATCAATACTCCAACTTTCAGGAGAATTGACTTATGCGATGGATTGCGATTTTAGCCAGCGCGACGCTGGCTGCATGTAGCAGCTCGACGACACTGCCCGGGAATACTGCTGCCGGGAGTGAAGAACTCAGTGCGCGCGTTGCCCCACTTATCCACAGTGCAGACGCAGCCAGCGGGCTGCCACTTACAAGCACGTCTCTGTCCCCTTTGCCCTGGGAACAGGAGGGGCAGCTGCCCCCACAGACAGATCTGCAGCCGCTGGCGCCGGATCTGCTCGCGGTATCGCCGGAAATGAAAGCGTTTGTGGATTCGATCGACCCGTCACTTTCACCCAACCAGCGTATGCGGCAAATTTTGCGCACGCTGCGCCAGCAGCGGTTTTATATGGAGTACGATCTGGATACCACGGCCACTGCTGCTGAAGCGTTTTCACAGCAGCGGGGCAACTGTATTTCGTTTGCCGCGATGATTGTGGCGCTGGCGCGGGAGGTGGGCGTACCGGCGCACTTCAACCAGGTGCACGTACCACAGGAGCGGCGCGCCACCCGCAGCAACAGTGGGCGGGTACTGGTCGAGAACGTCCTGCATATCAATGCGGAAATATCCTATGGGTGGAGCACGCGGATTGTGGAGATGAATTTTGAGCCACGCTCGCGCTACCGCCACGAGAAGCTTTCGGATGAGGACGTACAGGCGCTGTACCTGAATAACCTGGCCTTGAACGAAGCGCGGGACGGGAACATCGACACGGCGATCGGCATGACCCGCGAGGCGCTGACACTAACACCGGAATCTTCGGTGGTGTGGAATACCCTTGGCTATCTGTACCGACGTCAGGGCAGCCTGGATCTGGCGGAGCTGAGTTATACCCGTGCCATTTCCCTGGACAATTCAAATATCGCCGCCAAGAGAAACCTACAGCGGGTGTACCAGCTGCAAAGCCGACGTGAGCTGCTGCAGGCGGCCGGGTCACCACAGAATTCAGGTCAGGATTCCTGAGTTTGCGCCTCGCGAAATTGCAGCTCGGCGAGGCGTTTGTACAGTGGGGAGCTTTCCACCAATTGCTGATGTCGACCCTGGGCAACCAGGCGCCCATTTTCCAGCACGGCGATATTGTCCGCGTGCAGAATGGTGGCAAGGCGGTGGGCAATAATAATTGTGGTGCGATCGTTCATCAGCGTTTCTAGCGCACGCTGCACATGGTGTTCGCTCTCGGCGTCGAGCGCACTGGTAGCTTCGTCCAGCAATAGAATTTTTGGGTCTTTAAGAATGGCCCGGGCAATGGCCAGACGCTGTCGCTGCCCACCGGAAAGCCGCGCGCCCTGCTCGCCCAGGTGACTGTTGTAACCATCCGGAAGTTGCTCAATAAATTCATGGGCGTGGGCGGCCTTGGCGGCGGCAACGACTTCCGCATCGCTGGCATCGGGCTTGCCGTAGCGTAGGTTGTACCAGACGTCTGCGGTAAACAGTGCGGGCTGCTGTGGTACCACCGCCATCTGACTGCGCAACATCGCAGTATCGAGATCGCGAATATCGATTCCGTTTAACGTAATGCACCCACTTTGCGGATCGTAAAAGCGCTGCAGCAAATCCATCATCGTGGATTTACCCGCGCCCGAAGGTCCGACGAGAGCCAGACTTTTGCCCGTGGGCACATCTAGGCTCAACTCTTCCAATGCAGGTTTATCCGGCCGCGAGGGATAGTGGAAAGTGACTCCCTCAAAAGCGAGCTCGGCTTCACCTTCTGCGCCGTCGACCGTGCTCTCTGCATCTTGCCCACCGGTTTGAGATGACGCGATTGTACTGACCGGGATTTCCGCTTCGACATTCAGCAGGTCGATCAACCGTTCGGTGGCACCGGTGGCACGCTGCAGCTCGCTATAAACCTCGGAAATGGTGGCCACCGCCGACCCCATCATCACCGCATAAAAAACAAAAGCGGCGAGGTCACCGCTGGTGATGCGCCCGGCAATCATGTCGTTGCCACCGACCCAGATCAGGCCGCTGACCGCGCCGAACATCATCAATATCACTACCGCAATAAGCAGCGAACGCTGGCGCACGCGCCGCTTGGCAACGCCAAACGCGATTTCCACTTCACCAGAAAACGCCTGCATTTCATACCGCTCACGGGTGTAGCTCTGCACGGTTTTAATATGCTGGATAATTTCTCCAGCGTAGCTGCCCACATCGGCAATGGAGTCCTGGCTTGCCTTGGAGAGTTTGCGCACCCGGCGCCCGTAAAGGGTAATCGGCAGCAGCACCAGCGGTACGCCGATCAGTACCATCAGGCTTAACTTCAAATTGGTGAATAATAGAAGAATCAGCGCACCGACAAACATCAGCGCACTGCGCAGCGCCATGGAAAACGAGGTACCGATGATCTGCTGCAGCAGGGTGGTATCGGTGGTGAGGCGAGACATAATCTCGCCGCTGCGGTTGGTTTCGAAATAGCTCGGATGCAGGGTAACGATATGATCGAATACCGCCTTGCGCAGATCCGCCACGACCCGCTCGCCCAGCCAGGAAACCAGATAGTGCCGGGTGTAGGTGCCCAGGGCCATCAGCACGGCGAGCACCATAATAATAAACACCGCGTGGGACAGCGCTTGGGTGGAATCGCCGGTTAGGCCCTCATCCACCAGCAGCCGCACGCCCTGGCCGATGGACAGGGTGATAGCCGCGGTAAAAACCAACGCCACCGCTGCACACATCAGCACCAGCTTGTAGGGCCGCACGAATGGCCACAGCGCCCTGGCCATGGCGCCAGCGCTTACACTTGAAGATTTTGGTGATAGCGACGGAGCAGAGTCGGTTGCGGTGGGCGCAGGGGAGTCCGGCATAAAGAGAGCCTTCTGTATAAATCAAACCGCGATAGTATGCCGTTGCCCGCCTTCAGGCCAGACTGGAGAGCCCGTTCCCCCAATAGTCGTTTCACATTTACAATTTGGCGGAGAGCTCGCGAATCTCGCGGTTTAAAATCCGGTCGTTATCGCTGTAGTCCATGGGGATATCGATCAGGTGTATCCCCCCTTCCTGCATACAACGTTCAATCGTGGGGCGAACATCTTCGGTGTGTTCTATACGGTGGCCGCTGGCCCCATAGGACTCTGCGTAGGCAACAAAATCCGGGTTGCCAAAATCCAACCCAAAGTCGTGGAAATTCATCTGCGACTGCTTCCACTTGATCATGCCGTAGCCGTCGTCACGCAGAATTAAAATCACCAGGTCGAGCTGCAGGCGCACCGCCGTTTCCAGCTCTTGGGAATTCATCATAAATCCGCCGTCGCCACAGATCGCCACCACACTGCGATCCGGGTGCACCAGCTTGGCGGCCATGGCGGATGGGAGCCCGGCGCCCATGGTGGCGAGGGCATTGTCGAGCAGCACGGTATTGGGCTTGTGCGCTTGGTAGTTGCGCGCAAACCAGATCTTATACATGCCATTGTCCAGCGCGATGATGCCGTTATCCGGCACCGCCTCGCGCACCTCTTTTATCAAACGCTGAGTCTTTACCGGGAAGCTCGCGTCCTGTGCGCCGTCCACAATATGCTTGCGCAGCGCATCGCGAATACGGTGCGCGTCGGTGAAGCTCCAGTGGCTTTGCGGCTCGAGCTTTTCTTTTATCTGCCACAGGCTGTTGGCGATATCCCCCACCACTTCAATCTGCGGGAAATATACCGGGTCGACCTGCGCGGAACTGAAGTTAATATGCACCACTTCCGGCCCGCCCGGGCGCATAAAGAACGGGGGTTTTTCCACAACATCGTGACCGACATTGATTATGAGATCGGCCTGGTCAATGGCGCGGTGCACGAAGTCACCGTCGGACAAGGCGGTGTTGCCGATAAAGTGCGAGCCCGCTTCGTCGATCACGCCTTTGCCCATCTGCGTGGTCACTGCGGGGATACCAAACTTTTCCACAAATTCCCGCAGCATCTTTGCAGTGAGTTTGCGGTTGGCACCGGCGCCGATTAACAGCAGCGGCTTGCGCGCGGCAGCGATGGCCTGCACCGCCTGGCACACCGCTTTATTCTCGGCAATGGGGCGGCGGGTATAGCTGGGCTCCAGCACCGGCATGGTGGAGTGCTCGCGGGCGATATCTTCCGGCAGTTCCAGGTGCGTCGCACCGGGCCGCTCTTCCTCCGCCTGCCGAAATGCCTCGCGCACATGCGCCGGCACATTGTCGCCACTGACGATCACCTTGGTGAACTTGGTCAGCGGCTGCATCATGTCGACGATGTCGATAATCTGGAAGCGCCCCTGCTTCGAGCTTTTGATCGGCTTCTGGCCGGTAACCATGACCATCGGCATGGCGCCGAGCTGCGCGTAGGCGGCCGCGGTCACCAGGTTGGTAGCACCGGGGCCTAGGGTAGAGAGGCACACGCCGGCGTTGCCGGTCAGCCGCCCGTAGGTGGCCGCCATAAAACCGGCCGCCTGCTCATGGCGGCCTATCACCAGCCGGATCTTGGAACCGCGCAGGGATTCCAACAGATCCAGGTTTTCTTCTCCGGGGATGCCAAAAACGAACTCGACGCCTTCCGCTTCCAGTGCGCGCACAAACAGATCCGATGCTTTCACCAAACTCCCTCTCTAATGCCTTCGCCAGGGGCCATATCTAGCGCCACCGCTACCCCGCTGAGCCCCGGGAATGCGCCGATCCAATTGCAATAGCAGCGTAGCAGACGCGCCATGTTTCCAGTCCCGCCCATATTAACTGGCGAACTCAACCATCTTGTTGCTGACCTCACAGTCTGGCGCCGAAAGCCTTGAAAGTGCCCCATAAGTTCCGGTACATTGCGCGCCTATTTTTTAGCCATAGTTTTTAGCCAGAGAGTGACTTCCAAGTCGCTCCGTGTGTCGGGAAGGATTCCGCCAGCTCACTTGAGGTAACCATGAAGCTGACCCAGTCCCTGCCCGCCCTATCCCTCTCCCTGCTGACCGGCCTGTTCGCCGCTGGCACCCAGGCCAAAACCCTGTGGAGCGACAACAGCCTGACCGCGCTGCACGGTAAGAACTACGAAGTGAACTACGGCCTGTCTACCGACGACAGCACCCGTAACGTCCTGACCTTCGAACACGTGAGCGGTCACACCTGGGGCGACCTGTTCATGTTCGGCGACTACCTCAAGTCCACCGACGGTTCTGCCGAACTGTACGGTGAAATCTCCCCGCGCCTGAGCCTAGGCAAGCTGGGTAACGATGTGGCATTTGGCCCGGTAAAAGACGTGCTGCTGGCTGGCCAGCTGGAACTGGGCAATACCGATGACCCGGACAACCTGCTGGTAACCGGCGAACGCTTCGTCAACAAACTGGCGGGTGTGGGTTTTGACCTGGACGCGCCGGGCTTTGCCTACCTGCAGGCCAACGTTTACCACCGTAACAACGAAAAGCGTGCGGACAACGAGCAGCTGACCCTGGTTTGGGGCCTGCCGTTCACCATCGGTAGCGAATCCTTCCTGTACGACGGTTTTATCGACTGGGCCAGCGCTTCCCGCGATGTACACGCCAGCCTGAACTTTACTTCCCAGCTGAAGTGGGACATTGGCGCGCGCAGCGGCAACCCGAAGAAGCTGTACGCTGGTGTTGAGTACGTGCACTGGAACGATAAGTTCGGCATCAAGGACGGCACCTTCGGTATCGATTCCAACGAGCGCAACATCAACCTGCTGCTGAAGTACCACTTCTAATTAATCTTCTAATTAATCGGTGCGTAATATCATGAGCCAGTCGAAATCTACCGCGGCCGCCGACAGCGCGGCCCCGCAAGCGAATATCCTCGAGCGCCTGTTCAAACTTTCCGAGCGCCAGACCACTGTGCGCCAGGAAGTCATTGCCGGTCTCACCACCTTCCTGACCATGGCCTACATCATTTTCGTCAACCCGAACATCATGTCTGCTGCCGGCATGGATCAGGGCGCGGTATTTACCGCAACCTGTCTCGCCGCGGCCGTGGGCTGTTTGATCATGGGCCTGTACGCCAACTACCCGTTTGCGCTGGCACCGGGCATGGGCCTGAACGCCTTCTTCAGCTACGTGGTTGTGGGTGAAATGGGCTACAGCTGGCAGGTAGCGCTGGGTGCGGTGTTTATCTCCGGTGTGGTGTTCCTGCTGCTCAGCATCTTCAAGGTGCGCCAGTGGGTGATCGACAGCATTCCCATGTCCCTACGTCAGGCGCTGGCGGCCGGTGTGGGCCTGTTCCTGGCGATCATCGCGCTGAAGAGCGCAGGCATCGTGACCGCGAGCCCGGCCACCCTGGTAACCCTGGGTGATGTCACCTCCGCGGAAGCGGTACTGGCCGCACTGAGCTTTGTGCTGATTGCGGCGCTGGCGTACCGCCGTATGCTGGGCGCGGTGATGATCGGGATTCTGATCGTGACCGGTATTGCGCTGGCCCTGGGCAAGGTGCAGTACGGTGGCCTGGTTTCCGCACCGCCGAGCATGGCGCCGACCTTTATGCAGCTGGATATTGCCGGTGCGTTTAACGTAGGCATGATCAGCGTGATCTTCGCGTTCCTGTTTGTGGACCTGTTCGACACCGCCGGCACCCTGCTGAGCACCGCCGACCGCGCCAAGCTGCTGGACAAAAAAGGCCAGCTGCCAGGTATGGGCAAGGCGCTGATGGCCGACAGCTCCGCGTCTGCAGTGGGTTCCCTGATGGGTTCCTCCACCACCACTACCTACGTGGAAAGTACCGCGGGTGTTGCCGCTGGCGGCCGTACCGGTCTGACCGCGGTAGTATGTGCGGGCCTGTTCCTGCTGGCGCTGTTCTTCTCGCCGCTGGTGGGTATGGTTCCGGCCTACGCGACTGCCGGTGCACTGATGTACGTTGCGGTACTGATGACCTCCGGCCTGTCCACCATCGACTGGGATGACATTACCGAGGCGGCGCCTGCAGTGATTGCCGCGGTGATGATGCCGTTGTCGTTCTCCATCGCCAACGGCATTGCGCTCGGCTTTATCGCTTACGCGGCGATCAAGACCCTGAGTGGTCGCTCCAAAGATGTGAGCATTGCGGTGTACGCGCTGGCGGCACTGTTTGTGGCCAAGTTCATCTTCTTCTGATGCGCTTGGGCGGCGCGCGCCTGTTGCGGGTGCGCGCCGATTCTCCTTTTCTTCCCCTTCTTTTTCTTTCTTACCTTTCGCTCCCTTTTCCTCTCTGCAAAAACCTCCTCTCTGCAGAAACGATCAGCCGTGCGCGCTGGCCAGACACTCCCACAAGGTCTGCACGATGCGCGATGCCTTGGGTGAGCGCCGCTGGATCGCCATAAAGTCACATTCGTAGTGATAGCGCTGCGGACAGATGGCCCGGATCTCGCCCTTCTTCAGAAACGTCTCCGCATAGTGGTCCGGCAGGTAGCCGATATACCGCCCGGACTGCAGGCAGTGCACGATCGCTTCCTGGTCGTTGACAGTAATGTCCCGCTGCAACCCCAGCCGGTTGCCCACTTCCATATTCGGCGAGTGATAGCCGAGGCCGGCGTATTTGCACGCGCGAATAGCGTCGTCGTCGATGGAGATATCCGCGGTACCGAACAATGGGTGGCGGTAGCCGCAGTAGAGATACATCTGCTCATAAAACAGGTGCTGGTAGTCGAGGCTGGGGGACTCGCGGTGGGCGGGAATCACCCCCAACTGGAAGCGCCCCTCCATCACCCCGCGCTCGATTTCATTGATCGGCTCAATGTGGATATCCAGGCTGACCTCCGGGGCCAGGTCGTCAAACTGGCGCAGGGCGGCGTCGATATGGGCGGCGGGGTTGGTGACCATCTTGTCGAACAGGGCCAGGGAGATATGCCCGGTCATGCGCTTGTGCACATCCGCCACCTCACCGCGGAAGGCGTCCAGGGAGCTGAGCAGGCGCAGGGTGGCCTGGTAGATCTGGCGCCCCTCGCTGGTGAGAGCAAAGCCGCTGCGCCCGCGCTGGCACAGGGTCACGCCGAGGCGCACCTCCAGGTCCTTGATATGGCGGCTGATGGTGGAACGCCCCACGTTGAGCTCCAACTCCGCCGCCGAGAAGCCCCCTGCCTCCGCCACTGCGCGGAAAACCCGCAGCAGGCGCAGGTCGATATCACTCAGCTGCCCCAGCAGCGCCGTCTGTTTGCGACCCACAGTATCTTCCTACCCTTCCTATCCTTCTTACCCAGCCTCTTTCGATGCTTAGTTGCACACTCTTAGTTGTATGGGAGTGAAACTGAACATCGATAAATAACAGTTTATGCAACATTAAAGCTCTTCTACATTGGCTGCAACCAAACCAATCAAGCTGCTATCGATAAGCAGCAAGAGACAAGAAACAGGAATAAAGGGGAGCAGAGCAATGGACATGAGCGTGAACGACAAGTTTGCCGGCCTGACCCAGGCCCAGCTGGATGCCCACTGGATGGCCTACACCGGTAACCGCCAATTCAAGCAGGACCCGCGCATCATCAAAGGCGCCGAGGGCTGCTACTACACCAGCGCCGACGGCCGCCGCATCTTCGACGGCCTCTCCGGCCTGTGGACCTGCGGCGCTGGCCACAACCGCGTGGAAATTGCCGACGCGGTGAGTGAGCAGTTGCGCACCCTGGACTACGCACCGGCGTTCCAGTTTGGCCACCCCAAGGCCTTCCAGCTGGCAGAGCGCATCACCCAGCTTATGCCGGAAGGCCTGAACCGCGTGTTCTTCACCGGCTCCGGTTCCGAGTCTGCGGAAACCTCCCTGAAGATCGCCCGCGCCTACTGGCGCAAAAAGGGCATGCCATCGAAAACCAAGCTGATCGGCCGCGCCAAGGGTTACCACGGAGTGAACTTTGGCGGCATCAGTGTCGGCGGTATCGGTGCCAACCGCGCGCTGTACGGCACCGCCGTAGATGCCGACCACCTGCCGCACACCGTGCTGCCACAGAACAAGTTCTGCAAGGGCATGCCCGAGGAAGGTGCCCACCTGGCAGACGAGCTGCTGGAAATGATCGCCCTGCACGATGCCTCCAACATCGCCGCGGTCATCGTCGAGCCCATGGCCGGCTCCGCCGGGGTACTGCCGCCCCCCGTGGGCTACCTGCAGCGCCTGCGCGAGATTTGCGACCAGCACAACATCCTGCTGATTTTCGACGAGGTGATCACCGCCTTCGGCCGTATGGGTGCCGCCACCGGCGCCGAGGCCTTCGGTGTTACCCCGGACATCCTCAACACGGCCAAGCAGCTGACCAATGGCGCCGTCCCCATGGGCGCGGTCATCGCCAAGCAGGAAATTTACGATACGTTTATGGACCAGGGCGGCCCCGAGTACCTGCTGGAACTGCCCCACGGTTACACCTATTCCGCCCACCCGGTGTCCTGCGCGGCAGCGCTGGCGTCACTGGATATTCTGGAGAAGGAAAACCTCTTCTCCCGCGCCGCCGAACTGGCAGTGGTACTGGAAGACCGCGTGCACCAGTTGAAGGGCACCCCACTGGTGACCGACATCCGCAACTGCGGTGTTGCCGCGGGCCTCACCATCGAGGCCGCACCGGGTGAACCGCTGCTGCGTCCTTACCAGATCGCAATGAAGATGTGGGAAAAGGGTTTTTATGTGCGCTACGGTGGCGACACCATCCAGCTGGGCCTGCCGTTTGTGGCCGAGGCGGAAGAAGTCGACACCCTGGTCAGCGCCCTGGGCGATGCCATCAGCAGCGTCGCTGCCGGCTGAGACCGGCCAACCAAGCACACAAACCAAACGTATCAAGAACACGAAACTTTTAGAGAGTTAACCAAGGAAACAACATGAGTATTGTTGGTCATTTTATTAACGGCAAAACCGTCGACGCCGCCGAGCGCACCCAGGACGTCTTCAACCCGGCAACCGGTGAGGTTTCCAAGCAGGTCGCGATCGCCGCGAAAGACACCGTGGAAGAAGCGGTGGCGGCTGCATCCGAGGCCTACAAGACCTGGCGTAACACCCAGCCGATCAAACGCGCGCGCATCATGTTCAAGTTCAAGCAGCTGCTGGAAGACAACGCAGAACAAATCTGCGCGCTGATCGGTGAAGAGCACGGCAAGATTTCCCACGACGCCATGGGTGAACTGACCCGCGGTATCGAGAACGTGGAGTTCGCCTGCACTGCGCCGCAGATGCTCAAAGGCGAACACAGCCGCAACGTTGGCCCGGACATCGACTCCTGGAGCGAAATGCAGCCGCTGGGCGTGGTTGCCGGTATTACCCCGTTCAACTTCCCCGCCATGGTACCGCTGTGGATGTTCCCGCTGGCCATCGTGTGCGGCAACACCTTCGTACTGAAGCCCTCCGAGCGCGACCCTTCCTGCGCCCTGCTGCTGGCCCAACTGCTGCAGGAAGCGGGCCTGCCGGACGGCGTATTCAATGTGGTGAATGGCGATAAGGTTGCGGTGGATACCCTGCTGACCGACCCGCGCGTGGAAGCAGTGAGCTTCGTTGGTTCCACCCCGATCGCCGAATACGTTTACGCCACGGCCAGCGCCAATGGCAAACGCTGCCAGGCACTGGGCGGTGCCAAGAACCACGCCATCATCATGCCGGATGCAGACATGGATAATGCGGTGGCCGCACTGACCGGTGCCGCCTTCGGTTCCTCCGGTGAACGCTGCATGGCGCTGTCGGTGGCGGTGTGTGTAGGTGATGAAGCCGCGGATACCTTTATCGACAAGATGTCCCACGCCATGCAAGACCTGAAAGTGGGTGCCTACACCGACAGCAGCAACGACTTTGGCCCGGTCATCACCGAAGCACACAAGAACAAGGTGGACGGCTATATCGCCAGCGCCGCCGAGCAGGGTGCAACCATTGTGGTCGACGGCCGCGACCCCAAAGTGGCCGGTTATGAAAACGGCTTCTTTGTCGGCGGTACCCTGATCGACAAGGTGAAGCAGGGCATGACCTGCTACGAAGAGGAAATCTTTGGCCCGGTGCTGCTGGTGGTGCGCGCCGAATCCATGGAGCAGGCCATGCAGCTGATCAACGATCACGAGTACGGCAACGGTACCTGCATCTTCACCCGCGACGGCGAAGCGGCGCGCTACTTCAGTGACAACATCCTGGTGGGCATGGTCGGTATCAACGTACCGCTGCCGGTACCGGTGGCCTACCACAGCTTCGGCGGCTGGAAGCGCTCCCTGTTCGGCGACCTGGGTGCCTACGGCCCGGACGGTGTGCGCTTCTACACCAAGCGCAAAACCATCACCCAGCGCTGGCCATCCAGCGGCGTACGCGAAGGTGCACAGTTCTCTTTCCCGAGTAACTGATCCCCTCCACTCGCTATCTACGAAAAACGCACGCAGAGAAATCTGCGGGCGTTTTTTTGTTCAAGTACTTTGTGTCATTATCCGCCCCCAAAATAGTTACCCCATTAAATCAAGGAGTGCGCACAATGAGCAGAAGACTTATTTCCAGCGGATCGGAATTTGAAACCAAGATCGGATATTCCCGTGCGGTTGTGGATGGCGATTACGTCTTCGTATCCGGCACCACCGGCTACAACTACGCCAGCAACAGTATCAGTGACGATGCCGTTGAGCAGGCGGACCAGTGTTTTGCGAATATTGAGCAGGCACTGAAAGAAGCGGGCAGCAGTATCGCGCAGATCGTGCGGGTGACCTACATCCTGCCCAACCGCGATGACTTCGAGCCCTGCTGGCCGGTATTTGAAAAGTGGCTGGGAGACGTGCGCCCGGCAGCCACCATGTTTGAAGCGCGCCTGCTGGACGACGCGATGAAAATTGAGATTCAGGTGACCGCGCGCGTTTAACGCACACGCTGAGGCAGCCGCTTATGCCCTGTCAGGGAAGGTCAGTTAATCCTGATCTTCCCTAACCCCTGTGCGACGCCAATCAAAGCTGCTCTGCCGCTTTCTCTCCTGACTGCTCGCCGAGTTGTTCTCCTAGGCTTTCTCCCAACCGCTCTTTTTTCGCCACCGATAGATAGCCGAAATAGCGATCGCGAATTTCCCGTACATAATTCACCGGCTCCCGCCCTCGCACGTAACCGAAGCGCGCCTTTTTGTAGTACTGCGGTTTTGACAGCAGCAGCATGGCCTCTTCCACATTATCGAACCAGCGATTCGGATCCTTGCCGAGCTTTTTCGCCAGTACTCGCGCGTCTCTTACATGCCCATGTCCGGCGTTGTAGGCGGCCAGGGAAAAATAAATCTTCTGGTCAAACGGCAGCGATGAGGGGAAACGCTCTTCCAGCCAACCGAGATAAGATACCCCCGCACGAATACTGTTTTCCGGATGATACAAATCGGAAATGCCGAGTTGTTTACCGGTGCGCGGCATCACCTGCATCAAGCCGCGGGCGCCGGCAAAGGAGCGAGCCTTGGGATTGAAGCGACTTTCCTGATACATCTGCGACACCACCATGCGCCAGTCCAGATCGGCCGGCACCGCATGCTTGCGCACCAGCGGATCGTAGGGTGACAGCTCGGTGGTATCCCGCAGGCGCTCGCCCTGCTTGCCCTTGATGAACTTTTCTTCCTTGAAATACTTGTTGTAGGTCACATTGAAAAACAGGCCGCGGTAGTATTCGTTCAGAAAGCCGTTCAGTTTGCCCAGCAATTCCGGCTGGTCTTTGCGTACCGCCCAGGCAATAGCCTGCTCTTCGGAAAGGTCACCGACCACCACAAAGTCATCGCGATAGGTTTGCTCGATTTGCACCAGGTGCGAATCCGCCACGGTGTAGTCGTAGCGTCCCTCGGCAACCGCATCGATCAGCTGTTCCGTGGTGGCACCCTGAATCGGCAAAATATTAACCGGCTTGCTGCCCTCACTTTCCACAACGTCAGCCTGCAGTGCGGCCAGCGCTTCGAGGCTGGAGTAATAGCTGTTGAGAGGGTTCACCGCGACGGACTGTCCGATTAAGCGCTCGGCAACGGGGACCATCATCTCCTGCGCTTTATCCGCGGCGGCGATCAATTGTTCGGTGACCTGCATGTATGGGCGGGTAAATACCAGCCCCTGCTGTTTGCGCGCGTCGGTGACGGTCAAGGATGCGGCAATCACATCCCCCTTGCCCTCTGCCAGCGCCTCCGCCAGATCCACATCGTGACCGGGCACCACCATACTCAGGCGCAAGCCATGGTCTTCAGCAAAGCGCTTTAACAAGTCGTAATCAAAGCCCATCAGTTCGCCCCGCCACATAAAGTAGGACGCGGGGTGATTGCGGGTCAGCACGCGCAGGGTTTTACTTTCTTTGATCTGCGCCCAATCGCGACGAGCATTGTTGCGCTGCTGTGCGGCGACCAGGTGCTCTTCGGTCAGAAATTCATTTAATGCCTGCCCCAGCGCCGCGGCATCGCTGCGCACCGCCCAGGCGATGGCGCGGCCGCGATCGGTAAGGTTTTCAGCCTTTAGCGTGGGAAAATCTTCGAGCAACACTGCGGATAAATTGCTGTCGATAATGGTTGCGGCAAAAGTGCCATCGGCGACGCCGCCCAGCAATTCATCCTGACTAATGGGTTCATCGAGAATCTGGGCTTGCAGGGATACCTGGGACTTATTTGAGGAGGACTCGGCCAACTCGGAAATCGTTTCTTCAAAAGCACTGCCCTTGCGCACCGCAACCTTAATAGGTGCGGAAATGGGTGCAGAAATGGATTCAGCGGCGGCAGCCGACTTGGGAGCCGAACCCTGCACGCGACGGGTGATCAGCTGCTCTTGAACATACTTCAACGGGCGCACATACAGGACCTGTTCGGCACGCTGTTCGGTGCGGGTAAAGTTCACCGCAATCACATCACCCTGCCCTTCCCGCAGCGCGGGAATCAGGTCGGCAAAGCTATCCACATAAATCCATTGCACCGCGAGCCCGCGCTGCTCGGCAAACTTCTCGGCCAGAGCCCGCCATTCCACTGTGGGCAGGCCATCTCGCGGCAGAGAAACCTCTTCCAGTCCCTTGGGGGCCAGCAGCCGCAGGGTACCGTGCTGGTGAATCTCTGCGAGATCGCCCTGATTGATATAGTTGGTAAATGCGGGAGCTTCGGGTTCGCTGGCCTGCGAAGCTCTTTCTTCAGTCGCCTCTTCAGTTGCCTCTTCAGTCGCCTCTGCAGGGCTGCCATTCTCGATGCCCCCGGCCGTCTCTTCCCTTGTGGCATCACCACAGGCGGCCAGCAGAACGCCGAGCAGGGCTATCACTACTACCCATCCCGCTCTCACGGTCTCCAAGCAATCCTTTTCTTGTGTCCGTTTTCCTAATAACCCGGCCATACCGCGTACATCTCCTGTTTTCGGTATCGAGCATGCACTGTCTCACAAACCGTGTGCAATTTCGATTCCGCACAAATTTTGCACAACCATACCATCTCGGCCTCCACACCGCGACGCGCGTCAATTTGAGCGAACTTCCATAAAGCAAAGCATTTTCCGCCTTAGGCTTGGCGCCAAAATAGACCACCTATTCAGACTGGCTCCTCTGCAAGCTCTCAGCTGGTTCTATAGGGAAATGCGAAAACCCCGCATGTTATGCCTTGGCAAGCTTCCCAAAAAACGTTTGATCAGAAGAATCTTTGGTCACAAACAAAAAAACAATCGAGGACACACTATGCAATCCTCCGGAATTTTGACGGGATTTAAATTAACCACGGCGGCAATATTGATTGGCGCCTGGGCATCTACCAGCGCCACCGCAGATACCATATACCAGGACAATTTTGCGAACGGGGATATCAGTGGCTGGTCCACCACCGGCACTGTTGATGCATACAATGGCAACAGTATGCGCCTGCGAGGCACGTCTACCGCAACACAGGCACTTTCTACCGCGGGCTATTCCGCGGTTTCCGTGGAACTCGCCATGTCGGCGACCTCGCTGGAAAACGGTGAGTTCTGTTACGGCGAAATTTCCACGGACGGCGGCAGCAGCTGGACAACGACGTTAACCATTGCCAACGGTGATGACAACGGCAGCCAGTTCTCCAGCAATAGCGCGCCGTCCGGTATCGACAATAACGTTGCCGTGCAGTTGCGCTTTCGTGGCACCGGCGCCACCACCGGCGACTACTGTTATGGATACCGCGCACTGGTAACCGGGACGGGTGGCGCGCCGACCGAACCGGACATTAGCGCACCGGCAAGTATCAGTTTTGGTGCCATCGGCACAGGAACGAGCTCCACGCGCACCATCACCGTTGCCAACGAAGGCTCTGCCACCCTTGTTATCAGCAATGTGAGCAACCCGGCATCACCTTTCTCGGTAGCCAGTAACAATTGCGGCAGTGTAAGTGCCAGCGCAAGCTGTGATATCGACGTAGCATTTACACCGCAAGCGGATGGCAACTTTAACGGTAGCCTCAATATCTCTTCCAATGATCCGGACGAACCGAGTGTTGCGGTGACCCTCAGCGGCAGCGCCTCCACCGGCGGCGGCAGTGTAGACGACTTTGATCCGCTAAGCGGTAGCGGCGATGTTTCTCGCAGTGCGCTGAGCATGAATACGCTGATCAACGGCAGCGATCCGGGCAGCCTGGTGGATTACAGTCACTACGCACTACCTTCCGCTGCCGCCATGCCCGGCAACCAGTTTGAAGGCTCTCTGGAGTTATTCGGTGAGGCATCCGGCGGCGCGTTCGATGAGCACAAGGATACATTCCGCTACACCGGCTCTCGTGATACCACCCGCAAGCACCTGCCAGAATTCAATTTTGAATTTGTACAGAGCGGCAGCCATATTTTCCCGGTAAAGCGCGGCTCCATTGTCAGCACGCACCCCGAGTGGGAATACATCCTGACGCCGGGACGGGTCTGGAATGAAAATGGGGATGCCGGTTACAGCCGCGTAGCCCTGCCATTTGCCCTGCAACAGAAAAATGCCAACTGTGTGCACAATGGCATGATGACATTCCTGTTCAAGGACGACGGCTCTGTCTCCGATGTGGCCTATCAGATCGCCGGTGAAACCTGCCTGTACTTCCAGGTGGATATGTGGGGACAACTTGCGGCTAGCTACACGCCCCACAGCGTTGCCAACAGCGACCAGCTGATCAGCGATTATCAGGCCGAAGTCAACAATCGCATGCCCAGCAAACCGCTCAGCGCACTGGCCCAGGATTATCCCGGCACTGACTACACCGCCTTCGCCGCACCGAACGGCAAAGACCCTCTAGACATTTCGCTCGCAGGTTTTGTCATTGACGGCACCCATTACATGGGTGGGTGTGGTTCCCGCCGCGGTGACTATCCCTACTGTGAATCGCTGGTAGTACCGTCTTATTCCAGTGCCAAATCGGTGTTTGCCGGTGGTGCGATGATGCGTCTGGAAAAGAAATATCCAGGAACCTTTAACCAAGCCATTGGCAGCTATATCAGCGAGTGCAATACCAACGGTAACTGGAATGATGTGACCTTTGGCAATGCGCTGGATATGGGGACTGGTAATTACAATCTGGCTGGTTATATGAGTGACGAGGGGGCGAGCCACACCAACGATCTGTTCCTGCCGGAGGATCACGCCAGCAAGATCAATTACAGCTGTACCGAATACTCGCGCAAGGCAGCACCCGGTACCAAGTGGGTATATCACACGTCCGACACCTATATTCTCGGCACGGCAATGAATGCGTACCTGCGCGGCATTGAAGGCAGCAGCAGTGATATTTTCACCGATATTGTAGTAGACGAAATTCTCGCACCGCTGGGTGTCAGCCCCACCGCCGAATTCACCCGTCGCACCTACGACAGTGTGCAGCAACCATTTACCGGTTGGGGGCTGATATGGCTGCGCGACGATGTGGCGAAGATCGGCGCCTTCCTAGCGGGTGGCAGTCAATCCGTATTACATCAGGGAGAATTGGATGCAGCGCTGCAGCGCAACAGCGCCGATCGTGGCTTGGAACCTCTCAGCGACTACAAGTACAACAACGGTTTGTGGGCGCACGAGGTGAGCGGCAACATGAGTGGCTGCAGTAGCCCGGTGTGGCTGCCGTTTATGTCCGGCTACGGCGGTATCAGCGTGCTGATCCTGCCCAACAACTCGGTGTACTACTACTTCAGTGACGACGATGTGTTCTTGTGGATGGATGCGGCTCAGGAGTCGCACAGCATTCGCAGCTTGTGTCAGTAGTTCTCACGCACAACCAAATAAAAAGGGGCGATTTATCGCCCCTTTTTATTGATGAAAATTTACTTGCTAAGAAATTGACGTCAACCCTCTTCTACCAGCCAGGCAAGTGCCGCGGTTTTGTTTTCGAAGAAGCGGGCTTCGCCGCCAATAAACCAGCTGCCGATCTTGGCCGCGGTTTCCTGCCAGGACTTACTGCCTACCATGGCCACCTTGTTGAACTGGCGACCGTGCTTTAATCCAAGCTTTAAATCATCCCAGGCGGCATGCATTTCCCAGCCGTCCATCTCCCGGGCATCCATCATCACGTCGATTTTCGGGCTTTTCATACCTGCAATCGCAGTCTCCAGCATGGGCACCATGATCAGGTAGTCTTCATGCCGCAATTTTCCGCGCGCATGCATGGTCAGCAGAACTTTTTCATCGGCAACACGCTCTACACTGACGGAAAAACCATGATGATATTCGTGCATGCTCGCTCCTATACCCCCATACGACTTAAACCCGCGTACGGCTTAAGCACACAGGTATAGGCTAGATATTTTCAAAGGGCAAATTCGGCGGGTGACCCTTTTTAGTGCGACAGTACGTCAACAATTTCATGGGTCGCATGGATCAGGCGAACCAGTTCGCCTTCAATGCGCACGGTCACCAAGCCACGAGAATCTACCGGCTGTACGATCACGGCATGACGATAAATTTCGTCTTCCAGGACATAACCGGGCGCAAGCTTTTTCTTCCAGCCGGGAGGCAATTCACCACCACGCGCTACTTTTTTTTGCAGGCCAGGGGGCAGATCGCTGTTGTGCTTGTCGGGTTTCGCCATGGCGCTGGTACCGCCCAATGCCAGAGCCGAAACAACCAGAGTGGTGGCGATATGCTTGAACATAATTGTTTCCTTGTTGGATATTTTGTACAGATCGGTATAGACACCATGCTAAACCGCAGGCGGCCTTTGACCTTCGCGGTAGATCACAGTTTCAGCATAACCTTGTGAAAATGACTCCAGCCTGAACAAAAAAAGGGCTGCGAAAGCAGCCCAAAGGAGTCAATTTAGACGGGATAACGTAGAGATGATTAACTGATGTCAATCCAAGTGGACTTCAGCTCGCAGTACTTGTCCAGCGCGTGCAGTGACTTGTCGCGGCCGTTACCGGACTGTTTGAAACCACCGAAGGGCACGGTGATGTCGCCACCAAAGTAGTTGTTGACCCACACCGAGCCCGCGCGAATGTCACGCGCCATGCGATGGGCGCGGGCGAGATCTTTGGTCCACACGCCGGAGGCCAGACCGTAAATGGAATCGTTGGCGATCTGTAATGCTTCTTCTTCGGTCTCGAATTCAATGATCGACAGTACCGGGCCAAAGATCTCTTCGCGGGCAATGGTCATATCGCTATTCACACCGCGGAAGATGGTCGGCTCGTAGTAGTGACCACCTTCCACTGCTGCCGCCGGCTTGCCGCCGCACACCAGGCTAGCACCCTGCTCCAGACCTTTGGCCACGTAGAATTCCACGGTGTCGTACTGGCTCTGGTCAATCAGGGCACCCATCACGGTGTTGGGATCCTGCGGGTGGCCCGGCTGGAAGCGCTCGGAAGCTTTCTTGACCTTCTCGATAAAGGTATCGGCGATGCCTTTCTCCACCAGCAGACGCGTACCAGCGGTACAAGTCTCTCCCTGGTTATAGAACACCGCCAGTGCGGCCGCTTCCGCGGCCTTGTCCAGGTCGGCGTCGGCAAACACGATATTCGGGCTCTTGCCGCCCAGCTCGAGGAAGGTACGCTTCAGGTTGGACTGGCCGGAGTATTCGGTCAGGGTCTTGCCGACTTCGGTGGAACCGGTAAAGGTCAAGCCATCGATATCCATGTGCAGGCCCAGGGCCTTGCCCAGGCTGCTGCCCGGTCCGGGCAGTACGTTCAGCACGCCATCCGGCAGACCTGCCTGTTTCGCCAGCCCCGCCAGCTTGATTGCGGTGAGTGGCGTGTTGGATGCCGGTTTCAGGATCACGCTGTTGCCGGTAGCGAGCGCCGGGCCCAGCTTCCACGCGGTGGTGGAGAGCGGGAAGTTCCACGGCACGATCGCTGCCACAACGCCCAGCGGCATGCGGGTAATCAGGCCGATCTCGGTGGGGCCGGTGGGGGCAATTTCGTCGTAAATCTTGTCGATCGCTTCCGCATTCCAGCGAATGGTGGTGACCGCACTGGGCACATCCACATTCATGGTGTCGCTGATGGGCTTGCCCGCGTCGAGACTTTCCAGCAGGGCGATTTCTTCGCGGTTTTCTTCGATCAGCTCGGCGAAACGCACCAGGATCTTCTTGCGCTCCATAGGTGGCATGTCGGACCAGATACCGGATTCGAAGGTCTCACGGGCAACCTTGACCGCTATCTCGGCGTCTTCCGGGCCACAATTGGCGATCTGTGCCAGCTCGCGGCCATCGGCCGGGCTGGTACACGGGCGGGTCTGGCCGCTGATCGCGTCCACGTAGGCGCCGTTGATAAAGGCACGGCCCTCAATAGTGAGTTCGTCGGCCCGGGCGAGCCACTCCTGCAGGGTTTGCGGCGTTGGCTGTGGGTTCCGGTTGTCAGTCATGGTCACCTCGGTTTGGCACACGAAAAGTTGGCTATCAGCTAAAAACTGAAGGATTATTCAGTTTATATCTAAAATGTGATCACAAATCAATGAGTCTGTATTTTGCTGCAGGGAAACTGTCGCTGTAAACCCGCGAGATCCGCTTACACGGCCTCGAAGGTACCGGTCTCCAGATTCTTGCGTGCACCGGGAATCGCGAATACCCGATTGTGGAATGCGATATAGAAACCCGGCGACAGCAGGCGCGCAGCAAGCAACGCTTCGGTGACGTTCTGGCGGGCATCGGAATCGATAAAGCCCATGGGACGCATGGCACCAGTGAACACCACGGGCACCGCGGGCGTACCCATCTTGTCAAAGCAATATTCGGCGGTGACCGACATGGTGTCGGTTCCGTGCAGAATCACGATGGGGTCGCCCTTCTCGGCGGTGCGCGCGATGGCCGCACAAATCTGGTCGCGGTCGCTGTCGTCCATCTCCAGAGAGTCCTTGTTGAGGATGCTCTCCAGCTCGAGGTGGGTATAGGGCAGGCGCAGGCTGCTGATCAGGCCCTCGCGAATAATCGAGGCACGGTTTTTCAGGGTGCCTTCGGATTCGCAGTAACTCTTCTCGATGGTGCCACCGGTAGTGAGAATGCGGACACTGGTCTTTTGGTTGAGATCTGTCATCGTTTTTCCCGCTGAATGAGTACAAATGTGCGCATCTTAGTGGGCTGGAGAGAACGAGACAATTCTAGTGTCCCGCAATGCAATTCATGAGTTGCGGGACAGGCGCCTGCCCGCGGTGCGACACCACGGACAAGTCAGGGGAAGATTGAGGGAAAGAAGGGCTTAGACTTCTTCGATACGGTAGGAATGCACGATCTCCACACCGGCCTTGCCGAGCATGATGGAGGCGGAGCAGTACTTCTCTGCGGACAGCTCCACCGCGCGCGCCACCTGTGATTCCTTGATGTTGCGCCCACGCACCACAAATTCCATCTCGATTTTCTCGAACGGCGCCGGCACCGCGTCCGGGCGGTGACCCTTCAGTTCCACGTGACAGCTGGCCACGTCCTGGCGGGTCTTTTGCAGGATTCCCACCACGTCGTAGGATGCACAGCCACCCACACCCAGCAGAATCATTTCCATGGGGCGGATACCATTGTTTTTCTGGCCACCTTCCATCACCACGGAATTGCCACTGCCCGCTTCACCGACAAAAGTGACACCATTTACCCAGGTCACCTGACCCTGCATTACGCCCGCCATGGAACTCTCTCCTTCATATTGGATGGGGGCCGGGAGCTTATCACAACAGTCCGCGGAATCCGCAGAACAGCGCTCCCGGTAACTGGTACGGATGTGCAGTCTCACTCTACCATCTGAGTAAGCCTTTACTTACGGTGGTTGTCAGCGCTGTGCGCAACCGCTATAAACAAACCCTGCCTATGCCCCATACAAAAAGTGGCCCAGATCACATTGCGGACGATTGCCTCGTAAAGGCCCTGTTTGCACTAGGGTTTTAGCGGGATAATCGTCCCCTTAACCGGGATCAGGCACAAATATTTCAAAAAAAGGAGTAGATCCGTGACGGTCTCTACCGAAGACACTCTGACTAGTGGCAACATCGAAGACTTCCTCGCCCACTGCCACCGCCGCCGCTACCCAGCCAAGAGCACCATTATTTACGCCGGCGACCGCTGTGAGTCTCTGTACTTCATTATGCGTGGTTCCGTCACCGTTCTGATCGAAGACGACGAAGGTCGTGAGATGATCGTTGCCTACCTGAACGATGGCGACTTCTTTGGCGAGATGGGGCTGTTCGACCAGGACACCCGCAGCGCCTGGGTTCGCACCAAGACCGAGTGTGAGGTAGCAGAAATCTCCTACACCAAATTCCAGGAGCTGACCCGCCAGCATCCGGAGTTCCTGTTCAATCTGGCTACCCAGATGGCACTGCGCCTGCGCAACACCACCCGCAAGGTGGGCGACCTGGCGTTCCTCGACGTCACCGGTCGCGTAGCCCGCACCCTGCTGGATCTGTGTAACGAGCCAGATGCCATGACCCACCCGGAAGGCATGCAGATCAAGATCACCCGCCAGGAAATCGGCCGTATCGTGGGCTGTTCCCGCGAGATGGTGGGCCGGGTACTGAAGACCCTGGAAGAACAGGGGCTGGTATCGGTGAAAGGTAAAACCATGGTGGTGTACGGCACCCGCTAAGCGGCCGACATCACGGATCAAAAGCCGGGCAAGAGCCCGGCTTTTTTGTGCGCGGCGCATACGGCGCCCCAAAATCGAGCACCCGCACCAGAATGGGGCCAGAATTTTCGCCCCCACCAAAGCTTGCACCGAATTGTCGCGCCGGCACAAAATAATTCACCGTTCAGCCGAAAAATTTAGCAACATATTCTTTTCCGCACTGGTACGTTGGTTGCACTCGAAATAACACACAACAAAAAGCTCCAGGGGAACCACGTGAGACACAACAACTATCTCGGGCTGAAAAAATCCCATCTGGCACTGGCGATTTCCTGTGCCGCCCTGCCCATGCCGCACCTTGCCTCTGCACAGGCTGCCGACACGGAAAACAAACCCGTGTTTGAGGAAGTGGTGGTAACCGGCTCCCGCCGCGAAGAGAATGTGATGGATATCCCCATCAATATTTCTGCGGTGGGTGGCGAGAAGATCGAAGACCTGCGCCTCGACAGCATCGCCAAGATCGCCTACTACACCCCCGGCCTGACCGTGGTCGATCGCGGCCCGCGGGACGAGAGACCGGACATTCTGGTGCGCGGCCTGAACACTGGCGGCCTCGGCCCGGGCTTCAGCAGCAGCACCGTTGCCACTTACCTGGGCGACATCCCGTTGCAGGTAGACCTGAAGCCCGTCGACCTGGAGCGCGTGGAAGTATTGATCGGTCCCCAGGGCACCTTGTATGGCCAGGGCACCATGGGTGGCGCTATCCGCTATATCCCCGCTAAAGCGGACCCTTCTGGATTCACCGCAACCGTGCGCAGTAGCGCCAGCAGCAACGCGGAGAGCTCCGGCCTCGGCTCTGAATACGGTGCGACCCTGAACTTTGCAATTACCGATAACCTGGCCGTGCGCGTAAACGCGGACAGCATCCAGGACCCCGGCTTTATCGATTACAACTATGTCGTACGTGAATCCGGTGTATCTAACCCCGACCCGGATTTCAGCAACCCCGACGACGTTGCCGCGAACCTGCGCCGGGTAAAAGATGCCAACGGTGAAGACACCAAGTCTGGCCGTATCAATGTGCGCTGGCTGGCCACCGACTGGCTGGAAGCCAACCTGTGGCACTACTACCAGGACACCAAGGCGGAAGGTCGCCAGCTGGCTCACCAGCTGTCCTTCAATACCGGCCCTTACGAATCCGGTATGCGCTACGAAGAACCTAACCACTACACCAACAAACTCACCAGCATCGAGCTGATCGGCGATCTGGGCTTCGCCCAGGCCACTATGGTTTACGGCCAGTCCGAATACGATGAGCTGGGTCAACGTGACCAGACCGACCTGTTGTTGGACCTGGACTACGGCTATGACTCCTTCCCCTCTTTCTCCGCCTATACCCGTGAGGAAGTGAAGGACAAGGCCGACACTTTCGAACTGCGCATGTCTTCCCAGCACGAAGGCCCGTTCAAGTGGGTAGCCGGTTACTTCCAGAACGAATATCAATCCGATGCCATCAGTGAAGAATTCACCCCCTTCTTCGACCAGTTCGTTGTGGACAACTGGGGCGGCGTGCAGCTGCGTCCGGACAACCTGGAATACATCCAGCTGACCGATATCGACGAAAAAGAATCCGCGTTCTACGGCGAGCTGACCTACGACATCACCGACACCCTGTCGGTTACCGGTGGCTACCGTCGCTACAAGTTTGAAACCGACATTACCGGCGGTTTCGGCCTGCCGCTGTTTGAAACCGTATTCCTGGGCGAACCCCAGGACGCGATCAACGTAGACCTGGGCAGAAACCAGGGTGAAGACGAAGGTGACCTGTTCAAATTCAACGTCGCCTGGGATGCCACTGCCAACGGCATGGTGTATTTCACCTACTCGCAGGGCTACCGCAATGGTGGCGTTAACTCCGTACCGGAGTGTACCGCCGAGCAGATCGCCAGTGACAACCAGCAGCTGTGTGCACTGTCGGATGAAGTACTGATCGATCCGGACAAGATCGACAACTACGAAGTGGGCTACAAGGGCCTGGTTGGCGATCGCCTGTCTGTGAGCACCGCGCTCTATTACATCGACTGGACCGACCTGCAGGTGGCCACCACCACCACCAACGGCTCCCTGCCGATTACCGGCAACGGCAGTGCCGCGGTCAGCCAGGGCTTCGAACTGCAGGGTAGCTGGCTGATTAGTGACAACCTGGACCTGGCATTCACCTATGCCTATACCGATGCAGAACTGAGCGAAGACGCTCCCGGTCTGGTTGGCCCATACGACGTCTATGCCGGCGCCCGCCTGCCCGGACACGCGGAACACCAGGGCTCGCTGAACCTGAATTACACCACCACGGTACTGAACGGCTACGACCTGGACCTGAACTACGGTCTGGTCTTCGCCAGCGACGTGTACAACATGGTCGGTGGCCCGGAAGATCCGCTGTACATGATCGACGAAGACACCGGCGACATCATGGCTGGTGACCGCGGTGGTGAAGCGATCCCGGGTTACGCGGTACACCATATGTCCGCCACTCTGCGTTTGGACAAGTGGACCGTTCAGGCATTCGCCGACAACCTGTGGGACAAGTACTACATCACCGGTACCCGCACCAGCCGTCGCCATCTGCAGGACGAAAACAATGGCCCGGGCATCGAGTGGGGCAATGGCTTCACCCAGCGCTCTTACGGCCAGTACGTAGGTACCCCGCGCACCATCGGTGCCCGCTTCACCTACGAATTCTGATGCTGATTTAGCTTCAGAACTTCATTGGAAGCCGGCCTGGGATACACTATCCCGGCCGGCTTTTTTATTGGTTGCTATTCATGCAAAACCCCTCGATTCCACAACTCCACGCTGCTGCCGAACAGGCCCTTAACCGGGGCGATATGCGCACGCTGCACCAGTGCTGCCGACAGATTTTGCAGTTGGAGCCCGCGCACAGTGACGCCTGGTTTCTGATCAGTATCGCGGCCGCTGCGGCCGGGCAGGTCAACAAGGCGCTGGAAATGATCGAGCGCGCACTGGCAACAGCGCCGCGCAACGCAGAATATTTGAGCCAGAAGGCCCGCTACTGTGCGCAGCTGAACCTGTATACCAAAGCACTACAGGCGGCAGACGCCGCCATGGCGGAAAGCCCCGAGCGCCCACTGATTCTCGACACCCTCGGCGTGGTGTATGCGAAGTTTGATGAACACGCGAAAGCGGTGATCCCACTGCGACGTGCCGTGGCACTCGCACCAGACAATGCGCAGTTCCAGTTTAACCTGGCATCTGCCGAGCAGTTTCTTGGCAATCAGGAAGCAGCCCGCGCTACTTATGAAAAAGCAATCTCACTACAGCCGAAATTCAGTCGCGCGCGCTGGGCTCTGTCCGAGCTGGCAAAAAATGACACGCAGTCCGCAACGAGTGGCGAGCTTGAAAAGCTGTTAGCCCGGCCCGGCCTCGCCGCCGAAGACCAGCTCTACCTGAGCCATGCACTGGCCCGGGATCTGGAGCGCGCCGGCGATTACACCCAGTCATTCCGCCACCTCGCCCAGGCGAAAGCACGCTACCGTGAGAAGATTGGCTACGACTTTTCGCAGGACGCGGAACTGTTTGAGGCAATTAAATCCGCATTTCCCAGCGGTGAACATTTATCGGAAGGCGTGCACGCGAGCCTTGGGGAAAACTGCCTGTTTATTCTGGGGATGCCCCGCTCCGGTACAACTCTGGTAGAGCGCATTCTTGCGAGCCATTCTCAGATCGAAACGCTCGGTGAGCTGCATGAGTTTCCGCTGGCAATCAAGCGCCATTCACAAAGCCGTTCGGCGCAAACACTGGATCCAGAGGTAATCACTGGGGCACTCGCCGCGGACGCGGAGTCTATTGGCAGGGATTATGTAGCACGCTGCGATGAGCGTGGCAAAACCGCGACGCGCCTGATCGACAAACTGCCAATGAATTTCCTCTATCTGGGATTTATCCTGCGCAGCCTGCCCCAGGCAAAAATCGTGGTGCTCGACCGAAACCCGCTGGATGTATGCCTGAGTAATTACCGCCAACTGTTTTCTTTTAACTTCCGCTACTACCACTATCACTACAGCCTCAGCGATACGGCACGCTACATCTGCGCCTATAAAGATTTAATGGCGCACTGGAACAGTCTGTTCGGGAACAGAATCTATACGCTGAACTACGAAAGACTCACAGAAAATCCGGAGCAAGAGGCGCGGGTACTGATGCAATATTTGGCGTTGCCCTGGGAAGCAGAGTGTCTCGAGTTTTATCGTTCAGGTGCCGCCGTGTCCACGGCCAGCAGTGTGCAGGTACGCCAGCCTATTTACCGCAGCGCGGTGGAACGTTGGCGCAAGTATGAGAAGGAGTTACAGCCGGCCGCGGAAATCTTTGCCGAGGCCGGGCTGATTTAAGAAATGAGATCGCCGGGCTAACCCTTAGTTAAACAGTTCCATCAGGCGACGGCCGGGCTCTTCCTCGCGCATAAACGCTTCGCCCACCAGGAAGGTGTCGACATTGTGGCCACGCATGGCGGCCACATCGTCCGTGGTGTGGATACCACTCTCGGTAACCACGATACGGTCGTCCGGGATCATCCCCAGCAGGCTGAAGGTAGTTTCCAGCTGCACATCAAAGGTGTGCAGGTTGCGGTTGTTGATCCCGATCAACCGGTTCGGCAGCTTCAGCGCACGCTCCAACTCCTCGCGATCGTGCACTTCCACCAGAACATCCAGCCCCAACTCTTGCGCCAAATCATTCAGACTGGTGAGCTGCGCATCGTCCAGGCAGGCAGCAATCAACAGGATACAGTCGGCACCCATGGCGCGGGCCTCATACACCTGATACGGATCAACAATAAAATCTTTGCGGATAACCGGCAGGCGCACCGCACTGCGCGCCTGTTGCAGATATTCATCCGCACCCTGGAAAAAGTCCACATCGGTCAGTACCGACAGGCAGGCCGCACCACCCTTTTCATAGCTGGTGGCAATCTCCGCGGGAATAAAATCTTCGCGAATAACGCCCTTGCTTGGCGAAGCCTTTTTAATCTCCGCAATCACCGCTGCCTCACCGGCATTGCGCTTGGCTTCAATCGCCTTCACAAAACCGCGACAGGGCGGCTGCTGCAACGCACGCTGCTGCATTTCATCCTGGCTAACCAGCCTCTTGCGCTCGGCGACTTCTTCCCACTTGCGCTCGACAATGGTCTTCAGAATTGTTGGCGTACTCATGACTTCACTCTTTGAATGCGCTGGTAAAGGCAGCCAGCTCGTTAATTTTTTCCCCGGCCAGTCCGCTATAAATCGCGTCCTGCGCCATGCTCACCCCTTCCGCGGGGCTCGCCGCTACACCGCTTACGTAAATAGCCATGCCGGCGTTGAGGGCAATAATGTCTGCAGCCTTGTTGCCCGCAGGTGTTTCGCGCTTGCCCAAGGCATCGCGAATCAGTGCGAGGGAGGCCTCGGAGCCATCCACGCACAGATCATCCATGGCTTTTGGTTCGATATCGAAATCCTCGGGCTTGATAACGATTTCGGTTAGCTCACCATCTTTTAATTCCCAACCGCGGGTCTCGGCGGCGAGACTCACTTCATCCAGCCCATCGTCGCTGTGCAGAACCAGCACGTGCTCGGAACCCAGCGTCTGCAGAACTTCCGCCAGCATGCGGCAGTAGTGCGGGTCAAACACGCCGATTACCTGGCGCTTTACGCCGGCCGGATTGGTCAGCGGCCCCAGCAGGTTGAAAATAGTGCGCAGGCCCAGCGCCTTGCGCGGTCCAATCGCGTGACGCATGGCACTGTGATAGCTCGGCGCGAACATAAAGCCCACACCAACACCATCCACGCAGCGCGCCACCTGTTCCGGGGTTAGCGGCAAATAGATGCCCGCCTTTTCCAGCAGATCGGCAGAACCGGAAGAAGAGGAAACCGAGCGATTGCCGTGCTTGGCCACCCGCGCGCCGGCAGCGGCTGCAACAAAGCTGGACGCACTGGAGACGTTGAACAGGTTTGCCCCGTCACCACCGGTACCCACAATATCGACTGCATGGGTGGGGTCGAGCTCGACCTTGGTGGCCAGCTCACGCATCACTTCCACCGCGCCGGTAATCTCGTCAACGGTTTCTCCCGCCATACGCAGGGCTACCAGAAACGCACCGATCTGCGCGTCTTCCGCTTCGCCGCGCATAATCTGCCCCATAGTCCCGCGCATCTCTTCGCGGGTGAGATGTTCGCCTTCCACCAATTTGGCAATGGCCTGCTGGATATTCATTATTTTTACTCCTCCCCCAAATCCCTAATCAGGTTGGATAGCAGATCTCCGATAAAGCTCAGGTCTTCTACGTGAAGGTACTGATGCTGGGATCCGTTTGTGAGACCTTCTAAAACAGGGATGTTTTAGAAGAGCCCCCATGGATGGGTTTACGGCGTGTCTCGCAAACGGATCCCGGCAGCAGTGCCGCCACCAAATCCGCTACGAAGCGCACAAGTAAACCTCAAGACTCCAAAAAATTCCTCAGCATATCGTGCCCGTGCTGAGTCAAAATCGATTCCGGGTGGAACTGCACCCCCTCGATCGGCAGCTCGCGATGACGCAGCCCCATAATTTCATCCATCTCGCCATCTTCGGTCTCGGTCCACGCAGTGACCTCAAGACAGTCCGGCAGACTACCCTTCTCCACCACCAAGGAGTGATAACGGGTCGCCTCAAACGGATTCGACAGGCCGTTAAACACCCCCAGGTTATTGTGGATAATCGGTGACGTCTTGCCGTGCATCACCTCACCGGCGCGCACCACGCGCCCACCAAACACCTGGCCAATACTCTGGTGGCCGAGGCAGATGCCGAGAATCGGCAGCTTGCCCGCATACGCGCGAATGGTATCCATGGAGATACCCGCCTCATTCGGCGTACAGGGGCCCGGGGAAATCACAATTTTTTCCGGGTTCAGCTGCTCGATATCGGCAACGCTGATCTCGTCATTGCGCTTCACCACCACATCCGCACCCAGCTCCGCCAGATACTGCACAATATTGAACGTGAATGAATCGTAGTTATCGATCATCAGGATCATGATTCGGTTCCTCTATCCTGTGTCGCCTCGCCCAGACGCTTCTGCAGGCGGGCAAGGGATTCCTGGGTAGCACGCAGTTCGCGCAAAATTTCGGTCTGGCTCGGCGGCATGGAAAGCTCGTCCAAGCGGCGCAGCTTGGCCTCTTCCAAGTTGTTCAGCACCACCCCGATAAACAGGTTGATCATCACAAACGCGCCCATCACCACGAAGCTGATGAAATAGATCCAGGCGTAGGGCATGGCATCCATCGCGGTGTACATAATGTCCGTCCAGTCCTCAAAGGTGACGATACGGAACAGGCTCAACAGCGCGATGGGCAGGGTGCGCCAGTGGGTGGGGTCGATTTCGTGAAACAGGAAATAACCGGCCACACCGTAAATATAAAAAATAATCCCCATCAGCAAACTGATATGGAACATGCTGGGCAGGCTGCGCAGCAGCGTGTCCACCAGCAGGCGCAGCTCGGGGAACGCAGAAACCAGGCGCAATACCCGCAGCACCCGCACCAGGCGCGCCAGCGTGGCCATGGGACCGGCCGCCGGAATCAGGCTGAGCACGATGATGGAGAAATCAAAGCAGTTCCAGCCGTTGGCAAAATAGCGCCACGGACGACGTCCCTCGGCGGCGATCTTGATGGCCGCTTCCACCATAAACGACAGCAGGATCAACTGGTTCACGCCCTGCAACATGCCGTTGAAACGCTCGACCACCCAGGTGGAGGTTTCCAGGCCCACAGCAACCGCATTGACCATAATCAGGCCAATAATTACCTGATTGAAGATCGGCGCTTCTACGAGGCGACGGCAGCTCTCGGCAAAACCACGCTTCTGTTGTACTGATATTTCACTCATCGGTAATACGTCTTCCAATGTTTCAACATGGGTCTCAATACGGGTTTCAATACGTTTCTCAATACGCTTGGGTTATTCACCGGTAGCGATGGCTACGGCGCGGAACAGTGCCCGCGCCTTGTTCATGGTCTCATCCCACTCGGACTGCGGATCGGAGTCGGCCACGAGGCCGGCACCGGCCTGTACAAATACTTTTCCATCCTTGATCACCGCGGTGCGGATGGCGATGGCGGTATCCATATTGCCGTTCCACGCCAGGTAGCCCACGGCACCGCCGTAGACGCCGCGCTTCTCCGGCTCGAGCTCATCAATAATTTCCATGGCACGGATCTTGGGCGCACCGGAAAGCGTGCCCGCCGGGTGCGCCGCGCGCAGGGCGTCGATGGCATTAAGCCCCGGTTTAATCTTGCCGGTTACATTCGACACGATGTGCATTACATGGGAGTAACGCTCCACAACCATCTTTTCCGTCACCTGCACGGTGCCGGTCTGCGCAACCCGGCCAACATCATTGCGGCCCAGATCGATCAGCATCAGGTGCTCGGCAATTTCTTTCGGATCCGCCAGTAAATCTTGCTCCAGTGCCAGGTCCTGCTCTTCAGTGGCGCCGCGGCGGCGGGTACCGGCGATCGGGCGCACGGTCATATCCCCATCTTCCAGGTGTACCAGGATTTCCGGGCTGGAGCCGACCACCTGGTGATCACCCAGGTCAAGGAAGTACATATATGGGGAGGGGTTCAGGCTGCGCAAGGCGCGGTAGAGATTCAACGGCGGCACGGTAAAGGGCGCGGACAGGCGCTGGGACGGCACTACCTGCATCACGTCACCGGCGAGGATATAGTCCTTGACCCTGTGTACACCCTGCTTGAAGGCATCTTCGCCGAAATGGGAAACAAAGGTGTCTTCGGCGGTGTGCTCACCGTCAATCCCGAGCGGCTCGACGCTGTCGAGGGGCTGGGACAACTGACCGACCAGCTCGTCCAAACGACGCTGGGCGGATTCGAAGGCATTTTCCTGCTGCGGGTCGGCGTGCACGATAAACAGCACGGCACCGGCCAGGTTGTCGAACACCACCAGTTCGTCGCTTACCATCAGCAGGATATCCGGGTTACCCAAGGTATCCGGCGGGCAGCTGTCGGCCAGTTTCGGCTCGATATAGCGCACGACGTCGTAGCCGAAATAGCCCACCAGGCCGCCATTGAAGCGCGGCAGCCCGTCGATTTCTGGCACTTTGTAGCGGCCGCGGAACGCTTCGACGAAGGCCAACGGGTCGTCGACCTGCTTCTGCTCAATCACTTTGCCGTCACGCTCAACCGTTATCTCGTGACCGGTCACCTTGAGTACGGTGCGCGCGGGCAGGCCGATAATAGAGTAGCGGCCCCATTTTTCCCCACCCTGTACCGATTCCAGCAAGTAGCTGTAGCGGCCGCCATCGCGGGCAGCGAGCTTCATGTAGGTGGTGAGTGGGGTTTCAATATCGGCCAGCACGCGGCGTACGAGCGGTATGCGGTTGTATCCTGCAGACGCAAGCTGGGTGTATTCGCTGGGGGTCATGGCGACTCCGGTCTGTGCAATGCTTTGTTTGTTCTATCGGGGCCTGGATTTCCCATCGTTGTGGAATCCTACCCGCGGGGAAGGCGCCCGTCGGACCTAGTTGTGTGACTCTTCATAGAGTGAGGTCTTCAGGCTTCAGCGGATCAGCGGCGCCATCGCCAGCTGTTGTTGAGGTGGGCAGTGCAGTTCAATGTCAGAATCTCGCAGCGTCGAGTTGCTTCCCTGTATTCCGGCGAGCAAGTGTACAAAGGTCTCTTGGGGTGGGCAAGCGCCGCTTCGCGGGCACCTGCCTCAGTGACTAGTAGTTCGCAGGCCGCTCTAACGTGGTTCTCAAGCCTGGGCCAGCTCGGCACGCATGGCGCTTATAACCTCTGCATAGTCATCCTGATTGAAGATCGCTGAACCCGCGACGAAGCTGTCGGCACCGGCCTGGGCGATTTCGCGGATGTTGTCGCGGGTCACGCCGCCATCGATCTCCAGGCGGATATCGAGGCCGGAGTCGTCGATCAATTTGCGAGCTTCCCTGAGCTTGTCGAGGGTGGCGGGGATGAATTTCTGGCCGCCGAATCCCGGGTTTACGGACATCAGCAGGATCATGTCGAGCTTGTCCAGCACGTATTTGGCGGCGTCGAGGCTGGAAGCCGGGTTGAATACCAGGCCTGCCTTACAGCCGAAGGATTTGATCAGTTGCAGGGAGCGGTCGACGTGCTTGCTCGCTTCCGGGTGGAAGGTGATGTAGGTGGCACCGGCGTCGGCGAACATGCGGATCATGTCGTCGACGGGCTCGACCATCAGGTGCACGTCGATTGGCGCTTCCACGCCGTGGTTGCGCAGGGCTTTGCACACCATGGGGCCAATGGTGAGGTTGGGGACGTAGTGGTTGTCCATTACGTCGAAGTGCACCCAGTCGGCGCCAGCGGCGAGGACATTATCCACTTCCTCACCCAGGCGGGCGAAGTTGGCGGAGAGGATGGAGGGTGCAATTTTGTAGTCCGGCATTTTCTCGTCTCAGTACCAGTTGAGTGGAGGACCTTCTTGGTTGGGCCCTATTTTGGCTTTTGTGGCGGCAAGGTGCAGGCGGGGGCTTTCGGGACCACTGTATACCCATCCCTGGGCGTTTCGGCGCAAACTTCCTGTTTGCGACGATCCCGAAAGCCCCCGCCTGCACCTCGCCTTCAATTTTGACTTATGCAGTGGGTGCGCTTTTTTGGCTATTCAGCGCGCAGTTTCTCTTCCAGATTATTCAGACGCTCAGGCGTACCCACGTCACACCAGTCCCCCGAGTAGACTTCCGCCTGCATCTTGTCTTCGTTATGTGCGAAGACTTCACCAAGGCCATAGCATTCACGGGCATTGGGGTATTCGGTAAGGATTTGCGGGCGCAGGTAGCTGATGCCGGCGAAGGTGTAGCGTGGCTTGGTGCTGCCAGAGAGCAGGCCGTCATCGATGCCGAAGTCCCCCTCCGGGTTGTGCGGCGGGTTGGGTACCATCAGCAGGCGACCGGGGCAGTTTTCCGGCAACGGATTGTTTACCCAAGCGGAAAAATCAAAGTCACACCAGACATCGCCATTCACTACCAGAAAGGGCTCTTCGCCCAGCAGCGGAAATGCCTTGCAGATACCACCGGCGGTTTCCAGCGGTTCACTCTCTTCCGAATACTGAATCTGCACACCAAAACGCTCACCGCTACCCAGATGCTCGCGGATCTGGCCGCCCAGGTGTGCGAGGTTTATCACAAGGTTCACAACCCCGGCGGCGGCGAGGCGCTCGATGGCGTATTCGATCAGCGGCTTGCCCAGTACCGGAATCAACGGCTTGGGCGTGAAATCGGTAAGCGGGCGCATGCGCTTGCCGAACCCGGCGGCAAGTAGCATGGCGGTGGGCGCCTTGGGCGGTTGCGATGTCATGCGGTCCTTTTTATTGGGCTTTATTGGGCTGCGTTATTGGGCAGCTAGCGGGCAATGTTCGTTATGAAGGAGCTCGCGTTACGGTGTAACGGTGGTATCGGCCTGCTGCCGTTCGCCGGCAGTGCGGTAGTCGCGATACCAGTCCTGCTGCTCGATCAACGGCATTATTTCAGCCCGGAACCAGCGGGCGAAGGGCTGAAGCTCGTCGTATTTATCGCACACTTCGAGGGTATAGCGAATGACCAACGGCAAATCAGGCAGGTAACCGTGCTTGCCATCCCGTAAATACAGCCGTGGGAAGAGCCCGAGCACCTTGAAGTGGCGCTGCAGGCCGATCCAATCAAACCAGCGCAAGAAAGTTTCCGGCGACACTTCGGGAATTACGCCCGCATCGACCGCGGTAGTGGCGTACGCCAGGGCCCAGTTTTCCACCTGTTCCTGCGGCCAGCGGATGTAGCAATCGCGCAGCAGGGAGGCTAGGTCGTAGGTGACCGGGCCCCACACCGCATCCTGGAAGTCCACCACTCCCGGTCGCTCGCCATCGCGCATCATCAGGTTGCGGCTATGGTAGTCCCGGTGCACCAGCACCTGTGGCTGACTGCTGGCGCTGTCCAGCAGGTGGGCAAAGGTGTGCTCTATCAGCTGGTTTTCTTCCTCGCTCAGCTCCCGCTGCAGCAGTTTGCCGATCAACCATTCGGGCAGCAGGCGCATTTCCATGTGCAGCAGCTCGCGGTTGTAGGGCGGGAAGAGTCCCTCCTGACGCGGGATTTGCTGCAGGCATAGCAGCTCATTCATCACTTCCGCGTACAGGCCGGAGACGCTGTCCGGATTCAGGTTCCGCAGTAACTGGGTGTCGCCGAGGTCTTCCAAAAGCATATAGCCGTGCTCAACATCGGCGGCGATCACCAGTGGGGTATGGATGCCATTGCGGCGCAAATAGTCCGCCAGTGCAACAAATCGATTGACGTTGGTCTTATTCGGGGGAGAGTCCACCGCGATCAGGGTGGGGGCGGTATCGGTGCGAAAGTAGCGGCGGAACCCGGCATCGCCGGACAGCGCCTGCAGGTGCAGGGTCGCCTCCAGCGGCGGCACCCGCAAGGACTCATGGCCTGACTGCAGGGCACGGGCAGCCCACTGGCGCAGTTGTTCTTTGCGCTCATCCGGGGCCTGGGTTACACACTCGTTCATCCACTACCTGCTTGTTCACGTCAACACGTCACCACGGGTTTGACCACTGGAATGGCCCTGAAGGATACCGGTGCCGCCTGGAAATCTGGCATTGTAGCGACACCCGCCGCACGGTTCACCCGCTAATCTTTGCGCGGCCGGTTTCCATGGCCGCAACCATTCAAGTAGAATCGACCGCTGATTTTGCGGACCGGTTCAAACTTCGCCGATTCGTTATTTTTGACGCCATTCGCGCAACTCTCGCCAACGGCCAGAATCCAAGACAGACTCTAAAGATAGCTGGAACCAATCACTCGATGCTGGAAGCTTCCCGCTGGCGCAGCCTTGCGCTGGCCATTGGACAATTATCACGCCCCCGCCCCCTCGCTTTCGGCCTGCTCGCTGCCCATGCCCTGTGGCCGCTCGCTGCTGCCGCGGACAGCGACGTCGCTTCGGCTCAGCTCGAAGAAAATCCGTACCTCTATCTGGACTGGTTTCCCAAAGGCCAGCTGGAGCCTTACCTGCGCAACCAGATCTCGCCGATCTGCGGCGGCATGTTTATCGAGCCCGCACGCGCCTACCCCAATGCCGAAGAGCTGCCGGAAGACGCGCCGCTGCGCGCCACCGCCGACCGTTCCGACTGGCTGGAAGACGGCACGGCGCAATTGCGCGGCAATGTGCACATCACCCAGGGCTACCGCCAGCTGTTTGCGGATCAGGTAGACGTCAACCGGGCAGAAAACACCGCTTACTTAAGCGGCGCCATCGAAATGCGCGAGCCCGGCATGCTGGTGCGCGGTAAGGCGGCCGAAGTGCACACCGATAGCAAGGCAGCTTCCATTGAAGACGCGACCTATGTGGTCCACGACGAATCCGTGCACGGCTCCGCCCGTTTCGCCTCCCGCGAGGCCAGCGGGGAGCTGATTCTGACGCAAGGGAACTACACGCGCTGTGAACCGGACGACGTTTTCTGGCGCATGACCGGTGGTGAAATCACCATCGACAATGTCGAGCGCCAGGGCACCGCGCGCAATGTGCGTCTGGAAATTGCCGATATACCCGTATTTTATTTCCCCTACATGCGCTTCCCGGTAGGGGATGAGCGCATGTCTGGCTTTCTGTTCCCCAGCATCAGCAACAGCGATGATAACGGCTGGGACATCGCGGTGCCCTACTACTGGAACATCGCACCGCAAATGGATGCCACCATTGCCCCGCGCTATATCCAGTACCGTGGCACCGGCCTGGAACTGGAGGCCCGCCATCTCAGCGAGTGGTTCAGCACCGAGGCGCGCCTCGCGGGCCTGCCCAATGACAAGGGCGGCGACGATGAAGATGCACGGCGCCTGATTAACGAAGGCTTTCCGGAAGATCTGGTATTACCCGCCAAGGGCGAAGACCGCTGGTATGTGAATTTAGACCAGGTAGGCGGTAATGGAGGCCCATGGCGTACCCGCATCGATTTCTCCAAGGTCAGCGATCCGGACTATTTCCGCGACCTCGACACCGCTGAACTGAAAGCACCGGCCAACGTGAGTTCGCGAGCGCTCACTGACCTCAACCAGACGGCGGAAGCCAGTCTAACCCTGGAGCACTGGAACGCCAGCGTGCGTGTGCAGGAATATCAGCAGCTGTCCAAAGACCGCTTCGACACCTATAGCCAGCTGCCGCGTATCAACGTGAACGGCAACTACAAGTGGAACGACTGGTATTTGATGCTCGACCACGAGATCACCAGCTTTGATCACCAGGATACCCAGACCATCCAATTCATCGCCGACGTCAATGATCCGGGCAGTGTGACCACCAGCACCCGTAATTTCGTCAATGCACGCCGCGCGCGAGTGGACTACAGCTATGGCTGGGACAAACAGTGGTTGTGGGGGTTCTTCAACCCGCAGGTGACCGGTATCTATCTCGGCTACGAGCTATCCGATACCTTCCTGGAAAATCCAGATATGGACACCCCCGAGGCCGCGGCGGCACAACTGTCCATTGATAGTGGCCTGTTCTTCGAACGCGATGGCAACCTGTTTTCGCGGGAGTATGTGCAAACCCTGGAACCGCGCCTGTTTCTGTTGGCGAGCTCTAACGCGGATCAGTCGGACTTCCTCAATGTCAGTACCAGCCCAGTGGACGGCGGCAACGACCTGCTCTATGACACGTCGCTGTTTACCTTCAGCTACGATCAGCTGTTCCGCGACAGTCGCTTTAACGGCAACGACCGTATCGACGATGCGGACCGCGCCGCCCTTGGCCTGACCACCCGGTTTATCGACCCGCGCAGCGGTCGCGACCTGTTTGCCGCCAGCGTAGGTCAGATTTTTTACTCCAATGACAGTCGTATCGAGCTGGCGGAATTTATCGAGGACGTGCCGCGCTCCGAGTTTGCCGCGCGCCTGGAGAGCCGCCCCACGAATGACCTGCGCATCAGCAGTGAGCTGATCTACCACGACAGCGACAATACGATTAACCGTGGCAACGTCACCTTGCGCTACCTGGATGACGATTTTCGCCTGTTTAACGTAAGCTACCGCTACCTGCGCAAGGAAGAGCGCTTCGACCCAACCGACACCTTCTTGGTACAGGGACCGGTACGCCAGGCAGACATCTCTGCAGCCTGGCCAATAAATGATCGGCTTTCGGTTCTGGCTCGCGCCAACTACGATTTCACCTTCGACAGGGAACTGGAATACCTGGCGGGACTCGAATATGACACATGCTGCTACCGCACCCGGGTGCTGTGGCGCCGCGAACTGGACAATGACCTGGCCGACGTCGTACCGCCGGAAGAGCTGAAATTCGACGAAGGTGTCTATATTGAACTGCAGCTGAAGGGCCTAGCAGGCCTGGGCGGTTCCGTCACCCGTATCCTGGCCCAGGGCATTGCCAACTTTGAACAACGAGAAGTACTGAAACAGTGATGACAATAATGCAGATGTTCACCTCTCTTCGCCGCAGCCTGCTGGCCGTAGCCGCCGCCAGCGCCATCGCGCTCCCCGCCTGGGCCCAGGTACAGCAACTGGACCGTGTGGTAGCCGTAGTGGACGACGACGTGGTAATGGCCAGTGAACTGCAGCAGCGCATCAACACC
Organism: Microbulbifer agarilyticus; assembly: GCF_020171345.1. Lineage (GTDB taxonomy): Bacteria > Pseudomonadota > Gammaproteobacteria > Pseudomonadales > Cellvibrionaceae > Microbulbifer > Microbulbifer agarilyticus_D. Next base: position 822,438 of record NZ_JAIUZM010000001.1, read on the forward strand.
ATCACTCAGCAGATCGCCGCACAGAATGTACAGGCGCCACCGATCGACGTGCTGCGTCGCCAGGTCCTGGAGCAGCTTATCGTTGAGCGCCTGCAGCTGCAGATGGGTGCCCGCGCCGGCGTCACCATCTCCGAGGAAGAGCTGGATCAGGCGATCGCACGAGTGCAACAGAACATGAATCTGTCTCCGGCCCAGTTTCAGCAGAAGCTTGAAGTAGACGGTATCTCCAACAATGCCTTCCGCCAGCAAATCCGCCAGGAACTGATCATTCGCCGGGTGGAACAGGGCAGCGTGAGCCGCCGTATCCAGATCACCGACCAGGACATCAACAACTTCCTCCGCTCCAAAGAAGGGGAGTTCTGGAAGTCTCCCCAGTATGAGCTTGGTCATATCCTGATCGCGGTAAGCTCCAGTGCCCCAGCCGAAGAAGTCACGGCAGCCCGTGAAAAGGCTGATGCGGTTTATGACAAGGCCACCGGCGGCGAAGATTTCCGCGCCCTCGCGATTTCCAACTCCGCCGGCCAGAACGCTCTGCAAGGCGGTGATCTGGGTTGGCGTAAACCCGTTGAGCTTCCGACCCTGTTTGCGGATGCGCTGGACGGTGTGAAGGTAGGTGAAACCACCAAACCCTTCCGCAGCGATGCCGGCTTCCACATGCTGAAGATCCATCAGCAGCGCGGCGCTACCGAGCAGGTGGTGGAACAGACCAAGGTGCGCCATATTCTGGTAAAAACATCAGCCATCCGTGATGACGACGCCGCCTACAACCTGCTCACCGACCTGCGCAGCAAGATCGAAGCCGGTGAGTTGAAGTTTGAAGATGCCGCCAAGGACAACTCCGAAGATATCGGTACCATGCTGCAAGGGGGCGACCTGGGCTGGTCCACGCCTGGCCAGTTTGTCCCGGAGTTTACCCAGGCCATGAACAACACCACGGTGGGCGAGATCAGCATGCCCTTCCGCAGCCAGTTCGGCTGGCACATCCTGCGCGTGGATGAGCGCCGCCAGCAGGACATGACAGACCAGTACATCCGCAATCAGGCCGCCAACCTACTGCGCAACCGACGTTATGAGGAAGAACTGCAAAACTGGCGCCAGGAAATTCGCGACCAGGCTTATGTGGAAATCAAACTGCCGGACGCAGAACCCAGCGACACTGAACAAAGCGCCGAGGGCGCCAACGATTCCCAGTAACACGTTATGATCCCCCGTATTGCCTTCACCCCCGGCGAACCCGCCGGGATAGGCCCGGAACTGGCGGTAAAACTGGCCTGTTCGGGCCGCTCATCGACGATTATCCAGGCGCAGATCATCGCCATCGCCGACCCAGACCTCCTGCAACAGGAGGCCGCCCGACACGGAAAGCGGCTAAAGCTACTACCCTTTGACCCGGCACTGCCCCCAGAAACCACCCCGGAAGATGCTCTGCACCTGCTGCCGGTTTCCCTTGCCTCGCCCGCCGCCCCCGGCCAGCTCAATGCAGCCAACGGCGCCTATGTCCTGGAAACCCTGCGCGTTGCCGCCGAGGGCTGCCTGCAACGCACTTTTGATGCGGTGGTAACCGGACCGGTACACAAAGGCGTCATTAATGAGGCCGGCGTCGCCTTCAGTGGACACACCGAATACTTCGCCGAAAAAGCCGGTGTGGAAAAAGTCGTGATGATGCTCGCCGCCGATGACCTGCGCGTAGCACTCGCGACCACCCACCTGCCGTTAAAAGATGTCAGCGGCACGGTTACCGGACAATCGCTGCAACAAGTGCTCACTATCCTGCATCGGAGCCTGCGCGATCAGTTCCGTATCGAGCGGCCGCGCATTGGCGTCTGCGGCCTCAATCCCCACGCAGGTGAAGGGGGACATCTGGGCCGGGAAGAAATCGAAGTGATCGAGCCGGCCCTGAACACCCTGCGCGCCCTCGGCCTAAACCTGATCGGCCCGTTGCCCGCGGATACCCTGTTTACCCCGCCACAACTGGCCCGCTGTGACGCGGTACTTGCCATGTACCACGATCAGGGCCTGCCGGTGTTAAAATTTAAAGGGTTCGGGCGCGCCATCAATATCACGCTGGGACTGCCGTTTATCCGCACCTCGGTGGACCACGGTACCGCGCTCAATATTGCCGGCCAGGGTATTGCCGATAGCGGCAGCCTCAATGCCGCACTAAACCAGGCCATCGAGCTCGCCAAGCTACGACATATTTAACGCGTGCCTTCCGCGCACCCAATGCCATCCAAACGAATACATCCATGGACAATTTTTTCCAACATAAGGCGCGCAAGCGTTTCGGTCAGAACTTTCTTGTCGACGAAAACATTATCGAGCGCATCGTGCGCGCCATCGGCCCCAAAGAAACCGACAAGCTGGTAGAAATCGGCCCGGGCCAGGGCGCCATTACTTCCCTGCTAATCGATAAGTGCCCATCACTGACCGCAGTAGAATTGGACCGCGACCTGATCCCAATGCTGGAGTTCAAATTCCGCGACTACCCGGATTTCACCATCATTGAGAAAGATGCGCTGAAATTTGATTTCGGCAGCATGGTGGAAGAAGGCGAACAGCTGCGTATCGTCGGCAACCTGCCCTACAACATTTCCACCCCTCTGCTGTTCCACCTGCTGAGCTTTCGCGGCAAGGTAAAAGACATGCACTTTATGCTACAGAAGGAAGTGGTGGATCGCCTCAGCGCAGTACCCGGAGTGAAAGCTTACGGCCGTCTCAGCGTGATGACCCAATACCACTGTCGAGTGCAGGGATTGTTTCCGGTACCACCGCAGTCTTTCCGTCCTGCCCCAAAAGTAGACTCCGCCATTGTGCGTCTGGTACCCCATCAAACACTGCCGTACCCGGCAGAGAACGAGGCGCTATTGGAACGCATTGTCAGCGTGGCTTTCCAACAACGCCGTAAAACCCTGCGCAACGCGCTGAAGCCACTATTTCCCGACCTCGACCCAGAGCAACTACCGGTGGATACCAGCCGCCGCCCGGAAACCCTGAGCGTACAAGAGTATGTGGAGCTGGCAAACTTCTGCAACAACCTGACACCACCGCAAACCCAAGCGCAGTAAACGGAAAATACCTTGGCCACTTACGCAATAGGCGATATTCAGGGCTGCCTGGAACCGTTGCAGAGACTACTGAAGAAAGTCGACTTCAATCCACACAGGGATAAGTTATGGCTGGCCGGTGACATGGTGCACCGCGGCCCCGACAGCCTCGGCACCCTACGCTTTCTGTATGAGCATCGCAGTCAGGTGACCGCTGTGCTCGGCAACCACGATCTGCATCTGCTGGCCATCGCCCACGGTGCCAAGCGTCTTACCGATAAAGAGCACGACCTCGCGAAAATCCTGCGGGCCAAGGATGCAGACACCTTACTGGACTGGCTGCAAAAGCAACCGCTGATGGTGCATAAAAAAGTAAACGATAAATACTTTTCTATGGTGCACGCGGGCATTCCTCCCATCTGGAGTATGAGCAAGGCTCTGGAACTTGCCGGCGAAGTGCACAAAGCACTGCAGGACCCGGCGATGGCCGAAGCCTATTTCTTCGGCATGTATGGCAACGAGCCTCACAAGTGGAGTGATCACCTGATCGGCGTCGAGCGCCTTCGCTCAATCACCAACTATTTCACCCGCATGCGCTTCTGCAAAGAAGACGGTACTTTAGATCTGGTCACAAAACAGGGGCCATTAGCTGCGCACCACGACTACCACCCGTGGTTCAGCTTCAAGCACCGCAAAACAAAAAACGACCGGATTATTTTTGGTCACTGGGCAGCGCTGGAAGGGGAAGCCAACACCAAAAATATTTACGCACTCGACACCGGCTGTGTTTGGGGCGGCTACCTTACTGCGATGAAAATGGAAGACGAATCGTTTTATTGCGCCGATTGCCCGCTGTAAGCACGATTAATATTGTGCCGAGGCGGACTTCTGGCGAACAAATTTTACCCAAAAGTGACTCACACCTCTCTTCCTCCCCCCCTCGCATCCCCCTCTCCTTTCCCGAATCACCCCTGACTACTTTTTTCTCCGCCCCCCGCGGGTGGGATGCCGCTTGCAGGCACCTGACCTCTAATCGATCTTCCGTTTTTGTACATGATTTCAGTCGCCCGTCGGTTTGAGGGGGCTCGTGTAACGATGGTGAAGCAGCCTGTGGCAACACATAAAAGTCGCGGCTGGCAGAGAATCGACAATAGAAAAAATAAGGTCAAAGAGCATGCAAGCATCCTCACACTCCCGGGGGAGTGCCCGCCGCGTACAATTAAGTTCGCTGCTGGCCATGGCGGTCGCCGCCGCTACCCACAGTACCGCTCAGGCGAGTACAAACTCTGAACTTTCCATGGTCAATATTCCTGGCACCATCCAGACCGCTATCGGTTGCGGCGACAACTGGCAGCCGGACTGTGCGGCATCACAGCTGACCTACGATGCAGAAGATGACCTGTGGCAGGGCACATTCACCCTTCCTGCGGGCGACTACGAATATAAAGTCGCGATCAATGGTAGCTGGGATGAAAATTACGGTGGCAATGCCGACGCGGGTGGCGGCAATATCCCACTAAGCATCGCCACCGAACAGTCCGTGAAGTTTATCTACGACCATGAGACCAACTGGATTGCCGACAACGTCCGGCACACCATCGTCACGGCCGCCGGTGATTTCCAAGGCGCACTGGGCTGCCCGGATAACTGGCAGCCGCAGTGCTTGCAAACACTACTGCAGGACGTAGACGGCGACGGTATTTACACTTTCATTACGGACGCAATCCCGGCCGGCGATTACCAGATGAAAGCCGCGCTCAATGAGGGCTGGGATGAGAGCTACGGTGACAACGGCAACAATATTGCCTTCACTGCAGAAGCGGGCAAAGAAATCTACTTCGCTTTCGACAGCAACACCAACAAAGTCGTCGTGAGCACCGACGGCGTTCCCCGCGGCGACCTGACCACCGATAGAGCGCACTGGGTCGATGCCAGCACGATCCTGTGGCCGGTCACCATGCCAGAAGGCGGTAGCGCAAAGCTGGTGGTAAGCGACAGCGCTGCACTTACTCTGGGTCCTGACGGCGTTGCCGGAGATAGCGAAATTGCGCTGACTGTAAGTGCAAATGGCGCATCCGAAGAAGCTCTCGCCAAATTCCCGCACCTCGCGAATTCCACCGCCCTTACCGTGCCCGAAACTGCGGACCTGTCCGCGCTGGTAAAAGGTCAACTGGCAGTTGCCATTTTTGATGCAGAAGGCGCAATTGTGGATGCCACTGGTATTCAAATGCCGGGCCTGCTGGATGACGCTTTTGCCTATGAAGGTACTCTCGGTGCCACCGTTGGTGAGAACACCGTCGAATTCGCGCTGTGGGCGCCCACCGCAAAATCCGTCAAGGTACACCTGTTCGACAGTGGCGATCAGTACGCACCGAGCACCAATGTGGAAATGGTTGAAAGCAACGGTGTATGGACGGCTTCCACCAGCATTGACTGGGATCGCAAGTTCTACATGTACGAAGTAGAAGTTTACTCCTACGCGACCCGGAAGATCGAAAACAACTGGGTTTCCGACCCCTATTCCCTGAGCCTATCCACCAACTCCTACAAGTCACAGATCGTCAATCTGAATGATGATGACCTGAAGCCTGAAGGTTGGGACGCGGTAATGAAACCGTCTCTCGACGCGGCGGAAGACATCTCCATTTACGAACTGCACGTGCGCGATTTCAGTATTGCCGACGACATGGTAAGTGAAGCGGCTCGCGGCACCTTCGCCGCGTTTGCAGAAGATGGCCGCGGCAGCCTGCACCTGGCGGAGCTGGCATCAGCGGGCCTGACCCATGTGCACCTGTTGCCGGCGTTCGACTTTGCCACGGTGAATGAAGATCGCTCCGCACAACAAACTACTGAAGACCTCAGCGTCTACGCGGCGGACAGCAGTGAGCAGCAGGCAGCGGTCAACGCGATCCGGGATGAGGATGGCTTCAACTGGGGTTACGACCCACTGCACTTCACCGTGCCCGAAGGCAGCTACTCCACCGATCCCAACGGTGTACAGCGCATTGTCGAATTCCGCGAGATGGTGCAATCCTTGAGCGACGTTGGCCTGCGCGTGGTAATGGATGTTGTTTACAACCACACCAGCTCTTTTGCTCAGTACGATAAGTCCATTCTCGACAAGATCGTTCCGGGCTACTACCACCGTCGCAATGGTGAGGGCTTTGTGGAAATGAGCAGCTGCTGCGCGAATACCGCCAGTGAGCACACCATGATGGAGAAGCTGATGCGCGACTCCATGAAGGTCTGGGCCACCGCCTACAAGGTGGACGGATTCCGCTTTGACCTGATGGGACACCACACCAAGCAAAACATCCTCAATGTCGCAGCCGATATGGAAGCACTCACCACCGAAGCAGACGGTGTCGATGGCTCATCCATTTACCTGTACGGCGAAGGCTGGAACTTCGGTGAAGTGGTTGACGATGCGCGCTTTGTGCAGGCGCGTCAGGGCAATATGGCAGGCACCGGCGTTGGTACCTTTAACGACCGCATTCGCGATTCCGCGCGCGGTGGCAACCCGTTTGGTGGTTTTGAAGAGCAAGGCTTCAGCACCGGCCTGTTCACCGACAGCAACGGTAAGTTCAATGGTGACGAGCGCGCTACCCTGCTGACCCTGGCGGACAAGGTACGTATCACCCTCGCCGGTAACCTGGCAGGCTACGAGCTGGAAACCTCAAACGGCACCACCATGACTGGCGCCGAACTGGAATACAACGGTCAGGCTACGGGCTACACCGCAGATCCGCAGGAGTCGATCAACTACGTTGCCGCACACGACAACGAAACACTGTTTGACGGCATCCAGATCAAGGCCAACAGCACTACCAGCCTGGCAGATCGTGTGCGCCTGCAGAACTTCAGCACCTCGCTGGTGATGTTCGCCCAGGGTGTTCCGTTCATCCATGCAGGTCAGGAAATACTACGTTCCAAGTCCATGGACCGCGACAGTTACAACTCCGGTGACTGGTTCAACGCTATCGACTTCTCCCTTGCCACCGACAACTGGGCCGCCGGCCTGCCGATCGCGGACAAGAACGAGGACAAGTGGGGCCTGATGGCACCGCTGCTGGCGAACCCGGATATTGCACCGCAGCAGTCCGATCGCGAATTTGCGCTGGCGGTATTCAAAGAGCAACTGCAGATCCGCGGCAGCAGCAAACTGTTCCGTCTGCCCACCAAGGAAGCGATTGATTCTGTAGTGTCCTTTGCCAACACTGGTCCCGAGCAGATCCCCGGGCTGATCGCCATGCATTTGAACGATCCGGCTGGCGACTTTGATGAAGAGACCTCGCAGATCCTGGTGCTGTTCAACGGCGGTGCGGAAGCGCAGGAGTTTACCCTCGCATCCGCCGCGGAATTGCCGTTTGCCCTACACGAAGTGCAGCAGGCATCCGCAGATGAGGCACTGGCCGATGCAACCGCAGACGCTGGCGTGTTCACTGTTCCAGCACGTACCACTGCGGTGTTCACCCTGGCCCGTGAAGACGACAGCTCTATCCCCGAAGACGAGGAAGAGCTGGAAGATGACCAGGGTGAGGATGAGGACAATGACTCCAGTGGCGGCGCCACCGGTTTCGCCCTCCTCGCCCTGCTCGCCGCCGCCCTGCTGCGTCGCCGCTTCGTCTAAATTAGCGATCCGTTATCAGGCAATAAAAAACCCGGCCATATGCCGGGTTTTTTATTGCCATCTTTCAGATAGATTTTTATCAAGAACGGCTTGCTATCAAGAACTACCTGTCATCAAGTATCTCTTGGTATATCCCTGTGGGTTCTGCGATTGCAGCCCACCGACCGGCAAAGTCGCCTCAGTTTCTCAAGCCGTGTACTGATTCCTTTCGGTCCAACTCGATCAAGTGCCCTGGTTGGAGACAAATCCAACTGCAGTCACAACCTCTGCCCATGGCTTACAACCGATTTTGCACTGCCTAACCGCTTCGCAAAACTGACGCGCCAATCGACGTATCTTGTCACTATCCACCTTCCAAGGCCACAGCGCTGACTATCCTGAAAGTGCGGGACCTGATAGCAGGCCCCCTGTTGCGACAGCAGCACCGTCGCGCACTCAATAGGTAATAACGATAGCGTTCCCGCTCTTCCAGCCTCATCGGCGCTATTTTGCGGGATGTATTCGCGGTCATCACACGCTGCAGCGCAGTTGGCACTCCACGGCAGGAGGCCGGTTACTGACGCGGTACGCTACAGGGAGTCGTAAATCATGTCGATATTCAATCACTACCTGGAACGCTACGAGTCGATTCAGGAGGAAGAACTCACCATCCAGGAGTACCTGGAGCTGTGTAAAAACGACCGCAGCGCCTACGCTTCACCGGCGGAACGCATGCTGATGGCCATCGGCGAGGCCGAGCTGGTGGACACGTCGCGCGACCCACGACTCTCACGCATCTTCTCCAACAAGGTCATCAAGCGCTACAAGGCATTCAGCGAATTCTATGGCATGGAAGAAGCGATTGAGCAGATCGTGTCCTTCTTCCGTCACGCGGCCCAGGGTCTGGAAGAGAAAAAGCAAATTCTGTACCTGCTGGGTCCGGTGGGCGGCGGCAAGTCATCTCTGGCCGAACGACTCAAGGCATTGATGGAACAGATCCCTATCTACGCCATCAAAGGGTCCCCGGTGTTTGAATCGCCACTGGCGCTCTTTTCTCCCACCGAAGACGGCCAGATCCTGGAAGAGGACTACGGCATTCCGCGCCGCTATGTAAACACCATCATGTCACCCTGGGCAGTAAAACGCCTGCACGAATACAACGGCGATATCACCAAATTCAAGGTGGTCAAAATCCGTCCCTCAATCCTCGATCAGCAAGCAATTGCCAAGACCGAGCCGGGAGACGAGAACAATCAAGATATTTCCGCGCTGGTCGGCAAGGTGGATATCCGCAAGCTGGAAGATTTCCCACAAAACGACCCAGACGCCTACAGCTTCTCCGGTAGCCTGTGCCGCTCTAACCAGGGGTTGATGGAGTTTGTGGAAATGTTCAAGGCACCGATTAAGGTACTGCACCCATTGCTAACCGCAACTCAGGAAGGCAACTACAACAGTACCGAAGGGCTGGGCGCCATTCCGTTTAACGGTGTAATCCTGGCGCACTCTAACGAATCCGAGTGGCAGTCGTTCCGCAACAACCGCAACAACGAGGCCTTCCTCGACCGCATCTATATCGTCAAGGTGCCCTATTGCCTGCGGGTGCACGAAGAGATCCGAATTTACGACAAGCTGCTGGAAAACAGTTCGCTGTCGAAAGCGCCCTGCGCACCGGATACCCTGCGCATGCTGGCACAGTTCTCGGTGCTGTCACGCATCAAGAATCCGGAAAACTCCAGTGTGTTTTCCAAGATGCGGGTCTATGACGGCGAGAACCTGAAAGACACAGACCCGAAGGCGAAGACCATTCAGGAGTACCGCGACAACTCCGGTGTCGACGAGGGCATGAACGGCCTCTCTACCCGCTTCGCATTCAAGATCCTGTCCAAGGTGTTCAACTTCGACGCGACAGAAGTGGCCGCCAACCCGGTGCACCTGCTGTATGTACTGGAACAGCAGATTGAGCAGGAACAGTTCCCGCCGGAGATTCAGGAAAATTACCTGGGCTTCATCAAGGAATACCTGGCGCCACGTTACGTGGACTTTATCGGCAAGGAAATCCAGACCGCGTACCTGGAGTCCTATGCGGAATACGGTCAGAACCTGTTCGACCGCTACGTGACTTATGCCGATTTCTGGATTCAGGATCAGGAATACCGCGATCCGGAGACCGGTGAAATTCTCGACCGCGCGGCACTGAATGAGGAGCTGGAAAAAACCGAGAAGCCCGCAGGCATTTCCAACCCCAAAGATTTCCGCAACGAGATCGTCAATTTTGTCCTGCGCGCCCGCGCCGGCAACCAGGGCAAGAATCCGGACTGGAGATCCTACGAGAAGCTAAAAGCAGTCATCGAGAAGAAAATGTTCTCGAATACCGAAGACCTGCTACCGGTTATTTCGTTCAATACCAAGGCGTCTGCGGACGACCAGAAGAAGCATGCGGACTTTGTCGCGCGGATGGTCGAGCGCGGCTACACCGAGAAGCAGGTGCGACTGCTCTCTGAGTGGTATCTGCGGGTGCGCAAGTCTCAGTAATTGATCAAGGTTTGTGTCTTGAAGTCCGACGGTGGCGGCCCTGCCACCGGTGGAGCTCTCCAAGACACGTCGTGAACCCATCCATGGGGACTTGTCCGTCGGGTCCCTCCGACGGACAGTCTCGAAGAGCTCCACCGGTGCCAGGGCCTTCAGACAACCCATCCAGCTCCGTGAGCAGCGCAGTTGGTATTGATTGCTTGGCGCATCGCCGAATTGGCAGTGGCTTGGGTCAGCAATATAAGGCAGTACTATGAGCTACATCATCGACCGTCGCCTGAATGGCAAAAAGAAAAGCACCGTAAATCGCCAGCGTTTCTTACGGCGTTACAAAGCACACATCAAGAAAGCCGTCGGCGAAGCCATGAACAGCCGATCGATCACCGACTTGGGTAAAGGTGAAAAGATCAGCATCCCCACCCGCGACCTCAATGAACCAATTTTTTCCAATGGCCGAGGCGGCCATATGGAGCAGGTTTTGCCGGGAAACAAGGAGTTCGTCACCGGTGACCGGATTCCGCGCCCCGGACAGGGGCAAGGGCAGGGAAGTGGCGGCAGTGGCGCCAGTGACAGTGGCGAGGGAATGGATGAGTTCGCATTCCAGATTTCGCAAGACGAATTCCTCGAATTTATGTTTGAAGGTCTCGAGCTGCCGAACATGGTGAAACGGAAACTTGCCGGCAATGATGCCTTTCACGTCGTGCGCGCAGGTATTTGCAATGAGGGTAGCCCGGGACGGCTGAATGTCGTGCGTTCCATGCGCGCGGCAAATGCGCGCCGCATTGCCCTGAGCGGCGGCAAGCGTCGCAATCTTAAACTGCTGGAACAGGAGTTGCTGGCAGAGGAAGAAAAGGATATAGCCCTGCGCGATCAGCGCAAGCTGGATGAGCTGCGCGCAAAGATTGAAGACTTACGCGGCCGCGTGAGTCGCATCCCGTTCCTTGACGATTTCGACCTCAAGTACAACCTGCTGGTAAAGCAGCCGCGCCCCAGCTCCAAGGCGGTGATGTTCTGCCTGATGGATGTGTCCGGTTCCATGAACCAGGCCACCAAGGATATGGCCAAGCGGTTTTTCTTGTTGCTCTACCTGTTCCTGCAGCGCAGCTATGAATACACCGAGATTGTGTTTATTCGTCACCACACCAGCGCCAAGGAAGTGGACGAACAGGAGTTTTTCTACTCCCGCGAAACCGGTGGCACCATCGTATCCAGCGCGCTAAAAATGATGCGTAACATCATGCGTGAACGCTACCCGGCCAGCGAGTGGAACATTTACGGCGCCCAGGCCTCCGATGGCGATAACTGGAACGACGACTCCAGTACCTGCCACAAAATTCTGATCGACGACATCATGCCCCACGTGCAGTACTACTCCTATGTGGAAATTACCCCGCGGGATCACCAGGCCCTGTGGGATGAGTACCAGAGTGTGGCGGAGGTGTTCCCTGAGCACTTTGCCATGGAGCAAATCATTGATGTCGGCGATATCTACCCGGTATTCCGCCAGCTATTTACCCAGAAGGTTGCCGTCTGATGCTTGATACAGGACTCAACGATAAGCAGCCCATCTCCACCACTTCCGAGTGGACGTTCGAACTCATTCAGGAGTACGACCGGGAAATCGCGCTGCTGGCCAAAGAGTTTGGCCTGGATACTTACCCCAATCAGATTGAGGTAATCAGTTCCGAGCAAATGATGGATGCGTATTCATCTGTGGGCATGCCGGTGGGTTACAACCATTGGTCCTTCGGCAAGCAGTTCATCAGCGTGGAGAACAACTACCAGCGCGGACGTATGGGCCTAGCCTACGAGATTGTAATTAATTCCAATCCGTGTATCGCCTACCTGATGGAAGAGAACACCATGACCATGCAGGCGCTGGTCATCGCACACGCCAGCTACGGGCACAACTCTTTCTTCAAGGGCAATTACCTGTTCCGCACCTGGACCGATGCCAGCAGTATCATCGATTACCTGCTGTTTGCAAAAAACTATATTGCCCGCTGCGAAGAACGCTATGGCGTGGATGAAGTCGAGGCGCTACTAGACAGCTGTCACGCGCTGATGAATTACGGCGTCGATCGCTACAAGCGCCCCTATCCCATTTCCGCCCATGAAGAAGAGCGCCGCCAGAAAGAACGCGAAGAGTATCGGCAACGCCAGCTAAATGACCTGTGGCGGACCATCCCCAAGCTGGGGGGCGGTGAAGAAGAAGCGACGGTACAGCGTTTTCCCGAAGAACCGCAGGAAAACCTGCTCTATTTTATCGAAAAAAATGCACCGCTACTGGAAAACTGGCAGCGCGAACTGATACGTATTGTGCGCAAAATGGCGCAGTACTTTTACCCACAGCGTCAGACCCAGGTAATGAACGAAGGCTGGGCAACCTTCTGGCACTACACATTACTTAACGAGTTGCACGCTAAGGGTAAGGTCACTGATGGCTTTATGATGGAGTTCCTGAGCAGCCACACCAGTGTGATCTACCAGCCACCCTACGACAGCCCCTACTACAACGGTATCAATCCTTACGCTCTCGGCTTCAGTATTTTTACCGACCTGCGCCGCATCTGTGAAAACCCCACCGACGAAGATCGGGCCTGGTTCCCGGACATCGCCGGCAGCAATTGGAAAGAAACCCTGCAATTCGCGATGCGCGACTTCAAGGACGAAAGTTTTATCCTGCAGTTCCTGTCACCCAAAGTAATGCGGGACATGAAGTTGTTCTGTATTTCCGATGACGATCGCGAGAAGGAAATTGAGGTGGGCGCCATCCACAATGAGGATGGCTATCGGGAGCTAAGAGCGAAACTTGCCGGGCAATACAATCTGGGCAATCGCGAGCCAAACATTCAGGTGTACTCCGTCGACACCCGTGGCGACCGATCCATCACCCTGCATCACACCCAGCATCAGCGCCGACCTCTGGGTAAAGACACATTCGAGGTACTCAAGCATTTGCATCGCCTGTGGGGGTTCGACGTGCATCTGCAAAGCTTCAACGGCGATGAAATCACCGCGAGTTATCATTGCCCAGAGCAGGGAAGAGACCGATCGGAAATCGAAGAGTCCATGCTGGTGCCAAAGCCGATCTGATATCGGCGAGGCATCCAGACTAGTCGATCAGGCGTCCAACAGCAGGTTGATACGCCCTACCAACTCGTTGCGGTCGCAACTGGCAGCAACCACCGCATCGGCACCGGCATCCAACCAGCGCTGAGGGTTAGCTTCGTCTTGTGGCGCAACCAACACCACACTCAGGGACGAAAACTCACTGCGCGAGCGCAGCATATCCAATACCTGAAAGCCGTTCACCCCCTCCAGATTGCTGTCCAGCACCAGCATTGCCGGCTTACCACTGGCCAGCATGGTGCCCGCGCTAAAGGAATCGCTCGCTAGATCCACTTCACAGCCAGCCTGTTGCAACAACTGGCGACCCGCAATCATCTCCGGGGAATCCGACACCAGCAGCACTTTGCGTGTAGCGGCACCCAGCTCTGCCGGTACCGGCATGGCGTTATCCCGCAGGAAGCTTACGAAGTCTTCCACGCAAATGCGGTGATCACCGCGTCCCGGGAGCTTGTACGCTTTGAGCTGCCCACGCTCAATCCAGCGGATAACGGTACGGAAATTGACCCCGCAATACCGGGCGGCTTCCCCGGTCGTAAGTACATGCACTTCGCTCATTTTATTACTTTCCCCCACGAATCGCGCATCTTGTTATTAATTGTGCTGAATTAAACCAAAAATACAGGCGTTAATTCTATGCCTATATATGTTTAACGAACCAACCGACATTTCCCTCAATTAAAGTTTGAAAGCCACGGTTGACAGTTATGACAGGTTAAATAAAATGGGCGCCATGTTGACGTCGACGTAATATGTCGGCATTACACGCGCTATCCAGCCTGATCCTGCAGCCTTTTGTCACGAAAATGCTGCTATCTAGTGTCCGGCTGAACTCTTTCGCGCACGCGAGCTTGTTGGGATTCTCTCTTCACGAATACCCTAAGACCCTGGGCCCCCTTGTTTTTTCGGGGCCTTTTTTTTATCTTCCCGATCCTGCATTTTCCTAATATTTATCTGGGTACATGCGTTTTTTGGCGCGATTTATCTCAGGTACAGCGGTATTTATGGCAATTTTCGCCTTTTCTCACATTTTGTTGGTTACCGCTCACTCCGCTGGCGCTGCGCGGCCCTTGGCGCTGGGTTTCACGTGATGAAGATCTATCTGGTCGGCGGTGCCGTCCGCGACAAACTCCTGCAACGCCCGGTACACGAACGCGACTGGGTGGTAGTCGGCGCCACCGAAAACGACATGCGCAACCGCGACTTCCGCCCGGTGGGCAAAGACTTCCCGGTTTTCCTGCACCCGGATACCGGAGAGGAATACGCACTGGCCCGGACCGAGCGCAAAAGCGGCCACGGCTACGGCGGTTTCACCGTATTTGCCAGCCCTGACGTCACCCTGGAACAGGACCTGCAGCGGCGCGACCTCACCGTCAACGCCATGGCAGAAACCAATGATGGCGCCATCATCGATCCTTATGGCGGCCGCGCCGACCTGGAAGCGCGCACACTGCGCCATGTATCACCGGCCTTTAGTGAAGACCCCCTGCGTATATTGCGTGTGGCCCGTTTTGCCGCACGCTACGCACCGCTGGGCTTCACCATCGCCGATGAGACCATGACGCTGATGCGCACCATGGTGGCGGCAGGAGAGGTGGAGCACCTGGTTGCAGAGCGGGTATGGAAAGAGGTGAGTCGCGCACTCACCGAGCCGCGGCCGGATATTTTTATCAGCACGCTGCGGGAATGCGGCGCCCTCAAGGTACTACTGCCGGAAGTGGATTGCCTGTTTGGCATCCCGCAGACACCGCTGCATCACCCGGAAATTGACACGGGCGACCATGTGCTGCGCGCATTGCGCCAGGCGCCACCGGAGCTTCCGGTGCGTTTTGCGGTACTGGTGCACGACCTGGGCAAAGGCGTTACCCCACTGGAGGTTCTGCCCAGCCACCGCGGCCACGAAGCGGCCGGCCTACCGCTGGTAAAAGCCGTGTGCAAGCGCCTGCGCGTACCAAATCCAATTACCGCGCTTTCACTCGGCGTGTGCGAATACCATTTGCACAGCCATAAAGTGTTTGAGCTGCGCCCACAGACGCTGCTGAAATTACTGCGCGCGCTCGATGCGCTGCGCAAGCCGGAGCGTTTCGAACAGTTTCTGGAAAGTTGCGAGGCAGACGCCCGCGGCCGCCTGGGGCTGGAAGACCGCGAATACCCGCAAGTCGACTACCTGCGCGCCGCACGCGATGCCGCCGCACAGGTAGACCCGCAAGCGCTTATCGCGCAGGGCTTCGCCGGCGCAGAGCTCGGTAAAGCACTGGATCGGGCACGACTGCAAGCTCTGACCAAATTGAAAAGCACCTACGGGGCGCCCGCTCAGGACTAACGGGCAAGCGCGCCACCTCCAAGTATTCCAATAGCCGACGGAAAACCAACAATGGCCACAGCTCTGATCACCGGCGCCGCCGCGCGTCTCGGGCGCGCAATTGCCGAAGAACTCCACCGCGATCATCGGGTCATTGTGCATTACCGTCACTCCAGTCAGGCGGCACAGGCATTAGTGGAGACCCTGAATCAGCGCCGCCCCGGCTCCGCGGCCGCAGTACAGAGCGAGCTCGCCGGCGCCGACGATTGCCAGCAGCTGGCCGAGTCCGCCCTGGCCTGCTTCGGCGAAGTATCCGTGCTGGTGAACAACGCTTCCGCCTTCTATCCCACCCCCATTGGCAGTGCCAGCGAGCAGCAGTGGGGCGAACTGATGGGCAGCAACCTGAAAGCCCCGTTTTTTCTCAGCCAGGCCCTGACTCCGGCCCTGGCGGATGCCAACGGCAGTATCGTCAACCTTGCCGATATTCACGCAGACAAACCCATGCCCAGCCACACCATCTACAGTGCGGCCAAGGCGGGGCTGGTAATGATGACCAAGAGCCTGGCCCGCGAGCTGGCGCCGCGGGTTCGGGTCAATGCCGTGGCGCCCGGTGCGATTCTGTGGCCGGAACAGGTCAGCGAAGGCTATAACAAGGAGCAGATACTGGAGCGTATCCCCATGCAGCGTAGCGGTGACCCATCGGACATCGCCCGCACTGTACGCTTCCTTGCCTGTGACGCACCCTATGTCACCGGCCAGATTATCGCGGTCGACGGTGGCCGCAGCCTGAATATGTAATGCCACTATTTCTCTTAAAGCTTGAGGTAACGCAGTGAGCGAAAAGCAATATATTTCCGCCCAGTCCCTGCTGGACGATTCTTACACGTTGGCCCTGAAGGTCGTAGAAAGCGGCTTCCAGCCAGACTACATCGTAGGGGTTTGGCGCGGCGGTGCACCCATCGGCATCGCAGTACAGGAAATGTTTGATTTCCTCGGCTTCCACGCGGACCACATCGCCATTCGCACCTCCTCTTACAGCGGCGTTAACCAGCGCCAGAAAGAAGTCAAAGTGCACGGCCTCACCTACCTGATCAAACAGGTGGAATCCCATGAAAAAATGCTGATCGTCGACGACGTTTACGATACTGGACTGAGCATTCAGCAAGCCATCAGCGACATGCGCAAGGCGGCGAAGAAAAACACCCCGGAAATCCGTGTTGCCTGCCCCTACTTCAAACCCAGCCGCAATCAGACCAACATGGAACCAGACTACTACCTGCACGAAACCGACAAGTGGCTAGTATTCCCCCATGAATTGAAAGGCCTGAGCATGGATGAGATTCTCGAAAACAAACAGGAGCTACGTAAGCACGAAGACAAACTGCGCGCGCTAAAGAAAAGCGACTAGTCACTCACAAGAAAACCATTACAGGACTTCTGTCACTATCGATCACTGCGGGTTAGCCGTGCAGCCGGAAACGGCTATAAACATGTGCCGTTGGTCTAAGAAGCACCGGTAAGCCTGAACTAAGTAATAGGCCAAGGCTCTCGCTTCCCTAGCCCTCCGCTCGTCGATCTGCCAAATTTCACTGCAAATTCACCGGCAGCTTGTCACAATGTCTACTCATCTAACACGTGGACAGGCACTGCCGGTGAACACCCTCAAGATCCTCTTGGTTGAAGATAACCCCACCCTCGCCCGTCAGACCGGTCAATTTCTGGAAGGGCATGGCTGGCATGTGGACTTTGCTGGCAACGGGCAACTCGGCCTGCAACTGGCACTGCAGGAGATCTACGACCTGATCCTGCTGGACCTCAATCTGCCGGACATCGACGGCCTTGAAGTCTGTCGACAACTGCGCGAGAAAGCCCAGTTTTCTGCCCCAATTCTTATGCTAACCGCGCGAGATGCCTTTACCGACAAGGCAGAGGGGTTTGACTCCGGCGCAGATGACTACCTGTGCAAACCGTTCGACCCACGCGAACTGGCCCTGCGCTGCCGCGCCCTGGCGCGACGCTGGGAACTGCACCGCAATGACGAAATGAGTATCGGCCCTCTGCACGTCCACCGGCGCCGCCGCGAAGCAGCGAGAGACGGGCAAACCCTCAAGCTCACCACCATTGCCTTCAATATCCTCTGGGAGCTCGCCTGCGCCTACCCCGAACCACTCAGCCGCGGAGAAATTGTGCATCGCATATGGGGCGACAACCCACCCGACAGCGACGCCCTGAAATCACACATCTACAGTCTGCGGCGTCAGCTGGACCGACCGTTTCCCGAACCCATGCTGCGCACCATCAGCAGTATCGGCTTCCAGCTGGAGTTACCCCGTGCAAGCTGAAACACCCCGCAGTAATCTGCAACGTAAAGTCTTCACCCTGTTCGGTGGCTTTACCCTGCTGCTCTGCCTGATTTACTCCGGTATTGGGCTACTCACCGCCTACGTGATCGAGGACCAGCTGCTCGACAACCTGATCAATGAAGAAGCGCGTTACATCGAGCAGTCGCTCCATGATGACGGCACCCTGCCCAGCCCGCGGCTGCCGATGTTTACCCTGTACACTTCACCTGCCGATACCCCACCAGAATTCCTGACCGCACTAGCTGGTGAGCAACGCAGAGCCGAATACTTTGTCGAAGGGCGCCAGCATTTTCACTTGCGTGAACTTTCCCCCGACACCAGTGCAATACTGGCCGCCGAGGTTGGCAATCTACTCACCGTTTCCAGCCAGTCGGGGCGCCTGATCTGGCTGCCATTGGCTGCCTTTCTGCTCACCACAGTTCTTGCACTGTGGCTCGCCTACCGGCTCGTAACCTCCGCGATTCGCCCCATCCTCAACCTTGCCCGGGAAGTTGAGCTGCAGGCGACAAACCAGTCGCCGCTGGCGCTAAGCACCAGCAGTCGCCACGACGAGATCGGCTTTCTCGCACGCACCCTCCAGCGCAACATGCACGAGCTCAAACAGGCGCGGCAGAGAGAGGCGGAATTCACCCACGATGTCAGCCACGAACTGCGCACCAACCTAGCCATCGCCAGCAACACCCTGGCCCTTGCGCGCAACCAAGGCCTGGGTGTGGAAGAGTCTCGCGAGCTTAGCGACATACTGGCGACCATGAACAGAACCGTCAGTACACTGCTGGCACTGGCACGATCCGAATCCTTCGAACACTCCAGTTTCGACCTGCGCCCGCTTGTGGAAGAACGCCTGCTTGCTCGCCGCGAGATTGTCATGCACCCCGACTTCCAACTCGATGTAAAACTACCGGACACCCTACCAGTAGTAGGGCATCCACACCTTGCAGCATCGCTGCTTGATATCCTCTTCGATAATGCCATCCAGCACGCGTCGCAACCGGCGCTGGAGATTCGCCACGAGGACGGCGCACTCATTTTCGAAAACCCCGTTCTGAAGGAGTTCAGCACTGCATCGCTGTTTAACGCCGGCACACGTGGGCCGAACAGTGAGGGCTTTGGGCAGGGGCTCTATCTGGCCAGCAGAATTTTTTCCGCACTGGGCTGGCGCTTTTCGTCTACGTGCGAAAACGGCAGGTTTTCGCTCTCCGCAATACCTGTGTCTGATAACGCAGACCGGTAACGCCTGGCGAAATCAAGTTAGTCCGCTTATTTCACTCGCCCTTCACCTTGTGCCGGGCAAGATCTCCCTACTACCTACAAGGAGATCCACCATGCTTAAAAAGATACTGGCAACCATCCTTTGCACCGCCGCAATTTTGTTCGGCACCGCCTTCTGGCTAAAGAGCCTGATACCCCCAGCCCCCGATCACGACGCGCTGGCGCGCACCACGCCCGCAGACGTTCCTTACCTCAAGCAGATCCCCACTGAAAAAGAGCGCGGACGTATTCTCGTCGTCGTGAGCAGCGCCGCCGAGTTCGGCAACACGGGCAAAAAAACCGGCTATGAATTCACCGAACTAGCGCGTCCCTACTATGTCTTTAGCGCCAATGGCTTTGTCGTGGACATCGCCAGCCCACAGGGCGGCGAACCACCCGCGATAATGGACAAGGATGATATGGGGCCCTTCGAGTATGCCTTCCTCAACGATAACGGCGCGATGAAAAAACTGCGCAACAGTATTCCCCTGGAAAATGTCGTCGCGGACCAGTATGAAGGTATCTTCTTTGCCGGCGGTAAAGGCGCGATGTTTGATTTTCCCGGCAATCCGGCGATCCAGAACCTGGTCATCGCACTGCACAAGAACGACGGCGTGATCGGAGCAGTCTGCCACGGTCCTGCCGCACTGGCGGATATCACGCTCGATACCGGCGCTTCATTTCTCGACGGGCGTCGCATCACCAGCTTTACCAACGAAGAAGAGCTGTTCCTGATTCCGGATGCCGAGCAAGTCTTCCCTTTCCTGCTGGAAACCCGCCTGCGCGAAAATGGCGCCGTGCTTGAGAAAGGCCCGCTTTATCTCAATCAGGTGACGATCGATAACGGCCTGGTTACCGGTCAAAACCCCTGGTCATCATGGAACGTCACTGAGGCCATGGTGCGTGCGTTGGGCTATGCGCCTGTGCCACGTAAAATCACTGAAACAGAAAAAACTGTGGAAATACTATTGGCTTATGAAAATAAAGGCCATGATGCTGCCAGTGAAACGCTGCAGAATTTTATGCAGCACGCAGGTGGTAACGGAGAAGCAATCGACCGACGCTTGCTGGCCATGCATGGCCTTGTTGCGGCCATGAAGGGAGAGATGAAAAAGTTTCTGGATATCGTGCGGCTGCTGGCGAGCGCCAAGCACCGCACCACCGATTCTAGACTTCCGGCCAGCTGAAAGGCACGGGCCAGAGTTTCTGGGAGGTTTGATCGTAACCTTCCCAGAGCTCTTGATAGGTTTTTCCAACGACAGGATGCGCCGCTTGAGGAGCCACTTCTGATAGCGGCAGCAACACAAAGGCATTCTTGAGAATTTCATCGCGCGGCAATGCGATACCATCTATCTCACCGGTGAGTTCATCATAGGTAAGAATATCGATATCCAGTGTTCGCGCGCTGAACTTCGGCCCACTGCGCACACGGCCGTTGGCATCTTCGATATCGCGCAGGCGCAGGGCCAGCTCGCCGACCGATAAATCCGTATCGATCGCCGCAACCAAATTGTAAAAATTATCGCCCTCGAAGCCCACCGCTTCGCTTTCGTAAACCTGGGACATCTTCAGGTCACCAAAGGCTTCCACCAATGCGTCCATTGCGGCACACAGGTGTTTTTCACGGTCAATGTTACTACCGAGACTCAGGTAGACGATTGCCATTGATCAGACCTCCACAGCCTGTTTTTTACCACGTTCTATGATGACGCCTACATCGCGCGCGCCGCGCACGGCGCCCGGCTTGGAAAGACGTAGTCGCAGCCAGCTCACATTGAATTCGTTACGCACAATCTTGGCGGCCTGTTCCGCCATGGTTTCCACCAGCAGAAACTCGCTGCCTTCGATAAACGCGATCAGGCGCTTGGCAACGGCTTTGTAATTCAGGGTGTGTTCGATATTGTCCGTGCGTGCGGCCTCACGAATATCGAACGCCATCTCGATATCGAGACTCACGGTCTGGCGCACTTCCCGCTCCCAGTCGTAAATGCCAATAATGGTTTCGACTTTCAAATCACGGATGTAAACGATATCCAACGCTCGTCTCCTTTCATTTCTACTTTTTATTCTGCGCTTGCCCGCTAACGGGAACCGAGCGCACCGGTCAATTCGGTCAGCGGCCAGCGCGGGCGCACTTCGATTTCGAGATCGGCGCGCTGCCCGGCATGCAGGCGCAGGCAACCGGCATAAGCGATCATCGCGCCGTTGTCGGTACAGAATTCCTGGCGCGGGTAATACACACTGCAGCCGTCTTCCGCGAGCCGCGCTTCCAACCGTTGACGTAACAGGGTATTTGCAGAAACCCCGCCGGCAATCACCAGAGTCTTGCGCTTCGCCTGTTTAAGCGCACGGCGGCATTTGATCACCAGTGTATCCACCACCGCCTCTTGGAAGGCGGCGGCAATATCCGCACAGGTCTGCTCATCCGGCAAACCATCTTCCAGCGCATGTTTTTGCACGGTGGTAAGGGTGAACGTTTTCAGGCCAGAGAAGCTGAAGTCGAGCCCCGGGCGATCAGTCATCGGGCGCGGGAAGGTAAAGCGCAGCGGGTCACCCTTTTCCGCCAACGCCGCGAGGCGCGGGCCACCCGGGTAATCCAAGTCCAGCATTTTGGCCGCCTTGTCGAAGGCCTCACCGGCGGCGTCGTCGAGGGATTCACCCAGCAACTCGTATTGCCCCAATCCCTGCACGTCTACCAGCTGGGTATGGCCGCCGGACACCAGCAGTGCCACAAACGGGAATGCCGGCGGGTTTTCCTCCAGCATCGGGGCTAACAAATGCCCTTCCATATGGTGTACACCGATCGCCGGTACATCCCAGCCGTAGGCAATGGCGCGACCAGCGCAGGCGCCCACCATCAGCGCGCCAATCAGGCCCGGACCCGCGGTATAGGCCACACCATCGATGTCTTCGGCGCGCGTATTGCTCTGCGCCATCACTTCGCGCACCAGTGGCAGCAACTTGCGCACATGGTCGCGACTGGCAAGCTCGGGCACCACACCACCGTAATCTGCGTGCAGTTTTACCTGACTGTAGAGCGTGTGACCAAGCAGCCCCTGTTCGCTGTCGTACAGGGCGACTCCGGTTTCATCGCAGGACGTTTCTATTCCGAGTACTCGCACAGTGCCCGACTTTCCTTTAATAGTGACAAATTATCCGAAAAAAGCATTAAAACCGGTCAAACTACCGGCGTTAACCCCCGCGCGGGGGCGCTATCATACTCTCACGTGGGCCAGAAATCCGCCGCACTGCACCGAAGTCAGCCCCCTTTGGTGAGGGCGGCTATATTTACCGGCCCGGGTAGGGTGTAACTGAGCCAGCGCAGAAACCGTCTATCCAGTCGCAACGCCCGTGTGGCACCGGCTGGCACCGGGTTGGCGCGATTGCATCCACAAGGCTTGCGAAGGCCAAATCATCTGTATAGAATTTGCGCCCTCGCTGTGAACCGGCCTCCGGCTTGTATCTGCGAGATAGACATTTTGCCGGATAGGCCCCGCCAGTCCCTGTGCGCGTTACCAGTAGTATTACTAGTAAGTATTGCTTTAGGGATTCTGGCCGAGAGAAACGAATTTTACAGGTAATCTAATGCCCTCAGTACGCATCAAAGACAACGAGCCATTTGACATCGCTCTGCGCCGCTTCAAGCGCTCCTGCGAAAAAGCCGGTGTACTCTCCGAAGTACGTCGTCGCGAGTTTTACGAGAAGCCAACTTCTGTTCGCAAGCGCAAGGCTGCGGCTGCTGTTAAGCGCCACGCCAAGAAAATGCAGCGCGAAAACCGCAAGTTCCAGCGTCTCTACTGAGTTTTGCCGGGCCTGAGCCCGGTCTCTCGCTCACAGCACGCTGACGCGAACGCAGTTCGCGATCTGAAACGGCGCCCGAGGTCACTCGCGCGCCGTTTTCTATTTCTTGCGCTTATTTATCGAAGCCTGACTCTTCAGCCGCTCCGCCCTAGGCGCTATGCTTAGCCGCCTTATTACCATCTTCCGCAACCAGAACCGGACAACGCCCAATGAGCACACTCAAGGAAACTCTCGCTACCGCTACCAAAGACGCCATGAAGGCCCGCGAAAAGGCACGTCTGGCGACCCTGCGCCTGATCAATGCAGAGATTAAGCGCGTAGAAGTGGATGAGCGTATCGAGCTGGACGACGCTCGCATCCTGGCCCTGCTGGACAAAATGACCAAGCAGCGCCGCGACTCCATCGCCCAGTATGAAAAGGCCGGCCGCCCGGAGCTTGCCGAAGTGGAGCAGCAGGAAATCAACGTAATCCAGGACTTCCTGCCGGAGCAGCTGAGCGAGGCGGAGATTCAGGAAATCGTAGCCGCAGCAGTCAAAGAAACCGGTGCCGCCAGCATGGCCGACATGGGCAAGGTGATGGCACTGGTGAAGCCGCAGGTACAGGGCCGCGCCGACATGGGCGCAGTCAGCAAGCTTGTGAAGGCATCCTTCTAACGGCTGCCAAGCAGTTAGATTAACGACCTATGGCAGGCAAAATCCCGCAGTATTTTATCGACGACCTGTTGGCCCGCGCCGACATCGTTCCGGTCGTCGATAGCCGCGTTAAGCTGCGCAAGACAGGGAAGAACTATTCCGCCTGCTGCCCATTTCACGATGAAAAAACCCCATCTTTTACCGTAAGCCCGGACAAACAGTTCTACTACTGCTTCGGCTGCGGGGCCAGCGGCAATGCCGTTGGCTTCCTGATGGAGTACGACCGCCTGCCGTTCCCGGAGGCGGTGGAAAAGCTCGCCGCCAGCCTGGGCTTGGAAGTTCCGCGGGAAAAGCTCGATGCCGGCCAGCTCAAGCGCCAGCAGGAAAGCCAGTCGCTCTATCAGCTCACCGAAAAGGCCGCGGAGTTCTATCGCGAGAAACTGCGGGACCACAAGGTCTCCACACCCGCCATCACCTACCTGAAGAATCGCGGGCTTTCCGGCGCGATCTGCAAGGAATTCGGCATCGGCCTGGCGCCGCCCGGGTGGGATAACCTGCTGAACCAGCTGGGCACCAGCTCGGAGAAAGCCGTCCAACTGGAACTTGCCGGGCTGGCGATCCGCCGCCAGGACAGTGACGGCCGCTCAAATCATCAAGGGGCAGGCAAATCCGAACCTGCCAAGCGCCATCATTACGACCGCTTTCGCAACCGCATCATGTTTCCGATCCGCGACCAGCGCGGGCGCACCATCGCCTTCGGCGGCCGGGTGCTGGGGGACGACAAACCAAAATACCTGAATTCACCGGAAACCCCGATTTTCCATAAGGGACGTGAACTCTACGGCCTCTGGGAGGCCCGCCAAGCCAACCGCGAGCTCAAGCGCCTGATTGTGGTGGAAGGCTATATGGATGTGGTTGCGCTGGCCCAGTTCGACATCCGCTGCGCCGTGGCCACCCTCGGCACGGCCTGTGGTGAAGACCATATCCAACTGGCGTTCCGCCACACCCAGGAAGTCGTGTTCTGTTTTGACGGCGACCAGGCCGGCCGCACCGCTGCCCGCCGGGCACTGGAAGCCGGCCTGCCGCACATGCAGGACGGCCGCAGCCTGCGCTTCCTGCTGCTGCCGGAAGGGGAGGATCCGGACACCCTGGTGCGCCAGATTGGCGGTGAACGCTTCGATCAATTGATCGACGAACAGGGCCGACCACTGGAAGACTTCCTGTTCGACCTGCTCGGCGAAGGCATCAACATCCAGACCATGGATGGCCGCGCGCGCCTGTCGAAGGCAGCCGCCCCCCTGCTCGACCGGCTGCCCGCCGGCGTTTACCGCCAGCTGATGTTCCAGCAACTGGCGCGACGCACCGGCCTCGAACAGGACATGCTGGAAGAGATTATCGCCGCGGAAAAAGCCCGCAGCGCGGAACTCACCCGCCAGTCGCAGCCTGAACCCAAACCGGCGCCTAAGCCAGCAGCCAAGTCTGCTGCCGGCCCCTCTACGGCCCACTCTGCGGCGCCCTCGACAGCATCCTGGGCGCCCCCCCCTGCCAGCGAAGCAGCTCCACCTTACGGTGACGAAGCGCCGCCCGCAGAGGCTTACGACGGGCCACCGCCCGACTACGACGAAAGCGGAATACCTCAGGGCCCTCAAGACCACCCGGAAGAAACCCCGGCCGCCCAGGGCGGCCCGCGCCGCCGCAGCGGGCAGTACCGCCTGCCCGCCGAACGCATGCTGATCGCACTGCTGCTGCACCATCCGCAGCTGGCAGAGACGATCGAGGACAGTAGTCGATTTAGCGCCAGCAACGACGCCGATTTGCAGCTGTTCGGCGAAATTCTGCAGGTTTTACACAAAAATCCCGGCCTCAACAGTAACCAGTTGTTCGGCCGCCTGCTGAACCTGGAAAGCAAGGAAGCCCGTGAGCTATTGCCGCGCCTCGCCATGAGCCACCCCATCGTCGGCAGCCAGGGCCAGGCGATGGAATACGACCCGAACACCGAATTCAGCGATTGCCTGCGCACCCTGGATCTCGCCGCCGAACGCGAGCGTAAAAGGGGCCTGCTGGACCAACTAAAGAGCAACGGCAACCAGCTAAGCGCCGACCAGCTGGCACTATTGGCACAATTTCGCCGCAAACAAGACTGACACCGCCGCTAAAGGTTTTCAGTCTTCCCCCCTTGAATTCCCCGCTGCCAACACCATATACACAGGCCCGCCGCCAGTAGCCGGCGGGAAACCAAAGACAAGCGCGCTCGGACACCCTGAACCACACCATCTGCCTTGACAGTCATAGTGGTTATTGCTATCGCAAATACGCTATAATCCCGCGTCTTTGTCCAGACAAAAGTCCAGACTATCAATCCCCAGAATTCAGGGTTGTGCATGACCGACAAAACCCAACAGCAAAAAACCACCTCCCGCATTCGAGAACTGATTGCCCGCGGTAAAGAGCAGGGCTATCTCACCTATGCGGAAGTGAATGACCACCTGCCAGAAGACATCTCTGATCCCGATCAGGTGGAAGACATCATCGGCATGATCAACGACATGGGCATCAAGGTGTTTGAACAAGCACCAGATGCCGAAGAACTGTTGATGGCCGAAGGCGACAGCTCCGCTGATGAAATCGCCGCCGCCGAAGCCGCCGCTGCACTCGCCGCCGTAGAATCCGATGTAGGCCGTACCACCGACCCAGTGCGCATGTATATGCGTGAGATGGGCACCGTGGAACTGCTTACCCGCGAAGGCGAAATCGCCATCGCCAAGCGTATCGAAGAAGGCCTGCGTGAACTGATGGCCGCCCTCGCCTACTGGCCGGGTGCCGTGCAGCACATCATCGACGAGTACGCGCTGATCGAGAAAGAAGAGCGCCGCGTCCCCGACGTGATCGCCGGCTGGCTCGACCCTGCCGAAGACGTACCTCCGGGTGCCCAGGCTGGTCAGGCTGCGCAAGCCAAATCCGAGGACGGCGACGACGATTCCGACGACGACTCCGAGGAAGAGGAAGAAGAAGAGAACCCCGGTGGTATCGACCCGGAAGAACTCGCCGAGCGCATGAACGCGCTGATCGCCGCGCAGAAGAAAGCTGACGCCGCAATCAAAAAGCACGGCCGCGACTCCAAAGAAGCCGGCGCCGCCCTGGAAGCCGTGGGCGAAGTATTCCGCTTCTTCAAACTGGCCCCGCGCCAGTTCGATCCGCTGTACACCGCAGTCCGCGATATTCTCGACGAAGTGCGCGCTCAGGAGCGTCTGGTGATGAACCTGTGCATCAAGCGTGCCCGCATGCCGCGCAAAACCTTTATCAAGGAATTCCCCGGCAACGAGACCAATGAAGATTGGATTCCGGCGGTCATCAAGAAGAAGCGCGACTACTCCGACGCGCTGCGCCAGGTATCCGAAGAAATCCAGCGTGCGCAGCGCAAGTTGCAACACGCTCAGGACAAGGCGCAACTGGACGTTGGCCAGATCAAAGAG
The DNA here is from genome assembly GCF_020171345.1 of Microbulbifer agarilyticus. Taxonomy (GTDB): domain Bacteria; phylum Pseudomonadota; class Gammaproteobacteria; order Pseudomonadales; family Cellvibrionaceae; genus Microbulbifer; species Microbulbifer agarilyticus_D. Next base: position 849,571 of record NZ_JAIUZM010000001.1, read on the forward strand.
ATCAACCGCCGCATGTCCATCGGTGAGGCTCGCTCTCGCCGCGCCAAGAAAGAAATGGTTGAGGCCAACCTGCGTCTGGTTATTTCTATCGCAAAGAAATACACCAACCGCGGCCTGCAGTTCCTGGACCTGATCCAGGAAGGCAACATCGGCCTGATGAAGGCGGTAGACAAGTTCGAATACCGTCGCGGTTACAAGTTCTCCACCTATGCAACCTGGTGGATTCGCCAGGCGATCACTCGCTCCATTGCCGACCAGGCGCGCACCATCCGTATTCCGGTGCATATGATTGAGACCATTAACAAGCTCAATCGTATCAGCCGTCAGATGCTACAGGAGATGGGCCGCGAGCCAACTCCGGAAGAGCTGGGCGAGCGCATGGATATGCCGGAAGACAAGGTGCGTAAAGTCCTGAAGATCGCCAAAGAGCCGATCTCCATGGAAACGCCGATCGGTGATGATGAAGACTCCCATCTGGGCGACTTTATCGAAGACCAGAACCAGTCTTCCCCGGTGGACACCGCGACCTCAACAGGCCTGCACGATGCAACCCGCTCTGTGCTAGGCGGCTTGACCGCGCGGGAAGCGAAGGTACTGCGCATGCGCTTTGGTATCGATATGAACACCGACCACACCCTCGAGGAAGTGGGCAAGCAGTTCGACGTTACCCGTGAGCGTATCCGTCAGATCGAAGCCAAGGCACTGCGCAAACTGCGCCATCCTTCGCGCTCCGAGCACCTGCGCAGCTTCTTGGACGAGTAACTTTCCATCACGGAAATGTTGTCCATACTTGAAAAAGCCCGGCTCGCCGGGCTTTTTTGTGCGCCACGATTTTATTACAAACGGATGAACATCCACGGCAACGGAGCAACAGAAAAACAATGGAAGAGCAGTTTGTGAACAAACCCGGAAAAACCGGTATCTCCCGCCTTATCGCCGCCACCGAGTATTCCCGTCAAGGACTGCTCGCCACCTGGCGCAACGAAGCGGCTTTTCGCCAGGAAGTCTCTCTCTCGATTATCCTGATCCCCGCCGCCCTGTGGCTCGGTGAATCCGGCGTCGAGCGCGCCCTGCTGATCGGCGTCACCCTGCTGGTGATGATCGTCGAGCTGATGAACAGCGCAGTGGAGGCCGTGGTCGATAGGATTGGCCCGGAAAAGCACCCGCTGTCGAAAATTGCCAAAGACACGGGCTCCGCCGCGGTTTCCATATCCCTACTGCTGTGGGTCAGCACCTGGGCCTGTATCCTGCTGCCGCGCTGGCTTGGCTGAGCTATTGCCAATGGATGACCGAGCGAATTAGCCCGACAAAATTCGTGACCGCCGGGCGCTCGGCCCGGCAATCCTACCCGCCCCGACCTAAACTCCCTGCACTGACGTACCTAATTGGTACCCCCTAAATAAAGCGCAACGGATTTGCGCCCAGCAATAAGTTCAGGGATGGAACCATGCTGTATTCTCGGGTGACCCGCGATGTTGGCGCGGGCACAGCGGCGGTATTGCTGACACCGCTTCTCACAATACTCCCGCTCCTGCCACATAGTGCATACGCCCAAATCCAGTTAGACGACGGCGACAATCAATACATTCTCGAAGCCGATGACCGCGCCGCGGGCAACAACGCACTGCTGATCGATGGCGGCAACGGTTTCGACACCCTGACCCTGCGCGATGTCGTTATCAGCAACCCCGCCCGCCTGCAGCGCTGGGAGTCTATAGTGCTCGACGGCGCCAGCCGCCTGACCCTCGACACCACACTAGTCCTCGGCGATGACGGCGGCCACCCGGGCCGGCTGCGCATCGGCAGTGACAGCACCCTCGCTTTGCCACACCTGGGCGCCGCTATCACTCCCTACCGCGACCAGCGCCTCAGCTTGGTCAACCACGGCGTCATCGATATGCGTGGCAGCACCGCCAATCAACTACTTGTACAGGGCGATTACAGCGGCACTGGTATCATCCACATGGATATGATCGCCGGTGATGACGACAGCCTCGCCGACCGCCTCATCGTGAATAGCGGCCACGCCAGTGGCAGCACGCAGCTGGTTTTCGAGCGCTTTTCCGGCAACGGCGCGGATACCATCGATGGTATTCTCGTCGTGGAAGCCACCAATGGCGCCACCACCGCCAGTGGCGCGTTTTACATGGACAGCCCCATATCCGCCGGGCCCTACGAGTATTTTCTGTTTCGCGGCGCCCGCAATCCCGAAGACAACGACAACTGGTTTCTGCGCTCCAACCTGCTTCCCGGTGATGCCGGGCGCGACGAATCAAATGGCCTCAACCAGGTAACGAGTTCCGGCACAGCGGGCATCGAAACCGGCGCCTCCCCTGCCGCTGCCCCCCTACTGAATCTTGCCGCTGCCAACACAATCACCAAGCCTCTGCCCCTCTACCGCCCCGAAATACCGCTGTACGCTCAGGCAAAATCCCTCGCGCGCCTAACCTCCCTGCAAGAGATCGGCAGCTATCACAAACGGCGAGGCGAACAGCGCAGCTGGTTTGACGGGATTAACCAGGAGTGGGCGCGCGTGCACCACACCCGCGCCGACTACAACTGGCATGGCGACGTGGATAACCGTTTCGACGGCAACATCTCCGGCTTTCAGGTGGGTAAGAATTTCTGGGCGGGTCCCACCTGTACCGGCGGCGCACGGGAAATGGGGCTTTTTGTCGGCAGTACCCGCACCAACGGCGATGTCACGGGCTTTGCCCGCGGCTTCAACAACTACGACGCCGGGCGCAACCAGCTCACCAGCCACCACCTCGGCTACTACTTCAACGACTACCGACCCAACATGGGCTATTTCGACTTCACCGCCAAAGTCGCCTACGTGAAAATGCACAGCCAGTCCACACGCGGCATCGGCGACACCGTCACCGGCCCACAGCTCACCCTCTCCATGGAAAAGGGCTTAACCTGGCAGGTCAGCGAATCGCTGAACCTGGAGCCGCAACTGCAGGCGGTAGTGAATTACACCAACTTCTCAGCCTACGAGGACGGTATTTCTTGGGTGGATACGGACAAGACCCCGGAAGCCAATTTTCGCGCCGGCATCCGCGGTTACAACGTCGACAGCCAGTGGTTCGATGGTAACTTGCGGCTCTACCTGTTCGGCAACCTCTGGCACACCCTCGGCGGCAACGACCAGTTGGTGTACAACCTGGATCAGCAAACCGATCTTGAGCGCGAGGCCACCTGGGGTGAGTTTGGCGCTGGTGCAGTGCTACTGGAGAGCCAGTACGGCAGCGCCTTTATTAACGTAGGCTACCAGACCTCACTGGACGGCCTGAACTGGTCCGGGGGCAACGCCAGCCTCGGCTTCAACTGGGCATGGTAAGAATCGGGGCAGCATGGGGAAACTGCCTCAGAGCGTTGATTTAACGAAGAAAATCGAGTACTTTGCCAACCCGTTCGCAGGTCCCTGCGAACGCCTGTGGGGGCCTTTAGCTCAGTTGGTTAGAGCATCCGACTCATAATCGGCAGGTCCTGGGTTCAAGTCCCGGAAGGCCCACCATATTCGCCTCAAGCTCAACTCTCCGAACCCGTCGGATGCCGACTCACCTTTCAACCTGAAAGTCGGGCAGGCCCTGAATCCAAGTTCCGGAAGGCCCACCATTTTTACTTTATTCCCGTCTCTTAATTCCTAAATAACATTACGGCTTCAGCGCAGATTTTGCATTGCAGCAGCGAAACTCTCTGCAAAAAATTCAGCCACATCAAGCGGCCTGAATCACTTCAGGTTTTCTGCGCAAAATTAATACCCCCAGCGCAACCACGGTCACCAGCAAGGGCGCAAACGACACCCACAGTACGGCATTCCAACCGTAGGCGCTGAGCAGTCCGCCTGAGGCAAAAGAGCCCAGCGCCATCAGCCCGAACACAATAAAGTCGTTGAGGGATTGCACACGGGTTTTCTCACTATCGCTGTGGCATTCGAGTACCAGCGTCGAGGCGCCGAGAAAGCCGAAGTTCCACCCCAGCCCCAGCAAAACCAGCGTTCCCCAGAAGTGCATCACCTCGACGCCGGCCAGCCCCACGGCGGCGGAGACACCAATCAGCAGCAGGCCCACCATCATCACCCGCTCGGCACCAAAACGCGCGATCAAGCCGCCGGTAAAAAAGCTCGGGCCAAACATGGCGATGACATGCCACTGCAGTCCCAGGTTGGAGGATTCCGTGGAATGCCCATGCATGTGCATGGCAAGCGGGGCCGCGGTCATCAAGAAATTCATTAGCGTGTAGGAGATGGCCCCACACGCGGCGGCGGCAATAAAGCGTGGCTGGCGCGCGATTAGTGAGAGGGGCCGGCCACCGCTGGCGGCACTTGCAGACGGCATGGGCAAACGCACACCGAACAGGATGATAGCCGACAGCGCCGCGACCAGCGCCTGCGCTAGGAAGGTAACGGCAAATACGTGCTCGGCCCATAAATCCATGGTCCAGGTCACCAGCTGTGGGCCTACGACACCGGCGGCAACGCCGCCCGCCATCACCATGGATAAAGCCCGCGCCTTGCGGCTGGGCGCTACCGCATCCGCCGCGGCAAAGCGGAATTGCAAGACAACCGCCGCGTAGGCCCCACCAAACATTGTCGAGCCACAGAACAGCCAGAAACCGGTGACACCGCCAACCAGGATTGCATAGGTGCCGAGCAAACCCGCCAGCACACCGGCACCGGCGCCCAACAGGAATGCTGCGCGTCGCCCGTAGCGCCCGGCAATCGCACCCACCGGCAAAATGCACAGCGCCATGCCCACCACAAAGACCGACAGGGGCAAGGTTGCCAGCCAGGATACCGGTGCCAGCTCGGCACCGACGATCGCGCCGGTGGCATAGGCCACCACCGAGTTGGCTCCCGCCAGGGCCTGGGCGATGGTTAATCGCCAGATATTACCGCGTTGTTCACGCTCACTCAGTTGCAAGGGGGCATGCGCGGATCCGTCGTCCGCCTGCGCCGTCTGTTCGGTTACATCATTCATACACAAGTACTTCCCTACACGGCTACTGCGCCACACCTTGGCGACAAAAAATCCTTCCGCTAAACCGCGCCGAATATACCAAAGCCAATATCACAAACACTATCGTCACAAGCACGATCGCCACAGAGGTTTACGTCGGACTGCGCCGCATCCAACCTGCGCACCGGTAACTCATGCTAAAGTGGCAGGTTTAACCCTAAGTACCGGCAGAAAAAACCGTCCCGGAGAGCCCGATTTGGTCCGCTTCACCCTCAATAACGTTCGCAATATGGTGGACCCGCGTACATTCGAGCGCGGAGAAGATTATTTCCATCGCGGGCGGGTACAGGAAGCCTACTGGGACCAGGACGCCGAAATCTACCGCGGTCGCGTCAAAGGCTCGGCGCGTTTTGTTTACCGGGTGGAGCTGGATGTGGAGCGCGGCCGTTTGGTAGGGCTCTGCTCCTGCCCGGTGGCACTCAATTGCAAACATGCGGTCGCCGTTGCGCTGGAACTGCTGAACAAGGAACAGCAGGTAAATACGGTAGAGGGCCGTACCAATAGTGAAAGCGCCACAGCCAAAGCGGGTACACCCGCGTGGCAGCAGTGGCTGTCCGACCTGCCCGGCGCGCCGCGCACCGAGGTGCAGCCACTCGAACACGGCCAGCACTACTTGTTGTATGTACTGGAACAGAACACCCAGGGGCAGCTGCAGTTATCCACCAAGAAAGGCTACCTGAAGAAAGACGGCAGCTGGAGCCAGTTGCGCTATTTCACCCAGGAAACCAACCGCCTTGGCTGGAACCGCCCCAGCCACCTGCTGGACGAAGACGTCACCATCCTGCAGTTGCTACCCCGTGTTAGCGCCAGTGGCAGGCTCGAACTCTCTGGCGAGCCCGGCCGCCGCGCCCTGCCCTACCTGCTCGACAGCAAACGCTTTTATTTCGAAGAAGAGCGTATTCAGCAGGGGCCGGCCCGTGCACTGCAGTGGACGTGGCAGCCAGAGCACGATGGCAAGCTGCAACTGAGCGCGCGTCTCGACGGGCTGGACCAGGGTAACTGGCACATAATTTCGACCAACCCGCCCTGCTATCTGGATACAGAGCGCGCATGTATCGGCGATATCGCCACACCGCTGCCAACCTCCCAATTACTACACCTGCTGGCGATGCCCGCGGTACCCGCGAGCGACATCGGCCTGATGTCCGTGGAGCTACGCCAGCGCGTGCCATTGGAACAATTGCCACTGCCGGTAGAGCCCTCGCTCACTGTAGTGCGCACCTTTACCCCGCACATCACCCTGGTCGGGTGTGACTTCGACCACTACAAGCTCCCGGCCCTGAAGCTGCACTTCGACTACGGCGGCTTTGCCCTTGCCCCCAGCTACAGCCGGCACTATGCGGGCCCGGAAATTACCCAGGAGCAGGATGGCGACTACATACGGATTATTCGCGACGAGGAGGAAGAGCAGCGCTGCCGCGATCGAATACACGAGCAGGGCCTCTACCTGATTCAGGAAAACCTTGGTGGCCAGGAAGAAGTCTGGATACTGGATGCCACCAGGCCTGAGAAAATTTTCCAACGCTGGAGTGCACTACTGCGGGAACAACTACCCGAATGGCGGAAACTGGGCTGGGCAATCGAAACCGACAGCAGCTACCGGTTTGATATCGCCCGCGCTGACATCGCCATCGAACTAACCGATCGCGACAACAACTGGTTTGATATGGGGCTGGACCTGACACTGCCCAACGGGCAACAGTGGCCCATCGTCGATTTGGTGGAGCAATGGCTGGAACAGGACGCACCGAATGAACTGAGCCTGATTGTCGATGGTGACTGGGTGAGCGTAAATACGCGGCCATTGCAAAGTATTCGCAGCCTGCTGTTCGATTTACTGAAGGAAAAAAAGCTGGATAAACCCATCCCGCTGCCCGCCTTCCAGGCAGTGCAGTTCGCGGATATCGACAAACTGGACGACGCGCACGCGCCGAACATTCACCAGCTAAAAGAAACCCTGCGGGACTTTTCCGGGCTGCCCAATATACCCAAGCCACAACATCTGCATGCAACGCTGCGGCCCTATCAGCACGATGGCCTGAACTGGCTGGCATTCCTGCAGGGCTACGGTTTCGGAGGTATCCTTGCGGACGACATGGGGCTTGGTAAGACCCTGCAAACCCTGGCACTGATCCAGCACATGAAGGAAAGCGGTAGCCTCACCGTGCCGGCACTGGTCATCGCCCCAACCAGCCTCACCGGCAACTGGGTACATGAAGCGGCGAAGTTTACCCCGGAGTTACAGGTAACTCTGATTCACGGCCCCCACCGTGAAGGCGCTTTTACCCAGGTCGCACACAGCGATCTGGTCATCACTACCTACCCCCTGCTGGCCCGCGATTACGAACACTACCGAGACCATGCATTTAGCCTGCTGGTGCTGGACGAAGCCCAGGCCATCAAAAACCCCAACACCAAGGTTGCCGAGCATGTGCGCCGTATCCGTAGTGCCACCCGCCTGTGCCTGTCCGGCACGCCGCTGGAAAACCACCTCGGCGAACTCTGGGCACTGATGGATTTTGCCCTGCCCGGATTGCTCGGTGGCGCCAAGGCATTCCAGCAGGCTTACCGCAATCCCATCGAAAATCATGGCGACCACGAGCGGCAACAAGAACTCGCCCGCAAGGTACGCCCGTTTATGCTGCGGCGCACAAAATCCGAAGTGGTCGCCGACCTGCCGCCGAAAACGGAATCCATGCAGTATGTGGAACTGGGGAGTAAGCAGCGTAGCCTGTATGAAAGTGTGCGCATCAGTATGGAAAAGCGTATCCGCGATCTGGTCGCAAGCCAGGGGCTCGGAAAAAGCCAGATCGAGTTTCTCGATGCCCTGCTAAAACTTCGCCAGACCTGCATCGACCCTCGACTGGTCAAGCTGGAAATGGCGGCGGGTATTCAGGAAAGTGCCAAGCTCAACTGGCTGGAAGAGAACCTGCCGCAGTTGCTGGAAGAAGGCCGCAGTATTCTGATCTTCTCCCAGTTTACCCAGGTGCTAAAACTGATCGAGCAACAGCTCGACGAACAACAGGTCGAATACGCGAAACTTACCGGCCAGACTCGCAACCGCCAGCAAGCAATAGATCGTTTTCAAAATGGTAACGTGCGGGTATTTTTAATCAGCCTCAAGGCTGGAGGTTCCGGACTAAACCTGACCGCAGCGGATGTAGTGATCCATATGGATCCCTGGTGGAATCCCGCGGTAGAAAACCAGGCTACAGACCGCGCCCACCGCATCGGTCAGGACAAACCGGTGTTTGTGTACAAGCTCATTGCGGCCGACACGGTAGAGGAACGCATCCAGAAAATGCAGCAACACAAGCAAGCGCTTGCAGATGCCCTGTTTGATGCCACGCAGGCTGAGCAGCTGCCAAAAAGTGGCGAAGAACTGTTGGGGTTACTTTCGTAAAATCAGGCCGGGTAAATTAAGCCGGAAAAACGGCACGCAAATTACTGAGTGCCATTTACAGGCTATCATCCTTGTCCAAACTTTGCAGCTGCGTCTCCAGTGCCCGCAGCAGAATACCCGTTACCCAGTCCGCCACTACTTTTTCAAGATACATACCTGATCACCGTAATAGTTGTTGCCGTAGTTGCATTCAAAGTTGCATTCAAAGTTGCGTTCAACGTTGCACTCGGTCTCAGCGGCTGCAGGTAACTCTTTAAGTAACAAGGGTGTCGTGGAATTTTTCATTTTTGCTCTCGCTCTTTCTTAATCTGTTCGTCGTGTATTCGCGAAACTAAGACTAAGAATAGACCCAAAGTCACCATGGCGATAATCAAATACAACTTTCGCGGTGATTGTCGAGAGCTATATCAATACTCGAGCGATCGCTGGTAAATCGGTGAACCTGCTTTCAGGCGACGAGAACTTGCGGTGAGTCTCAGGGAAAATGGCATTTGTGCGCACATTGGGCATGTGGCGGCTGGCCCCTCGTTTTTTACACTACAGTTAAAACGTGGCCGCGCAGACTTTCCGTATCTTTTCCCTGGTCAACACGCTCACGAGAGAACGACCGCGAAAGCAGCAAAGGCATTCACCGCAGCGTATATGCAGTAGAGGTTTCCAAATGAATACGCACTTGCCGCTAAAACCCCACAACCAAAGTAAATCAGCCTTTCTCGCCACACGGCAGAAAGACACCAAGACGCAACCTCAGTCACAAACCAAGCTGAGTAAGAACAGCGATAATTTGAGCCTGCGATATCCAAAAGAATTGGAACGCTGTTTCGTGCTCGGTAATAACTGAGCATTTGCGCCTTAGCCGCTCCAGCGGAAGTTTGAGCAACTGGCAGATAGAAAAAAGGCCGCGGATTGCAATCGATCCGTGGCCTTTTCTTTTTGAAATCTCAATTGCGAAGCAGTTAATTGGAAGCCGCCAAAAAGCCGGAACAAACTAACTGCGCATCTAAAGAATTCGGACTTTACCCCGAAGTTGGTGAATCTGCGCGATTAGGCAACCGCAGCCCCACCCCACCACTTCTCATGAAAATAGTAAGCCACCGTGTTACATGCGGGCTCAACCAGTGCCAGCGCACTTCCGACCCAGAAATCCCCGGTCATCACAAAGCCCACGGTAAACGCAACGGCCATGTGAACTAACGCAAAACTACAGGTCTTCTTCATAGTGAATCATCCTCAGTTGCACCGCTATCGGGTCGCGGCCGCACTGTTCATATTTTGCACAGCCGCGAACAATATGCCGATTATCGAGAACAATTCCTATTTGTAAAAATTGTTTGTACTTCTTCGTTTGATAGAGATGACTAATCAGACCGCCTTATTTTCTTCTGGACTGCCTAGTCGTGGGAAAAGGAGCGTGTCGACATAACACCAGCGGTAACGGGCTAACTGCGAAGCTCGAATTAATACTTCAAGGTACCGCGAATCGGATAGTGGTTGTCTGGGTCACGAATCCACGCGAGACCGCGTGTCAGCGCACCCAGCTCCGGGCGCACAAAGGGATTATTCGAAATATCCACAACATGCAGATTGCCTTCCTCGTTCACCACAAACAGACCGGGCTCCGCAAAATTGTGGTCCGTCTCTTGTTCCGAACGGGGGATGGAGATGTACAGGCCCAGAGCCTCCATCTGCTCTTCCGTCAGCCCGTAGGCAATGGGGAAGGTCACCTGCACCTTTTCCAGGTGCTGCTCCAACTGCTCTTTTGAATCAGCGGACACCGCCAGAATGTCCACATCAGCATTCCGAAAGGCCTGCTTGAATGTCTCCAGTTCATTCAAGTACTTGGTGCACAGGGGGCAGTGCTTGCCACGATAAACAAACACTGCCTGCCAGGTCGCGCCGCCTTGTGGCTTACCGAGCGTAACGCTCGACCCATCCAGCTTGACCGCCTCCAGGGAAGGAAAGGCATCACCTGCTCTCAGTTTGCTAGAAGTAGCCATATTTACATCTCAATTAGGAATATACCGTGGAGATTCGTCGCAATAAGCATAGGTTATGACGTGGAACATGGCGCTATCACAGTTAGACAGAAATCAGACCGGCAGACACCCTACCAAACAAGAAACGGCTATCCGAAAACCGTATAATGACGCGAAACGTTTGCGGTTAAGCTGCCCCAGCGTGAGCTCTTTACACGCTCTTGGTGATGATCAAACGCATCACGATCAATGAACTCTTCATGGACATTAAAGCGTGCCGGCTCTTCACCATCCTGTTCGACAACAAATTTTAGACACCCAGGTTCCGCGCGAGTAAGGCGGATATGCTCAATGAGCTCTCGCTTGACGCTCTCAAGCTCAACTTCAGGGACAAGGATGTACCCATTCAATATCACCTTGCCCATTGCACAACCCTTAAAATCGAAAACACTAGATTCACTAAATTATGCCAGACAGCACAATTGCCTATACGCCACTTTTCTCAAGCGCGAGTTCATAAAACAGAGTATCCATTTGACTATCAAGCCTTTTGGTGAACCCGAGCTTCTCGAAAAGCCGCTGAGACTGGATATTTTCCAGACTGACGCCACCAATGAGCGTGCGAAGAGCCCTCCTCTCGCGCACTTCATCAATAAAGCCGCGTAGCAATTCACTCGCCAACCCTTGCCCCCAGTGTGATTCTCGGAGTAAGAAACCGATATGTGCATCGCGCTCCTGACTCACATGGACAAACAGAAAGCCCACGAGCGCATTATTGACCTGCGCCGTAATCAACAAAAGATGACTCTCGGAGCTCATGCGGGCTAGCCATACGTCCGCATCCTTGGCGGAATCAATCTGTGAAAAGTGTGGTGGCAGATGAGCAACAACTGCAGGTGTAAGAATTTTCGGTATTTCTTCCAGTAATTCCTCTCGATCTGATACAGCACCGTCAGCAGTTAACTCAGCCACTACAAGTCGAGGAGTTTCGAAATCGAAGATCATAGCTGGTCACTCACGAAACCAAACTCAGCGACACAAAAACGCATCTAAGAAAAACAGTTTCGCGCAGGATAAATCTTCTTATCATATACGCGCATCAGCTTTCCCAGTCACTTTTTGCAGGGATTCGACCGCCAAGAAAATTTAGAATCAACGCGGTAAAGATGGCCATCATGACGTAACCCAGAATGGCCTGTAATGCAGCCCAATGCCGAATATGTGACGTTGGGACACAGTCGCCAAAACCCAATGTGGTCCATGTAACGACACTAAAATAAAAACTTGTGTAAGCATCCTTGATCAGACTACCTTCACACACGATACCTTCTCGCTCGTAAAGCGCGGCAAACCCGGCAATCTCGATAATGATGATCACAACAAAGTAGATGAACGCCTGGATTCTGTATCTGAAGTTTCTGTGACTTAACGCCCAACTGACGAATATGGGCACCGTAACCACCATCAAGACAAATGACAGGCTCCGCAAACCAAACACTGAACACAAGAGTGTAGTGATCAAAAGTAAATACATGATCTTTGATTCATTAAGAATCTTCATATTTACGCTCGCATTTGATTCGCACAAAATAAGAACAATTCGACCTTATGGTATCTTATGCGAAAAATAGCACATTGCGCTCAGCCAGTTAGGCACATTTCTACACCAGAAATATATTTCCTTCCCTGCTTTCTTGGGTAAACGTAATTCGCCTTCCTAAATACTCACCGACCAACTCTTGCATTTAATTTTCAACAAGCAGGTTTGAACCGACCAATATAGCCAATCACATTGATGCATACCGCTTGCGCTGCTCCGCCTTATCCAAATTATCTGGATAAAAATCATGGCTTACCAATTCTTGATCATCTGGCAAGCCAGATCCGTGTGAAAAGTATCAAACCATTCGGTGTTCGCATGTAAGAATGCCTGTACATGAATTGAGTCGGGTTACCGGATGAACGGGTGGACGCTATCGAAAGGGGGGGCTGTAAGCGAGCTATTGCCACGCTGATGCGATTGTACGCTGGCTTAACTTCACCACCGCACAATTGTCCGCAACCAAAACTTTATAATTAGTCGTGAGGATTTGCCGGTGCCTTACTGAGTAAAACGAGCACCAGTGTCGCCAGCGGACCGAAAATCAAACTCAAAATCCACCAGATCAGGCCACTGCGGTTTTTCCCCTGGGCCAGACCTGCGTTAATCAGGGAAAGGGTGCCCCACCCCACCAGCCACTCCCGCGACTGGATCATGACTTGATACTCTTCCATCGTGTTGATTCCTATTAGTTATCCAGCAAGAAACGGGCAATGGTACGGAAGCCGTGCCCCTTGGCGCCCTGCGCCCACTGATCATTTGGCGCAGGCAAATAGGAACCGGAAAGATCCATATGTACCCAGCCGCGACCTTCATCGCGCACAAACTTGGCCAGGAACGCCGCCGCCGTGGACGCACCGGGAGTACCTTCACTGCCGATATTGGCGATATCCGCAAAGCCAGAAGGGATTTGCTCCAGATGAAATTTGTCCAGCGGCAAACGCCAGGCCTTTTCGTGCTCGGACTTGGCCGCACTCAACACCTTGTCCGCCATACCGTCTTCAAGACTCAGCACCGAATTGTAATCCCGACCGACCGCCATTTTCGCCGCACCGGTCAACGTGGCCGCATCAAGGATGTAGCGCGGGTTCTGTTCGCTCGCTTCCAGCAGGCCGTCCGCCAGGACCAGACGCCCCTCGGCATCAGTATTCAGGATTTCTGCGGTTACGCCATTTTTATAGCGAATCACATCACCCAGTTTGAACGCATGACCCGAGATCAGGTTTTCCGCGCAGCATAAGTACAGCTTTACGCGCTTCTGCAAACCCCGCGCGATTGCCAGCGCCAGGCCGCCGGCAACCATCGCCGCACCACCCATGTCAGACTTCATATGGGCCATGCCGGCGGAGGGTTTAATGCTGTAACCACCGGAGTCAAAGGTGATGCCCTTGCCTACCAGGCATATATCCACATCGGTAGCGTCACTACCCGCGGGGTTATAGTCGAGCTGCAGCATGGCACCGCCACGCACACTGCCACGGCCCACGTTGTAAATCCCCATGTACCCCTCATCGCGCAGCGCATCGCCTTCGACAATGCGGAAGCTCACCGCGTCCGGGGCGAGCTTTTGCAGCATCTCCGCAGCACTTTCGGCGAGGGCACGCGGGGAAATATCTTCCGGAGAACCGTTGGTAATTTCGCGAACCCACAGAGCGGCGGCCTTGCGCGCTTCCAATTCCGCCAGCTCGCTGCCTTCCGCACTGCCCCAGTCCAGATTGCTGTTGCGGTTCGGGTTGTAATAACCCGCCCAGAAGGCCCAGCGGCTTTCCAGATCCCAATTATCGCCAACAAGGGTGATGTCGGTAATACCCATACCATCGAGACGGCGGGCCGCACGCTGGGTGGCAACCAGCATGCCGCCTGTGGCGTCGCTAGCGTGAATGCGCGCTTCTGTATCGGCGAAACTTAACAGGGCATTTTTGCCCCAGTGCTCCGCCGCCGCGGAGGATTCCAGCCGTACCTGCATCGCTTTGCTCATCTGAACCTCATTTATTCGGTGTTATTCTGCGCATCTGCGCCTGGGTGAATCGTCACTCCCTACAATATTGGGTCAGTCTAGCAGCCTGCAAGGGGGGGTAGATTGCGCCGCCGGGGACAGAGCCGATACACTGGACGAGTGCACACTCACAATTGCACAGCAGCAAAGCACAATAACGACAAGGATGTAGACCATGGGCAATGCTTGCCACTATCACTCCAGTGCCGATGCCATCTGGCAGTGCAGCGGTTGCAGTAAGGAATACTGCGGCGACTGTGTTCCCGGCTCGGTGGATAACTATTACCGCTCCACCCCCAAATGCGTTCTGTGTAACAACCGACTGCAGCATGTCGGGGCGAGCAACAAGGCCAGACCCTTCTGGCAAATGGCCCCCTTCTATTTCCGCTATGCACTGAACGCCGGCCCCTTAACCGTATCCGCGATTTGCGCGGTGGCTGCACTAGCGATCACCGGGATGGGCATACTCTCCATCTTTATCCTGGTGGCCATGCTGGCGGTGGTCATGCGCTACAACCTGCTGGTGATCGAAAAACTGGCCAGTGGCGATCTGCAGGCGCCCACCTTTGGCGACGCTCAGGACGGCCGCAGCGCGGCGGTGTTTGCACGGGTCATCGGTATGATTCTGGTCGCCGGTGGTGGTGGCGCATTGATTGCGACCACCCTCGGTGTGGGCGCGGCGCAGGTGTACTCCATTGTGCTTTCGCTATTGGGACCAGCGGCAATGATTGTGCTGGCACTGGAGCACAGCATGCGTGCGGCGGTAAACCCGCTCAAGCTGCTGCATTTCACCCTGATTATTGGCTGGCCCTACTGGCTGCTGTGGCTGTCCACCAGTGCGGTTTCTGCTGCCCCCACCGTGCTGCTACCGGTCGTCGCGGACAAGCTGCCGGTATGGATGCTGTTGCCGCTACTGGCCTTTGTCACCAGCTATTTCTCCATCGTCACCAGTGCCATGATGGGCTACATCTGCCTGACGCGGCAGCAGAAGCTGGGCGTAGCATCGCAGGTGGGCGATGAGGAATTTCTCGAAGAGCGCGAGTTCGAGCGGCGCAAAGCCATGGCGGACTCCAGTATTTTTCTGCGTGAAGGGCGCCACGAAGAAGCGCGTAAAACCCTGGTCGGCGTATTGCGTCAGCAACCCAACGATGTCGCGCTCAACGAGCGTTACTATCGCCTGCTGCTCGCCACCGACGACAAGAAGGCCCTGCGCGAACTCGGCCCGCATCTGCTGGAGCGCTTTATTAGCATGAAGCAGCCACACAAGGCCGCAGAACTGTATATGGCCACCGTGCAGTCCCACGGCACACCGGCCATCGACAAGTCACTGTTGCGCCACCAGATTGCCGAGGCGCTGTATCGCCAGCGTCAGTTCAAGCCGGCACTGGCACTGGTCAACAACCTGCACAAGGAAGACCCGCACTACACCCGTCTGGACAGTGCCTATCTGCTGTTGGCGAAAATTTATATGGATGGGTTTAACCGCACCGACAACAGCCGCAAGCTGCTGGCATTTGTACGCAGTAAGTTTCCGAAGAGCGCGGTGCTCGATGAGGTACAGCAGCTGGAATCGATTCTGGCAGCCGAACAGCAGAACAAGAAAAGCGCCCAGCCAAGCTAGACCGCGCTGGGTTGCAGGGCGCGCGCAAAGTCGAGTGCCTGGCGCGCGCGTTCCTCATCGCCACAGCGGCGGTAGTGTTCCACTACGCCGTTGGCCAGGCGCGCCATCAGCGGGTGACGCTGCTGCTTTTGCTGCAAGCGCTGCAGCAAGACTTCCACCAGCGCCCACTGTTTCTCCCGCGCAGCGCGCTGCGCCAGGATCAGGCACACTCGCGGCGTCAGTGCGCGCGGTTCCTGCACTTTTTCCCGATAGGTTTCGACACCGGCGGCAATCTGCGCAAAGTCCTGTTGCGGCAACTTGGCGAGGGCAAACAGCGCGAGCCAGGCCCGGTGATGGGCCTCACTCTCCGGTGCGAGACCGGTGAGCTCGATGGATTTTTCAATCAGCGGCAGTGACGCCGGATGCTGCTTGAGCGCACTGCTGGCCGCCTGCCCCGCCTCCAGTAACTTACCGTGATTTTGCAGAGATTCGATGCGCGCCAGTGCCAGCTGCTCCGGTGTGGGCGGCAGGTCTTCCTCCACGTGAATATCGCCACTGGGGCGTACCCGGATCAGCGCCATGGTGCAGACAAAGCCCGCCACCAGACCGCCAAAGTGCGCCCAGTAGGCAATGTTTTCGCTACCGAAGAAGTAACCGAAGACCTCTTTGCCCAACCACAGTGGCAACACCATCAGGGCCGGCGCGGAAAATTCTCCGAAGGCAAAACCGAGGGTGTAGAAAAAGCGCAGCCGCCGGATCCCGTATACGGCGACAAACATCCCCATCACCGCAGACACCGCGCCGGATGCGCCGATCATCGGCATCAGGCTGCCCGCTTCCACCCCCATATGCAGGCCCGCGGCAGCCAGTCCACCGAGCAGGTACAAACCGAGGAACCAGGCGGCCCCCAGGGCCAGCTCGACCGACAGGCCAAACAGCAACAGGAACACCATATTCCCCAGCAGGTGATCCCAGCCACCGTGCAGGAACATATGCCCGAACAGGCCTTTCAGCGTAGGATCTGCCGGAGTCAGGCCGTAGGCAAAGCTGGACAGGCTATCGCGCAGCCGGGCGAACTCCTGACGCTGGGCCAGCCACTGCTGGGCCTCCCCGCCTTCCTGCTCCAGCTTAGGCATCAGCCAGTCGTGGAACTCACGGCTCCACAACAGCTGCTCATACATGAAGTCTTCCCCAGCGCCCTGGGCCAGGGTGCGCCACTCGGGCTTCTCCGTATCCACAAACTCGTAGAAGCGCGCCTCATCCAGTTCTGGCAGCGTGCTGGAGAAGTAGTACTCCTCGGCCGCCTGCCAGCGAGCCTCGTCGCCGCTCTGGTAGAGCATATACACCAGCAGGTTCGCCAGGATCAGCGCAAAACACACCAGTGGTGGCCGGCGCCAGTCGGGTTTGTTCTGGATGGGGATGATCAGCAAGGTGGGTCCGCTACAGGTTTGGCATTGATTGGAAAATGTTCAGGTCCCCAGAATACAGAGGTGGCAAAATAAGACCAGCCCCTTTGCGGGCCTTTTCGTCAGCTTTTCACCGCCTTTGCGGCCAGCGTCAGCGAATTGCGGCGAACTGCGAAGGTCAAGCTGACTCAGGCGTCACGGGCCATTGCCGCCGTCACCACCGTCACCACCGTCACCACCTTCCGCACCACCATCGGCGTCGCCGGCGCCGGGCCAATCCTCGGAACCGCTGGAGCCACGCCTCTCAATCTGCGTTGGAGGCTCACTCTCCGATGCCTGCGGCACAGGCGGAGCGGCTTCACCCCAGCTGCGCACATGCAGGTCGCGCTGGGGGAAGGGAATCTCGATGCCACGCTGGTTGAACTCCCGCAGCAACTCGAGATTGTACAGCGCGTGCAGGTCGCCCAGCGACGACACCGCATTGCTGTTTACCCACACCACCAGTTTGAAGTCGAGGGAGCTGTCGCCGAAGGACGTCAGCCACAGTTCTGTTTTGCGCTGCCAGTTGGAAAAAGTCACCGGTACACGCTCCGCCGCGGCCATAGCCGCCTGCCGCACCTCTTCCGGGTCGGTGCCATAGGCCACACCGAACAGGACGTGAATACGCCGCACCGGATCTTCCAGTGTGTGGTTGGTGACACGCCCGGTCACAAACTCGGAATTCGGCACCAGGATATCCACATTGTCACGGGTGGTGATACGGGTAGAGCGCACGTTGATAGCGCGGATACGCCCAAACACCCCGGACTCCAGCTCCACCAGGTCACCGACCCGCAGTGGCTGCTCGAACAGCAGAATAATTCCGGAGATGAAATTGGAAAAAATCGCCTGCATACCAAAACCGATACCCACCGACAGGGCGCCGGCGACCAGGGTAAGCTTGGAGGTATCCAGCCCCACCATGGTCAGCAGGATAATGATCGTGATGATCACGATGCAGTAATTCAACACCCGCCACAGCGCGTACGCCGCCTGTTCGCTGGTGCGTTTTCGGCGCTCCATGCGACGCAGGATCACACTTAGCAGCCGCGAACACCCCCAGGCGCCGATGATCACCAGAATCATCTGCGCAATGTCTTTCAGGGTGATCGGCTGCTGACTGATAGCGAAAAGTTCGTAGTTCGCGAGATTGCGCCAGCCACTACGCAATTGCTGCAGCTGCAGGACAATCCGGTCGCCAAGCGTGCGCCACCACCCCTGCTGCCGCTGATACACAAACAGCTGCGCGGCCTCGTAACGCTTTACTTCGTCAATCAGGTCACCGGCATGGCCGAGGGCGCTGTTGATCTTCTCGAAACGCTGCCACCAGCGCTGCATCGCCTTTGGGTCTTCACCGCCCCAGGCTACCACCTGCCGCTGGCGCATATTGAGCTGGCGCACCAGATCCGCCTGAGCTTTTTCCGCGTTTTCCACCAGCGTTTTACTGATGGTGAGCTTTTCCGCCTCGCCGTTTGGATCCAGTACGCTGTTCATCGCCAGCAGCAGTTCTTGCTTGCGCAGCTGCAGGCGATTTTGCAGTGTTTCCACACTGTAATTCATCAGGCTGATCTGCTGCTCAAGCGTGACCTCGCTGTCGGCGCTCTCAAAGACCTGATGGCGGGAAGCACTGCGCTCCCGCGCCAGCTCCTCCAAGCCGGTTTTATCTTCGGTACGCGCCGAGGCCAATTCATCGGCAACCTCCTGACTAAAGCGCAGCTCGATCAGCATCCTCTGCAGTTGTGCACGGCCGTAGGTCAACTCCTCATCCCACAGCGCAAGCTGATCCCTCAGCAGTTGCTGCTCTTCCAGCACCTGCAGATGATTTATCTGCCCAAAAAACACATCCAGCGTTGCGCTCAAATGTTTCGGGTCGTTGCGGTTAATATCCCGCAGCACCGCCACCTTTTCCCGCAGCCGGCTGAGTGAATGCGCGACGCCATCGTCCATCTGGATTTTTTCTAATTGCACCCCCTGATAGCGTTGCTGGCCCCGCGCTACCGCCGCGTCGGATGCCGCCCATTGCAACACCGTGGGTGCCTCCGGAAAGGTCACCTCCGGCAAAATCTTGACGGACTTTAGGTTCTCACTTTTTTGCCAGGTCTTGCGGACGCCCTCGAGACGCTTGTCAATCTGCAGAACCCGCTCGTCGAGTTCTGCTTCTTCCGGCAATGTTTTTTTCCAGTCCTGCCAGGCCTTTTCAACCTCGGTTAACCACTGCTCTTTTTGCTGGTGCGTAACGTCCGGCCACAGCGTCCACCAGTCCGCAGACAGCGCGCTGAAATCGGGAATAACCGGGGAAAATTCTTTGGGCTTAACGGAGGGAAGTTGTGCACTGGCCAGGGTGGAGAACAGCAGCAAAAACGTGCAAACACAGAGAAGCAGAGACCGCCGCCATGGATATGGCCGCGGTGGCGGGAAGCCCTTCGGGTGGGCGTTGCTGGCTAACATGCCGAAACCATCCCTGTACCACACTCCCCAACTACTTTCCCTGTACCGGCCGCGAGGCCTCGTCGGCCATCACCGATGGCATATACCCCTTATACACAGCGCATCTGTTTCAGTGTAGATGAGCGGTGTCAGGTAAATTTTCGCGCTATATCCCTGCTCAGCGGCGCCGGTCGTAACGTTGAATACAGTCGCGATATACCCGTTGATAAATACGCATACGCTGGCGATCCAGGGTACTGCCGCGCTGCGCGGCGGTAGAGGCATCCTGACGACACAGGGACTCGGCGATGACCCGATTGTCGTAACGCTCGCCACTGGCGTCATAGGGGGGGCGAATATTGGCGTAGGGGCGCGGCTGACGGCGACGCGGGTCGCGGTAGCCTTCCGCTTCAAACAGGGTCATGCCCTCGTCATCGACACCGTCCGGATCCAGCGCATCCGGCGGATAGGCCTGGGGAATACCCGAGCGGTCGCGCAGGGTGCCGAGGTCCTTATCGGGATAACCGTACAGGCGCTCTTCATACTTGCCGGCAAAATCGCCGTTGTAGTAGCGCCGCCAGGCATACGGCGGCTGCGTTACTACATAGCGGTCGCGACGGGGATCGAAGCGATAAAAGGTGCCGGTGCCGCTCAGGAAAAACTGGCGACCGTCGATCTCAAATCCACGACTGCCGTAGGGCACAAACTTGAGTTCCGCCCCCAGTGGCGGTTCCACGCGCAGGAAGCCATCATCCTCACGCCGATAAAAGTAACCCCCTTGGTAGAAATAGATATTGCCGCTCAAGGTAAGCTGGACGGCATCGGCGGAGAGCTGCCGCTGGCGGTTGGGGTCGCGCTGATAATCTCCTGTGGATTCACCGCTCGTCGTGTCCGGCGGCGGCAGGGTGGTTTGCGCCCCCGCCACGGAGGGAAGGCTGGCCGCGCACGCCATGGCACAAACTACTGCACAGCTGCGCAACCGGTTTAACTGTGGGGGAAGCAACTTCACACAACTACCTCACGCTTTACATGGCCTCGACCATGACAACCACACACAGCAACGCACGGTCTCCCACCGCCGCAAAAGGCAAGGCAACGAGAGGCCGCGCGCGCATAGTAGCCGGAGGCGCCGCTCTACATGAGACCGGCGGTGACGACAGGGCACTCGAACTTTTCAGCTCCGCACTTTCTGCCGTACGGCCGACTACATATTCAGTGTAGTTTCGCCCGGGGCAACCTCCAAAGGATGCTCCCAAAAGAGATAGCTTCTGCCTTACTCCACAGACACTGCTTCCCGCAGCACCACACACAGGGCCACCGCTCCGAAGCGATTCTCGGCGCCATCGTAGTGACCGCGGGCATGCAGCCGCTTGACCATGGCACCGGCCATCAGTCGACTATCGAGTTCCGTGGCAAAGCTTTCAAAGTCGGAGAAGAACACCAGATCGCCGGCGTCACTACCGCGCTGGGCGATGGTGTAGATACCGCGGCCGAAGAACATCGAGTCGGCGGGTTCAATGGCGGGCAGCCCGTCCAGCTCCAGCAGGTCGGTGCGGTGCGAGCCGCGCAGGATATGGTGCGCGACGCCAAAGGTGCTGTCAGCGGACAGGGTGAGCCCGGTGGCGGAAAGACTCGCAATTGCACTTACCCCCCCTACCTCTCCCGCTTCAATTTCCTCTTCATCCCCATGTGCCCAACCCACCAGCAGGCGTGCGCGGGCGTCGCTGAAGTCGGTGACCGAGAGGGCGCTGAAGTCAGCGGGTGCGGTGCCGAAAGGCGCCACATAACCGCGCAACTGCAGCGGCGAGCCCATGCCGAGAGCGCCCAGCCCCAGACCGGCAATATCGACCTCGTAAGCCGCGGGATCCGCATCCTGTTCCACCGTCACACCGGTGCCGGCAAAATCAAACATGGCAACTTCACGGCCACCGAAGGTCAGCGCAGCCGCTTCCAAAGTGCTATCGGTCTGCGCAGAGGCGGTTGCCGACAGGCGCGTCAGCAGCAGGTGGGCATGACCTTCCCGCGCATCAAACAGAGCGCTCTCGGCATCCCAGCTACCCAGCAGACGAATGCGCTGGCCGATGGATATATCCTGCAGGCCGAGCATCTCGTGCTGGCGGCGAGGTTTGCTCACCTGAGTCATTTCTCCCAGCTGTATGTCCATGGTCTGGTTGAACTGGACTTCACCATCCACCCGCACCAGGTTCGCGCCGCGCACGGTAAGGCGATCGCCATCGCGTGCAATCACATGCCCGGAAACCGCATCCAGATCGGCACCGGGCACACTGGAGCCCACCAGTACCGAGTCCGCAGTGAATTCGCGGGATACACGGTTGAACACACCCATCGCCAACGTCGCGGTGCCAGCTTCGAGCTCCGCCAGCGCGGTCAGACCGGTAGCGCCGACATAGGCCTCACCATCGATTTCCCAAGAGGTTTCACTGTCGGTAACGATATCAATTCCACCCAAGCGTCCTTGCTTGCGCTGGAACGGACGCAGGGCAATACGGTAATCGCCTTCGGTCTCGTCCACCTCGATCAGCGGGCCGCGCATGCGGAAGTCTTTTTGCTCGTATGCATTCACCTCGGCGACCAGCACTGGATACAGCTCGGCGACAGGCGCATCCCCTTCCAGATTCACCGTATGAGAAGCCGCGAGATCAAAGTCGGCGGTAAGCATGGCCGGCACACCCGGCGCGATTACCAGCTGATTGCGGTTGTCGATGGTGAGCGCCAGGGTAACCTCTCCTACTGCCTCGCCAGATTCGTCCACCACCGTGGCCAGATGCGCTTCACCATCCTTTTCGATGTAAATATTTGCCTCGGTGTAATCGAGCGTGATTTCCCCGCGCACATAAGTACCCACCGGCACCGTTGCCGCGGTAACCAACTCGGTTACATCCACATACTGCGCGAAGTCCACGATGTTGCTGGTCGGTAATACATCCACGCGCGCGCCGTTTGCCCGCTGCAGCGACAGTGACACCACTTTCACTTCGTACTGCAAGAAGTCGCCGTCGGCATCGGTCATGCCGATCAGCACCGTGCCGCAAGCATCAGAGTTACTGCCGCTATCAGAGGTTTCGCAGCTACTACTGCTCGGCGGGATCGGGTTAATCGGGTCTGGGATTAATTCGGTTGTCTCACTGCCGCCACCGCAACCAGCCAATAGCGCACTCAACAGCACTCCGCTTAACCAGCGTGCGGAATGCAGATTAGATCGCCCTTGCAGGCGCATTGAATTGAGTATTGCCCACATCCTTGGTTCCTCGTTATTTATTTTGAAAGCAGCCCCAGGGAAACAACCCGGGAAACTGCTCACGGAAAATCAGGTAACTGACCAGGTCGCCTGTATAAAACGGGGAGCGGGCACAAAGGTTGACAGGAAATCGAAAGAAATTTTACGAAGTTATAACCGGCACAAAATGGCACATAGAAAATGACGCTGTGAAAATAACAGGCACAAAAAAGGCATGAACCCGAGGATTCACGCCTTCTCGCGGCGTTCATACGGTAGTGTTTACTACCTTAACGAGCGCCATAACCCGGTGAGAGATCAGGCCAGGGTGATGATCACCTCACGCAGCTTGCTCACGATCTCATCAATTTCATGAGCCTCGATGATCAGCGGCGGCGACATGCACAGCGCATCGCCAATACCACGCGCCATCACACCTGCTTCCCAGGCCAGCGCGGAAGCCTTGGCGCCAAACTTACCCTTCAGGTGCTCCGGCGCACGCAGTTCGATCGCGCCGACCAAACCATAGTTACGCACGTCGATGACGTTATCCAGATCCGCCAGGCTGTGCAGGGCATTTTCCCAGTGCTTGCCGATATCGCCAGCAGCGCGGGTGAGCAGACCTTCGCGCTCGTAAATATCCAGCGTCGCCATACCCGCAGCACAGGCCACCGGGTGTGCGGAGTAGGTATAGCCGTGGAAGAATTCCACCATACCTTCGGCCGCCGCATCCATCACGGTGTTGTAAATCTTGTCGCTAACAAACACCGCACCCAGCGGTACCGCCGCGTTGGTAATACCCTTGGCGGAGGTAATCATGTCCGGGGTCACACCAAACTCCTGAGAAGCGAACGGCGAACCGGTACGGCCCCAACCGGAAATCACCTCATCAAAGATCAGCAGCAGGTCGTGCTTGTCGCAGATTTCACGCAGGCGCTGCAGGTAACCTTTCGGCGGCAGTACCACACCACCAGCACCGGAGAACGGCTCTACAATCACCGCCGCGATCTGGTCCGCACCGTGGAACGCCACCAGACGCTCCAGATCTTCTGCCAGCTCCACACCGTGCTCCGGCAGGCCTTTGCTGAACGCATTGCGCTCAATATCCAGCGTATGGCGCATATGGTTCGCCTTCACCGGCTGACCAAAGCTCTGATAGTTCGGCGCAATACCGCCCACAGAAATACCACCGAAGTTCACCCCGTGATAACCCTTCTCACGGCCGATAAACATAGTGCGCGAACCCTTACCGCGAGCGCGCTGGTACTGCAATGCAATCTTCAGTGCGGATTCCACCGCCTCGGAACCGGAGTTACCGAAGAACACCCGGTTAATACCTTCCGGCGTGTGCTTAACCAGACGCTCAGAGTATTCAAAGCCCAGCTCGTGGCCGAAGTTGAAAATGGAGCTGTAATCCAGCTTCATCGCCTGCTGCTGAATCGCCTGGGCAATTTCACTGCGGCAGTGTCCGGCGTTGGAACACCACAGGCCTGCGGTCGCATCGATAATTTTGCGGCCAGATTTTTCAAACAGGTAAATGCCTTCCGCACGCTCGACAATACGCGGCGCTGCCTTATAGCTGCGGTTGGGGGTAAACGGCATCCAAAATGCGTCGGTATTCAATTCGGACATGATGTTCTCCGATTTATTTTCATGCGCCTAAGCGACACACAAAAGGTAGCAAATAACTTTGATGCGAAGGCTGAGTGCCGGGTACAGATTTTCAGGAGCGTCGCAAACAGGAAGTTTGCGCCGCAACGCCCATGGATGGGTTCACAGTGATCCTGAAAATCTGTACCCGGTGCTCTGCCGCCACACGATCAATTAACCATTCAAATAGGGCTTATGCCCCGTAACAGCAATATTTGGTTTCATAGAATTCGGCCATACCTTCAACGCCGCCTTCGCGACCGATGCCGGATTCTTTACAGCCACCGAACGGCGCCACAGTGGTGGAGAAAACACCTGCGTTACACGCCACCATGCCGTACTCCAGTGCCTCCACCACACGGTTCGCGCGGTGAATATTTTCACTCATCACATAAGCTGCCAGACCGTAAGGTGTATCGTTCGCACGACGAATCACATCGTCTTCATCACGGAACTTCTGCACCACCGCCAGCGGCCCAAAAATCTCTTCCCGCGCAACGCGCATCTCATCGTGCACATCCACCAGCAAAGTCGGCGCATAGTAATTTTCACCGTGCGGCAGGAAATCACCACCCAGCAACAGGCGCGCACCATTGGCGACCGCCTCCTCCACCAGACCGTGGACCTGATCCACCGCGCGGCGGTAAATCAGCGGGCCGAAATTAGTGCCCTCTTCCAGGCCGTGACCCGGCTGCAAGGTTTCCATCTGCGCCTGCAGCTTGGATACAAACTCATCATGTACCGACTCGTGCACATAAATGCGGTTGGTCGACACACAGGTCTGGCCTGCGTTGCGCATCTTGGTGGCCATACACGCAGTGACCGCCACATCGATGTCGGCATCGTCAAACACGATGAACGGCGCATTGCCGCCGAGTTCCATGGACATCTTCTTCACGGTGCTCGCGCACTGCTCCATCAGCAACTTGCCCACCGGCGTAGAACCGGTAAAGGTGAACTTGGCCACGCGCGCGTCCTGGGTCAGCACCTTGCCGACGCCGCGGGAATCTTTACTCGCCACCACATTCAGGGCGCCCGCCGGAATGCCCGCTTCCTCGGCCAGCGCACACAGCGCCAGTGCCGACAGCGGCGTTTCGCTCGCCGGCTTGATGACCACAGTACAGCCCGCCGCCAGCGCCGGTGCCGCCTTGCGGGTAATCATCGCGTTGGGGAAGTTCCACGGTGTAATACAGGTCACCACACCCACCGGTTGGCGAATGGTGTGCAGACGCATGGCCGGGTTATGGGTCGGGATCGTCTGGCCGTACGCGCGACGACATTCCTCTGCGTACCACTCGATGTAGGAGGCACCGTAGTCGATCTCACCCAGGGCCTCCGCCAGCGGCTTGCCCTGCTCCAGGGTCAGCATGCGCGCCAGGTCTTCGCGATTTTCCACAATCAGCTGGTACCAGCGCTTCAGCACCGCCGCGCGCTCGGCCGCGGTTTTGCTGCGCCACTCAGGGAAAACACGGTGCGCCGCGGCAACCGCGCGTTCGGCATCGGCAACGCTGCCATCGGCAATTTCCGCCAACAGCTCGCCTGTGGCCGGGTCAGTGACCGCCAACTTACCGGCGCCCTCGCACCACTGACCGTCGATATAGTTCTTGGTCTGCAGCAACTGGCTATTGTTCAAATTCATCGAATACTCCCTGATCCCTTTATTTATCAGTATTGGAGCAATAGTGGCGGGGAAGTCTGGTGGCGAAAAGTAAGAAATTTAAAACTAAAATTTATGTTTACCTAACTTTAGATTAGGCTGTGCCAGAGACGCGACGCCTGCACGCAATCCAGACAGGCAAATGGAGGCCAAAAACCATGAAAAGCAGCCAAAAATCGGCGAAAACTGCGCTTTCCGGCCGCCTCAGCGATATGGACCTGCGCCTGCTGCGGGTATTCCGCGAAGTGGTGCAGGCCGGTGGTCTGGCACCTGCCGAGGTGACCCTCAATATCAGCCGCTCCACCATCAGCGTGCACCTGTCCGATCTGGAGACCCGCTTGGGTATGCAGCTGTGTCTGCGCTCGCGCGGCCGCGCCGACTTCAAGCTCACCCCGGAGGGGGAATCCCTGTACCAGGCGATTTTGGAACTGGATGGTCACCTTGCCACCTTCAAAAGCCAGGTCAACGCCATCCAATCGCAACTGACTGGCAAGCTGCGATTAATTCTGCCGGACGATGCCCTTGCCATGCCGCAGCTGGACCTGCCAGGCACCATTGCGCAACTGCGCGAGCGCGCGCCGCAGCTGCAGCTGGATATCCAGCTGGCCGCCCCCCACGAGCTCGAGCTGGAAATTCTCGCCGGGCGCGCCGATGTGGGCATCAACCCGCTGCACTCCCGCCGCCCCGGCCTCAGCTACCAGCCACTGTTCAGCCACCAGTCGCTGCTGTACTGTGCCGCCAACCACCCTTGCGCCGCGCAAGCGGATGTCGGTATTGACGAGGAGCTGATCACCCAGCAGGAACTCGCCGCCCCGGACCACGCTGTTTTGTCCGGCGCCGCGCATTTGTATCGACTGTTTCCGCACAAAAGCATCGCCAACCATATGGCCGCGCGTTTGGCGATGATCCTGTCTGGAAAATTTATCGGCTTTTTACCCGCCTACCTAGCGGATGAATATGTTAGAAATGGCTCCCTGAATGCGCTGCGCCCGGAGCGCTTCTGCTACCAGATCCAGAATGCGATTACCTGCAAAAGCAGTGCATTGGAGCAACCTGCGGTACAGTTGTTTATCGAGTCGCTACAGATGCCGGCGAGTGAAGTTTAGCTAGCCGATGCACGAGCAAACCCAGAAAAATAACACGCCTAACAATGCGGAAATGCAGAGACAACTCGGGATGTAACCATGGCTTCCGATATCAAAGATAAGTCCGAAAACACCACAAAAAAATATACCGAACAAACCCTGAAATCCTGGAATGAGGCGGCCGCCATTCACCACCAGCGCAACCCGGACCTGGCCGAGCGCGTTGCCGAACCAGGCTTCAACGCACTGGAAGGGGATTTCAATCGGCTTGTGGATGCACAGGAACTTACCGGCGCTTCAGTGGTTCAGGTGTGCTGCAATAATGGCAAAGACCTGCTGTCGATCAAAAACAAGGGGGCGGGTTACTGCCTGGGCATCGACGGTTCCAGCACGTTTGTCGAGCAGGCGAACACCCTGGCCCAGAGCGGCAACTTCTCGGATGTGGCATTCGAAACCCACAACGTGTACGAAATTCCTCAGCACCATTACGGGCGCTTCGACTTCGCCGTCATTACCATCGGTGTGCTCAACTGGATGCCGGACCTACGTGCTTTTTTCGACATCTGCAGCAAGCTATTAAAACCCGGTGGCCGCCTGTTGATGGAAGAACTACACCCGGTACTGAATATGTACGCCGAAGGCACGCCGTCACATATCGCCTACTCCTACTTCGACCGCGCGCCCCAAGTCGACAACAGCGGCTTGGATTACTTCTCTGGCGAAAAGTATGCGTCTGAGCCGAATTACAACTTCCAGCATACCCTGGGGGACATCCTCACTGCGGCTATCGCCAGCAACCTGGCACTGGAGACCTTTGAAGAAATTGCCGAAGACGTAGGCAACTACTGTGGTGACCTCGCCGAAAGCCCGCACAATCCACCCCTTGCCCTGACCGCGAGCTGGAGGAAAGCCTGAGATGCAGCAGGAGAAATTCACCCAGGAAGTTGCGCGCCGACTGCGCCAGTTGTTTGCCAATTCCAAACTCGGCATGCAGATCCCCGTGGTCGAGCGCCACCGCCTGGAAGGCTTTATGCAGGCCGGTATCTATCTCGGTCTTAACAGCAAGGCCGAACTGGCCCAATTGATGGAAGAGATTCACATCGAGGTATTCGGCAACACCATCGCCGAACACAAGGCAGAAGCGCCACACGCTTGGGTATTTGAAGAGATCGACTACGGTCCCTACGAAACGCCAGCCTATGTGCGCAATCGATAATTTTGCGACCGCCAACGCACGATTAAACTTTGGAGCACACCGTGAGCGTAACCACCTACTACCTGGAAATGACCAACTCTGGGCAACTGAACAGCAAACCATGCCCGGACGGGCTGTCGATTGTGGAAGCGGAAGAAAAGGAATTCCGCTTTAACCGCTACCTCTACCAGCTGGTGGGAGAACCCTGGGAGTGGACGGACAAGCTCAAGCAACCGGATGCGCAATGGCAGGACTATGCAGAGCGCGACGAGCTGCGTACCTGGGCAGCCTACTACCGCGGCACCATTGCCGGCTACTTCGAACTGGAGAAACAGGCGGACGATACGGTACAGATCGCCTATTTCGGTTTGGCGCCCCGCTTTATCGGCCGTGGCTTTGGCGGACACCTGCTGAGCCGGGCACTGGAAGAGGCGTGGAGCTGGGCTCCCTGCAAACGCGTGTGGGTACACACCTGTACTCTCGACCACGAGGGCGCGCTGGCCAACTATCAGGCGCGCGGCATGCAAATTTACCGCACCGAAACCGAAGGCTAACCCACGGCTAACGCCTATGCCCATTTGCTGGATACTGCCGAGCGACAACCTGTGACACCAATTGATACGCAACCAAAGGTGACCTTATTAAGCGGCAGAGTCATTAAGGCCCAATAAAAGGAAAGAAACCAAAGAGGCCACGCTGCCAGCAACAAGTGGGGTAGGGAAACGAAAAACTGGGTCCGATAGTGGCGGCAAATGCCTGCCGCTTCTATCGGATACCCAGCAAAGGAAGGGAACGATGTTGTTATGAGATCAGGGGGTAGCCTTGTTGCTGCCGCCTGCGGCCATCGTATTTTTGTTTTTCGCCGATGCCTTGCCGTGGTTATGGTTATGGCTGTGCGCGTGAGCATGGGCGGTGGAACGACCTGCTTTCGGCTTCATTTCAGCCAACATCATCTTCATCTGGTTGTACTCGTGCTCATTGGTGAGCTCCAGCATCAGCGGCTGCGCAACTTCGGTGAAATACGCCGCATCTTTACGATCGTACAACTCCTGTGCCATCCACTGGGCGATGTGCAGTTCGCGCGGGGCACGCAGGTAAGCCTGCTCCAGCATTTCCACATATTGCGTCTTCGGGTAGCCCAGCATCTGCATGGTGATCGCCAGTCCGTACCAGTTCATCGCCTGGCCGTCCTGGTTGTTAACCAACTTGACGAATTTGTCGCGGGCACCTTTCAGGTTCTCTTTGCTGCGCTCGTTACCCACACTGCCGATCTCGCGGTTCAGCCACAACCAGGCCTGGGCCTTCTGGTACCAGAACTCATCCCGGTCAGAAGGGGCAACCTGCGCCAGCAAACGCGCCGCGCGGTCAAAATCACCCTGACGGGTAGCGGCGTCGGCGCGCACCGCGGTCAACTCCGGGGAGTAAACGTCGGCACTTTCGGCGTAGGCAGCCAGATCGCGGATACCCTGCTGGTTATAACCAGACTTCACCAGGAAGCGCGCCAGTTCAACGACGGTCTCCTGACCACTCATTGCGCGCAGCTTCGGACGCTCCGACTTGAAGCTCGCCGGCACCTTGCCGCGGGCCAATTTGAAGCGACCTTCCAGGAACTGCGCGTTGTACGCCTCTTCAATGTCGGCGATGGACATACCCAGGTTCTTGCTCAGTGCGCGTACCGGGTCGGCACCGTTGTTGTAGTCCTTAACGAACTGTTTGAATTCCTCGGCCTTGCCACTCTTCATGATGATCCAGTGGGCCAGCATCCAGCCACTGGCATACACGCGGCCTTTTTCCTCATCCGGCGTGTTGTGCACGGTCGCGCGCAACAGTTCCTGCAGAGGTACCGGGCTGGTGTACAGCAGGGTCATCGCACGCTCACCGGGGATAGCACCGATGTCGTAGGTATTGCCCGGGCCAAAGGTCATGGTAGACATGAACTCGGCGAAGCCTTCGCTGTACCAGTACGGATAGTGCGTAGTGGTTCCGTTGTAGCTCAGGAAGTGGGTGTACTCGTGGAACAGGAACTCACGAGCCTCCAGCTGACGCTCACCGGTACGACCGTCGAGGTTCACCAGCGCGTAGCTGCCCTCTGCGGTGGTATCAAACAGGCCATTGGTCAACTCGGAGAGGTCATCACCTACCAGACCGGCATAGCTCTCGCGGTCAGCGGCAGCATAGATGGTCAGCTTGGCACCATCATCTTTGGCGCCCAGCAGGCTCAAAGCCACCGCGCGATAACGTTCCAAATCCTCCGCCAGACGGCGTACGGAGCTGGGTTCGCCGTTGGTGACGATGTGAAAGTTAGCGCTGTCAATTTCGTACCAAGTGTCTTCCGCGAGACTTTCTGCCATGACATCACTGGTCGACAGCCAAGCACCGGAAAAAACAACTAAATACGCGAGCATTCGTGAAAACATATTCTGACCATCCGGGTTTTTCGCCAATGGTGCAGCTGTCCGTTTTTTGAACAGCGCTGCGTGAAAAGCCACAATAACCGCTTTCACTGGTTAAAAAAAGAACAATCTTAAACGAGAACCCATAATTCATCTTTGGTATAAAGGCGGTCACGAACGGTACGAACTATTCAGTCACAAAATGACCGAAAAGTTCTGGGTTTAGCCACGCGCCACTGACTGATAATTTGCTCACAGTCACAAAAGTTGCCCCCTCCCCATTCTCACTGGGCTCCTTAGACTTCTTGGATCCGCCCCGGTCCCGTACCAGGGCAGAGCGATGAAGTAGTAAAACGATAATAATTCTGAGAGAACACCATGAAGACATTTGCCCTGCCGGCGTTGCTGGCTGGTGCCCTGTGCGCCGGATTTACCGCAACCAGCCAGGCCGCCCCCACCTTTATTCCAGACCTCGACATCACCACCTTCGACGGCACCGAGCTGGACGCCAACCTCTATGTACCGGAAACGCCAGCCCCAGCAGGCGGCTACCCCACGGTACTGTTTACCAACAGCTGGATGCTGGACAAGAACCAGTACCTGCTGCAGGCCAAGGAGCTCGCCGAAAACGGCTATCTGGTGATGAGCTATTCCACCCGCGGCTTTGGTGTCTCCGGTGGCCTGGTCGACGTGGCTGGGGATAACTCTATTAACGACGCCAGCGTGCTGATCGACTGGCTGCAGGCCAATTACGCGGTAGGCAAACTCGGCATGGCCGGCATTTCTTATGGTGCGGGTATTTCCCTGGTCACCGCCGCCCGGGATCCGCGGGTAACCGCTGTAGCAGCGCTTTCTGGCTGGTCGGATGTGATCGAGGGCCTGTACCCGAACAACACCGTTAACCTGGTCTGGGGCACCATCCTCACCACCACCGCGCTCAACCTGGACCCGGAAGTGGATACCATCTGGGCCAACCTGCGCGCCACCGAAAACATTGCCGGCGTCGAAGCCTTCGCCGCACCGCGCTCCGCCCTCTCCTATGTACCGGAACTCAACAGCAATGGCACTGCGGTACTGATGTCGAACAACTTCGCCGACTACCTGTTCAAACCCAACAGCATGACCCAGCTGTATTCCCTGCTGGACGGGCCCAAGAAACTGCTGCTGAACCCCGGCACCCACGCGGTGACCGAGACCCTGGGTGGCAACGACGGGCATATCTGGGCAACCACCTTCCGCTGGTTCGACCGCTACCTGAAAGAGGAAGCCAACGGCATCGACAGCGAGCCCAAGGTCGACATGACCGTGCGCATCAGCAACAAGCTGGAGCAGTTCGACGACTTTCCGGTCACCGATAAATCCACCCGCTACTACCTGCACCCGCGCCTCAGCTACTTCAACAACGCCAGCATGAAAAGCAGCAGCTACACCGGTTGGGGCTGGAGCAACGACTTCCACGGCGGCGCCGACACCAAGGCGGGCACCGGTATCCCGGTGGTTTCCGACGCGCTCGAAGGCTTTGGCATTCCTGTCTATACCGACATGACCGGGATCAACGGCTATCACGCCATCGAATACAACTCACCAGTGCACTGGAGCACCTTCAAGATCCGCGGCACCCCCAGCCTGGAAATGTGGATAAAACCCAGCAAGCCGGAAGTTCAGCTGCACGTGCATCTGTATGACACCGGTCCCCTGGGCCTCGGCCGCCTGATTACCCATGCCCCCATTACCGTGCGTAACGCGGCGGTTGGGCAGAGCCAGAAAATCTCCCTGGACCTGTTTACTACATCCTACGATGTTCCCCCGGGGCATGTGGTCACCCTGGCCATCGACACCCAGGGGCTGATTTATCAAAAGCCTGCGGACACCTGGTACGAAATCACCGTGCCGTATCGCAAAAGCCAGCAGTCGGTGCTGACGATTCCGCACCTGTAATTCCGAAAAAGGAAAAGTTCGGAAGGCATATATAAAGGGCAGGTGCCGGGTATTGGTTTTCAGAAACGTTTTTGAATCCTGTATCCGGTGCTTGACCACCACCCAGCTCACTCCATCCTCTTATTAGCTGACACCAAAATCAGCGCCCATCCCCTGTAACGCAAAGCACGCGCCCCGCTACAATAGGGCCCGCTACACTAGGGAAAACCTTTCCCCCATTTTCCAATCCAAAAATTTACGCAAAGATTTCCAATGCAAAAATTTGCCTTACCCGCGCTACTGGCCGGACTGATCCTGCTTACGGCATGCGGATCCGACAAAAAGAACACCGAAGATACTCCGCCAGCGGAGCCATCGGCTGCCAGTGAACAAAGCGCCGTGCCCGCAACACCGGAAGAGTCCGCCAGCCAGCGCGAGGCCAGCACAAATCCACGCGAACAGGCGCCCGCGGGCAGGCTGCCCGACGATGTGCGCCCAACCGCTTACCGACTCGACCTTACCCTCGACCCACGCCAAGATACCTTCCACGGTCAGGTGGATATCGACATCGAGCTGGATAAGGCGTCCGACCATATCTGGATACACGGCAACAACATAAATGTTTCCGATATCAATGCCGTGGTACACGCCGCAAATGAAAACGCACCGGCCAATGCCGAAGGCGAAAATGTTGTACCGGCGGAATACAAACAGGTGCTCGATAGTGGCGTCGTCCGTGTCGACTTTGGCGAAGAGATACCCGCCGGCAAAATCACCCTGCGCATTCAATACAGCGCCCCGTTCGACAAAAACCTCGCCGGCCTGTTCAAGGTCGAGGAAAAGGGCGATGCCTACGCCCTGGCAAAATCGGAATCCATCCAGGCACGTCGTTTCCTGCCCGGCTTCGACGAGCCCGGCCTCAAGGCAACTTATGACATCAGCCTGACCGTACCCGAGGGATACGAGGCCATCAGCAATGAACCGGAAACCGCGCGCAGCGACGCCGGCAACGGTATGCAGAAAGTTACCTTCGCCCAGTCTCCGCCCATGCCCACCTACCTGCTCTCGCTGGCGGTAGGTCCGTTCGATGTAGTGGAGCGCCCGGCCATCCCCGCCAACCAGTACCGCAAAAAGCCACTGCCGCTGCGCGGCTTTGCGCGCAAGGGCCGCGGCAAAGACCTGAAGTACGTACTCGACGTCACCCCGCAAATGCTGCGTGTGTTTGAAGAGCAAATCCGACGCCCTTACCCCTTCCGCAAACTCGACATCATCGCTGCGCCCCAGTGGCCCAGCGGTGCCACCGAGCTTTCCGCGGCGATTACCTACCGCGAACAGCGCGTGCTGGTAGAAGGTGACGAGCCGGCTCCAGGACAGCGCCTGGCACTGCTGGGGATCCACGCTCATGAAATCGCGCATATGTGGTTTGGCAATCTGGTGACCCCGCCCTGGTGGGACGACCTGTGGCTGAAAGAAGGTTTCGCCACCTGGGGTACCCCGGTGGCACTGACCATCATGGAACCCGACGGTGGCCATGACCTGAACGCAGCGGCGCGTGCAATCAGCGCAATGCAGCTGGATTCACTGGCCAGCACCCGCGCGATCCGTGAACCCATTACCGACAACAACAACATTCGCAACGCCTACGACGCAATTACCTATTTGAAGAGCCTCGGGGTTATCCACATGGTGGATGAGTACTTCGGCGCCGATGTCTTCCGCCCCGCGCTGGGACGCTATGTGGAAAAGTTTGCCGATGGTGTCGCTGACTCGCCGGATTTTTATAAGGTAATCGGCGATGAAACCGACAGCCCGCAACTGACCGAAACCTTCCGCACGTTTGTCGAACAGAAAGGCGTGCCGCTGCTCACGCTGACCGTAGATTGCAACACCGAAAGCGAGGCTCAGGTGCATATCACCCAGCAGCGCTACAAGCCGCTCGGCTCCCCTATAGCCGACTCAGGAGAACAGTGGAGCATCCCATTCTGTATGCGCGGCAGCTCTGGCGTTGCGCAGTGCGAGTTCCTCACAGATAGTAAACAGACGCTCGCGATCTCCGGTGGCGCCTGTCCCAAGTGGGTTATGCCAAATGCCAATGGCAGTGGCTACTATCGCTTCAATATGGATGAGACACAGTGGCAGGCGTTACTCGACGCATTTGATTCCCTCAATACCACCGAGCGGCTGTCACTGATCGATAGCGCCTTCGCCGCATTCGAAGCGGGGCAACTGAAACCAGCCGCACTGCTGGAGGCTGTGCGTCTGTCTGCCACCTCCGATAAACGCCAGGTGGTGGAAGCGCCTCTTGCATACCTCAGTAAGTACAGCGATCACTATGTAGATCGCGAAAACGCAGGGAACTGGCAAGCACTCCTGAAAAAGCTCTACGGCAAAAAAGTGCAGGAACTGGCGGGCAAAGACGATTCGGAAAGTAAGCTGCTGAACAGCCGCCTGCTTGGCTTCCTCGCGCTGGAGGCGAACGACCAGAAGGCGCGCAAACAGCTGCAAGAAAAAGCCGAACAGTTCACCGGCTTCGGCGTTGAGCGTGACTCAAATGCGCTGAGCTCCGATTTGTACGAAAGTGCACTGACGGTTGCGGTGCAGGACTCGGGTAAGGACTTCCTCGACCACCTGATCACAATCCGCAAACAACTGGATGACCCGCTGTTCGAGAATGCCAGTGCCAATGCCATCGGTCGGGTCACCGACTTTTCGCAACTGGACACCATCCACGAGCTTGCCCTGAGTGACGAACTGGGTTCCCGGGAAAGTTTCGGGCTGATACTGAACTCCATGGCGAGTTCGGAGCTGCAAACGCGCAACTGGCAGTGGCTACAGGAAAACTTTCCGGCGATAGTGAAGAAAATCCCCGAGCAATGGCGGCGCAACACCCCGCGCTTTTCCGCCAGTTTCTGCGATCCGCAGTCGCTGCAGGAAGTTCAGCTGATGTTTGCCGACAACAAACAAATCATACCCGGGTTTGAGCGTGCTCTGGCGCAGACGGAAGAGCGAATCAAACTGTGTATTGCCTTAAAAGAGAAAGGCGCCGAACTAATCGGCGCCCTTAAATAATCACACAATAGAAAAATGGCAGCCTCGGCTGCCATTTTTTCAACAACTAATCAAAATCGATACCCGACTGCGTAAGGGTATCCTGCATAGGCTGCAACTGCTCCGCGAAATTGCGCCACTTCTTAAGTGACGTCTGATATACCGGCTGATGCACCTGCGCCGCGCTCGCAGTAGCGGTGCCTTTATCCGATTTAAAGTAGCGCGTTAAAATAGCGTCATCCCAGGGCAGTTCACAACGGCGATACAGTTCCAGCCCGGCATTCGGCAAATCGGTCACCAGGCTCTCGTAATCCACATCGATCACCCGATCGGCAAACACAGCGCGCCAGTGCTGCATCAATCGATGGTAGGCGCCGTAATACTGCGCCATCTCCGACTGGCTGTAGGAAAACGGATACGCGGTTTTAAACAGCGTCTTATACACCGCATAACAGGTATCCATAGGGCTTCGACACAAATGGACAATCTTGGCCCCCGGCAGCGCGCGGGCAATCCAGCCAAGGTAGAGAAAGTTCATCGGGTTTTTATCAATAATTCGGTCGGCCCCGGCGAAATTGGCGCGCGCACGCAGCTGCTGCACATAAGCATCGCCCACCGCATTCACATCAAGGGCATTACCGGCCTGCAAAATGATATTTCGGTCGCTTCCACTTTCGCTGCCGTGGACTTTAGCAGCCTCGCGAACTAATAATCGAGCAAAGGTATCCGGTTCACCGGCAGAAACCACATCTCCAGACGCGCACAGTACCCGATCGAGTAGCGTGGACCCGGTACGCGGCATACCGAGAACAAAGATAATTTCTTTACCGAAATCTGACGGAATATCACTGGCGGTTAGAAAGCCTGGGGTAAAGCTATCGGCTATGTCCGACATAACCGATAGGTCACGATCAATCTGGTAATCGATCGATTTCCTTCTTACCTCACAACCCTGTTGCAGTGCCGCGAAACTATCCGCGTACTGCCCCAGGTCTTCATATTCTTTGGCAAGGGCAAATTGCAATTGCACCCTGGCGACTTCAGGTAAATCGCACTGGACAAGTTGTTGCTGTAATTCCGGAATATGGTTGCGCTGCACGTTCTGTTTGCGCAGATCGGAGCGGTTCTTGTAGGCCTCCCAGTCTTGCGGGTTTAACGCCAATACGCGATCGTAGAGTTGTTCCGCACGTTCAAGGTTACCCATAGCGCGGTTTGCCGCAGCGCAGTTGAATAAGAACAACGGATCGTCCGGTTGCTTGGTCAGCGCATGTTCAAATACCTGCAGCGCGGTCTCATGAGACTCACACAGGGTCAGCAGATAACCGAGCTGGGAGAGCATGGCCGCATCCAAGGCTTCCACCGGCTTCAGGTCGGCAGATGTGGCGACGCCGAGCGCACCCGCCAGGTCACCCTCGCGCACAAAGCTGGTCGCCTTATGCAGCAGGATCGGGCGCCGGCGATCAACCTGATCGGGAAACAGCTTTAGTGCACTATCGAGCTGATCGCGCGCGGTCGCAAATTGATTACACCCCATTAATATGTCCGCGTATAAGCGGCGGCCACTGGCAAACCCGGGGGAATGATGGATCACCTCTTCAGCCGCGCTCTGCGCTGCACTCAGGTTACCAGAACGAAAATACTGGCGAGCGCGGATATACGCTTGCTTGGCTTCGCTGTTGGGTTCAACCGCTGTCTGCATAGTCTTTGAAGATTTTTAACGTTATCTACCCAGTGTACCCGCTTTTGCGCCATAAAAAAGCCGGCCTCGAAGGCCGGCTAAACTGTCACACGGTGAGACAACGATGAGTCTTAGAAGTGGTAGCGTCCGGAAACTCCCAGGGTGCGCGGCAGACTGATATAGTCTTTTGACGCATTGCCATAGAAGTTTTCCGCCGGATCGGTACCCATGTGCGCTTCGGTCAGCGCACCCGTTACACCATCTTCATTGAAGAGGTTCTTCGCAAACAGTGTGACATCCCAATCGTCCGCCACCAGTGTACTGCTCGCATTCCACAGCTGGAAGCCGTCGAACTCGGTAAAGGTTCTGCCGCTGCCGATCGCGTTGGTGGTTTCAGATTGATAGTAACCACTCAAGCGCGATACCAGCGTAAGATCCGCCGCGACCGTAGTGGTGTGATCCAAAGAGAGCGACATGGTGTGCTCGGCAGTACCGGGCAGTGTGGTGCCGGACCCGGCAACCATAAACTCACCCAGAATTCCGTTGCCCTCCCAGTTGCCGCTGGGCTGATAGAAATCCTTGGTCAGCTCCGCATCGACAAAAGCATAACCGAAGTTGTAACTGATACTTTCGCTCAAGTCGCCATTCAACTCGACTTCGAGCCCCTGGGTGCGCGCTTCATCGCCGTTAACCGCCGCAAAAAAGCCCCAGTTGGAAGTCGCCGTGTTGAGCTGGGGATCGGTCCAATCCATGCGGAACAGGGACACGGTGTAGCGCATTGCGTCTGTCGTACCCTTAACACCCAGCTCGTAGTTCATCACCTGGTCCGCACCGTACTGCAGGTACTCCGGGCTTTCCGCAAAGCCACCCATCAACGGCACCGCGTTGGCACCACCGCGGCGATAACCTTCGGAGACGGTCGCGTAGAACATGGTGCTCTCGCTCATATCCCAGGACAGGTTTGCCTTCAGCAGTGTGTCGTCATCTTCGGTGGTGAAACTCGCGCGAGTGTCTTCTTCCGCTGCCGGCCAGATCGGCAGCTGCAGTACCGAATCGTTGGTCAGCTTGTTGTCGAAGTGGCGCAGGCCCAGGGTCATACGCAGGGTATCGGAGAAGTTAAATGTGGTTTCGCCGAAAATAGCCGCATCGGTAAAGTTCTGATTACGGCGGAAGTAGAAGTCCTGATCCTGGACATTGCCCCCCCAATAAGTGAAGTCTTTCGCCAGAGTATCTTCCGGTCCCCATTTAGGAGGTGCAAACTCTGCCCAAGCTGCCCAACCCGGCATATAGCTGTTTTGCCCTGCCTTACTGTCTTGGTCCATATAGAAGAAGCCGGCAACCCAATCCACGAAGTTATCGCCATTGGAGACCAGGCGAATTTCCTGCACCAGCGCACTGTCATCGTAGAAGCGCTCGGCCTGAGCCAGCGGACGGGGTGAACCGCCATAGTAGTTTGCGAACCAGCCGTTCTGTGCGTAGAAGCCGGAGTTATCACTGATGGCTATGCCATCGTGGGAGTAGCTGGAAGTGCTGGAGGTGAAGGTGGCGAAGCCCATATCCAGGGAAATTTCCAGTGAGGTCAGGGAGACGTCGCGCTCGGAGGGTTCCAGGGTTACCGCACCGTTTTCATAGTCATCGTAGAATTCTTCTTCGCCGCTGACCCAGTTGGTGCCGCGGGTAACCTGACGACGCCCGCCAATTTCATCACTCTGCATCTGATGCGACAGCTGTACGCTCAGCTGGTCATTGGGCTCGATCAGCAGTGCAGCGCGCGCGTAGCTAATTTCCACCGTGTCTGCGTCTTCCACGCTGCGGAATACCGGCGCACCATTGGCGATGTCGCCGCCGGCTGCCACGGGGGCACCCTGAGCATCGAGCTCATACACATTGGTGTAATCGACTATGCCGTCGTTATCAATCATGCCCACGTTCGCACGCAGTGCCATCGTGTCACCGAGCGGGACATTGATCAGCGCATCGCTGTTCATGTTAAAGCCGTCGGAACCTTCTGTCTGACTGAAACTGCTACCCACAGTCGCTTCATACTCGCCGAGCTTCGGCTTGTTCATAATGTAGCGCACGGTGCCCGCCAGGGAGCCGGAGCCATACAGGGTACCCTGTGGGCCACGCAATACTTCCACGCGCTCAATGTCTTTCAGTACGAAGTTGGCATACAGCGGCGTGTCGTCTACGTAGGTTGCTACGGTCGGTACGGCGGAGAGCGGCACATCACCATTGGAGCCGCTATCGACGTTCACACCACGAATCATTACCCCGTTCACGGTGCCGGAGTTGCGGTATCCGCGATCCACAACGGTCAACCCGGGAACACTGCGCATCATTTCTGCAGCATCGGTAATCTGGCTCGCTTCCAGCTCGTCACCGGAAACCGCAGAAATATTGTAGGGAATGTCCTGTACGCTCTGCGCGCGACGGGTTGCGGTAACGATGATTTCTTCAACCGTTTCAGCACCTTGCGCCAGGGAGATTTGCGGAACCGCGAATAACGTACCCGCAGATACGGCCGCGACCGCACTGGCCAGTGTGGATTGGGTAAACCTCTGCTTGTTTGCTTGTTTCATGGTGCCCTCTGCTAGGTTTGAAACTCTCTTTGAATTGTCTTTGCTGGCCAAACAGCGCCGGCTATTGTTGTGGTTATTTTTTATATCCGGACCCTGACCCTAACCTAGGGCCAGTTAGTCTATAACGACTGGTCCAGTTTTTACTCATCCTGTGAGAATGGGTTCGGTTTATTCGGGGCTCACCCCGACATTTGTTACGCAAGTAATCACTCAGGTACTTTCAGTTCACCAAGGCGTTGCAACGTGGGCGATACTGCGCCCGCTTCATACTGAGGGTACTGCACCCGACCATCGCGGAAACTCTTCAGCGTCTGGCCCAGCCCTTTCATGCCGCGCTCACGCACTTGAGTAACTTTGTCTAGATTAACTTCAAATGCGACAACCTCTTCCTCTACAGAAGCCTCGTGAATAGTCTCACCTTCCGGCCCAACGATGATGGACCGCCCTACCCCCTGGGCGCCGGCCGAATTCACATCGACGATATAGCACTGGTTCATGGTGGCGCTGGCGCGGACGATGGACAATTCATCCTGACGATCAATGGTGTCGGTTTTGGTAGGGTGGATAATGACCTCGGCGCCCAGCCACACCATGGCGCGGGTGGTCTCTGGAAACCACATGTCGTAGCAAATCGACACACCGAAACAGCCCACATCCGGTATATCGAACACGACAAACTGGTCGCCAGCGGTCACGCCCTTTTCATAGGGGAGGAAGGGGTACATTTTGCGGTAGCGGGCAATCACTTCACCCGCGGGATTGATCACCGGTGTGGTATTGAATACAGCAGTGCCGCATTTCTCGTACATGGAGCCAGGGATCAACCAGATACCCAGCTCACGAGCGGCGCGACAAAAGGCTTCTTCTTCTGCGGAGGGCAGCTCACGGGCGTGCTGCGCACCGACGCCACGCAGTGCCAGCTCGCTCAACACAATCATTTTCACCCAGGGGTAACGCAGCTTGGTTCGCTGGATTTTCTGCAGCAGTAGCTCGAGATTATCCACTTCCTCAAGCTTCAGTTGCAGCGCGGCTATCCCGAACGTATTGGGTTTGCTACTCATTACACCGGTTCCTGGTTGTGCAGTCTTGTTCACATTGTCTGGGACCATACTGACCCATGCGACAATACCGCTATAGGGCCAGATGACCGCATGACATGAGTCCAAACCGCGTTTTCCGCTAAA
Organism: Microbulbifer agarilyticus; assembly: GCF_020171345.1. GTDB lineage: Bacteria > Pseudomonadota > Gammaproteobacteria > Pseudomonadales > Cellvibrionaceae > Microbulbifer > Microbulbifer agarilyticus_D. The sequence goes on from NZ_JAIUZM010000001.1 coordinate 890,669, forward strand.
AACGGTTGCTTGGCTCTATCGACAGAACCAATCTGGCACTATGGATGGCGATGTAATAAGTTAGTTTTGATCCGGAGCCTGGCCGACTACCGCGGGGCAGGTAGATGTAGAAACAGCCACAGCAAAAACGATGCACCGGAGCAGCCATGCAAAATCCAGTAAACAGCGCAGCGACAGACGTTTCCAATGGCGGCGGCGTGCTGCCCGATAGCAGTTCAGCGCAACGGCCGCTTGCCAGTGGCCGGTTTGCGAGTAATGGCTGGGCCGCGAGCGTATTCCTCGCGTTTCTCTCTTCGGCGGGGCTCTATTACGTCAATATCTTTCCGGTCATTGTGGATGCATTGATGGCCGGCGCTGGGCTGAGTGCCGAACAGGCCGGGCAGATTACCTTTGCCAACACCATCGGCGCGGTTATCGGCGCCTTCGGGGTTTCCTGGCTGATTCGCCATATCCCGCGCTGGAAACGTGCGGCGGCGATTCTGCTGTGCTGCTCGATCGGCATGGATGTATTGACCATCCAACTGGCCAACCTGGATTTGTTGATCCCGCTGCGCCTGGTGCACGGTATTCTCGGCGGTGCACTGGTAGGGCTGGGATTTGCGGTCATCGCACGCAGTGGTATCGCGGGTCGCAGCTACAGCATGGTGCTGCTGGTGCAATACACCGGCGGCGCTATCGGCATGGGATTCCTGCCGGCCTTGGTGGTTGAGCATGGCACCTACGTACCTTTCTATGCCCTGATTACCTTTAGCGCAATTACCTTGGTGATGCTTCCGTTGATCGCGGACTATCCTTTGCCGAGTAAACCGTCGTCCGAATCGCCCACCCAATCACCGAGTGCCGCTCACGAACAGACAAAGGCATCGCGCTCTCTCCTTCCAATTGCAATTACACTGTTCGCGCTGTTCTGCTTTCAGTTTGCCAACATGGCCCTGTTCGCGTTTATTTTTGATCTGGGGAAAACCTATGCGCTACCGCTCGGATTTATCAGCCAGACGTTGTTCTGGGCAAACCTGATTGCCATCAGTGGGGCCATGCTCGCGGCAGTGACCGGGCAGAAATATCCGCTTGCGAAACCGCTTGCTGCGGCATTGGTCATTACGCTGGTTGGGTTGCTGCTTTTCTTGCTCAGCGATGTACGCGCGATGTTTATTATGGCCAATGTGGTAACGGGTATTACCTGGGCATTCTGTGTGCCCTATTTCCTGACCATCGCCTCGCGTTTTGATAGCGCGGGCCAGATGGGCGCCTTTGCGGGGTTTGCCTCCAAGCTGGGATTGGCCTGTGGGCCACTATTTGCGGGGTACTTCATCACCGGTGGCGGCAGCTATGCGCAGCTGATTATCCTGGCCACGGTGATTCTTGGTATCTGTTTGATTGCCATTCCAGCGGCAAGCCGACTGGATCACTCGAACCAACAAGGCTAGCCGAATTAATCGACCTGGTTACTCTCGACCGGGCTATTCGTTGGCAACAACTGCCGTATCAATCAGTTTTCCGCTCTCGTTAAACCATTTGATACGGTGGCCATCGGTTACCACGTGAAAGCTGGCCTTGCGGCCGTATGACCAGGTGCGCCACTGGCGCACCCACTGGTCGCCATCGAGCCACCAGCGCCCGGTATCCGTCTCGTCCATTTCCACATCGTTGCGCGAATAGCCCAACATGGTGCCGTCGGGTTTCAATTCGATACGATAGGATTCGCCCAGGGTGTTGGTGCCAAGGAAAACCGCTCCCGGCATTTCCTTCTGCAGATCCTGGGCACTCAGGCGCCTTCCCGCGGCATTGGCAAGCGATTCTTCTTCCGCCTGCAATTCTCCATAAATCAGCTGCGCGAGTACCCGTACACCGCCTTCAATTTTATCCGCATCGATTGCGGAAAAGCCCAGGCGCACCGCACTGCCATCGCTGACGGCTTCCAGTAGCACGCCATTTTTCTCAGCGCTAATTTGTAACTGTGCACCGTCCATATGCGGTGGCAGTTCCAGCCAACAGGCGGTACCGCAGCTTGCGCGCCGGACGTTTAATTTCGGCAGGTGATACATCAGCGCTTCACCCAGCGCCGTCCAGCGCTCTTTCAGCTGCTGGGTAATTTTAAACAGTGCCGCATCGAGATAGCCGGCGGCGACAAACTTTGCCAGCAGGCGCTGGTTGAGTGCGGGCACGCGCTCTCGCAGGGTATAACGCAGCGCACGCAAACGCTGGATCACCGGCTTGGGGGCAACCACAAATGCCAGCTGCATGCCGGGGTCGATGATTTTGGGGAACTGATAGAGGTAGATAACCGAGCCGCCGCCATCCATACCTTTCAGCGGCGGCAATGGATTGCCGTGGTAACAGAAATCGTGATCGCAGTCGTTCTCGATAATCACCGTTTTCTGCTCGCGCGCCTGCTTCAGCAGCAAGCGGCGGCGCTCCAGGCTGCAGGTAACCGCCGTGGGGTTGTGCACATTGGGCTGCAGGTAAATACAGTCGGCTTGTTGGAGATTCTCATCCAGCAATGGGCCGTCTGCATCTTGCGTTAACGGCAATACCTGCGCACCGGTGCGGCGGAAGATCTCGCCGGTCTCACCGGCGGCCGGTTGCACGAGTGCGAGTTTGCGCTGATCCCCCAGCAATAGCTCACCAAGCAAATGGCAGGCTTGCTCCACGCCGCAGGTGAGCAGGATTTGCCCCGGCTCTACGTAGATACCGCGACGGGGCAGCAGCCGGGTACAGATCTGCTCCACCAGATGGCGATCGTCTTCATTGCTTCCCAGGGTCGCCCACTGTGCAACTTCCCGCGCGGTAAAAATATCCCGTGTGCACTCTCGCCATTCGGCTCCCGGGTACAAGCGCGGGTCGTATTCGTTACTGACAAAGGGAAAGGGGTATTGCAACCAATTGGCGGGACGCGCCTGCAGCGCACGACGATTGACCGAGACCGCATTGCAATGCGTGCGCCAGAAGCTGCGATCATCCTCATCCCGCTGCGGTTCGCCGGCACTATGGCTGATTACGCCCTGCTGGGAAACGGTATCGCTGACATAGAAACCACTCCGCTCACGGGTTACCAGAAAGCCGTCATCCACCAGCTGCTGGTAGGCGAGCACCACGGTATTACGTGCCACCCCCAGCTGCTCGGCCATACGCCGCGAGGAAGGCATTTTATGACTGGCGGGAATGCTCCCGGACAAAATGCCCTGGATTAGCTTTTCACGGATTTGCTGCTGCAGACTTTTTTCTGCTGCAGGATCGAGAATGATCAGCGCTTCGCTCATGTTCGGCTCGTTATATTTGTTCTCGCCTGATACATACCGCAAACGACTTAAGCATGACAGCCACGAGTGTCATCCACAGTGTGCACGGGGGCCCGCGCAGTTTCAAGCACGGGCCCCAAGGGTTATTGCCAGCCCCCAGCGATTGGAGGCCCGGTTAATTTCATGCGGATTGCGTGCCAACCTTCTTCAGACGGAAGGCCAACCACACCAGAATGATGCCGAATGCGATTGCATAGCCGCCGATCAACCACAGCAACGCCAGCGCGCCGGCTCCGGGTTTGATCAGGAGAAATAATCCAACAATGACCGACAGGATACCGGCCAGTATCAGCAGCCACTCGTGGTCTATTTCCTTGCGCAGGCGGATCGCGCCGATGATCTCAAAGATACCGCGTACCAGCGCCCAGGCACCGATAAAAATCACCAGTACCAATGCAGTCACCTGCGGATATACAAAGGTGATGATACCGGCCGCAATACCGGTGATGCCGACAAACAGCAGCCACCAGAGTGACGAGCGCTCGGCAGAACCGCGGCCCTTGATGGCTCCGTACAGGGCAATGACGCCGTCCACCAGGGTGTAGGCACCGAACAGGAGGACCAGGCTAAGAAGGGATATACCCGGCCAGACAAAGGTGAGTACACCAAACAGTATGGCGAGCAACCCGCGCACCAGCGCCACCCACCAGTTGTCGACCATGGCGCGCAACAGCGGGCTGTTGGCGAGATCGCCCCCACTAGCGGAATCATTTTTGCGAATTGGAGTTTCTGAGGACACGGTAAGACTCCCTAAGCAAGGATATTGAGTCAGTGCGTTATAAGGTGGAGGTAATGAACTCACCACTTTTCCTACTAACCCGCGAGACAGGACAACACCCGATCCAGCCAATATGGCCCGGGCATAACAACCCACCTCGAAATTCCTCACCGACCGCTGGAGTCCTACTCCGTGAAAATTGAACCCGACACGATACAGGCAGGCGCTACCTCAGGATCACGCCTCGCAACATGCCGCAGGTATGGACATAAAATGTGTACGTGACCAAGCCCCGTTATGAGTCGCGCAACTTGGTATTAACTGCCTCGCCCACCGCGATTTCACGGAGGACCTTGACTGCCTGCCCCGGCTGCAGGCGCTCGGCGCCGCGCACGATGACCTGATCACCATCGCGCACATCCCCTTCCACGGCTATCCAGTCGCCGTCGCCACTGCCGGCGGTAACGGCGAGACGCTGCGCCTTGCCTTCGCCATCCACCCGGAATACGTAGGCATTGCCATCGCGCAGGATCAGGGCATCGCGGGGAATGGCTATGGTCTGCTCCGCCGCACGCAATGGCACTGCTACCTGTACCGGCAACCCGGCGATCCATCCGGCAGCAACTTCGGTGGGCAAACTGACCAACATTTTCACCCGGCGAGAGCCGGTATCGGCCACCGGCACCAGCTGCCGTACCTGTCCCTGCACAACTGTCGCAGCAGACTCGCGCTGGGCGCGGTTACCCAGCACATCGCTGCGCAAAGTCAGGACGTCGCCCTGTTGCAATAAGGGCAATGCCCCCAAGGGAATATCTGCTTCCACTTCCAGCTGCCCCATATCCAGCGCGCGCATCAGCTCATCACCTGTGCGCACGTATTCGCCGGGCTGTAGTTCACGGCTGACCACCAAGGTATCAAAGGGCGCATTGATGCGGGTTTTACCCAGTTCGTACTGGCTGCGATCACGGGCAATTTCTGCCGCGGCCAATTGCTGAGCCAACGCCTCCCGCTCTGCCTGCTGCTCTTCCAGGACTGCGCGCGATGTGCTGTTGCGCTCGGCGAGGGATTGCAGGCGATTCAGTTGCGCGTCCATATAGGTCAGGCGCGCCTGCAGTTGTTTGATCTGGCTTTCCGCGTCGCGCAACTGCAACTTCCACGGGGTTGCATCTAGCTCGGCGAGGCGCTGGCCCTGCTTCACCTGCGTACCCGGCTCTGCAACATATTCCAGCAGGCCATCCAGCTGGGATGACACGCGAATATCGCGCCGACTCACCACGCGCCCCGCAGCCCACTGACTTGGGGAAAGATCGCGCAGCTGTGCGCGGCTGGTGGAGACCGCCACGCCATCCTGCGCTCCTTGACCGAAAACAGGTAAGGAAAAAATACTGCCTGCGATCAGCAGTGCGTTGATCCAATGGGAAATTCGATTTCGAGAAATATTTTTCGTCTGCATCATGACTCGCTCCCTGCGTGGTCGGCGTGGAGTTTGTGTTGAATTTTGTTTAGACCCGGTAAGGGCAGTTTGCCGGTTTGCAGCAGCGCGGGTAGCAGAACCAGGGTAAACAGGGTGCTTACCGCCATACCGCCAACGATTACCGCGGCCAGGCCGCGATAAATCACACTGCCTTCACCGGGCGCCACCAGCAGCGGCAACATGCCAAACACGCTGGTGAGGGTGCTCATGAAGATCGGCCGCAGCCGCAGCTTCAGGGCCTGCTCTACGGCAGAAGAACGATCGAGCCCTTCCTGCTCCGCGGCGCGGGTTTGATGCACCAGCAGGATTGCATTGTTAACCACCAGGCCGAGCAGGATCACAAAGCCGATCATGGTCAGGAGGTCCAGCGGCTGGAAGCCAAACAGATTAATCAAGCGAAGCGCGAGCACCCCGCCCACCGTGGCAAGCGGCACGGTCAGTAAAACCAGAGCTGCGTCTTTCAGAGAGCGGAACAGCGCACTCATCAGCAGGAACAGGATCACCAGTGCCAGGACGAAATTCTGCGACAGGGATTGGATCGCGTTATCCAGATCACTGGCATTACCGCCCACCAGAATGCTGCCGTCGGCAGGCATCGCGGCCTGAATTTTCGGCAGGATATCTGCCTCAATTTGCGCACGCACTTCCTCCAGGGAAACATTGTCCGGCGGCACGATACGCAAGCTGATGGTGCGACGCCCGTCCACCCGACGCAGGCTGCCCGGCCCCACCGTGCGCTCCACACTGGCCAACTGCGAGAGCGAAGTAATCTGGCCGCGGGGGGTAACCAGCGGGGTGTTTTCCAACTGCTCGGGCGTACCCCACTCCTGCGCCTTGAAGATCACATCCAGGCGTTTTTCACCGTTGAAGTACTCACCCACGTAGAGGCCATTGCCGAGCGCGCGAATCAGGCTGCCCATATCCTGGCGGTTCCAGCCCTGCTCGTAGATGGCGCGGTCATCCGGATGCACGGTGAGTTCCGGCTCTGCCAGTGACAGGCCCGGGTTGGGTTGCACGGGTACACCCGGCATCTGTTCGCCGATAATTTCCACGCCGGCCGCGGCGGCTTTCATCAGTCCCTCTGCGTCTTTGGATTGCAGATGCAGCTCAATTTGCCGGTCGCCGCCGAACTGGCCGAACAAGTTGCCCCGCGCAGCAAAGCCCTGAAAATCTGGAATATCCTTGAGCACTTCCTGCCGCAGGATGCGTTCCATATCTGCAGCCTTACTCATATCCTTCACCCGCACCCCCATGGTGCCGCCATTCGGCCAGGTGAGGATGTAATAGTTTTTTAACGCCGGCTCTTTTTCTCCGCGCATATATGGGCCCATACGCCGATCGAGTTCTGCCACCACTTCTTTCGCAATAGTTTTATTGTTGGTGGCCGCGGGGAAATTCAGCCACACGTCCACAGCGTCCCGCTTTACCGGCGGCAGGTAGTCGAGCTTGGGTAACAGCAACCAGGTCGCGGCCAGCGGCAGCACTAGAAACACAGCAATCACTCGCCAGCGCCGTGTGGTGGTCGCAGTAAGTCGCATCACCCGACTGCTGATTTTGTCCCACAGCGGTGCCAGGCGGTCGCGGGCAGAAACTTCCGGCAACCACAGCTTTGCCGCGACGGGCACTACTGCCACCGCAACCAGCAGCGAAAACACCACCGCCACGGCAATGGTGAGTGCCAGGTCACCGAAGATCTGCCCTTCCACGCTGTTGAGAAAAAATACCGGCAGGAAAATGGCTACCGTGGTTGCCGTGCTCGCCAGCAGTGCACCCCACACCTGTCCGGCGCCCTGCGCGGAAGCCTCGTCGGGACTCTTACCCTTTTCCCGCAGGCGAATAATGTTTTCCAGCACCACAATGGCGGCGTCCAGCACCATACCGGTAGCAAACGCGAGCCCCGCCAGCGAAATTACATTCACACTACGCCCCGCGGCAGACAGCACCACAAAGGTGGCAAGCAGGGAAATTGGAATCGCCGCGGCTACGATCAGGGTGGCGCGCATACGCCGCATAAACCACCACAACACCCCCACCGCCAGCAGCATGCCAAGCAGCAGGTTTCCACCGAGTAAATTCAACGCACGGTAGACAAAGATCGATGCATCAAAGGACTGCACCAGCACCAGCTTCTGATCCGCCAACATGGTGTCATTCAACTCCGTGACCCGCGCCTTAACCCGCTCCAGAGTCGCCAGCATATTGGCGCCATTGGCGCGATTAATACGGATAGAAACCGCCGGGTTGCCATTTTGTGTAGCGGTGCCATTGGATTCCGACGGCGCCACTTGCACACTGGCGATATCGCCTAGTCGCACGGGGCGTCCATCACGCCACTCCAGAACCAGTTGCGCAAGCTCATCCGGACGGTACTCACCGGCAAAGCGTAGGGTGTAGCGACGGCGCCCCACATCGGTAAAGCCGCCGGACACATCCCGTGCCGATGCCAACTGCTGGGTAACCAGCGGCAACTGAATCCCTAGCTCCGCCGCCTTCCACGGATCGAACACCACCTGCAGCTCTTCCCTCGCAGCGACACCATTCTGCGCCGCTACACTCGCAACGCCGGGCACCGCCTCCAGCTCCGGGCGCAACACGTCTTCAATTAGGCCCGTGTACTCCTGCATGGTGTTCGGATTGCCCGGCAACAACTGTAGGAAGAAATACGTCAGCGGCGACGTATTGCCACCCCAGCCGCCCAACATCACCCGCGGCGGCTCTGCATCCCGCGGCAATGGCGGCAGACTGCTCATCCGGCTGATCACATCGATGAGCACCTTGTCCATATCCGTGCCCATGGCAAACTCGAGATTCACCCAGGCGCCACCGCGACCGGCGTTTACCTGCATCATCTCCAGCCCGGTCACTCCCTGCAGCACCGACTCGATCGGCTCAACAATTTCCGCCTCTACTTCCTTAGGCGAAGCCGCTCGCCACCCAGCCTGGATGGTGATCTGCGGGTTTTCGATATCGGGAAATAATTGCACCGGCAGTTTGCTGGCGAGAAACGCGCCCAGCAGCACGGCAAGCACCACGGCGACCGCCGTGGCGGCAGGATTCTTTAGCGCGGTATTGGTGAGCGACATGCGCGCGACCCCATCAACGTTTGATTGTTTTTATCAAAATACTTTTGAGGTTGAGAATATCTGCTGAGGGCAGCAAGGCAACGCGGTTGCGATAGAGGGAAGGATTTTGCGGGCGAGCCGGAGAAAAAATAAGACGATCGGTTTACGAAGTTGAAGCGTGCAATGAGAAAGCGGAGCACACTGCTCCGCTTTCAAATAACACTAGAAAAAACGCTGTCGAAAACTAGATAAAATGTTGAACCTTGTTCTTATAGCTGCGGCTCATCTTCAATCGCTCACCGTTGTTCAGCACCAGGTGATACTCACCGTTGATATGTGCGCAGATCTCGCGCACGCGTTTCAGGTTGACGATGGTTGAGCGGTGAATACGCTGGAACACTTTGGGGTCCAGCTGCTGCTCCAGCTCCTTCATGGTGATGCGCATAACATGGGTTTCGCCGTTGGCATGCACACACATGTAATCTCCGGCGGCATCGATCCAGTCGATATCCCGCGCCGGTACCAGAGAGATTTTTCCGGAATCTTTGATGGCGATTTTTTCCGGGTAGCGGCTGCCACCCAGTTCGCCCGCCGCCAGTTTTTCTTCCAGCGCTTCCGGCGATTCGTGGGTCAGGTCCGCGACCGCCTCCAGCAATTGCTCGCGCTGGGCCACGAGGTTTTCGCTACCGCGCTTCTCCCGCACCCGCTGCAACGCCATCGCCAGGCGATCTTCTTCGATGGGCTTCAACACGTAGTCGACCGCATTCACTTCGAACGCCTCTACCGCGTACTGGTCGTACGCCGTGACAAATACAATCTGTGGCATCCCGTCCGCCGGAAGCAGCTGTACCAGGTCCAGACCACTAACCCCCGGCATCTGAATATCCAGGAAGGCGACATCCGGCTTTAACGCCAGGATCTGTTCGCGCGCCTCGCGGCCGTTGCCGCATTCGGCCACCACTTCTATACCACCGAGGTTCTCCAGACGCAGGCGCAAACCGCGCCGAGCCAGGGGTTCATCGTCCACTATGATGACTTTCAGAATATCACTACTCACCAGTACGCCCTCTCCAAATAATCCTGTTATTCCTGTTCAAACGGAATGCGCAGATGCACACTCAGCCCGCCTTCCGGGCGGTTGCAGAAGCGGGTCTTCTGCTCGTCACCATAGAGCGCACGCAAGCGCTCACAGGTATTGCGAATACCAACACCGGCGCCCTGCCCCAGCCCGGAGAGTTCTTTCTCGGACACGCCCGGGCCATTGTCGCTGACCTCGACCAGCAGCTCACCGGCAAACACCCGCGCCTTGATGGTGATCTCGCCGCCCCATTCACGCTGGGAAATACCGTACTTAATCGCGTTTTCCACAATCGGTTGCAACAGCAGGCTCGGCACTAGTGCGCGGGGCGCATCGCCTTCCAGGTCGATATTGATCTGCAAGCGGTCGGCGAAGCGCACCTTTTCAATGTCGAGATACAGCATCAGCGCCTCGACTTCTTTCGCCAGCGTTACCTTCTGCATGGGGTCGTTATCCAGCGAGTGGCGCAGGAACTGCGACAGGCGGGTCACCATGCTGTTAGCGGTCTTGCCATCCTGATCCAGGATCAGGGTGGAAATCGCATTCAGGGTATTGAACAGGAAGTGCGGGTTCAGCTGGTAGCGCAGCATCTTGAGCTGTGACTGGTGCGCGATGGACTCCGCCTTCAGCGCCTTCTCCTGCTGCTGCAGGGATGTCTGGTAGTACTTGATGCCGTAGTAGAGCGCCGTCCAGGTCATGTAGATCAGGAACGAGTAGGAGAACCAGTAGACCGACATCACCAGCGGGTGCTCGTCGCTCTCCTTGCCGTACAGCCACAGGTTGCCACCAAACTTGATCGCCGCCCACAGTGCCGCCGCCAGGATGATGACTCCGAGGGAACCGATCAGACGCGTGGCCGGCGGTTTGTCCCACAGACGCTGGAAACCGCGGCGCATGCCTTCCGACAGGGCGATCCCCGACGCCGTGGCCACGGCAAGGTAGCCGCAGTACAGCAGGTGGTTCTCCACCCAGAAGAAGCCACCGATAAACGTCAGCAACGTATAGCCCGCCCAGCCGCTGCACTGCAGCGCCCAGTACTGGTGACGCTCACTTGCCAGCTTGTCGGAAAGCCAGTTAAAAACAGAAGTACCCATATTTCTCCATAAGTGCGCACGCATTGCGCCAATCTGGGAAAATAGCCTAAATGAGGAACGCGGTGAACGAAATACCACCAACCGCAGCAATCTGACAGGTTGCCGCAGAAATCGCGCAGATTTGGGGGATAGCGATGAATTACTGGCTGTTTAAGTCGGAACCGGATGAATATAGCCTGGATGACCTGAAGAGGGAGCCTGGTCATACAGGCCGCTGGGATGGCATCCGCAACTACCAGGCGCGCAACTTCCTGCGCGACTCGGTGCAGGAGGGCGACGGCGTGCTCTTCTACCACAGCGCCTGCAAGGTCCCGGCGATTGTCGGCACCGCCAGCGTGGTGCGCGGTGCCTACCCGGACCCGGCCCAGTTCGACCCGGAGAGCAAATACTTCGACCCCAAGGCGACCGCAGAGCAGCCGCGCTGGTACTGCGTGGATATCCGCTGGCAAAGCGCATTTGCCCAACCGGTGCCGCTAAAAGACATCAAGCAGAACCCGGCACTGGAGGAGATGGTACTGGTGAAGCAGGGGCGGCTTTCTATTCAGCCGGTAAAAGCGACGGAGTGGAGCCTCATCAAGAAACTGGGAGAAGCCAGCTAAAGCATCGGGCCGGCCCGCTAAGTTGCACTAGAGACACACTGGAGGCGCACTAGAAGCGCAATAGCGACGCGCTAGATAAATTCGGCGATTTCCTCGAGTGGCTTCTTCTGGATCGCCGGCACTTCCGCGCCCTCTTCCGGCAGTCCTGCCACCACAATCATATAGGGGCGTTCATCGCTGGGACGGCCGAGGATCTGGTTGAGAAACTTCATCGGGCTCGGGGTATGGGTCAAAGTGGCGACACCGGCGTTGTGCAATGCTGCCAGCAGCATACCGGTGGCGATGCCCACCGACTCCGAGGTGTAGTAATTCTTCAGCTGCTCACCCGCCTCACCTTGGGAAAACTTCTTCAGGAAGATCACGATCAGGTAGGGTGCCGTTTCCAGGAACGGCTTGTGTGCGTCGGTCCCCAGCGGCGCCAGCGCATCGAGCCACTCTTCCGACGCGCGTCGTTCGTAAAACTCGCGCTCTTCCGCTTCAGCAGCGATACGAATTTCTTTCTTTACCGTTTCTGACTCCACCACACAGAAGTGCCAGGGCTGCATATTGGCCCCGCTGGGTGCACTGCCAGCGGTACGCACCGCGTCTTCAATCACCGCGCGCGGCACCGGCGCACTGGAAAAATCGCGCACCGAGCGTCGCTGCTTCATCTGCTCATAAAATGCTTTGGCCCGCGCGGCCTTGGTCGCATCATCAAGCTGCTCAAATTGCAGCGGGATAAATTCTTCGGCTTCAGCCATGACAGTCAATTCCTATTTCGAATCCGGCGCTTGTTGCACAACACCCGCTTTACACAATGCCCACGTTACACAACGCCTTTAGTGCCCGCGATAAACAGGCTGAGCAGGGACAGCAGGGTCAACACAATCAGAATAATGCCGAGCAACAGAAGTGGACGGAATGGCTTGCGCTCGACCCGGTTGTAGCCGCGGGCCAGATAGCGGTCGACCTTTGCCTGGTCTTCGTCGGAGAGTTTTTTCGGCGGAACCGAGAGGTCCGCATCCTGTTCTGGATTGGACTCAAATTTGGACATAAGCAACCCGGTATTTTTATTGTGATGCCCCGAGTGTAGGAGATTCGCCGCCATGAAAAAAGCCCCGCGGGTGCGGGGCTTTTTTGGAACCGGGGACGGAAGATCAGAACAACTCTTCTTCCAGGTCCATCAGGGTACCGCTGCCGGCCACGACACTGGCGGCCAGGGCTTGGGACTTCGGCAGCAGGCGCGCGAAGTAGAAACGCGCGGTCTTGATCTGGGCACGGTAGAAATCCTCGTCTTTGCCGCTGGCAACGCTGGCGACCTTGGCCCACATATAGGCGTAAGCCACATAGCCAAACAGATCCAGGTAGTCCACGGAGGCCGCACCCGGTGCATTCGGGTCGGTTTTGGTGGCCTCGATAACCGCTGCGGTCGCGTCTTTCAAACGCTGCAGCTCAGCGGTCAGCGGCTGGATAAACTCGACCAGGTCGGCGTTGCCGGCATTGTCATCGATAAACTGCTGTACGTCGGCGGCAAACAGCTCAAACAAGGCGCCACCGTTGGCGACGGTCTTACGGCCGATCAGGTCCAGCGCCTGGATACCGTTGGTACCTTCGTAGATCTGGGTAATGCGCACATCGCGTACCAGCTGCTCCTGCCCCCACTCACGGATATAGCCGTGACCACCAAATACCTGCTGGCCAATTACGGTGCAGTCGAGGCCGCGGTCGGTAAAGAAGGCTTTGGCCACCGGGGTGAGCAATGCAACCATCGCTTCCGCCTGCTGCTTTTCCTCACCTTCGCCGTACTTGGCCAGGTCCAGCCACTTGGCGACATAGGTAGACAGTGCGCGGGCGCCACCGATGTAGGCTTTCTGCGTAAGCAGCATGCGGCGTACGTCCGGATGCACGATGATCGGGTCAGCGGCCTTTTCTGGCTGCTTGGCACCGGACGGGGAACGGCTCTGCACTCGGTCGCGGGCGTATTCAATCGCATTTTGATAGGAGCGCTCGGAAGCACCCAGCCCCTGGATACCGACACCCAGGCGCTCGTAGTTCATCATGGTGAACATGGCGGCGAGGCCCTTGTTCAGCTCACCAACCAGCCAGCCCTTGGCACCGTCAAAGTTCATCGCACAGGTGGAGGACGCCTTGATGCCCATCTTGTGTTCGATGGAGCCACAGTTGACCGCATTGCGCTCGCCCAGGCTGCCGTCTTCGTTCACCAGAATCTTGGGCACCAGGAACAGGGAGATGCCCTTGGGCCCTTTCGGCGCATCCGGCAGCTTGGCCAGCACCAGGTGAATCACGTTTTCGGACAGGTCCTGGTCGCCGCCGGTAATAAAGATCTTGCTACCGGTAATGGAGTAGCTGCCGTCTCCCTGCGGTTCCGCCTTGGTGCGGATAATGCCGAGGTCGGTACCGGCGTGCGGCTCGGTGAGGTCCATGGCACCGGACCAGGTGCCGGCGTACATGTTGGGCAGGTACTTTTCTTTCAGCTCCTGACTGCCGTGGGCATCGATCGCCAGGCAGGCACCGTTGGTCAGTACCGGGTACAGGGCGAAAGAGATGTTTGATGAGTTCAGCATTTCCTCGACCTGGGCACCCAGCATCTTGGGCATGCCCATACCGCCAAATTCGGGGTTGCCCACCAGCGCGCCCCAGCCGCCCTCACAGAAGGTGGCGTAGGCTTCGGGGAAACCTTTCGGCGTGGTTACCACACCGTCGTTCCAGGAGCAGCCTTCTTCATCGCCGCTGCGGTTGATCGGGTCGAGGGTGTTTGCGGCCAGCTTGCCCATCTCTTCCAGAATGGCGTCGGCGGTCTCGCGGTCCGCGGTTTCCGCCAGCGCCGGCAGGCGCGCCCACAGTTTGTCTGCCTCGAATACTTCGTGCAGCAGGAAGTTCATCTCGCGCAGTGGCGCCTTGTAATCGGCCATGGTGTCGCCTCTTAGAATCGATTTTTTTGGTGTGTCTGGAGATGGCTCTACGATGTGCAAGCCAGAGTCAATCAATCGTTTGTTTCAAACGCATGTTTGAAATCTAGGCTGAAGGGCCTCCCAAGTCAAGCCGGACCCACGGTCCGGCCTGGGGAATCAACCAAATTTGGTCAGTTGGAAGAAGATAGCAGCGGGGAGAGGTCGAGGTGGGCGGCGCCATTACGGTAGTCGCCAGATTCGTCGTACGGCAGGGTGCCTAGGCATGGCGCGGGCAAAATTGCCCGCAGGGTCATCAGGTTTTCCTCGGCGCGGGGCATATCTTCCTGCGGACCGCGCACAAAGTTTGCCACCCAGCCCGCTAGCGGCAGGCCGTCGCGACGAATGGCTTCAGCGGTCAGCAATGCGTGATTGATGCAGCCCAGTTCGACACTCACCACCAGAATAACCGGCAATTCCAGCGCGCGCGGCAGGTCCGACAGGAACTGACGGGGGGCCAAAGGCACCCGCCAGCCACCGGCGCCCTCGATCAGCACCAGATCGGCGCCACTACTCATGACACCGCGGCAAATGCCCTCAAGACGGGAAACATCCAGCCTGCGCCCCGCCTCCATCGCCGCGATATGCGGGGCGATGGCGGGTTCCAGCGCCACCGGGTTGACCTGCTCGTAGGGCATGCCCTGGTTCATCGCCTCAATCAGGGTCAGGGCATCGCTGTTGCGCAGGCCTTCCGGGGTCTGCGCACAGCCGGACGCCACCGGTTTTACCGCCGCGGTTTTCAGGCCCTGCTCGCCCGCCGCATGCAATAATGCCGCGGTGGCATAGGTTTTACCGACCTCTGTATTCGTTCCAGTCACAAACAAAGTTTCGGTCACAAATTCTTCCTCATTCTTTGGTTTTTTTGTTTGACGGCTCTTTAAACATGATCTACTTGCTGATAAATTGATCACTTAGAGCGGTATTCATGCAACCCATTTCGCCAATCGAGGCCCGGGTTAGGATAATTGCCTAAAAAAGTTCCCGGACCTGGTCTGGGGTGACAGTCAGGGACAGCGCTGTCATAACGCTATTGCGTCACCAAGTCGCACCGCGCAACCACATTTCTCCGCCCGGCAGCTCGATTCTGCCAACCCGCAGAGACGCCCCGCAAATGTCAGGGATGTGGAAGTGCGAGAGCACGGAAGCTGATTGTTCAGCCCCGGAATGACACCAACAATGCCATTACTACCGACGAGAGCCATGCGATACCTGAAACTGAGTCTGATTGCCCTGTTAATGATCCCCACCCTGGCTATGGCCAAGATTAAAACCGTAGATGAGGTGGTCGTATACAAATCCAAGCACCTGATGCAGCTGAAACGCAACGGTAGGGTTGTTAAAAGCTACAAGGTGGTATTTGGTAAAAACCCTATTGGGCACAAGCAGTACGAGGGCGACTCCCGTACGCCGGAAGGCCGCTACACCCTGAACTGGAAAAAGAAAAACAGCACCTACTATCGCGCTATCCAGGTTTCCTACCCTAATGCGGCGGACCGTGCGCGGGCGAAGAAAATGGGCCGCAGCCCAGGTGGCGCCATCATGATCCACGGCCAGAAACCGCACTGGAAAGGTATTGAACAGTACCTGACCCGCATGAACTGGACCGACGGTTGTATCGCGGTAACCAACCCGGAGATGGACGAGATCTGGGCGATGGTGGATACCGGTACGCCGATTGAGATTTTCCCCTGATCGCAAATAGATAGCAGCGCTCAAAGTTCGAATCGAAGGACAAGTGCCGGCTGCGGGTTTTCAGGAGCGTCGGCGACATGGACGTCGCCGCCGCAGCGCCCAGGGATGGGTTAACAGCGGTCCTGAAAACCCGCAGCCGGCGCTTGACCGCCACCAAGCTATAACAAAGCTCCAAATCCAGAGCCGTGGCGGTGACGCTACCAGGTAAAGGTTTGTGAGACACGCCGTGAACCCATCCCTGGGGGCTCTTCTAAAACATCCCTGTTTTAGAAGGTCTCACAAACCTTTACCTGGCATCGTCACCTTATCTCTAAGCTTCTCAACCCGGTTCAACATCGGGGGCTAGTGCTCTTCCTGATAGTACTCAGGCGCCAGATCATCAAAGCGGGTGAATTTACCCACAAACGCCGCGCGGCAGGTACCGATCTCACCGTTACGCTGCTTACCGATAATCAACTCCGCCAGCCCCTTATCCGGGCTGTCTTCGTTGTAATACTCGTCCCGGTAGATAAACAGGATCACATCCGCATCCTGCTCGATCGCACCGGATTCCCGCAGGTCCGAGTTCATCGGGCGCTTGTTCGGGCGCTGTTCCACCCCCCGGTTTAACTGCGACAAAGCAATCACCGGGCATTCGTATTCTTTGGCCAGCGCCTTCAAGGAGCGGGAGATTTCCGAGATCTCCTGGGTACGCCCTTCGGTGCTGCCCTTCACCTGCATCAGCTGCAGGTAATCCACCATCACCATCGCCGGCAGCGCACGCTGTTCCGCATCTTCGCGGCTCAGTCTGGGGTCCGCCTGCATCAGCTTGTTGGTGTGATCGCGCACCGTGCGCTTCACACGCGCACGCACCTCTGACGGTGACAGGCCCGGGGTATCGTCGATATAGAGCCCCTTGCCCTTCATCTTCTGCACAGCACTGGAGAGCTTGGGCCAATCCTCCTCCTGCAACTTACCGTTACGGATACGCCCCTGGTCGATCTTGCCAATGGAAGACAGCATACGCATGACCAGGCTGTCCGACGGCATCTCCATACTGAAGACCAGAGTCGGCTTCTCCTGGCTGAGCATGGCGGCTTCGACGAAGTTCAGCGCCAGTGCGGTCTTACCCATGGAAGGACGGGCAGCGAGGATAATGAGTTCACCGGGCTGCCAGCCGGAAGTGCGCTCATCGAGCTCGGTGAGGCCGGTGCTGAGGCCGGTGAGGTCGCCCTCGGATTTGAACAGTTCGTCAATGCGCTCGACGGTTTTCTTCAGCAGCGAGTCGACACCGACAAAGCCGCCCTCTTTGGCGCGACCTTCGGCAATCTCTGCCACGCGGCGCTCGGCCATCTGCAGCAAGTCGACGGAGCCGAGCCCGCCGGGGTTGAAACTGGTACGGCTGATTTCGCCGGCGGCGGCGATCAACTGGCGCAACATGGAGCGCTCGCGCACGATTTTCGCGTAGGCGACGATGTTGGCGGCAGACGGGGTGTTTTCCGCGAGTTCAGCCAGGTACGCCGGGCCGCCAATATCAGCCAGCAGGTCGCGACTGGCGAGGCCTTCCGCGAGGGTAACGATATCCAGCGGCTGCTCGCCGCCGGACAACTCGAGCATGACGCCGAAAATAATCCGGTGATTGGCGACGAAGAAATCTTCTGCGCTCAACTGCTCTGCCACCGCATCCAGGCGGCTGGCGTCGAGCATCAGACCACCCAGCACCGACTGCTCGGCCTCGACCGAGTGCGGCAGCGGGGAGCTGGCGGTGGCTTCCTGAGCCTCTTCTTGCGGAGCGTATTCGTTCATGTTCGCTGCTATGTGTTACTACCGGTCGTTGCGGTCATTGGTTCCAGGCCTACCCCGCCGCTGACTCACAGGCCAGGTGCACCGGGGGCGGGAACCATTTGCCTGGCTCACAAACAAGTCAGGCGCTGCACCCTCCGACACCGGTAGAAAACCGGCAGGGAGAATCCAGCGCCTGATTGTAGCGCGGCTAGACGGAGAACGGGCAATTCCATTCTCCACAGGCCTCGCTGTGGCGATTCGGTAACTGCAGAAGCTTATTCGGCTTCTACAACAACCTTCACGCTGCTGATTACGTCGGCGTGCAGCTGTACGTCTACGTCGTACTCGCCCAGTTCACGCAGAGCGCCTTCCGGCAGCTTCACTTCAGCTTTGCTTACTGCAACACCGGCAGCGGTGATCGCTTCCGCGATATCGCGAGTGCCGATGGAGCCGAACAGCTTGCCTTCGTCGCCAGCGTTAGCAGCGATGGTAACAACCAATTCAACCAGCTGGGCAGCGCGGCCTTCAGCTTCGCTTACTTTTGCAGCGGCAGCTGCTTCCAGCTCAGCGCGCTTGGCTTCGAACTCAGCAACGTTTGCTGCGTTGGCCAGTACGGCTTTACCGGTAGGCAGCAGGAAGTTGCGGCCGTAACCGGCTTTTACTTCAACGCGGTCGCCCACGTTGCCCAGTTTGCCTACTTTGTCGAGCAGAATAACTTCCATCTCGGAACCCTCAGTTTCAGTTCTTGTGCGCCGCTCAGCGTTTGTCGCTGGCGCGTGCGCGAATATCAATCCAGCTATCGATCAGTGCCAGTCCGCACAGGAAACCAGCCAGCGGCAGTGCCGCAATTACCAGCATCACATACAGGGCAACCAGCGGACCGCGTCCCCAGCCCCTCTGGGCTACCAGCCAGTGGATCAGGCAGATACCTGCCACCATGATCGGGAAAGCGGCAACCGCACCCCAGAACACAAAGTGTTCACTGACCAGGCAGTAAATCCACAACAGCATGCCGGCAGCTGCGAGCGGCAACGGCATACGCAGGTTGTGCATTTCCTGCTGCAAACCACCGGGGTTGTACAACAGGGCCTGCCACCAGCGCCCCAGCAACAGTGCCAACATGGCGCTGATTACCGAGACCCAGGCCAGGTAACCGGTAGCCTGCGCTTCGCTGGTAAATGCCTTACCCAGCTGCTGCGCTTCCGGTGTGCTGGCACCGCCCGCGGCCTCATTGACCGCCTCGAGCAGGTTGCCCAGTACACCGCCAGTCACCTGCGAGGTCACTAGGATGCCCGCGGCGGTCACTGCGGTCAGCGTCACCAGTGTCCAACTCCAGGCGCGGGTTTCGCGCAGGACCAGGGCACTCGCCAACACCGCCACAAAGTGCGTGATCGCCATGCCAGCCATCAGCGGGGACATATAGCCCGCGCCGGCTGCGGCAACAATTGGCAGTAGACCCCAGACCAGCACAAACAGGCCGTCGCCACTGCCGCGGCGTAACCCCACCAGTGCAAGCACTGCGGGGCTGATCAGCGGGATTCCCACCATGGTGAGGATCACCGCGCGCACGCGCGATCGCATGGCAAATTCAGCGATAGCGCGCACTAGATAGCTTCTCTATAACAATCAATACGAAGCAAAGCGATGCTTAGGCTTCGTGGCTGTCCGTGTACGGCAGCAGCGCAATGTAACGCGCGCGCTTGACCGCGGTGGCCAGCTGACGCTGATACTTGGCTTTGGTGCCAGTGATACGGCTCGGTACGATTTTGCCAGTTTCAGAAACGTAGGCTTTCAGGGTATCGAGATCTTTGTAGTCGATACGCTTTACGCCTTCAGCGGTGAAACGGCAGAACTTACGACGACGGAAAAAACGTGCCATCTGACTATCCCCTTACTCTTCGTCTTCAGTGGTGTCGGAAGACTTAGCTTCCTCGGCGCCTTCGGAAGAAGATTCTTCACGTTCGGCGCGTTCGCGACGCTCAGAGCGTTCTGCGCGCGCAGCTTTGCGCTCGCGGGACTCTTTCTCAGCCTTCATGATCGGGCTTTCTTCGGTGATCGCTTCATCTTCGCGGATCACCAGGTTGCGCAGCACGGCGTCGTTGTACTTGAAGTTGGTGGTCAGTTCGGCCAGCGCTTCTTCAGTACACTCAACATTCATCAGAATGTAGTGAGCCTTGTGGATCTTGTTGATCGGGTAAGCCAGACGGCGGCGGCCCCAGTCTTCCAGACGGTGAACGTCGCCACCGCTTTCTTTGATGGTCGCAGTGTAACGCTCGACCATGCCGGCGACCTGCTCGCTCTGGTCCGGGTGAACCAGGAATACAATTTCGTAATGACGCATTTTCGCTCCTTACGGGTTAACACAGCCTCCCGGCTTGCCGCTGCCCTGTCTAATAAGTAGAAAGTGCAGCAACCGCCCAGTGAGGCAAGGAGTACGCAACAGCTCCCGGGATGGGGCTATTGCGGGCGGCGTATTCTATGCCTCTGTCGGAGTGGTTGCAAGTTGAACAATGGGTTGACCGCCGCAAATAGAAACACACCAGTCTGTAAGCACCCACTTACGCCGTGACGTGTATCTTATGCGCGCTGCCGCCAACCAGTGCACGGGCTCAGAGAGCCGCCTACATCCAGCAGCTCGTCCGGGCAGTCACATCCATAGCGGCAGCCGACCCTGAGCGAGATCAAGAGCCCAAGGCCGATTGCAGAAATAATTGAACAAAATAATTAAACGAGGGATTGAGGGGGTTGGCGCGCCAGACGTCATACAGGCATAGGTCGCGAAAATAATTCTAAACAATAACAATAACGTGCAAGGACCGAAGAATAACAAGCGGGATAACACCGTAGGGGGGCACTTGTGCCCCTTCATTTTTTACCCCTTATTGCTCCCCCTCAGAACACGTAACTAACGCCAAAGCTTAGCTCCGTCTTGTCGTAATCGTAGATTTCGCGGTTCTCCCGATTATCAATGTGCAGAAGCTTGCCATCGAGAGTCAAGCGCGGCGTCAGCCGGTAGCGGGTCGACACCCAGGATTTCACCCGATCCGACTCGCGCTCATATTCGAGCGACTCACCGCTGCTGTCACTGACCCGATTGGTTCCGTTGTACACACTGTAGCGATACTCCAGCCCACCACGCAGCTCCCAGCGGCTGAGAAAGCGCCAGCGCGCATCGCTGCCGAAAGCATGGCGCGCGGGTGAGTAGCTATAATAATCTCCCGCGGCCTGCTGCAAATCCTCGCGATCATTGGTGTCATACAGGTAGTAGATACCGAGGTCCGCGCCGAACGTATTGCGGCGCGCACGCGCCGAGAAGCGCTGCCGCCAGCCATCGAGATAGCGGTAACTCTCGCCACCCGAGTAGTAGGCGGGGATATAAGACAGCTGCACCCGTACTGCGCCGAACGCTCGCGCGGCCCGCGCGGTCAGCTGCAACTGCCGGCTCACCTGCTCACCGCCGAGGGAAACCTGCTCGGCACCTCCCCCGGTCTCCAGTTGCCACCCTCGCCAGCGTCTGTCGCGAATCAGCGAAGCGCTGAGACTTCCCAGGCTCAAACTGTCCAGCTCACTGTAGCGCCGGGTAAAACCGTAGCCCTGCAGTCGCCAGCCGTCGATGTCGCTGCCGGCAAGGCGGTACTGCCCCCAGGCAAACAGCTCGAGAAAATTGTCATCCCCGACCGCATCTTCACCCAGCAATTCGGCCTTCACCGCGTACGGGTTGTTGTCGAAGCCGCCGTTAACACTGGCCATGGCAAGCCAGGGACGCGGCGCTGATGCACGCTCCACGCCAGCTCCCAACTGCAGCGCAGCAAGACGTTGCAGCTTGGGCGAATCCGCGTGTTCACTCACCCGGCGAAAGTAGCGCGCAGCAAGCGCTGGATCGCCCTGCCTGCCCGCCAGCAGGCCAAGGTTATATTCCGCCAGATCACGCCACTTTGGCTCAGAGATCAATAACCAAAAATATTCGGAGGCCTCAGCGTAGCGCCCCAATTTGTAGAGGGTGACACCGAGATTGAACTTCAGCCGTGCACTTTTATCGCCGGCCTGCTCCATTTGCTGGAACAGGGCCAGCGCACGAGGATAATCACCACGTTTAAACGCGCCTGCAGCACTGGATAACTCCGCCGCGGCCAGCCGCGCGGGACCAAACACCGACACCAGCACCAACATGGTGATCAGCACAAACAACTTAATAAACTCGCGCATTCCTTGCCTCGTGAGCCTGCGGGGTTTTGTTCGAAGGAATAAGAGGCTCAGCTGCCGGTAGCGTCGCTCACATCAACCGGCTCAGTCGCCACATCCCCGCGCAAGGATTCCAGCAGTGCATCCACTTCACTCATGTCTACACCCGCGCCGGCGGGCAGACTGCCGAGAATGTCCTGCACCATCTGCTCGATCATGCCCTGCATCTCATCGCTGGTGAGGCCATTTTTCAATGCTTCCTCGACCGCCTCACGGGCTGACTCCACCGCCTGCTGCGCCTGTTCATTTGCGGCGAGCGCGGCATTCTGCGCGTTTGCCATCATCTCACCGCGTCGTTCGGCCATCTCGGCCAGCATGGCTTCCCTGCGCTCGGCAACGTCACTGGGCATCTCGTCCGAACTGGATGGAGACGCCTCACGCGCAGCCTTGAGCGCTGCAAGCGCCGCAGCGAGCCGCTGCTCCGCGAGCTCTCGCACCTCCTCTGGCAATTCAATGCTGTTGAGCAGGTCTTCGACGCTTTGCGCATCTTCGACCACCTGCAGGGTCACATCCGGGTCGACCACGTCAGTCTGCGCATCGAGTGCCGGACCGTCATCCGGCACAGCCACCTCTTGCTGGGCAACGGCAAAATTAGGCACAGACAGAGCGGCTATAGCCAAGCCAGCCAAACCGGCAGAAACGACATGACGTGTAAATACAGAAGGGATGTATTGAAAAAAACGGCGTGCTTGTTTTGCTGACATAATCCTTTACCTCGCGTCATCAAAAGCAATCAATGGAGCGGAAATACAAGGAAATTAAAGCAGGCTATTGGCGAAAGGAGTGGAAAAACTGCGCAAAGCAGGTCTCAAAACCTCAGGACGAAGCGCGAAGAAGCGACAGGTTACTGCCCGCAGGCGCGAGAGTACGCATCAGAAGTGATCAGAAGCAGGGAATAGCGAGGAGACCAAAGCAATAACCTCCCCGCCAATGAAAACGTCGGTGACAACCTTAATTGGCCCGACGCTGCCGAACGGCCTCAAACAGGCAAACACCTGTGGCAACGGAAACGTTCAGGCTGCTGACCTCACCCGCCATGGGGATTTTGATCAGGTGATCGCAGTTTTCCCGCGTCAAACGACGCAAACCTGGGCCTTCAGCACCCATCACCAGCGCCAGCGGCCCAGTCAGGGAAGACTGGTATACGTCCTGCTCCGCCTCACCGGCGGCGCCGTAGATCCACACTCCCGCCTGCTGCAGCATTTGCAGGGTGCGTGCCAGGTTGGTCACAGTAATAAACGGCAATACCTCGGCGGCACCACAGGCCACCTTGCGCGCAGTTGGCGTGAGTCCCGCAGCTTTATCCTTGGGCGCAATCACTGCGTGCACGCCGGCCGCATCCGCGGAGCGCAGGCAGGCGCCCAGGTTGTGCGGGTCGGTAACCCCATCGAGTATCAACAGGAAAGGCGCTTCGCCATTGGTGTCCAGGTCTTTCAGCAGAGACTTCAGGAACTGCTCATCGTAAATCTTGGTATCACCCACACAGATGGCCACCGCGCCCTGGTGATTACCTTCATCGGCAACTTTTTCATCCAGCGCACGGCGATCCACGAAGCGAATTACGATTTCGTTCTGTTCCGCCTGGCGAATGATTTTCTGCAGTTTTTGATCGCGGCGACCGCGCAACAGCAGTAGCTCCTGCACCTGCTGGGGCGAGCTTTTTAACAGGGCCTGCACCGCGTGCAGGCCATAAACCAATTGCTGAGCCACGATTTATTTCTTCCCGCCTGATTTCTTCGCCAGTTTTTTCTTCAGTTTCTTTTTCGCTGCTTTCTTGGCTGCACGCTGTGCTGACTCGGCCTTTTCCGCCTTCTGCGCAGCTTTGCGCGCGGCTACCGCCGGACGCTTGCCACCTTTACGAGGTGGCGTTTTCTTCGGGCGACGCTTCTTCGGTGCAGCCTCTTCACTGGTATCCGTTTCGGAAACGATTTCTTTTGATGGCGGCACCACCTCGGCGTCATCGCTGCCAACCTTGCGCTTGCGAATCGGGCGCGGCTCATCCTCAACGCTTTCGGTACGCTTGGATTTCAGCCCACCGCCCCAGGGGCTCGCCTTTTCCGCCTCTTTGCTAAAGTCGTGTTTGCCACGACGTTGGCGCTCGGCCTGAAACTCAACGGCCATTTCCATCGCGCGGCCACTGACCTGGGTGGACTCCTCTCCGGAACGGGACTTTTTCACCGCTTTCTTCGCCTTGCTTTTCGCATCTGGCGCCGATGTCGGCTCATCGGTAACACTGTACTTCACGGACTGCTTATCAACCTTACTGTCATCTTGCTTGCGGGATTTTTTGTCGGACTTTTTGTCCGCCTTCTTATCGGCCTTTTTATCGGCTTTAGGCTTGCGATACTTGGGCGTCTGGTAGCTGGGACGCGGATGCAATTCGACAAATGTGAAATCGACCTTGCGTTCCTCAAGATCCACCCGCGCCACCTGCACCGTGACCCCGTCACCCAGGTGGAAACGGGTACCGCTGCGCTCACCGACAAGGCGCTGTTGCGCTTGTTCGAAGTGGTAGTAGTCCTTTGGCAGTGCGGTGACATGGATCAGACCTTCCACATACAGGTCTTCCAGCTCCACAAACAAGCCAAAGCCGGTTACCGCGCTGATTACGCCGCGATACACCTCACCCACATGATCCTGTAAATATTCACACTTGAGCCAGCTGACCACGTCGCGGGTTGCGTCGTCGGCGCGGCGTTCGGTCATCGAGCAGTGCTCACCCAACTCCACCATGGCCACGGCGGTGTACGGCAAAATCTGGGCGCGCTCCATTACCTGGGCGCCCGGTGCCTGGCGCACCTTCTTGGCCACTGCCGCCGGATTGGCGCTGCCATTGCGAATCAGCCAGCGCAGCCCGCGGTGCAGCAGCAAATCCGGGTAACGACGAATCGGCGAGGTGAAATGTGCGTAAGCGCGATAATCGAGCCCGAAGTGACCGCGATTCTCTGGCTGATAAACCGCCTGGTTCATCGAGCGCAGCAACATGGTCTGGATAATGTGGAAATCCGGGCGACCATCTGCCTGGGAAAGCAGTTCCTGATAGTGGCTGGGCTGGGGTTCGCTCCCTCCTTCAAGACGCAAGCCCAGCTCGCCCAGGTACTCGCGCAGGTTTTCCAGCCGCTCCTGTTTGGGAATGTCGTGCACGCGGTACAGCGCTGGCAACTCCGCCAGCTCCATCAGCTCAGCGGCACACACATTGGCGGCAAGCATGCACTCTTCGATCATCTTGTGCGCGTCGTTGCGCTGCACCGGCACGATGCGCTCAATCTTGCGCGCTGCGTCGAACATGATCCGCGTTTCTGTGGTTTCGAAATCGATGGCACCACGGCGATCGCGTGCACCGCGCAGCGCACCGTAAAGGTCGTGCAGGTTGTCGATGTGTGGCGTGAGTGCGGCAAACTGCTTGCGAATACCACTGTCGCGGTTATCCCGCTCCTCAACCATTTCCCCAACCTGGGTATAGGTAAAGCGCGCGTGGCTGCGCATCAGGCCTTCGAAGAACTGGAAGTTGAGGATGTTGCCGGACGGATCGATGTGCATTTCACACACCATACACAGGCGATCGACATGCGGGTTCAGCGAGCACAAACCGTTGGAGAGCTTCTCCGGCAGCATCGGCACAACAAAGTCGGGGAAATACACCGAGTTGCCGCGCTGATGGGCTTCCTGATCCAGCGCAGTATTTACCTGCACATAATGGGAAACATCGGCGATGGCGACCAGCAGTTTCCAATTACCATCTGGCAGCACTTCACAGTAGACCGCATCGTCAAAATCCCGCGCGTCTTCACCGTCGATGGTGACCAGCGGCAGCTGGCGCAGATCGATACGCGCCGCCTTGTCTTCTTCCAGCACCTCGTCGGCGATGGTGTCGGTTTGCGTCAGCACCGCGGCGGGCCAGCTATGGGGAATACCGTAGTTACGGATGGCGACGTCGATTTCCATCCCCGGGGCAAGGTGGTCGCCAAGGATTTCAGCAACCTCACCCTGCGGCAAATTATTGCGGCCCGGCTGGGTGGTGATATTCACCACCACATACTGGCCACTTTGTGCATCGGCACACTTGCCTTCTGCCACCAGCACGTCGAGGGTCATGCGCGGGTTATCCGGGCGCACAAAGCAAACGCCGTCTTCGCGGTACAGGCGCCCGGCCAGCTGCTGGGTGTTGTGCTTGATTACCCGCACCACCGCGCCTTCGCGCTTGCCACGGAAACCTCCGGGGGTTTCCCGCGCCAGGACTTCGTCGCCATCAAATACCTTGCGCATCTGGCGATGGGACAGGAACAGGTCGTCGCTGCCGTCGCCCGCAGAGACAAAGCCGAAGCCGTCGCGGTGACCGATTACGCGACCGCGCACCAGGCTCATTTTATCGAGCACACCGAAGTCCCCAGCGCGGTTGCTGGCGATCTGTCCGTCGCGGCTCATGGCGATCAAACGGCGGCGCACACCCTCGCGGCGATCTTCATCGTCGATCGAGAGCAGGTCCGCGACCGTTTCCCAGGCTACCGGGCCCGGCTGCTGCTCCAGCACATCGAGCAGAAACTCGCGGCTGGGAACGGGTTTTTCGTATTTCTCCGCCTCGCGCTCGGCATGAGGATCATCCGAGATGGCAGAGGGGTTGGTTTTGTCTTGATTCAAATCTGCTTCCAATGTTCTGCGTTTAAGCACGCGCTCTGCGCGGCCCCGGAATCGTCCGGCGCAGGAAGGTAAGTGGGTGCAACTGCCAGGTCTCGGTGGAGGCCTGCCGGGGATTTACTCCCAGGCATGAGGTTCACGGGCAAGAATCCAAGGTGAGCATTTGGAGTGGCGAATGCCGAAAGCGGCACAGGGCCACTGAAATCGTTGCACATTGCCGCGATTATAAGCGATTTGCGAACCAATTCCCCCGTTGATTTGGAATATCCATCCGGATGTGTGTCCAGAGAGAGACTGAGTGGACAAAAAAGGGCACAAACCGCGCCGCAAAAAGCGTTGACACCCCCAGGGCAAATCACTATAGTGCGCGTCCTCAACGGAGCACACCGTTGAATTGCCCAGGTGGCGGAATTGGTAGACGCGCTAGCTTCAGGTGCTAGTGACCGCAAGGTCGTGGAAGTTCAAGTCTTCTCCTGGGCACCATCTTTAAAAAAGGGGCCAACTCGCAAGAGTTGGCCCCTTTTTGTTTTCCACCACTTCGAAATCACATCACTGTCGACTCGAAGACCAGTGGAGTTGCCGCTAGCGGCAGCAACTCCACAACAGCCACACAATTAACCGGTATTACGCATACCTGCCGCAATACCCGCAATCGTCACCATCAGTGCGCTTTCCAACACCGGGTCTTCCTCACGGGTGCGCAGACGCGCCATCAATTCTGCCTGCAGCAGGTGCAGCGGGTCGGTATAAGGGTCGCGCACGCGGATGGACCAGCGCATCACCGGGTTGTTATCCAGCAGACTTTCGCGACCAGTTAATTCACTCAGAGCCACGACGGTGCGCGCCAGACGGCTGCGCAGCTCGACGCCGAGACGCTGCAGCTCCGGGTCGTCGGTTAGGCGCTCTTCGTACCACAGGGCCACGCGGGTGTCGGACTTGGCCAGTACCATTTCCAGCATATCCACCACGGTCTGGAAGAAGGGCCACTGCTCGCTCATGGTACGCAAGGTATCCGGCGCATTTTCCAGGCCGGTTTCCAGTGCCGCGCCAGTACCCAGCCAGGCCGGCAGCATCAGGCGCATCTGAGTCCAGGCAAATACCCACGGAATTGCGCGCAGGGTCTCCACCCCACCCCCGGGCTTGCGGCGCGCCGGGCGACTGCCCAGCGCCAGGCGGCTGAGCTCGGTTTCTGGAGTGACGGTGCGCAGATAAGACACCAGTGCCGGATCGTCGCGCACCACCTCGCGATACGCCCCCACCGAGGCCTGAGTCAATCGATCCATCTCCGCACGCCATTCCGGGCGCGGCTCTGCCGGCGGCAGCAGCGTCGCCTCCAAAGTTGCCGCGATATATTGCTCCAGGTTGTAGGCGGCAACCGATGGGCGCCCGTATTTGAAGCGAATCATTTCCCCCTGCTCGGTCACGCGAATGCGCCCGGCAACAGAGCCCGGCGGCTGCGACATCAGCGCCATGCGGGTCGGAGAGCCACCGCGGGAGATGGAGCCGCCGCGACCGTGGAACAGGGTCAGTGGAATCCCGTGCTCCCTGAATATACGGGTGAGTGCTTCCTGCGCGCGGAACTGCGCCCAGGCCGCACCGAGGAAGCCCGCATCCTTGGCGGAATCGGAATAGCCGATCATCACTTCCTGGCCCGCCTTAACCCGCTCGCGGTAGAAAGGGATTTCCAACAGCGCATGCATGGTGTCGAACGCATTGTTCAAGTCGTCCAGCGTCTCGAACAGCGGCACCACACGCATGGGCGCACGCACGCCGGCTATTTTTTGCAACAGCATAACCGCGAGCACATCGGATGAGGTGCGAGCCATGGAAATGACGTAGGCACCGAGGCCCTCCGAACCCTGCTCCGCAATTACCTTGCAGGTATCGAGCACCTCGCGCACTTCGTCGGTACAGAACTCGCTCTGGTAGAAGGCGCCGTTGATCAGCGGGCGGCGACTCTCC
Organism: Microbulbifer agarilyticus; assembly: GCF_020171345.1. GTDB lineage: Bacteria > Pseudomonadota > Gammaproteobacteria > Pseudomonadales > Cellvibrionaceae > Microbulbifer > Microbulbifer agarilyticus_D. The sequence goes on from NZ_JAIUZM010000001.1 coordinate 919,236, forward strand.
AATTCCTCCAGCAGGAACTTCTGCTTTACCTTCTCGCCCCACTCGGCATAACTGCCGAGATCAAGGAAGCGGGTAATGGCATCAATCGCCATGGCGTGACGGGTGGACTCCTGGCGAATATCCAGCTTCAACAGGGTGATGCCAAAACCGTTGAGGCGACGCAGCGTATCTTTCAGCTGCCCATCGGCGATGGCCGCCAGCCCCACTTCACGCAGCGAGCGATCGATCAGGCTTAAAGGCTCATACAGCTCGCTGCTTGAGGTATACACCTCGCCCTGCGGCTCCGCCGCGTCGTTCACCCGCGCCTCCATCAATTCACGGGTATTGCGCAGGCGATCTCGCACCGCACGCAACAACAGCCGGTAAGGCTCGTGGCTCGGTCCGGTGTGCGCCAGCAGCTCTTCACTGGCGCGGTGCATGGAGAGGTCTGCGAGCAGGTTTTCCACATCGCGCAGGTACAAATCAGCCGCCATCCAGCGTGCCAGGTTCAAGACCCGGCGGGTAACCTTGGCGGTGACATTAGGGTTACCGTCTCGGTCACCCCCCATCCAGGATGCAAAGCGAATGGGAACCCAATCTGCGGGCAGTGGCTCGATACCGGCGAGCGCCAGCTCGTCTTCAATTTCGCGCATCCCCTGGGGGACTGCCTGCCACAGGGACTGCTCGATGGTGGCAAAGCCCCACTTGGCCTCATCGACCGGCGTCGGGCGCTCACGGCGGATTTCATCGGTGCACCAGGCAGACAACATCTGCTCGCGCAACAGGCGACGCAGGCGCTCGGCCTCTTCCGGCGTGCAATCCGGGCGGTCGAGGCCGGTCAACAGATCGGCCATCTGGTCGTATTTGCGAATCAGGGTGCGGCGCGTCACCTCGGTGGGGTGTGCGGTCAGCACCAGCTCCACAGACAGGTCAGACAGCACCTGGCGCACCTGCTCGGGGGCGACATTCGACTTCTTCAGTTCCTCCAACACCTGACGCAGGCCGCGGTCGGTATCCGGATCACCGGGGAAGCGCTCGTGCTGGCGACGCAGGCGTTCGCGGTGGCGCAACTCGGCAATATTGGCGAGGTTCAGGAACTGGCTAAAGGCGCGAGCCACTTCCAGCAGGGTCTCATCATCCAATGGATCCAGCAGCTCTCGTAATTTACCTACAGGCATCTCCCCATGGCTGCGGCTCTCCACCGCGACCTGGCGAATGGTCTCCACGGTATCGAACAATGCTTCGCCAGCCTGGCCGCGCAATACGGTTCCCAGCTCTTCGCCGAGAAGGCGAACATCTTCCCGCAACGGTGCATTTTGATCTTGATCCATGGAATATCTCCCCCTGACGGATTACTTTCTGGAATGCATTCTCCCATACTTCTCCCCAGATTTTGATGCCGCAGACCAAATTCTTGTAATTTAACTACAAGAAAATACAACAAACTCTGCCGTCAGGTAGACATCACAGGATTCACCGGTCACACCTGACAATTGACACGCCGCCAAAAACGGCTATAGTGCGCAGCCTCAACGGCGCATAGCGCTGTTTGCCCAGGTGGCGGAATTGGTAGACGCGCTAGCTTCAGGTGCTAGTGACCGCAAGGTCGTGGAAGTTCAAGTCTTCTCCTGGGCACCATCTTTCAAAAAGGGGCCGACTCGCAAGAGTCGGCCCCTTTTTACTTCCAGCAGCTACCATTTCGCAAACCATCGCTTGCCGCGCTCGTCTAGGACACCACTTTTCACCAATACCAACCAGGAAGGTTTGAGCTACGCTGGCGACAGACTCTCTTCCTTCTCAGAAATAATCTTTTTTAACCGGCTATTGACCTCACTGCCTGAAATACCAGCATGAATATTCCTATGGCAGGTCGGGCAGATTGCGGCGACGCCCTCCGGCGTATCCGCGCCCCCATCAGATACTCGATTAAGATGATGCACCTCTAAATATGGCTCATGCTTCTTAGTAAAAAAAGGAGCAGGAGAGTCGCAACATTCACAAATACCTTGCGCCCGTCTCAGCGCATATCTTCTTACAGCTTCGCTACGATAATACTGGCGAGCCTTTATGGTTCTAGTAGGCCGCGTACTAGTTCCACCAGAAACAGCTAGCTCACGAAGCTGTTCGATACTTAATGATTTAGGAAGTGTAGCCAAAGAATCATCTTCGAACCGCGTGGACAGTAACTGTCGCGCTACTCCAAGCGGCTCGAAAGCAAGCTCAAATAATATAGCCTTTCGATCATTTCCCTCTCGATCGCGTCTCACAACTATTTGATGATCTATAGAAACTGACAGAACCCCTTCCTCGTTTGCATAAAAAGTAGAACATGTCGTTCGTCTTTTATGTGATCTCTAAGCGCAAGGTTCCCTCTGGTAAAAGTCATATCGCCGACTTGTCCCTCACCCGAATACAAGAATTTACCATCCTCGGTGAAGCCATCAGTATAACCATGCTGCTCTCCGCTATCTCCTGTGAAAAGGAACATAACTGGGTGATCCGCACACTTACACATTCCGCCCTGTCTATTCCCTCCAAACTTGTCATGAAGATCCCCGCGACGGTTATACTCTTCACCTACTACGTAAGGTACGATCACTGACTGACCTCCAAATGTAAAACGAATTCATGATCTACCGGAGCAAGAGGTAAATCTTTCAAGGTAGACAAAGAGCAAAAACTATAGTCTTCATGCTCGTTAAGCACTGGTTTTCCGCTAACCGACACTCCAATAAAGTTAATACGAAATCTCGATCCAACTTCGCTGGAAGAAAAAATAGTTTTACCAATCGATACCACTTCTAATTCCAACTCTTCTCTCAACTCTCGCTCGAGAGCTTCCGAAAAACTTTCTCCAAACTCAACTTTCCCACCAGGAAACTCCCAAAGCCCCCCATGATGCTTATTCATGGGCCTCTTACAAACTAAGTAACGGCCAGAAATTTCCACAACGGCCGCGACCACATCAATAAGTCTATTTTCAATACTCACATTCAAATAACCGAAGTTTTATATCTTCGAGACTATCATTTTCTTAAAAAGAAATTTAGTGATTTGACCAATACTAATTAATACTATTGAGCAGATGTAGGTCAATCTACATTAGCAACACCAACAGAACCCAATAAAGAATAAAAAATATCTTATTGTAAAAGCGGGAAATTCAGACCGATTAGGAACCGAGGGAAGGCTCGGGCCGATGTAGAGTCAACCAAAATAGAATCACTGAAAAAATACCGCATACGGCAATGGATGCCACCAACGTGAACGGTGATCCGTCAAATACCGCACTGACAATAACAATGGCAATTGCTCCCAATACCATCTGCAGAGTTCCGCCCAGAGCCGCTGCGGTGCCGGCGATTGGCCCATGCTCATCCAGAGACAGCACCATGGTTGTTGGCACAATCAAGCCGAGAAAGGCATTCGATAAGAGCAACAATGCCACCAGGACGACAAAATTGTCCACACCGGCGATATTCAGCAGGAGATGGACAATGGAGGCGAGTGCGAACCCATTTACCGCCCACTTCACCACGGCGATGCCACCGAAGCGCTCGCCGAGGCTTGCTGCGAACTGACTTGAGGTAAAAAATCCAAGGGCATTCAAGGCAAAGGCCAGACTGAATTGTGTAGGGGTAAGACCGTAGTACTCCGTATAGAGAAAGGCGGCAATCGCGAGGAATGAGAAAAAGCTGGCGGTGCCCATGCCGCCAATCAGCGTCATTCCCATAAAGATCGGATCGCGGAACAAAACTTTGAACGCAGCGAACATCGCAGAAATTTTCACAGGTACCCGCTCCGCTACCGGCAGAGTTTCGGGTAAGGCAAAGCGGATCAACAGAAGACTCACCACGGTTGCCGCGGCCACCGCATAGAAAACAATCGGCCACCCAAATGGATTCATCAGCAAGCTGCCCACAAGCGGCGCCAGCATCGGTGAGATTGATATCACCAGCATCACCAAGGCCATCAAACGTGTAGCGTCGGTACCGGTATAACGGTCGCGGATAATCGCACGTGGAATCGACATCACCGACGCCGCGCCGACGCCCTGGATAAAGCGCATGGCGATCAGCCATTCGATTGTGGGGGACAGCGCACAGCCAACGGATGCGAGAAGAAATATCGCCAGACCGAAGTACAGTGGGGGTTTGCGGCCAAACATATCCGCCGCGGGGCCGTAGAAGAGCTGGCATACACCAAAAGCGATAAAAAAGGACACCAGCGTGTACTGGGACTTGGTCGCGGAGACACCAAAGTCTTCCGCCATCGCCGGCATGGCAGGGAGATACATATCAATGGCGAAAGGGCCCACACAGCTGAGCAGGCCCAAGATCAGCGCCATTTTTACAAAATCGGATTTCATCAAGCTCGGACTTATTTTCGGAAGCGCTTCCGGTACAACCACCGGACCACGGTGCGTCCGAACCTTTGCTGAGTCTATCAGCCCTTGCGGCAAGTCCAAAGCAAGCCAAACGCTATGGGGTAGGTTTCACTTTGAGGGCCGCTTGGCGCCCCGCAGTTATTGACGCACAAATAAAAAAACGGTGCCATGTCAGTCAATAGCTGACTACTTGGGCACCGTTTGTTCGTAAAAGCAGGTGTCAGTTCTTACGGATCAGCTCCAGAACCTCTTTACTGGGGAAGCCCTGCAGATCAACGCCGGCACTCTCTTCAAACTTGAGAATGGCTTTGCGCGTACCGCCGCCGGCCTTGCCATCGATCTCGCCCTCGTAGAAGCCTTTTTCCTTGAGCTTAGTTTGCAGCTCAATGATTTCATCGCGATCCAGCTTGGTGAAAGGACGCTTCCAGTCTTTGCTGAGCGGGGGGGCGCCGCCGATCTGGTCGGCGAGGATACCCACCGCCGCGGCATAGCGGTCGGAGTTGTTGTAGCGTTTGATGACGAAGAAATTTTTCAGCATCAGGAATGCCGGACCTTTGCGGCCAGCGGGAAGCTTCAGCTCGGCGACGTCATTCGGGCGGGGGAACGCCTTGCCGCGTACACGTTTTACGCCGAGTTTCTCCCACTCGGAAATCTTCAGCTTACCTGCGGGTAACTTGCGATCCGGGATAGTGACCTCGTAGCCCCAGGTTTGCCCAGATACCCAGCCATTCTTTTTCAGTAGATTGGCTGCGGTTGCCAGCGCATCGGGCACGGAATTCCAGATGTCTTTTTTGCCATCGCCATCCATATCTACCGCATAGGCCTGGTAACTGGTAGGAATGAACTGGGTATGCCCCATGGCGCCGGCCCAGGATCCAGTGAGATTGCTCTCGTCTATTTTGCCACTCTGCAAGATCTGCAGTGCCGCCAGCAGCTGACTGGTACCAAACTTTTTGCGCTTGGGGTCGGCATAGGCAAGCGTGGCCAGTGAGCGAACCACACTGCGCATGACGGTTTTGTTATCCAGGATGGCGCCAAAGCTGGACTCCATGGACCAGATCGCCAGCAGGATATTCGGGTCTACGCCAGACTGCTTCTCAATCTTGTCGAGCCAGGGCTTCAGTTCCTTTTTCTTGGCTTTGCCGCGCTGCACCGCGTACTTGGTTACACGGTTATCAAAGTACTGCCACACCGGTGCTTTGAACTCTGGCTGGAAGCTCGCCTTATCCAACACCCACTGGTCTGGCGAGTCGATGCCCTTGAAGGCGCGGTCGAAGGTTTCTGGCGTAATGCCCTCTTTCAGGGCCTGTTTGCGAAATTCCTTTTTCCACTTTTCAAATCCCGGATCGGCGGCAGCGGCCGCCACTTGCGGCCCCACAATCAACAGGGCACAAAGGGATAAAAGTGCGAACAGGAAGAAATAGTGGCTACCGGTGCGACGCGCCGGTAAAGAGGCAACCTGGCCCATAACAGCTCCTTGGCAATAACAGCTCGCACAAGGGTAGAACGGAAGGCTGGCGACGGAAAGGGAGGATTGACGCCAGTCATTCAGGGTGTGACTGGAACGACACTTTTTTCCACATGCTCGACCCGCGATACGCAAGTCGTGGGGCCAAATAAATCAGGCCGCCGGCGGAATCACATAAAACAGCACGGCGAAGAAGTGCAGCACACCACCGGCCAGCACAAACAAGTGCCAGATGGCATGGTGGAAGCGGAGGCTACGCCACAGGTAAAACGCAATGCCACCGGTGTAGCACAAGCCACCCAGCACCAGTAGCAACAGGCCGCCCGGCGCCAGGTTGTCCATCAGTGGTTTTACCGCAGCGACGATCACCCAGCCCATCAGCGCACTCAGGGTAATCGACAGGGCGCGGATCTTCTTCAGCGGCGAGAACTGGATAATCAGGCCCAGCAGGGCGAGCCCCCAGATAACACCAAATATCGTCCAGCCCCAGGGGCCACGCAGGGTTACTAGGGTAAATGGCGTATAGGTGCCGGCGATCAACAGGAAGATGGCCGAGTGGTCCAGGGTGCGCAAAATTTGCTTGGCTCCGGCGTGGGTAACACTGTGATAAAGCGTCGAAGCAGAGAAGCACAAAATCAGGGTAGCGGCATAAATGCTGCTGCTGACGATATGCCAGGCATCCCCGCGCAGGGCGGCAAAGGCACACAGAACACCGAGACCGGCAATGGCCAGCAAGGCGCCGACACCGTGGGTGACGCTATTGGCGATCTCCTCGGCGAAGGTGTAGCGGCTCGCGTTAAGGGTGGTGGACATGAAAACTGGACCTCCGGGGCGACCGAACGTGGTCCCACGCAATATCGCAAAAAAATGACTATTCAACAAAATCCAGTCTAATCTTCAACAGGAAGCGGCGGCAGTGCAAGCGAATTCTGAGACCATCCATTCAGGTTACGGCGCCTCTCACCCGCGCCCCCAAACGTTCACAGGGCCATAAGCACCGCAACGGCGGCAGCAATCAGCAGGGCAATGGCCCAGATGAGGTCGAAGTTGATCCAGTGCCGGCGCAGGATGGCCAGTCCGAACTTGCGATACACGATCCACGCGGTGGCCCCCATCACCAGCAACATGGCACCGGTGTGCAGGCTTATGGCCAGCAACATATTCAACCCACTCGCCCCGAGATGTGACGCGTGCTCGCCGTGTCCGGCATGCCCGGCATCGCCACCGGCAACTTCGATCAATGCCGGCACCACCATCAGTCCGGCGCCGTGGGCCGTCGCCATCAGGAAGGACCAAAGAAACAGATCCCCCATCCCAACCTTCATCCCGACCCAGCGGGGGTGACGGTAATAATTGAACAACTTGTACAGGCCAAAGGCGAGCAGCACCCCGGCCGTCAGCCACTGTAGCGTGGGCACAGAAATGACTTTCGTCCCGAACAGAACGAGCAGCGCGGCCAGTGCGATCGCCAGCGCGTGACCGGCTGCGATGGGTAACAGAGACAGCCAGATCACCCGCTCGCGTTGCTGCTGTAACCCCAGGGACAGGGCGAACAGCCAGCCCATACCGGGGTTGAGACCATGAAAGGCGCCGAACCCCAGCATGGCCAGCCAGGGGGCGATAGAAACAATCACATCCTGATCCACAGGGTCATGACGGGTAACAGAAGGAATCGGTGGAGGAGTCGCCCCCTTCGAGGCGAATCTGATGCACCCGGGTTTCACCAAAATCGACAAAAAAGTCCGAGTCCAACGCCATGCCGCCGTCAGGCTGAACGTTCACCTTCACCATCCAGCCCCCCATCTTGTCTGGATAGAACTGGTCGTCCCAGGTGCTGTAGAGCGAGTTGGTGAAATACACGCGCTTGCCATCGCGGCTGATCTCCACCATCTGCGGCCCGCCAAGCAGTGCCCCATCCGATTTGGGATGAGGCGCTTTGTTGACGATGCCACCGATGGCCACTTTGCCGGCAAGTTTCGGCTTGAGGGGGTCGGATACATCGTATTGCAGCAGTTCACCGGTCCCCCAGCAGGAAACGTAGAGAAAGCGATCATCCAGGGAGAGGTCGATGTCACTGACCAAAGGTGGCACCGCGCCAAAAGGTTTCAGGGCCGGGGGCAGCGCACTTTCCTCCGCCGGTACCGCGGGAATGGTAATGACCTTTTCCATTGCCCACTGGCCGTCTTTGTCGCTGCGCTGCCACAGCCAGATGGACGCAGAGAGATCCGCAGTACTGATGACGACACCCGCGAATCCATAGGTCTTGCGTGGGTCATGGGCCGGGCGCAATTCGAGCACCATCTGGTGTTCAGCGCCCAGGTCGATTGTCTGAATCCGCTTGCGCTTGCGCAGATCCCAGAAATGCAGGCGGTGACCGTACTTATTGGCCAACAGATCTTCAGGCACCAGTCCATTTTCAAACTGATGCGGCTTGGCCCACTCGCTGCTGACTAATACATCTTCGGCCAGGTGCCACCAGAAGTCGTAGGCCAACTCCTGATCCCCGCGATCGATTTCCCACGGCCCCTTCACCTCGAAGCTGAAGTGGTCGAGCATAAATATGCCGCCGGAACCGTCTTCCTCCGCAGAGCCCATGGCACTGACATAAATCGCATCCGGCCCGCAATGCACCGTATGCGGACGACTGTAGCCGGATTTTTCGATGACCTCCTCGGGCTCGATAATTTTTGCGATGTGCGGCTTGGTGGGATCGGGTTTGGTGTCGACAATGTAGAGACGGGAACTGCGAATGCCCGGAACCACCAGATAGCGACGCTCGAGGTGCGGGTGTGGCGCAAACGGGCACAGGGCAGAGCTGCAGGCATTCCAGCCAAAGTGGTGCAACTCGTCACCCACATTGGGTAGTTCCAGCGTATTCAGAACGGTGCCATAGCTGGCGGAATCTGGATCAAGATCCACCACACAGATCCCGTCCGGCTGATCATTACGCCCGTAGTTCAGTGCTGCCACATAGGCGTGGCGCTCGGGCGGCGCCTGCATTGCCATTTTTGCAGACGGATAGAAAGATGGATCCGGCTTCCAGAGGCCCATGCGCCCCTCCTCGATTTATCATTTGTCGTGGGTAACGGAAATGGATCGAGTATAGAAACAGTACGGGAGAACCATTCAACAGGGAGGGGAATTGGGCGCGACGATCACCGGGTACTTGGGGGGTATTTGGGGGAACCTTGCGCAACAGGCGGCAGGGCCCGAAGCGGGAACCGACCGCTGGGCGGCGGTTCCCGAAGGCAAAGTATCAACAGGAGCGCGTCAGACACTCGCGTTGTGGATACCCATCTCGCACAGGGCGGAGGATTCGCGCACGATGGTCTGTACACGGTCCGGACCGGTGGAGATGATATCGATGGGCGCGCCCACTAGCTCTTCGATGCGGGCGATATAATCGCGCGCGGCCTGCGGCAGTTCCTTTTCGCGTTGTATACCGTAGGTGGTCTCGCTCCAGCCCGGCATGGATTCGTAGACCGGCTCCACGCCTTCCCAACCAGCGGCATCGAACGGTACCGGCACTTCTTCGCCGGCGGCATTGCGGTAGCCCACACAGATTTTCACTTCTTTCAGGCCGTCGAGTACGTCCAGCTTGGTCAGGCACAGGCCGGAGATGCTGTTGATGCGGATCGCATGGCGCACGGCAACGGCATCGAACCAGCCAGTACGGCGCTGTCGGCCGGTGGTAGCGCCAAACTCGTGGCCCTTTTCGCCCAGGTGACGACCCACGTCACAATCCAGCTCGGTGGGGAAAGGACCGCCGCCCACGCGAGTGGTGTACGCCTTGGTGATACCCAGTACGTAATCCAGGTACAGCGGGCCAAAACCGGAGCCGGTGGCGGTGCCACCTGCAGTGGTATTGGAAGAAGTTACAAACGGGTAGGTGCCGTGGTCGATATCCAGCAGGGAGCCCTGGGCACCCTCAAACAGGATGTGCTCGCCGTTCTCGCGTGCCTTGTGCAGCATATCCGCCACATCGGCAATCATCGGCACCAGCTCTTCGCGCCAGGTTTCCGCCAGCTTGAGGGTTTCCTCGTAGCTGACCGGCTCTGCCTTGTAGTACTGGGTCAGGGCGAAGTTGTGGTATTCGAGCAACTCTTTCAGCTGGGCACAAAAGTTGTCCCAGTTGCACAGGTCGCCGAGGCGCAGACCGCGACGGGCAACCTTGTCTTCGTAGGCCGGGCCAATGCCGCGACCGGTGGTACCAATCGCCTTGGCGCCGCGGGCTTTTTCACGGGCCTGGTCCAGGGCCACGTGTACCGGCAGGATCAGCGGACAGGCGGGGGACAGACGCAGGCGCTGGCGCACCGGTACGCCGGCAGACTCGAGGCCGCCCATTTCTTTGAGCAGGGCTTCCGGAGACAGCACCACGCCATTGCCGATCAGGCAGGTAACATCGGTGCGCAGAATACCGGAGGGAATCAGGTGCAGAACGGTTTTCTCACCGTTGATCACCAAGGTGTGGCCGGCGTTGTGACCGCCCTGAAAGCGGACTACCAGTGCGACTTTTTCAGTCAGCAAATCGACGATCTTGCCTTTGCCTTCGTCGCCCCACTGGGTGCCCAGCACCACTACATTCTTGCCCATGTGTGTATATCTCGTGTCGTCAGTTCAACGTTAGACGGGCGGAAAATAACTGTCGGCCGCGCCCGTCTTGCGGCCAGAAAGTGCAATAAAAAGTTCGACTCAATCGAATAGCTTAGGCTTCAGCCCCGTGGTTTCACCACCCAGTCGTCGCCTTCGCGCACCAGTTCGCGGTCACAGCGGGCCAGGGTTTCGGTGTCGCCACTGCCTTCGCCAGGCATGGTGCTGATGACAATCTCGCCGTCGGCGCGCAGAGCACCGATGGTTTGCCACAACTGCGCGCAGTCGTTGGCAGGGGCGAGAATCGCAGCGGCTTCGGCTCCGCCGTTCTGCCCCAGGGTATTGATGGCCACCAGGTCAGTACTGAAACCGGTGGCTGCACGGTCGCGACCAAACACAGCACCGATACCGTTGTAGCGGCCACCGTTAGCCAGCGCCTGCCCGTGCCCCGGGGAGTAGGCGGCAAATACCAGGCCGGTCTCGTAGTCGTAGCCGCGCATTTCACCCAGGTCAAAAAACAGCTCTACCTGTGGATAACGACGCGCCACCGCGTCCGCGACCTGCTGCAATTCGTCCAGTGCATTGCGCAGGGCCTCGGGGCCATCGGCAAAAAGTTCACTGGCGCGCGCCAGACACTCACTGCCGCCGGCAAGGCGAGGCAGGTTACGCAGCCACTTCGCTGCCTGCGCACTGGCAATATTCTCTTCCACCCAGCGCTCGATATCCGCCACCGCCTTGCTCTGCAGCAGTGCGGTCAGTGCGCTCTGTTGGGCTTCATCCAGTTGTGCGGCCTCCGCAAGGCTGCGGAAAATCGCCACGTGGCCCAGATCCAGATGGATCTCGCGGATACCCGCGGTGCGCAGGGTCTCTACCATCAGGCTGATGACTTCGATGTCGCCCTGCAGGCTCTCGACGCCATACAACTCGGCACCAATCTGAATCGGCGCACGCGGGCCCATCGGCGAACGCGGGCGGGTGTACAACACCTGACCGGCGTAACACAGGCGGTTGGCGCCACTCCTGGGGAAACTGTGGGAATCGATGCGCGCGGCCTGCGGCGTGATATCCGCGCGGATACCCAGGCTGCGACCGGACAACTGGTCGGTCACCCGGAAGGTACTCAGGTCCACATCGCGCCCCATACCGATCAGCAGTGAATCGGTAAATTCCACCATCGGCGGAATGATCATTTCGTATCCCCAGCGATGATAGAGATCCAACAGGTCTCTGCGCAGGGTTTCCACCCGCTTGGCGTCCGCGGGCAAAATCTCGGCGATGCCATCCGGTAGCATCCAGCGTTCGGCTTGGGTCATGATGTGGGCGTTCGATAATTAGCGGTGCGGCCTTTTCGGCCGGGAGAATCTCGGTCCTGAAGCTCAGTCAAACAGCATCAGCAGGGCCGTGCCGGCGAGCATACAAACGAGCCCCGCCGTGCGCAGGCTGCGATTATCCACAGATGCCAACTGCTGTACCAGTGCGCGCCAGCGTCTGGGGTAGAGAAAAGGCAAAATGCCCTCGATGATCAGCACCAGGCCGATGGCCCGGACCAGCTCGTCCCACACGTTGGTCATTCCTCAGGAGTATTCCGCAAAGAGGTACAGCAAGAGATTCGTCAAACGGGCCGGCACAAAAAAACCGGGCGCCGGCCCGGTTTTGGGGATTTTACCACTAAAATGTGGAGGTGTGGCCACTGAAGTGGCCACGAAATAGTCGAAACTGTCTTCGTTATTGTCCGGACGGATCCTTCAGGTAACGGAAGAACTGACTGTCTGGCTCCATGAGCAGCATATCGCTCTTGCTCTTGAAGGACTCTTTATAGGCCGTCAAGCTGCGCGAGAAGCGATAGAACTCCGGGTTCTTACTGAAAGCCTCAGCGTAAATCTGAGCGGCCTCGGCATCAGCCTCACCGCGCACCTCTTCCGCCTTGCGATACGCTTCGGACTCAATAACCACCTTTTGTCGATCGGCGCTGGCGCGGATACGCTCACTGGCTTCCTGACCCTTTGCGCGGTGGTCACGGGCTTCCAGCTCACGGCCGGCACGCATACGCTGGAACACCGATTCAGATACTTCCGGTGGCAGGTCGATACGCTTCACGCGCACATCCACGATCTCAACCCCGAGATCCGTCTGCGCGGTCTCGTTCAGGTTCTTGGTGATTTCCGCCATCAGCTCATCGCGCTGGCCACTCACCACTTCGTGCAGGTCGCGCACACCAAACTGGTTACGCAGGCGGTTATTGATCTGTTCTGCCAGCAGGCGCACGGCGTTGCGCTCATCGCCGCGGGTCGCTACATAGAAGCGGCCCACATCGAAGATGCGGAACTTCGCGTAGGAGTCCACCATCATGAACTTGTTTTCGCTGTTCAGCATCCGCACCGGCTGGGAATCCACGGTCTGGATGCGGGCATCGAATTTGCGCAGCTCATGTACCAGCGGAATTTTGAAGTACAGACCCGGTGTGTAGTCGGTGCGCACCACTTCACCGAAACGCAGCAGTACCGCTTTTTCAGTTTCTTTCACCACAAAGGCACTGCTGGATACCGCGAGTAGCGCAAGCAAAACCAGGGCGATGACAAAAAGAGATTTGTTACTGTTCATTGCTTCTCTCCTTATCGCACGTCGCGACTGCGGCGGCTGTTGGCCACTTCGGTACGCAACTGGTTGATGACGCGCTGAGAAATCTCATCGACTACCTGAGGTGAGATCTGCGGGCGCTGGCTTGCGCTGCTCGCACTATTTTCGGCCAGTTTATCCAGCGGCAGGTACATGATGTTATTGCCGCCTTCCACGTCGACCATCACCTTGGAAGTGTTTTGCATCACTTCCTGTACCGCATCCAGATACAGACGCTCGCGGGTTACTTCCGGCGCGCGGGTGTATTCGGTCAGCAGCTTCTCAAAACGCACCGCTTCACCACGGGCGCTCTCGACAATGCGTGACTTGTAGCCTTCTGCTTCTTCGATCATCCGCTGCGCCTGACCACGGGCCACCGGGATCACCTGGTTGGCGTAGGCCTGGGCTTCGTTCTGCAGACGCACCTCGTCCTCACGCGCACGTACCACGTCATCGAACGCGTCCTGTACTTCGCGCGGCGCCTTGGCGTCGGTGAGGTTGACCACGTCGACACGGATGCCGGTCAGGTAGAGGTCAAGATATTCCTGCAGGCGCTCCTGGGTATCCGCGGCAACCTGGGTACGATTCTGGGAGATAACACCATTCAGGGTCTGGGAACCAACCACGTGGCGCAGGGCACTGTCGGTGGCTTCCTGCAGACTCTTCAGCGGGTCGGCCACGCGCAGCACGAAAGACTCCGCATCGTCGATGTGCCACTGCACCTGCAGAACCACGTCCACGATACTCGCGTCTTCGGTGAGCATCTGACCGGTGGTGCGCTCGGTACGTACCTCGGTCATGTTCACCTTGGTGACATGATCGATCAGCGGTGGATTCCAGTGCAGACCGGCGGTCTCGGTGCTGTGGTATTTGCCGAGGCGCAGGACCACGGCGGATTCGTTCGCATCCACCTGGTAAAAGCCCCACAGGCCGTAAACCACGGCGAGCACGATCAATACCAACGACCAAGGGAAGCTGGCATTGCCACCGGGGCGACCGTCGTCACCGCCGGAAGGTTTACCACCAAACAGGCCATTCAGTTTCTGCTGCATTTTGCGCAGCACTTCATCTAGATCCGGTGGGCCATCGTTGTTGCGATTGCCGCCACCCCATGGGTCTTTGTTATTACCACCCGGTTCGTTCCAGGCCATTTATTCACTCCAACTGTGCAACTTATTAATCATTAGCTGACGCAAATTCTAGCATTGAATGCCTGGGCTGCGCCTTGCCTCGGGTAACCGTTAATCGATTTCCCAGTCTTCAGGACGGGGTTCTTCTTCCGGCTTCTCCGGCAACCACTGCGGTGGGTTACCAACTTCGCGGAAGGGTGCCATCAGGCGCTGCAATTCAGCGCGCGGCAACAAAACCTGTAGTTCTACGTCGCCATTGTCGCGATAACTTTCATTCTGTACCGCGTTTCCCGCAAACAACTGGGCACGCAAACGCGCGTGCTGCGGGGGAATAACCAAGGTACCGCTCACCATTTGCTCACCGATGCGCTCGGCGATTGCCTCCACCAGCAGGTCGCAACCGGCGCCAGTGACCGCCGACAACCATACCGCACGGGGCACCCCCTGATCGTCGCGGTCGATGCGCGGTGCCGCATCGGCCAGCAGGTCCAGTTTGTTGTACACGAGCAACTGGGGCAAATCCGCCGCGCCAATTTCCTCGAGTACCGTCTGAACCTCTTCAATTAGGTGCAGACGATTCTCCGCTGCAGCGTCCACCACATGCAGCAACAGGGAGGCATTAGCCGCCTCTTCCAGGGTGGCGCGAAACGCCTCCACCAGGCGGTGCGGCAGGTGGGATACAAAGCCCACGGTGTCGGCCAGGACCATCGCGCCGACATTGGGCAACTCTACCCGGCGCATGGTGGGATCGAGTGTCGCGAACAACTGATCCTGCACATATACGTCAGAACTGGTAATTCGGTTGAACAGCGTCGACTTACCGGCGTTGGTGTACCCCACTAGGGAAACCGTCGCGACTTCAGCGCGTGAGCGCCCGCGCCGGCCCTGCTCGCGCTGGCGACGAACCTTGTCCAGACGCTTTTCAATGGAATCGATACGTGCACGCAGCAAGCGGCGGTCGGTTTCCAACTGGGTCTCACCGGGTCCGCGCAGGCCAATACCGCCCTTCTGGCGCTCCAGGTGGGTCCAGCCTCGCACCAGACGCGTAGACATATGACGCAGCTGCGCCAGCTCCACCTGCAGCTTGCCCTCGTGAGTACGCGCGCGCTGCGCAAAAATATCCAGAATCAATCCTGTGCGATCGAGCACCCGGCATTTCAGCTCGCGCTCAATATTGCGCTCCTGACTCGGGGAAAGGGTGTGATCAAAAATCACCAGCTCCGCGCCGTGCTTGGTGACGGTTTCCTGAATTTCCTCCAGCTTACCGCGGCCGACAAAGGTCTTGGGGTCTGGAGTGGCGCGCTGGCCAAAGATAAAAGCCACCGGGTCGGCACCGGCTGAGAGCGCCAGCTCCTCAAATTCCCTAGGGTCATCGGGGCTGTCGATGGCGGAAAGTTCCAGGTGGACCAAGACGGCAAGCTCACCGGATTCCGGACGATCAAAAAACAAGGATTATTCTCTTGAACTCAATAGTTGCGCCGCACACTGTCTGATTCAATGCACTGACGCCGAACAACAGACGCCCCGGACGGGCCGGGGCGCTGAATACAACTTTCTGGGGCCGGTGCTGAACAAAAACGGGTTAACCCCAGCATTAACTCAGCACCTTAGACACCCGCTCCGGCTTAGCCGCCGAAGCTATCGCGCTCACCGCCTTCCGGTGCGCCGCCTTCACCACCCGGGCCAGCCGGATTCATCAGCGGTACGCGCACGGCGCGGGACGGCACTACGGTGGAAATCGCGTGCTTATAAACCATCTGGCTAACGGTGTTTTTCAACAGCACGACAAACTGGTCGAAAGATTCAATCTGGCCCTGCAATTTAATGCCGTTTACCAGATAGATAGAAACAGGGATACGCTCTTTACGCAAAACGTTCAGGTAAGGGTCTTGTAAGCTGTGCCCTTTTGACATCATTGTTCTCCTTGCCAAAAGATAGGTCGCCAGATGACGCACGATCGCGCCCGCGAATTCCGCGGACTAAAAAACGGCCATGGTGATGCGGCGTATAAAAAAGAGCCAAAAAATAGACAGGGCTCTGTGAATAACTGACTGATTTGGGACGGACACACCGGCCCACTCACGTTATGGCTGCTCAACCGAGAAATTTCAAGGCCTCTGGCAACATTTCCTCGATTTTGCGGACTTTCCCGCCAGGCTCTTGTGCGCCGATTCGAATAAGGTCGGGCCAACGCCGCAGCCAGGTGAGTTGGCGCTTGGCCAGTTGGCGGGTGGCAGCGATTCCGGCTGCCACCATCTGTTCGTAATCGGTATCGCCATCCAGGTACTCCCATACCTGGCGGTATCCCACCGCTCGAATTGCCGGCAGGTCCTTGTGCAAATCACCGCGCGCGCGCAGCGCCTGCACCTCTTCAATGAAGCCGTTTTGCAGCATCCGCTCAAAACGCTCGGCAATCCGGCGATGCAAAATACTGCGGTCTTCGGGCACGATCGCCAGCTGCTGCACTGCGTAGTGCGCCAGTGGCGACTCCCGTTCCTGCTCAGCACGCAACTGGGTCATGGTCTTGCCGGAGAGGTGGAACACCTCCAGTGCACGCTCGATGCGCACCGAGTGATTCGGGTGCAACTCTGCCGCCAGCTCCGGATCGATCTTCTGCAGCTCCTGATGCAGCGCCGGCCAACCTTCCTTTTCGGCCCGCGCCTCTATCTGCGCACGGAATTCGGGATCCGCCTCAGGCATCTCTGCCATTCCCTGTAATAGAGCCTTGAAATAGAGCATGGTTCCGCCAACCAACAGCGGAATCTTGCCACGCCCGCTGATCTCTTCCATCGCCGCCAGCGCATCGCTGCGAAAACGCCCGGCGGAATAGCTCTCCGCCGGATCGCAGATATCGATCAGTCGATGCGGGTAGCGCGCCAGCTCCTCCGGCGTCGGCTTAGCAGAGCCGATATCCAGCCCGCGATACACCAGCGCAGAATCCACGCTGATTAACTCCACCGGCAGGTGGTCACTGATGGCCATGGCCAAATCGGTTTTACCCGAAGCCGTGGGGCCCATCAGGAAAATGGCACGGGGACGGCCTTCAGCCGAAGCGTTCAACTTACTGACCTCGCATAAACCATTTATCCATGTCCGAGAGTTTTACTTGAGTCCATGTAGGCCTTCCGTGATTACACTGGCCGCTGCGCTCGGTGCGCTCCATGTCCCGCAACAGGCCATTCATTTCGGGAATGGTTAACTTGCGGTTGGCGCGCACGGAACCGTGACAGGCCATGGTGGAGAGGATTTCGTTGATCTGATTGCCGATGCGATCACTGCTGCCCTCGGCCAGCAGATCGCTCAGCACATCACGCACCAGCTGCTCTACCGGGGCACTGTGCAACATAGTGGGCACCTGCCGCACCATTAAGGTCTCCGGGCCCGCGCGCTGCAACACAAAGCCGAGCGCAGTGAATACTTCCTCACGCTCTTCAAAACAGTCTGCCTCGCGCTCACTCACCGCCAGGCTCACCGGCACCAGCAGGGGCTGGGCCTGAATACCGCCGGCGGCATGGGCAGCTTTCATCTGCTCGTAAACAATACGCTCGTGCGCCGCATGCATATCCACCACCACCATACCGTGCTCGTTCTGGGACAAAATATAGATGCCGTGGAGCTGGGCGATGGCAAAGCCAAGGGGTGGCGCCTCACCTTCGGCCTCGGCAGGTACTTGCTGCGACCAGGCGGCGGTCGATGCCGGGCCTGCCGTTACGGCCGGCACTTCCTGCACACCAGAATCCAGCGGCTTGTGCAGCTCGCCGTAGCTGTGCATTTGCTGCTGAATTCTGTCCGCTGATGGCTGAGCACCGAGGCCACCCATAGCGCCAAACGCGGGAGTGGCCGCTTGCGCCGGTGCGGAAGACAGCGCCATGCGCTCCTGGCCGGAAAACTCGCCGGCAGCAACACCGGAAACCTGAGGCGCAGAGGATTGCAACTCATCATCCTCTTCTCGCGCCCCCGGGCGTACATCTGCCAATGCCCGATGCAAAGAGCCAAAGAGGAAGTCGTGCACCAGACGGCTGTCGCGGAAGCGCACTTCGTGCTTGGTGGGGTGCACGTTGACGTCTACCGCCGCGGGGTCCAGCTCAAGGTACAGCACAAACGCGGGATGGCGACCGTGGTACAACACGTCGGCAAAGGCCCTGCGCACCGCGTGACTCACCACCCGGTCGCGAATAGCTCGGCCATTCACGTAGAAAAACTGTAAGTCAGCCTGGGAGCGCGAAAACGCGGGCTCGGCCACCCACCCCCACAGACGCAGGCCACTGCGTTCCATTTCGATATGCAGAGCATTTTGCATAAATGCCGGGCCGCACAACTGCGCCACCCGCCGTTCCATCTCCGCCCTTGAGGTGCCACCGCGAAGGTTGTGCACACCTTTCCCGTTATGACGCAGGCTGAAAGACACATCGAAACGGGCGAGTGCGAGGCGCTTGATGGTTTCGTCGACGCGGTTAAATTCGGTTTTTTCCGTGCGCAAAAATTTTCGCCGCGCGGGGGTATTGAAAAACAGATCCCGCACTTCGACGGTGGTACCGCGCGGATGTGCCGCCGGTGCCAGCTGGGTTTCCATTTCACGCCCTTCCGCGGTCACCATCCAGCCCTTGCCGGATTCATCGCGGCTGCTGGTCATGGTCAGGCGGGCAACGGAGGAAATACTGGCAAGCGCTTCGCCGCGAAAACCGAGCGTAGCCACCGCTTCCAGGTCCTCCAGCGCATGGATTTTCGAGGTGGCGTGACGGGCCAGCGCCAAATGCAGATCTTCTTTCTCGATCCCCTTGCCATTGTCGCGCACCATGATGCGCTTCACGCCCCCCGCATCCAGGTCGATTTCCAGTCGGGTAGCGCCGGCATCGAGACTGTTTTCCAGCAACTCTTTGATCACGGAAGCCGGGCGCTCGACCACCTCACCGGCGGCGATCTGGTTGGCAAGTCTGGGGGAGAGTAGTTGGATATTTTCTGGCATGGAGGTTTGAAAGCTGTGTGTCGTCTGTGCCGCCCCCACTAAGGGGCTCTGTGTACCGGGCGGGCCCGAAGCATCCGCAGCGCTTCGGGCTTTAAGAATTAGCCGGATGGGATCGTCAGTGTCTGCCCCACCCGAATCATGGAGTTGCGCATTCCATTCGCCTTTTTCAGGGCCGCCACGGAAATGTTATAGCGCGCAGCGATCGCCGACAGCGTATCTCCCCGGCTAATCGTGTGCTTGCGATCAACGCGACTGGCATTTGCCGCAAGCCAGGTTCCCGCGGGTGGGCGGGAACTGAAGTGGGCCACTATACCTTCACTGAGTTTTTCTGCCATTCGCCTCTGGAACGATGGGTCACGTAAGCGGCGCGCCTCCTGGGGGTTGGTAATAAAACCGGTCTCCACCAGAATCGAAGGCACATCCGGATTGCGCAGCACCGAGAAGTTAGCCTGCTCCACCTTCTTTTTGTGCAAGTGAGTAAAGCTGCCGAGAGAGCTCAGCACACTGCTACCAATGTCCAGGCTAGCATTCATGGTGGCGGTCATCGCCAGATCCAGTAACACGCCGGCAAGGGTGTCGTCCTTGTCACTCAGACTGAGATCACCGGCACCCCCAATCAAGTCGGACTCGTTCTCCCGCTGCGCAAGAAAACGCGCGGTCTCACTGGTGGCACCGCGAGAGGACACCGCATAGACCCCAGCGCCGCGGGCGTCTTTACGGGTAAAGGCATCGGCGTGAATGGATACGAACAGGTCTGCGCGCAACTGGCGGCCCTTCTTCACCCGGTCACGCAGGGGAATATAGTAATCCCCGGTGCGCACGAGCTTTGCGGAGAAGCCGCGTTTTTTGTCCAGGGATTTTTTCAGGTAGCGGGAGATTGCCAGCACCACGTCTTTTTCCCGCAGCCCGCCCGGGCCGAGCGCACCGGGGTCTTCACCACCATGACCTGCGTCGATGGCAATAACAATGTCTTTCTGGCCGCTGACCTGCACCTGCTGGATGGTTTTTTCTTCGACCTTGCCACGGTCGTGCAAATCGATCACCAGGCGATCGGGAAGCTGTTCGTGGCGGCGCAGGGCAAAACTGCGTGGATTGACCGGTTGCTTGAGGTCCAGCACCACGCGCAAATCCCGCTGGTTCTGGGTCGCATGACGCACGCCGGCAATGGGGGTATCTGCAAGCGGCAGGTCGTCGATTGCCGCGGTAAGTTTCGCCCCGCTTACGTCGATCACCACACGGTCAGGATTCTTCAGGGTAAACAGCTTGTGGTCCGCAGGGCCATCGAGATCGAATACCAGGCGTGTGTGGTCCGGCGCACGCCACAAGCGCACCCCCTCCACATCCGCACTGGATACGGGTAACGCAACCAGTGTTGCGAGGAGAAAAACAATGCTCGTTAGAAATCGCACCGGCAACCCTGCTCCAATCATTATTATTGCCCTGTTTATCGTCCGCCTGCTCGCGCTATACGCATCACGCCTGATCAGCCAGGGTCGAAAAGCGCCCTGCCCAGCACCTCATTACCAGCGTCACTGACTGCGGTTAATTTTAGACTGCGCCCTTCTCCCTGCAGCTGCAATTCAATCTGCAGATCCGGAGTCGGCAAAATGCCAGCGCCCCGCTCGGACCACTCCACCAGGCTCAGGCTACCGGGGCCAAAATAGTCCCGCACCCCCATATACTCCAACTCCTCCGCATCGCCGAGACGATACAGGTCGAAGTGGTATACCCGTTCTGAGGAGAACTCATAGGGCTCCACCAGAGTGTATGTGGGGCTTTTTACCGCACCGCGATGTCCAAATGCACGCAACACGCCGCGGCTGAATGTGGTTTTGCCGGCACCCAACTGACCGCCGAGAAAAAACACCAGCCCCCCGCTCATACCGGAGACGCGGCACGCTTCACCGAGCGTCTCGCCGGCCGCCACGGTGGCAGACTCATCCGGCAAATACAGCACTTTTTCCACAGGCTTACCGTCCAAGATTACTAGCCCCTATTAACGCTGCAACGCAGGCTTCAGTCCACAAGTGCGCGGATATGCGGCAACAGGTCCGTCGCCAACAGGCCGCGCTGGCCATCGGCGACCGCGCGATTACCCGCTTCGCCGTGCAACCACACCCCGAGACGCGCCGCCGCCGGCAGCGCCATGCCCTGCCCGATAAGGGACGCAATCACCCCGGTAAGCAGGTCACCCATACCCCCGGAAGCCATACCCGGGTTACCGGTATTGATCACATCGGCGCCGTCGCGGTGGGCAATCACGGTGCCTGCACCCTTTAATACCACCACGCCACTGAATTTTTCCTGAATCGCGCGCGCCGCAGCCACCGGGTCTGCGGTTACCTCCGCGTTGGAAATCTGCAACAGGCGTGCGGCTTCCCCAATGTGGGGTGTCAGCACCCAGTCATCGCGCTTGATGCCGGCGAGAACTCGACCACCGGCCAAGATGTTCAGCGCATCCGCGTCCACCACCAGCGCCGCTTGTGCGCGGCCCGCGCGGGCCAGTAGTTGTTCACTCCACGGCGACCGGCCCAGTCCCGGCCCAACCGCAATAACATTGGGCACCTCCAGCAAAGGCTCCAGCTCCTGCCCGGAGACCACCGGGTGTGCCATCACTTCCGGGCGACGGGTCAGTGACGCCACCACATGCTCCGGACGGGTGGCAAGTGCGATCAGGCCACTCCCGGTGCGCGCCGCGGCCTCCGCGGCCATCATGGCAGCGCCACCAAACCCGTGGTCACCGCCGACGATCATCACATGGCCGAATTGATTCTTGTAACTGTCTGCCGTGCGCGCCGGCAGTCGCTCCAGGCTCTCCGCAGTATGACGCAGCAACATACCCTGCACCTGTGGATAAATCTCGGCAACGGCACCCAAATCGTCGAAAATAACATCGCCGCTGAGCGCGGGGCCGCGCCCCAGATACAGGCCCGCCTTGCGTCCGATAAACGTCACCGTCACGTCCGCAGAGACCGCCTGCTCGGCGAATCCGCTATCGGCATTCAGGCCAGATGGCAGGTCTACAGCCAATACCGGAACACCCGCGTCATTGATATGTGACACCGCTGCATCCACTGGGCTGCGCAGTGCGCCGCTGAATCCAGTACCCAGCAAGGCATCCACCAGCACGGTGTTTTTCCCCGCCGCCGGCATGGCGTCAATGGCGGACACCAGCTTCGCACCCTCACGCTCGGCAAAGCCGTATGCCTCCAGCGCTTCACCCTTCAGCTTCTCGACCGGCACACCCACAAACACCGTCACCGGGATCTGGCGCTGGGCGGCGAGGGCGGCAATCACATAGCCATCACCGCCGTTGTTGCCACCGCCACAGAAAACCTGAATTTCGTTCACCTCTGGCCAGCGACGGCGCAGGCAGTCAAATGCCGCGCGCCCGGCACGCTTCATCAGCGCAAGTCCGGGGATTTTCTGCTGGTTAATCACCAGTTGGTCGAGCTGGCGCACGGCCGCAGCGCTGTAGAGTATTTGCGGCTCAGCAGCGGGGATTTGGGCAAAATTCTGACGTTCCATGGTGTCCGACATAAGCGAGTACTGCATTCCTGCTGTGGTCAATTTTTAAACTGTGGCAAAATACCGGCAATTATACCGCCTCAACCAGCGAACCGCCGCACGCGGCCAGTGCCAATTTCCCCAATAGCGACGAATGAGCAATACCCCCGACCCTCAGACCATGGCAGAACTCGCCACACAGATTCGCGTGTGGGGGCGGGAGCTGGGCTTCCAGCAGGTGGGGATTACCGATTGCCAGCTGGAAAAACACGGCGAGCGCCTGCAGCACTGGCTGGATGCGGGTTACAACGGCGATATGGAGTGGATGGGCGCCCATGGCGACAAGCGCTGGCGGCCGGACTTGCTCGAAGAGGGCACGCTACGGGTGATCAGCGTGCGCCTGGACTATTTGCCTCCGGATACCCAGCCGGTGCAGGTGCTGAAAGACCCCGGCAAGGCCTATGTTTCCCGCTACGCCAACGGCCGCGATTACCACAAGCTCATCCGCAAGCGACTGGCGCAACTGGCGCAACAGATCGACCGGTATTGTGAAGAGCGCGGTATCCCTACCCGGGGGCGCGCCTTTACCGACAGCGCGCCGGTAATGGAGCGGGCACTGGCGGAGAAAGCCGGGCTCGGCTGGATCGGTAAAAACTGCATGGTGATCAACAGCCAGGCCGGCAGCTGGTTTTTTCTCGGCGAGATTTACACCAATCTGCCACTACCGGTGGATGTAAGTGACGAGCCCAATCAATGCGGCGAGTGCACCGCCTGCCTCAAGGTGTGCCCCACCGATGCGTTTATCGATGCCTACACCCTGGACGCACGCCGCTGCATTTCCTATCTCACCATTGAAAACAAAGGCCCGATCCCCGAGGAATTGCGTGAACCCATGGGCAACCGGGTATTTGGTTGCGACGACTGCCAGATCATCTGCCCCTGGAACAAGTTCGCCAAACCCACCGCGGAACAGGACTTTCACCCGCGCCACGGCCTCGACAGTGGCGAACTGACAGACCTGTTTCGCTGGACGGAACAAGAATTCCTGAAAAAGACCGAGGGATCGGCGATTCGCCGCATTGGATTTGAACGCTGGCAGCGCAACCTGGCGGTAGCGCTGGGAAATGCCGATGCCACCCCGGAAGTGATCACCGTACTCGAAGAGCAACTCGACTCAGCGACGCCGCTGGTGGCCGAGCACATCCAGTGGGCACTAGCGCGCTTGCGCAGTGGACGGCGCAGGAAGCGTAAAATTAAACGCAGCTGAATCTGCGGCTGCATCAACTCATGCGAAAAAAGTGCTCGCGATAGTGCTTCAACTCGTTGATGGAGTCGTGGATATCGTCCATGGCCAGGTGCGACGAGGTCTTCTTCACCCCATCCAGCACATCCGGGCGCCAGCGTCGCGCCAGCTCCTTCACCGAACTCACGTCCAGATTCCGGTAGTGGAAGTACTGCTCCAGTAGCGGCATATACTTCACTAGAAAGCGTCGATCCTGGCCGATGGAATTGCCACACATGGGCGAGGCACCCTCGGGTACCCAGTGACGGAGGAATTCGATGGTTTCCCGCTCCGCCTGGTGTTCACTGATACTGGAATCCTTGACCCGGGCCACCAGCCCGGAACCGCCGTGCTGCTCGGTATTCCAGTCGTCCATGGCCGCCAGCAGCGCATCGCTCTGGTGAATCGCCATGGCCGGCCCTTCTGCCAGCACGTTCAGGCGCGAATCCGTCACCACGGTGGCGATTTCAATGATGCGCTCTTTCTCCGGATCCAGGCCGGTCATTTCCAGATCGATCCAGATCAGATTATTCTGATCCACAATAGTCTCCTTAACTGCCGCGTCCCGCGGCCAGTTGCCATTAAATTGGACGATAGCGAGGAAGGTACCGCAACCACCTAGCGATGCAAGTTATAATCCGCCGCTTTCCACAACCCGAGTCCTCATGAGCAAACGCAAACTCAACCGCCGCCAGCAGTGGCGCATCGCCAAGATCCAGCAGGAGCGGGAGGCCCGCGCGCGCAAACGCGAGGAAAACCTGGATCAGGCGGCGGAAGAAGGCGACCTGGGCCCAGAGCAGACCGGAATGGTCATCGCCAACTATGGCTCGCAAGTATTGGTGGAGAGCGCAACCAACAGCCAGCTGCGACAGCGTTGCCATGTGCGCGCCAATATCGACACCCTTGTCACCGGTGACAAGGTCGCCTGGAACCCGGCTACCGGTGATGCCACCGGCGGCCTCGGCGTGGTCGGCGCACGCCTGCCGCGCCACTCGGAATTACAGCGCCCGGACCGCTACGGCGACATGAAAACCGTGGCGGCCAATATTGACCGCATCCTGATCGTCATCGCGCCCTATCCGGAACCTTTTGCCAACGCCATCGATCGCTATCTGGTAGCGGCCGAGACCACCGGTATTCAGCCTCTATTGCTGCTCAACAAGATAGACCTGATCGACGACAGCAACCGGGAACACCTAGAAGACCTGCTCCAGCCCTATCCAGACCTGGGCTATCCGGTACTGAAACTCTCTACCAAAACCGGCGAGGGACTCGACAAGCTACTGGAAACACTGGTCGAGGGCACCAGCGTGTTCGTCGGCCAATCCGGGGTGGGCAAATCCTCACTAATCAATGGCCTGCTCCCCAGCGCCGATGCCCGCACCGGCGCCCTCTCAGAAGCCACCGGCAAGGGCACCCACACCACTACCGCCGCGGAACTGTTTCACCTGCCCACCGGTGGCGATCTGATAGACTCCCCCGGCATTAGAGAGTTCGGCATCTGGCACATGAGCGAACAAGCGCTGCTGGAAGGTTACGTGGAATTTCGCCCGTTTATCGGCCACTGCCGCTTCCGTGATTGCCGCCACCAGAGCGAACCCGGCTGCGCCATTCAGGAAGCGCTCGAGCGTGGCGACATCAGCCAGCGCCGCATGGACAGCTTCCTGCACCTGCGCAACAGCTTGGAAAATGACTGAAACTAACTGGCCGTCGACAACCTACTGCCCACAACAAGGAAAGCAACAAGGAACCCTGCGTGAGTGACATCCCACTGATTCTGGAACCGGAACAACTGGCTTCGCTGCTCGAGCACGAAGAGATCCGCGTGATCGATCTGAGTAGTCCGCAAAACTACCTCGCCGGCCACATTCCCGGCGCACTCGGTCTGCCGTTTCAGGCCCTGATGGCCGGCACCCCCCCGGCACCGGGCAAGCTGCCGTCAATCGAGCGCCTCACCCAGGTTATGCAGGCCATCGGCCTCACGCCGGATACCCACATCGTTGCCTGCGATGACGAAGGCGGCGGCTGGGCGGGTCGACTGCTGTGGACACTCGAAGTCATCGGACACACAAAATACAGTTATTTAAATGGCGGCATGACCGCATGGAAAAATGCCGGCCTGCCACTGACAACGGAAGATGTCGCTGTCACCCCCAGCAGAATCGATGTCAGTATCGCCGACGACGCCCCCATGCTTGACGCGGAACAAATCCAGCAGCGTCTCGGTCAACACGACCTGCAAATCTGGGACGCCCGCTCCCCTCTGGAATACAGCGGCGAGCGTATGGTGGCCATGCGCGGTGGCCACATTCCCGGCGCAATCAATTGCGAATGGACACAACTGATGGATCCGCAGCGCGACCTGCGTATTCGCGAAGACGCCAAAGAATTTCTCGCGGCGCTGGGTATCGATGGCAGCAAAGAAATTGCCACCCACTGCCAGAGCCATCACCGTTCAGCGTTTACCTGGCTGGTAGGAAAATCCCTTGGATTGCCGATCAAAGCCTACCCCGGCTCGTGGAGTGAGTGGGGCAACCTGTCGGATACGCCGATAGACACGTGAGCTAAGGCTCTAAAGCCCTAATTAAAAAAACCAACGATCAGAAGCGAAGGCCCGGCACCCGGACGCCACAGAATCACAACCAACGGGATCAAAAAATCCAAATGCACCCGAAATTATTCATCTTCCTGCAGTACATCACTCCCCAGCACCTGCTCTCGAGAGCCGCCGGCTGGCTGGCAGAAACCCGCATCGGCGGTATTAAAAACCCGTTCACCAAGTGGTTCGTGGAAAAGTACAAAGTCGATATGAGCGAGGCACTGGAAGAAGATTACACGGCGTACACCTGTTTCAACGACTTCTTCACCCGCGCCCTGAAAGAAGGCGCACGCCCCATCGCAGAGGGTGAGAAAACCATCGTCGGCTGTGCCGATGGCGCCATCAGCCAATTGGGTGAAATCCACAACGGCAGAATTTTCCAGGCCAAAGGTCAGGACTACAGCCTGCTCGAACTGGTCGGTGGCGACCCCGAGGTTGCCGCACAATTTACCGGCGGAAAATTCGCGACCGTATACCTCTCCCCCAAGGATTATCACCGCGTTCATATGCCCCTGGACGGCGTACTGCAGCGCATGATCTACGTGCCCGGCGAACTGTTCTCGGTAAACACCACCACTGCCGAAAACGTTCCGCGCCTGTTCGCGCGCAATGAGCGCCTGGTCTGCATCTTTGAAACCGCCGCCGGCCCCATGGCCATGGTCCTTGTAGGCGCCATGATTGTCGCCGCCATCGAAACTGTCTGGGCAGGCCAGGTCGCCCCTATTAAGCGTCAGGTCCGCACCACCCGTTACGATGAACAAAAGCCGATCGCGCTGAAAAAAGGTGAGGAAATGGGCCGATTCAAACTCGGCTCAACCGTGATTCTGCTGTTTGGCGCGGACAAGGTGAACTGGCTCGAAAGCCTCGCAGCGGAGACCCCGGTAAAAATGGGCGAGCATTTCGGAGACCTGATTTAATACCGCAACCAACATACCCTCTGTGCCCGAGTTTATCCGCAGCAACCCCAAGCTCGCTTTTTTTGCGCTGGTGGCGGTGGCGGCCTCTGGCTTCGGGCAGACATTTTTTATCGCCATTTTTGGCGGTGCCCTGCGCGCTGAGTTCAACCTGAGCAACGGTTTGTACGGCGCAGGCTACAGCGCCGCCACCCTCCTCGCCGCGTTGGTACTACTGGGCGCCGGCACCCTGATTGATCACTGGCCACTGAGACGCGTGGCCATACTCGGCACCCTGCTCTTGACCGCTGGATGCCTGGTGATGGGATTTGCACACAGCGCCTGGATGCTGTTACTGGGATTTTTCCTGCTGCGGTTTGCCGGCCAAGGGTTTATGACCCATATGGGAATGACTACCGCCGGCCGCTACTTCACCGAAAACCGGGGAAAAGTGATTGCGCTGGCCGCGCTGGGCTTCCCAATCGCCGAAGCACTGCTCCCCACCACGGGTTCACTGATTATCGAGCAGCAAGGATGGCGCAGCGTCTGGCGGCTCTCCGCTGGCGTGTTAATACTTGGCGTTTTGCCGGCCTTGTACTGGTTGGCGGGGCATGCCGGTAAACAAGATGCACAGTTGACCGAGGCAAATCATCACAACAATAACCACTATACGCGTGCGCAAGTGCTTCGTGATCGCGGGTTCTACTGCCTGCTTCCCGCGGCGGTAATGACCCCGTTTGTAGTAACCGCGATACTTTTTCATCAAGGTGCCATCGCCGACGAACGCGGATGGTCTCTTTCGGTATTGGCAGGCGCTTTTGCGGGCTATGCCGGTGGGCACCTGCTCGCATTGTTTTTTGCGGGCAGTATCGTGGATCGGATCGGTGCGCAGCGAAGTCTGCCAATCGCCCTGCTACCCATGTTCACGGCATTGCTGCTACTCGCATTTAGCAATGCATGGTGGGTACCTTACGTTTACTTAACCTTGATTGGTATCGGCCAGGCTGGAACGGGTACTGCAAGCAGTGCGCTATGGCCGGAGCGATACGGCACCACGCATCTCGGCGCCATACGCTCCGTTTCTCAGGCAAGCATGGTGCTTTCCACCGCGGTATCACCACTGCTGATAGGGCTTCTGCTGGATCAGGGAGTGAGCGTCACGGGTATTTCGCTGCTACTTGGAGCTGTCGTGTTGTTTGCGAGCCTACTGACACTGACAGCTTCGCTCACACCACAACAAACAACCGCACAGGGCGGCTAAATACCGCAATACTCTGCTTAAGGAGAAACAGCGGGATTAACGGTTGAGCAGGAAGAGAGAGAGGAAGCCCGGTAAGCGCGGCTGACTCAGATACTGATCACGAACCTTTGCCACATTGATCCCCGGATGCCGGCTTGGGTCCATATCCTGGGTGATGGTGATCAGGCCAGCGTCGGTGAGAGACTTCTTGCCTCGTTTGATCAGGGCTTGCTTGCGGTCATCGTCGACCGCCATATCGAAAACACGGGGTTTTTCCAGCAGCCGCCGCTTGGTATCGGTAACCAGCATGACCTTGGGCTTCAGGCGGCGCTGATGATTTTGCTCCACGACAACCGCCAACTCACCAGTGGAGAGCTCTACCTGGGTACCCGTGGGATACAGGCCAATGGACTGAATAAACTCCACCACCAGCTGCTCCTGGAAGGCCGCATTGCGCAACTCATACAGCTGCGCCACTGCATTTGAGGGTGGCACCGGGAATTCTGCACCGCGTGGATTAGTGGCCTCATCGTAAAAAGTGACGATGCCACACATGCGGGCCAGTACCGGAATCTGGCCACCGCGCAGTCCCTTCGGGTATCCACTCCCGTCAAACTGCTCCCGATGACAGCGGACAATATTCAGCACCTGGGGGTCCACATTCGGGTCACTGGACAATAACCGCACGCTGTAATCGACAAACTTGCGATATTCCAGCTCCTCGCGCGGGCTGCGCTTTTCCGCGGACACTATCTGTTGCGAGAGGTATAGCTTACCGACATCTTTCAACAGGGTGGCGACACCGAGGTGTACCAAGTCATGTCGGCGCAGGCCGATGTGACGGCCGAATACCACCGCCCAGATACTGGCGCGCACGGAATGACTATAGGAATGCTCATCTTTTGCCCGTACGCGCGCCAGCCAGGAGAAGGCGTCGGGGCTGCGCAGCACGCTATCGACCATCTGGGAAATAGTCTGGGTCACCTGCGTGGTGGGCAGGGGCTGGCCGGACTCAAGCTGCACCATCACCTGGTACATGCCCTGGACCATTCGCTGGTGCAACTTGCGCGCCTTGCCCGCTTCTTTTCGCGCGGGCTCAGGCGTAGGGTAACTGTTGTGTGTAACCTGGACCGGCTTGCAATTGATGGCCACAGGAATACGCCGGCTAGCCGACTTGCCGCGCTTCTCTCTGGCGGCACTTTCGGCCGCAGTGCGGGTAAGCTTGCGCAGCTTTACGCCCACATCGCCGACGGTTTTTGCAACATCCACGTAAACGAAGCGGCAAAACTTCTGCAGCTGGCGGATTTCGTCCAGATCGCGGATATAAAACCCTTGCAAGGCAAACGGTGTGCGCGTCCACGGGCGATCCAGGCGAGACACAAACATGCCCCGCTGCAAGTCCTCAACGAATACTTTCGCCTGTTGAATTTCCACTAGATAACTGCCGCGTTAACCGTTTTGGTGTAATTGTTCGTTCTATTATTTTTATGCACAACCGGCGCCCAATCAGGCCTGATCTTGGGGGAACAGGCCAAGCAAACAGATTGTCACATAGGCCCACCCACAGGCAGCCCTCTAATTTGTGATAAATATCACAAAATTGACCATGAACGCCAGTCCTGAGGGATCCAGTTAATCAAAAAGCCGCCATGTTGGCGCTTTTTTCTCGTTGGAACCCAAAAACTAGGCTCGCGGCCAAATTAACGCCACTTGGCCGCGATACACGTCAATCGTGATACTGCGGGGAAAGCTCCACCACCGCATCAAACATTGCCCCGGCATGCGCCGGGTCCACCTTGGGCGTTACGCCATGGCCAAGGTTGAAAATATGCCCGCTGCCACGACCATAACTAGCCAGGATGGACGCGACCTCTTCGCGAATACGCTCAGGTTTGGCCAGCAGGATAGACGGGTCCATATTGCCCTGCAGAGCCACCTTGCCACCCACACGCGCCCTGGCTTGGGCAATATCGGTGGTCCAGTCCAACCCAAGTGCATCGGCGCCGGTATCGGCCATTGCCTCCAGCCACTGGCCACCACCTTTGGTGAACAAAATCACTGGCACCTGACGACCATCCGCCTCCTTGATCAATCCCTGCACAATTCGCGCCATATAAGCGAGGGAGAACTCCCGATAGGCACTGTGGCTGAGCGCGCCGCCCCAGGTGTCAAAGATCTGTACCGCCTGGGCGCCCGCGCGAATCTGCGCATTCAGGTAATCAATCACGGAATCCGCCAGCACCGTCAGTAGCTGGTGCATATCCTCCGGGCGGTTGTAGAGCATCTCTTTGGCGCGGGCAAAATCGCGGCTGGAACCACCTTCAATCATGTAGGTAGCCAGGGTCCAGGGGCTGCCGGAAAAGCCAATCAGCGGCACGCGGCCGTTCAGCTCGCGGCGGATGGTGGTCACCGCGTTGGTCACGTAATCCAGGTCCTTCGCCGTGTTTACCACGTCGAGCGCCGCGATATCCGCACTGCTGCGGACAGGCTTCTTGAATTTAGGCCCTTCACCCTCTTCAAAATACAAGCCCAGCCCCATGGCGTCGGGAATGGTGAGAATATCGGAAAACAGAATCGCCGCATCCAGTGGGTAGCGCTCCAGCGGCTGCAAGGTCACTTCACAGGCCAGTTCGGTATTGCGGCACAGATCCATAAAGGTGCCAGCTTGGGCACGGGTGGCGCGGTATTCTGGTAAATAACGACCGGCCTGGCGCATCATCCACATGGGTGTGCGGTCTACAGGCTGGCGCAGAAGGGCACGGAGGAAGCGATCGTTTTGAAGGGGGGCGAACTGATTGTCAGACATGAGGGCAACGGCTGAATAAATGGGCGGCCATTGTACTCTCGGGGTGAGATTTAGGACAGGGAGTCCAATGACGGAGCAAAGAGTTTATGCAGAAGTAGCGCCGAGAAGCGGTGCCGCCAGATTTCTATCTGGCGGCACCCTGTACAGGCATCACAGATACGCGATCAGACTTCGAGGAAGTCCAGGATACCCTCGGCAGCCTGGCGGCCTTCCCAGATAGCGGTTACCACCAGGTCGGAGCCGCGTACCATATCGCCACCGGCAAACACCTTCTCATTGGAAGTCTGGAATTTGTATTCCTGCTTCTCCGGGGCAACCACGCCACCCCAGTCGGCCACTTCGATATTGTGATCACCAAACCACTCGGCCGGGCTTGGACGGAAGCCGAAGGCAACCAGCACGATGTCCGCCGGAATAATTTCCTCGGAACCGGGCACCACTTCCGGGCGGCGACGTCCGTTTTCATCGGGCTCGCCCAACTGGGTGGTGACAACTTTGACACCCTCAACCTTGCCATCACCGACAATACCCACGGGCTGGCGATTGAACAGGAAGTTAACCCCCTCTTCTTTCGCGTTGGCCACTTCGCGGCGGGAGCCCGGCATATTCTCTTCATCACGGCGGTAGGCACAGGTCACCCGCTGGGCGCCCTGACGAATTGAGGTGCGGTTACAGTCCATGGCGGTATCACCACCACCGAGCACCACCACGCGCTGACCTTCCACGGAAATATAGTCCTCCGCGTTCTTCTCCCAGCCCATGTTGCGATTCACGTTGGAAATCAGAAACGGCAGCGCGTCGTACACGCCAGGCAGGTCTTCACCAGGGAAGCCACCCTTCATGTAGTTGTAGGTACCCATGCCCAGGAATACGGCGTCGTAATCCGACATCAACTGGTCAAAGGTAATGTCCTTACCGATTTCAGTTTCCAGGCAGAATTCCACACCCATCTCGGTAAAGATGGCGCGACGCTGCTGCATCACGGACTTTTCCAGCTTGAATTCGGGGATACCGAAAGTCAGCAGGCCACCGATTTCCGGGTGCTTGTCGAATACCACTGGCTGTACACCATTGCGCACTAACACGTCGGCGCAGGCGAGGCCCGCGGGGCCAGCACCGACGATCGCCACACGCTTGTCGGTTTTCTTCACCGCACTCATGTTCGGGCGCCAGCCCAGTGCAAACGCGGTATCGGTAATGTATTTTTCCGCATTGCCGATAGTGACCGCTCCAAAGCCATCGTTCAGGGTGCAAGCCCCTTCACACAGGCGGTCCTGTGGGCACACGCGACCACACACTTCCGGCAGGGAGTTGGTCTGGTGACTCAACTCCGCCGCTTCCATAATGTTGCCTTCACTGATCAGACGCAGCCAGTTCGGAATATAGTTGTGCACCGGGCACTTCCACTCACAGTAGGGGTTACCGCAATCCAGGCAGCGGTGCGCCTGGTTGGCTACCTGCTTCTCGGTGAAAGGCTGGTAGATTTCCACAAACTGGTTGGTGCGGGTGATGATGTCTTTCTTGGCGGGGTCCACTCGGCCCACGTCGATAAACTGAAAATCGTTGTTTAGACGCTCTGACATAAGTAAATCTCCCCCTTATTCGCCGCGCTTGCGCACATCGGACAGCAGTCCGGCGAGGCTGGCCGCCTTCGGCTTCACCAACCAGAATTTGTTGAGGTAATCGTCGAAGTTGTCCAGCAACTCCTCACCCCAGGCACTGCCGGTCTCGGCCACGAACTCTTCGATCACTTCGCGCAGGTGACTCTGGTATTCCTCCAGTGCCTCACTGCTAATACGGCGCAGCTCAATCAACTCGTGGTTGCACTTGTCGAAGAAATCGCGATCCATATCCAGTACATAGGCAAAACCACCGGTCATACCTGCACCGAAGTTCACCCCGGTTTTCCCCAGCACCGCAACCATACCGCCGGTCATATACTCACAGCAGTGATCGCCGGCACCTTCGACCACGGCGTAGGCACCGGAGTTACGCACACCGAAGCGCTCACCGGCGCAACCGGACGCGAACAGCTTGCCGCCCGTGGCGCCGTACAGGCAGGTGTTACCAACAATGCTGGTTTCCTGCGAGGCGAATTCACTGCCTTGCGGCGGACGGATAACCAGCTTACCGCCGGCCATACCTTTACCAACATAATCGTTGGCGTCGCCTTCGAGATACATCTCCAGGCCACCGGCATTCCACACACCGAAGGACTGACCGGCAACGCCGGTAAGACGCAACTTGATGGGCGCATCCGCCATGCCTTGGTTGCCGTGACGCTTGGCAATTTCCCCGGACAGGCGCGCACCAATGGAGCGGTCGCAGTTGGTAAGCTCAAAACTGAACTCACCCCCGGCGAGGTTCTCAATCGCCGGCAAGGTCTCTTTCACCATGCGCTCCGCCAGCAGGCCCTTGTCCCAAGGCTCATTCTTGGCCAGCTGACAGGTCTGCGGCTTGCTGTCGAGCAGCTCGTCGGTGTGCAACAGTGGCGACAGGTCCAGGGTCTTCTGCTTGCTGGTTTCGCCATCCAGGGTTTCCAGCAGGTCCACGCGGCCTACCAGTTCATCCATGCTGCGCACACCCAGGCTCGCCATCCACTCGCGAGTTTCCTCGGCCACGAACTTGAAGAAGTTCATCGCCATGTCCACGGTGCCGATGTAGTGCTCGTCACGCAGCTCTTTGTTCTGAGTGGCGACACCAGTGGCACAGTTGTTCAGGTGGCAGATACGCAGGTACTTACAGCCCAGCGCGACCATCGGCGCGGTACCAAAGCCAAAGCTCTCGGCACCCAGAATCGCCGCCTTGATCACATCGAGACCGGATTTCAGGCCACCGTCGGTTTGTACACGCACGTTGCCGCGCAGGTCATTGGCACGCAGGGTCTGGTGTGTTTCTGCCAGGCCCAGCTCCCACGGGGAACCGGCGTAACGAATGGAGGTAATCGGGCTCGCCGCGGTACCGCCGTCGTAGCCGGAAATGGTAATCAGATCCGCATAGGCTTTGGCCACACCGGCGGCAATGGTGCCGACGCCGGGGCGCGATACCAGTTTCACCGACACCAGCGCATCCGGGTTGACCTGCTTGAGGTCGTAAATCAGCTGCGCCAGATCCTCAATCGAATAGATATCGTGGTGCGGCGGCGGCGAAATGAGAGTCACACCAGGCACCGAGTAGCGCAAACGCGCGATCAACTGGTTCACCTTGCCGCCAGGCAGCTGGCCACCCTCACCGGGCTTGGCGCCCTGGGCCACCTTGATCTGCAGTACTTCGGCATTCACCAGATAGTGCGGGGTGACCCCGAAACGACCGGAGGCAATCTGCTTGATCTTGGATACCTTGTCGGTACCGAAACGCGCCGGGTCCTCACCACCCTCACCACTGTTGGAGCGGCCACCCAGGCGGTTCATCGCCTGCGCCAGAGCTTCGTGCGCCTCAGGAGACAGCGCGCCGAGGGACATGGCTGCGGAATCGAAACGGCGCAGAATGCTTTCCGCAGGCTCTACCTCTTCCAGTGGAACCGGCTGCACATCTTTTTTCAGACCCAGCAGGTCACGCAGGGTGGCAACCGGGCGCTGGTTGATCAGCGTGGCGTAATCACGCCAGGCGCCGTAATCGCCAGTGCGCACTGCTTGCTGCAACGCCTGCACCACGTCCGGGTTAAACGCGTGGTATTCCTCACCGTAGACAAATTTGTGCAGGCCACCGGGAGAAACCTTCTTGCGCGGCTTCCACGCCAGCTGGGCACGGGCGTGCATGTCATCTTCCAGCTCGGCAAAGCCTGCACCCAGTACCCGTGCCGGGGCTTCCGGGAAGCACAGGTCGATCACTTCCTGGGACAAACCCACCAGCTCGTACAGCAGGGCGCCGCGATAAGAGGCAATGGTGGAGATACCCATCTTCGACAGGATCTTCAGCAGGCCTTTGCAGATACCGGTACGGTAATGCTTCTGCGCGGTAGCCGCGTCCAGCAGCAGCTCACCGGTTTCGATCAGGTGATTGATGATGCTGTAAGAGAAGTACGGGTGCACCGCGGTCGCGCCAACGCCAATCAGGCACGCCAGCTGGTGCGAATCGCGCGCAGTGGCAGTATCGACAACGATATTGGAGTCACAGCGCAGGCCGGCGTGCACCAGATGGTGATGCACGGCACCGGTGGCCATCAGTGCATCGATCGGCAGCTTGCCTTCTTCGATGTCGCGATCAGACAGCACCACAATTACGGTACCGTCTTCGCGCACGGAGTCTGCCACTTCGCGACACAGTTTTTCGATCGCACTCTTCAGATCCAACTGCGCGGGATCGTAATTCAGGTCGAACACCTTTGCGGTGAACTCTTCGCGCCCCAGATCCAGCAGCGCGGTGTACTTCATGTGCGAAAGCACTGGCGAGGACAGGATCACGCGGTCCGCGTGTTCGATGGTTTCCTCGAACACGGATTTTTCACGGCCCAGGCAGGTTTCCAGGGACATGACGATGGTTTCCCGCAGCGGATCGATCGGCGGGTTAGTGACCTGCGCAAACTGCTGTCGGAAATAATCGTACAGGCAGCGGTTACCCTCGGACAGCACCGCCATGGGCGTATCGTCACCCATGGAACCGACCGCTTCCTGACCGGATTCCGCCAGCGGACGGATCACCTGATCGCGCTCTTCCAACGATGAACTGAACAGCTTCTGGTAAACCTTGAACTGATCCAGGGAGAAATTGTTATCCACCGGCGCCGTCACCAGGGTGGAGCGGATGCGACGGGCTTTTTCCTTCAGCCACTTCTTGTACGGGTGCGCTTTTTTCAGCTCACCATCCACCTCACCGGTGTGGCGCAGCTCACCCTTCAAGGTATCCACAGACAGAATCTGGCCAGGTCCGAGGCGCCCCTTGGCCACCACGTCGGCAGGATCGTACTGGTAAGTACCCACTTCCGAGGCAACGGTGATGAAGTCGTCCTTGGTGATCACCCAGCGTGACGGGCGCAAGCCATTGCGGTCCAGGGTACATACCGCGTAGCGGCCGTCAGTCAGCACCAGGCCGGCCGGGCCGTCCCAGGGCTCCATATGCATGGAGTTGTATTCGTAGAAAGCGCGCAGATCAGAATCCATGGTGTCGACGTTCTGCCACGCTGGTGGCACCAGCATGCGAATTGCGCGATGCATATCGATGCCGCCCACGGTCAACAGTTCCAGCATATTGTCGAGGCTGGAGGAGTCGGAGCCAACGCGGTTTACCAGCGGTGTCAGCTCGGACAGCTCCGGCACCAGCTCAGTGATGAACTTGTTGGTGCGTGCCACTGACCAGTTACGGTTGCCGGTAATGGTGTTGATTTCACCGTTGTGCGCGAGCATGCGGAACGGCTGCGCCAGCGGCCAACGCGGCATGGTGTTGGTGGAAAAGCGCTGATGGAATACGCAAATCGCGGTTTCCAGTTGGGGATCGGCCAAATCCGGGAAGAATTTGGGCAGATCCGCGGGCATCATCAGCCCCTTGTATGAGAGCACCGCGGTGGACAGGCTACCTATATAGGTATCCTGGGTAAGTTGCTGCTCAGCCTTGCGGCGGGCGACAAACAGTCGCGCATTGAACTGCTGCTGTTCCAACGCTTCTTCCGCGTTGTTGATCAACAGGTGCTCGAAGCGCGGCAGGGATTCGCGGGCAATGGGCCCCAGGCATTCTTCATCGGTCGGCACTACACGCCAGCCCGCCACCTGCAAACCTTGCTCTTGCAGGGCGCGCTCGAGAATTTGACGCGCACTGGCGGCCTCAGCCTCATCAAGGGGCAACATGATGGAGCCGACCGCGTACAGGTCAGTCAGGTCCTGACCAAGCTCCGCGTTGGCCACGGCGCGCAAAAAGCTGTCTGGCTTCTGCAGCAACAGACCACAGCCATCGCCGGTTTTGCCATCGGCGGCAATGCCTCCGCGGTGAGTCATACAGGTCAGCGACTCAATCGCTGTCTGCAATAACTTGTGGCTGGTTTGGCCCCTCAGGTGGGCGATCAGTCCAAAGCCACAGTTATCTTTGAACTCATCCAATCGATACAGACCGCTACCCATAGAATTCCTCAAAGTGTTATCGCTACCCCGTGGGTGGTGAACGCACTGCATCGGCGCAGTGACAATCAGGTCACAGTCGGAGACCGGTCCCGGGGGTATATTTATCTACTCTCGAGCCAAAGGTGCCGCAGAATCCACTGAATTTTCGAAACCCCAGTGACAAAAAAAGCCCACATAAAGGGCTTGGTGTTGCTCGCTCGCTGCGAGCCTGCGTTTATTGTTATCGGCTCTTTTCCCCGGGTTTCATCGGGGGGGCGCGCAATATTACTCGTGCGCCCCTGCAATTGCAAGATTTGGCAGTTTTTTCCGCTGTTAGCGGGCAGTTCGACCGATTTATCTTCTTTTTAGCGCAAGTTCAAACAAAGAATCCTCAGTTTGGTAAAAAAACTACAGATTCATCACTGTGCGCCGCAGGCGCGCAAAACCTCAACCAGCTGATCTTTTGGCGTATCGCTGATTATTTGTGCATCACCGAGCGCATGCAAAAGGACCAGGCGCAATTTGCCGTCCTGCACCTTTTTATCCACGGACATTGCCTCGAGATAGTCGTTAACCGTCATCGCTTCTGGTGATTGTTGCGGCAAGTTGGCCTTCGTTAGCAGTGCGCGCAAGCGCGCGACTTCGGCTTTATCAATCCATCCGCGCAGACAGGACAACTCTGCCGCCATTACCATGCCAGCGGCCACCGCCTCACCGTGCAACCACTTGCCGTACCCCTGCACCGCCTCGATTGCGTGACCAAACGTATGACCAAAGTTCAGAATGGCGCGCCGGCCAGACTCCCTTTCATCCTCCGCAACCACCGCGGCCTTGTCCGCGCAGCTGCGCTCCACAGCGTAGGCTAACGCCTGCGGATCCCGCGCCAGCAACAAATCCATATTTTCTTCCAGCCAACCGAAGAAGCCTGGATCACAGATCATTCCGTACTTGATGACCTCGGCGATACCTGCAGAGAGTTCACGGTCGGGAAGCGTGTTGAGAGTATCGATATCGATGAGCACCAGCTGCGGCTGGTAAAAGGCGCCAATCATGTTTTTTCCGAGCGGGTGATTCACGCCAGTCTTACCCCCGACGGAAGAGTCCACCTGAGACAGCAAGGTGGTTGGCACCTGCACAAAATCGACGCCTCGCTGATAACAGGCGGCGGCAAAGCCACTCATATCGCCGATAACGCCACCACCCAAGGCAACGATGGTGGTGCCACGATCATGCCGATTTTCCAACAGAGAATCGAATATACGGTTAACGGTATCCAGGGTTTTGAAAGCCTCACCATCGGGCAACTCGACAACATCGACCTTGGAAAAGGCTTTCAAACCGTCGAGCACGGTCTTCAGGTACAGCGGTGCAATGGTCTCATTGGTAACCACAAGCACCTGCTTGCCACGGATATACTGCTCAAACTGCGAGGAATCAGTTAACAACCCCGAGCCAATCAGGATCGGGTAACTACGCTCACCCAAATCGACGTCAAGACGGTGCATGGTTACTCCCTAACGCGCACAAATTGGATATAAAAAAGAGATAGGACAGAAAGGGGCTACGGAAAGTACTTACGTGGTGGACCGCTCGGCGAGACGATCGGCGACAAGCTGTGCAGCCTGTTTTGGCGTACAGTGGTCGGTATCACAGACCAGATCCGCTACCTCCGCGTAATAGGCTTCGCGCTGCTCGAGAATCTCCGCCAGCTTCGCTCGCGGGTCGTCCACCTGCAACAAGGGGCGATTGCTGTTTTTCGAAGTGCGCTCCACCAACTGCTCAAGGCTCGCTCGCAGGTAAACAATAAAACCTCCTTGCTTGAGAAGCTCGCGGTTTTCTGGCATTAGGACGATGCCGCCGCCAGTCGCGATCACCTGTGCCACACCGTTACACAGATCCCGCAACACCTCACTTTCCCGACGACGGAAGCCAGCCTCCCCCTCTACATCAAAGATCCAGGGAATGTCGGCACCGGTGCGGTCTTCCAATACCTTGTCAGAATCGGCAAATGGCAGCCCCAGTTGGGCTGCCAGTAATTTGCCGATAGTGGACTTGCCGGCCCCCATGGGACCGACAAGAAAGATAGGCTCGGAGATCACTTGCTAAAGGACAGGAACTCGTCCTGCATGATGCGGGGCGTAATGAAGATCAACAGTTCGCGCTTATCTTCTTCGCGACTGGTGCGCTTGAACAGGTGGCCGAGGAAGGGGATATCACCCAGGAACGGCACCTTGCTTTCACCTTCAATAGTCTGAGCCTCGAAGATTCCGCCCAGCACAATGGTTTCACCGTTAGCAACCAGCACTTTGGTCTGCAGTGAGTTCACATTGATCGCCGGGATCTGAGCGCCGGTAATCACGTTGGTGAACAGCTCACCGACACTGTTCTGGTCGATATTCAGGCTCATGATGATGTTGTTATCCGGAGTAATCTGCGGGATAACATTCAGCAACAGCACCGCTTCCTTAAAGGTTACCGACGCTGCACCAGACGAGGTAGCCTCGAGATAGGGAATCTCCACACCGGAACGGATACTGGCTTCCTGCTTATCACCGGTCACCACTTTCGGCTGGGAAACAATTTCCGCCTGACCCACATCTTCAAGTGCAGACAACTCCAGACCAAGCAGGAAATCTTCTTTCAGAATAGCGTACGCCACACTGCCAGCAGGATTGGACACACCCAGGTCAATCAGCATCGGGTCGTGTAGAGTCTGCGGGGAAGTCAGATCAGGACCGCTTCCGTCGCCATCAGCAATCAGTCCGACTTGCCGTCCAGAGCCAATACCGAGACCGTCGTCTCCGACATTGTGGTCTTCCATATAGCTCCAACGGACGCCGATATCGCGCAAGAAACCGGTATTCGCAGTCACAATACGCGCTTCGATCATCACCTGACGAATCGGGATATCGATCGCATTGATCAGATCACGGAACTGGGAAATCTTCTCTTCGGTGTCAGTCAGGATGATGGTGTTGGTGCGCTCATCAACAATCGCACTACCACGAGTGGACAGGATGCTACGCCCTTCCTGATCTTCACTGCCGCCAGCGAAATTGCCCTGATTTAATCCACCCGCTCCCGATTGCCCCATACGATCACCTACGAAGAGGGTGAAAATCTCACGGGCATCCGCGTAGCGAATCTGAATATATTCAGTGCGCAGCGGGGCGAGCTCTTCCAGCTGCTTGCGGGTTTCGAGTTCACGACGTTCACGTTCGGCGATCTCAGCAGCCGGCGCCACCATGATCACGTTTCCTTCCTGACGCTTATCCAACCCCTTGGCTTTGAGAATCAGCTCGAGCGCCTGATCCCAGGGCACACCGTCCAGACGCAAGGTGATACGCCCTTGCACGGTATCACTTGCCACCAGGTTCAGGTCGGTAAAGTCGGCAATCAGCTGCAGCACGGAGCGCACTTCAATATCCTGGAAGTTCAGCGACAGCTTCTCACCGGTAAACGCAAACTCTTGCTGCTTCTCGCGTACTTGCGCCACGGTCAGCGGTTTAACGCTGAGCACGTACTCATTGTCTGCCTGATAGGCCAGGTAATCGTAATCGCCGTCATGGGGATCAACAGTAATTACCGTGTTGCGGCCGTCATAATCGACGCTGATAGCATTTACCGGCGTCGCAAAGTCGGTCACGTCCAGGCGCTGGCGCAGGGATGGCGGCAGTTCCGCGCCCAGGAAAGTGAGCACGATTTTGCCGCGGGTACGCTCCACATCGATATTTACAGCGGGATCACTCAGACTGACAATTACCTTGCCCTCACCGCCCTCGCCGCGGCGGAAATCCACATTGTTAATACCGACGTTACTCGCGGCCTTGAACTGCGGGCTACCGCCGACATTGGTGGTACTGCGCACCGGTGCAGCAGCTACGGCTGCAGTGGTAGCACTGTCGGCACCGACTTCCAGTACAACCTGATTACCCACACGCTCACTGGTGTATATCGGCAGCTTATCTAGGTTCAGAATCAGACGTGTGCGGTCTTCACCAGACACGATAACGGCGCTGCGGGCAGCGCCGATATCCATGTTGTATTTTTTCTGCGGCAGCACGCTTTCCACACCGGCAAAATCCATCACGATACGTGCGGGTTGCTCAATGGTGTAGCCCGTGGGCTCCGGCGGTACATCACTAAAGGTGAGCCGCAACTGCAGGCGACTGCCCGGCAGCTCGGAGAACTGAATATCGTTCAACTGGCTGGCCATAGTTGGCATTGCCAATGGCAGAATCAGCAGGCCCAGCAGCAACGCTTTTGCGCGCGACAGCTTATTGGCGCCCCAGGCCAATACTCGGGCGAGTTGCTTGATGATCATTTTTAATTGTCCTTATCTTCCAAAGTCAGTGCCCGTGGCCGCTCAATCCAGCCACCGGTGCCATCCGGCACAATTTCGAGTACATCAAGTTGTGACGACGAGGCGTTGACCACCCGCCCGTGGTTTTTACCCATGTAATTGCCGATGGTGATGCGATGGATCCCGCCGTCACCATCATTCACAAGCGCCCAAAGCTGCCCAGCCCTTGAGAGCGTGCCCACCATGGACAGGGCATCAAACGGATAGCGCTCCAGCAGCTCTTTCTGTCGGTTCAGGTCCGGAGCCACATCCAGCTTGCGCCCTACCAGGCGCTGATCCGCTTCCAGCATCGGACGAATAAACGGACTGCGCATTGCGGCCGCGCTGTACACGTACGGGCTGTAGGGTGTAAAAGTAGGGATCGGCTCAATTTGGCCTTTGGGCTTGTGCTTGACCGCCGCCATCTTCTGCCGCAGGTCACTGTGATTACCGTCGAGGCTGCAACCGGCAAGCGCCAGAATTGCCGCGGTCAGAGCGAAGTATTTTTTCATCCCTCTTCTCCCTGATCCTTGTAACGATAAGTCTTAGCACGCACCACCATATTCAGCAGCGCTGAACTGTCTTTGCTGGTACCAATCTCAAAGTCATGCAGGGTAACAATCCGTGGCATACCGGCGATACCAGAAATAAAAGCACCAAACTCGTGGTAACCGCCCTGCACCTCGATGCGGATCGGCAGCTCAACATAGAACTCGCCAACCTGCTCACCCTCGAGCGCAATCTTTTGAATGGTCAAACCGCTGCCGCGGCCAAACTCGTCGATATCTTCGAGCAGGCCCGGCACTTCAGTGTCCTTTGGCAACTGCTTCAATAGCGCGCCGAAGGTTTCTTCCATCTCTGCCAGCTGCTCGCGATATGCGTCAAGGTTCGCAGCCTCGAAAGACTTGCGCTCAAACTGGGTAAACAGCTCGCGCTCTTTGTTCTCAGCAAACTCCAGCTGACTGTAGCGATCTTTGATCATGAAAAAGTAACCGCCACCGATCAGCACCGCGGAAATCACGATCAACAACGCCACACGCCCAGCGAGGGGCCAGACACCGACGCGGGAAAAGTCGATATCGTTAATATCCAGCTCATTGAGCTGCTTTAAAGTATCTTCAAGCGCCACGATTACGCTCCACTGTT
The DNA here is from genome assembly GCF_020171345.1 of Microbulbifer agarilyticus. GTDB lineage: Bacteria > Pseudomonadota > Gammaproteobacteria > Pseudomonadales > Cellvibrionaceae > Microbulbifer > Microbulbifer agarilyticus_D. Next base: position 962,216 of record NZ_JAIUZM010000001.1, read on the forward strand.
GGCGCCGTCATCGGCGCCCTCTTCTTTTTTGCGGCCGCTAACATTGACCGTCATTTCAAACGCGCTCGCCTGCTCACCAAACTCAGGCTTGGCGGTAACATCCGTCAGGTTTGGCGACTGGAACCACTCAGACTGATCCAGACTGCGCATAAATGAGGAAACCCGGTTGTTGGATTCAGCCATGCCGGATATTTGGAGGGTCTTGCCCGTGCGTTTGAGCTCGGTCAACCACAGGCCTTCCGGGGCGGCGCGCACCATTTCATCAAAGTAGCGCACGGCCAGAGGACGGTTACCCTGCAGCTCCTGAATAACGCGCATACGGTCAATCAGCTCCTGACGACGCTTCTTCAGCTCCTTGATTTCGCGCACCTGTTTGTTCAGCGCTGCAATCTCGGTATTCAGCAACTGATTGCGCCCATTCTGATTGGCAATCTGCGCATCCACAGTTTTCATCCACATCACAACCGAGACCACGGCAGCAAGCACCACCACAACCGCAACCTGCTGAAACTCTTTCTGCTTCTGCGCCCGGTATTCCTGACGCCACGGGAGTAAGTTAATTTTTGCCATTGATCAGAACTCCCGTTCGCGCATAGCGAGGCCAGCGGCGATCATCAGGGACGGCGCCTCGCTCACCAGAGCCTGGCGATTGACCCGAGACGCGACACTCATATCCCGAAACGGGTTGGCCACGAGCGTAGGCTTGTTAAGTTTTTCACCCACCAGCTCGGCGAGTCCTTCCATGGCGGCGACGCCGCCGCCCAGCAGGATGTAGTCGACATCGCTATAGGAAGTTGAGGAATAGAAGAACTGCAGGGAGCGCATGACTTGCTGAACCACCGCATCGCGGAAAGGCTCGAGCACTTCCGGGTAGTAGTCGTCGGGCAAGCCGCTGCCGCCCTGACGCTTGGCCAGAGTAGCCTCCTCGACAGACAGGCCATAGCGACGCTGGATTTCATCGGTCAACTGGCGACCACCAAACAGCTGCTCGCGGGTGTACACGGTGCGACCGTCAACCATGACCGACAACGCACTCATGGTCGCGCCGATATCAATCACCGCGACCACCAGCTGCTCCTGCGCCGGGAACTGGTTATCCAACAGGGTATAAGCGCGCTCGATGGCGTAGGCCTCTACATCCACCACACCCGGCTGCAGCTCGGCTTCGCTGAGGGCGGATACCCGCTGCTCCACATTCTCGCTGCGACATGCGGCCAACAGAACCTCAACCTGCCCCTCCCCCTTATCGGAGGGCCCCTGGACCTCAAAGTCGAGATTCACCTCATCCAGCGGGTAGGGAATGTACTGATCCGCTTCCAACGCGATCTGGGCTTCCAGCGCATCGTCAGAGAGATCGGCAGGCATATCCAGGGTCTTGGTGATGACCGCAGAGCCGGAAACAGCCACAGCCGCCTGGCGCAGGCGGGTCTTAGACCGGCGCACGACCTTGCGGATAGCCTCAGCAATGGCGCCGACGTCATTGATATTCTTATCCACTACCGCATTCGGAGGCAGAGGCTCGGCCGCATAGCTTTCCACTCGATATTTGTCGCCACTGCGACTCAGTTCGAGCAACTTGACCGAGGTGGAGCTAATATCGAGCCCAAGCATGGCTTTCGGGCCCTTATTGAGAAAAGGGAGCATCCCCATTTTTCTTATCTTTTCCGTGGGTTATGGAGGTTTGATGTTATAGCACTTTAAATTACCGCCGCAACCGCCTTTTGCATAGGTATCAGTGCACATTATTCGTATAATTGTCGAACAGTGCCGATATAATTGATTAAGACGTATACAGAAGCATTTCAATGACCGAAAAAGCCCGCAACCGCCTGTTGTCACTGCTGTGGCTGGCTCTAGCCGGCGCCGCAGCCGGCGCCATGGCGTTTTCCAGTATTTATCTGTACCTGAAACCGGGCTTACCATCCGTGGAGAGCCTGCGCGATATCCGGCTGCAGACCCCGCTACGCATCTATTCCCGGGATATGAAGCTGATTGGCGAATTCGGCGAGAAACGCCGCAGCCCGATCACCATCGACCAGACCCCGGAAATGTTCATCAACGCCATTCTGGCCGCAGAAGACGATGGCTTCTACTCCCACAGCGGCGTTTCTATCAAGGGCCTGATGCGGGCCGTGCGCCAGCTCATTGCCAGTGGCTCCATCCAGTCTGGCGGTAGTACGCTGACGATGCAGGTGGCGCGGAACTTCTTTTTGAGCCGGGAACAGCGCTTTATCCGCAAGTTCAACGAGATCCTGCTCTCCCTGCAAATCGAGCAGGAATTGAGCAAAGATGAGATCCTGGCGCTCTATATCAATAAGATCTTCCTCGGCAACCGCGCCTACGGTTTCCAGGCGGCGGCACAGGTCTACTACGGTAAAGACATTAATGACCTGAGCTTGGCCCAGTGGGCCATGATGGCAGGCTTACCCAAAGCACCGTCAACCTACAACCCCATTGCCAACCCCTCACGAGCACTGGTGCGCCGCAACTGGATCCTCAAACGCATGCTCGACCTGGGCCATATTGACCAGGACGAGTACAAGAACTCGATTACTGCGCCGGTCACCGCGCGCTTCCACGGTCGCGATCTGGATATGAGCGCCCCCTATGTGGCCGAAATGGCTCGCAAAGAAGCGGTAGACTTGTTTGGCGACGCCGCTTACACGGATGGTTACCAGATCATTACCACCGTCGACAGCGGACTCCAAGACGCAGCGCGCAAAGCCTTGCAGCACGGGCTGGAGACCTACGATGGTCGTCACGGCTACCGCGGGCCGGAACAACGCCTGGATGTAGAGCTTCTGGTGGACAATGACCAGCTCGTGGATCTGCTTAAGGAAATCCCAGTGCTCGGAGGCCTTGAGCCGGCGGTAGTAACTGCGGTCAATCCCCAGAGCCTGATGGTACAGCTGCGCGACCGCCGGGTCGTTGAAATTGCCTGGGAAAACGGCCTCAGCAGTATTCGTCCATATATTTCTGAGGACGCGCGCGGCGCACGGCTGACCTCCGCAGAAGAACTGTTCGCACCTGGTGATGTGGTACGCCTGCGGCGTATTGTAATCAGTGCAGAGCAGGTTGCAGCGGAGCACAAAGCGGCTCAGGAAGCGGCACTGGCATCGGCAGCTGAAGCACTCGCCGATACCAATATCACCGAAGACCCCTTCTCTACACCAGAAGGACTGGAGCGCGAAGAGCCCGCTGAGGCACCAGAAGCCCGCGAAGAGTGGCACCTGACCCAGGTACCAGCGGCGCAGGGCGCTCTGGTATCGCTGGAACCGGAAGACGGTGCGATTCGCGCCTTGGTCGGCGGATACGATTTCCGCCAGAGCCACTTCAACCGGGTGACCCAGGCCGCACGCCAGCCGGGATCCAGTTTCAAACCCTTTATCTATGCGGCGGCGGTTGAAAATGGCTATACCGCGGCCAGCATCATCAACGACGCCCCCATCATCTTCGAGCAAACCAATCTCGAAGATGTATGGCGCCCGGAGAACGATGGAGGGACCTTCCTCGGTCCGACCCGCTTGCGCAAAGCCCTGTATATGTCGCGCAATATGGTATCCATACGCCTGTTACAGGCGCTGGGACTGGACCGCGCGCTGACCTACACCGAAGGGTTTGGTTTCGACCGTTCCAAGCTGGATCGTAACCTCTCCATCGCGCTCGGCACTTCTGCGCTCACCCCACTAGAAATGGTGCGTGGCTATGCAGCTTTCGCCAATGGAGGCTTTCGCGTAGAGCCCTACCTGTTAGATCAGGTACTCGACGTGCACGGCGACACCGTCTATCAGGCGTTGCCACTGACTGTCTGTCGCGACTGCCCGCTGCCAGGCGAAGCACCCACCGCGGAGGCGGAGCCCATCGATCTGCAGTCGGTACAACACGAAGCGGCCGCCGCCGCCAATGAAGAAGAGCCTCTAGAGCTTCGCACGCTGCCGGTCGCACCACTGAGCGCCGATGAACAAGCACGCCCCCGCGCGCCGCGCGCCATGGCGGCAGAAACTGCGTTTATCATGGACTCCATGCTGAAAGATGTCGTCAAACTGGGTACGGGTCGCAAGGCACTGGCAATGAAGCGCGGCGACATCGCCGGCAAGACCGGAACCACCAATGGTCCCCGCGATGCCTGGTTCTCTGGCTACAGCCCTTATCTGGCCACCAGCACCTGGGTAGGCTTCGACGACAATACGCCCATTGGTCGCAATGAGTACGGCGGCTCGGCCGCACTTCCCATCTGGATCGATTTTATGGCGGCTGCCCTCGATGGTCTGCCAGAGCGCCACCTGCCACAACCGGAAGACATCGTAACCACGCGTATCAATCCGCGTACCGGTATGCGCACCTCACGCGGCGGTATTTTCGAGATATTTCGCGCCAACCGGGTACCCGGCCGCGAGACCTACAGCAACTACCCGTCAATTTATTCGGATGGGCCGAGCAACCCATCCAACAGTGACAGCCAGTCGCAGGATTCCGTGCCGGAAGAGCTGTTCTAACAGTACGGGTTACACCAGACCAATAAAAAAGCCGCCCCGAGGGGCGGCTTTTTTATTGGTCTGGTGTTTATTGGTTACAACGTCGGAACTAATACCTGGCAGTTCTGCAGTCCCGGACCCAGCCTGGACGGCCTAGCGCGAACTGCGATATTCGAGGCAGGCCTCTTCCAGCGTACCCAGATCCGGGATCACCGCCGCTTCGCCGGTGACCGAGACATGCATCAACTCACCCATGGCGCAGTCACCCTCGCGACCGGCCAGGTCTGCGGGCGTCACACGTACCAGACGTGGAGTCCCCTGCAGGACCACGGCAAAAAACGGCAAATCCCCGTCCGGGTTGCCGCTGCTGAGCACCGCGATACGGCAGTTACTACGCAACACCGGCATGGGGTTACCGCGCATTACCTCAAACGAAATCAGCGGCAAGCGCAACTCACGCCAGTGCAACTCGCCCATATACCAGTCCGGCGCATCAAATGCCGATACCGGGCTCTGCAGGGCGATAATTTCGGAAAGTGTATCCACCGGCACCAACAACTGACCATCCGCCAGCGGCAACAACAGACTGCTGACCTCGGTCGGCACCTCGGTGTTAGGCAGGGTATCTACGCCATTTCCACTCATGCTATGTACGCTCCACCACCTGATGTGGCATCAAAATTCTCTTGGCCGGCCGTCATTAGGAATCTGCCTTTGCCTCGGTAAAGTCACGAATGGCTTCCAGCAGGATCTCTTCCTGATACGGCTTACCCAGGTAGTGGTTTACCCCGAGGGATAAGGCGTGATCGCGGTGTTTCTTACCGGTACGAGAGGTGATCATGATGATCGGAATATCCCGCAGACGGCTGCTGGAGCGGATATTGCGCGCCACTTCAAAGCCGTCCATACGCGGCATTTCAATATCCAGCAGCATCACATCGGGAATCACATCCTGCAGCTGGATAATTGCATCCTGTCCGTCTTTCGCGGTAATCACCTGGAAACCCTCCCGCTCCAGGAAGCGCGTGGTCACCTTGCGTACGGTTACCGAGTCATCCACCACCATGACCAGCTTCTGGGTCTCCGGTTCCTCCCGCCCACTTTCCGCGGATATTTCTTCCAGCAGCGGCGTTTCCGGGCGCGCCATTTGCGCGGAGTGTTTGCGCAGCAGTGCGTGCGCATCGAGGATCACCACCACGGTACCGTCACCGGTAACCGTCGCACCGGATACCCCCTGCACCCCCGCAAACTGCGGGCCGAGGCTCTTCACCACGATCTCGCGGCTGCCCAGGATTGCATCTACCTGCAGCGCCATCGCGGTATTGTCAGAGCGTACCAGCAGCACTGGCATCTGCATGTCCTCTACCGCCAGACGCGGCTGCGCCGACGACTGCAGCAGGCTGCCGAAATAATTCACCTGATAGGGCTCGCCGGCATACTCAAAACGGGCTTCCGGCGTGCGGTAGTAGTGCTCCAGCTCGAACGGGCTCAGGCGCACAATACCCTCGATGGTATTCAGTGGCATGGCGAACAGATCGTCCCCCACTTTCACCATCAGTGCACGGTTTACCGATACGGTAAACGGGAGGCGCACCACAAACTCGGTTCCCTGGCCGGCCTGCGAGCCGATCGTTACCGAGCCGCCGATCTGCTTGATCTCGGCAGATACCACGTCCATGCCGACACCGCGTCCGGATATCTGCGTGACCTGATCCGCAGTACTGAAACCAGCCTGCAGAATAAACTGCATGATTTCATTGTTGGACAACTCGGCGTCCGGGCGCATCAGGCCACTTTCAATCGCTTTTTCACGCACCCGCATCAGGTTGATACCGGAACCATCGTCACTGATGGTCAGCACCACCTCACTGCCCTCACGGGCGACAGCAACGGCGATACGGCCGCGCTCTGGTTTGCCAGAGTCGCGACGTGCTTGTGGAGATTCAATACCGTGGTCGACCGCGTTACGCAGCATATGTTCGAGCGGCGCTACCATGCGCTCCAGCATGGAACGATCCAATTCGCCTTCCACGTTGGAGAACACCAGATCCACCTGCTTACCCAGCTCCGCACTCACCTGACGCACAATACGGCGCAGGCGCGGCACCAACCGCGAGAAAGGCACCATGCGGCTGCGCATCAGGCCTTCCTGCAACTCGGTATTTACGCGCGACTGCTGCAACAACAGGGTCTCAGTATCCCGTGCCTTGTTGCCCAGAGTCTGGCGCAAATCCAGCAAGTCTGAGGTGGACTCAAGCAAGGAGCGCGACAATTGCTGGAAGGACGAGTAGCGGTCCATTTCCAGCGGGTCAAAATCTACATCCTGTTCCTGACGGAACTGAATCTGTGCTTCGGTTTCTTTATCCAGGCGACGCAGCTGCTCGTTCAGGCGCAACAGGGTCACGTCCATTTCGTCGAGCGCGAGACCGAACTCACTGACCTGCTCTTCGAGGCGGCCACGGGAAATAGAGGTCTCACCGGCGAGGTTTACCAGTTCTTCCAGCAGCTCGGATGCGACCCGCACCATTTCCTGGGGCTGGTTGCGCGGCTGGCCGCCATCGCGCTCACCCACATTTTTCGATTTGCGCACAAAAGGCAGCACGTTGCTGCTTGCCGCAGGTGCCGGCTCAACTTGTGTCGGCTCAACAACGGCTGGCGGAGCTTCTACGGTCGGGGCGGCCGGCGCGTCTACAATGTGCGCCTGCTCTATTTCAACCGCCGAGGTGTCTACAACGATACTCTCTTGGCTAACTTGGCTCTCTTGGCCCGCTTCGTCGGCGGCTGTCGGCGCTGTATCCTGAACCGCCTCACTGGGTACGGCGTGCGCATCGGCCCACTGGGTTTCCAACAGCGCGCAGAATGCGGGTAACTCTTCACCGCCCATCCACGCCTGCACGGTTTCAACACCAGCAGCGAGACGGTCGTAAATTCCATGAGCGTCGGCAAAGAAATTCGCAGATGGAACGCTGCCGCTCTGCATGTTCTCGATCACGGTCTCGAAGCGGTGGGCGACTTCACCAAGTCCCATCAGAGCCGCCATGCGCGCACCACCTTTGAAGGTGTGCAGCACACGCTTGAGCGCTTCTGGCATGGCATTGTCGTCGGGAGCCTGCTCCCAGTTCTGGACCAGCTCTTCCAGCTCATCCATCAGGTCGGAGGCCTCCTCAAGGAAAACCTCTACAACATCAGGATCGATTTCCGCCAGTAGCGCACGTTGCGCATCGGTAACTTCACCGGATGACGCTTGCGGAGCTGAAACCGCAGCGGTCGGCGCAGGGGGTGCGGCCTCTACCGGAGCCGCGGCTGGCTCAGCCATCAGGCGCTCAACGACGTCACGTTCGGGCGCGGAAAATTTTGCTTCCTGCGCAGGTTCGTGGGTCACAGGCTCAGAGACTATCGGTTCTGCAACGTCTTGCTCAGGGGACTGCAGTTCCACGATTTCGGACTCAATCGCCGGGATTGCATCGCTCAGGAGAGTATCCGAGGAGGGTTCGCCCGGCGCACCGGCAGACAACTCGGCCTCCAACCATTCGACGGTCAGTTCCCGCTCATCTTCCACTACGCCAGCTGCATCAATGACAACATCATCAACAAGCTCGAGCTCTGCAGGTTCATCTTCGACAATGCCCTCGACTACCTTGTCGTCGGCCACCTGCTGCTCTGCAACCAGGTCATCGAAGCCCAATTCACCGAGATCATCTGCGGCGATTGCAGAAACCGCATCGATCTCCGCTGCGGGCGGCACCTCTTGCTGGACAGCCTCCTCATCGAACGCGAATTCGCTGGCATCGATGCCAAACTCGGAGAGGTCGATATCTTCCTCTTCGCCGCTGTCATCCCCTTGCGCCAGTGTGCGCAGGGCCTCACCCACCGCATCACTGACCTGCGGCAAATCGGTTGACGCGGCAACCGCATCGACCAGATCCAGCAGTTCATTGTGGCCCTGTTCAAGGGATGCCCACAGTGCGGGCTCCTCTTCCAGGTGACCATCGATCACCTGGCGATACACGGCCAACAAAAGGTTGGCCAGTTCCTGCAGTGTTGGTAACTGCGCCTGGCCTGCGGCCTGCTGCAGAACATCAAGCTCTTCCGCAACCGGCAAAATAATGGATCGATCACCAGGCGCAGCGCGCCAGCGGTTGAGCATCTCGTCCGCGTCCAGCAGCACCTTCATGCCGTCGGCCATGATCACCGCCAGCAGCTGGGGATCCACGGCCTTCGGTTCGTTGGCTTCGCGTTCGCGAATCAGGTGGCCAACGGCACGCTCCTGCAATTCCGCCACGCGCGCGAGGAACTGCTCGCTGCGCTCCACATGCAGTGGCTCACGACGGTAAATCTGCTGCAGCACCTCTCGTACATAGCTGGCGCCGTCACTGATTAGATCGTAAGTATCGCTATCAATCGCGACCTGATAGGTACGCAGCTCTTTGGCAAAGCGCTCCAACGGTGCCATCAGTTCCGCTACCTGGGTGACCTCTGCCATATGGGCAGAGCCTTTCAGGGTGTGCAGGGCGCGGTGGAAAGGATCAGACGGAATGTCATATACCGGAGCCTGGCGCTGCATGTCAGCGAGGTATTCCGCCACCGTCGCCAGGTGGGTTTCGGCCTCCTGGGCGAAGATTTCCCACAACTGGGCATTTTCATCCGCTTCAAGCTGCGCTTCGTCGGTAACGGCTGGTGCAGCAGCGGCAGCCTCGGTGGTGCCGGCAGTATCAGACTGCAGCAGTGCATCGGGCACCTGGCCCTGGGAAAGCTGTTTCGCCCACCCCTCCAGCTCCGCCGTGCGGGCCGGATCCGGGTCACCGGTACGGGTGCGGAAGCCATCCACCATGGACGGTAGCTTGGCAAGCACCGTCTCGATCAATGTGACATGGGCGCGGGCCGGGGCGATCGTCTCGTCGAGCACCCGGTTGAGCATGTTTTCCACAGCCCACGACAGTTCACCGACTTCCAGCGCTTCCACCATGCGGCCGGAGCCCTTCAGGGTGTGGAAACCACGGCGGAATTCCACCAGCGACTCGCGATCGCCAAAATTGGCTGCCCACAACGGGAAGTAGTGGTTGATGGTCTCGAGAACCTCACCGGCCTCCTCGAGGAAAATCTCGACGATTTCATCGTCGATGATGCTGGTATCGTCGTCATCGTCCAGCGGAGGCAGGACGGCAGCAGGCGGCTCCGTAACTTGCTCCACGACTTGCTGCGCGACGAGCTCCGAGGAGTGTTCCGCGGCTGCGGTCTCGGTCGCAGTAACAGTCTCAACGGGCGCCGGGTCGCCAGCACTCTCTTCCGCAAACCAGCTTTCTTCAACCTGTGAAGGCGCTTCCTGCTCGGCAAGCGGTGCATCTTCAATAACAATCGATGGCTCGGAGTCGTCGATATCCGAGGGCTCCTCGACCAGACTGTCCGCAAGTGCGGCCAGCGGATCCGCCTCAGCCGTCGGCTTGGCAGCGGGCACTTCCTCTTCCAGCTCGAGAGAAAGCGCAAACCCATCGAGTGCCTGTGCTTCCTCGTCGGACGCCGGTGCTGCGACGACCGGCCCAGCAGAATCTTTGACGGTCTCTTCGGGCAGTTCGAGACCGCTCAGGGCACCGGCGGCGGCGCCATCGGTTGCCCCAGGGAACACATCACCGTCGGCGACCGCGTAACCCAGCGTTGCCACGCTTTCTTCCGCCAGTGCCAGCAACATGTCGGCATCTTCGATGCCATCGGAACGGCGCTCGAGATAGTACTCGACGCTGGTAACCGCATCCGCAAGGGTATCCAGCAGCTTCCAGTCCGGCTGATCACCGGCATTGATCAAACGCTCTTCGATATAACCGCGACAGGCACCCACAATTTCCGCAGCGCGGCCGTAGCCCACCATTTCCAGGCCACCGCAGACTTCCTGCAGACGCTTGGGAACCTGGGCGAGATGCCCGGCGTCCCAGTGGCTGGCGATGTACTCCACCACTGCCTCTTTCACGGTTTCCAGACCGATGCGAGCTTCGCGGAGTACCTGCTCGGTCGCCTCGCCCATCAGTGGCGATTCGCTATCGACCTTGCGATCCCGCTCCGCAGCGGCGGCGAGACCGGAATCGAGCTGCACCAACTCGGATGCGGCCTGCATTAACAGGTCATCGGGTACAGCAACGCGCGATGCGTCCCGGAGATACTCGTAAATACTGCGGGCGCGGGTACGCTGATTCTCCAGCCCCAATACACCCAGGGTATCGGCAATACGCTTGGCAACAATCGCGGTGTCGGAAAGCGGCGCGCGCTCGGCGGTGCTGATACTCGGATCCAGCGCTTCCCGCACGCTGGCGAGCTCTTCACGCAGTGCGGCCACCGCGGTACCCATTGCCTCTGGCCCCATGGCCAGGGCGTCTTCGTTATCCGGGCGCGGCGTGCCGGGCACCGCGCGATCCAGTGCGAATTTCTGATACAGCGCGGAGGTACGCGGGCCATTCGGACCGCTCAGGTAAACGTAAAACAGCAGATTGCGGATGAGATCCCGGTCCGGACGCGCATCAAGAACGCGCGCACCCTGCCCCGCAAGCAAGCGAAATTCGATATCGATGCGGCGCAGCAGCTGGCGCAGAGCGGGCAAGACATTAACCCGGTGGTCAGCAATACCCTCGAGCAGACCCAGGACAATTTCCCACAGATGCTGACGTTGGCTGCCGCTATACAGCAGTGCCATTTTTTCACTGACCTTGCCCAGATAGGCAAGGCTTTCAGCACTGTTTACATCGCGGATCAGGCTGGCGGCCGCCACGTGATACATCTTGCGCAGCTTGGTAACTAGTTCCTGCAGTTTTGCCTTGTCACCCAGCAATGGCTGGCGCTGGCCAGTTACTTGCTCCAGGGCAGACAGATCCGGGGAGAACAGTGCACCTTCAGTGATCAGACGTTCGCGGCGCACCGCACGCAAGTCATTCAGCAGCGGCAGCAGCAGCACCGCATTGTCGCGACGCTGGAAGGCAATCTTTTCCAGGTAGAGGGGTAATTCCAGCAGCGCGCGCATAAGGAATTCACGCGTTTCATCGCTGTTTTCGACTTCACCGCTGGCAAGTGCCTGTACCAGCTGCTCCATCTCTTCAGCGAGCATGGCGGCGCCGGTAAGCTCCGCCATATGCAAGCTGCCGTGGACCTGGTGAATCAGGCTAAGGCAATTCTTTAGCAGGCTATCTGCGGAATCAGAGACATCACTGGAGTTATCGGAAGCGACGGAATCCGAGGCAAAAGTTTCCAACTGCTGGCGCGCCTGTGCCAGCGTCTCGTTGATTTCGCCTATCAGCCAATCCAGGGCCACAAAATTGGGATTGTCGTGACTCACGCCAAGTCCTCGGTAATTCAATTTGCCCGCCCGGCAACGGGATTCAAAAAGTCCCCCGTCGCGGGCTGCTTTACACCCTCACAGAATCGACAGTGAGGGCGTCCGCTTTGTCGTTATCAGAATGTGCGGTAAATCAGGCCAGAGCCCGGTCTTCACGCTCTTCTTGAGATAGTGCGGCGAGGCCATCTTCTTCCGCCATCGCACCCTCAAGGGTTTCGTCATCCAGCATCGGGAACTCTTCGGACAACTGTGCCAGATCGCTATCGTACAGATCGCCTTCACCGTCCACGTCGTCCGCTTGCGGCAGCTTGAAGCCGGCAACGGAGTCGCGCAGGCTGGATGCGGTCTGGGCCAGGTTACCAATGGACTGTGCGGTGGCCTGGGTACCGGCAGAAGTCTGTGAGGTAATTTCCTGAATCACGTTCATCGTGTTGGAGATGTGACCCGCGGATGAGGCCTGCTGGCGTGCCGCGTTGGAGATGTTCTGGATCAAGGATGCGAGGTTGGTGGATACCGTTTCGATCTCCTCCAGGGCAACACCCGCGTCCTGAGCCAGGCGAGCACCGCGCACCACCTCGGTGGTAGTGGATTCCATCGAAACTACCGCTTCGTTGGTATCCGACTGAATCGCTTTTACCAGACCCTCAATCTGCTTGGTTGCCGCAGCGGAACGTTCCGCGAGGCGCTGTACCTCGTCCGCAACCACCGCGAAGCCTCGACCCGCGTCACCGGCCATAGAGGCCTGGATCGCGGCGTTCAGTGCGAGGATGTTGGTCTGGTCCGCAATGTCGTTAATCAGACTTACGATGTCACCAATCTCCTGGGAAGATTCACCCAGTCGCTTGATTCGCTTGGAGGTGTCCTGAATCTGTTCACGGATCGTATCCATGCCCTTGATGGTGTTCTGTACCACCTTGGCACCGTTACTTGCGATCTGTACCGAGCGTTCTGCTACCTGGGCAGATTCCGCGGCGTTCGCAGATACCTGGTCAATGGTCACCGCCATTTCGTTCACCGCCGCAGATGCACCGGCAATTTCCTGCGCCTGGTGCTCAGAGGCCTCGGCGAGGTGCAGGGCGGTCTGCTGGGTTTCCTGCGACAGGGACGATACTTCCTGCGCAGTGCCGTTGATTCGGGATACCAGTACCCGCAGCTGGTCAATGGTGTAGTTGATGGAGTCCGCGATCGCACCGGTGAAGGCCTCGGTTACCGTTGCGGAGGTGGTCAGGTCACCGTCTGCAAGGTCGGCCAGTTCGTCCAGCAGCTGCATAATCGCCTGCTGGTTACGCTCGTTGGTTTCGGACTCTTCCTTCAGGCTTCGACGTGCGCCGGAGAACGCGGTGACCATCATGCCGAAGATCAGCAGCACGAAAACACCGGCAATAATGGCAATGGTCTGGTTGTTCGGCTGACGCTCACTGGACAGACTAACAATCCGGTCGTTCAGCGTGGACAGGGCTTCCAGCAGCTGCGGGGAAGAGGTTGCAATACCGTCAGCGGCCTGACGGGTCGCAAACAGTGCCGGCGTTGCTTCGAAGATTTCGCGCACGGAAGAACTTACGAATTCGAACAGTTCGGTAATTTCTTCCAGAGACTCACGGGCCTCGCTGTCGGTAACGCGGGAGATTCCCATCACCACGTCACCGCCCTTCATGCCGTCTACCACCTTACCAAACAGGCTGGCATCGGTGTTGAACTGGTCGGCCGCGGCTTCCGCGTCGTCGCCACCCTGCAGCATCTTATCGATGTTTCGACCGATACGCTCCGCACGCCATACCTGCAGCTGCGCCTGCTCTACCTGGTTGGCCGGAGCATTGTTGGCCAGCAGGATTTCCACAATATTGTTGTGCTCTGCCTGCAGTTCCGGCAGCGAGTCGTTCAGGGTGCTCGCCACGTCGTTCAGGAAGATAATGGAATCTTTGTTACCAATAATGGTGTCGGCCTGCTCGCGCATCTGGCGCCAGACCTGACCGTAGGCACCCAGCTCAGCCTCCAGCGCGCGGCGGCTGCCCTGATCCATGCCCTGCAAACCACTCCAGGTCGCTGCCATCTGGTTCACAACCTGCTCCAGATCCGCGAACGCCTGCTCGTCACCTGCGGTAGCAGCCGGTGCGTAGGACACCAACTGGTAAGAAAGAGCGCGCATTTCCGCAACGTCTTCCAGGTACGTCTGATCCCGGTCAGCGTGGCTCTGCACCAAATAGATGCTGACGATCAGCCCCGCCAGTGTGGCGAGTACCAAGAAAAACATAAACAGCGCGGCAGGGTTACTGCGCAACGCGGAAAATGAATTCTGGGAGCCTGTTTTCATAATTTACTCCTGGCGGACCTGTGCCTCAGGCCAATTCTTGTTTTCACCACTTATTGAGACCCTCTGGCCTCACAACCCCAACTGCCCGCAATGCGGACATCCCCAATACCGGCCACGGCCGACTACGGTTCGTGACCAGCACCCTCTGCCGCAGCAGTTTCGAGGCCGAACACTAATATGACGTACGGAAACTACCGCACCTCATTGACCCGCCAGTGCGAGCCGGCACAAACACGAATGCCTACGCCTGTAACGCAGAATGCCGCGGCTTAGTGAGCCGCGGCATCCGCAAATTGAAAATCGTTCATCAGCGCCTGAAAATCGAACACCAACCAGCGCCCCTGCTGCAACACAAACTGGCCGCTCACCATAGGCGCGAAGGGTTCGGCAAGGTCTGCCGGTGGCATCTGCCCATATTCGAGCGCCAAGTGTTGCATACCATGCAGCTCGTCCACGATTAGCCCGGCGTAGAGTTTTTCATGCTCAAGCACCAGTACGCGGCGACTCTGGCGAGAATTTGCGAGATGGCCACCAAAGAAAGCAGCCAGATCAAACAGCGGCAGCAGGCGACCACGTACATTGGCCACACCGCGCACCCAGGGCTGGACCCCAGGTATGAAGGTGTACTGAGGAACCTCAAGCAGTTCCACCACGTCTTCCATGGCGGCAACAAAGCGCTGCCCCAGCATAGAAAATCCGATGCCCGTCCAGTAGGGTTTGATTTCCTGACGGGCGGGCAGCCCCTTCGCCTGCGCCTTGGCGCGGTTGGCAATATCGACGAGCGCGAGATAGGGGGTAAGCGTTGATTGCACGGAGACTCAACGTCGGCCTCAGGCCAACACCTCCGCGATAGTACCGAGCAACTTACCCTCGTCGACCGGCTTGGTCAGGTAGGCACTAGCCCCCTGGCGCATACCCCAGACACGGTCGGTATCCTGATCCTTGGTGGTCACAATCACGACTGGAATGCCAGCGGTCTCGCCGCCCTTGCTCAGCTGACGAGTGGCCTGGAAACCATTCAGGCCCGGCATCACGATATCCATCAGGATAACGTCGGGGCGCTGTTCACGCGCCACGTCCACACCGCTCTCGCCATTGGTGGCGGTAAGCACGGCGTGACCGTTCTTTTCAAGAATGGTGGTCAGTTTGTGAGTTTCGGTTGGCGAGTCATCGACGATTAGCACTCTGGCCATCTTGTCCCCCGAGATAGTGTTGTCCACTCCGGCCATCGCAATTTTACCGGGCGGATGTTGTTGGCACTGGCCACCCCCATGAACGGAGTGTGACCACACGCTTTGTTATTTATTGCAAACGACACTGACGTTCATGACTTTCGATCACTTTTAAGATCGTTGACCGGCACCAGTGTGGCTGGATGCAGTAGTCTACGCCATTTCTGCCAAGGGTTTCACGCCCTGAATGAGAAGTCATTCTCAGGCAGCGTGATGCGGTTTGGCATGGGCGGAAATTGCGCCCAGAAGTTCGCTTTTACTGAACGGTTTGGTCAGGTACTGATCGCAGCCAACCACGCGCCCCTTCGCCTTGTCGAACAGGCCATCCTTACTGGACAGCATTACGACAGGTGTGCTGCGGAATTCGCTGTTGTTTTTGATCAGCGCACAGGTCTGATAACCGTCCAGGCGCGGCATCATGATGTCCACAAAGATAATGTCCGGACGCGAATCGGCGATCTTCGCCAGCGCATCGAAACCATCGGTGGCGGTAACGACCGCGCAACCGGCTTTTTGCAGCAACGTTTCCGCTGTGCGACGAATGGTTTTACTGTCGTCAATCACCATCACGGTGAGACTTTCCCAGTTGAGCTCCATAGTGTGTTCCCAAATCCCCTTCTACTTATTTTCAGGCGTCTCGGGTTTAAGCGCCGGGCCTGTCTTTACAACCTCATTACGGGGTCCGATCGTTGCTGCGAACAGCCACCTGGGGCGGGCTTGCGCACTTTCGCAAACCCAGTGACCGGCGGACGCAGATCAGATGCAAACTTGTATCACAGATGACCTGGTGAATCTAGCGACGTCCGAGTGTGGCAGCGCACAATGATCATTTTGTGAGCGGTGCCGCACTTTACTCACCAGCGCTTCTACACAGGCAGCTTGCAGAGTGAGGACACTACTCTTACCTTACCCGTTGCGCGGCCACCCACTCTTGGCGCGCCCCACCCAGCAAGTTCAGTTTGACGGACATTCTATGAGCCAGACTCTCGGCGTGGTCATGGACCCCATTGCCAATATCAACTTCAAAAAAGACACCTCCCTCGCCCTCCTGTTGGCGGCCGAGCGCGCAGGATTTGAGTTGTACTATTTCGAACAGGCAGACCTGTATCTCGACGGCGCCAAGCCGATGGGCAACGGTGCGCCGCTGCAGGTGTTCGAAGACCCGCAAAACTGGTTCAAACTCGGTGAGCGCAAGCCGGTGCACCTGGGCGACCTCGACGTGCTGCTGATGCGCGTGGACCCGCCGTTCGATAACGAATACATCTACGCGACCTACATTCTCGAAGCCGCCGAGCGCGCCGGCACCCTGGTTGCCAACAAGCCGCAGTCCCTGCGCGACTGCAACGAAAAGATTTTCGCCACCCACTTTGCCGACTGCATCCCGCCACTGATCGTGAGCCGCGACATGCAGCAACTGCGCGCTTTCCACAGCGAACACCAGGATGTGATTTTCAAACCCCTCGATGGCATGGGTGGCACCGGCATCTTTCACGTCAAGCCGGATGGCAGCAATATCGGCGCGATTCTCGAGACCCTTACCGAAGACGGCCAGCGCCAAATTATGGGGCAACGCTACATTCCCGAGATCAAAGACGGCGACAAGCGCATTTTGGTTGTAGACGGTGAGCCGGTACCTTATAGCCTCGCGCGCATCCCACAAGCCGGGGAAACCCGCGGCAACCTGGCGGCAGGCGGGCGCGGAGAGGCGCGCCCGCTCACTGAACGCGACCTGGAAATTGCTCACCGCGTCGGCCCCACGCTTAAAGAAAAGGGATTACTGTTTGTCGGCCTGGACGTAATCGGCGACTATCTCACCGAAGTCAACGTGACCAGCCCCACCTGTGTACGGGAAATTGACGCAGCCTTCGGTACCGATATCGGCGGTATGCTGATGCGCGCGATCACAGACCGATTGGCAAAAAAGGGATAAACTGCCTAGCGAATGGTCCAGTACCCGGCCCGCAACATTCAATCGGGCCGATGGGTGCTGAAATCGAGCAGAAGTAACCGCAACCGCAGTAACAACAATAACCAAAATGACCGCAGCTCCCAGCCAGCCCAAGCGCCAGACTCCGCCACACGCCCCGGCCAACCAACCATCCCAGGGTGATCGGTTTACCTTTGCCCTGTTTCTGGCCTGTGCCCTGCATGCTCTGTTGATATTCGGCGTTGCGTTTACCGCACCGGAGGCCCGTGAGGCACCGCCGACACTGGAAGTCACCCTGGCTCAACACCGCTCCATGGATGCACCGGAAGACGCCGACTATCTGGCACAGCACAACCAGCAAGCCAGCGGCACCGCGGAAACGCCCAAGGAACTGTCTGCCGACCGCTACGCGGAGATTGCCGACACCAGTATTCGACAGGTCAATCCGCTGCCCCAACAACAAGCAGCGCGCCCGGCAGACCAGCTGCGCCAGCTGATCACCACCATCGGCGATAGCCCCACTCAGGCACCAGAGCTTCCCGCCGAGGACAAACGATCGGAAGAAAGGCGCGGTGACGCGCCGTCAGACCTGCCTCCCACCAATCCGGAAATCGCCAGCCTGCAGGCACGCCTCGACAAGATTCGCCAGACCATTGCCCAGCGCCCACGGGTACGCCGCCTCACCTCAGTCGCCACCAAGGCCTCCCCTGATGCGGCCTACCTGCACGACTGGCGCCAGAAGGTAGAAGCAGTTGGCAACGACAACTTCCCCGAAGAAGCCCTCGCCCGGCAGATCACCGGCGACCTGCGTATGATGGTGCGCCTCTTGCCCACCGGCGCGGTCGAAGAAGTGGTCATCCTGGAGTCCTCCGGCGAACCCATCCTCGACGATGCCGCGCAGCAGATTGTGCGCCTGGCGGCGCCGTTCGCGCCTTTCCCCGCCGAAATTCGCCAGCAAGCCGACCGGCTGGAAATCATCCGCACCTGGCGCTTCGAAATGACCGGTTTCTCCACCGCCGCCGGTAAAACTCCCAGCCGCGGCTGACAGCCTCTAAACTAGCACCATGCAACCCACAAATACCGATAAGCTCGACAGCGATCTCACCAGCAACAGCCTGCGCGGGCAATTGCTTCTGGCCATGCCCGGCATGCAGGATCCGCGCTTCGTGCATGCGGTCGCATTTGTTTGCGAGCACAGCGCCGACGGCACCATGGGCGTGGTCATCAATGCGCCGAGTAAAGTGACCTGGAAAGAAGTGTTTTCCCAACTCGAACTCGACGACGTCAGTCTGCGCGGTGATGAACCGGTACTGGTGGGTGGCCCGGTGGCCCAGGAGCAGGGGTTTGTGCTGCACGGCCGCGGCATGCAGTTCGCCTCGACCGCCGAGGTCTCTGAAGACATCAGCCTGACTGCATCCAAGGACATTATCGAATCCCTCGCCGCCGGCCGCGGCCCCGACGACGTGCTACTGGCACTCGGTTACGCCGGCTGGGGACCCGGGCAACTGGAACAGGAAATTGCCGAAAATGCCTGGCTGACACTGCCGGCCTCCGCCGAAATCCTGTTTGCTACCCCGTGGGAAAAACGCTGGCAGGCCGCCGCCGCACGCCACGGGATTGACCTGAGCGGGATCGGCACCCAGTCCGGTCACGCTTAGGATTACGTTTTACGCAATGAAAGCCATCACCGCCCTCGCCTTCGACTTCGGCACCAGCTCCATTGGCCTGGCCTACGGCCAAAGCCTCACCGGCAGTGCCCGTGAACTGGATCCACTTCCGGCCAAAGACGGCAAGCCGGACTGGAACCGGGTACAAAGTATCGTCGACGAATGGAAACCCAAGGTGCTGGTGGTTGGGCTGCCACTGAACATGGACGGCAGTGAAAGCGAGTTTGGCGCCCGCGCGCGCAAATTTGGCCAGCGCCTGCACGGCCGCCTGGGCCTGCCGGTGGAATATGCCGATGAGCGCCTTAGCACCCGCGCCGCCAAAGACGAAGCGCGCGACCGTGGGCATCGCGGCAATTACGCCGACCAGCCGGTAGACTCCATCGCCGCACGCATCTTTCTCGAGGACTGGCTGCGCAACGTCGCCACCACCTGAGTCACTGGCCGGTAATCCGGCGCACAAGCTGGTAAACTTGCGCGCAACATCAGTCCAGCCAGTTTTCGCGCATGCCCGAATCAAACAACACCACCAGTTCCCCGATTTCCACTGTCCGCATCGCTACCCGCGAGAGCGCGCTGGCCCTGTGGCAGGCCCACTTCGTCAAAGGTGAACTGGAACGGCACCATCCGAATCTCACCGTGGAACTGCTGCCCATGACCAGCCGCGGCGACCAGCTGCTCAGCATCCCGCTGAACAAGGTGGGAGGCAAAGGGCTGTTTGTGAAAGAGCTGGAAAAAGCCATGCTGGAAGGCCGCGCCGATATCGCCGTGCACTCGATGAAGGACGTGCCGATGGAATTCCCTGAAGGCCTGCACCTGCCGGTGATCTGTGAGCGCGAAGACCCGCGCGATGCCTTTGTGAGCAATCACTACGCCTCTTTCGCAGATCTCCCGCAGGGCGCGGTAGTTGGCACCTCCAGCCTGCGCCGCCAGTGTCAGCTGCTGGCGGTGCGCCCGGATCTCGAGGTCAAATTCCTGCGTGGCAACGTGAATACCCGCCTGGCCAAACTGGACGCCGGCGAGTACGACGCTATCATCCTCGCCGCCGCCGGCCTGCTGCGCCTGGAAATGCGTGAGCGTATCGCCGCCTACATCGAGCCGGAAGTATTGCTGCCTGCGGGCGGCCAGGGCGCCGTGGGCATCGAGTGCCGCCGTGACCCGGCGCTGGAGGCCTTGCTGGCACCACTGCAGCACGATGAAACCCGCTTCCGTCTCGACGCCGAACGCGCCATGGTGCGCCGTTTGAATGGTGGCTGCCAGGTACCGATTGGCTGCTATGCAATTTTCAGTGACGAAAGTAAAACCCAGCTGTACCTGCGTGGCCTGGTGGGCAGCCCCGACGGCGCAACCATGCTGCGCGGCGAAGTCCACGGTTCTATCGAAGAAGCGAAATCCCTCGGCATTCGCCTGGCCGAACAACTGCTGCAGGCCGGCGCCGACGAGATCCTCGCGGCCATTTAATTCGACCACCGCAACCGCATAGCAATGACCCAACCCCTCGCCGGCCAGCGCATTCTGATCACTCGCCCCACGCACCAGAGCGACCGCTGGCAGGCACTGCTGCAAGCGCAGGGAGCGATAGTGGATAGCATTCCAATGCTGGCTATCGAACCGGTAACCGATGTGGACGCGGTACAGGCAGTAAAAAGCCTGATTATGGATTTTGACCAGTTCGACCACGCCATCTTTGTCTCGCAGAATGCGGTGCAATGCGGCTTTGACTGGCTGGATGATTACTGGCCGCAACTGCCGCAGGGGCCGCGGTACTACGCCATCGGCGCGGCAACGGCCAAAGCGATTCGCAACCGCGGCGCCGAGCCGGAGTCTTGCGACAGTGCTGCGATGGATTCTGAAGCGCTACTGGGCCTAGCGCCACTGCAAAACCCCGATGGCGAGCGTGTCATCCTCTTTCGCGGCCAGGGTGGGCGCCCACTGATCGGCCAGACACTGGCAGAGCGCGGCGCGCGCATCGACTACTGTGAGCTTTACCAGCGCCTGCTGCCGAGTGCAGCCTGCGAGCAACTGCGTGCCTACGCGCACACCCCCGATGCCATTACCCTGCACAGTGGGGAAACCCTGGAAAACTTGCAGCGCGCGCTGGAAGAGACCGGCAAACGCGCAGCGCTGAATAACTGCCCCCTGATCCTGCCGAGCCAGCGAGTTGCCGAACAGGCCCGGGCCCTCGGCTTCAGCAAGGTTTTTGCCGCCAAGAACGCTGGCGACGCGGCCATGCTGGACGCATTGAGCGAAGTAGTTTCCTCCCATCATTGCTGAAATTCCGCCGATCACGGTAAAAAATTTTATTTCCGCGCCAGACTTCCTATAAAGAACCGCTGCAGTCGCTATAATTTGGCGACAAATTTTCTAGCGGCCTCCGTGCAGTCCACCGCCCTGACAACCGCCAGAACGACCGGTGCCCCCACGCATCCACCCTGAGCAAGCGAGCCCATGAGCGATAAAAAAGCCCCAGCTTCCGCCACGCCGGACGACAAAAAAACCAATAACCAGAAAGACGTGCCTACGGTGACAGACAAGGCGGAGCCGAAGAGCAACTTCGCCAAGGCCGCAGAAGGTCGCGACACAAACGGCAAAAAGGGTGACAAGGCCGCAGTAAAAACTGGCGGCTCAAAGACCGGAGCAAATACAAAAGCCCCAACCAAGCCCCGCGCCGCAAAGAAGGGCAGCGGTTGGACCTGGTTCTGGTTGCTACTACTGGCACTCATTGCCCTCGCGGTCGCCGCCTGGTACTTCATTCCCAGTGTGCGCACCCAAGCCAACAGCCACCTGCAGAACTTGCCACTGGTGGGGCGGCATTTCGCTGCCGACACACAGACCATTTCGCAGAGTGGCCGCACCACGGCCACCCGAGACAATGTATCGACAGCGGGCGGCCAGTCGAAAGGCGCCGACAGCGTATCCTCTACACCCTCCGCCACGGGTAACAACAATGCCACCGACGCAGGGTCGACAAATAACCAGAGCGCAGCAGCCGACAGCGCGCAGCCACCAGTACCCGAGCAACCCATACTGCAGCCCAGCGAATCCCAGCCCACGCCGCCGACGGCAACTTCACCCACGCCGCCAGTAAACCAGAACCTTGAGTTGATCAAAGGCCTGCGCCAGCAACTGGAACAGCAAAATCAGGTGATCGAACAGCTGCAGCAACAGCTGGCTGGTGTACAGCGCAATGTCACCGCGCAGGGCAATCGCCTGAGCCAGCTGGGCAACGCCAGCCGCGAGGACTGGCAACTGGCCGAAGCGGATTACCTGCTGCGCCTGGCCAACCAGCGTCTGATGCTGGAGCAAGACAGCCGCTCCGCCCTCGGTCTGCTGCAGGAAGTCGACAAAATTATCCGCGACGTAGACATGCCGGATTTATACGGTGTGCGCCAGCAGCTGTCCCGCGATATCACCGCGCTCAAGCTGGTGGAAAACGTGGACCGCGAAGGCCTCTACCTGCGTTTGCGCGCGCTGGAGGAGCAGATGGTGAAATTGAACATCCAGCCCCAGTTCGACCTGGCCAAGCGCGATGCGGCCGCCATCCAGCAGCAGAACGACAACCCCGAGATCGGCGAGGCACACTTCCGCTCCAGCTGGGATAACTTCCTCAACTTCCTCAAAGGCTCCGTGCGCATTCGCGATGGCGAGGTGGACCCGGTACTGCTGTCGCCACAGAGTGAAACCCGATTCC
Organism: Microbulbifer agarilyticus; assembly: GCF_020171345.1. Taxonomy (GTDB): domain Bacteria; phylum Pseudomonadota; class Gammaproteobacteria; order Pseudomonadales; family Cellvibrionaceae; genus Microbulbifer; species Microbulbifer agarilyticus_D. The sequence goes on from NZ_JAIUZM010000001.1 coordinate 984,831, forward strand.
GCCAGAGCCTGCGCCTGAATATGGAACAGGCCGAGTTGGCGGTACTGCGCGCGGACGACACCGTATTCAAGGATTCGATGAATCACGCGCGTCAACTGCTACTGGACTATGGCGTGGACAACCCGCAGCGCCAGGTAATCCTGCGTGAGCTGGAAGAACTCGCGCAGGAAAAAGTCAAAGTCGAGCTGCCCAACCTGAGCGCGTCGCAGACCGCACTGCGCAATTACATCGACAAAATGCACAAGGTTTCCTCCGGGCAAACCCCTGACAACGACAACGGAGGTAGCGACTGGTGAAACGCTTTCTCCTATTTACCCTGCTGTTGCTGCTCGGCGGCGCCTTCCTCGCCGAGGCCATGCGCTCCTACCCAGGCTACCTGCTATTAATGATCGGCGGCGATGGCGGGAAACGTATTGAAATGAACCTGTGGGTCGCCATCGGCGGCCTGGCCCTGGGCGTACTCGCGCTGTTCCTGTTTATCTGGTTGCTGCGCAGCATTGCGCGGGCGATTGGCGGCAGCGTCAGCCGCATCCGCTTCGGCCGCAGCCGTATTGCACGCCGCCGGCTTACCAACGGCCTGGTGGAGTTTATGGAAGGCAACTGGGCACGCGCGCGGCGATTACTGCTGAAAAGCGCCGCGCGCTCCGATGCGCCCATCATCAATTACCTGGCGGCCGCACGCAGTGCATTCGAACTCGGATACCGGGACGAAGCCAACGAGCTTCTGGCCAAGGCCGAAGCCACCGGCGACGACACCCAACTCGCCGTAGCCATCAGCCAGGCGCGCATGCAATTGCTCGACAAGCACTACGAGCAATGTATCGCCAGCCTGCAGCGCGCCATGCAGCAGGAGCCCAATCATCCGGCACTGCTACAACTGCTACGCCACGCCTATTACAACATCGGCGAATGGCACGGACTGCGCGAGCTGTTACCGAGACTGGAAAAACACGGCAGCATGCCCGAGTCGCAGTTCCAGCAGCTGGAGCTCGAGGTCTACCAGAACCTGCTGCGCGACGCCGCCAATCGCGACGATAAAGAAAAGTTGCGCGAAACCTGGCACAGCCTCAGCGGGCGCTGGCAGCGCAATATTGAGCTGCGCAATCTCTATGGGGAAATGCTGCACAAGGTGGGCGACGACGTTGAAGCGGAAAAACACCTGCGCTGGATTTTGAACCGGGAGTGGCGCGCGGACACCGTGCGTTTATACGGGCACCTGACCGGCGCCGACGCCAGTCAGCAGGTCACCATCGCCGAAGGCTGGCAGAAGGAATACGGGGAAAACGCCGATCTTCTCACCTGCCTGGGCCGTCTGTATCTGCGCAATCAAATCTGGGGCAAGGCGCGGCAGTACTTTGAAAAGAGCCTGCTGCTGCGCTCGGATCCGGAGACCTCCGCCGAGCTGGCGCGACTGCTGTATGCCCTCGGCGAAAAAGACAAAGCCGCGCAGCTGTATGAGCAAGGGCTGCTGCAGGCGGTCTCCACCCTGCCCCAGCTACCGCTACCCGACCAGCAAGCGCATATGCTCAGCACGCGGGCATCCTGATCACAGGAGTCCGCGCAACGCCTCCGGGGCCAGTCCCCAGCCGTATTTTTCGTTGTCCGCCAGCGCAACGGCTTCCGACGGTTCCAGGAAGGCCAGCTCATGGTTGGTCGACAATCCGATACTTTTCACATACTTCGGAATCTTCTAAAGCGATAAAAGCTTCCCAAGTAACAACAGAGCCCAGAAACGTCTTAACGCACAATGACAGAAGTTTCGTACAGCGCCTGTTTTATCATCCCAATCTGCTTATGCAGGAAATGTTCACCACTACCAGTGAAAGTCCACGCAATAGATACCAAATTAGAAAGTACGCAAATCCAGAATATTTGGCGAAAAGGTTGTTTCGATGTCTTGTGATTGAACAGTGCCTGCCCCAACAGGGCTCCCGGCCAACCACCAATGAACGACAGCAAATGCAGGGTATTTTCGCTGGTACGCCAGCGCCCCGTTAGTGCAGCCAACTTATCCCACCCATAGACCAAGATGGTCAAAATCGAGAGCATACCAATGAGATAGAGCATCTCAATTGGGTAACGGTTGATTGAAATCGCAAAAGCTATACCGGCTAAAAAACCGGCCACAATGGAGAACTGGAAAAATATGAACCACGCTTTTTTACTGCGTTTCATAGTTCAAACCACGACTGGCTATCATCCGCGGGCACCATCCGGCTGCATAGCGTCCCAACGCAGAATAGAAATGGGTTGCGTCCATCAAACTGGTGGCCGCTCCTATTGATCGCTAACCAGGTAATTCAGTATATCGACGACCTGTTGTGGGGTAGTTGCCCATGCATATGCCGCAGCGTCCACTTCTTTTAGGGGGTGGACGATATCTTCAGCATGCAAGGTAATGTATGGCTTACCCAGAGCGGCGCAATAGCCCGCATCAAACGCTGCATTCCATTGCTTATACTTATCACCAAACCGAATGATCGCAACATCACATTGTTCGATGAGCGTCTTTGTGCGTATTGCGTTTACTTTTGCCGACTTGTGATCGCGCCAAAAACCGGATTCTTCAGTGCCAAGCACATCACCTGCCGCATCACTGGCAGCGTGATCGGTGACTGCAGATGAAAAAACAAAATCACTCCCGGCACAACCATCGATAATTTGTTTGCGCCAGTCTGTGTGGATTTCACCGGAAAGATAGATGTTTAGCCCCATAATTGTATTCCTTAAACCTAAAATATACTTATATAAAAACTTCATTCTTTAAGCAGCATAAAGCAACCCGCTAACTTCTGCCGTTTGATAATGGCCGAGGGGAGCAAGCCGGTGTCCAATATACTTCCTAACGTCTTTACTTACTTTTATGGACTAACTTATGCGCATGCTGCTCCCAATCCTGGCCGTCAAATTCAGTGATGTTAATTGATACTGGTACGGTATCCAGGCAATTCACATTAATGTCGATACCATCTGGGTTTGACCTGGGCGTATAAAACGGCTTGATGCCGCACGCCTTACAAAAGGTATGCTTTGCAACGCCAGTGCCGAAGGTGTAGGTAGAAATCGAATCGGCCCCGGATAGCAAGCGAAATTTATTGAGCGGAACGATCAAATGTAGGAACCCGGACTTCGAACAGATTGAGCAGTTACAGCGATCGACCTCAAGTACTTCTGGGGCCTCCACCTCAAAAGTGATGGCTTCGCAGTGACAGCTACCCTGATAGAGCATCATATAATCTCACGTAAAGCCAACCTCACTGGGCCAGGCATTAAAATCCTCGCCAACCGTTTTTATCATATCCATACGCCCTCCCTGGCGCTGTGGTGGCTTATTTAAAGTCCGAGCTCACCCCAGATCTCGTCGACTTTCTGCGTTACTTCCGGGTCTTTCACAATTGGGCGCCCCCACTCGCGGGTGGTTTCGCCTTCCCACTTGTTGGTGGCGTCAAAACCGATTTTGGAACCCAGGCCGGATACCGGTGAGGCGAAGTCCAGGTAGTCGATGGGTGTGTTTTCGACCATGACGGTGTCCCGCGCGGGATCCATTCGGGTGGTCATGGCCCAGATCACATCCTTCCAGTCGCGGGCGTTCACGTCGTCGTCGGCAACGATGACGAACTTGGTATACATAAACTGCCGCAGGAAGGACCAGACGCCCATCATCACGCGCTTGGCGTGGCCGGGGTACTGCTTCTTCATGGTGACCACCGCCAAGCGATAGGAGCAGCCTTCCGGGGGCAGGTAGAAATCGACGATTTCCGGGAACTGCTTGCGCAGGATGGGCACGAAGACTTCGTTCAGCGCTTCGCCGAGTACCGCCGGTTCATCGGGTGGACGGCCGGTGTAGGTACTGTGGTAAATAGGGTCTTTGCGATGGGTAATTTTCTCGACGGTGAAGACCGGGAAGCTGTCCACCTCGTTGTAGTAGCCGGTGTGGTCCCCATAGGGGCCCTCATCCGCCATATCTTCTGGGTAGATATAGCCCTCGAGCACGTATTCGGCGCTTGCCGGCACCTGCAGGTTACTGAGTTTGGCCTCGGCCACTTCGGTCTTGCTTCCGCGCAACAGGCCGGCAAATGCGTATTCCGACAGGGTATCGGGTACGGGGGTGACGGCGCCGAGGATGGTGGCGGGATCGGCACCGAGCGCGACGGCTACCGGAAAGGGCTCACCGGGGAATTCCTGCTGCCACTCGCGGAAGTCCAGGGCACCGCCGCGATGGGAGAGCCAGCGCATGATCAGGCGGTTCTTGCCGATCAGCTGCATGCGGTAGATGCCGAGGTTCTGGCGCTTCTTTTCCGGTCCGCGGGTAATCACCAGCGGCCAGGTGACTAGCGGCGCGGCGTCGCCGGGCCAGCAGGTCTGTATCGGCAGTTTGGTGAGGTCGATGTCGCCAGTTTCGATTTCGATCTGCTGAGAGTCGGCCTTACTCACGACTTTCGGCCCCATATTCATGACTTGTTTGAATATGGGGAGCTTTTGCCAAGCGTCCTTGAAACCCTCTGGCGGCTGCGGCTCCTTGAGGAACGCCAGCAGCTCACCAACCTGGCGCAGCTCGGAGATGGACTCTTTACCCATACCAAGGGCGACGCGCTCGGGCGTACCAAATAGGTTGGCGAGCACCGGGGTATCGTAGCCGGTGGGGTTTTCAAACAGCAACGCCGGGCCACCGGCACGCAGGACGCGGTCGGCGATTTCTGTCATTTCCAGGTAGGGGCTTACCGGGTGGGTAATACGCTTCAGCAGGCCGCGCTTTTCCAGCAGCTTGATAAAGTCGCGCAGATCTTTGTATTTCATGCTTTATGGGTCGACGGGAAATTCACCGGCCAGTGTAAAACAGTCAGCACAAAATAGGGAACGAACGCTGTCAATTCGACAGAGTTGGGGAGATTTAGGGAGGGGAGAACAACCCGCAGTACAGGACTGCGGGCTGCCGAACTTCTAAGAAATCTTAGAAGCGGGGACGACGCGGACGGTCTTCGCGCGGCTTGGCTTCGTTAACACGGATGTTACGGCCAGACAGCGGCTGATCATTCATTTCTTCGATTGCCTTACGCGCTTCGTCGTCGTTCGGCATTTCTACGAAACCAAAACCTTTAGAACGGCCAGTTTCCCGGTCAGTGATTACAGTAGCCCGGGAGATTTCACCGAACGCACCAAAAGCTTCGTGCAGTTCGTCAGAGGTTACGCCGTAGGCCAGATTTCCAATATAGATATTCACAAAAAAGTCTCACATGAGTAAGTGGGCTGTCGTGCATTCACAAACGGATAACCAGCACCACCACGTTATCCACTTGAGTTTGGTCCGGAGTCAGACAACTTCCCAGCTATCTGGAACCAATTCGGTAAGTGTTGAAAAACCGCACAACACATTGGTGGAAGCCTTTATATGCCTAACACCGAGGGTTTTCAACTGAATTCGACGTAATTTCACGCCTCATTCAACGTATTGCAAATTTCATCTGCATTACACGAAAAAGGCCGGCATTTAATGCCGGCCTTCATACTAAAAGAGAATTATTTCCGTTTCATGGACAGGAAGAATTCATCATTCGTCTTAAAGTCTTTGAGCTTATCGATAAGGAATTCGGTGGCGGCCAAATCTTCCATATCATGAAGCAGCTTGCGCAGGATCCAAACGCGCTGCAGCTCACCTTCCGGCATTAGCAGTTCTTCGCGGCGAGTACCGGAGCGGCGCACGTTAATTGCGGGATATACGCGTTTTTCAGCGATCTTGCGATCCAGCTGCAGTTCCATGTTGCCGGTACCTTTGAATTCCTCAAAGATCACTTCGTCCATTTTGGAGCCGGTATCCACAAGTGCGGTGGCGATAATCGACAGGCTACCGCCTTCTTCGATGTTACGCGCTGCACCAAAGAAGCGCTTCGGGCGCTCCAGTGCGTGCGCGTCCACACCACCGGTGAGCACCTTACCGGAGCTGGGCACAGTGGTGTTGTACGCACGTGCCAGACGGGTAATGGAGTCCAGCAGGATCACCACATCTTTTTTGTGCTCTACCAGACGCTTGGCTTTTTCAATCACCATCTCTGCAACCTGCACGTGACGCGCAGGCGGCTCGTCAAAGGTCGAGGCAACCACTTCACCGCGCACCGAGCGCTGCATTTCAGTGACTTCTTCCGGGCGCTCGTCGATCAGCAGAACAATCAGGTGACATTCCGGGTTATTGCGGGTAATCGCCTGTGCCATGTTCTGCAGCATAATGGTTTTACCGGCCTTGGGCGGTGCCACGATCAAGCCACGCTGACCTTTACCGATTGGGGCTACCAGATCGATGATCCGGCCGATCAGGTCTTCAGAGGAACCATTACCGCACTCCAGTCCCAGCCGGTCATTCGGGAACAGCGGCGTGAGGTTTTCAAACAGAATCTTGTTGCGCGCGTTTTCCGGCTTATCGAAGTTGATGTCGCTGACTTTCAGCAGGGCGAAGTAGCGTTCACCTTCTTTAGGGGGGCGAATTTTGCCGGAGATGGAATCGCCGGTACGCAGGTTGAAGCGGCGAATCTGACTCGGGGAAACATAGATGTCGTCCGGGCCCGCGAGGTATGAGGAGTCTGCGGAGCGCAGGAAGCCAAAACCATCCTGGAGGATTTCCAATACACCTTCGCCGTAGATGTCTTCACCGCTTTTGGCGTGGCGCTTCAGGATATTGAAAATAATGTCCTGTTTGCGCGAGCGGGCGAGGTTTTCGAGCCCCATGCCCTTGGCAATTTCAATCAGCTCTTCAATGGGTTTGGTTTTTAATTCAGAAAGGTTCATACCAATTGCTTTATTACGGTTTCTTCTGTCGGTTCGCGCGGACGCGCTGGACGTTTCTGCGGAGGGAGTTGAAGTTTCGATGGTGATAATGCCTAGTTCGACATGCTGGCTGGATTACTAACCGAAGCAACACTCATTCAAGTTATTCACGTTTTCTCTCGAACCCTAATCGATAACAACGACCCGGGTAAAACGGATCCCTATTTACCACGACACTAGTGCCTGATTGCCAATATGGCTGCGACAGATATGCCAGTGGGGGATGTTCAACTTGAGGAGTTTGCGCCGGAGAGGCCGCGTCAGCAGCGGGGTTGGCGACTTGGCTCAGGTTTAGACTGAACAGTTAATTTGATTACTAGCCAGTATAACCGCAGTTCGGCATCCTGCAAGGGCTATTTCGCAAGCCTGGGGCGCCATTACCCGGGGCTTCGCCCCTCTTATCTCCTGTCGCGCATGAGGCCCAATGCCCCAAAACGACACAGGGCGCCAATGGCGCCCTGCGGGATCGATCAGATCTGGCTGTCGATAAACTCGGTCAGCTGAGCTCGGGACAGAGCGCCGACCTTGGTGCCTTCCACGTTGCCGCCTTTAAACAGCAGCAGGGTCGGGATGCCGCGCACGTTGTACTTGGCCGCGGCCTCTTTGTTCGCATCTACGTCCACTTTGACGATTTTCAGCTTCTCGCCGTAGTGACCGGAAAGATCTTCCAGAACCGGAGCGATCATCTTGCAGGGGCCACACCACTGTGCCCAGAAGTCTACCAATACCGGGCCTTCGGCCTTCAGTACTTCGGCTTCAAACTCTGCATCGGTTACGTTTACGATGTTCGCGCTCATAATGCTTTCCTGTGGTTCTGTTTCTTCAGGCCGGTGCCCGGACTGGCAGACATAATAAGTAGGGTCCGCAGCCCCCGCAAGGCAATTACTTTCACCATTCATGGCGTTTTGCCCTATATGCGGTCCGATTTGGGGTTTTCAAGGGTAACGCTGTGGAATACCGCAGCGGCTCAGCTTTCCACCAGATAACGCTGCAATATCTCGTCTATATAGTCATAGCCAAATCGGGTGGTGCCAATGGTGGGCCCCAGTGGGCGCACCAGCTCCATCGCCTCGAGGCGCCGCCATTCCCGGCGCAAGGTATCGAGCGGCAGCCCGGTATATTGCTCAAAACTCTGCGCGGGCACCCCGGCTTCGAGCCGCAAGGCATTCATCAGGAACTCCAGCGGGCGATCCTCCCCCGCCACCTCCTGCAGCTTGGGCAGTGGAAACTCCACGCCGCCGGCACCGGTTCCACAACCCAGTGCCAGGTAGTGCTTCGGCGCGCGGGTTCGCTGGGTGCGCAAAATTCGCCCGGTTTGCGGCAAGGTCACCTTGCCGTGGGCACCGGCACCAATACCGAGGTAGTCGGCAAAGGACCAGTAATTGAGGTTGTGCCGGGAGGCGAGCCCCGCACGGCCATAGGCCGACACCTCATAGCGGCCATAGCCCTGCTCTGCCAAATACGCCCGGCCGACCTTTTGGATCGCCGCAATCTGCTCGGACCCGGGAGTAACCGGGGGTGCCGAGTAAAAGGCGGTATTGGGTTCGATGGTGAGCTGGTACCAGGAAATATGCTCGGCACCCAGGGCAACCGCCTGCGCCAGGTCCTGCAGCGCTTCAGTCTCGCCCTGCCCCGGCAGGCCGTGCATCAGGTCGATATTGATATTATCGAAACCCGCCGTGCGCGCCTGGGTCGCCGCGGTCAGCGCCTCGGGGCCAGAGTGGATGCGCCCGAGGTTCTGCAGCTGCAGCGGGTCGAAGCTCTGCACTCCGATCGACAGGCGATTGACGCCGGCGTGGCGATAGCCGGCAAACTTGGCCTGCTCAAAGGTACCCGGGTTCGCTTCCAGGGTGATCTCGATGTCGTCGGCAAAGCCCACCAGCGACTCGGCGAGATCGAGAATGCGGCCGATGGCCAGCGGCGAAAACAGGCTGGGCGTACCGCCGCCAAAGAAAATGGAGCCAAACTTGCGCCCCTGAACCCAGGGCAACTGGCTGCGCAGATCGCGCTCCAGCTGATCCACATAGTCTGCCTCTGGCAGATGACGCTCACCGGCTGGACTGCCCTGCGCATGCTCCAGGGTGCCGGCAACAAATTCATGGGAGTTGAAATCGCAATACGGACACTTGCGCACACACCAGGGGATATGCACGTAGAGGCTGAGCGGTGGCAACGCCAACAGCGAGCGGCCGGTACCCTGAGCGGTCATCTAGAAAAACTTCGTGCCGGTTACGCTATGGGCCTGCTGTTCCGGCACCACCATTTCCTCATGCCACAGCTGCTCGAACTTTTTCACCGCATGCGCCCGGTGGCTGAGACGGTTTTTCACTTCTCGCGGCAACTGTGCCGAGGTGAGCTGTTCCGAGGGAACGTAAAACAGCGGATCGTAGCCAAAACCCTGATCGCCGGCGGGTGCAGTCAGGATTACCCCGCTCCAGCGCGCGGTACATACCAGCGGGACGGGGTCATCCGCGGCGCGCACAAAGGCCAGTGCGCAGTGAAAACTGGCACCGCGTTTTTCTGCGGGCACACCTTCCAGCGCTTGCAGCAGTTTCTGGTTGTTCTCAGCGTCGCTGGCGCCGGCACCGGCGTAACGCGCAGAATAAATACCCGGTGCGCCGCCGAGTGCGTCCACCGCCAGTCCCGAGTCATCCGCCAGCGCGGGCAAACCACTGGCGCGGCTCGCATGGCGCGCCTTGATCAGGGCATTTTCAATAAAACTGAGACCGGTTTCTTCCGCCTCATCCTGCAAAAATTCGGACTGAGGCAACACCGCAATCTGCCAGCCAGAAAACAATTGGGAAAACTCTTTCAGCTTGCCCGCATTGCCACTGGCGAGGACGATTTTTTCCATAGGAAGCGAGTTCCGTTCAACGCAAAACAGCGAACGCGCTGCGCTCGCTGTTATTCAAGTAAAAGGGTGACGGTTTGCGATTCAGTTCTTGTGCAACTGGCGACGGAAGGTCAGCTGCTGCTTGCTGCCGTCGGGCATTACCAGATCGATTTTGAAAGTCAGGCTTTCTTCGTTCTCAAAGCGGAACGGCGCCAGGTAATACACCGCGTCGCCATCGCGCACTTCCTGAAACACCAGGGGGCGCGACTGCTGGATCAGGTTCATCGCGTTGCCGGAAACGCCAGCACTCTCACCCTTGGTACCGTCTTTTTTACCGACGGAAATATTCACAAAGGCCCGGTCACGGGCACGCACCAGATTGTACTCACGCGCAATTTCCGGAGGGATAAAGTCGCTGTTAAACACCGAATAGCTCACCCGGTAATCGCCGAAGTCCTGATGGTTCTCGATGATCTTGGCTTGTTGCGCCGCGGCCGCTGCAGCCCACAGCAATAAGGCCACAGAAATAAATGCAGCAAAATAACGTTTCACGGCGTCCTCCTGTCTGGTTTCCATGCGCACTCAGGCTTCTTGCAGCCTGAACACATGGCGGATAAAACGACCCACTACAAATAATATTAGCGAGTCAGATGGTAAATCGCTGTCTCGCCGAATAAATTCGGCAAAAAGTCCTTCAACACGCCGGAAACCGGGGACTCCGATACCGCCTGGCGGTGCAGAATCTTCCAGTTGTGCTCCCGACACAGCACTTCAAAGTCTTTGAAAGTACAAAAGTGAATATTGGGCGTGTCGTACCATTCGTAAGGTAATAAATCCGACACTGGCATGCGACCCGAAAAGGCCAGGTGCCAGCGCGCCTTCCACTGCCCGAAATTGGGGAAAGTTATAATGCATTCGCGCCCGACCCGCAGCATTTCCTCTACCACCAGGTGCGGAAAACGCAGGGTTTGCAGGGCCTGGGTCATTAGCACCGTATCGAAACTGTGATCGGCGAAATTTTTCAGGCCGTTATCCAGGTTCTGCTCCACCACGTTGACACCGCGCTCGACGCATTTTTGGATTTCTTCCGGATCGATTTCAACGCCGTAGCCACTGACCTGCTTCTCGCTGGCCAGACGTGCAAGCAGCGCACCATCACCACAACCCAGGTCGAGCACCCGCGATTGCGCCGGCACCCAGTTGTGGATGATATCGAGATCCTTACGCATCATTGGACCACCTCGGCGCGTGCGCTGTCCGCCAGTTCGCGGGCAACATTATTCATATACGCAGCGAAAATATTTTCGTAGCGCGCGTTCGGCAACAGGAAGGCGTCGTGGCCCATGGGCGACTCCACCTCCGCGTAGGTGACCGGTACATTGGCGTGCATCAGAGCGTCGGCAATTTCCCGGGAGCGTTCCGGCGCAAAGCGCCAGTCGGAGGTGAACGACACCAACAGGAATTTACTGCGCGCATGGGAGAATGCCGCCACCGGGTCGTCATCGTATTCCCGCGCGAGATCGAAATAATCCAGGGCACGGGTCATCAGGATATAGGTATTCGGGTCAAAGCTGCCAGAGAAGGAGTCGCCCTGATAGCGCAGATAGCTCTGCACCTGGAACTCCACCAGCTCTTCCACACCCTGTTCAAAGGTGCCGGAGCGCAATTCACGGCCGAATTTCTTGCCCAGCCCATCGTCCGACAGGTAGGTGATGTGTCCGATCATGCGCGCAACCGCGAGGCCATGGCGCGGCAAAGTATCTTCTTCCAGATAGCGACCATCCCGAAAATCCGGGTCCGAGGTGATGGCCTGGCGGGCGGTTTCGTTAAACGCAATATTTTGCGCAGACAATTTCATCGCCGAGGCGATCACCACGCAATGGCGCAAACGCTCCGGGTATTCCAGTGACCAGCGCATGGCCTGCATGCCACCCAGACTGCCACCGACCACCGCAGCCCACTGCTGGATACCCAGTAAGTCGGCCAGTTGGGCCTGGCTGTGTACCCAGTCGCGCGCGCGCAGCGGCGGGAAGTCTGCACCCCAGGGTTTGCCGGTTTCCGGGTTGATGGAGGTTGGCCCGGTGGAGCCGTGGCAACCACCGAGATTGTTCAGGGCAACCACGAAAAACCTGTTGGTGTCGATGGGTTTGCCGGGGCCGATATAGTGATCCCACCAGCCCGGACGCTTGTCGCTGGCACTGTGGTAACCGGCGGCGTGGTGGTGGCCGGACAGCGCATGGCAGATGAGTACGCCGTTGCTTTTGTCGGCGTTAAGTTTCCCGTAGGTTTCGTAGACCAGGGTGTATTCGTCCAGCACGCGGCCACAGGCCAGTTTGAACGGGCCTGGGAATGTGTGGCTTTTTGGCTCGACAATACCGACGGAGTTGGCGGGCAGCCCTGCCGGTTTTCCTGAGTGGTGAGATTGCGCTTCCGTGGTCAAAGTTTTTCGCATTTACTTACTGGGCGGGGCGCCAAGTTTACGAAAGCTGGGGACTGTAGTACACCTGTTAGCTTGCTGTGGTCACGCGCCGCCGTGCCCCCGAGGGCACAGCTAACCGCAAAAATTGCCCACAAGCTAGGAAGTGGCGGGCGCCTTCAGTGGGGTGACATTATCCGCAACCGCCGCTACCGGCGCCGGTGCAATCGGCTGTGGCGCCGCCTGGGTGTGCTTGAGCAGATCTTCCAGCGCACCCAGCGCGCTGTGGTTGCGCACCAGTTCTTCTTCCAGCGTACGCAGGTCGGTGCGCTTGCCCTGGGTTTTCTGCTTGAGCTCGGTAAGCTTGATCATGTGGCGGTTCAACAGGTGCTTCTGGTACTGCACATGCTGTTTCAGTGGCTCGAGCACCTGTTCCAGCCAGCCATCCACGGAGGAGATCATCTGGCTGTACATGCGGCCCACCTCGTTGGCGAGGGTTGCCACGAAGCGTTCGGTCAGGCGATTACGTCGCGCCAGCAGCAGCTGTGGTGAACGGCGCAATTGCGCCGCCTGGCGGTGCAGGCCGCGCAGAGCCGCCCGGAAGCCGCCAATATCAAAGTGCTGCTCGTTGGAAACGATGTTGTTCAGGGTCGAGCGATCGTAAATCGCATCTACCAGACGGTTGGTCTGATCCACTTCCCGCTCGAGATTGGACAGCTGATATTCCACGCCCCCCATAAAACCATCAATGGCGCGGGCCAGTCCCAGCGGCGACCAGCGCTCGTTCAATGCCGTGCGGGTTTCGTCGATCAGCTGCTGTAGCTGCTGGCTGGACACCGGTGCCAGCAGGGAGGCGCGCTGGCGGGCCAGCATGCGCTGGCTGGATTTCAGGGTCAGCAGCTCCTGGTGACAGTACTTGTGCTGCTCCTTGGCGGTGGCGTGCAGCTGCTTCAGTTCTTCAAACTGCTCCGGGCTGGCGGAGCCGCGGCGCTTCAGGTGGTCCAGCGTTGCACGGCCACTGTTGAGACGATTCTTGAGCAGGTCGCGGGTGTCTGCCATCAGGGTCAGGGCCTGATGCAGCGAGCGGTGATTGGCCACCTTGTCGCGGTGCTCCATCAAACGCTGCACCAGCAGCTTTTCGAACTCGCCAAAGCAGCTTTGTTGCAGCAGCATCGGGTCGCGCTCGGCGCGCGCCAGCAGGGCTTTTTTCGCGGACACGCCGACCACGTTTTCCTGTGGCAGCGACAGCAGCTTGCTCACCTCACCGCGCATCTTGCGCAGCATCTGGTCCGGGTCTTCGTCCGGGTCGTCCCACAGTACGTCGATCTTATTCAACAGCGCCATTACTGCGGTGCCGCGATGCTCCTTGAGCGGCACCAGATGGGTTTCCCACATATTGAGGTCGGTGCCGCTGACACCGGCATCGGCGGAGAGCAGGAAGGCCACCGCCTGTGCACTCGGCAGGGTGGATAGGGTCAATTCCGGCTCGTTCCCCAGGGCATTGAGCCCGGGGGTATCAATAATGCGCAGGCCCTGGGCCAGCAGCGGATGCGGCAGGGAAATCAGTGCGTAGCGCCACGCCGGGATCTGCACCAAATTGCCATTACCATCCAGGTGGCGACGGTCAAAACCGTAGCGCGCAGCTTCTTCCGGCATCACCGCCTTGGTGGCAGCCACCTTCATCAGCGCTTCGCGAGTGGCGCCCGCATCTTCCGGGTCAAAATCAAAGTTGACCCACTTCTGCGGAATACGGCGGAAGCTTTCCAGGCTGGTATTGGTGGCCAGGGTCTCGATGGGCAGCAGGCGGACAGACGCCTGTTCAGTGCCATCACTGTAAATTTCGGTGGGGCACATGGTGGTGCGGCCGGGGCGCGAGGGCAGCAGCCGCTTGCCATAAGTGTGTGACAAGAGCGCGTTGATCAGCTCGGTCTTGCCGCGGGAGAACTCACCTACCAAGGCGACGGTAAACTGGTCATCCACCAGTAACTGGCGCGCCTGCTGCACCACCTGGCGGGCACCGGCAGAGTTGGGAAAGTGCTCTTCCAGCCAGTGACTAAACCGGTGGAACTGCGTATCCAACCCCTTCTTCCAGAGATCGTAGTCGGCTATGTGCTGGCGCAAGGTCACATCTTCCATGTTTGGGAGTTCTTATTCTTACTACTTGGACGAATTTACAATTTCACCGGGCATTCTCCAGCATGCGCGCCCGGAGTTAAACCCTGGCACAGGGATTTCGCGAACTGGATAGCGTAAGGAAAGTGAAATGCGGAGAGAGAAAACGAGAGCTGACAGTTATGACAGCTCTAATAGACCGGGAGGGGCGCTTGAAAACGTAGCGAGCGGGGCCTCGACAGCCCCGCGCAACAGTTTTCTAACGGCCCTCAGAAAGGGATATGCCAGAACAGGTTGTACACCAACTGCGGCATGCTGGCGCTCTGCGCAAGACCCACCAGCAGTTTGTCCGCCACCGTCAGCAGGATGAACACGAAGATCGGGCTAATATCGATCACCCCCAGCGGTGGAATCACCTTGCGCACCGGCGCATATACGGGCTCCAGCAACTGGCGCAGCAGCATCAGCGCTGGATGTGAGCTTTGCGGTGCAATCCAGCTGACCACGATGGAGATCAACATGCCCACAAACAGGATGGCGATCAGCGTCATCAGAACACCCAGCAGGGACCACAGCAGTGCGCTCAGCGGGTTGAGCATGCCGGCGCCAGCGAGAAACCCGGCACCCATAATCATCACCCAACCCACCAGTAGTGCGAGCACCAGGGAGGCCATATCGATGCCAAACATTCCAGGCACAATTTTGCGCAGCGGGCGCAGCAGCGGGTTGGTCACCTTGACGATGCCCTGCGAGATCGGATTGTAAAAGTCCGCCCGCGCCAGCTGCAGCATAAAGCGCAGCAGCACCGCAAACAGAAACAGAACCCCGATGGTGGCGAGAATGAATACGCCGATATTGCTAAAGGTGTTGGCCATTAAGCTTCCTTTTTACTTATCCAGTTCTTGCGCCATTTCCGCCGCGCGCGCCGCGCAGTCTGTCATCGCCTGCTCTACCAATTGCGGCAGGCCGCCTTCCTGAAAACGCTTGATCGCCCGCTCGGTGGTGCCATTGGGCGACATCACATTGCGCTTCAGTTGCGCCACATCCACATCCGCGGCCACCGCAAGTTTCGCCGCGCCCAGAGCGGTTTGCAAGGTGAGGCGCTCTGCGTCTGCGCGATCCATACCCGCCTTCTCGGCCGCGTCGATCATGGATTCCATAAATTGAAAGTAGTATGCGGGGCCGGAACCGGATACCGCGATGATTTCATCTATGCCGGATTCCTCCGCCACCCACTGGGCAATCCCCACCGCCTGCGCCATCTGCGTGGCAACGGATTTGTGCTCATCGGTGACACCTTCGCCCGCATAAAGGCCGGTAACCCCGGTGCCCACCAGTGCCGGCGTATTGGGCATGGCGCGCACAATGGGCACACCGGCACCGAGCCAACGCTGGTATGCGGACAGGGGAATACCGGCAGCGAGCGTAATCACCAGCGGTTTGTTGGCACTTACTTCCGGGGCAATGGTTTCGCACAGTGCCTGCATGACCTGCGGCTTCACCGAGAGCACCACCACATCAGCCTCTTTCACTGCCGCCAGATTATCGGTACGCCCGTGCACACCGGTACGATCACAAAATGCCTTGAGTTTCTGCTCGTCGCGCCCGGTCGCAACGATCTTATCCGCCGGGTAACCGTTGGCCACCATGCCACCAATTACCGCGCCCGCCATATTGCCGGCTCCGCCGATAAACACCATGTTGTGTTCAGACATTCCTTCCTCAACTCTCTCAATAATTGATCACAGCCATAAGCCGAGTGTTAGTTTCTGGCTCCGAAGATATCCGTGCCGATGCGCACGATGGTCGCGCCGCTGAATATCGCCGCCTCCATATCCCCCGACATCCCCATCGACAGCGTGTCCAGCGGCTGATCCGGCAGCTGGGACTTGAGCGCATCCAGCAATGTCGCCAGTTGAATAAACGGCGTGCGCTGGTCTTCCGATGCCCCGCGCGGTGCCGGGATCGCCATCAGGCCACGCAACTGCAGGTTGGGCAGCGCTGCCACCGCCGCGGCCAATTCCGGCAGATCCTCCGCACTCACCCCAGACTTGCTATCCTCTCCATCGATATTGACCTGCAGGCACACATTCAGTGGCGGCATATCCGCCGAGCGCTGTTCCGACAGGCGGCGCGCAATTTTTAACCGCTCAACCGTGTGCATCCAGTGGAAATGCCCCGCCACATCGCGGGTCTTGTTCGACTGCAGCGGGCCAATGAAGTGCCAAGTGATGTCGCAATCGGCCAGCTCGGCCTGCTTGTCCAGGGCCTCCTGCAGGTAATTCTCGCCAAAATGGCGCTGACCCGCCTCATAGGCCACCCGCAGGTCTGCCGCCGGGCGGGTTTTGGACACCGCCAGCAGCGTGACATCGTCGGCTTGCCGGTCACAACTGCGGCAAGCTGTGACGATTCGCTCAGCGACGGAATTCAGGTTTTCGGGGATCGACCCTTTGCGCATATACTGGGACCCAACTTTTGCTCGGTGGGCATTCTATGTGCTTGTGGCCCCCGCGTCATATCGACCAGTGAATGTAAGAGAAGAATAAAGGTAGCAGTATGGACATTACAGAACTCCTCGCCTTCAGCGCCAAGCAGAATGCCTCGGATTTGCACCTCTCCGCCGGCCTGCCCCCCATGATCCGGGTAGATGGCGATGTGCGCCGTATCAACCTGCCGCCCATGGAGCACAAACAGGTGCACGGTCTGATCTACGAGATCATGAACGACAAGCAGCGCAAGGACTACGAAGAGTTCCTGGAAACCGACTTCTCCTTCGAAGTCCCCGGTGTGGCCCGCTTCCGTGTGAACGCATTCAACCACAACCGCGGCGCCGGCGCCGTATTCCGGACCATTCCCTCCAAGGTACTCACCATGGAAGACCTGGGGATGGGCCAGGTGTTCAAGCAGATCTCCGACACCCCGCGCGGCCTGGTGCTGGTGACCGGCCCTACCGGTTCCGGTAAGTCCACTTCGCTGGCGGCGATGATCGACTACATCAATGACAACAAATACGAGCACATCCTCACCGTAGAGGACCCGATCGAATTCGTGCACGAATCCAAGAAGTGCCTGGTCAACCAGCGGGAAGTCCACCGCGACACCCACGGCTTCGCCGAAGCACTGCGCTCCGCACTGCGTGAAGACCCGGACATCATCCTGGTTGGTGAGATGCGAGACCTGGAAACCATCCGCCTGGCACTGACCGCCGCGGAAACCGGCCACCTGGTATTCGGCACCCTGCACACCACCTCCGCCGCCAAGACCATCGACCGTGTCGTCGACGTATTCCCGGCGGAAGAGAAAGCCATGGTGCGCTCGATGCTCTCGGAATCGTTGCAGGCAGTAATCTCCCAGACCCTGCTCAAGCGCAACGGCGGCGGCCGAGTGGCGGCCCACGAAATCATGCGCGGCACCCCGGCGATCCGGAACCTGATCCGCGAAGACAAGATTGCGCAGATGTACTCCGCCATCCAGACCGGTGCCAACGTGGGCATGCAGACCATGGACCAGTGCCTGCAGGACCTGCTTGAAAAACGCATCATCACCCGCGAAGTTGCGCGTGAAAAAGCGAAGATGCCAGAAAATTTCTAAATAGCGCCTGCGTTACTGATTAAGCGAGCGCTTACGAAGCACAACACAACGAATTGAAGGCAAAGTGCCGGGGATTCGTTTTCGAAAGCGTCGGCGACATGGACGTCGCCGACGCAGCGTACAGGGATGTATTTACAGCGGTTTCGAAAACGAATCCCCGGTGCTTTGCCGCCACCGGACTGTAAAAGAACAAGCCCGGATCCGAATAAACCGACAGCGGTAAATAAAAATGGAAATCGAACGACTCTTACAACTGGTGAGTGAAAAAGGCGCATCCGACCTATTCATCACCGCCGGCGTACCCGCCTCCATCAAACTGCACGGCAAAATCGTTCCCGTCACCACCTCACCGCTGTCTCCGGAAAAAGCCCGGGAAATGGTTGTCGGCATCATGAACGACCGGCAGAAAAAAGAGTTCATCGAAAACAAAGAACTCAACTTCGCCATCTCCCTGCGCAACGTCGGCCGCTTCCGGGTATCCGCCTTCTTCCAGCGCAACCTCGTCGGCATGGTGCTGCGTCGAATCGAAACCAAGATTCCCACCATCGACGGACTCGGCCTGCCCGAGCAGCTCAAAGAGCTGGCCATGACCAAACGCGGCCTGATCATCTTTGTAGGTGCAACCGGTACCGGTAAATCCACCTCGCTGGCCTCCATGATCGGCCACCGTAACGAAAACTCGAAGGGTCACATCATCTCCATCGAAGACCCCATCGAATTTATCCACCAGCACCGCGGCTGTATCGTCACCCAGCGGGAAGTTGGCCTCGATACCGACTCCTTCGAGACCGCCCTGAAGAACACCCTGCGTCAGGCCCCCGACGTCATCCTCATTGGTGAGGTGCGGTCGCGGGAAACCATGGACCACGCCATCGCCTTCGCCGAAACCGGCCACCTGTGTCTGTGTACCCTGCACGCCAACAACGCCAACCAGGCGCTGGACCGGATCATTCACTTCTTCCCGGCGGACCGCCACGAACAGCTGTGGATGGACCTGTCGCTGAACCTGCGCGCCATGGTCGCCCAGCAGCTGGTGCCGACGCCGGACGGCGACGGTCGCCGCGCCTGCCTCGAAATCATGATCAACACCCCGCTGATGTCGGACCTGATCCGCAAGGGCGAGGTGCACAAAATGAAGGAGCTGATGAAACGCTCCATCGAACAGGGAATGCAGACCTTCGACCAGGCCCTGTACGAACTGTACGACCGCGGCGAAATCACCTACGAAGACGCCCTCGCCCACGCCGACTCCGCGAACGACCTGCGCCTGATGATCAAGCTCAAGTCCGAATCCGACGCCGAGTACCTCAATAGCGCCGCCGACGAACTGAGCCTGGCCGGCGACAACGACAACAACAGCGGCCCGCAGCTGTATTGATTCAATGCCCGGCGGGAGCCATTCAATAGGCTCCCGTCCCTCCTCCATCTCACGAGAAGTTCACAGTGAAATTCCTGGAACTGGACGTCCGCACCGCTCTCGTCGTACATGGCTACGATGAGAATAATCAGGAAATTATCGAGCAGGTTAATGAAGCCAGCTTTATGACCAAACTGATCGCTATCGAGCGGATTCAATCTATCAGCGAGCAGTACATCCTGGTGACCGGCTCCCATGGCCGCATCATGTATTGGGAATACCGCGACGCCATGGAACAGTTGCGTGGCCGCCTCGCTGAAGCCGGACTGGTAATTCCATGAAGCCCATCGCCCTGGTCACCGGTGGCAGCCGTGGTATCGGTGCCGCCACCGCCACTCTACTTGCTGGGCAGGGCTATGACCTCTGCATCAGCTACCGCACCCGCAAAGCGGACGCGCATCGCATCGTTGAAAAATGCCAGGCACTGGGTGCAAATGCGATTGCAGTTCAGGCCGATATCGCCGTAGAGACCGACGTTGAACGGCTATTCCGCGAAGTGGACCAACAACTGGGCCGGCTGAGCGCACTGGTGAACAATGCCGGCATGCTGCTGACCCAGTCGCGATTGGAAGATATGACCGCAGCGCGTATCAATCAGATACTGCAAACCAATGTAACCGGCACCCTGCTTTGCTGCCGCGAGGCGGTGCGTCGTATGTCCACGTTGCTCGGCGGCACCGGCGGCGCCATCGTCAATGTTTCCTCCGGTGCCGCACGCAGCGGCTCACCCAATGAATATATCGACTACGCAGCCAGCAAAGGTGCCGTGGACACCCTCACCATTGGCCTGAGCAAAGAGGTGGCCAAAGAGGGCATTCGGGTAAACGGTGTACGTCCGGGTTTTATCCACACCGAAATGCATGCGGACGGTGGCGAGCCGGAGCGTATTGCGCGCCTTGCACCACAAATTCCCCTCGGGCGCGGTGGCAAAGATACAGAAGTCGCCGCAGCCATCGCCTGGCTACTCAGCCAACAGGCGGCTTACAGCACCGGTACCTTTATTGACGTGACCGGCGGCTGCTGAACAGGAACAGCATTTATGACATTCGTTAACACCCTCGCCCTGTTCGGCGCCATGATCGTGCTGGCGGCGATTCCTGGTCCGGGTACCTTCGCGGTCATGGCGCGCTCGGCCAGTGGCGGCATGCTGCATGGCCTGGTAACCACCATTGGTATTGTGTTCGGGGACTATGTCTTTATCGCCCTGTGCTTGTCTGGCCTCGCCTATATTGCCGATGTGATGGGCAATGCCTTTGTGATCCTGAAATATGTGGGCGCGGCCTATCTAATCTGGCTTGGCCTCAGCCTGTTGCGCGCACGTGGCACTGCGGAAGTAAACACGACGCCGAAGCAAAGTTCGCTCGCGTCCAGCTGGTTGCTGGGACTGACGACGACGCTGGGCAACCCCAAGGCGATTCTGTTCTATCTGAGTTTTTTCCCCGCGTTCCTGCCCATCAAGGAAATTACCGTGATGGATACCATTATTATTTTCGTCGTGGTTACCCTGGCGGTGGGCGGTGTTATGTTGACCTACGCTTGGGCCACGGTGCGCGCGCAGGCGATATTAAAAAATCGCACGCAAAGTCGACTATTTAATTATGTCGGCGGTGCCACATTGATCGGCAGTGGCATCTGGATGGCCGCCCGCGGTAACTGAGTTAAGCGAAAGCAGTAACAATAAGAATAAAAATGTATTACACCAATCTTCTACGCTTTCTGCTTATTGTTTCAGGCATATTGATTTGCGCCTGTTCAAGTTCCGATAAAGCCGACCGCATTTTCGTCAACGGCACCGTCATCACGCTGGACGGGAACAACACTATCGCCGAGGCAATTGCGGTCAGGAAAGATCGAATCCTCGCCGTCGGCAGCAACCGCGAAATCCAGGCGCTGGCCGGCACCGATACCGAAACCGTCGATCTCGCAGGCAAGACAGTACTTCCCGGCTTTGTTGCCGCCCACGAGCACCCTGCCATCAGCGCCGTGTTCCGCAACTTCCTCGATATGAGCGGCTTTACCCATGCC
The DNA here is from genome assembly GCF_020171345.1 of Microbulbifer agarilyticus. GTDB lineage: Bacteria > Pseudomonadota > Gammaproteobacteria > Pseudomonadales > Cellvibrionaceae > Microbulbifer > Microbulbifer agarilyticus_D. The sequence continues at coordinate 1,006,041 of NZ_JAIUZM010000001.1, forward strand.
TCGGCAGCGGATGCCTGGCAAGCCCTGAAGGATGAAATCGCTAACACCCCGCGCGGCGAGTGGGTGTATGCCATGGGGCTGGATCCAATTCTGCTTGCGGACCTGCAAACACCTGACCGCGCACAGCTGGACGCGCTGGCACCCCACAACCCGGTATTTATTCTCGCAGCAAACCTGCACACCGCTTGGGTAAATTCCGCCGCGCTAGCCGCCGCCGGAATCGATGAAAGCACACCGGCGCCCGGCGATGGCTCCTATTTCGGGCGGGACGAAGACGGGCGCTTGAATGGCATGCTGGTGGAAAAGGAAGCCATGGAGCCGTTTACCGCGGTGCACAAAAAACCACTCAGAGTGGCGGCGGCATACCAGGCGCGCCTGGATGACCTGCGCGCGGCGGGTTTCACCAGCGTGGCTTCCCTCGGCTTCAATGTACCCGCGTGGCTGGCTCGCTGGGCCGCCAGCGAAAACTTCGCGCCGCGTATTCGCCAGTTCTTTTACTATCGCGGTGAGAACCTGACCAAGCTGGACGGAAAACCGGATTTCGACAGCGATTTCTTCCGCGTTCTCGGCGCCAAATTCTGGTACGACGGCTCGCCCTACAGCGGCACCATGATGGTAGAGCAGCCCTATCGCGATAGCGCGCTCAGCGAGCAGCTGGGTATCGGCCACGACAGTCACGGTGAGGCGGTGATTACCGCAGAGTCCTTCCGCGCGCAGCTGCGCGATAAAAATACACGCGGCTGGCAAACCGCCACCCATGTGCAGGGCGACCGCGCCGCGCAAGAATTTATCGAACTGCTGCAGCAAGAATACGACGCGCTGGACGCGCGCGAACGCGCAGCATTTATTGGCAGGCGCCACCGGCTTGAGCACGGCCTGCTGGTCGACCGTACAACGCTGAGCCCAATGGCCAAGCTGGGCATTACCCCCAGCTTCCATATCAACCATCTCTACTATTACGGCAATGCGCTGAAAGAGAGTTTGCTGGGCCCCGCGCGCACCGAACAAATTCTGCCGGTAAAAACCGCGTTTGATCTCGGCATGTACCCAACCCTGCACGCGGACAGCCCGATGTTCCCCGCCGAACCGTTTAGCCTGATGCAGACTGCCATCACCCGACTATCCCGCAGCGGCACACTGATCGGCGGCCATGAAGCAATCAGCCCGCTACAGGCACTGCAGGCCATGACCATCAACGGCGCCTGGCAGCTGGGGATGGAACAGGAAATTGGTTCGCTGGAAGTGGGTAAGTATGCGGACCTGGCGATTGTGGATAAAAATCCACTGCAGACGCCTGCGCAAAAATGGCGGGATATTCAGGTACTGGAGACTTGGATTGCCGGCAGGCGCTAAGCCTTTCCGGGCGTATCATACTCAAATCGGCTCACATTCAGGCCACCGCAGAGTCAGGCCATTTCCGTAAGCAGCGCCTTGATACCGGCGAGCAAGCGGCGCGAAACCACCGGGAAATGTGCACAACCCGCCAGGGTTACCCGGTAGCCGTCACCCTCTTTTTGCAGACCGGTGATATGCATCTTCGCCACAATGGTATTGCGATGCACCCGCACAAAGCGCTGGCCAAATTCCGCTTCCAGTTCCTTCAGCGATTCATCGAGCAATGTCTCGCCGGCACTGTGGTGGGCAATCACATATTTATCTTCCGCGACAAAACAGCGGATATCTTCGATATTGAGCAGCTGTACACCGCGGCGACTCACCGCCTTGATCTGGCGACGGCCACCCGTTGCTTGCGCGGGTTCCGCGGTGCGCTCCAGCAGTTGCGGCTTGCTCAGTCTTCGCGCCTGGGCAATCGCCTGTGCAAGTTGCTCCACATTGACGGGCTTGAGCAGGTAACCCGATGCAGCAACCGCAAAGGCAGGGAGCGCAAATTCGTCGTGGGCAGTGCAGAATATGATCGCGGGTGGATTGGGACGGTTGGAGATTTGGTTGGCGAGTTGCAGCCCGTTTTCTCCGGGCATTTCGATATCCAGTAACAGCAGGTCCGGGTCGAGTGAATCCAGCTGTTGTAACGCGCTTTCCCCATCGGCAGCTTCTCCCAGCAGTTGGCAACCATCAATACTCTGCAACTGTCGGGCCAGTCTGGCCCGTGCCAGAGGCTCGTCATCGACGATCAGCACTCCCAGAGGGCGTTCGGCGACATTCACAACGCCACCTCGTCTCGAGCGCTCGCTTGGGCTCGCTCGCTCCGGGCCGGTGCATGCACTGGCTGAGTTGATCTGGTTGCCACTTCCGCGTTCATCGGCAGGTGTAATGCTACTTGGTAGACGCCACCTTTCTGCTCCGCGCTAAAGCGGAAGCGATTGCCGTAAAACGCACTGAGACGCTGGCGAATATTTTCCATCGCCATACCGTTGCCATCGTGCGTGTCTAGATGGGCATTGCGGTTGCGAGCACTCTCAGTGTTAGCTTCTGCAACAGGATTATGAATCGACAATAGCAGCTCGCGCACTTCACTGCCAATGACATTTTGACCACCGCTGTGTTGCTCGCGCACCGCGACTTTTATCGCACCGCCACCGCGCAAGCGCGCCACACCGTGCAGCACTGCGTTCTCCAGCAACGGCTGCAACAACATCGACGGCACCTGTAGGCCATCGCTCACAACATCGATCTGCCACTGCTGTTGTAACCGATCCCCGAGGCGGAGAGACTCAATTTCCAGATAGCGTTTTGCCAGCGCAATTTCCTGCTCCAGCGGTACCATTTTCGAGTCCGCCAGTGACGCGCGAAACAGCGCAGACAAATCTTCCACCAGTTTTTCCGCGCGCTCCGCGTCCACCGCAATCAGGCTGGCGAGGCTGTTCATGCTGTTAAACAAAAAGTGCGGGCGAATGCGCGATTGTAACGCCTCGATGCGTGCACCGAGCTCCGCCTGTTGCTGGTTGTGCAGTTGCTGTTGCACGTAGGCGTAGCGGAGTACCACGCCCGCGCAGATTGCGCCCACCAGGAAATTCGCCAGCAGCGACATCCAACCGATACCTGCCCCGGCCATATCCGCCGCCCACCAGTGCTGGCCAAGCAGCACCAGCAACAGCACAGCAAGCACCGCGCAGTAACTGAGCGCAGCGGCGAGCCTGTGGGTAAGTTTTGCCAGGAATGGACGCAGGCGGCACAGAATGGCGGCGGCAGGCAGGGTCACCCACTGCACCGTAAGCGACACAAGCCCCAGGCGTTGCCAGTTAAACGGGTGGATACCATCGGTGGCGAGCACCAGCACCAAAGCCAACAGCTCGCCCATCAGAACTAGGGCAGTTACGCCGGTCACGCTGCACAGGTCAGGGAGGAAGTGGGGGTATTGGGGGCTATCCGAATTGCCGGGGTCCAGACGCGCAGAATCTTTGCCTTTGGGGGCAATTTTACGAATTTGCTGCGCTATAATGCCCGCCGCTTGCGCGGGCCGGGAAGATGTCATACCACGTTATCTTTATTCTGGAGCCGTTCTAGAGAGTAAAGAAGATACCGCCATCCCGGATCGACTTCCATATTCCAACGCACATTCGAGCAGAGGCAGCATGAGTAACGACAACGCATCCACAAACAATCCCGCAGCCAAGCTCTGGGGCGGCCGCTTCAGTGAAGCCACCGATGCTTTCGTGGAGCGCTTCACCGCCTCGGTGATGTTTGATCAGCGCATGGCACTGGAAGACATTCAGGGCTCCCTGGCCCACGCGCAGATGCTGTCGGAAGTAGGCGTGCTCACCGCCGACGAATTCCAGCAGATCGCCGGCGGCCTCCAGGATATCGCCGAGGAGATCAAATCCGGCGACTTCCCCTGGTCGGTCGAACTGGAAGATGTGCACATGAACATCGAAGCCCGCCTGACCGACCGCATCGGCGCCACCGGCAAGAAGCTGCACACCGGCCGCTCGCGCAACGACCAGGTGGCCACGGATATCCGCCTGTGGCTGCGCAACCGCATCGACCAGATCGCAGCCGAACTGACCCGCCTGCAGACCGGCCTGGTGAACCTGGCCGAGCAGCAAGCCGCTACCATTATGCCCGGCTTCACCCACCTGCAATCCGCGCAGCCGGTAACCTTCGGCCACCACCTGCTGGCCTGGAACGAAATGCTGACCCGCGACTTCGAGCGCCTGATGGACTGCCGCAAGCGCGTCAACCGCTCGCCGCTGGGTGCCGCCGCACTGGCCGGTACCAGCTACCCGATCAACCGCGCGCGCACCGCCGAGCTGCTGGGCTTTGATGCGCCCACCGAAAACTCGCTCGATTCCGTGAGTGACCGCGATTTCGCCATCGAATTCTGTGCCTTCTCCGCGCTGCTGCTGACCCACCTGTCCCGCGCCAGTGAAGAGCTGGTGCTGTGGACTTCCAGCCAGTTCGACTTTATCGACCTGCCGGACCGCTTCTGCACCGGTTCTTCAATCATGCCGCAGAAGAAAAACCCGGATGTGCCGGAGCTGGTGCGCGGCAAGACCGGCCGCGTAAACGGTCACCTGATCGCCCTGCTGACCCTGATGAAGAGCCAGCCACTGGCCTACAACAAGGACAACCAGGAAGACAAAGAACCGCTGTTCGACGCCGCCGACACCGCCCTCGACTGCCTGCGTGCTTTTGCCGATATGGCGCCGGCGCTGAAACCGAAGAAAGAAAACATGCTGGCCGCAGCCGGCAAGGGCTTCTCCACCGCCACCGACCTCGCCGATTACTTGGTGCGTAAGGGCGTGGCCTTCCGCGATGCCCACGAAATTGTCGGCCAGTCCGTGGCCTTCGCCATCGACAAAGACTGCGACCTCGCCGACCTCAGCCTGGCCGAACTGCAAAAATTCTCAGACGTGATTGGCGACGATGTATTCGACGTACTCACCCTGGAAGGCTCCGTCGCCGCCCGCGACCATATCGGTGGCACCGCGCCGAATCAGGTGCGCGCTGCCTGTGAACGCGCCCGTGCACTGATCGCCGCGCGATAAGCAGGCAATAAAAAAGCGGGCTTTTTGCCCGCTTTTTTATTGTTGTGGCACTGCCGCAATTAAAGACCGAGGGCGACCGCACTCCCCTGCTGCTCGGTCAATACCCGGTCCAGCAGAGTCGGCAGGTCTTCACCGGTGGTGGTGCACTGCCACCCGGGGTTTTGAAAACTCAGGTGGTAACCGCCGGAGCGCGCCGCCACCCACAACTCCTGCACCGCACTCTGGCGCGACAGAATCACCTGGGTGCCGTTGTCTTCAAGCACAATGGTGAGCACCGCATCCGCGCGCTCGTAATCCATGTCCACATCGCAGTTATCCAGCGCATCTTCGATCGCAATCAGGGTTTCTTCGATGGCGGCGTTGTAGCTGGCTTGGGAGGCGGCCTGGGTCATAATTCGGTTACTTTTGTTACTGTGTTGCATTAGAGCGAGGGTCGCTATACTAGCAGGCTTTTCTGGTCTTCTCGTCCCGCATCAGGCGGCAGGTATACCCAATGCGCACACAGCTGATTTCACTGACCGCCATCATCGCGCTTTCCGCGACACTTGGCGCCTGCGGCCAGAAGGGCCCGCTCTACCTGCCGCAAGATCCGGCTGCGCCCGGTGCAACTGGTGCTCCGCGGGCACCCGGGATGACCACCGGCGCTCACAGCCACGGGCAGCCCGCGACCAGCAGTGAGGACAAGCGGCACAAAACCGGTTCTGCACAACAAGAACAAGATACCCACCAGCAACACACGGAAGCGGAAGCAGTATCCAAATGAGTGATTTTCACTATCAGCAGGGAAGTCTGTGGGCCGAGGGCGTCAGCCTCGAGCAGATTGCCGAACAGTTTGGCACCCCCACCTATGTGTACAGCCGCGCCCACTACGAGCTCCAGTATCAGGCCTACGCCGACGCGCTGGGCGACCACCCGGGGCTGATCTGCTACGCCATCAAGGCCAACAGCAACCTGGGTATCCTGTCGGTACTGGCGCGACTGGGTGCCGGCTTTGACATCGTGTCTGCCGGTGAGCTGGAGCGCGTACTGATGGCGGGCGGCGACCCGGCCAAAGTAGTTTTCTCCGGCGTCGGCAAGACCGCCGACGAAATGCGCCGCGCGCTGACGGTGGGTGTGCACTGCTTTAACGTGGAGTCGGAATCCGAGCTGGACCGCCTGGAAGCGGTCGCCGCCGAAATGGGCGTGGCCGCACCGGTGTCCCTGCGGGTGAACCCGGACGTGGATGCGAATACCCACCCCTACATTTCGACCGGCCTGAAAGAAAACAAATTCGGCATCGCCATCGAGCGCGCACGTGCGGTTTACGCGCGTATTGCGGACTCACAAAGCCTCAATGCGGTGGGCGTGGATTGCCATATCGGCTCCCAGCTGACCGAGCTTGCCCCCTTCCTCGACGCCCTCGACCGCCTGCTGGTACTGATCGACGAACTCGCCGAAGACGGTACCAAGCTGAAGCACCTGGACCTGGGCGGCGGCCTCGGCGTGCGCTACCGTGGCGAAGAGCCGCCGCAAGTGAGCGATTACCTCGGCGCGGTGAAACAGCGTCTCGCCGGCCGCGACCTGGAACTGGTACTGGAGCCCGGCCGCTCCATTGCTGCCAACGGCGGCGCACTGCTGACCAAAGTGGAATTCCTCAAGCGCACCGAAGATCACAATTTTGCTATCGTCGATGCCGCCATGAACGACAACCTACGCCCGGCGCTGTACCAGGCGTGGCAGGATATCGTTGCGGTCACCCCGTCCAACGGCAAAACCGAGAGCTGGGACATTGTCGGCCCGGTGTGCGAAACCGGCGACTTTCTCGGCAAGCACCGCCCACTCGCGCTCGAAGAGGGCCAGCTGCTGGCCATGCTGTCGGCCGGCGCGTACGGCTTTACCATGAGCTCCAACTACAACTCGCGCACCCGCGCCGCGGAAGTGCTGGTAGACGGCGACAAGACCTACCTGGTGCGCGCGCGCGAAACTCTGGCGGACCTGGTGCGCGGGGAATCCACCGTGCCGGCCAAAGACGACCAGTAAGCGAACGTACAGAGCAGACGGAATAGACGGACAGGAAACACAGTAGATGCGGCTCAAATTCACCAAAATGCACGGACTCGGCAATGACTTTGTCATGGTCGACGGCATCACCCAGCGGGTGAAACTGTCGCCGGAAAAAGTCCGTCAGATCGCCGACAGGCACACCGGTATCGGCTGCGATCAGCTGTTGCTGGTGGAAGCGCCGCGCAATCCGGATGTGGATTTTCGCTATCGCATCTACAACGCCGACGGCAGCGAAGTGGAAAACTGTGGCAACGGAGCCCGCTGCTTTGCCCGCTTCGTGCGCGACCGCCGCCTCACCAGCAAGGAACACATCCTGGTAGAAACCGCCGCGGGTATCCTCGAACTCAAGGTGCAGGAAAAGGACCAGGTGAGCGTCGACATGGGCGCGCCGGTGCTGGAACCCTCCGACGTACCCTTTCAGGCGGACATTCAGGCAGAGTCCTACCCGCTGGAAGTCAACGGCGAAACCTATAACGTCGGCGCCGTTTCCATGGGCAACCCACACGCGGTGCTGCTGGTGGACGACGTCACCAAGGCACCGGTCGACAGCCTCGGTGCGGCCATCGAAAGCCACCCGCGCTTCCCGGCGCGCGTTAACGTGGGCTTTCTGCAGATTGAGGAGCGCGGCAAAGCGCGCCTGCGGGTATTTGAACGGGGCGTCGGCGAGACTCGCGCCTGCGGAACCGGCGCCTGCGCCGCGATGGTGTCCGCACGACTGCGCGGACTGGTGGATGAAGAGGTGCTGATCACCCTGCCAGGCGGCACCCTGACGATTCACTGGCCGGGGCCCGGCGAGCCGGTTACCATGACCGGACCTACTGCCTCCGTATACCACGGCCAGATTGTTCTCTGAGCCTGTTTACGCTTTGCACGCAGTGACTGCGATTTCGACAATACATAACGAACCCGAACATGACCGATCACAGCGACGCCCCCCTGCTCGATAGCGAAGTCGAAGCCAACCTGGACAAACTGGAAGCGGCCGACAGCGAAAACCAGCGCAACAAAAAGCTGCTGTCGCGACAGGTGGCCCGCTACCTGATCCAGAACCCCACGTTTTTCGCCGAGAATATGGAATTGCTGGAGACCATCCAGCTGCCGAAAGAATCCGGCAAGACCGTGTCGCTGATGACGCACCAGACCAACCTGCTGCGCGAGCGCAATATCGAAATGCGCCAGCGTCTCGACCAGCTGCTGCAGGCCGCACGGGACAATGACCAGCTGTTTATGCACAGCCGCCAACTGGTGCTGGCGCTGCTGGAAGCGCGCAGCGTGGGCGAAGCGGGCGATGCACTGCTGCGCAGCTTCGCCGATGACTTCAAGGTAGAAATCACCTCACTGACCGTATTTGGTCCCCTGCCCGGTTCCGGTAAACACCTCGGTCAGGTTCGCACCAGCAGTCGCGTCAGCGCGGAAAGTGCCATCGGCTCTATTCTGCGCAACGGTCGCACCGTGTGCGGCACCCTGCGCCCCACTGAAACCGCCTACCTGTTCGGCGACGCCGCCGACAAGGTGGCATCGGCGGCGGTGGTGCCTCTCGCGGGCCAATTGGGCATCCTCGCGGTGGGCTCCAGCGACCCCAATCACTACCGCTCCAGCCTGGGCACCCTGTTTCTGTCGTATATCGGTGAAGTTCTCGAGCGCCTGTTGCCCGACCTGCTGGCCCGCAGCTAATCCCGCAGCATGCTCTCACCTCACACCGCGCGCTTTGCCATCCACACACCACTTAGCCGCAGGGTTGCCTGCAGGGCTGCGTAACTAGTGGGTGAAGGGAAACGAGAAGCGGAGGAGAACTGGACCCCGGCACGGGCCGGGGTGACGCATTCAATCGGCGGGTGAGCCCCTTCAATCTGTCGTCTTGCCGGCCAAACCGGCACCCAGTATTTCCTGTTCCAGTGCGCTTAGATCGGCCGACTGCCGTACTTCGGCTGCGGCTTGCGCGGAGGGTCAGCAGTTACATCTGGCGCCACTTCATCGATGGCGCCGCCTCTGGCGAGAAAGGCCTCGACTTCGGCACTCAGTTGACTGCGGGCCCGCTGGCGGGAGGAAAGCGTGCGCTCTTCGGCGAAATCCTCATTGTCTTTCGATCGAGCGCTGGACTGGTCGTCTTTCATGTCAATTACCCTGTAACTTGATACCCCTGTTACAGAGGGAATACCCCTGCTGCCGCAGCACATCTCCGACATGCGTCATCGTTTGGCGGCAACCTTGCCTTTTCTCCCGCCAGTAAAAAACCGACGCGGGAAAAACAGCAAATAAAACTCGCCAAGCAGAAGATTACCTGCGGCGAAATATTTATAGGCAGTGTCCAACCAGCCTGCCAGAAAAGGTTCCCTTTTCCGGTAGAGTTTTTTTGTGCGTTTTTTGCCCGATTTATTGCTGTTGGTTATGCTTTTTTCGACGCCACAATTACGACGTCATCCACAGCGGCAAAACGTTTTCGCCGCCAGGCAACGCACGCCTATCCAACATTTCTTTCGCGCACAAAAAAGCCCCGCAAAGCGGGGCTCATAAAACACTGTGTCCGATTCTTTGATCAGACCGCTTCGCTGCCGGTTTCGCCGGTACGAATACGGATTACTTCTTCGAGCGCAGTGATAAAGATTTTGCCGTCACCGATCTTGCCAGTTTGCGCCGCTTTGGTGATCGCTTCTACAGCGCTATCTACCATGTCGTCGCCAACCGCCAGCTCCAGCTTAACCTTGGGCAGGAAATCTACGACGTATTCAGCGCCACGGTAGAGCTCGGTGTGGCCTTTCTGACGGCCAAAGCCCTTCACTTCGGTCACGGTCATGCCCTGCACGCCCACTTCAGACAGCGCGGTGCGCACGTCGTCTAGTTTGAATGGCTTTACAACAGCCGTAATCAATTTCATGACTTATCCCCTAATTATGTTTCTTGCGGGTACCGGCCCGAAAACCGGTACCGGAAGATTCCTTACTGCCGTCGATATTGGAAGTCCAACTATCGACGGCCTTCTTTAAGAGCAATTACTTGCTAGTAAATTCCGGATAAGCTTCCATTCCGCACTCAGCCAAGTCAACACCTTGTTGCTCTTCTTCTTCGGTAACACGGATACCGGTGATGAGCTTCAGGGCGTACCAGACTACGAAGGAGGCAGAGAATACCCAGCCAAAGATGGTAGCGGCGCCAATCAGCTGACCGCTGAAGGAAGAACCATCGTTGGTAACCGGTACCAGCAGCAGACCCAGCAGACCAACAACACCGTGCACGGAGATGGCGCCAACAGGATCGTCGATGCGCAGCTTGTCCAGGGTGATGATGGAGAAGACTACCAGGATGCCACCCAGCGCGCCGAACAGAGTCGCCTGCAGGGGAGTCGGAGTAGAAGGCTCAGCGGTGATCGCTACCAGGCCAGCCAGTGCGCCGTTCAGCAGCATGGTCAGGTCGGCTTTACCGAACAGGATGCGGCCAGTAATCAGAGCGGCAACAGCACCACCGGCAGCAGCGGCGTTGGTGTTCAGGAATACCAATGCAACAGAGTGCGCGCTTGCCGCATCGCCCAGCTTCAGTACGGAACCGCCGTTGAAACCGAACCAGCCCATCCACAGGATGAAGGTACCCAGGGTCGCCAGCGGCAGGTTGGCACCAGGAATCGCGTAGATTTCGCCGTTCTTGCCGTATTTACCTTTACGTGCACCCAGCAGCAGTACGCCAGCCAGAGCAGCAGCGGCACCAGCCATGTGTACGATGCCGGAACCGGCGAAGTCGGAGAAGCCCAGGTCGCCCAGGTTGTACAGGCCGAATACTTCACCGCCGCCCCAGGTCCAGTAACCTTCCAGCGGGTAGATGAAACCGGTCAGGGCAACCGCGAAGATCAGGAAGCTCCACAGCTTCATGCGCTCGGCAACCGCGCCAGATACGATGGACATTGCGGTAGCAACGAACACAACCTGGAAGAAGAAGTCAGAAGCACCGGAGTACACGGAATCGCCATCGAAACCGTTCTCAGCAGATGATGCGAGTACTTCGTCGAGGCTGAAGGCCTCAATGCCGTTCAGCAACCAGCCGCCATCGTACATGATCGCGTAACCGCTGATCAGATACATGGTGCACGCAATCGCGAACAGCGCTACGTTTTTGGTAAGAATCTCGGTGGTGTTCTTAGAACGCACCAGGCCTGCTTCCAGCATGGCAAAGCCCGCTGCCATCCACATAACCAGTGCACCACACACGAGGAAATAAAATGTATCAATTGCGTACTGCAACTGAAAAATTTGATTTTCCATTTTTCGCTCCGTTTAACCCAAACTAGTCCGGGTTACCCCGGCAGTTGTTGTCTATTGATCAAAGAATCGTTTTGGCAATCTGTTCTATTAATTAGATCGCTTCAGCACCGGACTCGCCGGTACGAATGCGGATTGCCTGCTCAAGGTTTGCCACAAAGATCTTGCCGTCGCCGATCTTGCCGCTTTGCGCTGCTTTACCAATTGCTTCCAGCACGGCATCCACCTGGCTGTCTTCAACGGCAATTTGCAGCATGGTTTTGGGCAGAAAATCCACTACATACTCCGCTCCACGATAGAGCTCGGTATGTCCTTTCTGCCGCCCAAAACCTTTTACTTCGCTCACGGTAATGCCATTGACACCGGCTTCTGCCAGGGAATCGCGCACTGCGTCGAGCTTGAAAGGTTTGATGATTGCGGTTACCAGTTTCATGGTCTCCCCCCTAAATAATTAAGCCCACTCAAAGAGCGGGCTCATTTTTGTTGCTGTTACCAGCTGTAAGAAGCACCAGCCAGAACGGTCGGCTCGCACCAATCGGTCAGGAAGCACTCCTGGTCGCTTACGTCGGTACCAACCAGAGAAGCGCTCAGGGCCAGGCCGCCGAACTCTTTACCTACAGATACGGAGTAATCGATGTAAGAATCGGAACCGTTCAGGAAGATTTCTTCGTCAAACAGGTTCAGGCCAGCGCTCAGGTCCAGGGAAATGTCGTTGGCCAGGGCGAAGGAGTAGCCAGCGCTCAGGTAGTAGAACTCACCGCTCTGGTACCAGTAGTCGTCGGAGTAAGCGAAGCCAAAGGAAGCGTCGCCGAAGCTCAGGCTACCGTAGATTTCCTGATAGTCTTCGTCCTGATCGCTACCGTGGTAGGCGTAGTAGATGTAGCCAACGTCGTAGCCAACACCGCCAGCAGTCTCACCGGCGTAACCGCCGTAGAAGTCCTGTTCGAAATCGGTTTCGTCAGCACCGTAAGCGAAGTCAACCTGAGAAACCCAGGTACCTGCGTAAAAACCGTTGCCCAGGTCCAGGTCTACACCAGCCTGAACAGCCGGGTTGCTGTCGGTCTGGGAAATACCGCGGAAACGGTAATCGGTCACAACACCAACATTGGCGCTGAAGCTGGGGCCAGATTCTTCGGCAGTAGCGGCGCTGGAAATAGCCATCGCCAGAACGCTACCGGATACGATTGCTGCAACTTTTTTATTGAATCCCACTTTTAGGTTCTCCTAGATCTCTGTGTGAAATATTTGTTTTGTATTTTTTATCTAGCGGCGCTGACTACGTCGGGGAGACGACACTGACCGCGCTCGCCCGGGTGCTTCACAAGAAGACCTGTCCCCTGCCTTCGTTACCAGGGCGATTCAGGGAGACTACTTGCAGAGTTAGTGCCAACTTTTAAAAAGCCAAGAGAATCAAACAGTTAGGTCTACATCTGGACATTTCTCACAGAAATCGCCACGACCGGCTCACACCACTGCGCAAAAATAGTGCGCACCAAAATGGAACCTGCACCCAAAGTGGGCGCCGATCTGCGCTGACTTGCCGGTGCGTGACCTAAATAGGCGCAGCGTCAGATTACCTTGGTAGGAAATCCGGGCTGCGGTACTATTTGCAGCTACGAATATCGTGTTTTGTAGTGGAGAATTGCGCTTGGCCGCGGAAAAATTGCAACAGTTACTCAATGAACTGCAACAACAAGGGGCAGTCATCAGCAGCGATCTGAAGGATGCGCTGGCGGTGGCGCTGGGCAAACTCCCGCTGGTAAGCCAGCAGGAGTTCGATATCCAGGCCGCCAAACTGGCGCGGGCAGAGGAAAAGCTCGCGCAACTGGAAACGCAGATCAGCGCACTGGAACAACAACTGGAACAACAGCTGCCAGATCCGCAGTAACTGCCACGCCCAGTCACGCAGGAAAGCTTCGGGTTAATTTGGCTCGCAGCCGCTCGCAATGAGCAAAAACTTTCACGGAAGACAATTTTTCAGGAAGAAAAGTGAGCCTATCCATTACCTATGCCCGTGCCCAACTGGGGGTCGCGGCGCCACTGGTCACCGTAGAAACCCACCTCGCCAACGGTTTGCCCGCATTCAATATTGTCGGCTTGCCGGAAGCCGCCGTGCGCGAAAGCCGCGATCGCGTGCGCAGCGCCATTATCAACAGCCATTTCGAGTTTCCCCAGCGGCGTATCACCGTGAATCTGGCGCCCGCCGATCTACCCAAGGCCGGCGGGCGCTACGATCTGGCGATTGCCCTGGGCGTGCTGGCCGCCTCCGGCCAGATACCCGGAGAAACCCTGGAGCAGTTTGAATTTATCGGTGAGCTGGCCCTGTCCGGCGGCCTGCGCCCGGTGCCCGGGGGGCTGCCCGCGGCCATGGCCTGCGGCGACAGCGGCCGCACCCTGGTGATTTCGGCAGAGTCGGCGCCGGAAGCGGCGCTGATCAAGACCCCGGTCAAATCCGCTAACAGCCTGCTGCAGGTCTGTGCGCAACTGCACGGGCGCGAGCCCTTGCCCGATGCCGTCGGCGATGAATCCATAGAAGAAGCATTGTATGCGGACCTCGCCGACGTGCGCGGACAGTTGAAAGCGCGGCGCGCTCTCGAGGTGGCTGCCGCTGGATCGCACAACCTATTGTTTTACGGACCGCCAGGTACCGGCAAAACCATGCTCGCCAGCCGCCTGCCGGGAATACTGCCGCCACTGACCGAGCGCGAGCGCATCGAGGTCGCCGCGCTCTATTCCAGTGCAGGGCTCGCGCGGGAGAGCCAAAGGCCTTTCCGTGCACCACATCATTCCGCCTCGCCTACCGCACTGGTGGGCGGAGGCAGCAACCCGCGCCCGGGGGAAATCAGCCTCGCCCACCGCGGCGTACTGTTTCTCGACGAGATGCCGGAATTCCCCCGTGCGGCGCTCGAGATTCTGCGCGAGCCACTGGAGAACGGCGAGGTACGCATTTCCCGCGCCCGCGCCCAGGTCACCTTTCCCGCCCAATTCCAGCTGGTTGCGGCAATGAACCCCTGCCCCTGCGGCTATCTGGGAGAACCCCGCTGTCGCTGCACCCCGGATCAGATCGACCGCTACCGCAACAAACTCTCCGGCCCGCTACTGGACCGCATCGATATGCAGGTAGAAGTCGCCAGCATGAGCGCGGCCCAACTGCAGGATTCGCCCGCTGGAGAATCCTCGGCAGTGGTACGGAATCGGGTGCGCAGCGCACGTCAGTCACAATTGCAAAGGCAAGGGAAGATCAACGGCGAGCTGCAGGGCAGTGAACTGGATGAATACTGTCGTTTGGGAAAAGCCGAGAGCGCACTGTTGCGCGCCTCGGTAGAAAAGCTCGGGCTGTCTCCGCGCAGTTACCACCGGGTACTGCGAGTGGCACGCACCCTGGCGGACCTGAGTGAGCAGCAACATATCGGCACAGCGCACATCGCCGAGGCTCTGGCCTACCGCAACCTGGATCGCAAAACCGCTATCCCCGCCTGAGCATGCCGTCTATTTCACGCTAGAGTAGAAAGTGACTCGGAAAAACGCGCTACCAGAAAAAATCTGTCCGGTATGCGGGCGCCCTTTCAGCTGGCGGCGGAAATGGAAGCGCTGCTGGCACGAAGTGCGTTACTGCAGTGAACGCTGCCGGCGACAGCGTCGCAAAAGCGCGATGAAAAGTCGCGACGAAAACTAGCGACGAAAAGCAGTAGCGGAGGCTAAATGAAGCTGGTCTGGTTTCTCAATAATCTGCGCAGCCATGACAATCGGGCGCTGACTCGAGCCTGCGCGCCAGAACATGGTGATGAACCAATTATCGCCCTCTACTGTTTTGATCCGCAGTTTTTCAGCAGCGATCCGTTCGGATTCCCGCGCACCGGAAAATTTCGCGCGCAGTTTCTCCTGCAGAGTCTGGAAGATTTACAACAACAGCTAACCGACCTCAATATTCCGCTACTGATACGCTTGGGTGCACCTGCACAGATTATTCCAGAGCTTGTCGCCGAACACGGAGTAACCAAGCTGTTTTTGCAACGTGAGTGGACCCGCGATGAGCGCACTGCGCTGGCGTCACTGCAAGCGGCATCGGCCATGGACGCAGTGCACCTCCACGTCGATTACGACCAGTTTCTCATCCACCCCGACGACCTGCCGTTTGCGGAAGTCGCAGAGTTACCGGAAGTATTTACCCAGTTCCGCAAGGTGGTTGAACAACAGTTACCCATACGCTCGCCACTGCCCACCCCCATACCGCGACCCGTAAAAAATCTCACCGCGGCGGGTGGCAGCTCGCCGTTACCGGCTCTCGAAGGACTTGGTCTGGAACAGCCGGCAGCGGATCCACGCAGTGCTTTTCCCTTTGTCGGCGGTAGTTCCGCGGGCAGGCAGCGCATGGAAGACTATTTTTGGCGTAGCGAAAACATTACCCGCTACAAGCAAACCCGCAACGGATTAATCGGCACCGAGTACAGCAGTAAGCTCTCCGCCTGGCTGGCCAATGGCAGCCTGTCGGCACGGGAGGTGTATGCCGAACTGAAACGTTTCGAGCGGGAGGTACAGGCCAACGAAGATACCTACTGGCTGCAGTTTGAACTGCTGTGGCGCGACTACTTCAAGTACATATCACTAAAGCACGGCGATCGCCTGTTCGCCCTCAGCGGTATTCGCGCGCGGGAATACGCGTGGCAGCTGGACCCGGAAAAACTCGCGGCATGGATAGACGGGCGCACGCCCTACGATTTCGTCAACGCCAATATGCGCGAATTCGCCGCCACCGGCTGGATGAGCAACCGTGGGCGGCAGAATGTGGCGAGCTACTGGGCGAAGGAATTACAGCAGGACTGGCGCGCCGGCGCCGCCTGGTTTGAAAGCCAGCTCATCGACTATGACGTGCACAGTAACTACGGCAACTGGATGTATAACAGTGGCGTGGGGAATGATCCGCGCGACCGGCGATTTAATATCGAGCGGCAAGCGGAAAATTACGATCCGGATAAACAGTATCGTACGTTGTGGTTAGGTAATTAGCTCGAAATTAAACACGCACAACGATCACGCAGATCGCGATAGCCGGTACAACACATGGTCCTGCATCGGGTGTCCGGAGGGTAATCCCGGATGCAAAAAGTTATCTTCCCGCACCATGCCCAGCTTTTCCATCACCGCACGCGAACGCAGGTTACTAACTACGGCAAACGAGACAATTTCCTCAAGCCCTAACCGGGTAAACCCGTACTCGAGACTCGCACGCGCGGCTTCGGTAGCGTAACCCTTGCCCCAGGCAGCGGGTGCCAGGCGCCAGCCAATCTCCACCGCCGGTGCAAACGGCATATCTTCGGTAACATTTTTGATGCCAACGAAACCAATAAATTGCTTGTCTGCCAGAGTCTCTATTGCCCAGAAACCCCAACCGTGTTTTTCGACATGCGCAATCTGGCGGTCGACGCCGGCATCGCTCTCTTCACGGCTCAGCAGCTTGGGGAAATATTCCATCACCACCGGGTCAGCGTTCATTGCGGCAAACGGTGCCCGGTCGCTATCGCGCCATTGACGAAGTTGCAGACGCTCTGTTTTAGGTTGTGCAATTTCCACAGCCATTGTTATTTCCCACTGCGACGACACTGCACCAGCCAGCGGTCCAGCTGATCGGCAAACGCCTTGCGCTCCTGCTGCCCGAGCGGCGGCGGCCCGCCGGTATGCACGCCGCTGGAGCGCAAGGTCTCCATAAAATCGCGCATATTCAGGCGCGCGCGAATATTGGCCTTGGAATATTTCTCGCCGCGCGGGTTCAACGCGGTGGCCCCCTTGTCGATCACTTCCGACGCCAGCGGGATATCCGCAGTAATAATCAGGTCGCCCGCCTCACAGCGCTGCACGATTTCGTTATCGGCTACGTCAAAGCCCGCGGTCACCTGCACCGCGCGAATATATTGGGAGGGCGGCACACGCACATACTGGTTGGCCACCAGGGTCAGTTCGGTCTTGGTGCGCTCGGCAGCACGAAACAGAATTTCTTTGATAACGGTGGGACAGGCATCGGCGTCCACCCAGATCTTCGGCATTAATTGGACTCTCTCGATTGTGAGGGCGGTTGTTCATCCAAGGGGGCACCCTCGTCGCACTTTTTGCACTGGAGCTTGAACCCCAGCATCTTGGCCCGGCCCTCCGCGGTAGTGACCCACGGCCGATTCTGCCACGGTGGGTCGTGACGTACATGCTGGTTGTGGCCACAGGCGAGCTGCGCCACCCAGTGGCCCTCGTCATCGCGATGATAGCCGGTGATCGGCTGCTGCATTGCGCTTCCCCCTCTAGTAAGCCCCACCTTGGTTGGGCCGTCCTTTATAGACAAAATCCCGGCCTGGGTAAAAGCACCGTCCTGCTGGTCACAATAAAACCTGCCCACAGGCACAGCCAAGCGGCCCTTGCGCTGGTAAAATCGCCCAACTCTGTCGCCCAACCCAGCTGTATCTCGATCCTGTTTCGCTTATGACCAAGCTCAATCCACGCCAGGCGGAAGCCGTCAAATACATCGACGGGCCCTGTCTGGTACTGGCCGGTGCCGGCTCCGGCAAGACCAGTGTAATTACGCGAAAAATCGCCTATCTGATCGAAGAATGCGGCTATCAGGCGCGAAACATCGCTGCACTGACGTTTACCAACAAGGCCGCGCGGGAGATGAAGGAGCGGGTCGGCAAGCTGGTCACCGGCCCAGATGGCAAGAAATCCAAGGCCTCCCACGGCCTGACCGTGTCCACCTTCCACAACCTGGGCCTGAACATCCTGCGCAAGGAATACCGCGCCGCCGGCTTCAAGCCGGGCTTCTCCATCTTTGACGCCGAAGACGCCCGCGCCCTGATCAAGGAGCTGATGCTGCGCGACGGCGACCTGGATACCGACCTGCTGGACCGGGTACAGAACCAGATTTCCAACTGGAAGAACGACATGCTCACCCCGCGCAAGGCGCTGGAAATGGCCCAGAGCCCCGGTGAGCAGGCCATGGCGGTTGCCTACGGGCGCTACTGCGACGCCCTCAAGGCCTACAACTCCGTGGACTTTGACGACCTGATCATGATCCCGGTGGAGCTTTTCGATACTGACCCCGAGCTGCTGCAGCGCTGGCGCCGCAAGATCCGCTACCTGCTGGTGGACGAATACCAGGACACCAACAGCTCCCAGTACCTGCTGGTGAAAATGCTGGTGGGCAGCGGCGGTGGCCTCACCGTGGTAGGTGACGACGACCAGTCTATCTACGCGTGGCGCGGAGCGCGCCCGGAAAACATGAGCCAGCTGAAGCAGGACTACCCCAACCTGCGCCTGATCAAGCTGGAGCAGAACTACCGCTCCACCAGCCGCATCCTCAAGGTGGCCAACCACCTGATCGCGCACAACCCGCACGAATTCGACAAGGCACTGTGGTCCGACCGCGGCCTCGGTGACGAGATCCGCGTACTCAAGGTGGCCAACGAAAACGAGGAAGCCGAGCGCGTAGCCAACGAGATCTTCCTGCAAAAGGCCCGCCGCGGCTGCAAGTTTATGGACTTCGCGGTGCTCTACCGCGGCAACCACCAGGCGCGCCTGATCGAAATGAAGCTGCAGGAAAACCAGATTCCCTACCAGCTCTCCGGTGGCACCAGCTTTTTTGCCCGCGCCGAGATCAAGGACGTGATGTCCTACCTGCGCCTGCTGGTCAACCCGGACGACGACAACGCCTTCCTGCGCATCATCAACACCCCGCGCCGCCAGATCGGCACCAGTAGCTTGGAAGCCCTGGGCAACTATGCCAAAGGGCGCGAGATCTCCATGCTGAGCGCGTGTACCGAAATCGGCTTCAAGGAGCACATCTCCGAGGCGGGCTACGAGCGCCTGAACCGCTTCGCCCTCTGGTTGGAGGGTGTATCCCGCAACTGTGCCAACAGCAGTGCGGAATCGGCATTACGCGAGATGCTCGACGATATCGATTACGCCGGCTGGCTGTCACAAAATGCCAGTAGCGAGAAGGTGGCCGAGAAGCGCATGGAAAACGTGTACTGGCTGCTCGACTCGCTGATGAAAACCATGGAAGGCACCGACGACGAGCTGGAACAGGATGTGCGCTTGGAGCAGGCCATTTCCAAACTGATCCTGCGCGATATGCTGGACCGCCAGGAAGAGGAAGAAGCCACCGACAAGGTCAGCCTGATGACCCTGCATGCCTCCAAGGGTCTGGAATACCCGCACGTGTTTATGATCGGTATGGAAGAAAACCTGTTGCCGCACCGCAATAGCATCGAAGACGATAATATCGAGGAAGAGCGCCGCCTCACCTACGTGGGCATCACCCGCGCGCAGAAAACCCTGACCATGACCCTGGCCGGCAAGCGCAAAATGTTTGGGGAAAATCAGGACACTACGCCGAGCCGCTTCCTCGAGGAGCTACCCGAAGAGGACTGTATCTTCGAGGGCTTTGGCAAGGCGTCGCCGGAGCAGAATCAGGCCAAGGGTAACGAGACGCTCGGATCGTTGCTGAGTATGTTTGACTAGGTGGAAACAGGCGGCGCTATAAATAGATAGCACCGCCGTCACCTCGGCACCGAACTTACAACCCCAGTGCCGCCAGGTCCCAGTTCCAGCCCAGCTTGAAGGTACTATCCGCAGCCCGATCCAATGGCAACTCGCCATCGGTATAAGCAATAAACATATTGTTTTTCAGATTGAGGACCGCTTTGGCATGACCGAACCGGTCCAGCTCCGCCTGCTCGATAACCTGAGGTGCGTCCACCTCGGAAAAGTAACGGTAACTCAACTCCAGGTCTTCGGCATAATCCCCAAGTAATTGATCCACCCGAACCTTGTAAAGGGCCTGAAGATCCCAGCGATTAAATGACTCCAATGCATCACCGAGTATTTGCTGGCGCTCGCCGTCCGCTATCGGAGTGACTTCCCCAAAAGCCACGCTTAGATACAAGTCGCTACTCGTTTTATAGGTACCCGGCACACGGAAACCATAGTGGGACAGGTAGCGCAGCCCCAACACCGTTTGCTTATCATCTAAAGACTGGTCCGCCTCGTATTTGTAAACGCCGCCGAATTGGTGCTGCCAGGGATCGCAAGTAATACTCTGGCAGTCACTAATTGACTTAAGGTCCGCAAGCTTCACGTAATTCAGGAAAAGGTCGAACTCCATAAAGTTCTCCGGATTGTTTTCCGGATCACCCGTAATGGTACCTTTCAGGGTATAGCCCCACTCCAGCTTATCGGTATCGATTTCCTCCCAATCATCACCACCATCAGCGGCGGGATTGGAGAAATCACGCGACGACTTGCGCTTGAATTCATAGGCAAGCCCCAATACTGCAGCCCCAGAATCACCAGTGACCACTATGGGAGAAACCAACCTTTTTTCTTCCTGCCCATCTGCGTGGGCCGGAAAAGTGAGAATTAATGCGGCGAGTGAGCCCAGGGCCCAACGTATCTTGCTAATGGGCATCAGAATTCATCCTCAAACTTGCAGAAGCGATCCACCGTCGACGCCAGGTCGGTCAAGGTTTTTTCATCGCTGGCAAACAATTCGATTAACTCTCCAAGGAATTGCTCGCTGGTCATTTCCCGCTGTTCTTTCTTGGGGCTGTAATCGTCTCGCAACGCGCGAAAAAACATCAGCGCGGTAGGCTTTGCTTCATAGCCATCAAAATTGCTGGTGCTGGTGATGCGAAAGCGCAGGTTCTTAAGCTTGAGATCACCAGCCTGCGCAAGCGGATAGTCTTCTGAATCAAACTGGTCCATCTTGTTCTGGCCGGACAAGATCTTGTAGGTAGCCAAACAGGCCAGGTTATTTCTCCACTCGTAAGACACTCGGATCTCCTTTGATATTATTTTCCACCGCAATACTTATTCAGAAAAAATTTCTGTAAAAATGCTCACAAAGAGGAAAAACACGCTAAAGGAAAATGAGACGCGTGTCACGAAGCGATCGCACCAGTGGCGCGACAAACATCTTTTGTGCCGGCACCGACTGCGGCACTACCAACATCGGCGACGATATATCCGCCTGAACGAAGCGTTCGCGCAAGCACAGCCTCTTCATCTTCTATAGTTGGGCAGTTGATCCAATCGGAGCACCCTGCCCATGCGCCTCCCGTCCACCCTGCCCGCGTCACTTTGTGTCCTTCTGCTTGCTGTTCTGGCCAGCCCGATAACGCTGGCGCAGGGGGCGAAGTTCGAGCCGGCGCCGAAAGACCGTATTTATTCACCCTACCCCGCAGAGAACTTTCCGCGCCGGGTCTATTTTGGTGACACCCACCTGCACACCAGCTACTCCACCGATGCCGGCATGGCCGGGCAGGAAAAAGTTGGCCCGGATGAGGCCTATCGGTTTGCCAAGGGTGCGGTGGTGGAATCGCAAACCGGGCAGAAGGCGCGACTGCGGGCGCCGCTGGATTTCCTGGTCGTCGCCGATCACGCCGAGCTTCTCGGGCTGGCCCCGTTTATCCGCAAGTCGGATCCGTCTGTACTGAATGATCCGTTGGGCAAGAAGTGGCACGACATGGTCAAGGCGGGCAAAGGCTATGATGCCTTTATCGAGTGGCTGAATTTCGGCTCCGAGAAGCCGTTCGATAGCCCGGAGATGACCAAGTCTGCCTGGGGCGAGATCGTGGATGCCGCAGAGAAACACAATCAACCGGGCGCCTTCACCGCGCTTATCGGATTCGAGTGGACCTCGCACCCTGACGGCAACAACCTGCACCGGGTAGTGATCTTCCGCGACGACGGTGACAAGGCAAAGCAGGTGGTGCCGTTTTCCGCCTACGATTCTGAAGCACCGGAAGAGCTGTGGAAGTACATGGACCGCTACGAGCAGACCACCGGCGGCCGCATGCTGGCCATCCCCCACAACGGTAACCTCAGTAACGGCCGCTTCTTTGAGAAAAAGAAATTTGATGGCTCCAAGTGGGATCGAAACTATGTGGAAGTTCGGGCCAAGCGCGAACCGCTGGTAGAAATCACCCAGGCCAAGGGCACCGGGGAGGCCCATCCGTATCTCTCGCCCAAAGATGAATTCGCCGATTTTGGTTTGCTGGATAAAACCAACCTGCAGGGCTCCGCCCCCAAAACCAACGACATGCTGGCAAACGAGTATGCGCGGGAGGCATTAAAAGATGGCCTGGCCCTGCAGGAAACCTACGGCACCAACCCGTTTAAATTCGGTTTGATCGGCAGCACAGATAATCACACCGGCCTTGCCACCGCCGCGGAGAACAACTGGTTCGGCAAGGCGCACTTTGTGGAGCCAAGCCCGGAGCGCTACAAGGATGTACTGATCAAATCCCTGGTGGATCCGAACCTGAATATTTCTGCGGTGGACCTGCAGGCATCCGGGCTGGTTGCGGTCTGGGCCAACGAGAACACCCGCCCCGCCCTGTTTGATGCCATGGAGCGCAAAGAGGCCTACGGCACCAGCGGTACCCGCCTGCAGGTGCGGGTGTTTGGCGGCTGGGATTTTTCCGAAGACGACCTGGCCAGTTCGGAGTTCGCAAAAATCGGTTACGACAAGGGCGTCCCCATGGGTGGTGACTTGACTCGCGCGCCCAACGGCAAAGCACCGACCTTCCTGGTGCGCGCCATGCGCGAAGTCGAAGGCGGCAACCTGGATCGCATTCAGGTGGTAAAGGGTTGGCTCGACAAAGATGGCAAAACCCACGAGCGCATTTACGACGTCGCCGTCTCGGGTGATCGCAAGATTGACAGCAGCGGCCGCTGCAGAACGGCGGTAGGCAATACCGTGAATGAAGCCGACGCGAGCTTCACCAATACCATTGGCGCGCCCTTTTTACAGGCCTACTGGAAAGACCCGGAATTCGATCCGGAAGAGAAAGCGTTTTATTACATCCGCGTGCTGGAAATTCCCACGCCCACCTGGCTGGCTCACGACGCAAAGTACTACGGCCTGAAAATGCCCAAGGGCACGCGCCTGTCTTCACAGGAACGCGCCTACACCTCGCCCATCTGGTACAACCCGAGTTAACGCCCGAAAAACTTAACCTCAGGGGCATTCCATGATCAAAAAAATAATCAAAGAGCCGCTGCTGCATTTCGCTGTTATCGGCGGGCTGGTGTTCGCGCTCTATGCGATGGCACCGGGAGATGCGAATGTTGGGGAAAAGCAGATCGCTGTCTCCGCGCAGGACATTGAGCGGCATGTGGCACTGTTCGAGCGCAAATGGCAGCGGCTTCCCACCGCCAACGAACTCTCCGCGCTGTTAGAGAATGATATTCGCGAGGAGATCTTCTACCGGGAGGCGCTGGCACTCGGGCTGGATCGCGATGATGCACTGGTGCGACGCCGGCTCGCGCAAAAAATGGAATTCATTTCGGCCGATATCGCGCAAATGCGCCAGCCCAGTGACGAAGAGCTGCAGGGGTATCTGGACAGCAACCCCACCGCGTTTACCGCGCAGGCACGTTACAGTTTCGATCAGGTTTATCTGGATCCGGCCCACCGCTACAGCAATGCGGATGTATTGGAGCTCCTCGCGCAATTGCGCGGGGCAGCATCCGTGGATCACCGCCAGTTCAGTGACCCAATCATGCTCCCGGCTGAGGTCGCGGATACCGACACCCAGACAATCGGCCGCACCTTCGGCGAAGGCTTTGCCACTGCGCTGGCGAATATCCCCAGCGGCCAGTGGCACGGCCCCATCCAGTCCAGTTACGGCATGCATCTGGTGCGAATTGCCAGCCACCAGCCAGGCCGCAATGCCAAGCTGGCCGAGGTACGTGATGCGGTGGAAGGGGCCTGGCGACAGGCAGAACGCAAGCAGGCACAAGCGGCCCTCTACCAATCACTGCGCGCGCAGTATCAGGTGTTGATACCGGAGGCGGCGCAGCACTTGCTGGCGCCGGTTGAGGTTGAGGTTAAGGTTGAGGTCGCAGCCGAATGAGACGGATATTGCGTCTACTGGGATTGGGAATCCTGTTACCACTCGTGCTTGTGGCCAGCCCGCTCAGCCATGCCCACGAAATAAAGCCCGCGTATCTGGAGCTCAAAGAAGCCAGCAACGATGTATGGGAGGTGTTGTGGAAAATGCCCATCAAGGGTGGCATCCCCGCGCCGATGGAACCTACCTTGCCGGCAAACTGCCGTGAACAGGGCGACCGGGTTAGCTTTGAAGTCACTGGAGCGCGCGTGCATCGCTGGCGGCTAACCTGCGAGGGCGGTATCGACGGGCAGCCCGTTGCCATCGCCGGCCTGCAACACTCGATGACCGATGCCCTGGTGCGGATTGCCGGCGTCGACCGGCCCGTCCAGACCGTCAGGCTGACGCCCCGACAACACAGCACCATCGTGGATGCCGCCCCCGGTACCGGGGCGATTGTGTGGAGCTATTTCACTCTGGGCGTCGAACACATACTGCTCGGCATCGACCACCTGCTGTTCGTGTTCGCGCTGTTGCTGATCGTGATTGGCTGGCGCCGCCTGCTGGCCACCATCACCGCATTTACCGTGGCCCACAGCATCACCCTCAGTGCGGCGTCGCTGGGGGTAATCCAGATACCACAGGCACCGGTGGAGGCGGTGATCGCCCTCAGCATCCTGTTGCTGGCCGCAGAAATCGTACGCGCTCAATTCGGGCGACCCGGTCAGACGCACCGCAGCCCCTGGCTTGTGGCATTTGGCTTTGGCCTGCTGCACGGCTTTGGCTTTGCCGGCGCGCTGACGGAAATCGGCTTGCCGGCGACGGATATCCCGCTCGCGCTGTTATCGTTCAATGCCGGGGTGGAGGTCGGCCAGCTACTGTTTGTGGCCGGGGTGGTATGCCTTGGTTACCTGGCACTCGGGGTCGCGCAGCGCTATCGACAACTGGCACGGCTGGCCGCCGCCTACAGTATTGGCAGCATCGCCATGTTCTGGACCATCGAGCGCATTAGCGCCTTCTACGTATAGCCGGGGCAACAAAAAAGGCCGCTCAGTGAGCGGCCTTTTTGCGGGATAAGTAAGCGGTCGCTTACTTGCTGCCTTCTACCATGTAGTCAACGGCAGCCTTGATCTCGTCGTCGGAGCAGGTCATGCACAGACCTTTCGCCGGCATCGCACCGATACCGCTGATGGCATTGGTATAGAGCGTATCCATGCCCTTGCCAATGCGCGGCGCCCAGGCCGCGACATCTTCATACTTGGGTGCACCAGCGGCGCCAGTCATGTGGCACGCTGCGCAGTGCGCACCGTACACATCGCTACCGCTGCGAGTACCGCCGGCAGATGCGCTGGCTGCAGGCGCTGCCGCCGCACACTCATCGCCCTGCATG
The DNA here is from genome assembly GCF_020171345.1 of Microbulbifer agarilyticus. Lineage (GTDB taxonomy): Bacteria > Pseudomonadota > Gammaproteobacteria > Pseudomonadales > Cellvibrionaceae > Microbulbifer > Microbulbifer agarilyticus_D. The sequence continues at coordinate 1,031,539 of NZ_JAIUZM010000001.1, forward strand.
CAGGTCTTGCCCGCTGGCGCCAGGCGCTCGGCAATTTCTTCGTCAACAGACTGGCTCTGGGCAACCGCTACTGCTGCGCCCACCGCTACGGCCAGAGCCGCTACAAAATTGAATACAACCTTCATCCATTCCCCCTAAAGGCCAGATACAGCCTGCAGATTCCGGCGCGATCGCCACAAACCTCTACTAAATTGCCGCGCATTATAAGCATTGCGCCGCCCGCTGCGAAGGGCCGTAAGCCATAAGTGGGCAAATCTCCCGGATTTCCTTTGCCCTGCCATAGCCCTTCTGTATAATCCGCGTCCGCGCCAGATGTCGGTAACCCCTTGATTTGGCGCCGTTTTGACCTCCAAGGTCACCCCAATCCGCCCGTAGCTCAGCTGGATAGAGCGTCGCCCTCCGGAGGCGAAGGTCAGAGGTTCGAATCCTCTCGGGCGGGCCATATATAAAAAAGGCCACCCATTGGGTGGCCTTTTTTATATATCGTCCCAAGCCCGAGGGCTTTGCCCAGTTCCCAGGTTCGACTCGGAGGCGGCAAAGCCACCGCAGCGCAAACGCCTCAGCCGACAGGTTCCGACGGCTCCGCCAGCAACTGCTGAATTGTGCGGGAAACCAACCACAGGCGGTCCTGCCCCCACACCGCCAGCCGCTCGCGGCCGTTCTGGTCGAGCAAGCGGAAACTCGGCACGCCCCACAGCCCCGCCTGGTATAGCACCTCGCGATTACTCTCCAGCACGTTTTCCCAGACGCGCTCGCCTTGAGGCGTGCGTGCGTCTGCGTTGAGGATGTCCTGTGCCTGCTGCCAATCGAGGCCCGCCTGCTCCACCACGTAACGCAGCCCCCGATCTTTATTGGTATTGATGCCTTCGGCAAACGCCCCCCGCAGGAAGCAGGACATCAGCTCGACTTCGCGCCCCTGTTCACACGCCCACGGGTACAGCGCATAAGCGCGGCGCACCGGGTCGCCAATCGGATCGTAGAAATTACCGAAGGCTACTCCCGCCGCGTGCGCTTCCCGCGCGGCGTCGGTAAAAATGTACATGCCTTTTTCGCGCGTTGCCGGTACGCCGCGCATCACCATCGGCAGCACCGGCCGCAGTACCAGCTTGATACCGGCCGCACGGGCAAACGCCACCACGCGGTCAAAACAAACCGCGGTGTAGGGGCTGCGCAGGGAGGGGAAGAATTCCAGGGTCAGGCTGCTCGCAGCTTTACCCTGAATCGGCTCGACGGGCGGGCGCGGTGCCAGCGCGGGGTTGGCAGGGAGCTGGTCCGCACCCAGCCCCGCCAAACGACGCTCCAGATGGTAGAGGCGGTCGACACCCCAATACCATTCATCGCCATAAAAGAACATGGCCCCGGCGTAGTGCTTGAGCTGACGGCGCCGCGCATTACCGGCGGCGATGCGTTCCGCTACCAGGTCATCACTGGCACTGCCCCATCGCGCGACGAGTGCCTGCATACGCGCCCGGTCACCGGACCACAGTGCCTGCCCGACTTCCGCGGCGCACGCCAAAAAACCGCTGGTACTCTGGGCACACAGGATGGCAGAGGCCTGCTCAACCAGCTCCGGCGCCGGGGCCGCGTCACCCCCTGGAAACCGCAGGCCGTAGTGCGGCGCGATCAGGGCGGCATCCACCCGCGACAGGCGCGCGAGCAATTCGGGCTCGGGTACATTGTCACCACTCGGCGCGCTGACCAGATGAATTACCAGCTCAATACCATAGCGCCCGGCCAGAGCCCCCAGCATTTGCGCGGCCAGATGGCTGTAGCCGTCGTCCACCTGGTGGAAATACTCCACCACATGTGCGGCGCCGTCGCGCTGGCGGGCGGCTTCCGCTTTGTCGCGGCGCCCCTGCAGGCGCTGTGGCGCACAAACCCGCGTCATCACCTTCGACGTCAGCCAGCGCAGCAATCTGCCCGGGTCCATGGTGGCCGCACCGCCCTGCTCTTTGAATGCTTGTGCCATCCCAATCTTTCTCCCGCCTCTTGTATTGTCCTATCTTATGACATTATATTTAAGGTTGCTATCTAGGCTTACGGACAAGAATTACTTACAAGAATTAGTATCGTAGCGTTACATCTAAGCGCACCCGCGCGCGATGTACCACAGTAACGCGAGTAGCCCGTTTGGCGCCAAGCAGCGAGCACAGCAGCAGCGAGGAAAAAATAATGAATAGACCCTGGCAAGAAACCCTGTACCCACCGGGTGTCCCCACAGAAATTGACCCGGATGCACACGCCTCCATCAATGACGTTTTTCAGGAATCGGTTAAAAAATTCGCGAGCAAGCCGTCCTTCATCAGCATGGGCTACGAATTAACCTACGCCCAGCTGGGAGAAAAAGCCGAGGCATTTGCGGCTTTCCTGCAACAGGACCTGGGGCTGGTTAAAGGCGACCGCCTGGCCATCATGGTACCCAACCTGCTGCAGTACCCCATCGCTCTGTTTGGCGCACAGTTGGCGGGCATTACCGTGGTCAACGTCAACCCGCTTTACACCGAGCGTGAACTGCGCCATCAGCTGCAGGATTCCGGTAGCAAGGCGATCGTCATTTTCGAAATCTTCGCGCACACCCTCGAGGCAGTTATCGACGATACGCCAGTGGTGAATGTAATTACCACCGGGGTGGGCGACTGCCTCGGCCTCAAGGGCAAATTGCTTAATTTTGTGGTGCGCAAAGTCAAAAAGGCGGTGCCGGCGTTCCAACTACCCGGCGCTATCGGCTTTAACGAGGCACTGGCCCGCGGTGCGCGCCTGAGCCTTTCGCCGGTGACCGTTTGCGGAGATGACATCGCGTTCCTGCAGTACACCGGGGGCACCACCGGTGTGGCCAAGGGCGCGGTACTGAGCCAGCGCAATATCATCGCCAACATGCTGCAGACCCGCGCCATGATCGAGCCGATTGTGGAAGAGGGCAACGAAATAATGGTCACGGCGCTGCCGCTCTACCATATCTACGCACTCACCTGTAACTGCCTCGCCTTTATGTTCAGTGGTGGCAGCAACCTGCTGATCGCCAACCCCCGCGACATGGACGGGTTTGTAAAAACCCTGTCCAAATACCGCTTCACTTTCTTCACCGGTGTTAACACCCTGTTCAACGGCCTGATGAATACCCCCGGCTTCGACAAGCTGGACTTCAGCGCCCTCAAGGTAACTATGGCCGGCGGCATGGCCACCCAGCGCGCAGTGGCCGAGAAGTGGCAAGAAAAAACCGGCTGTGCCGTGCTCGAGGGATTTGGCCTTACCGAGTGCTCCCCCTGCGTAGCGGTAAGCCCCTACACCCAGGATTACTTCAGCGGCGCAATCGGTGTGCCATTGCCTTCCACCGACGTGCGTTTGGTCGATGAAAACGGCGAGGATGTGGCCGCGGGCGAACCCGGTGAGCTGTTGGTGAAAGGGCCGCAGGTCATGCAGGGCTATTACCAGCGGCCGGAGGCCACGGCAGAAGTCATCCGCGACGGCTGGCTGGCCACCGGTGACATTGCCACCCTGGGCGAGGATGGCCTGCTGCGCATTGTCGACCGCAAGAAAGACATGATTCTAGTGTCCGGCTTTAACGTATTCCCGAATGAAATCGAGGAAGTGGTGGCGATGCACGAGTCCATCGCCACCGCCGGCGCCATTGGCGTGCCCTGCGAACAGACCGGAGAAAAAGTCCGTGTGTATGTGGAGGTTCACGAGGGCGAACTGGATACCGAGGCACTGATTGCCCACTGCCGCCAGCACCTCACCGCCTACAAGGTGCCGCGGGAGTTCGAGGTGATGGACGAGCTGCCCAAAACCCCAGTCGGCAAGGTGCTGCGCAAAGACCTGCGCAAACTGCTTGCCGAAGCCTGATTTTCCGATCGAACAAAGTATTAGAGAGTTATCGTTATGCCCGAATATAAAGCCCCGCTGCGCGACATGCAGTTTGTACTCCAGGAAGTGTTCGACTGCGAGACCCACTACCGCAAACTCGGTTTCGAAGATGTCGATGCAGACACCATCAACGCCATCCATGAGGAAGCAGCCAAGTTTGTCGAAGACGTTGTCGCGCCCCTGAACCGCATCGGCGATGAGCAGGGCTGCCAGTGGAACGACGGTGAAGTGACCACGCCCGACGGGTTCAGGGAAGCCTACGAGCAGTATATGGAAGCGGGCTGGCCAACCCTGGCGCAGAACGAGGCGTTCGGCGGACAGGGCCTGCCACACTCGCTGCAGCTACCGATCAGTGAAATGATATCCGCAGCCAACCACAGCTGGAGTATGTACCCGGGGCTCAGCCATGGCGCCATGGCAACGCTGGAGGCGCACGGCACCGACGCACAGAAAGCCCGCTTCCTGCCTGCACTGGTCGAAGGGCGCTGGACCGGCACCATGTGCCTGACCGAACCCCACTGCGGCACCGACCTGGGCCTGTTGCGCACCAAGGCCGAAGCCAATGATGACGGCAGCTACCGCCTCAACGGCAGCAAGATTTTCATCAGTGCCGGTGACCACGACCTGGCCGAAAACATCGTGCACATCGTGCTGGCGCGCATCCCCGGCTCCCCGGCGGGCACCAAAGGTATCTCGCTGTTTATCGTGCCCAAGGTCAACGTCAATGAAGACTCCTCCCTGGGTGAACGCAACGGTGTGCACTGTGCCTCCATCGAACACAAGATGGGCATCAAGGGCAGCGCCACCTGCGTACTCAACTTTGACGATGCCCGCGGCTACCTGATTGGCGAGGTCAACCGCGGCCTCAATTGCATGTTCACCTTCATGAACTCTGCGCGCCTGGGTGTAGCACTCGAGGGCGTGGCCGCTTCAGAAGCCGCCTTCCAGGGCTCGCTGGCCTACGCCCGCGAGCGCCTGCAGATGCGCGCGCTGTCCGGTGCCAAAAACCCGGACGGCGCCGCCGACCCGATCATCGTGCACCCGGATGTGCGCCGCATGCTGCTGACCCAGAAGGCATTTGCCGAGGGCGGGCGTGCCATGAGCGCCGACCTGTCAATGCTGATCGACACCACCCACAAAGGCACCGACGCCGACGAACGCGCGCGCGCCGATGCCAAGCTGGCCCTGCTCACCCCCATCGCCAAGGCCTTCCTCACCGAGACCGGCATGGAGTCCACCAGCCACGGTGTACAGGTGTACGGCGGCCACGGATTTATTTCCGAGTGGGGCATGGAACAGCTGATGCGCGACACCAAGATTTCCTGCCTGTACGAAGGCACCACCGGCATTCAGGCACTCGACCTGCTGGGCCGCAAGGTGCTGGGCAGCCAGGGCGAATTGCTGAAAGGCTTTATGCAGGAAATGGGCAGCTTCCTCGGCGAGTGCAGCACTGACGAACAACTGGCTGCACACGCAGCAGTGATCGGCCAGTACCTGGAAGAACTGCAATCGCTGACCGCAACAATCGGCAAGCGTGCCATGAGCAACCCGGAAGAGATTGGCGCGGCCTCGGTGGACTACCTGATGTTCGCCGGCTACGTGGTGCTCGGTTACTACTGGCTGCGCATGATGGCCACCGCGCAGCAGAAACTCGCCGAAGGCAGTGGCGATGCCAATTTCTACACCGCCAAACTACAAACCGGTGCGTTTTATTTTGACCGGGTTCTGCCCCGTGCCAAGAGTCACAGTGCCTGTGTCCAGAATGGTGGAGAAAGCATGATGGCGATGGCGGCGGAGCACTTCGCTTTTTAAATCCTCGTGCATGGCGGCCCCCGAGACCGCCTGGCGCCGATGCTTGGCCCCACTTTGTGGGGCCTTTTTTTGGCGCATAAAAAAGGCCGCTGGATGCGGCCTGATTATTTTTGGGAGATTCGTTCAACCCGTGCCGATCAGCGCAGCGGCCCCCAAACTTCAAGGTGCGCCTTGCGTTCCACACGGCGGTCGGTACGCAGGGCCAGCATTGCTTCCAGCCCGGTCTCCGCAAACAACGCGGCAATTTTTTCCTGCTCGCTGGGCGCTGCCCCGTCGTAGCAGTCCTGGATACGCTGCAGAAGGTAGAAACGGTACGGCATCACCCAGGTGCTCAACGATATGCCGCGCCACTGGAACACTGCCTTGCCGATAATGCGCGCGGTGGGATCTTCGAGGCCGTTGCTACCGTCTTCCAAGTCCGGGCGTTCGCGCAGCCACTGATTGGCAAATGCCACATGCGCTGCCAGCTCGGGCAGATATTCCTCGGCCACAAAGCGCATCAGCGCCTTCAGGGTTTCGGGAATGGCTTCGTCGGCGAATAGCTGAGCGTTCTCTCCCACATATTCTTCCGCGTACTCCACAGCCACCTGTTCCGGCGCATGCATACGCTCCACCCAGCGCGCCACCTGCGGCGCCGTCTCGCGCATCAGCGCGGCCGGTTTGGGGTCGCGCGCCATATGCCCATAGAGTGGGCCGGTGAGGCCGTAATCACCTAGGGTTGGGCGGCCACCGAGCAAATAGGGCACCGTGCTCAGGTGCTCGGAGAACAGCGCCAGGAATTCCGCATACGACTGCTCGATCAGTGCGCGCGCTTCCACCGGTGCGCCGAAGCCGACCGCGGCCTTGCGCATGCGCCCGCTGGCCCAGTCGAACAACTGTGTGCGCCCCTTCTCATCCGTGCCCGGTGGTACCAGGCCCGCACAGAATTCGTTTTTCAAAAACGCCAGGTTTTCTTCGTCGAAATGCCAGCGGTAGTGCATCGCCGGGCGCAACAGGCCCTCGCCACCGAACAACTCAAACAGGTGCGCCACCGTCTGTTGCAGCGGTGTATCGGGGTAAGCCGACTGGCGGTACAAACCCTGCTGCTCGAAGTAATCGATAATATCGGTACCGTCCTGGATCACCTCTCCCGCGGCACTCTCCACCACCGGCATGATGATGCGGCCGAGCTGCGGCACGATCGCCTGCTGGTATTGCGGGTGGTTCACGCCGCACTCGGTAAAGCCAATCCCCTGCTTGCGCATATAGCAGCGCACCTTGGCGGTATACAGCGAGGCGGGAATCCCATACATCGTGTAGGGCGCGTTAAGAGAGGTAGTCATCGGCAACTCCGGTCTGGCAATAATACGTGTGGCCGGAAGCGGACCCCACGAAGACTTTTATTGGTTATCTTTACTTCACAACAAATAATGGCATAAAGTATGACACAAGGTAAAGCGATCGCGCAGCGGCACTGCAGCAGTGCCCGAGACGTACAAGATAGACACAAGAGACGCACAAGAGAGACACTGGAGTCGCGCTGTGAATTTGAATAGAAAAGTAACCCTCGCACTCGGAGCAGTTGCCATCGTCGCCGTGGTTTTATTCAGCCAGCGTGCACACATTGCCCCCGTGCTACTGGAGCGTGCGCTGCCGCGCATAATGGCCGCCGATGCCCTGGCCGAACTTGGCGACGGCCTGCATGTAGCCGTGTGCGGCGCCGGCAGCCCCATGGCCGACCCGCAGCGCTCCGGCCCCTGCCTGCTGGTGATGGCGGGCGACAATTTACTGATGGTGGACGCGGGCAGCGGCGGTGCCAAAACCATCGGCATGATGCGCCTGCCCATTGGCGAAATCGATGCGGTACTGCTGACCCACTTCCATTCCGACCATATCGACGGCCTCGGTGAAGTGGCCACCCTGCGCTGGGCCAGCAGCGCCAACACCAGCCCCCTGCCGGTGATTGCCCCGGAAGGCGTCGAGCCGGTGGTACAGGGTTTTAACCTGGCGTATTCACACGACGTGCAGTACCGCCACGACCACCACGGCGATACCGTGGCACCGCTGTCCGGCAAGGGCATGGTGGCGCAACCGTTTGCGGTACCGGCAGATGGCGTGGGTGAAATTGTGTGGGACCGCGACGGCCTGCGCGTCACCGCCTTCCGCGTCGAGCACGCGCCGGTGGAACCGGCCGTGGGCTACCGCTTCGACTACGCCGGCCGCAGCGTGGTTATCAGTGGCGATACGGTACAGTCCCCCAACCTCGAGCACTTCGCCAAGGGCGCAGACCTGCTGTTACACGAGGCGCTGTCGCGCAAACTGGTAGGCATCATCGAAAAGGTGGGCAAGCAAACCGGTAACGCCATCGCCGCCAAGGTGATGTATGACATTCAGGACTATCATAGCGACCCGCGCGAGGCCGCCGAGAGCGCCCGGCGCGCCGGCGTTGGCCATCTGGCCCTGTACCACCTGGTGCCGCCACTGCGGGTGCCGGCCATGGAAGCGATATTTTTGGACGGTCTCGACGAGATCTATTCCGGCCCGGTGACCGTCACCCGCGACGGCACCCTGTTCTCCCTGCCCACCGGCAGTGACGAAATCCGCCTGGTCTCCGAAGGCCTTTGAACCCCGCGGGCCGATGCTCGCTGCAAACAATAAACCGCCGTACAGGAAACCCGCATGAAAAAATGGCTCACCCGCACCGCACTGGCCCTGGTGGTGTTTTTCGCCTGGGCTTTTTGGCTGGCTTTTTTCTCTGCCCGCCCACCACTGACCATCGACCCCGCCACCCTCGCCGACGATGGCAGTACCCTCAATTACTGCGCGCTGCCGGATCTGGATAGCAGCGGCAAGATGGCCGCCGACATTCCCAAGGGCAACACCCCCGGCTGCGCCTACGAACACTTCCCGCTGCCGATCCTGACCGAGTGCACCGAGCCGCTGTCTGAAGGCGCAGACGACCTGCGCGGCTTGTGGATCGGCGTGGAAGGCGGCCACAAGGGCCATGTGGAGCGCGTCGAGCAGTGCGGCGAGCGGGTGGTAATCACTTCTGCCGGCATCATTCACGACCTGGGCCCCAACAGCACCGGCGGCCTCACCTCCAACGATACCGAGGGCTCGGTGCTGTTCACCGCTGGCGAGCGTGAATTCTGCGCCCGCAGCTCCGCCGGCACCACCTGGAACAACGGCGTACTGGAGTTCCGCGTGTTTGGCTGGGGCCCGATCGTGGTCAAACGCTACATGGACGGCGAACAGCTGGTGTGGGAATACGCCGACGGCAGCACCACCCGCATGGACCGCCTGTGCACCCTACCGGATGAACACAAACAACCCAAACCACGGGGCAAACGGATCGAACTCTTCTGACGTCCTACTCTAACGTTCTGTAGGACCTCTGGTACACTCGCTGCACCCGAGGTTCCTACTTGCCGATTCCACGGCCCCGAGAGCATGTCCACCAAGCCCATCTCCGCGAAGCCCGCAACCATCTCCCCCAGCCAGTTCCAGCGCACCCTGCTCAAGTGGTTCGACCAGCACGGCCGTCACGACCTGCCGTGGCAGCAGGACATCAACCCCTACCGGGTGTGGGTATCGGAGATCATGCTGCAGCAGACTCAGGTAGCGGCGGTTATTCCCTACTACCAGCGGTTTATGGAGTCCTTCCCCACCGTGGAAGCCCTCGCCGCCGCCAGCCAGGACCAGGTGCTGGCCCACTGGAGCGGCCTCGGCTACTACGCCCGCGCGCGCAACCTGCACAAGTGCGCGCAGACCGTGGTCAACGAACACAATGGCGAATTCCCCCGCAGCGTGGGGGCCCTCGCCGAACTGCCCGGCATCGGCCGCTCCACCGCCGGTGCCATCGCCAGTATCAGCATGGGGCTGGAAGCGGCGATTCTCGACGGCAACGTCAAACGGGTACTGGCGCGTATGCACGCGGTAGAAGGCTGGCCCGGGCAGACCGCCGTGGCCAAGGGCCTGTGGGAGATCGCCGAGCAGTACACCCCGGCCAAGCGCACCGGCGACTACACCCAGGCGATGATGGACCTGGGCGCCACCCTGTGCACCCGTTCCAAGCCCGCCTGCGAGCGCTGCCCGTTTGCCAAGCACTGCGTGGCCCACGCCCAGGGCAACCCCACCGATTACCCGGGCAAGAAGCCCAAGAAGGAAAAGCCGGTACGCCAGACTACCCTGTTGCTGATCGAGCACGATGGCGAGCTATACCTGGAACAGCGCCCGGCCAGCGGCATCTGGGGTGGCCTGTGGATACCGCCACAGCTGGAAGAGGACGACGGCGGTGAAGCCAGCGCGCAGGAATGGCTGGCGGCACAGGACCTGGACGCCAGCGAGCTGCAGGCCCTGCCACCCATGCGCCACACCTTCAGCCACTTCCACCTGGATATCCACCCGGTGTGGATAAGTCTGCCGCGCAAGCCCGATCAGGTAGCGGAAGGAGCCAGCGGCTGGTATAAACTGCGCCAGCTCGACCGGCCCCGATCCGGACAGGATCTCGGCCTGCCGGCGCCCATCGCCAAGCTGGTCAAACAATTAACGGCCATGCGCGCCCCACTATTGGCACCCTGTTAGGAGAAACCATGTCTCGCACCGTCTTCTGCCGCAAATACCAGGAAGAACTCGAAGGCCTCCCCAACCCGCCCTTCCCGGGCCCCAAGGGGCAGGACATCTACGACAACGTCTCCAAGAAAGCCTGGGGCGAGTGGATGGCCCACCAGACCATGCTGATCAACGAAAAGCGCCTCAACATGATGGAACCCTCCTCCCGCGCCTACCTGGCCGAACAGATGGGCAAATTCTTCGCCGGTGAAGACTACGACGACGCCGAAGGCTTCGTTCCCGAGCAAGACGGCGACAAGTAAGCAACCACTTACAAACCGAAAAAACTATTTATCAATCAAGGGGTTGACTCCCCCCGGAAGAGCAGGTTTAATACGCGCCTCGCTGCCGGGGACAACCCCGAAACAGCATTGCCCAGATAGCTCAGTCGGTAGAGCAGGGGATTGAAAATCCCCGTGTCGGTGGTTCGATTCCGCCTCTGGGCACCATACAAAAAAGGCCGCTCCCGAAAGGGTGCGGCCTTTTTTGTATGGTTTCGAGGGGCGGCTGAGAACCACCGCGGTTCGACTAATTGCGAAAGCAATTAGCAACGAGCGCGCCAGCGCGAAGCCCGCAGGGTCGTAATAGCCCAAAGGCTATTACGATTCTTCCGCCCAAACACCAATCCTGCTTGCCCAGCCAAACCCAAATAAAAGCTTCTTAGATTCCATCCGACTTACCGGCATAAGATTCACTCTTCCCGCCCCTTCATCCCAAACGAAGTGCACTACCAAGCTGCGCTACTTATAGAGGTTTGTAGAGGTTTGGCCATTTGGATCTCAGATCGCGGGCACTCGATATCCAGACAACCGATAATTATTGCTTTGCAGGACTCGAACCCGCAAACAAACCCTTAGAAGGCACTTACTCTACCCTCACCGAAAGCGACGGTCTTGAAAACCGTCGCGCGTAACAGCTCCTTGGGCTCGAATCCCAGCTTACAATTTGTTCGGGGCAGAGGGATTCGAACCCCCGACATCCTGCTCCCAAAGCAGGCGCGCAGCCAGTGCCCCCATAGCGGCCCACCTATACTAAAAAAATACTCAGGAAACTCTGTGCCCACGATGAACGACCCACACAACCTACAACGCTTCCTCGACACCCAAGCATCCTGCTACCCCGAAGCCCTCGCCGAAATCCACGCCGGCAACAAACACACCCACTGGATGTGGTTCATCTTCCCGCAAATCGATGGTCTCGGCCGTAGCTCCACCGCGCGCCACTACGCCATCAAAAGCCGCGATGAAGCAGAGGCCTATTTGGCCCACCCAATTCTCGGTACCCGCCTGCGCGAATGTTGTGCTGCATTGCTGGCAGTAAAAGGCCGCAGCGCCCACCAGATTTTCGGCAGCCCGGACGATATGAAACTGAAATCCAGCATGACGCTGTTTACGGTGGTGGCGGGACAGAGGAGTGAATTTATGCAGGTGCTTCAGCGTTACTACTGTGGGGAGCTGGATACGGTAACGCTAGAGTTGCTGTGCGGTGATTAGCACCAAAAGGCCTGCGTCGCTTTTTAATGGCTTAATAAAAAACCGCACCTCGGCTATTCCGAAAAGCATGCTTTACATCTACTGAATGAATTCAGCTTCGAGTGGCAAAATCTACCGCATGTTTCTCATGCCGAGCTTGTCACATTCCAGAACCGGCGACTTTCGATCACGAAACGCCACTCAAACGCCCGCGGTCCAGTTCTGGTTACCTTTGCCAAGTGTATTTTGGCAAATAGCCTTGAGGCTCCGGGCATGACCGCTGATATCGTTACAAGCACTCTTCCCCAGAATATAGCAACCTACCCCAGCTGCGATCATACCCCCAGGGCCAGTCGCCTGTACGGCCAGGCTGAGACCTTTCGCAAGGGTATCGAATCCTGCTGCTCCAACAAAACCGCCAACGCCGATTTTGGTTATAAGCGGCAAAAACCTCTCTGAGTGCGCACCATTGGTTTCTCTATCCCATAAATCATTCGTATTTCGGTTGATACCGGCAAGATCAATTCCAACTTGAGAACACAGCGCTTCTAACTCATTGCTGGCGGTATCCGCACCCCGAGGATTGGAAAAATAGACAACCTGCCGAGCCCGTACTTTTCCGTCATTCTCTGCATTGTGTAGCTTTGGGGCTGATTTTAGTATCTTCATGGCACGGACAAAGGTACCAGCCCCTTCACCATGCGCTAACCAGTGCACACGAGCCTTTTGCCCCATAGCCTGTTGCATCAGGGAAGCTAGCTGATTACTTTGTCGGTCACTTCGGTAACCGCCGTTTTGCCAATAAAGAGAATAGTGTTTATTCGCTCTATCGATATCGTGGCCTCGCAGTTCACCTGAGTAGGCGTTGCGAATGTGGTCTACTAATTTGCCCCCGGCCTGCTCTTTACTATCAAATTTCCCGGCGACGGCAGCGTAATGAGCCTCTTTCCAGCGATGCTTTAGTTGCATCGCAGTTTTCGGAGAATCCTGCGTTTCCCACCCATCCAATCCGTGATCACCGGAAAATTTTACTTGATAGAGTCCACTCGACTGCTGACCACTTGGCAACTGGTGTTTTTCATCGACTTCTAATTGAAGAAGGGTAACGTCACCATGCTCATCAATTAGGTAATGAACGGCAAAGCCCGGCTGAATAAGCTTTGCTGGTTTTCCTGTACGCCCACCAGCGCATGAGTTAAGGCTATAAACTGCACGCAAAATTGAAGCCAAATAGTAGTTACGCTCATGGGATTTTTTAATTACATCCCAGTCAGCAAAGTGATCTGAGTACACATAAATATTTCGGCTACTATTAGGATTGGCGAACTGAGGAATTAGAATCTTCCGTGATCCAACGGATGGGCTCATAACGTATTCCTTGTTATGTATCTATTACCAAATAAATTTGTACTGCCTTAAATCAGAGCTCGATTTATGGGGAAAATTGCGGTGGCGGGCTGCCGGATTCAATGATCACAATATTTGACTCGCCCTTGTGGTACTTCCCATTACGCCATTTTGGGTATTTCCAATTAATAGGTTTACGACTTTCACTGGCACGAGAACCTGGCCACTTAAGCTGAGCTTCTGCCAGCTGATTTTTTGCAGTAGACCCGAGTTCCAGCTGTACAGAATTGAGAACCAAATCTCGTAATTTATTCATATTCGCTAGTGAATCTTTAGCAGGGCCATAGCCAAAGTATCGAAATGCAACCCCCAAGCTATATCGATGCTCCAATGGCAGTAACAGTGTGCAGCTGTGAGAGGCCTGCTCAAAGGCCTCTGGTTCTTGCGTGCGATGGGCGAAATCTCGGTGGCGCTCGAAGTAAAATCCTGTGGCGCCAGACATTTGGCACAGGCGTGTGTTAAAGGGGCCTTTAGTTCTAGGTAAATCGGGGCTAGTCGGGCCGCCAGCGCCAAAATAGAGACTATGTGCAATCAACTGCTCAAAATGGGAAGGATTGAAACAACTCATCTCCTCCGGCATCGCGTCTTCACGAGTAATTCCAATGCCGAATGCGATATAACCGTAGGGACGCGATCGCCAAGAAGGACCGTAGAACTCCCAGTGTCGGTTAGCCACTCCGCCCTTATAGCGGGCATTACCACTCCTCTGCCACTCCGGGGATTCTTCATCCGTATAGAAGTTATCCGGATCATGTAGATCAATTTTCTTCGGCGGCGGCTTCCGGCGGAAGCCTTCGGAGTCGCTATGCGGGGGGAGCAGCATCGTCAGCCGACTTCCGGAAATGTCGATTTCCACTTTTTCCCGCTGATTGAGTCCAGGGACATAGGGCTTTTTGCGCGAAGCAAATAGGCGTTTAAGCATGAGATGAAAATTTCTGGTGCAGAGTTTTTAATATTTGTAACTGTACGCTATTCAGTAGCGCGTTCAAAGAAACACAAATTACTTTTGATTACAGTATTTTAAATGGAACGGCTGTTCTATTTATTTTTTGGGGAAGACGGCACGAAAAGGAAATTACAAAGAAAAGCTTACAGCTACGCGAAGCAAACCGCAGAAAACCATATCGATTACTGCACTCATGTTAATGCGTTTTTACCGCTCATCACCGCCGGGGTATCGAGCACGCTTCCATGCTCGATACCTGCGGTAAGCGGCACCGCTAGGCGCGGTCACCATGATAGTACTTCGGTACTGTCACGATCACCGCTTTGTTGGTTACGGTACCGCAATTAGGTACAACCGATCAGTAAAATTCCAGTGACCAGGAATCGAGGTAACCCTGGTCTGCGGAAAACAGGTCGATCACCTGTAACTGCCAGTCGCCGGCCGATTCTTCATTACCCACATTCACCTGGTAGGTTTCCAGGATGTCGTCGGCGCCGTCGAAGCCGGTCTCCTTCAGTATATGAGTACTCCCTGATGGCGAAATCAGGCGCAGTTCGATATCGCCCCGGTAGGGGTGTTTGATATCCACGGCGACGGACACCAGGCCGGTTGGGCCTTCGCGGTCAACGCTGATCACACTGGTGATACCGCTGGGGTCGCCATCGGGAATGTTCATGTCGGTGCCGTTGATGTAAAAGGCCGGGTTTTCACCACCGCTCACCCCGTTGTGGGTGGCCACTACACTGGCGTCGACAAATGCGTAGTAACCCACAACCCACACGTGCCACTGGCCCGGCTGGGTGTTGTCTTCGCTAATGCTTTCGGCACTGCCAAACAATACGGACTTGGCGTCGTAGTCGTATTTACCCGGTGCGGAGCCGAACTTCACATACAGGTCGACATCGCCGGTACCGCCAAAGGTCTCGAAGGTGACGTTGGTGGCATTGGCGGGCACCTCAAAGGTGAAGCGGAAGCCCTCGCCCGCGGCGCCGCTCATACCGCCAACGGCCACGCCATTCTCCAGGGTGTTGCCTACGGGGGGTGCCGTGGCTTCGACGGTAACCGATTGCGTGGCACTGCTGCTGGCGCCGTCGTTATCGGTGACGGTGAGGGTCACGCTGTAGGTGCCGGCGGCCGTGTAGGTGTGGCTGGGGTTTTGTGCGGCGGAAGTTGCGCCGTCGCCAAACTGCCACTGCCAGCCGGTTACCGTGCCATCGCTATCGCTACTTTCGTTGCTGAAGCTGGCGCTCAGGCCGGTTACCAGGAAGTCGAACGCGGCGGTGGGCGCCTGGTTTACTGGCGGCGGCGCGTCGCTCACGGTGACGGTCTGGGTGCTGCTATCGGTGGCACCCGCATCGTCGGTAACGGTGAGGGTCACGCTGTAGTCGCCGGCACTGGCATAGGTATGCGCGGGGTTTTGCGCGGTGCTGGCTGCGCCGTCACCAAAGTCCCACTGCCAGCCGGTGATGGTCCCATCTACGTCTTGGCTCTGATCGATAAACGTGACCGACAACGCATCAACGCTCTGGCCAAACGCGGCACTGGGCGCGATGTTTGCAGGTGGGCCGCCATTGCCATCGAAGCTGGCCGCCAGTGTTACACCATCGTAGGCGGAGTAGGTGCGCAGCATGATGTACCAGGTGTCGGCGGCGGGTGCGGCGACTTCCACGACTTCTTCATTGCCGTTGCGGTAGGGGCGGTAGTCCCACACGTCGAAGCTGGCTTTAGCGCCCACTTTTACGTAAAGGTCAACGTCGCCAGAACCACCGGTGGTGAGGATGCGCAGGTTGCTGGCGCCGGCCGGTACGTCAATTTTGTAGTGGCGCTCTTCGCCGTAGGTGGTGCTTACCAGGCCGCTCAGCGGGGTGCCGTTATCCAGTACGTAAGCGTCGTCACCGGGCGGGGGTGGCGGTTCCACGTTGAGGCTACAGTCGGCGTTGATGGCGTCGACCGCCGCTTTGGCTTTGACCAGGCCGTAACCAAAGCCATTGTCGCGGCCGGCGGCACCGAGGTCTTCGGCGGTGGCGGCGAGCGCGGAGCGAATGACGTCGGCACCACAGCTCTGGTGGTGGCTCCATACCAGTGCGGCCACACCGACCACATGCGGGGTGGCCATAGAGGTGCCACTGAGCTCACCGTAGTTGCTCTGGCCAATAGACAGCTCTGCGGTTTCACCCAGCTGCTGCAGTAAGCCGGCACCTGCGGTGTCGGAGACGCCTACGGAGATGATCTGCGTGGGGGTTCCACTGATGGTGCCAGCCAGCGGGCCCGCCTCGTTGTTGTAGATGATGGCACCCACGGCGCCGCCCGCTTCACAGTTCTGGATTTTGCTGGCAAAGGTCGAACCACCGCGCTGGATGAGGCAGACGGCATCGGTCACGCCGGTACACACGGCATCGGCGAGGCCGCAGTCAACCAGGTTGCCGCTGGCGAGGCCACTGGCGGAACCGTCCATGGCGAGTGCGTCGTAGCCGGTGCTGCCCACCGACAGTGCGGTGGAGTAGCCTGTGCCCATGGGCATGGTGGAGCGCACCGCGACACCGGGGCCGGCCAGTTCTACCTGGTCATTTTGCTGGGAGAAGCTGGCCAGGTTTTTGTTGGCATCGATCGCCGCCACAGAAACGACGGCGGGGTAGGATGCGGGGTACGAATAGGCGGTATTGCCATCGTTACCGGCAGCGGCAATTGGCAATACACCGGCATCGTAGGCGGCCTGGAAGGCATCGGCTTCCGTCTGTACATAGGTGTTTGCGCCCAGGCTCATATTGATCACCGCGGCCCCGGCGGTAACACAGTTGTCCATGGCATTGATCAACGAGGACGAATAAGCCCAGCCCTCTGCATTGAATACCTTGACGATGTGCAGGCGCAGTTTGCCATTTGGCAGCACGCCCACCACACCGCGGTCATTGTTGACCGCTGCAATGGTGCCACCCACGTGGGTGCCGTGGCCGTTCTCATCGGTGAACCAGTCACCGGCACCGCCCGGGTCGCTGTCACCGGTGACGTTGTTGGCCGATAGGTCTTCGTGGGCGTATTCAAACCCGGAATCGATAATACAGGCGGTCAGGTTGGTGGCACCGGCGTCACTCAGCAGGTGCGCTTCCACCATTTCGATACCGAACGGGGTGGATTGCGACAGCATGTAACGCTTTTCGTCCACTTCAATGCGCTTGATATTGGGATTGCCCTTCAGCTCGCGCAGCTCCTGCGCGGACAGTATGGCCGCCATGGCATTACGCTGCGGCAGGTCTTGCTTGACCCGCACGCCAGCCGCGCGCAGCTGGCCGCGATTCTCGATGCGCTGCAGCGGGCCCGCGCCATCCAACTGCGCACGTTTTTGCGCGAAGGAGGGTGGCCCCTTGCGCGCCTCTGCACGCTTCGGATTACTTCCGTCATGGAATTTAATGATGTAACGCTCGGCCTCGCTCGGTGCGTCGGCGGCGAGTGTCACTGTGGGTGCCAGTAGTGTTGGCAGCATGGCGGCAATCGCCAACACCCGCGTTAGCCCCGCGCCGGTTTTCCGGCCGATATTATTTTTAATGGTCATTTCTTCACCTGTTGGTTGAAAAAAGGCGGTGGCTTTGAGGCCTTCCGCGCAGCGTTTTTCACTGCAGGTTTTTTCTACCATGGTGGCCGTCAGCGGTTGGCTACAGGGTGGTGAGCCGTTGGTGACGTTTTGGTGACAGGGCTAAATTTTGTGATGGGGTAGCGATTGCGCGCGGAATAAACACTTACATCATGCGCTCGCGCACACGCGCTTGCATCTGGGCAACCTTGGCTTCCAGCGCTTGTTGCAGACGGACGAATTCCGGTAATGCACGCGCCTCGGCAAAGGCCGGGTCCTGTGAGACCTGTTGGTAATCGACCCAGCCCGCTTGCTGCGCGCGCAGCAGCCAACCGTGGGCCAGGGTGAAATCTTTTTCAATCGCATAACACGTGGCGATATCGACATAATTTCCCGGCCACTCATCCCCTTCGGCGATCAGCGCTTCCGCTATTTCGCGCGCCTGCTGCAGGGCTGCCTGTGCGTTTTCCTTGTTGCCTTGCATCCAGAGAATTTGGCCAGCCCTCAGCAGTGCGTAGTGCGCCGCTTTACCGGCCTGTGCATTGGGGGCGGCCTGGCGGTAAAACGCCAGTGCCTGGTCGTAGTCCCCGCGATGGAGCGCAATATCCCCCGCCGCTGTCACGATATTGGAATGGTCTGGCGCGAGGGCAAGCGCCGCGGTAATGATCTCGTTGGCACCGGCGATGTCACCATTGCGCATCAGAAAATAGGCGAGCGAATGGTATAAGGGGGGGTAATCCGGACGCAGGTTGCGCGCTTTGGCGTACCACTCCCGCGCCTGCTCAAACATGCCGAGGCCCTTGAAGGTTTCGGCCACATGCAGATAAACAATGGCGTTGTTGGCATCGAGGCGCAGTGCGCGCAGGTTCCACTGCATGGCGCGATCAAGCTGCCCGAGTTCCTGCCAATGGAAGGCCGTATTACTGATGGCGGCCAGGTTATTTGGGTCAATTTCGAGGGTGTGCGCATAGGCATCAATGGCCCGGCGGAACCACCCTTTCATGGAGTAGGCGTGCCCCAGGGCCTTGTGACCGCCGCCCTCATCCGGGGCCATGGCAATGGCCGTTTGCGCCGACGCAATGGCACTATCCAGCTCACCGAGCATCGCCTGCGCATCACTCAGGGCCGCCCAGGCGCGGGCAAACTCTGGATCTAGGGCGATGGCTTTCTGGAATTGTGTGACCGCGATGCGGGCATCTTTTTCACGGTAGCGCTGATAGTAATCCACGCCGCTCAGATACAGACGATAGGCTTCGGCGGAGGCGGTGAATGACTGGACGTGGTCACTGCGCGCGGGCGTCCACAGTGCAAGCTGCCAGACGCCCCCAGTGGCGAGCGCTATGGCGAGCATACCGACTACCAGGTAACGGCGGGGCCAGCGCGTATCTGCGGTGACGGCCAGCGGCTCACAATCCAGCCGATAGCCACGGCCGCGCACCGATTTGATGTAGCTGCCGGCGGGCGCACCGAGTGCTTCTCGCAACCGCTTTACGGCCTGCTTCACGCTCTGGTCGGTGACCACTTTGCCCGGCCAGATGGCATCAATCAGCGCCTGCTGGGTAACGGTATCCGGCCAAGCATCCACCAGCACACGCAATACCTGCATACTCTGGTTGGTCAGAGGAACAGGTTGGCCACCACACTCCGCCTGCCACTTGCCGAAATCGACCCTGAAATCACCAATTTGCAGTTTATTACTATTATTTTCCCGCAAAACCGCCCCCCGGCTCCTTTAGAGCCTCTTTCGCTCGAATAGCCCCAATATGAGGGGGCAGACACCATGCTCTAGGATACTGGGCGCATTCCCGGAGCGAAAGGATCCTCCCTTATTGGCGTATTGCAGGCCAATTTGCGCCACCCCCCACTGCTATAATTCCTAGCCGATAAGAGCCCGCGGAGGGCAGCCGGGTGACAGAAACCGGGCCTGCCGCCTCACGGAACAGAGGGACTCTGGCTCATGGAAACGCCCGACAACAATCTACCTGGCAACCAGCAACCCGAACCCCTGTCACTGGTCGATCTTGTGATACGGCTGGCGCTGGCCGCTTTGTTAATGTGGCTGGCGGCGCATGCGTTTGCGCCCTTTCTGATGATGATGGTGTGGGCGGTGGTACTGGCGGTTTCCCTGCACCCGCTGAATCAGAAACTGGCAGCGCGGCTTGGCACCTCCAATGGCCGCGCCGCGACGCTATTGGTGCTGTTGATGCTGATACTGCTGGGTGTGCCAACGGTACTGCTGGGTATGGCATTCATTGACCATGTGATTGGCTTTCACGACAGCCTGTCCGAGGGACGGCAGGTGATCCCGCCTCCACCGAAAGCGGTTGAGGACTGGCCGTTAATAGGCCAACAGATTTACGCCGCCTGGCAGACCGCCTCGACCAATTTCACGCGCTTTGCCGAGCACTACCATGACCAGTTGCTGGCGCTGTCACGCGATGCAGTGGCCAAGCTGGGCAGTACGCTTGTCACGCTGCTGGCCTTTACCGCCGCGTTTATCGTGGCCGGTATTTTGCTGGCCCACGCCACTCCCGACCGCACCACAGCACGGCAGATTTTCTCGCGCGTGTGTGGGCCCGAGCACGGCCCGCAAATGCTGGAGCTGTCGGTGGCGACGGTGCGCTCGGTGTCTTCCGGCGTGATTGGGGTGGCCTTTATTCAGGCGCTGCTGCTGGGGATTGGCTTTCTGCTGTGCGGGGTGCCCGGCGCGGGCCTGCTGGCGGTGATGGCCCTGATTCTGGGGATTGCGCAGATCCCGGCAATTCTGGTGGTCATCCCGGTGCTGGTGTGGCTGTGGTCGCAATCCGATGCTTCCACCCTGGCCAGCGTAGTGTTCACCGTGTACCTGGTGTTGGCGGGCCTGGCAGATAATGTGCTCAAGCCCCTGCTGCTCGGGCGCGGGGTGGCGGTACCCATGCCGGTGATTTTGCTCGGCGCCATCGGCGGGATGATCAGCGCCGGGCTAACCGGCCTGTTTGTGGGCGCGGTGATTCTTGCCCTGGGTTATCAGGTACTGAAGGTGTGGGTGCGTGGCGGCCAAAGCGCATCCCGCTGACAGCGCGGCGCTGCTGTCGGGTGGCAGTGAGTACCGCGCTGGCATTGTGTTATGGCTTTGACCTGGGCATTCCCTACCTGTCACCGATTTTTGCCGTGCTGCTGGCCATTGGGCTCACGGTGATCCCCGCAGCCGGTATTCTCAGCCCGGCACGGGCGGGCGCCATCGTGGAAGCCATGGTGTTTGGCATGGCGGTGGAGTTGCGGTTCTTTACTGGCTGGGTGTTGCTGGTGAGCTTGCTGGAGCGCATTTCGCGCAGTAAAGAAATAGCCTGTAAAGATAGCTTCGGATATATGGTCATATGACCCGCGGCACTTACCAATGTGACTTTCGCTCCGTTAGCGTGAATCCTAAATTCACGGCTCAAAGAACAGTCCATTATGCAGCTGCTACATACACAAAAGCGCACCTTTATTTACCTGGCCTCCACACTGGTCGTCATCACCCTGGCAACGCAACTTGGAGCAAGACTCAATATAATCCCGGTCGTTTTGCTGGGGGTTATCAGCCCCTTGCTGCTGGCCATCGGCTTCAGCCTGCATGAGAAAGGTTCCCGGGGACTGAAAGATCTCTTCGGGCACCCGCAGGGATTCCGCTTCAGTTCGTTAGCATTGGGCCTGGCACTGCTGCTGCCGTTTACCCTGATGATAATCAGCATCGTGCTGGATCGGGGAGAATGGGTGTTGCCCGACTTCAGCCTGATGCCGGGGAAACTACCCTTACTACTGATACTGATGACGGGCGAAGAGTACGGTTGGCGGCGCTACGCGTTTGCCAGATTGTGCAAAAGCACCCGCTTTATGCCCGCCGCGCTGATCGTAACCGCGGTATGGCTGCTGTGGCACTACCCCGGGTATCTCATTGGCATGGGCACCCCGGAGCAAATGCCGTTCTGGCTGTTTGGGTTAATGCTGGTGCCCGCCAGCATTCTTATTTGCTTCCTGTATCGCTGGACCAAAAACATCTATCTGGTAATCCTGGCCCACGTGTCTTCCAACATGGCATTCAACACCCTGCCATTCCTCCCAGAGGTTACCGGCGATAGCACGGCATTTACAATCTACACAGGACTAGTATGGTTGATTGCATTGCCCCTGATACTCAACAAAAAATTCTGGACCTGAAGGCATGTCCGACACGCAGCAAACACTCTCTCAATGGGTGTTGTTCACCATCGCTGGCTTCACTCTGGGAGGCAGCTACTTTGTAGTGCAGGGTATTACCGTGTCTGGTCAGTGGTGGCTGCTGCTCCCCCTGCTTCTGTTTATTGGCCTCGCCCTGCTCCTGGCAACACGGAAAGTGAGGCGGGGCGCTCAGGCTATCCTGGCTACGCTGTTCCTGCTTTGTACCCTGATTATTCTGAGCATGCCTCAGCATGCGGCCATGCTCTATGTGGTGATCTGTCTCCTCGCCATAGAAATTCTCCCCAGAAAAACAGCGCTCGGCTGGGTCGCCACCTGCGTCGTGGCGGTATTTTTCAGTGAACTGCTCCTTTCAGCAGAACGCATTGATCTACAGGATGCGTTTGTGAACAGCTTGCTGACTCTCTTCTTGAGTGGCTTTGCCTTCCAGAGGATTGAGGCGGAGAAAGGGCGAAGTGAAACACGACGCCTGCTGTATGAGCTTGAGCAGAAGAATCATCAGCTCGCACTCCATGCCATCGAATTGGATCAGCAATCGAGATTGGAAGAGCGGCAGCGGCTGTCGCGTGAGCTGCACGACACCCTGGGACATAAATTAACGACGTCCATCGTTCAACTTGAAGTTGCCGAGCGGCTCAGCGGGCAGGATCCGTCCAGGGTAGCGGCGATTATTTCTACACTGCGCGGCCTGTTGAGCGAAGGCCTGGAGGAAACCCGCAACATCGTCCAATTGCTGGATCAGGATGCGACGGCTGACAAGCCGCTGACAGAGCTCATCGCCACACTGGTGAATAACTTTGAGGCGGCGACTGGGTTGTCAGTGTCCATACAGATTCGCTGTCATGACAGCCAGATACCTGCACCCATCAAGCAACATGTTTTCCGGATTATTCAGGAGTCGCTCACAAATATCAGTCGCCACGCTGGTGCGTCTCAGGCGAGCATTTCACTCGTGCAAAATGGCAACCTTAGGCTCCAGGTGGAAGACAATGGCTCGCAACTGGACAACCACCAGGGTAAACCGTTGCCCCCAATAAAATCTATTGAAAGCCGGGTAGCGGAGCTGCAGGGCACGCTGGCGTTTCAGCGCGAAGGCGCACTTACAAAGCTGTTGATTAAGATTCCTCTCGGAGTAGCAGGAGAAGAACATGCCCATTAAGGTTCTACTGGTGGACGACCAGCAGCTGATGCGTGATGGCATAAGAATGCTACTGGAGCTTGAGGATGGGATCGAGCTGGTAGCTGAGGCAAGCAATGGTGAAGAGGCTGTAGCCGCTTACACCAGATACACACCCGATCTCGTATTGATGGATATCGAAATGCCACGCATGAATGGTATTGAGGCCACCAAGCAGATTAAAGCGCTCAACCCGCAGGCGCGAATTATCATCCTGACCACATTTGGACAGGCAGACTACTTGCGTAATGGCTTGCTCGCAGGGGCTCAGGGCTTTTTACTCAAAGCGGTTTCCGGGGCGGAATTGGCGGAGAGCATTCGCAAGGTGTACCGGGGGGAGTCCGCACTTGACGGGCAGTCAACAGAACTACTGCTGGATAGTTACCGTGCACTTTCCGAAGCAAAAAATTCCCAGAAGAAAACATTGCTGTCCACTCGTGAAGTGCAGATTCTGGAGCTAGTTGCCCTGCAATATAGCAACCGCGACATAGCTGTTAAGCTGCAGCTCGCCGAAGGTACGGTGAAAAATTACATCAGCCAGGTTTTGGAAAAGCTGTATGTCCGCGACCGTAACCAAGCTGTGCGGGTTGCGCAGGAAAAGGGGCTGTTGGAATAATCGAGCAGGAAAAAACGGTCGCAATACCCACCGCTATCTCATCAGACTGATTGTGTCGCGCCAAGAAAGACCGTAGCGTGTAGGGAAGCTTCCGACCGACCCACCCACGAGAGGCAGGTAACGGCCGGAGGTAGCCGAGGATCCCGCTTAAATCGTCGCAGCCAGACGCATACCCTGATCAATCGCCCGCTTGGCATCCAGCTCGGCCGCTTCATCCGCGCCGCCAATCAGGTGATACGGTTTGTTCAGGCCATCCAGCAACGCACGCGCAGGCTCCTGACCGGCACACAGGATCACGTTATCCACATCCAGTACTTTGGTTTCTTCGCCGACCTTGATGTGCAGGCCTTCGTCATCGATCTTCACGTATTCACAACCCGGGATCATGTTCACCCCTTTGTTGGCGAGGCCGGTGCGGTGGATCCAGCCGGTGGTTTTACCCAGGCCGCCGCCGACTTTGCTGACCTTGCGCTGCAGCAGGAACACTTCACGCGGTGACGCGGGGACTTCAGCCTGCACGCCTTCGATACCACCGCGCGCCTGCAGGGTCATATCCACACCCCATTCGCGCATAAACGCGGGGATATTCTGGCTGGTGGCTTCGCCGGCATGGGTCAGGTATTCGGATACGTCGAAGCCGATACCACCTGCGCCGATGACCGCGACTTTTTTGCCCACCGGCTTTTTGTCTCTCAGCACGTCCAGGTAACCGAGCACTTTTTCGTGCTCGACACCGGGGATCGGCGGTACGCGCGGGGTAATACCGGTGGCCAGGATCACTTCATCAAAGTCACTGTTGTTCAGCTGCTCGGCGGTTACCGGAGAATTCAGTTTGAGGGTAACACCGGTGGTTTCGATACGGCGCTGGAAGTAGCGCAGGGTCTCGTAGAATTCTTCCTTGCCCGGGATCTGTTTGGCGATGTTGAACTGGCCACCGATCTCGCTGGCGGCATCAAACAGGGTGACATCGTGGCCACATTCTGCGGCAGACGTGGCGAAGGCGAGGCCCGCGGGGCCGGCGCCGATGACCGCAAGTTTTTTCACGTTGCTGGTGGGCAGCAGGTTCAGCTCGGTCTCGTGACAGGCACGCGGGTTAACCAGGCAGCTGGTCATCTTCATGCTGAATACATGATCCAGACAGGCCTGGTTACAGCCGATGCAGGTGTTGATTTCGTCGGCGCGGTTTTCCGCGGCCTTGTTGACGAAGTCGGCATCGGCGAGGAACGGACGCGCCATGGAAACCATGTCGGCATCGCCGCGCTGCAAAACTTCTTCGGCCACTTCTGGGGTGTTGATGCGGTTGGAGGTAATTACCGGCACGGACAGTTCCTCGCGGAACTTGGCGGTAACCCAGGTAAACGCGGCGCGCGGCACCTTGGTGGCAATGGTGGGGATGCGCGCTTCGTGCCAGCCGATACCGGTATTGATAATGGTGGCACCGGCTTTTTCGATAGCTTTACCCAGGGTGACGATTTCTTGGTAATCGCTACCGCCCTCGACCAGGTCGAGCATGGACAGGCGGTAGATAATAATAAAGTCTTCACCTACCGCTTCGCGCACGCGGCGCACCACTTCTACCGGCAGGCGCATGCGGTTTTCGTAGCTGCCGCCCCAGTCGTCGTCGCGCTGGTTGGTGCGCGCGGCGAGGAACTGGTTAAGGAAGTAACCCTCGGAACCCATGATTTCCACACCGTCGTAACCGCTCTCTTTGGCGAGTACGGAAGTGCGCACGAAGTCCTCGATCTGCTGTTCGATTTCGTCTTCGGTGGCAGCCTTGGGCATAAACGGATTGATCGGTGCCTGGATGGCAGACGGCGCTATCGGGTTTTCATTAAATGCGTAACGACCGGTGTGCAGGATCTGCATACAGATCTTGCCGCCTTCTTTGTGCACCGCGTCGGTAATAATGCGATGGTCTGCGCAGTCCTCTTCACTCCACAGCATCTTGGTGTGCTCGTGGGTAGCGGCACGTTTGTTGGGGCCAAAGCCGCCGGTAACAATCAGGCCAACACCACCGCGGGCGCGCTCGGCAAAAAACGCGGCCATACGCTTGTGGCCATCGGGCGCTTCTTCGAGGCCGGTGTGCATGGAGCCCATGAGTACGCGGTTGCGCAGGGTGGTAAAGCCCAGGTCGAGGGGCTCGAGCATTTTCGGGTAGGGATTGCTCTCGGAAGGACTGGTAGCAGAATTGCTCATCACGTTTTACCTAAATCTGTTTGTCTGTTTGCGTATCAGGCGAAGCCGGCGGCCACGACACGTGCGTTCATTTCATCGAATACTTTCTGCAGGCCGTTCAGCGGCCGCACCATCACTTCAAAGTGAATAATCTGGCCGTTGTCATCCCAGCGGATCAGGTCGATACCTTTGATGCTTTTGTCTTCCACGGTGGCGGAGAATTCCAGCGCCATCTCGTTGCCGTCTACCCACTGGCGGTGGTATTCGAAGCCCTGAAAAATATCGATCACATTCATCAGGATGAACTGGGCTACGTCGCGCCCGTGCTTCGGCTTCCACACGGTGGGGGAATGGAACTCGACGTTTTCCGCCAGCAGTTGGCGCAGCAGCGCCTGATCCCGCTGGAATACCACCTGGTGCCATTGCGCTAAACGTGCGTCGCTCATCACCTATCTCCCTTTTGGGTTCTCGGAGTTCTGTTGTATTTATTCTGACTGGCCAGCCTATTGGTCGGCTGCCCATTCTTGACACTGTCAAAATGCGTATCGCTACCATATGTCGCGGTTTTGACAGTGTCAAGATGGCCTGATAGATTGCGCAGCATGACCACATCTTCCACCCGCACTACATCTAGTACTTCAAGCCGCTCTGGCAGTTACCACCATGGGGACCTCCGCCAGACTCTGGTGAGCGAGGCTGTGCGCATCATTCGGGAAGAGGGTGAGAAGGCGCTGTCCATGCGCAAGCTGGCGCTGAATATCGGTGTGTCGCGCACCGCGTCTTACCACTACTTTGCGGACAAGCAGGCGCTACTGTGTGCCATCGCCGAGGAGGGGTTCCGGCGCTACAACGCCATGCTGTCGGAGGTACACCAGAACGGTCAGCGCCCCCCCAGTGCCGAGAGCATGCGCGACTTTGTACGCGGCTATGTGCAGTTTGCGACCGAGCAGACGGAGTACTATGACCTGATGTTCGGTGGGCACATTTGGGAGTCCGGCACGTCCACAGACTCCCTGCGCAAAGAATCCCACAACAGCTTCCGCAACTATGTGAATAATGTGCGCACCTGGAAGGAAAAGAGACTGATTTCACACAAGGTGGACGCGCTGCGTTTTTCCCAGGTGAGCTGGAGCACCCTGCACGGAATCAGCCGGTTGATTATCGACGGTATCTACGCGGACTCTGCGGCGATCGAGCCCATCTGCCAGAACGCGGCGGAGATGTTCTGGCGCGAGCTGGCGCCCTGAGCAGAAACCGACAAGCGCCCTCCCGCCGAACCCTCGGCGATCCCCTGTGACTGGCGCGAAACGGTCGGCATTACGCCGGCTCTCACGACTAACCTGCGGCATACACCCCATTCAAAGTGTCTATTACCGCCTAAAAATCGGTTGCTTGCAGCGCCATCAGGCAATTGCAGCCGCCACTGGTTGTTTCAGACAACTCTCCCGAGATATAAAGATTTAGCTCTAATGATATAAGTTTATATTGTTATGTTGTTATGACTTATATGCGTCTTCTCACTGCGCTCGCACTTAGGTAATGAGGCCCAGTCGAGATCTGGAGCAACCCACTCGCAGCATATAATTTCGGGAAACACCATGAAAAAACTCGCACCTCTTGGCATCGCTCTGTCGATGCTCCTCACCCTTCTCCTGCCGCAGGCCAGTGTCGCACAGGGTTATCCAGCCATGGCGAACGACGACGCCCTCGATGCGCTGGAGTCCAATCTGGTAATGACTGTCACCGAGACGCCGCAGTTCATCCGCTTCGATAATAATTTCATTACCCAGGACGTGGGCTTGCTGATCCAGCCGGGTGGCGATGTAGACCCACGCGCCTACGCCCGTATCGCACGCAAAATCGCCGCCAACGGCTACCCGGTGGTCATCGATAATTCGCCAAGCACACTGGTTATCGCCGGCCTGATGCCTTCAATGGTGCCGGTCATCAAGGCCGCCAACCCGGATATTGCGAACTGGGCACTGGCCGGGCACTCCCTGGGCGGGGTGATTGCCGCCAAATATATTGCGGAAAATCCGCAGGATTTCTCCATTAAGGGACTGGCACTGTGGGCGAGTTTCCCGGATCCGGAAAACCCCATCTCCTACCGTACCGATCTGGTGGTAGCGTCAATTTACGGCGAACTCGACTGCCTTGTACCACCCCAGACCGTGCAATCCCTGAGCTGGACCCTGCCTTACAATGCCAGCTTCCATCAGATAGATGGTGCCAACCACGCCCAGTGGGGTGACTATGGCGACCAGGAAGGCGACTGCGCCGCTGACATCACCACCACCCAGCAAAAAATTCGCGGAAAGCGCGCGACCATTGAGCTGGTACTGGAAAAGATATAATCGCTCAATGCACTACAGCGCAGAGGAAGCGATTCCCGCGCTGTACGGGCAATAAAAAACCCGGGGACACCCCGGGTTTTTTTCGCGAACGGCCTGGCAGGCTTCAGTGCTCTACCGTGCCGGGCCAGATCACCACGCGCCCATCGGGCTCTTTGAACACACGCACCGGCAATGACTGCTCCAGCATGGCCACCAGGGTATCCGCCTGGTCGGCAGTAAAGGCGGTGGTCACCCGCAGATTTTCCAGTTCGCGGGTGCCGATGATGATGCGGTCTTGGCGATAACGATTGGCATCGGCAACGATTTCCGACAGCGGCGCGTCGCGGTAGCTGAACTTGCCCTGGCGCCAGCTGGCGACGGTAGTGGCATCGACCTGGCTGACCGGGCTGATCGCACGCTCGTCGACCTTGACCTGTTGGCCGGCAGTCAGACGCACCTTGTTTGCCGAATCGCCTTTATCCACATCCTCAGTCGCAACGGTGTTTTTGCGGGCGACATCGACGATGCCCTCTTCCACGGTGACCTTCACCGCAGGATTGAGTTTGCTGCCGGTACGCACATCGAAGCGAGTACCCACAACGCGCACTTCTGCACCCTGTGCAGTCACCTGAAATGGCCGCGCGGAATCCTTAGCCACATTAAAAAATGCCTGACCGCGCAACAGCTTAATACGGCGACTGTCTTCGCTGAATTCCGCTTCCAGCGCCGAGTCACCCCCAAGCGTTACGCGGGTCCCATCTTCCAGGGTCACGTTGCGTACCTGCGCCAGCTCGGAAGCATAGGACTGGGCGGCCGGCTCGCCTTGCCAGGGTGCCAGATAGGCAATACCCACCGCCAGCATTAGCGTGCAGGCGAACGCAAGGCCGTTTAGCGGGCTCACGCCAAGATAACTGCGCAGTGTTTCCATCAGTGCAGACAGGCCGCTCGGCTGACGCAAACGCGCGCCCTCTTCGCTCGCCGCGAGTGCGGCGAGGGTCTGATCGATCTGTTGCAGTTGCTGATAAGCGCTGCGGTGTTGCGGCTGTTCCATCCAGTGCGCAAACGCTACCTGTTCGGAGCCGTCCAGTGCGCGCTCGCCCTGCAACAGAAACCATTCCCGGGCTTCCGCTTCTATTTGCCGGATATCGGTCTGCGGCTGACTGTTCCCAGTCGACATCTTCATTCTCCACCGTGTGCCCGCAGCGCTTCCTGGCAACCGGCCAGGGCTTTCGCCACGTGCTTCTTCACTACTGTTGCCGAGAGACCCTCGCGACGCGCAATTTCCGCGTAGGAGAGCCCATCGACACGATTCATCAATAACAGCCGGCGACGCTTGTGCGGCATGTTCCACAGCGCGCGACTGATCAGGCCAAGGAACTGGCGGCCGGAAGCCACCCTTTCGGGACTGCGGCTATCCTGGTCACGGTCTGGGTCGCCCTGTACCGACTGTGCGTAACTCTCGCGCACCTGGCCTTTGCGCAAGGCGTCGATGGTGGCGTTGTGCACCGAGCGGTACAGGAACGCGCGCACATGCTCGATTTCACCGGTGTGCAGCTGCGGCGCCATACGCGCAAACGCCTCCTGCACCAGGTCTTCCGCCTCGCTGTACGACAGGCCGAACTTACTCACCGCATACCGACACAGTTCCTGGTGGTATTCGCGGTAGTAGTAATCCAGGTCGCGCTCGTTTTCGCTTACCATCTGGCTCGCCAATGCTGTGGCCATCGACTCTCTTCACCATGGTTTTTGTTATCAGGACGCCGTACTTATGCGGCAATCACTTTCTCTTGTCGATATAACGGGGATCAGGCCCGAATCGTCTCCCCCTCCGATGAATTTTTCGGGCGATCTTTGCGAACCCGCCACACGTAAATCAGTCGAACTGCAGGCCGAAGCGCAGGCCGACACTGCGCGGGGGACCGTAGTAGTAAGCGGGAACCGCGACATCGGCATCGTGCACGTCGCTCGCCACCAGCGCATTGGTCAGGTTGTCCCCATAGAGGTCCAGCCACCAGTTGCCAGCATGCGGCGCCAGCTTTATACCCGCGTTCCACAGGCTGTGCGTGGGCCGACGGTCAATATTACGGGCGGCACCAGATGGATCCGGGACCCATTCGGCGGTGCTGTTGTGCCACAGGAAGCCGCTGCGGTCGCCGCGGTTGGCCTCGTCAAAATACATGCTACTGGTGTAATGCAGGCCGAGGCGTGCGGTGGCACGCAGGGCGTCACCCACAGGAAAACCGTGGCGGTAGTTGAGGCCCAGACTCAGGCGCGGCACCTGTTTCAGGCGGTTGCCACTGAAGTCCACCAGATTCGGTACCTGTGGGTCGCCAACGCTTGGGTTCCAGGTCGCACCATGATCCGGAAACTCGTTATCGACCGCATAGAAGCGGTTATAGCGGGCATCCAGCCAGGACAGGAAGCCACTGACGCGCCCGTTCTGGCTGGATGCCCAGTTGAGTTCCAGCTCCAGGCCGCGAATGGTGGCGCTGGGGGCGTTGGTACTGCGAATCAGTTCCGTCCCGTCTTTCGCCACCGCAATGCCGGACACCTGCAGGTCGCGATAGCCGGTATCGAATAGGGCACCATTCAGAGTCATGGCGCCATCCAGCAGGCCAAGCTTGAACCCCATCTCGATATTGGTGCTGGTTTCCGGGCCGACATAGGCGGCGCCATCGTTATTGCGCGCAATCAGCAGGGTGAGGTCCTGCTGGAAGGCAGGGTCCTCGGCACCGCTATAAGTACCGCTCAGCGAGGCGCCGTCCTGCACAATGCCCGGCTTGAAGCCTTCGGCGAACAGCAGATAGAGGAGCGTTTCATCAGCTGGCTGGTAACTGAGGCGCGCCATGGCGGTGGTGCTGCGCCAGGCGCGGTCGACATCGTTGTAGTTGGCCACAAAGCACTGGCCGGGATTGGCCGAGGCCTGGTTTACCGCAATCACCCCGAGCTCGCCGCCGCGATCTGCGCGAATCAGGTCTGGGCAGGCGATATTGCGCCCGCCGCGATCATAGCGCTGATCGCGCCCGGTGCGCGCACCGACACTGGCCTGCCAGTATTCACTGACATCGTAATCCAACTGACCATACACCGCGTTCAGGCGTGTGCCGCGATGGGGCTGCTGGAAACTGTGGGAAGGGGCACCGCCCCAGCCACTGCCGTCTTCCAGCTGGTGTTCCAGGTCAAAGCGAATGGCGTTCTGTTCGCTGAAGTGAAAATAGGCGAGCAGCCAGCGCAATGCTTCGTCATCGCTGTTTTTCAGTTGCAGCTCATGCTGACGCGCGCGGTATTTGGACCACACCGTGCGGTTGCTCTGGTGGTAGATGGCCGGGTCTGTTTCGCTGCCCAGTGGGCTCTCACGGTCTGCATCCCAGTCCTGGCTGCGGCGGGTCAGGCCATGACCGGCGATATACGACAGGGTATGCGCCGCGGGCAGCGCCAGCTCTAACCGGCTGCGCCAGGTATCCTGATCCAGCACGGTGCGTCCCGGGGTATCGATGGTGAGCGGGGTATCGTAATCCACAAGGGGCAGACTGCCCGCGCCGCGGTCCTCGAAGCCCTCAAAACTCACCCACCAGTTGAGTGCGTCGCCCAACTGCCAGTCGGAGCTCAGGCGGTGGCTGAACAGATCGGTATTGTTGTAGCGATCGGCGGCCCTGGCCGCGATGGAGTCGCTGGTATAGGTGAGCGGACTGTCTGCCGTCTGCTTGACGGCGGCCCAGCGCAGGGCCCAATTGTCGGTGAGCGGAGCATTGGCCACTGCGCGCCATTTCTTTTGCTGGTTGCTGTCCAGCGTGATGGACATTTCAGACGACCAATCGCGGGTGGGACGCGCGCTGTGGTAGTTGATCACCCCTCCGGTGGAGTTGCGGCCAAATAGCGTGCCCTGCGGCCCGCGCAGCACCTCTACCCGGTCCAGGTCATACAGCAGCACCGCGGTACCCTGTACCCGGCTGCTGAAAATCCCGTCCACATGGGTGGCGATACCGGAGTCGCCGGCTTCGGTGTGATTGTCCGAACCAATACCGCGCAGATACAGCATGGATGTGGTGTGATCGCCATTGCGGGTCACCTGCAGGCTGGGCACATCCGCGGCCAGCTCTTCCAGGCTGTCGATATTGCGCTCCCGCAACCGCTCTCCGTGCAGCGCGGTGATCGCCATGGGCGTGTGCTGGAGATTCGTGCGGCGCTTGCTCGCGATCACCTCGACTTCCTCCAGCAGTGGACGCGGTTCGGCCGGGTGCTCCTCAAGCGTAGCGCTCGGCTCAGGCTCGCTGCGCCGTGGCAGTATGACCACACCCTGGCCATCGACTCGACGGTAGCGCAGCCCCGACCCGGCCAACAGGAATTCCAGTGCTGCGTCGATGGTGTAGCGGCCTTGCAGGGCGGGCGCAGCGGGTAGCGACGCACCCTGTACTCCCGTCATCACCGCCATCCCGGTCTCACGGGACAGTGCGAGCAGGGATTGCTCAAGCGGTTGCGCGGGGAGCTGGAATGAATAAACCGTAACTGCAGGGGATGACGCGTTCGATGCGACAGCACCCGCCACGACCGGGTGCGCCGGTAGGGCGCCGAGCGTCGTCGCTAGCAGCAGGGCGCTGAATGACCTGTGGCAGGTCTTAGGCATAGGCAGTTCGTCATCGCTGAACCCACTTAGCGGTGGGCCCGGAAACACGATTGCGGCTTGTACGTGCTTGTACTTTCGGTAGCCCGCAGCCGCTATCACGTGTCCGGTTGATTATTGTTTTGATTGGAAAACATACAACAACAGTCGATGACGTGACAAGATCAGGGGGAAAAGATAAGACGGCTACCGGCCGGAAAAGCACTCCCCCCAAACCGGCAGCCGCAGCGATGGGCGGGTGCTCAGAACCACATGGACCAATAAGCGCGCACCACATGCGCGTTGAAGTTATAGGCGGGTTCGTCACCGGGCAGTACGCTGTCACCTCCATTGTGCACCCGCACATCGTGGAAGTTCTCGTAATCGAATAGCACGTAATCCCAGTACAGGTTCAGGGTGTTTTTGCGGTCGAACAGTGCCCAGCGATCGGGTACCAGGTAGGTGGCGCCAAAGCCGATCGCAGTGCTGGTGAAATCACTGAGCTCTTTATCCCGCGCGCGAAAGTTGGTGGCGTCCACATACGGGAACAGATCACTGTAAAAATCCGCACCCTTCTGTTTGTAGAAGCGCAGTTTCCCTTCGAGAATCAGGTTCTCACTTTCCAGCGGATGGGTATAGCGAAACTCCAGGTTATCCGATTGGATGCCCCAGCTATCCGCATAGCGCCGATATTCCGTTTTTACCGCCGCCCGGTAGGGCAGTCGATATTTCGCTCTTAACGCCACCGCATCACTGTTGCGGGTGGTGGGGTAGAGCTCGGCCTGGTAACTGAAACCAAGCGCAGAGGACGGGTCGAGATAGCGCACACTGCGGTAGGGGTTATTCAGGAAGCCCTCGTCGGCGACGGTTTCCACACTCAGCTCGGCGATCAGCTTGGTGGTAAGGATCTGACTCCAGCCCAGGGAATAACGGCGGTGCTCGGCGTGGCCGAGAAAGTCTTCGTCACCGTTACGCATCACATCGTCGCTACCGTAGGTGGCGCGCAGGGACAGGGTGCTGAGGTCGCCGAAGAAATCCTGCGAGATACCAAAACCGACGGTTTCCGCCTGGTAGTCGTTTTCGCTGGAATTGGTATAGCTCAGGCTCATGGTGGCTTTATCCACCAGATAATCCGCCCCTACGGAAAACTCATCCCGTTGCTCGGTATAGCGACTGGCCGTTGCCTGCACGTCGATCGAGGCCCCGGAAATCATATCCACATAGTAATTGGCCGACAGTGAAACATTGTTGCCAATGTTTTTGCGCACCAGTATCGACGGGCCATCAATGGTGACGCCGCCACCACTGTAGGAGTGGTACAGGGTGTCGAGCCGCTCTTCCGGCAGCACCGCAGCTTTCGCAGTCGACACGAAAAATACCGAAAAAAGTAAAAATTTCGTGAGAGCGTAGTAGCTCTCACGGAATTCTTTAGTTACAACCACAGCCGCCTCCCGACCCGCCTTCGGCACCGCGGGCGGCTTCACGCGCTTCGTAGACGTGATTCATAAAGCCGGCCGCCACCGGGTCCCGCTCAAAACTCATAATCGGGTCGGCGAGGTAATGCCGCTCGTAGGGCTGTACCCATGGTTCGGGCATTATGCTTTCGCAGCCACCGAGCAGTAACAAAGCCGGCAGTAACAGGAGCGCGCGCTTGGTCATGGCTTATTCCCGGATAAGTTCCTTGATGATTTTTTTGTACTCGGCCTCGTCACCGGTGCGGTAACCCTTGTGCACGTAGCGCACGTTGCCATCGCGATCGATAAATACGGAGCTCGGCATGGCCTGCACGCCGAACAGTTTGCTCACGTCACTTTTGGAATCGAACAGCACCGGGAAGTCCACCGGGATTTTATTCAGCATCGCCTGAGCGTCTGCCGGGTTGGCATCCACGTTCACGCCCCACACCTGGAAGCCCACCGGCTCGTAGCGTGCGTGCAGGTCGTTCAGCAGCGGCATTTCTTCACGACAGGGGCCACACCAGGAAGCCCAGAAGTTCAGCATGATCACTTCACCGCGCTGCTCGCTCAGCTTCAGGTTGCCATCTTTCAGAGAGGCCAGAGTGAAATCGCTGGCGGGGATCTTGGCGAAAACAGGGGCAGCGGCCAGCAGGGCAGCGCTGGTGCAAAGGGCGGCAATCAATTTACGCATGGATTGACTCCAGTAGGGTTTGTCTCGTTATTGTGTATTCAGAAATAAATCGATACGCCCAGCTGGGCGGATAGATTGTTGGTCGTTAACGGCTCACCAAAAATTTCGTGTTCAAAAATGTGGTCGCGCACATCCAGGCGCAGGGCCAGCCAGTCCTGAGCGAGCATGCGCACACCGATACCGACGTTATAGGTGAAATGCTCTTCACCGGCAAAATTGGTATTGCCCGCGCCGCCGATCAGATACAAATTGCTGTTGAGCGCGAACTTATCCAGGATGAAAATTTCCCCGGGCAGGAAGTTCCAGGCCAGGGACAGGTTGTACAGACTGAGGTCCCGCTCATCGTCGCTGAGCAGCGGTGCCGAGCCACTCAGGCGCTCGTAACTGGACTCCCCCAGGGTCGCCTGGCCGTAGGCCGCCTCCATAAAGAAGTCTTCGTTGATGTGGTAGGCCAGGCTACCGCCGATCATACTGTTGCTACCGAAGTCTTCGACACTGAGGATGCCACCGAGATACACGGTGAATTCAAAATCTTCACTATCAATTTTGGCTTCGCGAATTTCGCGGCGTTCCAGGTCCGGCGAAATAATATCGTCGATATCGCCAGAGCTTTGCGCAAGCGCAGTTGAGGACATAGCACCTGCCAGCAGAAGGCTCGCGAGCTTTACATAAATACGTCGAATCCGAGTTTCCACTCGACTATCTCCTGGTTTTCTTCCCGCGAGGTCAGCAGGTAGTGATTTGCAACTTCCGCGCGCAGGGCAAAGCGACGGGATAAATAGGTGGTGATACCGATGCCGGACAGCATGGTGGTGTCCTGGCGGTCTTCGGTGGCGACGATAGTGGCGTTGGGCGAGGTGATATTGACCCCGGTGCCGAGCAGGAAATACGGGGATACCCGCCACTGCGGAAAGGGCTGGTGCACCACCGCAACCTGGAAGGTGCGGCTATCGGAATAGGCACCGATGGTCTGCGCTGCGCGCAGTTCCGCGGAGAGGTTGCCGGTAAAGCGGTAACCAAGAGACAGTCCCATGGAGTTGGCACCGGCAAAATCACCATAGGCAAAGCCAACGCGGAGGCTCTGGTCACGGTAGTCGTCGATGCCCGGGGTGGGTACCACCACCTGTTCGCCCTCGGTGGTATAGATTTCGTCGAGGTCGGCAATTTTGGCCCAGCCGGTCTTGCCGGTGCGGGTCATGACCTTGACCCAGTCGGTACGGCGCTTCAGCAGCCACAGGGGCTCGCCGTACTCCACCACATGGTCGATCACATAGCCGCGGCCGGGGCCGGTGTACAAATTGAGAAACTCCGCTCCGACGATGACCCGCTCGCTATCGAACGCCAGCGTCTCCGGCTGGCGGTCTTCGAACTGACGTGCGGAAAAGCTGTCGGTGACGAATACATCACCCGAGTTTTCTGCCGAGTCACTGACCGTTTCCGGCTGCGCCACGACCGATGAGGAAAAACTCCCCAAGCTCCCCAAGATAAATAGGGCCGTGGTCATTGCTACGGCCCTGCTTGCTCTAAACTCGAGCTGCCTGTTCATTGTTTAGTTAACCGGCGCTTCAAATGGATTGTTGTAATACTGCGCACCGATATCCAGCCATTCAGAAATCAAACGCAATTCCGCTGCGGACAATTCTCCCTCATGCACGCCTCCCGCTTCAAATACATTGAAGAAACGGCTGGCGTTGGCACCGTTAGTGTTCATGATCCGCTGAATATTGACGGTAACCATAACAGGAATCGGGTTGCCATCTGCATCTAGGATCTGCTCTCCGTTTTCATCGACTTCAAACAGCGGATTGCCATCGTCGTCGGTATCCTGCACCAAAACGTTCTGTACTGCGCCGTCGCGGAGCTCTTCGGTCGGGTTGTCAAAAATTAATTCGACATAGGAAGTGCTGTAGTTGTTATTCACACCGGACTGGTCCCCGCGGAGATCCAGCTGCCCCGGGGGCACCTGCGCCATGCCCGCAGCATCGCGGTTGCTATGGCAGGCGGTGCAGGTACGGTCTTCCAGCACGGTACCCATATCATCGGTGATTTGTCGCGGCAGATCCCAAATCGGCTGGATATGGTCCGGGTAGTGAATCACCGTGCGGCAGTCCGCGCTCCAGCTGCTCAAACAGGGAAGGCTGGTAGGCGCCGGGGTAGTGAGTTCACTCATCAGCAGCTCGCTCGACGGGTCCTTGGCACGCAGCGCCGGATCGGTCCAGTTGTCGGCAAACTTCAGGTCGCCCTCCAGCTCCGGGTGCCCCGCCACGCGCGCCAGCAGCTGCGCCATGGTTTCACCCATGTCTGCGGTGAGGCCCGGCTCGGTATTGGGAAAAGGGGCGGCACTCGTTGGCGCGCCGGCCCAGGCGGATTCCGGCTCCATATCCGTGCGCCCGTGGGGCACCTCGCTGTCCGCAAGGTGACAGCCCTGGCATTTGCGCAATTCACCGGCGCGGAAGTGCAGCCAGTTATTGTGGCGGCCGAACAGGCGTCGACCATTTTCATCCACCACAGAAATGGCCAGCGGGGTATCCGCCGGTACTTTTACTCGCACCGAGCCATCGGGCTGAATCGGCGTATAACCAACGATTTCACGCATCAACTGACTGCGATTGCGGCCAAACGCGGAGCGGTCGAAATCGAGAACGTCATCGTCGGGAATCCCCACCGCTTTGACCACGCGCAGGAAGCGCGCGGGGCGGTCGGCAGCCGTGCTTTGCAGCGGATCGGCCAGCACGTCGATTTCCAGCAGCTCCATACCGTCGAAATCGTAGACGCTGCGAATATCCAGTACCGCCATGCCTTCATCATAGAGGTCGCGATCAATATCGATACCGGGAATCGGTTGCGGGATAAATGTGGCCACCGGGCGGGTGTCCGCGGTCACCGCTTCACTGATCATGATGCCCTCTTCCGGCTGAATGATCGGGCGCTGGGTGCCTTCGTCATAATCGTAAATCCACAGTCCGTAGAGTGGATCGGCGGGCTCAATATCCGGGGTTGCCAGCCATTCGTCGGTACAGGGCTGGGTAATACCGGCTTCGGTTTCCGTTGCGGTGCCCGGCTCGATCACCCGGCACTCACTCCAGCTCACCAGCAAACGACTGGTACCATCGTGGAACGCCCAGGCATTGGCAAACAGGCCGTGGGGTGACAGGCCGCCATCGATAATTACCTGCTCCACGGACAGGGATTCCTGCCCCTGCAATACGCCCTGCTGCTCTGGCTCGCTGTAGGCTTCGGAAAAATTCTCCCCATCGATCACCACCATGTCGCCACCGTAGGCAATACCTTCCGGTGCGCGCAGGGTCACGAGAATGCGCCCGTCGGGCATCTGCTGCGGTTTGCTGAAGGTGGCGGCAACCGGATCGGTACCGGAGCCAGTGCCGGTGGCCTGGCTGTGATAACCGTAATACAGCTGCAGGTCGGTGCCGTCGGGCTTGACGGTATACAGGCTCAAGCGATCACGCCCGCCCATATTGTCCCAGCGGTTAAACAGGATGCGGCCGTTAGACAATATCGTCGGGGTCAAATCATGACTCTGGTTATAGGAGATCTGCTGGATGTCGCTGCCGTCAGCTTCCATTACATGCAACACGAATGCTGGCTCTTGCAGATCTTCTGCCAGTGCAGAAAACTGGGGCTTGTTGTCATCCAGTAACAGCGCACGCGAGCGGCGCTGGCGGGTCGAGGTAAATACCAGGCGCCCGTCAGGCAGGAATGCCGGGGAAATGTCATCGCCCTCTTCGGCAATCAGGTCCGAGGCAATGACCCGGGTAAGCTGTGCAGTTTCGAATTCGTACAGCCAGATATTCCAGCTCGGCTGCTCGTCATCATCCAAACCCGCAATATTCGGGGCGCGCATGGCAAAGGCCAGCTGGCTGCCATCGGCGGATACCGCGAGGTCCTTGACGTCATAGCCGCCCTCGAACACGATGCCTGCCTCTTCATCACTGACAAACAGGCCTTCCGTCAGGGAGCGTTCCGGGGCGGTGGCGGTAGCGCGATCGCGCAGTAGCAATTCGGCACCCGGGTGAAAAGTGGAAGGACTGTACACACTGTCGACGACCAGCATGCCTTCCTCATCGCGCACCAGCGAGCGGCGCACATACACCACCGGGTAATCCACCACTACCGGATCTTCCGCCTGATCACCACCCAGGCTGGAACCATCGTCAGAACTACCGCCACAACCGGCCAAGGCGATCGCAGAAAAAATAGACAGCAGTGACAATTTCCGACGGGCGGCCAGCGTCCGTGCACCAAAAGCTTTCAAGAACTCGTCCTCTTTACCCGCAACATCGTTCCGCGACGGATAATTTCTCAATGATTTTCTGTGAATTTTTAATGACAACCCGAAGAAGAAACGCAGTAACCACTCACCATTTACATCACAACCTTACTGCATTTTGCTAGATGCTCGTCTGACAACCCAGCTCGATTTAACTTCGATTCTCCCGCCGCAAAATTTCGATCTCAAGCAATGCACGGGGAAATTGCCAACCAGAACACGCTTTATATTTTTTCCGCTGGCGAATCCTTCGGTCTTCTTTACTATTTCTTCCACTCGCAATGCATACAAGTCAATCGGTACGACCGTACGACGATAACCAGACGCAAAACGTTTCATGATGAAAATCCCATCGTCCGCTACGCGGGCGCTGCTTGCAGCAACTGCCTGCCTCAGCGCTTCAATTTCCATGCCGGCATTGGCAGGCCCGGAAGAACAGGCCGCACAAATGCACAGCCGTTTGACCGGGGTCAAACCCAGTGTCAGCGTGCTCACCGAAATGGCCGAACGTATTGTCAATGGCAATGCCACCAGCGCCGCCCAGCTGGCAATGGAAAATGATTCTTTTTATGACGTAACCTTGAAGAACCTGGTTACGCCATGGACCAATCGCGACGGCGATAATTTTGCGCCCCTGAACGATTACACCGCAACCGTGATCGGCATGGTGCGCGACGATGTGGACTTCCGCGAGATCCTTTCCGGCGACATTATTTATACCGGCGCCTCCGGCCTGGGCCTGCCCACGTACAACAACGCCAACAATGATCACTACGAGGCACTGGAGGCGGCGGGCTACCCGCTGCAGACCACGCTGGAGCGCCAGTCCCAGTCTTCGGTCACCGGCCTGCCCAGCGACGCCACCGCCGGTGTGATGACCACCCGTGGCGGCGCCAAGGCATTCTTCTATGCCGGCACCAATCGCGCCATGTTCCGCTTCACCCTGATGAATCACCTGTGTCGCGACCTCGAACAGGTGCACGACACCTCAAGACCGCCAGATCGCATTCGTCAGGACGTGAGCCGCAGCCCCGGCGGCGACAGCCGCGTCTTCCAGAACAACTGTATTGGCTGCCACAGTGGCATGGACCCAATGGCCCAGGCCTTCGCGTACTACAACTACGAATACGATGTGGAAAATGATCCGACCGGCGAAGACGGCCGTCTGGATTACAACCGCAGCGGTGATACCGACCCCACCACCGGCACCCGTGTGCAGGCCAAGAACCATATCAACAGTGCCACCTTTCCGTATGGCTTCGTGATCCCCGATGACAAGTGGGATAACTACTGGCGCGAAGGGCCGAACCTGCACCTGGGATGGAGTGAAGCGCTGCCGGGCACCGGCAACGGCGCCAAGTCCATGGGCCAGGAGCTGGCCAACAGCCAGGCCTTTGCCCAGTGTCAGGTCACCAAGGTGTTTGAACAGGTGTGCCTGCGCGCACCGGAAGACAGCACCGACCGCAATCGCATTAGCAGCATTACCGACAGCTTCACCAGTAACGGCTACAAGCTGAAGCAGGTGTATGCCGATACTGCTGTTTACTGTGCGGGGGAATAACACAATGCACTACAAGACCCCAGCGACCAGTACCAGCCAGAAGAATCCCCTGCAGACCATGTCCGACTTTTGCCAGCTTGTTGTGCGTCCGCGCCTGCGCAGGGCCGCACTGTTATCCACCATTCTCAGTAGTGCCATGCTGGTCGCCTGTTCCGGCGGCAGCGGGCAGTCCACCGAAGAGCTGCCCAACACCAACCCGGACTCCGGTGATACCAGCTATGCCGGCCCGGCCCCGGAAAGTGAAGACGTACAGAACTATAAGCGCTATATCTGGGACAACCTGGCGGCGGAAAACCGCTGCGGTAGCTGTCACGTGGAGGGCAACCAGAGCCCGCGCTTTGTGCGCGGCGACGACATCAACCTCGCACATGGCGAAGGCCGCGACCTGGTCAATCTGGGCGCGCCGGAAGATTCGCGCCTGGTCACCAAGGTGGCCAGCGGCCACAATTGCTGGCTGGCCAGTGCCGACGCCTGTGCGGAGATCATCACCGGCTACATTGCTGACTGGGCCTCTGCGGCCGGCTCCGTAGCCAGCACCATCACGCTCACCGCTCCCACCGAACGCGAAGTCGGCGAAAGTAAAAGCTTCCCGGAATCCAGCGGCAACTTTGCGAACACCATTTATCCGCTGCTGGAACAGTACTGCTCCAGCTGCCACAGTGAAGACGCCAGTACCGCACAACAGCCGTACATTGCCAGCAGCGATGTCGACCAGGCCTACGAGGCCGCGAAACCGCGGATTGACCTCGACAGCCCGGAAAATTCCCGTCTCGTGGTACGGCTCGGTAGCGATTTCCACAATTGCTGGAGCAACTGCTCGGAAAACGCCGATGCTATGGCCGCGGCGATTCGCAATTTCGCCGATGGCATTTCGGTCACCGCCGTAGACCCCAACTGGGTCATCAGTAAGGCGCTGTTCCTGACCGACGGTGTGGTGAGCAGCGGCGGTGGCCGTATCGACAACAACGCGATCGCGCTGTACGAATTTAAAACCGGCAGCGACGATATCGCCTACGATACCTCCGGCATCAATCCGGCCATCGATCTGAAGCTGTCCGGCGACTATGAGTGGCTCGGCTCCTGGGGCGTACAGCTGACCGGCGGTAAGGCCCAGGCCACTACCGCCACCAGCAAGCGCCTGTTCGACACCCTCAGCGGCACCGGTGAATACACCATCGAAGCCTGGGTCGCCCCGGCCAACGTGGTACAGGAAGGCCCCGCGCGGATTATCAGCTACTCCGGTGGCAACGATATTCGCAACTTCACCCTCGGCCAGGCGATGTACAACTACACCTTCCAGAACCGCAATGACGCCAGCACCAATGCCGACGGCATGCCCGCGCTGATCACCGACGATATGGCGGAGCGCGCGCAGGCAACCCTGCAGCATGTGGTGGCCACCTTCGATCCTATTAATGGCCGCCGCCTGTACGTAAACGGTGAGTTCACCGGCGATGCCGATCCGGTGGAACCGGGCCTGCTGTCGACCTGGGACGACACCTTCGCGCTGGTACTGGGCAGCGAAGTCTCCAATGAAAACCAGTGGCATGGCTCCGTGCGCCTGCTGGCGATTCACTCCCGCGCACTGAGCCAGGACGACATCCTGACCAATTACGATGCGGGTGTTGGTGAAAAATACCTGCTGCTGTTCAAGGTGGAAGACGAGACCAACGTGCCGGAAGGCTACGTGATGTTCGAGGTGCAGCAGTTCGACAACCACGGTTACCTGTTCAGCGAACCCAAGTTCATCAGCCTGGAAGACGGCGTCACCCCGGACGGCGTTGTTATCCAGGGTATGCGCATCGGCATCAACGGTCGCGAAGCGGTGGTGGGACAGGCATGGGCGAATCTCGATACCACGGTGACCGCCACGGATTACGACGCGGAGGCCGGCCAGAAACTTTCTCCGCTCGGCACCATCATCAGCCTGGAGAAAGGCCCCACCTCGGACGAGTTCTTCCTGACCTTCGAGCGCCTGGGCAATGAAGAATTCGTGCGCGTCGAAGCCACCCCGGCGGCACCAGCCGCGGCCGCGGACCTGACCCCGCAACCGCGCATTGGTATTCGCCGCTTTGAGCAGATTCACGCAGCACTGTCTGCAGCCACCGGTATTTCCAGCGCCCATCCGGATGTGTTGGATACCTGGGAGAAGGTGAAACAGCAGTTGCCGGTGGAAGCCGATATTCAAGGCTTCCTCGCCGCCCAGCAGATGGGTATTACCCAACTGGCGGTGAAGTACT
This sequence comes from Microbulbifer agarilyticus, assembly GCF_020171345.1. GTDB lineage: Bacteria > Pseudomonadota > Gammaproteobacteria > Pseudomonadales > Cellvibrionaceae > Microbulbifer > Microbulbifer agarilyticus_D. Next base: position 1,074,533 of record NZ_JAIUZM010000001.1, read on the forward strand.
GCAGCACCCTGGTGGACAATACCAGCGCGCGCGCCAGCTACTTCTCCGGTTTCGACTTCTCCGCTGCCGCCAGCAGTGCGTTTGATAACGACACCAAGCGCGCGCAGATTCTGGATCCGCTGTTGGAAAATCTGCTGGGACGGCCGATTACCTGGAGCGCCGCTGTGGGCGGCCACACCGCGCAGCTGGGTACCGCACCGGATGAAAGCGCGGTGCGCGCCGAGCTGGACGGCCTGATCGACAAGATGACCGCCTGCGGCGCTGGCTGCAGTGCAGACCGCACCGCCACCACCGTTAAGGCCGCCTGTGCCGCCGCGATGGGCAGTGCGATGATTTTGATCCACTAAATTTTTGTGTGTGCGCTTCGGGAAACGAAGCGCGACGGCAAGACAACGCATTAAAAAATACGCAAGACCCGGGAACCCGGAAACGTCATGAGCAAGAAAAAACATTTTGGACTGGACCAACCACTGCGCCACCCGGACCACCACCGCCCGGTAAGCCGACGGGACTTCCTCGGCCAAGGTTTCCGTGCCGGTATGGCAACCGTGCTGGGCGGCTCGGTATTCAGCCTGTTCGCCAATCCGGCGCAGGCAGAGGTCAGCTTGTCTTCGGACCTGGAAGCGATGCGCGCCCTGTGCGGCGTCAGCAAGAACGGTGCAGGCAAGATTCCCTTCATCTGCTTTGACCTGGCCGGTGGCGCCAACATCGCGGGCTCCAACGTACTCGTCGGCAAGCAGGGTGGCCAGCTCGACTTCCTGAGCACCGCGGGTTACAGCAAGCAGGGTCTGCCCGGCGATATGGTGCCCTCACTCACCGATGGCACCGGCAACCCGTTGTACAATACCGACCTGGGTCTGGCGTTTCACAGTGACAGCCAGATGCTGGCGGGGATTCTCGAAAAAGTATCCCCCGGAACCGCCGGCGCCATTAATGGTGCGGTCATTCCCGCGCGCTCGGAAAACGATACCGGCAACAACCCGCACAACCCCATGTACGGCATCAACCGCGCCGGCGCCAACGGTTCACTGCTGGCGTTGATCGGCTCCCAGACCAGCGAATCCGGTGGCAACTCCATGGCGCCGATGGATCTGATTAATCCGGAAGTGCGCCCCACCAAGATCGACCGTCCGTCGGATGTTACCGGCCTGGTAGATGTGGGTGATCTGGTTGGCCTGCTGAGCCAGGAAGACACCGTGGCGGTAATGGAATCCATGTACCGCATCTCTAATTCCAAACTGGGCAAGGTCAATACCCGGGTTACCAATGATGCGGTGATCAAGGATCTGGTGAAGTGCGGCTATATGAAGAGCGCCGACCTCGCCGCGCGCTTCGGCGACCCTTCTGCACTGGACCCGGCGCTCGACCCGGATATTGTCGGCCCCGCCGGCATTTTCAGCTCGAACGAATTCCTCAGCGATCGCGAGTTCCAGAAAGCAGCTTCCACCATGAAGCTGGTGATCAATGGCTACGCCGGCGCCGGCACCATCACCATGGGTGGCTACGATTACCACACCGGTGATCGCGCCACCGGCGAGCTGCGCGACCTGCGCGCAGGCCGCTGTATCGGCGCCTGCCTGGAGTACGCACGCCGGGTTAACCAGCCACTGATGGTTTACGTATTCAGTGATGGTTCCGTATTCAGTAACGGCATGATCGACGACTCCGCGGAAGGCCGCGGTAAGGGTGTGTGGACCGGGGACAACCAGCAAACCGCGGCGTCCTTCTTCCTGGTTTACAATCCTGCGGGTCGTCCACAACTGCTGGGCGGCAGTGCCGACGAGCAGGCACGCCATCAGCAACTGGGTTACATGCGTGCATCCGGTGATGTGGAAACTGCCGGTAGCCCGGCGGCGAACAACGTCAACCAGCTGGTGCAGACCGTGGTGCTGAACTACATGGCGCTCCACGGTGAGCAGGGTAATTTTGGTAGCCTGTTCCCGAATCACGGCCTGGGTAATGCCAGCCTGATGGACAGCCTGACGGCCTTCCAGCCCATCGTCTAACAAGAAACTCATTAGCGAAGTAATAAGATGTACCCGATTCGCCTTCTAATGTTTGCCTGCAGTCTGTTTGGCGTCGGCGCGGCCCATGCCGAGTGGCGCTACGACAAGCAGGCCATTATGGGTACCGAGGTGCATCTGCAGTTCTGGCACGAGGACACGGCGCAGGCGACGCAGATTACCCGCGCCGTGATGGATGAATTTCGCCGTATCGATGGCGCACTCTCGCCGTACAAGGAAGACAGCGAGCTATCCGAGGTAAATCGCACCGCGGGCAAAAGTGCAGTGAAAGTATCCGACGAGCTGGCACGAATTGTGGATAAGTCCCTGTTCTATAGCCGGCAAACCGATGGGGCCTTCGATATCACCTACGCGACGGTGGGCAGCCTGTACAACTTTCGCGAGAAAAAGCAGGCAGACAAAAAAACTACCGACAGTCTGCTCGAGGCCGTTGGATACCAGCACATCGAGCTCGACCGCGATGCAGGTACGCTGCGCTTTGCTGACCACCGTACCAAGATTGACCTGGGCGGTATCGCCAAGGGGTACGCGGTGGACCGTGCTGTCGATATTCTGAAAAAATACGGTGTTACCAATGCCAATGTGAGTGCCGGCGGTGACGCCCGCCTGATTGGTGACAAAAGAGGTAAGCCCTGGCTAGTTGGCATTCGCCACCCCAGAGATAAAAGTAAGAATGCCGCGGTGATACCGTTGGAGAATACCGCCCTGTCTACATCCGGGGATTACGAGCGGTTTTTTATTGATGACGACGACCATCGGGTGCATCACATCTTCAACCCGGCCACAGGAAAGCCCACCGACAGTGCCATCCAGCACAACGGCCCGAGCAGTGACGCGCAAAACGAAGATGCACAAAAATTAATTAGCGTCAGCGTGATTGGCCCGCAGGGATTCGATACCGACCCACTCTCCACCAGTGTTTTTGTTTTGGGTAAAAGCAAAGGACTCGCACTGATCGAGCGCATGGACGGGTTTGAAGCCATCGTGATCGATGCCAACCGCCGGATGTTTTTCTCCAGCGGGCTCGGCAACCGGTGAGTCACGTCAAAGCCAAGGCGTCGGTATTGACCACCCATAAAAAGATCACCGTAAAGTGTGAATAAAATCACGAGAAAAACGTGACGCGCTGACATAATTGCGCACACATATGTGCGAATGATGAACGACAACCAAATATAAAATTTTCAGGCTTTACCATGTTTTCCTTGCGTAACCTTCCCCGTCCACGCACCGGTATCCGTACCAAATTTGGTACTCTGCTTACCGCAGTGACCTTGATGACCGCAGGGCAGACCTTTGCCCAGGAAGGCGACTTTCCTGCAGAGGATCTGGAATCTCTGAAAAAGGAAGTACTGAAGTTGAATCGGGACCTGCTGGTACTGGAAGAAGATCTGCTGTTCCCCGCGCAAAGCCAGGTGGCTGTGTACGTATCCATGGACGTTGGCCACTTTTTTGACCTGGACTCGGTAAAACTGCATATCAACAACAAACTCGTGGAAACCCACCTGTATACCGAGCACCAGAAAGACGCCCTGTTCCGCGGTGGTATCCAGCCCCTATTCAAGGGCAACCTGAAGTCCGGTAAACACACCATCACGGCATTTTTCAATGGCACCGGCCCCGAGCAGCGCGAATTCAAGCGCGCCGCCAGCCTGGAGCTGAAAAAAACCGACGAGCCCGCGGTGATCGAACTGCGTATTTCGGATGCTGGCAGCAAACAGCAGCCGGAGTTCAGCGTCGTCCAATGGCCGGCCCCCTGAGTTTCCCATGGGGTCTGTTGTGCTTAAGAAAGCTTCTCTGGCGCTCGCGCTGACCGGCATTATTGCCGGGGCCGGCACCTGTGTTGCGCAAGATGAACCTGCTCCCCAAAATGCCGCAGAGTCGGGCAAGCAAAAATTCCAACAGGCACAGGACATGCGCTACGGCGCCGCCCTGTACCACTACTTTCAGGGTAACACCTTTGATGCTCTGAGCACCCTGATGGTATCCGATCTGCGCGGCGGCATTTCACATCATGCGGACAACGCGGACCTGATCCGCGGCGGCATCAGCCTGGCATTTGGCCTCGAGCGCCAGGCAGCCTCGCTGTTCGAACAGCAGTTACAAAAAGCGGTCGATGAAGACAATCAGCAGCGCCTGACGCGCTTCCGCCAGATCGCCTGGATGAAGCTTGCGGAGCTGAATTACCGCCACCAGAACTGGGACACCGCGGCCCAGCAGCTGGAAAAATCCGGAGCCATCCACGAAACCACCCTGACCCTCAACCTGGCGATTCGCAATGGCGACCTCGGTCAGGCTGCGCAGCTGTTGCGCATGGCCGACCTGACGGTAGCGGAGCGTGCACTCGGGCACAACAACCTTGCTGCCGCGTTCGCGCGCGGCGAGTACTTCCCAGCCGCTGCCGAGGAATACCAGCGCGCGGCCGATCTCGTGGACACCGTCACACTCGACAAAGATCTCGACGCGGAACTGCGCGAAGAACTGTATATCCTGCGTGACAAGGCGCGTATCGGGGCGGGTTATGCCCTGACCCTGCAGGGGGATTACGCTGCGGCGGCCGACGAGTTTCGCCGGGTAAGGCTCGATACACCCTGGTCAGCAGGTGCGCTGCTCGGTCTCGGCTGGGCGTCGGTGAATGGTCAGATGCACACCCAGGCGGTGGACGCGCTGGGCTACCTGATCCGGCAAAACCCGTTACTACCTCAGGTACAGGAAGCACTGCTTGCGCTGCCGTATACCTACGAAGCGCTGGACCGTCCGAAGCTGGCACTGCGTACCTATCAAAGTGCCGAGCAGCAATACCAGCGCGCACTCACCGACCTGAACAATCTGCACAGCGCCGCCGCACAATTACAGTTTGCCGAAATTGATGGCGACGAAAAAATCGACCTGCAGCGCTACGGCTGGCTGGAAGATGCTGAAACCCCCGCGCTGATTCGCATGAACGAGCACTACCTGCTGCAAATGATGCAAAGCGATCGCCTGCAGCTGCAATTGTCGGAACTGCGCGACCTGCAACAGCTACGCCGGGTGCTGGACCGCTGGCAGCAACGCCTGCCCGAGTTTCAAACACTGATCGAAGAGCGCGAGCAACGCCGTCTCAATATTGTGCAGGCCCACGACAGTGCCCAGTACGATCAGCAGGTGCAAATTGCCGAGCAGCAGCTGGATGAATTACAGACATCGCTGCAGCGCATCGAATCCAAAAAAGACAGCCTCGCCTTATTGGCCACGCAAACTGGCGAGACGTCGGAATTTCTGCAAATGCTGCGCGAAGCCGAACAGCGTTATGCACGCTTGAGTGCCGCGGGCAAAACCAGCAAATATCAGCAGCAGACTCTGGCACGCGCGCGCGGCATTCTGCAGTGGCACGCGTCTGAGCAGTACCACCAGAATCTGTGGGAGAAGCGCAAAACCATTGATGCGCTGGAAGATACCCTCGTCGAGGCCGCGCGCAACCAGCGCAAGGTGGCGCGTATCGCAGCCGAAGCGCCGCAACTCAACCTGCTGAGTGGCAGCGTCGACGACGCTGGCCTGCGTATCAATCAGCAGCGCAATGCCATTGACCGTGCCAGCGCGGTGATCGAAACCCAGATCCGCGCAGATCTGCAAAGTGCACTGGGCGGCGCCCGCGACCGTGTTGAGCAATATATCGCGCATACGCGCCTGGCCATCGCGCGCATTCAGGATGCCGCCATGCAGGGGCACTACGACCTGCCTGTCGCGGAGCCGACGACAGAGATGGCGCCCTCAGCTGATGAAGAGCCCTCAGCTGATGAAGAGCCCTCAACTGACGAAGCGGCCTCGGTGAATCAACAATTGGAGCCGGCACTGTGAGTGTTTTATTTTCACGCCCGCCCCGCAAACAATTACTCGCCCTCGCAGTGTGCGCCACCGCGGCGCTGAGTGGCTGCGCCGGCTATGTGGATAACAGCAAGACCCTGGGGGACCTGCCAGCCGCAGCGCTACCACCAGAACCCTTGGTCGCAATGCCCAAGCTGGAAATTCCCGCACTGATTCACAGCTACCAGAAAGCCCTGTCCTCACAACAGGACCCCAAGACCCGCCGCCAGATCCAGCTGCGCCTGGCGGATCTTGAAATGGAACGCCTGGAACAGCTGCAGGAAGACAACCCGGAAATGGCCGTGGCGTACGCCGAGGCCGTGCGCCATTACGAAGCGCTGCTGGAAACCTCCGCCGACGATGACTACCTGGCCTATCGCCTGGCACGCGCCCGCAGCCTTGATGGCAATACACCGGGCGCCCTCGATGCACTGGAAACGATTGTTCAGCGCAACCCGGAATCGCCGTTTATTGCCGAGGCGCTGTTCCGCCGTGGCGAAGCTGCCTTTGGGCGCAAGCAGTACCGGGCCGCAGAGCGCGATTTTGCCGAAGTGCTGTCCCAGGGTGATACGCCCTTTGCGCGCAACGCCCGCTACATGCTTGGCTGGAGCCAATTCAAAGACGCACGCTACAAGGCCGCCAGCGAAACCTTCCTGACGCTGATGGATGACCTGCTGGCGGAGAACGGTGAAGAGCAAAAACTTCTCGGCCAGCTGGATAAGGGTGAGCGTCGCCTGGCCAACGACACCCTGCGGGTACTGGCGCTGGGCTTCAACTACCTGGGCGGTGCCGAGGTTATCGAGTCCTTTGTATCTGACAAAGGTCCGCGCTCTTACCACCACCTGCTGTACCGCGGCCTGGGTAACTGGTATGCGGAAACCGAGCGCTATCGGGATGGTGCACAAACCTTCCTGACTTTCGCTTCACGATATCCACAAACGGACGAAGCACCGCAGATGCATGTGCGTGCGGTGGAGATATTGCAACAGGGCAATTTCCCCAGTGAAGTGATACCGGCCAAACGGGACTTTGTTACGCGGTACGGCAGCCGCAGCGGTTACTGGCAAACTGCCGACGATGCCAAGCGCCATTTGATCAGGACTCATCTGAAACCCTGGCTGGAAGAGCTAGCTCGCTTTGATCACGCCCGCGCCCAAGCCCTGGCAAAAGAAGCACAGAACCCGAAGAATCGCGGCAAGGCCGCGGTCCGGGCCAAGCAACAATCGCGCGAAGCTTTTATCGCTGCGGCCACGCTGTATCGGGAGTTTACCGATACCTTCCCGGACGACCCGAAAATCCCAGAACTCACCTTCCTGATGGCGGAAAGTCTGAACGAGGCTGGGCAGTATGCGCAGGCATTTGGTGCATACCGTCACGTGGCCTGGGGCATCTCCAAGGAAACCGGCACGCCGCCCCCACAAGCCACCGAAGCTGGTTATGCGGCGATCCTCATGGCCGGGCGTGTTTATGATGCCGAAAAGCAAATCAACAACAACGAAGAACAGGCTAACCTCTGGCTGGACCTGAAAACCGAAAGCAGCCTGCGTTTTGCCGACAGCTGGTCGCAGGATCCCCGCGCGCTACCGGCACAGCTGGATGCGGCCCACAACCTGTTTGCCCAGTACCGTCATCAGGAAACCATCGATGCGGCCATCAAGGCGGCAGGCTGGCAGCCACCGCCCACCCCCAAACAGCGCCGCAGCATCTTGCTGTTACTCGGTCACAGCCAGTTTGAAACAGAAAACTACCCGGCGGCAGAACTGGCCTATGCCCAGTTGCTTGCCGGTATGGCCAGCGACGATCCAGACTACATCAGCACGCGCGACCGCTTGCAGTCTTCGATCTATAAACAGGCGGAAGTGATTCTGAGCCAGGTTCTACTGACCACCAACAGCATGGAATTCGTGGCCCCCACGGAAGAAGCCATCGAGTTACTGTTGCGGGTACGTGAAAGTGGCCGCTCCGCGATCGCCGCAACCGCGCAATACGATGCGATTAACCAGCTGATGCGCCTGGAGCGTTGGCCGCGCGCGCACACCGAGCTGGTGGATTTCCGCACGTTTTATCCACAGCACGCGTTGACGCCGACACTGACCGCTAAAGCCGTGGTGATGTATCAAGGTATGGACCTTCCGGAAGCCGCCGCCAAAGAACTACTGGTGTTGGCTAAAACAGACAGTGACTCGAACGTTCGCCGCGACTCGCTGTACCTGGCCGCAGAACAGTTTGAAGTTGCCGGCAACCGCGGACGCGCCATCGACGCGTATCGTCAGTATGCCCGCGACTGGCGCGAACCTGCGTTGCAAAACCTGGAAGCCCAACATCAGCTGGTCACCCTGTACGGCAAAGCCGGCGATCAGTCCGCGCGCAATCAATGGTTGCAGAGCCTGGCGAGCAACAAGGTCTCCGAGCCGCGCGGCCGCTATCTCGCCGCTTTTGCGCAAAACGAACTGGCGGACCAGAGCTTTGCGCGTTTCGAGCGCCTGGCACTGACCTTGCCGCTGAAACAAAGCCTGCGCAATAAAAAGCAGGCGATGGAAACGACCGTTGCGGACTACAAGAAAGTACTGGAATTTGGTATTGCCGAATTCACCACCGCCGCCAACTATCGCCTGGCAGAAGTTTATCGCCAATTGAGCCGCGACCTGATGGACTCGCAACGCCCCAATGGCCTGAATCCGCTGGAACTCGAGCAGTATGAAATCCTGCTGGAAGAACAGGCCTATCCGTTCGAGGAAAAAGCCATCGAACTGCATGAGGCCAACATCAAGCGCACTGCCGATGGCGTCTACGACGAGTGGATCAAGAACAGCTTCTCTTCACTGGAAAACCTGCTCCCCGCCCGTTACCGCAAACCCGAATCAACTGTGGAGTGGAGCGATGCAGCGTATTAATCGCAACCTGCGTACAGGTGCAGCCTTGTGTGCACTGAGCGCACTACTACTCAGTGCCTGCGCCAGCAACCCGGGTGCGCCCGATGAAGGTGCAGCGCCCCAGACAACGGCCGACGGTGAATCGAGCAAACGAATTGCCACACCCAACCCTTATCTGAGCGAAGCACCCGGCATCCCCTCTGGTGCCCAACAGGCACTGGCGAACGCCCGCGGCCACTTCGAACAGCAACAGTTTGCTGCGGCGGAAACCGAGCTCCAGCAAGTGCTAAGCCAGTGGCCGGAACTTTCCGGTGCGTGGCTCAACCTGGCAAAAGTACAGCTGAAACTGGAACAACCGGAGCAGGCGGAGCAAAGCCTGCAACAAGCGGTCACCGCCAACGCAAAAAATGTGTTTGCCTGGAACTCGCTTGGCGTATTGCTGCGCGATCAGGGCCGCTTTGACGAAGCCCGCGAAGCGTATCAGAGCGCGCTGAACCAGTGGCCAGATTTCGCCATGGGCCATCGCAATCTGGGAATTCTCTTCGACCTCTACCTGCACAAACCGGAACAGGCTTTGCATCACTACCGCGAAGCGCAGGCACTGGAGGCAGAGGAAGATCGGATGCTGAAAGGCTGGATTATGGATCTGGAGCGCAGACTGTAGATGAAATCGATCAAACGTGTCCGCTTACTGACCGCTGCCGTTACCTGCACCCTTACCGTCTTTTCAGGGGCTGCACTGGCGCAGGACGATGACGGTGATGTTATTTCACTGGAGTCGACCATTGTCGGCAGCCAGGAGCAGCCGAAAGTGTTGTATATCATTCCCTGGAAACAGGCCACTAGTCTGGAAAAGATCGAGAGCACACTGCCCAACGCAATTACCCACAGTTTCCAACACCAGGAATACTCGGAATTGCACAGGGAAATTAAGTTGCTCAAGGCGGCAGACGAGGAAGAATAAATGGGCACTGCTCATCCAAAGATACTAGTGTCCAAATTAATTTTTTAGAAACACATACAACTTAATCACAACAAAAATCTTTACGTCCCGGAGATTTACCATGGAGTTTTTCAACACACTGCTGCGCTTTTTCCAAAATGGCGGCGCCTTTATGTATCCCATCGCACTGGTGCTGGTCATCGGCATTGTGCTGATTGTGGAGCGCTGGGTTTTCCTGTCCCGCGCCAAGTTCGCCAACCGACGCGCTTATGGCCAGGTTCTGCCGATGATGCAGCAGCGTAACTTCGCCGCCGCGCTCAAGTTCGCCCAGGGCGAAAAAGCCCCGGTAGGCAAGATCGTTGCCGCCGGTATCAGCACCGCCCAGCACGCGCGCAAAGATGAAAACATTGCGATGGCCATCGAAGAGAGCATTCTCGAAGCGGTGCCGCGCCTGGAAAAGCGCACCAACTACCTGGCCACCCTGGCCAACATCGCTACGCTACTCGGTCTGCTGGGTACCATTATCGGCCTGATCGCGGCGTTCACCGCGGTAGCCAATGCCGACCCATCAGAAAAAGCCACCATGCTGTCTTCCAGTATTTCGGTAGCGATGAACACCACCGCCTTCGGCCTGATCTCCGCCATTCCGCTGCTGCTGGCTTACTCCATGCTGCAGAACAAAACCAACGAGATCATCGACAGCCTGGAAATGGCCGGCGTGAAGTTTCTTAACCTGATTACCCTGACCCGCGGTCAAAAAGCGGAAGCGGCGGCGCGCCCTGCGGCCAAAGCCGGTGCACCGGCTTAATCGCCCTAAGCGCTAGACCCGACAACGTTAAGAACGAGAACAAGAGAGAGCCATGGCTATCCGACGCAGGCTGGAAACCGACCCGGATCTGGACATCACCTCTTTTATGAGCCTGATGACCGTTCTGGTACCGGTATTGCTTCTGAATATGGTGTTTTCCCATATCTCCGTACTGAACCTCAACCTGCCAGGACTGAGTGATGCCAGTGCGGCGGAGCAGAAAGAAAATCAACAGCTGGAAATGGTGCTGCGCGCCGAATACATCGACATCAACTATCCGGCGGGCATTCGTGTGAAGCGAATTCCCAACCGGGACGGTGCGCCGGATTTGAAGCTGGTGTCTGACGTGTTGCAGGAAATCAAACGCGCCCTGCGGGATAAGGACATCGACAAGAAAGATGTGGTAATTCTCTCTGAACCGGGGACCTCATACCGTACGCTGGTGAGCGCCATGGACACCGCGCGTTCTTTCCGTGCGGTGGTTGCGGCTTCCGTAGTGGACGCGGAGCTGTTTCCACAGATTTCCCTCGGCGACGCGCCCCAACAGGGTGACGCAGCGCAGGACAAGCAGCTGGCAGGCAACGCATTATGAAAGCGACGATCGGCGGCAAGCTGAAAGGGCGCAAACAGCGCCGGCATAAAGAAACAAAACTGAATCTGGTATCCCTGATGGATATCTTCACCATCCTGGTATTTTTCCTGCTGGTGAACTCCTCCGATGTGGAAGTACTGCAGACGGACAAGACCATCAAACTGCCGGAATCCACCTCCACCCAGAAGCCGGAAACCACCACGGTAGTGCGCGTGAATGGCGACCAGCTGATGGTAGGCAACCGTATGATTGCCATGGTTGCGGACATCTCCGCAGACCAGGAGCAGATCGAACCACTGCTGAACGAGCTGAAGTACCTCGCCAGCCGCGCGGAACCCCTGCCGGAAGAGAAAAAGGAGCTGGGGCGCCCGGTGACCATCATGGGTGACGAAGAGGTTCCCTATGCGCTGTTAAAGCAGATCATGAACACCTGTGCGGCGGCAGACTACCGGGATATCGATCTGGCGGTTACCCAGACAGCACCGCAGGACCCGGCGGCACCCGCCGCTGGCCAGTAAGGAGGCATGCAGATGACACCAGCCTCCCCAGCAAGCGGCCGCGCGGCTTTAATGCCGTGGCACTACTACAACTCGAAACTCCCCTGGGCCTCCACAGAAGAGGAAGACCAGCGATTTGGCAAGTTCCTGCGCTCCGGTTTTATCGCGTTCGCGGTACTCGGTGCGCTGTTCACGTTTATTCCGGCCCCGGAACTGACCCGTGAGCAAAAAGAACAGCTGCCACCGCAGTTGGCACGGGTTATCCTCGAGAAAAAAGAGCTACCAAAGCCGGTGGAAAAGCCCAAGCCAAAGCCGGTAGAGAAAAAGGTTGAGAAGCCCAAGGAAGTTAAAAAAGAAAAACCCAAACCGGTGGAAAAACCCAAGCCAAAACCGATCAAGACCGTTAAGCCGAAACCCCTGAGTGAAAAGGCCCCGGCAGCAGAGGTTGCCAAGGCGCGGGAAAAGGCGGCAAACAGCGGCCTCATGCAGCTGCAGGACGACCTGATGGATATGCGCGATAGTCTCGACGTATCCCAGGTGGCCAACGCCAACTCCCTGGCGAGCGGCGCAGCCAATGCGCAGAAGATTGATCGCTCGATGATCAGCGATAAATCGAAGACGGCCAGCGGCGGTATCAATACCGGACAGCTCAGCCGCAATACCGGCGGTTCCGCACTGTCTGGCCGCGAAACTACCCAGGTGGAAGTGGCGGAAGCGACTGCGGCGGCCGAGTCCAGCGGCAAACAGGCGCGTCGTGAACGCGGCTCGCGCGGTGAGGAGTCCATCCGCCAGGTTATGGAAGCCAACAAGGGCGCGATCTTTGCGATCTACAACCGCGCCCTCCGCCGCGATCCGACGTTGGCGGGCAAGGTTACCGTGAAGCTGGTGATCGAGCCCAACGGGGTTATTTCAGCGGTAACGCTGGTGAGCAGTGAGCTGGAGAACGCGGATCTGGAGCGCAAGTTGCTCGCGCGCATTCGCCTGATCAATTTCGGCTCCGCCAACGTGGAAAAATCCACCCTCAACTACTCCATCGACTTCCTGCCTTCTTAAGCATTTAAAATTGCTATCGCCGGTGAGCTCCTGTTCCAATCTTGATCAGCGGGCTTACTGGCACTTCCTGCATCTTCTGCTCTTTAGTCGGTCACTACCTCGACTTTTTTCGATTCAGCATCAGAGCCCGTCCATACTTTCCTGTATTTTTTGACAGTTCAGAGTGTTTTTTCTGCCCTAAGTAGCAATTAGGATTGCAAGAAACGAGCAGGTTCTGGTACAAGTGTCCCACCAGAACTGTGACGACGTTCACAATATAAACTTGGATTGGCCGCCCGTTGCAGTAGGTAATTTTGTCGGGAATACCACAGGCCATACGTTGATTCCGTTGGGATGTTTAGCGGGAAGGTAAAAGGGACAGCCACAATGGCCACAGAAGAAAAAGAAAAAGCACCCGATACGGGCATGCTCACCGAAGTCTGGGAGCAGAGCGATAATGTGTTCGCCAAGGGTAAGACCGACCTGAGCCGGGTACCGGTAGACGAACTCGTCGGGCGCGTGTTCAGCAATGGCCCCCATTACCATTACGTGTTTGATCTGTTCGACCAGGAGCTGGTGTATGTAAGCCCGCTGGTGGAACAGGTCCACGACCTCAAAATCGGCGACATGACCTTCCAATCGATCCTGGACCAGATTCATCCAGAAGATATGGATTTTGTCGCCAGCGCCGAGGCCACTGCCATACGCTTGCTGCAAGAGCGTATTGGTATGGATAAGGTCACCAGCTATAAAGTGTCCTACTGTTTCCGTTTTCGGGCAAAAGGTGGCGAGTACCGACTGTTCAATCATCAGTCTTTGGTTTTGGATACGGACAGCCATGGACGGATCAGTAAAGCACTGAATGTACATACGGATATTTCCCACCTGACGACGAAAAATAACTATCGCCTGTCCCTGATTGGCATGGACGGCGAGCCCTCCTTCATCAATCTGGAAGTGGACAACTACTCCAAGGCAGAACAGTCCAATCGACCAAGCTTTACCGAACGCGAGTTGTCGGTGATCCGACTGGTTTCAAAAGGACTCACCAGTGCCCAGATTGGTGAAGCCCTGTCGTTATCGGAATACACCATTAAGAACCACCGCAAGCGTATTCTGAAAAAGGCCGGCTGCCAGAACATGAGTCAGCTACTGGCGAATTGTGTGGGCGAAGGCGTGATTTGATGGATCTCCCCGTCAAGCTTCCTCCAAAGGAATTGGATGAATTGAGGGAATCGACCTACCCTGCCTGGCGGAAGGTTCCGGATCTTTTCGCCCGGCGGGATGTGGTGCAGCAGAGACTTGAGCTGGATCGTTTTATCAGCGCCTGCTTTAGCAGCGGTCCCTGTTATTACTATGTGCTGGATTTTCTCAATCTCGACAAGCCCATGCTGGTTAGCCGAGAAATCGAATCGATTCTGGGGTTAGACGCGGAACACACAACGATCGAATCATTGCTTGACCGGGGACACCCGGAAGATATTCCGTTTGTCGCCAAGGCCCAAGAAACCGCATTCGCCATATTAAAAAACCAGCTCGGCATGGCGCGGGCCAAGGAATTTAAAATATCCTATAGTGGCCGACTGCGCGTTGCCGACGGCAGTTACAGACTGTTCAATCACCAGACCATCATCCTCGATACCAACAAACAATTTGGTATCGCCCGTACGCTGGGAATTCACACCGACATCAGTCACCTTGCCCAGCACGGCAGCCGCAAGCTTTCACTGCTGAATCTGCATGGCGGGGAAAACTACCGCAATATTGACGTTTTCAACAATCCTGACCATTTCCTCGCCACCCCATCACTTTTCACTCGGCGGGAACTGGAAATTGTGGAACTGCTTGCGGAGGGAAAGACAAGCGCTGTCATCGGCGAGTTACTGGGAATTTCTGCGCATACGGTAAAAAACCACCGCAAAAACATCCTAAAAAAATCCGGCTGCAAGACGACAGGACAGTTGGTTTCGAAGTGTCTTAACGAAGGCCTGATATAGGCCGAGACGGATTCAGAGAAGGGCAAACTGCAGCAAATAGATCCGAATGGGCTATTGCCCGGCACCGCGAATGGGCGCATGCTGAATTCTGAGCAGACCGCACGCCGGCATTAACGGCGGCCAAGATAGGGACTTCGCGCTCACCAACAAATTTTCATCCTGTGAGTTGGTTACAGCCGCAAGGCTGGCTCTGGGTAGGCCCGGACGGCTTACTTCAGAGCACTTTTTTCTCGCATCGTCACCTTTCGTTGACGCTCTTCTCGCACATTCCTTAAGCCACCCATTTCACGCCGCTCGTCTGGCGTTGCGTTGGGCAATGATTGTGCTTGCCGCGGCTCACCAGGCTGGCCCCGACGATTAATTCAAGTCGACCGCGTACTGACGCAGCACCTCCATTGGCACGATTTCCAGCGCCTTTACGTGCGTGCGCTGCAAAAATACACGCGGTGCCATTTCCACTTTCTGCGCTTCCAGCCAGCGGGCCGCACACAAGCACCAGCGATCCCCTGGATTTAGCCCCGGAAAACCAAATTCCTCCACCGGTGTGCTCAGGTCGTTGCCGCGTTCCGCGGAAAACGTCAGGAATTCTTTCGTCACTTCGACGCATACCGTGTGCGAACCCAGATCCTGATCATTGGTGTTGCAGCAGCCGTCGCGGAAAAATCCAGTTAACGGGTTCGTGCTGCAAGGCACTAAAGGATCACCAAAAACGTTCAACGACTCGTGCATTTCCAGAGCAATAGCCATGGTTATTCTCCACCGGGTACTTCGTCTATCAGTTCAATATCGACCAGTTGCCAGCGCAGCCCGCTCCGTTGCAAACGCAGTAACACGCGGTCAAAGTCATCGCGATTGCCGCACACCACTTCGACTGTATTCATACCGGTAAAGTACCAGTGTTGTAACCGCCAGTGATGACCGCGGCCTGAATCTGTCTCTGCGCTTTCTTCTGTCGGCCCACGGCGTTGACTGGCGGATGGCGCAGCAACACGATGCTCACCCATTCCACTCAGCTCTCGCTCGAACTCGCGCCAGTCTTTCTGCCCCTGGACAAGTTGCACGATACCTTCTGGGCTGATCAACCGCTCCAGTAGCGGCCCAACAAACAGATCCGCGCCGGCCTTAAACAAATCGCCAAGTGCCGGAGGTAAGTCATCACTGATCGATTCACGAATTTCATCCTGCAGCCGCCCGCGGATATTGCCGCGTAACTGGGGAAAATCCACATAGCGTTCGAGCCTGGCGACATCTTCGTTCTGCGCGGCCTCAATAAGCTGGTGTGCGGAATACCAGGGGAGGGCCACATAAAACATGATCAAGACAGATAGTAGCAACAGGCTACGCAGTAACCATTTCCCCATTGGGCATGAACCCTCGCAAGATTCGAGTCTGTAGTCCATCCATATTAGCGCTGTGTGCAGCTGAATTACAGGCGCTTACAAATGCGAGGCAAAGTAAGATTACGGCGCCAATCCTGTGTTATTGTTGCTCACCGCTCCGCCGGCAAGGGGTAAAAACACGGAACTGTGTTCGCCGGCCAATAAAAATGACAAAAATTGTTGGATTAAGGAATATCGACCATGAGTGATATCTATAACGCACCACAAGCTGACCTGTCAGGGGACCATGAGCCCAGTGGTGGCGAAGGCTCCATCCCCAAAGCACTCGCTGGGGATTATCAGGTGGCCATTGGCGAGACCTTGAGCGAAGCCTGGGCCAAAACCAGTGGTCGTAAAGGTACTGTCTGGCTCGGCGTATTGCTGTATTTCGTTGCTTACGTCGCCATTACCGTGATCGCCAACCTGATCACCGGCCAGTCCATGACTAATCCGGAAATGAATCAAGGGTTCGGCGCGATCCTTTCACAGGTAATTATTGTTGCCGCATCGGCGCCATTAGGCGCAGGCCTGATGATGATTGGTATCAAGATCGCACGCGACGAGCAGGTCTCAGGCACCGAAGTGTTCGCTCACTTCGACAAGACATTGCCACTGGCTGTGGGCATGATCCTCATGTACGTCCTTGTAGTACTTGGCTTTATCCTTCTCATCCTGCCCGGTATCTACCTGATGATTGGCTACATCCTGATGATGCCACTGATCGTAGATAAGAACCTGGGCGCATGGCAGGCATTGGAAGTTTCCCGTAAAGCGGTGACCAAGCACTGGTTCCCGATCTTTGGCTTTATGATCGTCCTCGGCCTGCTGTATCTCGCCGGTTTCCTGGCGCTGTTGATCGGTCTGATCTGGGCTATCCCAACCCTGGGGATCGCTTACGGCATCCTGTATCGCAACATGTTTGGTGGTCACGAGGCCAATCCGGAAATCTAATTTCCGAAGTTCCGGCGGCGCACGAGGTGCCGCCGGATCTGCCTCAAGCGTTTACTTTGTAGCGACCAATGCACTCCTCTACAGCCCGCTCTACTGACCGTTCTGATGCGGAAACACCGCTCGACACCCTGTATCAAATCGAAACGCCGGAAGGTATCGACTTGAGCGTACAGGTGGCAGGCCCGGTTCCACGCATACTTGCCTATGCGGTAGATCTTTTATACCGCACACTTATTCTCGTCATCCTGGGGATTGCACTCACCTTCGCCGGTAAGGCCGGTGTAGGCTTCTGGCTGCTCGGGTCGTTTATTCTGGAATGGTTTTATCCGGTTTTTTTTGAAATGTTCCGCGGTGGGCAAACCCCGGGAAAACGTGCGTTTTCGCTCGCTGTTGTCAATGACAACCTGACACCCGTCTCCTGGGGCGCATCCATTATGCGCAATCTACTCCGTTTTGCGGATTTTCTCCCTTTTGGATACTGCGCCGGAATGATCAGTATGAGTGCCAGCCGATACTTCCAGCGTCTTGGCGACTACGCTGCCGGCACGCTGGTTATCTATCGACAGGAAGAATCAAATCCAGTCGCACTCCCACAAGTGCCACCCGCTCCCCCACCCAAAGGTCTGAAGCTGCAAGACCAGCAGGCGATTATCAGCCTTACAGAGCGTAGCACCGCCCTCAGTAAAGGACGCCAACAAGAGCTTGCCGAAATATTAGAGCCAATCACGGGGCATCGCGGAGAGGCGAGTATTCGCTATTTGCACGGTGTCGGCCGTTGGTTACTCGGTACCCGCCAGAAGCCAGCGACCGGTGCAGGGGCTGACACTCGGGATAAAGGCGTAGCGCCATGAAGCAGAAAGACTTTGAGGAACGCTACAGCCCATCGTGGGCACGCATTGAAAACTATCTTGCGGGCTACGAAAAAAATACGATCCCGCAAACACAGGCTTCAGCAG
Organism: Microbulbifer agarilyticus; assembly: GCF_020171345.1. GTDB lineage: Bacteria > Pseudomonadota > Gammaproteobacteria > Pseudomonadales > Cellvibrionaceae > Microbulbifer > Microbulbifer agarilyticus_D. Next base: position 1,092,428 of record NZ_JAIUZM010000001.1, read on the forward strand.
ATAATTCCACGCAACAATTCGATTTGCCAGTTGCCTATCGTGACCTCTGCCAACAGCTGGCAATGGCCAAGGAACGTCAATATACCAGCTACCTGGTAACGCGACTGAATCAACTGGTGATGGCCTGTCATCAACGTGTCTACCAGCAACAGTCGATCAGCAAAAACCGCTGGCTGGACTTTATTATTCGTGGTTTTCCATGCGCCTTGCGGGAGCAGGCACGTTTTGTATGGCTCGCCTGCGGCCTGTTCTTGGCTCCGGCACTGGTTATGGGGCTGGGCTGCTACTGGAACGATGCACTGATTTACGCAGTCATGTCACCGGAGCAGGTACTGCAGATCGAAGCCATGTACGACCCCGCCAACCGGGTGCTGGGTCGCGAACGCGGCTCGGATTCTGACTTGCTGATGTTTGGTTATTACATCAAGAATAATATTGGAATTGCCTTTCGTACTTTTGCCTCGGGTATTGTCTTTGGCCTCGGATCAATATTTTTCCTGGTCTTCAACGGCGTATTTCTGGGCGCAGTTTTTGGTCAACTTACCCGGGTCGGATTTGCGGTAACTTTTTATCCCTTCGTTATCGGCCATGGTGCTTTTGAACTGACTGCTATCGTATTTGCCGGTGCCGCCGGCCTGATGCTTGGCCACTCGCTGGTCAACCCGGGTAATATCAGTCGACGGGCAGCGTTGCAGCAGGCGGGACGTAATGCGATGAAGATCATGTACGGTACGTTTCTAATGCTCGTTATCGCCGCTTTCCTGGAGGCATTCTGGTCCTCCAGCACCACGGTTAGCATGGAAGTGAAACTGGCAGTCGGTGCGCTGTTCTGGTTGTTGGTGATCAGTTACTGTGTGCTCGCTGGACGAGGCACCCACACAGATTCCCGCGAGGTTGTGCGGTGAACCTAAACCAACTGGTGGTACATGCCAGGCAACGCAGTAACTGGGAATCGGTCGATCTCGGCATATTACTGGCACGGCGTCACTGGTTGCTCTTGGCGACACTGTGGCTCATACCTGCCGCAGCTGTATTCTCGCTGCTGTTGCTGATCTTTCCCGACAGGCCAAATCTGGCCCTGCTGGTTGTCTGGTGGCTAAAACCGATGTTTGAACGCCTGCCTTTGCTGTTGGCCAGCCGGCAGTTGTTTGCACAACGGGATAGCTACCCGGAGGCGCTGAAGTTGTTTTTCCGCGCAAACCGCCATGACGCCCTGTCATGGATCAGCTGGCGCCGGCTGAACTTCACCCGCAGCTTTGATTTGCCGCTCACCGTGCTCGAACAAGCCAAAGGTCCTGCGCGCACCGCGCGCCAGTCGCTCCTGCATCGACAAACCGCAGGTACTGCCAGCTGGCTACATATTGTCGGTGCCCATGTAGAGCTGATTTTGAGCGTTGGCCTGTGGGCGCTAGTGTATATGATGCTGCCGGAGCAGATTGAAGTAGATTGGCTGCCATTGATGCAAGGCGACAACCAGCTCTTCATGTGGCTCGCCAACGGCGCCAGCATTCTGGTCATGGCTGTAGTAGCACCCTTTTATGTTTGCGGTGGCTTTATGCTGTACATCGGGCGCAGGGTTGACCTCGAGGCCTGGGATGTGGAAATCCAGTTCCGTAAGCTGCGTGAGCGATTCACATCAAAGCGCGGTAGCCGAAACCATTCACGACAAGAAAACAATGATCCAGCGCAGACACCGCGCAAGTCTTCGCCAGTAAACACCACCCTGAGCTGCCTGTTCGCGCTCATCCTTTGTGTACCCCTTGCCATGCCACAGTCAGCTCTGGCCGATGTGGTAACACCAGCGCAAGCAGAGGAACAGATCGATGCAGTCATGTCGGATGACGCATTCCACGAAAAAGAAACCGTGCGCGGCTGGCGACTCAAGGATTTCGAGGAACGCAAGTACCGTTTTCCCGAATGGCTCATCGCAATCATTGAGTGGCTCGAGGGGCTGGGGTGGGACGAAGAAAGCGAAGAGACCGAGGCCTCCTGGATCCCGCTGCTCGCGGGTATCGTCGAAGTTATTCTCTGGGCCCTCGCCCTGGCATTGGTTGCCTGGTTGGTATGGCATTGCCGCAACTACATTCGCCAGGCACTGGGGTTGCGCACACGCACAGACCATGCACCGGCGCAGCGGCCGGAAACACTGTTTGGACTGGATGTCCGCGGTGACAGTTTGCCGGAAGATGTCACCGCAGAGGTATTAACGTTGTGGGAGCGGGGCCAGCAACGAGAAGCCATAAGCCTGCTCTATCGCGCGAGCCTGGCGCATCTTATTAATCGGTATGACTGCCCCTTCCAGGATCATCATACAGAGGCGGAATGTGCGCGACTGGTATATGAAGAATCAGGGCTCAACAAGCAAATCACACCCAAACTGGTACAACTTTTCAGCCGCCTAACGCAGGTTTGGCAACATCAGGCCTACGCCCACCGCGCTCCAGCAACCCCGCTGCTCGAATCACTTTGCCGTGACTGGCACAGCAGTTTTTCTGCCACGCCGACAGACAGTGATGCACAGGGGGGGCAAGCATGAGCACCCATATGAAAGGTTCCCGTGGTTTTGCCCGTGCTGCCCTGCTGTGGACACTGCTGATATTAGGCATTTGCGCAGCGGCGTTCCTGTACTTTTTTGAGTACTACTCAGAGGAAGTGGATCGCGGATTCGGCACTGAGGCACGTCGCAACCCCTACCTTGCTGCAGAGAAATTTCTTGATCGCATCGGCATTCCGCATCGGCAGGCAGACAATATTGCCGTTCTTCCGGCGCTCAACGACAACGATGTCCTGTTTCTCGCAAATAGCAACCTGATCTACAACGAGCAACGGCTCTGGGAATTGCTTGAATGGGTCGAGCGAGGTGGCCAGGCGATCGTTGTGAGCAACCAGCTTACCACCGACGGCGAGCGTAATTTACTGCTTGATCTACTCGGACTGGAAGTTACGCACGGGGATACCGACCTTTATTTCAACTGGCGCTTGCGTGAAGTTTTTGGTGATGAAGCGAAGACACTGCAAGAGAAAACGGTCAGCGAATTAATGCGCGACCACAACCGCAAGCTTGCCGAGAAATCGAAGAACCAAAAGTCAGACACTGCGCCCATCGGGGACGGGGTAGAAGCGGCGCAAGATGCAGTTACCGAGGATAAGCGCAACCCTGAAGTCGATCCCGAACGACTGATTAATCTGACCAGTGATGGCGGTACCAGTTACTCCCTGTATTTTGATCCAGAGTTGCTGCTAAGCCACGCGATGATGGCCCAGGGCGATGAAGTGGATGTGCAGGGTGGGTTGCTACACTGGGTCACTTTTCAAGATCCAACCCTGCACACTGACCAGGTGTTAGCGCAACCGGGCGATATCGCCGGCTATGACAGCGACCTGCTGCACCATCAGTCACCTCTGGTATTTTTCGAGTACGGCCACGGCCGGATCACACTGATGGCCGACAGTGGCCTGTGGCAAAATCGACGCATTGGTGAATTCGACCACGGGTTTTTCCTGGCACATCTCGTCGGCCACAAGAACCTGGTGATGATCACCCACCCTCATTTTCTTGGCTTCGGTGAATTAATTCGACGCTACTGGCTGGAATTTTTCACTGCCGGGGGGCTTGTATTACTTGCCTGGATTGCCAACCGCAGCCGTCGCTTCGGCCCGCGGGATCCAGAGGGCGCGTCAGTGCGTCGCTCGCTGCTGGAGCATGTGCGCGCATGTGGATATTTCTACTGGCGTGAGGACTCCGCCCGGAAACAGTTCGAAAAGGTCCGATCGCAGCTTCTCGGAAAAATACTACCTCATGCGCCCAGGCCTCTCACAGAGGATCGACAAGCCGAAGTCGGTCAGTCACTTGCCGAGCGTACCGGGTTAACTACCGCTGAAATTATCACAGCCTTGTGGGGGCCTGCTCCCCACAGTGAAGAAATGTTTACCGCGTGCATGCGCAGCCTTCAGATCATTGAGGACGCCTTATGAGCGAATCCACCCTGGACCAGACAACACTTTCCGACGAGACTGCCGCCGCATCGGAAATCACAGACTCGCCATGGCAACAGGCAAGTTCGCTTGCTGACGAACTCCGCGCGCGAGTGAACAAGGTAGTCATTGGCCAGCAGGCCGTCGTCGATCAGGTACTGACGGCACTCCTGGCCAACGGACATGTCCTGCTGGAGGGCGTACCGGGGCTTGGCAAAACGCTGTTAGTACGCAGCCTGTCACAAGGATTTGGCGGCGAATTCCGTCGCATACAATTCACACCGGATTTGATGCCGGCGGATGTCACCGGGCACGCGATCTATCACATGGCGGAGAGTCGCTTCGAAGTACGGCGCGGACCGGTGTTCACCAACCTGTTATTGGCGGATGAAATTAACCGGGCCCCCGCGAAAACGCAGGCGGCGTTGCTGGAAGTCATGCAGGAGCAGCAGGTCACCATCGACGGGGAAACCCACAAAACTCCCAGCCCTTTTATGGTACTGGCGACACAAAACCCGGTGGAGCAGGAAGGTACCTACCCATTGCCCGAGGCAGAGCTTGACCGCTTCCTGCTCAAGGTAATCATTGATTTCCCCTCTCAGGAAGCAGAAGAGCAGCTGGCCGCAGCGGCCAGCGCGGGGCATATCGAGGCCCAGCTCACGAGCAACCTGCAGCCAGTTCTTGATGTCGCCGGGCTACAACATCTGCAGCAGCTGGTACCACAGGTGCAGGTGGACCAAGAAGTGTTGAGCTATGCCGTACGCCTGGTACGCGCGACCCGCGTGTCTTCCCAGCTGCGTCGCAGTGCCGGGCCCCGCGCGAGTATCGGCTTAATTCAGGCCGCAAGAGCCCATGCATTACTGGCAGGGCGAGAGTTTGTTCTGCCAGACGATATCAAGTCGATGGCCATTCCGGTGATGCGCCATCGCGTAGCCGTGTCACCAGATATGGAAATTGATGGTGAAACGGCCGATACGGTACTGGCACAAATCATCGAGACCGTCGAGGCGCCTCGGCTGTGAGACCATCGCCACGGTTGATGCGGCTTTTACTCATTGGGTGTGGTAGTGCGCTCCTCGTAAGTGGTGCACACATACTACAGCCGGAGTTAGCCGCACTTTTGTCGAAGGCCTGGTGGCTGTTGCTCGCCGTTTTGTTACTAGCCGCTGCGCTCGACTTTATTACCGGCAGTACCGTCCATGGCCTGACCGGCAAACGTACTTTACCTGGCAACCTGGCCCTGGGTGTTGAGCAGCCAATACACCTTCAGCTACACAACCAAAGCGATCGCAGCCTGACCTTTATTTTATCCGACCAACTACCTGCGCAATTACGCGGTCACAAGCTGCCGCTACATATTCAGTTGCATCCAGATCAGCAACTGGAAACTCACTACCTCGTACAACCCATTCGTCGAGGTCAGGCGGAGTTCGGGCAACTGGAAGCACTAGTCAGTTCGCCATGGGCTCTGTGGCAAAAACATGTCCGCCTCGGCCAGCCCCAAAGTGCGCGGGTTTACCCGAATTTTCTCGGCATCTCTTCTCTGCAGTCCCTGTCCACAGAGCAGACCCTGCGCCAACTTGGTGTTATTCAACATCAACGCCGTGGTGAGGGTCTGGACTTCCGGCAGTTGCGGGAGTATCGCCGGGGCGATAGTCAGCGGCAGGTCGATTGGCGCGCAAGTGCGCGCATGCAGAAATTGATCAGCCGGGAATATCAGGATGAGCGCGACCAGGAAATCATTTTTCTACTGGACTGCGGGCGTCGCATGCGCACCCATGATGGCGACCTCAGCCATTTCGATCACGCACTCAATGCCATGTTGCTGTCGGCTTATGTAGCCATTCGCCAGGGCGATGCGGTTGGCCTCCAATGCTTCGCTGGCAACCAAAGTCGCTTGCCGCCGGTGAAGGGCGAGGGTGCGATCAATTTACTGCTCAACCACGTTTACGATATTCATTCCGGTACTGCCCACAGTGATTACTCTGCAGCTGCAGAGCAATTACTTGCCAGACAGCAGCGACGTGCACTGGTCATTTTACTAACGAACGTGAGGGATGAAGACAGTGCAGACCTGAGTGCCGCAGTGCAGCAGCTCTCCCGCCACCACCTGGTGATGGTAGCGAGCTTACGCGAAGGTTCCCTGGACGCACTATTGCAAAAACCGATAGCGAATTTTGACGATGCTTTGATGCACTGTGCAGGGCGTGACTTGATTCAGCGCCGCGAGCGATTGCTGCAGCAACTGCGGGCGCGTAATACCATTCTCGCCGACGCCTTGCCGAGAGATATGCACACCTCACTTGTGGAAAGCTACTGGCAACTCAAACGTAGCGGCAAGCTGTAGAAAATAGGGAGTAGGGAAAAGGATTCGGGGCAGATCACGGATGTGACGCACCCCATTTTTTGTCAGAAGCGGTAACTGAAATTAAGCGTGAGTGTACGCAAGTGCCCCAGGTCGAAGCGCACATCATTCACCCCGTCAAAGAAGTAAAAGCGTGTGTCTACATCGTTGTACATGTACTCGATGGAGGTATCGAAATCCTGCGTCCATTTGTAGCGATAGCCGACGCCCGCATTCCAGTAATCGTCGTCGTAATCGTTGTTGATTTCGTAAATAAACCCATCGCGCTGGATGTTATCTACATCGAACTCGCCATAGTTCCAGCCGATCATCCAATAAAGGCACTGGATATCGCAGGTCACGGTGAAGTCGACCTTGGCGCCAATTCCCCACTGATCGATGTTTACGCTGCCATCGTCGAATCCGGTATAGCGTAATTCAACCTGCCAGATACCCGCGGCAGGGGTTACACCAATGCTCGCGTATCCGGCGAAATCCTGTTCGTCATTAATCTGCAGTTCACCGGCACCCAATCCAATACTGCCGACGATGAAGTATTCACCATTGCAGTAGCCGTCGATAGGGTTATTCCATTGCGCCAACGCGGTGCTGGAAGCGAACAGCGCGAGAAGAAATACCAAAGTTTTCATTATTTGACTTCCCTGTTTGAGAGCATCGAATCAAAACATCCTTTTTTGATTCAAAGATCCTGGCGTGAAAATTCGGGCTTATCGGAGTTGCTAGTTACGGGAACTGAACGCGTTCTGCTCTATGTCGATGATCGCCCAGATACCACCGGTGAACGCGGGGTTTTTACGCAGCGCTTCCAGGTCGCCGGGGGTTGGCGGTACATCACCGGCAGCATGCAAGTCGTCAAGCCGCGCAACGATGGTCTCCGCCATTTTCTGTAGCGTGAGTTCCAGAGTGTCACCGTGGCAATGGCAGTGGGGCAAATCCGGCGCGATGGCGCCGTAGCCGGCAAACTCGATATTGTGTACCACAACCGGGTAGCGCATGGGCTTTCTCGTTTCAGTTAGCTTTTATCCCATCAAGCGTAGACCCAATTATTCGGAATTGAGCAATTTTCTCTGCAAAGAAAATAAATGTGCGACGAGTGCAAACAAGAGTGAGAAAGCTAACGAGGAATTCGCCCAAGTAAGGCGCGACGGGAAAAGATCATTTCCCGGTAGGTTTGTTGTAAAGAATGATCGGGTAAATGATCCGCGCTTTGCATGTCCTGCAATTGGCGCGACAGCCAGGTAATTTCAACTTGCAGGCGCTGACGCAAATGCCTGGTTTCTGTTTCGTTGACGTTTACATGGGTATTGCGAAAATTAGTCATGGCTTACCCTGCGGTTCAACCCAATGGACGGAACCGGCCACCACGATGTCAGAAATTAAGTCAAAGTCGCTTAAAACAACAGCTGTGGCCGAGATACATCTTTAAGCCTAGACCAAGATGAAGGGCTTCACCGGAGGGGTAGGGCTGGCGGGGCTATTTACCCCGCCAACAGGGCGTAACAGCGTAATTATTCGCCCAGCAACAGGGATTTCCAGGCAAAGGACTTATCGCCGATCACATAGAAGAACGGGTTCAGCAGCTCGTCTTTCTGGTTGTAACGCAGCAGTTCGAATTTGTCGTCAACCACGATACCGCCGGCGGCCTCCACCACGGCCTGCGCCGCGGCAGTATCCCACTCGCAGGTCAGCGCCAGGCGCGGGTACAGGTCCGCTGCACCTTCGGCCACCAGGCACAGCTTGAGTGAGCTGCCCATGTTCTTCAGGCCAGTCTCACCCAGGGAGCCCTCAATACGCTCCAGCAGTGCATCCACGGCGCCGGCGCCGTGGCTGCGGCTGGCAACGATTTCGATCGGCTGCTTGTCATCCAAACGTGGCTGCATGGTGCGCACAGCGATGGACTTCTCGCCGCTGGCATCGCGCTTGATCGCGCCTAAGGATTTGGCGCCGGCGTAAGTGATATCCAGCACCGGCACGTGCACCACCCCCAGAACCGGCTCGCCATTTTCAATCAGTGCCACGTTCACGGTGAACTCGCCGTTGCGGCGGATAAATTCCTTGGTGCCATCCAGCGGGTCGATAATCCAGTAGCGATCCCACTGGCTGCGCTCCGCATAGGGCGGCATGTCGCCCTCCTCGGACAACACCGGCACACCGTCCAACAGCTGCGCCAGGGCCGGTTCGAGAATCTTGTGCGCCGCCAGATCGGCAGCGGTCACCGGGGAATCATCGGATTTGGTGTCCACCTCCAGTTCACCACTGGCGTTGTACACCTCCAGAATCGCTTCACCGGCTTCAACCGAGATCGCGATCACCTTATCCAGCAGCTCCCTGCTCACTACGTTTTCCATGATTCCCCCAATACAAAATTATTCAGTTGCTGTACCAGCCAACGAGAAGGTGGTGATACCGGTAGCCCCACCGCCACGAACGTGGTCGGCAGCCCAAAATAGGTAAGCGGGGATTATACGTGTGCCGCGGCAGGATTTGTGGCTTGATCCGGCCGCGGCGACGAGAGAGGCCCATTTTTAGGTAGTGATCAGGTCGAGGTAGCGATCAGGCGGTGAACAGGTCTTCGATGGACAGGTAGCGCTCACCGGTGTCGTAGCTGAAGATCAATACCCGGCTACCCGGGGCCAGTTCGGCCTCTTTTTGCTTCACCGCGGCGAGCGACGCACCGGAAGAGATACCGACAAAGATGCCTTCCTTCAAGGCGCACTGGCGCGCCATCTCGAAACTGTCTTCTTCACTCACCGGCACGGTGCCATCCAGCGCCTCGCGGTTCAGCACCTCCGGAACAAAGCCCGCACCAATGCCCTGCAGGCGGTGCATGCCCTTTTCTTTGCCCGCGATCACCTGGGATTTCTCCGGCTCTACCGCGAAGACTTTCAACTCCGGCATCGACGCTTTCATCACCTCGGCGCAGCCAGTGATATGTCCACCGGTACCGACTCCGGTAATCATGTAGTCCAGCCCCTCCGGGAAGTCCGCAAGGATCTCCTGGGCCGTGGTGTTGCGATGTGCGCTCACATTGGCGGGATTGGTAAACTGCTGGGGCATCCAGCTGTTGTCGTGTTCGGCGAGAATCTCTTCCGCCTTGGCGATGGCACCGGGCATCCCGTTTTCCTTGGGAGTGAGCACCAACTCAGCGCCCAAGGCCTTCATAATCTTGCGACGCTCCACCGACATGGACTCTGGCATGGTCAGGATCAGGCGATAGCCTTTCACCGCAGCTACCATGGCCAGGCCGATACCGGTATTGCCGGAAGTGGGTTCGACGATCACCCCACCGGGCTTGAGCGCACCGGACTTCTCCGCATCTTCAATCATGCCCAGAGCGATACGGTCCTTGATGCTGCTGCCCGGGTTAAACCGCTCTACCTTCATCCACACCTCGATATCGTCACGGAACAGATGATTGATGCGTACGTGGGGGGTGTTACCAATGGTTTCGAGGATGTTATTTGCCTTCATCTGTCGCTCCCTGAATCAATAAAAGGTGATGGTCTTAGTAAAAGTGGACTGGTGGTCGAAAATGTCACTGCCTGCCGGATTGTACGACACAGCTATTTCGCCAATACTCGGGCAAGAATACTCCCCAAATCACCAAATATAAAAAGCTGGAGCTTCCAATGTCAGAAATAGCGATGACTTCCCCATCAACGACTGCGTATAAGCCCGCCCCTCTGGCGGTGTTCGCGGTGTCAGCCCTCGCGTATATCGCGCTCCGCGCTGCGGGCATCGAAGCCCTGTGGATGGCGGCACTGAAGATAGTGCCCATCGCCACACTGTTCTGGATCGCAGCTACCTCTCTGGCCGGCCTCACCCGCACCCTAACCCTGATTGCGCTGGCGTTCTCCGCCACCGGCGACGTGCTGCTGGCGGTGCCATTCGCCAATCACTTTGTATTTGGCCTGGGCGCCTTCCTGCTGGCCCAGCTCACCTATGCCGGTAACTTCCTGCGTGCCGCGCAGCTAGGCAGCCGACGCTTTATGCTGCGCGGTGTAGCCCTGGTACTGGCGGCACTGCTGCTGGCCCGTCAGGTGTTGCCCGGAGCCGGCGAGCTGGCGATGCCGGTGGCGTTTTACATTGTGGCGATTGTGTTTATGGCCCTGTCCGCGGCAGCGCACCGCAGCGGCTCATCCTTGCTGTTCGCTGGTGCGGTGACCTTTATGGTGTCGGATGCACTGATTGCGCTGGACCGCTTTGTGGAGCCGGTACCAATGGCGGGTATGTGGATCATGCTGACCTACTACGGTGCCCAGGCGCTGCTGGTGATGGGGCTTGTTCGCACGGATTTGGCGGCACGGCAGGCTTGAGGGCATAATAGCCGGCCATTTTTTGTGCAATTGCGGGCGCCAGCCCGCGGTATAGGTTGGTTATGCTGGACTGGAGCCGGATCGATACGGTGCTGCTGGATATGGATGGCACCCTGCTGGATCTGCATTACGACAATCATTTCTGGATGGAGCACCTGCCGCTGCGCTATGCCGAGGCCAATGGCATCTCGGTTTCCGAGGCGCAGCAGCTGGTGATCGAAATGACCGATGAGTTGCGCGGCACCCTGGACTGGTACTGCCTGCAATACTGGTCGGACGTGCTGAAGCTGGACGTGCTGGCGATTTACCGGGAGATCGAGGACCGCATTACCCTGCGCCCGCACACCGACAATTTCCTGCGCAGCCTGCGCACCATGAACAAACGCGCCTTACTGGTCACCAACGCACACCCGGACGGTTTGAGTCACAAGCTGGCCATTACCGGTATTGCTCAGTGGCTGGATGAGATTGTCTCGTCCCACGATCTGGGGCATGCGAAAGAAAGCACGCTGTTCTGGCATTCACTGCAGGAGCGCCAACCATTCAACCCGGAACGCACCCTGTTTGTGGATGACAACCTGCATGTGTTGGGCGCGGCGCGGGATTACGGTATCGAGCACTTGCTGTGTATTCGCCAGCCGGACAGCAAGAGCCCTGCGCGGGAGATTTCCGAATTTCCCGCGATTCATGATTTTGATGAGATTCTTCGGGCGCCTTAGCTTTTCTTTGTTAGTGCTCTCGACTCGCCCCCTGTGGCGGTCGCGCACTGGGTGGCGTTTTTCAGGACCACTGTAAACCCATCCCTGGGCGTTGCGGCGCAAACTTCCTGTTTGCGACGCTCCTGAAAAACGCCACCCAGCGCACGACCTTCTCATCTGACCTTTTTACTTCGTAGATTCTTTTATTTGATTGCTGATGGATAAAGTTCGTATTGATAAGTGGCTCTGGGCCGCTCGTTTTTTTAAGACCCGAAGTATCGCCAAGCAGGCTATTGAAGGCGGCAAGATACATGCGGGTGGCCAGCGGGTAAAAGCCAGCAAGGAAATCACCACCGGCACCTTGCTCACCATTCGCCAGGGCTGGGATGAACGCGTGGTGGAAGTCATTGCACTTTCGGACCAACGTCGCGGCGCAGACATCGCGCAAACGCTGTATCGCGAGACGGAAGAAAGTATTGCCAAGCGCGAGCAATTTGCCGCCGACCGCAAAGTGAATAACGCGACCATTTCGCATGAACGGCCAAATAAAAAACAACGCCGGCAGATTCATAGGTTCCTGCAAGAATCACAGGACTGAGTACAGATGTGAAATGCGAAGGGCAAGTCGCGGGTGGAGCTTTTCAGGAGCGTCGCAAACAGGAAGTTTGCGCCGCAGCGCCCAGGGATGGGTTCACAGCGGTCCTGAAAAGCTCCACCCGCGACTTGGCCGCCACACAGGTCCAGCGAGCCCATCAGAGCGTACCGAACACAGCCAGAGCACAAACCCGCCAAAGTGCTAAACTGCCCCAAACTAATGAATAATCAATACGCGACGCCGCAATGAAACACCTGCTGACTCTTTGCCTGCTGATTCTCTGCTTCTCCCAGATCGCCCACGCGGACAACCGCGAACGCGAGCAGCTCAAGCGCTCGATTATCAAGATCTACACCACCGCCGCCGCCCCCGACTACTTCAATCCCTGGGCACTGCTCAACGCCCAGCAACTGTCTGGTTCCGGCGCTGTGATCGACGGTGAGCAAATCCTTACCAATGCCCACGTCATCGCCAATGGCAGTTTTATTCAGGTGCAACGCCACGGTGACGCGCAAAAATTCCGCGCGCGGGTCAAGTTCGTATCCCACGACGCCGACCTCGCCCTGCTCACGGTGGACGATGTAAGTTTCTTCGACGACACCCGTCCACTGGCACTTGGCAAGCTTCCGGACCTGCAGGAAGAAGTGACGGTTTACGGCTACCCCATCGGCGGCAAATCCCTGTCCATCACCCGCGGCGTACTGTCTCGGGTCGAGCACCAGTATTACGCCCACGCCGAAAGCTACCTGATGGCCGGCCAGATCGATGCCGCCATCAACCCCGGCAACAGCGGTGGCCCGGTAATTTCCGGCGGTCGTATTGTCGGTGTAGCGATGCAGACCAATCACAGCGCCGGTGCCGAGAACCTCGGCTACTTCGTGCCACCCAGTGTGATCAGTCACGTGCTGGAGGATGCCGAAGACGGTGTGCACCAGGGCTTCCCGGAATTGGGCGCGGTGACCCAGAGCCTCGAGAGCCCGTCGATGAAAGCCGCTGCTGGGCTGGCCCCAGACCAGGAAGGCGCACTGGTTGTGCGTGTATTTGAAGATGCGCCTGCGGCACAGGTATTGCAGCCGGGCGATGTGCTGCTGCAGGTGGACGGCTTTGACGTGGCCGCCGACCGCACCATTGAGTGGCGCGAACACCAGCGCACAAATTACCACTACGCGGTGGATCAGTATCACGTGGGCGATGAGCTGCCGGTGCGCTTTGCCCGTGACGGCGAAATCCTCGACGAGGAAATCACGCTCGCCGCCACCCCGCCATCGCGCTCGCTGGTGCAGGGTGAGAAGTTTGACCAGCGCCCGCGCTACTACATCTACGGTGGCGTGGTGTTTGTGCCGCTGAATATGAACCTGATCAAGCGCTGGGGTAACAACTGGCATTCCAAGGCGCCCATCGAATACCTGCATGCACGCAACCAGTGGTCCAGCCCGGACCAGCAGGAACTGGTGGTAGCGCTCAAGGTGCTGCCGGCACCGGTAAACCTGGGTTACCACGACTGGAAAAACTGGATCATCGGCTCGGTAAACGGTGAAAAAATTCACGACTTCCAGCAGTTCGCGCAACTGATGGAGAACCGCAAAGACGGCTTTGTGGAGCTGAAAGACAACGCCGGTTACCGCATGGTGCTGGATTCCGCCGCAGCCCGCGAACAGCAGCCGCTGATTCTACAGACCTATCAGATTCCCGAACGCCACTCTCTCGGCCTGTTCGGCGCACTGGCAGAAGGCGCGGATGAACCGGCAGCTGACGCGGCAGAACTGGGGCAGGTAGAATAAGCACCTCTCATCCCGGTCTTGAGTTAAAGAGTGGGGTTGAGTGTGGCAATCACCTCAGGGAGGAGCCGTGAACACGCATTTCAGCTTTTGCGCCCGCTGGCTTGCACCATGTGTGCTTGCCGCTTGCGCTTTTACCGCCAGCCCCGCAAGCGCCGGTGAGCTTTACCGCTGGGTCGACAAGGACGGCAAGGTGCACTTTGGCGATCGCCCGCCGGCGGAGGCAGAGGCGGAGTCGCTGGAAGGTCAGCTCAAACCGGTCAACAGTGCCGAGCCCACAAGACGTCAGGACTTCCCCAACACCACGCGCAAAAACCAGATCGACCAGGAATACGCGGCGCGCAAGCAGGCCGAAAAAGCCAAGCAACAGCGTGCGCAACAGAGAGCCTGCGACTACGCCCGCAAGCAGCTGAAGATTCTGAAAGGCCCGGTGTACTTCGTGGATGCCGATGGCAACGAATCGACCATCAGTGAGCGTGAGCGGGTCGCGCAGGCGCGCAAGCTCGAAACACAAATTCGCAGAAACTGTGGCTAGCGGGCAGCGCTGGGCAAAATTACTCACGCTGCAATCCAAACCACTTTTCTAAGCAACGTTTCCAAGCCACTTTTCTAAGCCTCTTTCCTAATCCACCTTTCGCCAAGCGCCGCCCCTCACAGAGCACACTGCTCTTCGCCGTCACCATAGGGCTATAGTGACAATAAGGTGGCATTTATCGCATTTCGCGCACGCAGCGCCTAAAATCGCCTCCCCCAAAACCTAGCGAGGCAAACATCATGTCGGATCAGTTGGAACGCTTTATCTTCTCCAAGCACGATATACGGGGCCAGGTGGTCACGCTTACCGAGGCTTACCGGGAGGTACTGGAGCACAACCAACTACCGCTGCCGGTCCAAAAACTGCTGGGCGAATTCCTTGCCGCCTCCTGCCTGCTCGCCACCACGCTCAAGTTTGAGGGCATGCTGATGCTGCAGGCCCGTGGCGAAGGCGATGTGCCGCTGCTGGTGGCGGAATGCAGCCACCAGAGCGATGTGCGCGGCCTGGCGCGCGTGGCCGAAGGTGCGGAAATTGCCGAAGATGCCAACCTGCGTGATCTGGTGGGCAATCGCGGTACCTTGGTGATCACCGTCGACCCACAGCAGGGCGAGCGTTACCAGGGCATTGTACCGCTGGAAAAGGAAACCCTGGCGGAGTGCCTGCAGGATTACTTTACCCAGTCCGAGCAGTTGCAGACCCGCTTCTGGATCGAGACCAGCACCGACACCGTGGGCGGTATCATGCTGCAGGTGTTGCCAGGCAATAACGCCGCCAGTGCCACGGAAAACGAAGACGCCTGGGAGACCGGGGTACAGCTGGCCTCCACGGTCACCGCCGAAGAGCTGCACAGCGTGCCCCACGATGAACTGCTGTTCCGCCTGTTCCACCAGATGGAGCCCGCCACGCTGGGCACCACCAACATCCGCTTCAAGTGCAGCTGTTCCGCCGAACGCAGCGCACGCGCCCTGATCGCCATGGGCCCGGAGGATGTATACCGCCTGCTGGAAGAGCAGGGTGGCGAAATCACCGCTGACTGCCAGTTCTGCAATCGCACCTACACGTTCAATCACGACAAGGTGGAAGAGCTGTTCAACGCACCGCCGCACACCCTGCATTGATCTAATTTATGCCGGCACCTGGGCCGGCGCAGAAAATTCCGCAAACGCGCCCCCGAGGCGCGTTTTTTGTGTCCGCCATATCACCACAATCTACCGGCGGTATTTCGCTCCTGTTTGTAGTGAAAACTACAGAACACCCAATATTCTCCAAAACTATGAAGTAAAAAAACTACATCACTGTGTTGAATAAATTTTCGCGAAAATTTCCCCAAATAAACCGTTTTTCGCTCAAAATTTATACGGATGTTCCTGTGAAGAAATTTTGAAGTTTGCAATAATGCGCGCGCCAGCCGGCCGGTCGCACAACGTAACCACGACTGTTGGTCGCGAACTCAGGTGGCACCCCCTACTATTTATTTCACTGATACAACTTCAATGGGTAATAAGCGAATGGCACAGCAAAACGAGACGGTGCAGGCGTTCTCCAACCTCTCCGCAGCGCAATTAGTCGAACAGGCACTGCAGCGTGGTGAGGGTCACCTTACGCACACCGGCGCACTGCTCGCAGTGACCGGCGCCCGCACCGGCCGTTCTCCCGCAGACCGCTTCGTGGTAGAAGAAGCCTCTACTGCCGACAGCATCGAATGGGGCAACGTGAACCGCCCCTTCCCCGCCGACAAGTTCGATGCTCTGTGGAGCCGTGTCGAAGACTTCGTCTCCAGCCACGACAGCTTTGTTCAGGAGCTGCACGTCGGCCAGGACGAAAATCACTATATCCCGGTGAACGTCACCACCCAGACCGCGTGGCACAACCTGTTCGGCCGCAACATGTTTATCCGCGCGGAAAAGTACAATCCCAAGGGCAAAGAAGAGTGGCGCATCCTGCACGCGGCCAACTTCGAGTGTGACCCGAGCCGCGACGGCACCAATTCCGAAGGCTGTGTGATCATCAACTTCGCCCAGCGCAAGGTACTGCTGGCGGGTATGCGCTACGCCGGTGAGATGAAGAAGGCCATGTTCTCCGTGCAGAATTTCCTGCTGCCGGAAAAAGACGTGATGCCAATGCACTGTGCCGCCAACGTGGGCGAAGACGGCGACGTGTGCCTGTTCTTCGGCCTGTCTGGCACCGGTAAGACCACCCTGTCCGCCGACCCGGCGCGCTACCTGATCGGCGACGACGAGCACGGCTGGGCCAAGGGCGGCGTGTTCAATATGGAAGGCGGCTGCTACGCCAAGACCATTAACCTGAGCCAGAAGAACGAGCCGGTCATCTGGGACGCCATCCGCTTTGGCGCCATCGTCGAGAACGTGGTGACCGACGACGCCGGCGTACCGGACTACGACGATACCAGCCTGACCGAAAACGGCCGCTGCTCCTACCCGCTGGAGCACGTGGAAATGCGCCAGCTGGAAAACCGCGCCGGCGAGCCGAAAAACGTGATCTTCCTGACCTGCGACGTCACCGGCGTACTGCCTCCGGTATCCGTACTGTCCAAGGAAGCAGCGGCTTACCACTTCCTGTCCGGCTACACCGCACGTGTGGGCTCCACCGAACTGGGCGCAGAAGCGGGTATTCACCCCACCTTCTCCACCTGCTTCGGCGCACCGTTCATGCCGCGCGCACCGCGTGAATACGCCGACCTGCTGATGAAGCGAATCGAAGACTTCGATTCCAAGGTGTATCTGGTCAACACCGGCTGGACCGGTGGCTCCGGCGACAACGGCAAGCGCTTCCCGATTCCGGTCACCCGCGCCGTGGTTGCGGCAATCCAGAGCGGCGCGCTTGAGAATGCGCAAACCGAGCACCTGGACATCATGAACCTGGAGATCCCCACCGAAGTACCGGGTGTGGACAAATCCTACCTGAACCCGCGCAACGCCTGGGCAGATCAGGCGGCCTACGACGCCGCCGCCAGCAAGCTGGCCGGCCTGTTTGCCGAGAACATCGAGAAGTTCTCTGTAAGCGATGACGTCAAGGCGGCCGGGCCCAAGGCGTAAAAGCCGCCCGCGACAGCACCCCCCAATGCAGGTAGCGCCAAACGACGCCACCCGCACAAAAAAAGGCGACCATTCCGGTCGCCTTTTTTTGTGGGCAACATTTACGCCACGGCAGCTATAGTGAGTAGAGGGACGGTTTTTGCGCCGGCACGCTATGCGCAATGACCGCCATCGGTTCCCACTTACGGTTAGCACAAATGCCATTGGGCAATCCATTTTCCAAAGCCAAGCGTCGCTACGCGCACCTACCAGCCAACCAGCAAACCAACTGGTGGGTGATTGTGGGCATCGTCGCGCTACTGCTGTCACTGCTGCTGGTCCTGCGGCTCTACCTCCAGTACAAGGCGGTGGAAAAGCCATACTACGAGCTCAAAGGCTACCGGGTAGCGGACGACGACAGCCTCAAGGCCTTTCTGCGCGAGGGCAATAACCGCCGGACCCTGAGCCAGCTCTCCGACTTCCTGAATCAGTCCGGTGTGGGTGATACCACCAAGATACCGAACCTGTTGCGCCAGGGCTCCGACTGGCTGGATATCAAAGAGCCCCCTTTCGCCATGCCCCCTGAAGAGTACTGGCCAAATATGGTGGCGACCCTGAAGCTGATTCGCGACGAAGTCGTGCCCGTTATCGGCCCTGTGGATATCGTCTCGGCGTTTCGCACCGACGATTACAACCACAAGGCCGGCGGCTCCAGTAAGAGCAAGCACAAGAGTTTTTGTGGCGTGGATCTGGTGCCGCGCTCGAATATTGGCCGCAAGGAGTTGGTCGAGGAGTTAACCAATCTGCACACGCGTCTCGGCCGCGACAGCAATATGGGGCTCGGCCTTTATAGCGGTGTGCGTTTTCATATAGATACCTGCGGATTTCGCCGCTGGTAGTCGTTTCAATGGTTCAGAGGTTGAGTAGTAGCGCCTATGGATATCAAAGAAAGCGCCGATCACGAATACATCGATATTCACATTGAACGCCGACGCGTTATCTGGATCGTCACGGGGCTGCTGGTCGCCTCACTGGTGCTGGTGGTACTGACGGCAGAAAAGGCCCAAGAACTGGCAGAGCGCATCGTGAGCCCGGTTGCGCATATCGAACCGGAACCAGTCATCATAGACCCGGATGTACCAATGATCTTCCGCATCAAGGGCTATACCGCAGCCTCTGGTGCCGCGTTTGAGCGTTTTCTGGAAGAGGGGGACAATCGCGCGCGCTTCGAAAAACTCGAGCGTTTTTTGAAGCTCAACGAGGTCGATGAAGTTGTGCCGCCTTACGAGTTGATGCGCCAGGGCACCGACTGGCAGAAAATTGGCGAGCCCCCATTCGCCATACCACCTGAAGACGCCTGGGAAACCATGGTGGACACATTGCGGGTGATGAAGGATTACATTATCCCGACTATTGGCCCTGTAGTTGTGCTGTCGGGTTGGCGCACGCCTAGCTACAACGCCAAGGCCGGCGGCGCGCGCACCAGTAAACACTTACATTTTTGCGGCCTGGATATGATTCCCGAGGATGACTACACCCGCAAACAGCTGGTGCCAAAATTGCGTCGTATTCATAGAAAGGTGGGACGCAAATGGAACATGGGCCTGGGCATCTACAGCGGTATTCGTTTCCACGTAGATACCTGTGGTTATCGACGCTGGTAATGCGGATGGTGATCTGTTTTCATAAGCTATCGTCGTTCACGATTGATCACGATCAATAACAATAGGGAAATACCAGTGCAGGAAATACTGGAAAGACGCTCATTTATTATCGCCCTGGTTCTGGTCACCATTGCCTTCTTGCTTATGGTGCGGCCCTTTTTTATTGCTATTTTCTGGGCATGTGCGATTGCCCTTATTTTTTATCCATTTTACAAGTACCTGTGTAAACGCTTTCCCAACTGGCGAAATATGAGCGCGCTGTTGACGCTGATCTTATGTTTCGTGGTTGTGGTGATTCCCGTGTTACTGGTGGCCAGCTCCTTCATCAGCGAGGTCGCGAACCTTTACCAGAAAGTACAGTCCGGTGAGGTAAATCTCGGCGCAAAGGTTGAAGAGGTGCGCAGCGCTTTCCCCGGTATTAACACAGCAATGGAACGGATAGGGTTGGATTTTCAGCAGCTGAAAGAGCGCCTGCTGGAAGGTCTTATGACCTTGGGCAGCCTAATCGCGAAGAATGCGCTGGCATTGGGTCAGAATACGCTGAATTTCTTTGTCAGCCTGGGCTTGATGCTGTACCTCACCTTTTTTCTGATTAGGGATGGCGACACCCTTGTGGACCTGCTGATTCGCGCGCTGCCGCTTGGTGACGAGCGCGAAAAACTTCTGCTGGCGAAATTTGCCGAAGTTACCCGCGCGACTATCAAGGGTAACCTCGTTGTAGCGGTCACTCAGGGCACCCTGGGCGGCATTATCTTTTGGGCTCTGGGGTTGCCGGCGCCACTACTGTGGGGTGTGGTGATGACAGTACTGTCTCTGCTGCCTGCGGTGGGCGCGGCAATTATCTGGTTTCCGGCCGCGCTCTATCTGTACGCAACCGGAGATGCCATCAAGGCCACCGTACTGATGCTGTATGGAGCGCTGGTCATCAGTCTGGTGGACAATATTCTGCGTCCAATCCTGGTGGGGCGCGACACCAAGCTGCCGGACTATATGGTGCTGTTTTCGACCGTTGGCGGCCTGATCATGTTTGGGATCAGCGGTTTCGCCATTGGTCCTCTGCTGGCGGCGCTGTTTATGGCGTTCTGGCAAATTTTTATGCGGGAGTTTCTTGATGACGCCGGTACGCTGTCACCACCGCAAACTGCGCAGCTGCCCGAGACAGCGGTGAATAGCGGATCTCCTGACAAGGATGGGTAACGTACCAATCCAGATTGTGCGTCTCAGCGTAAAGTCTCAGGCACTCTCTGAAGGTCCTATGGCAACTGAGGTAAACGATGATTAAAGCGCTCGCCCTGCCCCTCACAGTTTTACTGACCATCAGCGGCTGCAGTGCGCCGAGTATCGAATCTTATGCGGATAAGACGCCACCCTTCGTGGCCGAAGAGTTTTTCTCCGGGCCGATGAAAGCCTATGGAGTGGTGAAAGACCGCAGCGGCGCAGTCACCCGCAAGTTCGTCGCCGAACTGAATGGCAGCTGGGAAGATGGGCGGGGTGTGTTGCGGGAAAAATTCGAGTTCGATGACGGCGAGATTCAGTATCGCAACTGGGTGATGGTGCCCAATGCGCAAGCCTCGGTAGGGCCGGTGCGTGCCTACACCGCCACGGCAGAGGATGTGGTAGGCGAATCCACCATGCGCACCGCGGGCAATGCGGTATTTATGCGCTACGTACTGCAAGTGCCCTACAAGGGACGCACCCTCGATCTCAACGTCGACGACCGGATGTATCTGGTGGCACCAAATATCCTCATCGCCGAATCCAAGCTCAGCAAGTGGGGATTTAATGTGGGCGAAATTCAACTCACCATCGTCAAATAATCACTATTGCCGTTGGTTGGTCATGCGCTCTGCCAATGCGCGCATCGGCTCCTGATTAACCACCAGCAGGCCCTCACCCGCCCGATCCAAGTCGGCGATCAGCAAAATCACCAGCGCAAACGCAAGCGCCAGGGAGATCGCGACTGGCGCGGAGCCCCGCGCATTGATCCCCAGCTGCACCCCCAACCCAAATACCGCCAGCGCGCTGATGGTATACAGCGCCGCCCAGATGGCCCCGGGGATCTGGTAAATCAATCCGACCTGAACCCGCTTGGCATGCAGGTCAATCACCTCGTTCAACGACTCATAAAACGCCCTTACATGTATTGCGTTCACTGCATCGTTGTCCTGACTGCTGCCCAGCAGCTGCCACAGTGCGCCGTGAATCTCTTCGCTGCGCGCCATTGCCTCAAAGGTTTCCGCCATACTGCGGCGGGTCGGGTCGGTGCTACGCACCTCGGCGTATTCTGTAAGTAGATCCCGCACCTGCGCACGCTCGGCGGCCGGTAAAAAATCGGCGCGCAAAAACGTCGTCTCGATGGCATTGACCTCATCCAGTAACAACGCCTTGCGCTCGCTAAAACGCTCCGAGGTCATATTGAATGTGAGCGCGAGCATAAACGCGAGCAACCCGAGCATGGCTGCGACGGCGCTGCCGATAGAGCTGTCCTGTTGATCCGCGCGCTGTCGCGCTAACCGGTGCCCCACCAGGTAGCCACAGGATAGCGCCACCAGAATCAGTAGCACGGATATCAGGTAGATAATTGAGAGCGGTAATGTGGTGAGAAAGTTGAACATTTACGCTTGAGTCAGGCAGAAATCGGTAAGCCACTCTCAAGTCTGGATCATTCCGATGCGCCCTGCACACACAGCACGCGAGTATCAGGCCTTTTTGACAAACTCGGACTTGAGTTTCATGGCGCCGATCCCATCAATTTTGCAATCGATATCATGATCACCTTCCACCAGGCGAATGTTCTTTACCTTGGTACCCACCTTAACCACCAGCGACGAGCCCTTTACCTTCAGATCCTTGATCACCGTCACCGTGTCGCCATCCTCGAGCGCGTTGCCGTTGGCGTCGCGAATATTCAGGGTTTCATCATCTGACGCATCTGCGGCGCTCCATTCATGTCCGCACTCCGGGCACACAAACCGGCCGCGGTCTTCATAGGTGTATGCGGAGTTGCACTTCACGCAATTGGGTAATTCACTCATAGCTTTGGATACATCTTGTGGAAAGGAATTGAGGATAGCTCGCTGGCAGTGACGCTAGCATAGCGACCAGCGGCCCCGCTGGGAATACGGGGCGCGACCTGGATCTATTTCGTTTGCCGGAAAGGGAGCGGCGTTAGTCTTCGCCGCCGTTCATCCCCAACTCTTTCAGCTTGCGCGTCAGCGTGTTGCGCCCCCAGCCCAGCAGTTCTGCCGCATCGCGTTTGCGGCCGGCGGTATGCTTGAGGGCGATCTCGATCAGTGCGCGCTCAAACGCCGGCACCGCCTCACTGAGGATCTCGCGCTGGCCGGTGGCCAGGGCCTGATCCGCCCACAGGCGCAGCGCTTTTTGCCAGTCCTGCGGTGCTTCGCTGGTGGCGCCCTGCTGGTGCAGTTCCGGCGGCAGATCCTCTATATGCACTTCGCGCCCGGAAGCCATCACCGTGATCCAGCGGCAGGTGTTTTCCAGCTGACGCACGTTACCCGGCCAATCGAGCCCGGACAGGTACTCTTCGGTTTCCGCGGTGAGGATTTTCGGCTCGACACCCAGGTCCTTGGCGGCACTATTGAAGAAGTGGCGTACCAGGCGCGGAATATCTTCGCGGCGGTCGGAGAGTCGCGGGATATGAATACGAATAACATTGAGGCGGTGGAACAAATCCTCACGGAACTTGTGCTGTTCCACCAGACGCTCCAGATCCTGATGCGTCGCGGCAATAATGCGCACATCCACTTTTACCGGCGTGTGCCCACCGACGCGATAAAACTCGCCATCGGCCAGTACCCGCAACAGGCGGGTCTGCGTCTCCGCAGGCATATCGCCAATCTCATCCAGGAACAGGGTGCCGCCATTGGCCTGCTCGAAGCGTCCGGCGCGCTGTGCGCTGGCGCCAGTGAACGCGCCCTTTTCATGGCCGAACAATTCGGATTCCATCAGGTCCTTGGGAATCGCCGCCATATTCAGCGCAATAAACGGCTGATTCTTGCGTGGGCTGTGGTTGTGCAGTGCCGCCGCCACCAGCTCTTTACCGGTACCGGACTCACCATTGATTAACACCGTGATGTTCGAGTGCGACAGGCGGCCGATCGCGCGGAACACCTCCTGCATGGCCGGCGCTTCACCAATAATCTCTTTATTGCCGGTACCATTTTCGATCACCACCGACTCTTCCGGCTGCTGCTCGTTAGCCAGTGCCAGCGCGCGGCGGGTTACCGCCACGGCCTCATCCACATCAAACGGCTTGGGCAGGTATTCGAACGCACCGCCCTGATAAGCGGCAACCGCGCTGTCGAGATCCGAGTGCGCGGTCATGATGATGATGGGCAGGTTGGGGCGCTCTGCCTGGAAGCGCTGCAGCAATTTAAACCCGTCGGAACCCGGCATGCGGATATCGCTGATCACAACATCGGGCGACTCACTGTAGAAGTCATCCAGCGCCCGGTCGCCATTCTCGTAACAGGTCGTGTCAATGCCGGCGCGGGATAGTGCGCGCTCGAGCACCCAGCGGATGGAGCGGTCGTCATCAATGATCCAAACACGGTTGTTCATAATAATTTTCCGGCCTGCGTTCTAATTCAAAAATCTATGCGTCTGTGCGTATTGGGTTCTGTCGCGACTACTCCGATGCCAGCGGCAGATAAATCTGGAATTCGGTTTGCCCGGGCTCGCTCTCGCACTTAATGAGCCCGCGGTGCTGGTTAATAATGTGCTGCGAGAGGGACAGCCCCAGTCCGGTGCCCTCCGCGCGTCCCGAAATCATCGGGTAAAAAATGCGTTCGCGGATGTCCTCCGGTATGCCCGGCCCGTTATCCACAACATCGATGCGGCACACCAGCGAGCAGTGGCGACGACCGATGGTGAACTGACGCTGCACCCGGGTGCGGATCATCAAGCTGCCCTTGCTGAGGCCAATACTCTCGGCAATCGCCTGCATGGCATTGCGGGCAATATTCAGTACCGCCTGGATCAGCTGCTCGCTGTCGGCGGGAATGTCCGGAATCGATGGGTCGTAGTCGCGCTCGATAATCAATGCACCGCTGCACTCCGCCTCGATCAACTGCGCTACCCGCTCGGTAATGGTGTGTACATTTACCGGCTGCAGTTCGACCGGCTTGCGCGGGCCCAGCATCCGGTCCACCAGATTGCGCAGGCGGTCCGCCTCTTCGATGATGATCTGGGTGTACTCACCCAGGCCTTCGTCATCCAGCTCTTTCAATTCTGTTTGCAGTAACTGTGCCGCCCCGCGGATACCACCCAGTGGATTCTTTACCTCGTGCGCCATGCCGCGCACCAAGTTGCGGGTGGTCTCCTGCGCGGAAAGCAGCGCGTCTTCGCGGGCGATGCGCAGCAAGCGATCCATCGACTGCACCTCCAGTAACAACAGCCCCAGGTCCGGCAGCGGGGTTACCGAGTAGTCGACGGTGCACTCTTCCAAGTTATGCAACCGCCACAGGGCTCGGCGCACCGTGTACTTTTCACCACTGACCAGGCACGCCTGCAAAGCGGCCAACGCGGCGGGGTTTTCCCGCACCACCTCTTCCAGCGGCTGGCCACTGGCCCGTGCATTGGAGGCTGCCACCAGGTTTTCCGCAGCGGAATTCAGATAGCAGAGCGCCAGCTTGTCATCGAGCACCAATACGGCCGAGGTGAGGTTGTCCAGCAGCAGGCGTAACTGACGATCGTTGAGCATTCCAGCTTCCGAGGTTGAGGCGTTAAGTGTCGCGATCTTGTTCACTTGTCCGATTCGCCTATTGAGAGTGCAAGAAGCAAACCAAAATGGCGCAAAAAACAGATGAAACAGAATGAATTAGGGGGCACTGGCGGCGTCCGCTACCGGCGCGCGCACCATTATTGTGCATTGGGTGAAAAATAGCCAATTCTGGTGTTCATTGCGGGGCACGGCGCTGGGGTGCCGCGTGTCCGGGGGGGGCCGTCGGGCAGCGAGGGAGCGGGTGTATCAGACTTATGCGCCCGCTCGATGGGCGCATAAGCCGAAGTAGACCGGGTATTCGCGGATATTAGCGGGGCTTGGGACTGGGCGGTTTCGCAATACCCGGCACCTGGGGTGCCTGGGGCATCTGCGGTGCCTGCTGGGCGGGGAAGTCCGGTATCTGTCCGCCGGGTCGCTTCACATGGACCTGAATGGTTTGCGACTGCGCCAACGGCTGGCCGGTGGCGCTGTACAGCACCGCCTGGATGGTATGAGTACCGCGCTCCAGCGCGGAGATGTCCAGGCTGTTGGTGGATGAACCGCCACTCCAGCGCTGGCCGTCGATGACCGCGAAAAAGCGGTAACCATCCCGCGGTACCGGATTCAGGGCCACCTGTAGCACGATAAAGCGCTGACCGGGAGGGATGGTCGCATCATCCGCCGGACTGACAATGGCAAAGCTGATAGGCCCGAGGTCTTCGCGCTGGCGCTCATCGCCGGAGCGCGGAGATAGCTTGCGCGTGGGCAGCGCGCTCTTCGGCGCGATCGGCTGCACATTGATTGGCCCAATCTCAATCTTTTCCACCTTCTCGCCCGCCGGCGCGGTGTCGCTGAAGGTCACGCGGCCATCGGGGCCGACGATTTTGTACACCGAGCCATTACCAGTACCTGAGCCACCCTTGGTGGTGTCGGACTTGTCCTGGGCGCTCGCGGTGGCAATCAGCAGCGCGGCCAGTGGCACAGCAAGCAACGGGGTCAGTTTGATCATGGGTGCTCCCGCAATCTTGTTTTCAACCTACCTAATTAATAAGGCTAGTGTACTCGCGAACCCGGGCGCGACGTAAAGCGCCTGTGCACAAAAGAGCCATAAAATGCGCATAAAAAAAGCCCACACCGCAAGGTGTGGGCTTTCTCGTCATCTTTGCGCCGTTCTCACCAATTTCCCGGAGGAAAATCGGCGGCGGCGCGCTGATGATACCTGCTTATACGGAATAGTACAGGTCGAACTCAACCGGGTGAGTGGTCATGTTCACACGCTGAACTTCTTCACGCTTCAGGTCGATGTAGGCATCGATCGCGTCGTCGGTGAATACGCCACCTTCGGTCAGGAACGCGCGGTCCTGATCCAGTGCGTCCAGAGCCTGTTCCAGGCTGGAAGCAACGGTCGGGTACTCGGCCAGCTCTTCCGCCGGCAGATCGTACAGATCCTTGTCCGCAGCATCGCCAGGGTGGATCTTGTTCTTAACGCCGTCGAGGCCAGCCATCAGCAGAGCAGCGAAGGCCAGGTACGGGTTAGCGGTCGGATCCGGGAAGCGAGTTTCGATACGCTTGCCTTTCGGGCTCGGTACGAACGGGATACGGATGGACGCAGAACGGTTACGTGCGGAGTAAGCCAGGATTACTGGCGCTTCGAAGCCCGGAACCAGACGCTTGTAGGAGTTGGTAGACGCGTTACAGATGGCGTTCAGCGCGCGAGCGTGCTTGATGATACCGCCAACGTAGAACAGGGCAGTTTCAGACAGTCCAGCGTAAGCGTCGCCAGCGAACTGGTTTACGCCGTCTTTGCTGAAGGACTGGTGTACGTGCATACCAGAACCGTTGTCGCCTACCAGCGGCTTCGGCATGAAGGTCGCAGTCTTGCCGTAAGCGTGCGCTACGTTGTGTACCGCGTACTTCAGGATCTGAACTTCGTCCGCTTTCTTGGTCAGAGTGTTCGCGCCAACGCCGATTTCACACTGGCCAGCAGTACCCACTTCGTGGTGGTGTACTTCAATTTCCAGACCCATGGCTTCCATTGCGGAACACATGGCGGCACGTACGTCGTGCAGGGAGTCGACCGGAGGAACCGGGAAGTAACCGCCTTTCACGCCCGGACGGTGACCCATGTTGCCGTCGGTGAAGTTAGCGCCGGAAGACCAGGCCGCTTCTTCGGAGTTGATTTTGTAGAAGGCGCCACCCATTTCGGCACCCCAGGTGATGTCGTCGAATACGAAGAACTCAGGCTCCGGACCGAACAGCGCGGTGTCACCGAAACCAGTGGACTTCAGGTATTCCTCAGCGCGCAGCGCGATGGAACGCGGGTCGCGCTCGTAGCCCTGACCGGTGATCGGGTCAACGATGTTACAGCGAACGATTACAGTCGCTTCATCGGTGAACGGGTCCAGGAATGCAGTTTCGTCGTCCGGCATCAGGATCATGTCGGATTCGTTGATGCCTTTCCAGCCGGAGATGGAGGAGCCATCGAACATCTTGCCTTCTTCGAAGAACTCGCCGTCAACTTCCTTGCTGGGAAGGGAAACGTGTTGTTCCTTACCTTTGGTATCGGTGAAGCGCAGGTCTACCCATTTAGCTTCGCTCTCTTTGATGAGCCCGAGCGTTTTCGCTGACATTACAGTCCTCCAGGAATGAAAAAGTTATGTTCGCGCCAATTCGCTTTATCTTGTGGCAACTGTAAAAGCAAAGAGTGTGCCAAATTGGGGCAAATTGACGGCAGGGGGGTTCGGGGCGTCGGATTTGGTTGCTGGGGAGAACAATCGGATATAAATCACCCAACCCGAACCGGCATTACCACGCCAGCTTTCTCGGGTGACCCGCAGCATTCCCAAAAATGGTGCCCCCAAACCCTCCTTCGCACCATTTTAGGGCAACAATCGCGCAATTGGCACCAATTTGGTGCCGCAAGCAAATTCGCGATAGCGAGTTTATAATTCGCCACCTCTCCCGGGAAGCCAGCAAATTCTTTCCGGCCTCAAATTCAACCGCGGTTCCGGCACATCCCCTATGCACTTTGTCGTTAAGTTTTTCCCAGAGATCACCATCAAGAGCAATCCCGTGCGCAAGCGCATGTCGCGACAGCTCGCAGACAACCTGCGCAAGTTGATGCGGCAGCTGGATGACCGAATTCAGGTGCGCAAAGACTGGGAAAAAATCGACGTGACCGCCCCGGACGCAGTATCCCATCTTTCCGAGCGCATTGAAGAGGTACTGGCGCACACCCCGGGCATCGCCAACTTTGCCCGCGTGCAGCAGTTCCCGCTGGGCGACCTGGACGATATCTACCAGAAGACCCTCGCCATCTGGGGCCCGCAGCTGGCCGGCAAGACGTTCTGCGTGCGGGTAAAGCGCACCGGTAAACACGACTTCCAGTCACTGGACGTGGAGCAGTACGTGGGTGGCGGCCTCAACCAGAACACCGACGCGGCCGGGGTGAAACTGAAGAAACCCGACATCACCGTGAAGCTGGAAATCCGTCACGACAAGCTGAACGTGATTGAGGAGTTGCACCAGGGCCTCGGCGGTTTCCCACTGGGTACCCAGGACCCGGTCATCTCACTGGTGTCCGGCGGCTTCGATTCCACCGTATCCAGTTATCTCACCATCAAGCGCGGTATCCGCACCCATTTCCTGTTCTTTAACCTGGGCGGCCGCCAGCACGAGCTGGGGGTAAAGGAAGTCGCGTTTTACCTGTGGGACAAATACGGCTCCTCCCACCGGGTGCGCTTTGTCACCGTGCCGTTCGATGAAGTGGTAGCAGAAATCCTGGAGAAGGTCGACGACTCCTATATGGGCGTGACCCTGAAGCGCATGATGCTGCGCGCGGGCTCGGTCATCGCCAAGGAGCTGGAAGTGGACGCACTGGTCACCGGCGAAGCCATCGCCCAGGTTTCCAGCCAGACGTTGAAGAACCTAGCGGTCATCGACAGCGTCACCGACACCCTGGTGCTGCGCCCACTGATCACTTCCGACAAAACTGACATCATCCGCACTTCGCGCGAGATCGGCACAGAAGAATTCGCCGCGAACATGCCCGAGTACTGCGGCGTGATTTCCGTGAAACCCACCACCCGCGCCAAAATGGAAAAGGTCGAAAGTGAAGAAGCGCGCTTCGACTTCACCGTGCTCGACCGCGCGGTGGGCAACCGGGTGATGCAGAATATCGACGAGGTCATGGAAGACCTGGGTGAAGATGTCCCGCCAGTGGATATCTTCAAAGAGCCCGGCGATGCCATCATCATCGATATCCGCCATCCTACCGAGGAAGAGGTAAACCCGCTGGAGATCGACGACGCGGAAGTGGAAACCATCCCCTTCTATCGCCTCAGCACCGCCTTCCAGAAACTGGATAAAGACAAACAGTACCTGCTGTACTGCGCGCGCGGGGTGATGAGCCAGCTGCACGCGTCGCACCTGCTGGACGAAGGCTATCGCAACGTGGGTGTATTCCGCCCGGAAATCCCGCACCAGGGTAAATAACGCCCGTACTTCCCCTGCGAGACCGCGTAACAAGGCCCGCGCCATGACCAGTCGCGGGCCTGCTGGCGTGCGCCCGCAACGACAGCATAAAACTTTGCAGTCAGCACTTTCTTCGAGGCGAAGTGTCGCCTGAATCATTTTTGTAACAATTTGTTAGCTTTTGCTGTGTTCGCTAGCGACACACGGAATCACTGTGATAAAAGTTGCCAGCGATAAAAAATAACAACTGTCCAATGTTTCCACGAAGTCTGATAACGCTGTTAAGCCTGCTCCTCGTCTGCACACAAGTCGCGGCCGAAGAGTCACGCGCGCCAGTCTGGAAGTTGAGCCTGGCCGTTGGCGAGGGTGTGATTGAGAATCCACTTAAGGGGCGGGATAACGGGACAACCAGTCTGTTGCCGTCCTTCAGTTACTATGGCGACCGCTTCTTCGTCAGCAACCTGACCGTCGGCTATAGCCTGCTGGAACAAAAGAATTTATATGTAGACCTGGTCGTCCGACCGAATGAAGACGGGATATTTTTCCAGCTAGACCGTGACGACTACACCATGGCCTCACTGTCGAACATCCTTGGCAGTACCGGCGGCGCCTTCGGCTGGACACCGGAAAATATTTCACGGGATATCTCCGCGGTCGCCGGGCCGAGCGCAACATTCGTAACCGCGCCGGTGGATATTTCCTTTGCCTATTTTCAGGATATCACCAAGGTCCATTACGGCTCCGAAACCCATCTGAGTTTCGACAAGCAATACCCATTGTTTGGGGGCTCGTTCGCCTGGAGCCTGGGCGCTGTGCAAAAAGATGCGGACCTGGTGAACTATTACTACCATCTGCGCCCAGAAGAAGCCGGGAGATTCGCCTACTCCTACACGAGACAGTTTCCCCCTGATGATGTCACCGACCGCTATGCGCGAGTTCAATTCGCGTATCCACTGGGGAAACACTTCGAACTCAAACTCGCAGCCAAATTCAACCAGTTCGACCTGGATGGTCGAAATCCGCTGATGATCGAAAAGCCGGAAACCCTAAGTTGGTTTGCCGGCATTCAGTACAGTATCGGTGGCGATCGATGAAACGGCTGTATCTGATTCTCTTCAGCATCTTTCTATTGGGCACCAACCAAGGCGTGCTGGCAGCGGAACTGCGTATTACGCCCTCACTGTGTGCAGTGGCGGAAGATGAAGAGCTGTGCAACATTTCGGTGACGGTGGATTTCCAAGCAAAAGATGACAATGAATACTGCCTCATCGTTTCCGGGCGCGGGCTGGTAAGCTGCTTTTCTGCGAATGACGGCCGCTCGCTGCAGGTCTATGTCTCGGCACACGAAGACCTTTATTTCAAAGTCACCAACAGTGCGAGTGGACTGCAGGTAGCCCAGGCAACGCTAAAAGTCGCCAAGTTTCGCCCCAAACGTCACCAGCGTCGCTATGGCTGGGGGTTCTTGTGAAGCCCATGGGCGGCTACCGCATCCTGTTGCTCGAAGATGACCAACAGCTCGCCGAACTCACCTTACGCTTTCTAAGTGCGCGCCAGTGCGAAGTGATACACGCGGCCAGCGGCAAAGATTTCCTTAAGGCTTTGCACCATCGCGATTACGATCTGATTATTGCCGACGTAGTATTGCCCGATGCCAGCGGCTTCCAGTTGTTAGAACAATGCCGATACCAGATCAACTGTCCATTAATTTTCCTGAGCGCGCTGAGTTCCGTTAACGATCAGGTTAGCGGTCTCGATCTAGGTGCCTGCGACTATCTGGTAAAGCCCGTGGATCCGGAATTACTGTGGGCTAAGATCACCGCAAATATTAGAAACGCCAAACGTCCCACTCTAGTCAGCGATATTTGTTTTGGACCACTGCAAATCGACCTGACCACGCGCGCTGCTTCCATTTACGGCGATGTCATTGAGCTGACCGCAAACGAGTTCGACCTGCTGCTGATCTTTGCCGAGCAACCCACCCAGCTGTTGAGCCGTGAATATCTTTTCCGCCGAGTGATCGGGCGGGAATTTGATGGTCTCGACCGGGTGGTGGACATGCGAGTCAGCCGCCTACGTAAAAAGTTAGATAGTTTTAACGATGGCGTGGCGATCCGCTCCATTCGCGGCCGCGGCTATGCGCTACATACGACGGCTGGTAACGGCTAATGCGAAGTCAAATGCTGCGCTTGCTGGGGATCTTTGCTCTGGCACTCATCGTCGTGCTGAGCGCACTGAGCGCGCTGTACCAGAATTATTCCGACCAACCCGGCGAATATGCCATCAGCGCCGCACAACTTGCCAAAGTACTTGAGCACCGCGACGCACCGCTCGCACAACGCTATCCGCTGAATGCCGTGCACTTCCCCCACGACCTGATGGAACGCATGCAGGCCGGAGAAATTATCGGCCTGGACAATAGCAATGAGCAGATCCTTTTCTACCACCTGAGTGATAACAATGTTGTCCAGATAGGCCCCTTCCCGCAGCGTCAGCCAGAAAGTGTGACGCAATGGCGATTGTTGTTTATTGGCGCCATGCTTTTGGTGTTGTTGGCCGCAATCTGGCCAATGTTTCGGGACCTGAATCGCCTGCAAAATACCGCGATTCGTTTCAGCAAAAAACCATTTCGCCTACCTTCGCGCACCAGCCGCCGTTCGACCATTTACCCCCTGGCGGAGACCTTCCGCCGCAACGCGAATATTGTGCTGGGATACTGTCGCATGAACCAGGATCTGGCGCGTACCATTGCGCATGAAATTCGCACGCCTTTGGCAAGGATTAAGTTCCAGCTGGCCCTTGAAGACAAGGGTAGCGAGGCTGCCCGCATGATCGCCCAGGCCACGGGCGATATCGAATCGCTGATCGAAAAATACCTGACCTTTGCCAAGATAGAAATCCAGGAACAGTTTATTTCCCGCAAGCAGAACGAACTCAATTCATTTTTCAGCGCACTGTCGGATTCTCTCGAGGTGCAATGCCCGGACTTGCAGATCGGCTATTACTTTGCCGATGGTAATGCCTGGTTTGAACCGGATTCGTTGACCATTGCGATTCACAATCTGATCACCAATGCGCGCAAATACGCCGAGGATCGTGTGGATGTGCGCTTCCATCACGATATCAACCGCTGCGTACTGACAATTGAGGACAACGGGGCGGGGCTCGGCGGCGACGCACTGGAGCTGACCGACGCCTTTACGCGGTCGGCAACGGATGATCAGGGATATGGACTGGGGCTCTATATCGTCAAGAAGGTGATGATGTGGCACGACGGAGAGCTCCAATTAGACCGGTCACCGAAACTGGGTGGTACCCGCGCCACGCTCAGCTGGCCAAATTCCGCCTGAATTACCGCATCTGAGACTGCCCAAGCAGCACACAAATCTTTAGATCCTGAACCCCAGGTCACGCCTGTTCCGCGTCGGCAAAGACGTCATATCCAACCGTCAGCCCCAGGGCCACCTTCCCACCGACGAAGTCGCTCCCCGCAACTAAACTGAACATATTCCTTGATGAAGCCGGGATGGGCTGATGCCAACCAATCTGCGAGCAATTTCGGGCCTGTACCTACTCTGCGCACTGCTATTTATTGGTGGCTGCGAGCGCACACCAGAAGATTCAGGACCCCGAAAACAGACAGAGACCAGTACCGAATACGTTGAAGGCGGTGCGGACTCCACGGAGGCTGACGACGACACTGACGCCACGGCCATAAATAGCGCTTCCGGTAAGCCCCATAAAAAGTTCAGCGGGAAGGCGGCACAAAAAGGTGATCTTCGCCCCAGTGCCACATGGGAACCAGAAACCTCTGGGGAATATCCGATTGGTGCGTTCAATAACTATGTCGAAACCGGTGACCTTGATGCGATCAAAAAGCGCGGCATGCTGCGCATTCTGGTAGACATCGCAAATACAGACTCTTTGCACCGCGCGGCGACCCAGCAGGATATTGAGATCGAACTGGCAAGACAGAAAGCGGAAAAGCTGGGCCTCGAGCCCGTGGTTCTATTCGTGGAAAATTTTGACCGCCTCATTCCGCTATTGGTCGAAGGGAAGGGCGATATCATCGCCAACAATCTGGTGCCCACCGGGGAGCGCGCAGAGCTCATCGATTTTAGCAAAACCATCGGCAAGACCCATGACACCCTGGTTTCACACAAGGATATGCCCAAGGTCAAACCTGGCGATTCGCTGCAAGGAAAAACCCTCGTGGTCACCAAGGGGACGGTTTTTGAGACACGCGGCAGGGAAATCGCCAAACAACACCCGGGTCTGAAACTTGAGGTGGTCACACAAAATTATGTCGAGCTGGCAATCGACGTTTCCATGGGGCATATCGACTTCACGGTGATCGATGAACAGATTTTCGATCTGGTGCAACAGTTCCGTGACAATATCAAAAAAAATGTGGTGTTTGAACGGGAAGACCCGCTGACCATCGGTATTCGCAAAGACTCACCGCAGTTAAAGCAGGCACTCAATGAGGCCATCCGCAGCATCAAGCTGACCAGCCCCCACACCCGCCATATTGGCGATCTGGATTCAATCAAGGAACGCGGTGTAATCCGTGCGGTGACCCGCAACCATCCCGGCACCTATTTTATGTGGAAAGGGCGCGTGATGGGCTATGAATATGAATTACTGCAGCAATTTGCCAAGAGCCTCGGTGTGCGACTGGAAATTGTGGTTGCTCCCACGCACATGGAGATATTCACCATGGTACGTGACGGCAAGGCAGATGTTGCTGCCAGTCTGATCTCCGACACCGAAGCGCGGGATGAAGCGGGTATGAACTTTGGCCCCCACTACATAAAGGCCGCGGTATCCATTGTTGGCCAGCCGGAGGACAAGTTAGAGAAACTGGAAGACTTGAATGGCAGAACCATCCATTTGCTGAAGTCCAGCAGCCAGTTCGAAGTGCTCATGACGCTAATGCAGGAGCGCCCCGAGTTCAGGGATTTAAAGATCGACATTCAGCTCGTTCCGGAGAATTTGACCATACCGCAGATTCTTGATCGTGTGGCCGATGGCGAGTATGACCTTACGATTGCCGATGATGTTACCGTCCGCCTGGAAAAACATTGGCGCGACGACATTGTGAAGATTTACGACCTCAAAATTGAAGATAATTTTTATGCGTGGATGGTACGGGAAAGCAATCCCCAGCTGCTCACCGCAATCGAGAAGTTCTTTAACAGCCCCAAAACCGTCAAACTGCGCGAAACACTGTACAAGAAATATTTTGACCATCCGCGTAGAACCCGGAATGAAATCAAGTCGCTCAGCGTGAAGGGCGAAATCTCCCCCTACGACGAGCTCATTAAAAAATATGCGGAGGAATTTAACTTCGACTGGCGACTGATCGTCGCACAAATGTTTCAGGAGAGTTCATTCGACCCCAAAGCGAAATCCTGGGTGGGTGCGCAGGGTCTGATGCAGGTGATGCCGGATACCGGCAAGCAGGTAGGTGAGAAGAACCTGTTCGACCCTGAAACCAGTGTGCGTGCCGGCCTGAAATACCTGCGCTGGCTGTATCGTAAATTCGAGGACAAGGGGATCAGCCCCGAGAACCGAATGTGGTTTACCCTTGCCTCGTATAACGCGGGTCTCGGCCACGTATACGACGCGCAGGACCTGGCGGAAGAAAAAGGTTGGGACCGCAATGTCTGGTTTGGCAATGTGGAAAACGCGATGCTGCTGCTTTCGCAAAGGAAATACTACTCCAAGGCACGCTACGGTTACGCACGCGGGCAGGAACCCTACGATTACGTACGCAAAATTTCCCAGCGCTTCCGCACTTACGCGGCGCTACTGGAGGCCTACCGTCGCCAACAGGACGTCAGCGCAATTCACTGCGTGCTGGCAGCAGCGTGGCCAGACTGGCTCGGCGGCTATGCTGCGCGTGCAGAACCCCGCTTCGCGCGGTGTGGACCTGCAGGGACACTGGCCAGCACCCGTTGAGCCAAAGCGGCCCGAACGCGAGCAGCAGCACCCCGGGGTCACGGGTTTCTGTTCTACCAAATGGCGACTCTTCTAGTCTGGAAGCACCGGCATCGACCAATATTGAGTCCCACATAGTGCCTTGTTACTCGTACGCAGGCGTTTGCAAGTCGCGTGCGCGCAAGACGCTACCGCCAGCCAGGCGATTTTTTCGCACAACTTTTCACCAGTTCAACTCCCAATTGACACATTTCAGCTCTATAATGCGCGCGCTTTGGCCGGATAGCCGCTGTATTCCTCTCAGCCCAGCCCCCGCCTGACCTTATTCTCCGGTGTGACCCGACGGTTGCGCCCAATCACGCATTACGCCCAGAGGCCCCCTGTGATAGACAATCTTCGCAATATCGCGATCATCGCCCACGTTGACCACGGCAAGACCACCTTGGTGGACAAGCTGCTGCAGCAGTCCGGCACCCTCGACCGCCGCAGCGCCGATTCCGAGCGCGTGATGGACTCCAACGATCAGGAAAAAGAGCGCGGTATTACCATCCTCGCCAAGAACACCGCGATCAACTGGAACGATTACCGTATCAACATCGTGGATACCCCTGGGCACGCCGACTTCGGTGGTGAGGTAGAGCGCGTGCTGTCTATGGTGGACTCGGTGCTGCTGCTGGTAGACGCGGTAGACGGCCCCATGCCACAGACCCGCTTCGTAACCCAGAAGGCATTCGAGCAGGGCCTGAACCCGATCGTGGTTATCAACAAGATCGACCGCCCGGGCGCGCGCCCAGACTGGGTAATGGACCAGGTATTCGACCTGTTCGACAGCCTCGGCGCCACCGATGAGCAGCTGGACTTCCCGGTAATCTACGCCTCTGCCCTGAACGGCATCGCCGGCACCGACGAAACCGATATGGCGGACGACATGACCCCGCTGTTCCAGATGATCGTCGACAAGGTTGAGCCGCCCAAGGTTGACCAGGACGGCCCCTTCCAGATGCAGATCTCCGCGCTGGACTACAACAGCTACGTGGGCGTAATCGGTGTTGGCCGCATCACCCGCGGCACCCTGAAGCCGAACCAGCAGACCGTGGTACTCGACCGCGAAGGCAACTCCCGCAAGGCCAAGGTTCTGCAGGTCATGGGTTACCTGGGCCTGGAGCGTGTGGAAGTGGAACAAGCCAGCGCCGGTGACATCGTTTGTATTACCGGTGTCGGTGAGCTGAATATTTCCGACACCCTGTGCGATCCGGAAAACCCGGAAGTGTTGCCTGCACTGACCGTGGACGAGCCCACCGTAAGCATGACCTTCCAGGTAAATGACTCGCCGTTTGCCGGCCAGGACGGCAAGTACGTTACCAGCCGCAACATCAAGGAGCGCCTGGACCAGGAACTGATCCACAACGTGGCACTGCGTGTGGAGCAGGGCGATTCCCCGGACAAGTTCAAGGTATCCGGCCGTGGTGAGCTGCACCTGTCGGTACTGATCGAATCCATGCGTCGCGAAGGCTTCGAGCTGGGTGTATCCCGTCCGGAAGTCGTACAGAAGATTGTCGACGGTGAAGTACAGGAGCCGTACGAGCAGGTAGTGATCGACGTCGAAGATCAGCACCAGGGTTCCATTATGGAAGAGCTGGGTCTGCGCAAGGCCGAACTCACTAACATGGAGCCGGACGGCAAGGGCCGTGTGCGCCTGACCTTCGTGGTACCGTCCCGCGGCATGATCGGTTTCCGTAACCAGTTCCTCACCCTGACCAGCGGCTCCGGCATCATGACCAGCATCTTCGACCACTACGGTCCGGTGAAGGAAGGCGATGTAACCAGCCGCATCAACGGTGTCCTGGTGTCCATGGTGAAAGGCAAAACCCTGGCTTACGCGCTGTATGCACTGCAGGACCGCGGCCGTCTGTTCCTGGGCCACGGCGAGGAGATCTACGAGGGCCAGATCGTGGGCATCCACTCCCGCGACAACGACCTAGTGGTAAACCCGACCAAGGCCAAGCAGCTCACTAACGTACGCGCCGCCGGCACCGACGAAGCCCTGACCCTGACGCCGCCAATTCGCCACACCCTTGAGCAGGCGCTGGAATTCATTGAAGACGACGAGCTGTGTGAGGTAACCCCGAACCACATCCGTCTACGCAAAAAAATCCTGCAGGAAAATATGCGCAAGCGCGCGAAGAAGTAATTCTTCGGAGACAGAAAAAACGGGCCCAATGGCCCGTTTTTTTATCGGCGTTGCAATGTGCTCACGGCAGCTCTCGTCTGCCAGGCAGCACCGTTGACGACGCAAACAAAAAAGCGCCCCGAAGGGCGCTTTTTTTACTTCCGGATCAGGCGAGTTGATTAGAACTCGTAACCCGCCTTGAGGTAGTAGAAGCCACCGCCAATGCCATAAGGCGAGGTTTCGTAGTAAATACCACCCAGTACATTGTCCGGCGCGCCGACGATGGAGCCATCGATCTTGCCGCCCATGTTGTCAAACAGGTTGGACGCACCGGCTGTCAGGGAAACGGATTCCGCCGCCTGGTAGGAAACCTCCATGTCCATGGTGAACTCGGAGCCCAACTGCTCGCCAAACCAGTCGGCGTGAACCCCTACATACTCACCGTAGAAGTTGGTGCGCACGAAGGCGCTGAGCTTGTCCCAGTTCTGCGCCACGGTGAAGGAAGCGCGATGCTCCGGCAGTCCGCGCTCCAGGCGAACGGCCTTACAGATCTCACCCTGGTCATTCAGGAAGGCACCACCACAGGTGGCATCTCCGCCGTTGACCTCGGTCTTGGTCCAGTTGTAGGCCAGGCTGAAGTCCGTGACACCGTCGAACAGTTCCGCACCGTAGGTTGCCACTACATCGACACCGGTGGTTTCGGTATCGAAATCATTGGCGAAGTAGTTGATCTGTCCGATCAGCTCCGGGTTGGGCACACCCGCTGCCGCCATGGCCGCGCGCTGGGCGTCGGTAGGTGCGGCGTTGTCGGTCAGTGCAATGCGGTCTTCCACTTCGATGTAATAGGCATCGATGGTCACATCGACATCCCCTGCGGACATGACCAGGCCGGTGGCGAAGTTAACCGACTCTTCCGGCGTCAACTCTGCCTCACCCAGCTTGGGCGCCGGCAGGGTTTGCGCCTGGGTCAACTGGCCACCAACGATGGAAGTCTGGGTATTGACCACAGAAGCCTGCCCCATGGTGGGCGCACGGAAACCGGTGCTGTGGGAGCCGCGCCAGGCGACGTTGTCGGTCAGCTGCCAGTTGAAGGTCAACTTGTAGTTGGCGGTATCACCGAAGGTGTCGAAGTCCTCGTAGCGCAGGGCACCGCCCAGCAACAGGTCGTCGGTCAGCTGGTTCTCTACATCCACATAGAGGGCATAGTTGCTACGCTCTGCAGTGCCTGCAGAATCAATCGAGAATCCGGCAAAACCGTGCGAGCCGATATTGAAGCCCTGGTCGGCCAGCGGCCCCACCTGCCAGGACATGCCTTCGCCAGCGATAATCTGGAAGGACTCGTCACGCCACTCGGTACCCATGGCGAGGCTGAGGGTATCGAACTGCTTTTGCACGTCGAAGTTTAGGGTCTTTTCCAGCTGGATGTAGGCGCCGGTATCGAAATTGCGCTTGCTGTCCGGGCCAAATGACGGGTTGATAGTATTGTTCAGGCCAAATTGCGCCTCATTGCGACCAACAGAGGCGCTGACATCGTAATTCCAGCCCTGCATGAAACCATCGCTAAACTCACCGCGGCGACCTGCAGTAATGGAGTTGTCGGTAATGTCACCGACAAAGCGCGGGGTGTAACCACCGGGAATCATCTTGTTGAAGACGAAGCAGTTATCGTCCGCGGTCAGCCCAGAAGTCACCATGTCGGAACCATCCGCCAGCGGCACGGTGCGGTAGGCATCGCAGCTCGCGGCGTTGCCATCCAAGGCACCAACCAAGCGAACATCCCCAGTCGTGTAAACGCCGTCACGGCCATTCGGGTTGCGGTAATAGAAGCCGCCGTCCACCGTGCGGGTTGAATGATTACCGAACGCATAAATTTCGCTGCCGTCTTGCAGATCGATACCGAAATTCGCAAACAGAGTCAGGTCATCGTCAATCTTGGGTGAACCCCAGATCTGTGCCGGTGCCGCCACGGCGGTGTTGCCGGCATCAATCATTTCCTGGGCGTCAGGCCGCTGAACTGAGCGTGACGTGTCGTCGACATTCTTCATCTGGAAGCTCAGATTCAGGAAGCCGGCATCGGTCATGGGCATACCGTAGTTGCCGGAGATCGTCGTAGCCTGTCCATCGCCCTCAAAAAATTCCCCGCTTTTGACTTCCAGCGAGCCACCCTCGGCATCATCCTTCAGCACGAAGTTCATCACCCCGGCAATGGCATCTGAACCGTACTGGGCCGCGGCGCCGTCACGCAGTACTTCAACCTGCTTGAGCGCAACGCTGGGGATTACGGAAATATCCGGGCCCTGGGCACCGTCGTTCAGGCCGCCGCCCTGGAAGGCAATGACAGAAGCGCGATGGCGGCGCTTGCCATTCACCAGGATCAGGGTTGAATCAGAGGACAGGCCGCGCATGTTCACCGGGCGGATCATTGAGGCCGCGTCACTAATCGGTTGGTCATGCACGTTGAAAGAAGGCACCGAGCCCTTTAGCAAGTCGAGCATATCGCTGCTGCCGGATTTGGCCAGGTCATTCGCATTGAGTACATCCACCGGTACTGGGGATTCCGATACCGACCGGGCTTTAGTTCTGGTACCGACCGTAACCACTTCTTCCAGAATTTCCTGGCTTTCTCCGCTGGTCTGCGCAAATGCTGGCATGCCTAAGCTACCAGCCAATGCAACAAGGGAAAGAGAAGTTACTATTCCTTGCACCGTCATATTGTCTCTCCAGTTAGCACTATGTATTTCTTATATGGCCAAAATTCGCCGTGTGGATTTCTATTGACGAAATTGGCTTGATGAAAGCAAAGGGCTATTTAATTCCTCTACTGACCGGTTGATTGGAAAACATTAACGGGGGGAAGTCCACCACTAAACAGAACATGAATCTCTACGATGCGGAAAGAAAGTCACAAAAAACGCATAATCCACAAATGGCAAAAATTACAGAGAGGGGGCGGGCGCAAATACCCGGTTTTCGGCTCGATCAAGCCGCGGGCGGTGCCGTGGCCACGAACGCAGAATCCTTGCCAGCCATTTCCAGCAAGCGCTGTAAATTGTCGTGCCCGTTAATGGAATAACGCTGGCGAAACTGCCCCCAGGCAGCCGCCACCGCGATGCGATAGTCGGCATCATTAAATTCGCCGAACACGGGCAACGGCGCCGAGTTCAGCTCGCCCAAAATCGATTCAACACGCTTTTGCTGACGGCGCGTGTATACATTTTC
Organism: Microbulbifer agarilyticus; assembly: GCF_020171345.1. Classification (GTDB taxonomy): domain Bacteria; phylum Pseudomonadota; class Gammaproteobacteria; order Pseudomonadales; family Cellvibrionaceae; genus Microbulbifer; species Microbulbifer agarilyticus_D. Next base: position 1,132,913 of record NZ_JAIUZM010000001.1, read on the forward strand.
GTTCAGGTCCAAACCGGTACGCTCCAGCAGGAATAAATTGATCGCACTGTCCAGCAAGGTATTCGCAAGGCAATAGCGATCGAGATCTTGTATGTCGCCGATGAATTCCTGCCCCGCTTTTTCACGTATGTATTTTACGATACTCGTGGAGTCGGTGAGCCTGAGTGCACCATCTTCCAGGAACGGTACGCGCAGGGTTGGAGTACCGGGATCTTTACTCGCATGAATATCCAGTTCGACCATTTCCCAATCGAGATTAGATTGCATCAGGGCAATACGGCAGTGGCGCACAAAGGGTGAAGTGAAGCTGCCAAAAAGTTTCATAACGCAGATGTTCCTTTTACAAATCCATACCCGGAAGACGTGATCTGCATCATGACGAAAAGAAAGATACGCGGCAAATAAAAAAACGGGCCACCTGGCCCGTTCTTTCGTTGGCACTCAATCACCAATTAGAAATTGAAGCGGGTACCCAGCTCAGCAACAAAGCTGCTCACTTCCATATCGAAGCGGGCATCGAAAAGATCCGCGTTGACGCGAATATCGTCGGTTTCGCGCCAGCGCAGGCCGCCGAATACGGTCAGCTGTTCGGTTGCATCGAAGTTAACGCCGGCCATTACCTGGTAGGCAAATACGCTGTCGTCGTCGTTGACGATCGTTACGCCAGACGGACGATACTCAACATCGATGTCGGCGTTACCAATGCCAGCGCCGATGTAAGGCTTGAAGGGGCTACCCAGATCGAAGTCGTAATACACATTGGCAAATAGATAGCTTGCGTCGAACTCACCGCGGCCGTCGGCGACCAGATCCGCAACGCTCACGCCCAGATTATCTGGCGCGCCAGTCACCAGAACACCGGCGTCTTCACTGCCCAGCGCGATACCCGCGGTGGCAACGTTGCTGTGGGATTCAACGTCGTTCATGGAGCGCGCATACTCCGCTTCAAAACGAACCTGGCCCATGTTGTAACCGAGTGTCAGACTGTACGCGGTACCACTGTCGACATTGGTGTTCCAACCGACATCAGTACCCGCAGGGAGCGCAACGCCCGCCGGCAGGGTAGTGCCAGGACCGGTGACAAATTCACTGCTGAAGCTGCCACTGGTAGCCGTATTGTCCATATTGCTGTAACCGATGTTACCGCCAATATAGAAATCCTCTGCCTGTGCAGAGATAGAAAGTGCGCTCATCGCCAGGGAAAGAATGAGTTTGTTTTTGCTGAACATAAATACACTCCGAAATTTGCGATTCGATTTAGATCGTTTATTTGATCTTTGTCATTGAAGGTTGCGCTTGGAGTACGGGCGCAGCAAATGTGCGGATTGATTGCAGGGGGGGCAAATTTGAAAAATCGTGAAGCAGTTGGAACTTCAGAATATTGGTTCGCGCTGGATTGATCTAAACAAAATTTGCTTGCGTAGATATAGGCTTAATTTATAAAAATTTGGCACCGATTCACACGCTCAGAAATTTCGACACGAACCCAGCGTGCGCCAATTTTTGTTAAACCTAATCCGCCCAATCGTGTCCGTTTTGATTTTCTGGAAAAAAACGCGCATCCACTTTGCGCCAGGTGGCGAGCGCCGCGCGCGAGTGCAGGCTTACGGTCAGCTGCAAAAAGTCGTCCTGGGCGGCGCGCAGGGCGGCTAGCCCCTGGTGGGCAGCAATTTCATGGGGAAAGCGGTTGGTACCGGCGCCGAGCGCTGGAAACAGCAGGCGGCGCAATCCACGCTCTCTGGCGAGCGCCAGCACGCTGTCGTAACACGCGCGCAGTTGCGCCACCACTTGTGCCCCCCACTGGTCACCACTACTCCACTGAGGGGTGACTGTATGGATCAGATGATTCACCAGTAGATTGGGTGCGGCGCTCATCCGGGCCTCGCCCACCGGGCACTCGGGCAGTTGCGAGCATTCACTGACCAACTCGTCACCGGCGCGATCATAGATCTGTGCGGACAGGCCGCGGCCCCGAATCAGGTGCTTGTGGGCGGGACACACCAGTGCATCGGCCTCCAGACTGAGAACATCTTCACAAATCAGTAGCAGCCGCCCCATGACCCTCTCCGCGCCAGTCCCATTCGCCTTTAATATAGCCCGCTGAGCGCCCGGTGTTAGCCGGCGGGAAACACACGGCTAATGGAAGTGGCCGAACAGAGTACTGGCGATACCATGGAAATCACTGCAGCAACCACCAACGAAGTCTTGCACAACGACAGCGCCGATCCGGTCGCACAGGCCCGCGCCCTGGAACTGCGCCGGCGGATTCAGGCCTCGGGCTATATGCTGATCTTCGCCCTCGCGATTACTGGCGCCATGGGCGTGATTGCACTGATGTCCGCGGATGCGGTGCTGTCCACAACGCTGTTTATCGTGGCAGGGATTATTCTGCTGTCCTACGTGGGCGTGAATATCGCCGGTCCCAGCCGCAAGACGCCGATTCTGGTAGGTGCACTGCTGCTGGTATTGTTTTTCTATCTATTGCTGTCCGGTGGCGTGAATAACACCGGCCTGATGTGGGCGGTCATGCTGGTGCCGGGCTTTATCAACCTGTATGGCTACAAGTGGGGCACGGTCACCCTTGGCGGTATCGGTGGCGCCACCGCGCTGATCCTGTTCTACCCGGACTTCCCGGGACTGCTGGCGGAATACGACACCGCCCACCGCGCGCGCTTTATCGCCGTATTCGGCGCCCTCACCGCGCTGACCGCGATCCTCGACAGCAGCCGTCACCAGACCCAACAGATGCTGCACAAGCTCACCGCAGAACTGGAAAGCCACGCCAGCACCGATGCGCTCACCGGGCTGGCCAACCGCCGCGAAGCCTACCGCGCCATCGATGAGATGGAGCGGCGCAACCACGAACTGGCCGGGCGCTACGCGGTGCTGATTGGTGACCTGGACAGCTTCAAGGCGATCAACGACACCTACGGCCACTGCTTCGGTGACCGTATCCTGCAGGACGTCGCGCAGACACTGCAGGACAATACCCGCGCGGACGATGTGGTCGCGCGCTGGGGCGGCGAGGAGTTCTTGATTCTGCTGCCCAATACGGACGTACAGGGCGGCGGCATACTGGCCGAGAAGCTGCGCCACAAGGTCGAGGCGCTGAGCGGCCAGTACGAAGAGGATGTGAAAATTTCTATCAGTTTCGGCGTTGCCGAAGGTGGCAACAACGCAAAGCAGAGCCAGCTACTGGCGGAAGCGGACTCCCGCCTGTACCGGGCCAAGGACAGCGGTCGTAATCAGGTCATCACCACCTGAGAACGATACCCGGCATCTCAGTCACAACGGGCTAAACGAGATGTTCCTGCAGCTCCTGCTTAACGTCTTCCGGAATCGGTGCCTTGGTCTGCTGCGCATAGTCAAAGTGCACCATCACACAGTCCCCCTGCGCCACCAGCTTGCCCTTCTGCCACACTTCCTGATGGATGGTCATTGAGGTATTGCCCACGCTGCTCAGGCTGGTGCGGATTTCCACCGGTGAGTACAGGTAGATCTGCGCGACAAAATCCACATCCATTTTCTTCAGGATCAGATTCCACTTCTGCAGATCGAGCGTCGGATTGAACAGCTCGAAGATCGGTGTGCGCCCCTGCTCAAACCACACCGGCACCACGGTGTTGTTGATATGCCCGAGGGCATCGGATTCGCTGAAGCGGGGTTCGATCTGAAAGCTGAACATGAAAATCCTTGCAAAGTTTTGTGTTGTTTTGCGAGAGCCTACCGCACTTTCTTTTCCAATTGTTCTTTTCAGAAAAATTCCGCTTTTACCTCCCGCTCGGGGTGAGACACAGGCACACAAGCCTGCGTAAAATGCGCCCCAGAATTTCCTGCGCGTCAATGACAAAGGCTGTCGCGCACATGACTGTTTACCACCATTTTGGTCGCCGATTACCTGTTTACTTATTTATGAGCCAGAAAACCAAACGTCCCCTGTATATCCCCCACGCCGGCCCCTCGCTGCTGGAGATGCCGCTGCTGAACAAGGGCAGCGCCTTCACCTTACAGGAGCGTATCGAGTTCAACCTGGTGGGCTTGCTGCCCAACAACGTGGAGTCCATCAGCGAGCAGGCGCGCCGTGCCTACCACCAGTACCAGCAGTGCAGCACGGATCTGGAGCGCCATATCTACCTGCGCGCGATCCAGGATGACAACGAAACCTTGTTCTTCCGCCTGATCGAACAACACATCGAAGAGATGCTGCCGATCATCTATACCCCCACCGTGGGCGCGGCCTGTGAAGAGTTCTCCAATATCTACCGCAACCACCGCGGACTGTTTGTGTCCTACCCGGACCGCAAACACATGGACGATATCCTGCGCAGTGCGACCAAGGAAAACGTAAAAGTCATCGTGGTCACCGACGGCGAGCGCATTCTCGGCCTCGGCGACCAGGGTATTGGCGGTATGGGCATTCCCATCGGCAAGCTGTCCCTGTACACCGCCTGCGGCGGTATCAGCCCGGCCTATACGCTGCCGGTCACCCTGGATGTGGGCACCAACAACCGCACCCTGTTGAACGACCCCATGTATATGGGCTGGCGCAACGAGCGTATTTCCCAGGAGGAGTACGATGAATTCATTGAGGAATTTATTGCCGCGGTAAAACGTCGCTGGCCCAAGGTATTGATTCAGTTCGAAGACTTCGCCCAGAACAACGCCATGCCGCTGCTCAACCGCTATCGCGATGAGGTGTGCTGCTTCAACGACGATATTCAGGGCACCGCTTCGGTGGCACTCGGCACCATGCTCGCCGCGTGCAAGGCCAAGGAAGAGACGCTGTCCAAACAGAAGGTGCTGGTGGTGGGTGCCGGTTCCGCTGGCTGTGGTATTGCCGAGCAGGCGGTCTCCGCCATGGTCGGCGACGGGCTCAGCGAAAAAAAGGCCCGCGAGCGCATCTTTATGTTCGACCGCTACGGCCTGGTCACCAACGAGATGAAGGGCCTGCACGATTTCCAGGAAAAACTGGCGCAGAGCACCGACAAATATCCGCACTCCCCGGAATGGGACCTGCAGACCCTGATCGAACACGTGAAGCCCACCATCCTGATCGGCGTATCGGGCCAGGGCGGATTGTTCACCCAGCCGGTGATTGAAGCGCTGCACAAAGGCTGCAAGCGCCCACTGGTAATGCCGCTGTCCAACCCAACCTCGCGCGCCGAAGCCACGCCGCAGGAAGTGCTGGAGTGGACCCAGGGTGAGGCCATGGTGGCCACCGGCAGTCCGTTTGATCCGGTCGAACTCGATGGTAAGAAATACCCCATCGCCCAGTGCAACAACGTGTACATCTTCCCGGGCGTCGGCCTGGGTGTGATCGCGGCCAATGCCAACCGGGTGACCGAGAACATGCTGATGGCGGCCTCCAACGCGCTGGCAGAAAACGCGCCAGTAGTAAAAGAGGGCAGCGGCGCGCTGTTACCGGCGATGTCGAACATTCGCGAGGTGGGCAAGGCCATTGCCATGGCCGTGGGCCTGCAGGCACAGGAAGACGGCGTAGCCCCGGGTATTACCCAGGAGAAGCTGGAGAGAAATATCGAGAAGAATTTCTGGTCGCCGAACTACCGGCGTTATCGCCGGGTTGCCTTCTAGGGCAGTCCGCCGCCAATTGTGTCTGGCCGCGCCTGCGGCCGGATCATTTATTTCTTACCATTTTTTTTCTTTTTCTCGCCGTTTTTTCCCGAATCCTTATCTTCCTTGTTCACCTCTTTGTTCAACGCGTGGTATTTCTTGCGGATACTGTCGATATCCACGGTGGGCTTGGGGAATTTCATATCCAGTGACTGCAGTGCGCGCAACACGATTTGCGATACAACCAGGTTGCGAAACCACTTCTTATTCGCCGGAATAACGAACCAGGGCGCGTGCTTGGTACTGCACTTTTCCAGCACATCTTCGAATGCCGTCGTATAGTCGTCCCAATACTGTGCCTCGGAGTAATCCGACTCACTGATCTTCCAGTGTCGCGCCGGATCGTCGATACGCTTCTTAAAGCGTTCCAACTGCTCATCGGCATCGATATGCAGGTAAAACTTAAGAACGGTAGTGCCATTGTCGGCGAGTAACTTTTCAAAGTTATTGATGTGTTCATAGCGCCCGGACCAAATTTTTTTTGGCACTATGTTGTGCACTCGCTGAACCAGTACATCCTCATAGTGCGAGCGATTAAAAATCGCCGCATGGCCACGCCGTGGAGTCACCTTGTGACAGCGCCACAGGAAGTCGTGCTCCGATTCTGCCGTTGACGGCTGCTTGAACCCGGTTACTGTACACCCCTGCGGGTTCATAAAACCCAACACATGGTTGATGGTGCCGTCCTTGCCTGCGGCATCGCGCCCCTGCAAGCAGATTAACAGCGAGTGTTTATGTTCGGCGTACATCAGATACTGCAATTCACGCAGCTTGATCTTGTATTCCTGCGTGACCGCAATCGCCGCGTCTTCATCCTTGATATCGCCATGATACGAGGCATCAATTTTGCCCAGATGCACCTTGCTCCCCGGTTTGACACGGAAATCGTCAAAGTAGTCCACTGCTTTTCTCCGGAACTTTTTCTGCACCACCGAGATGCTGGTAGAGCACGCGCTTTACCACGTCGAGCACTAACATCCAGACGAGCATGTAACACCACACCAACCCGATAATCACCCAGGGTATTTTCGGCACCAGCCAGCCAAAGCCGCACATCAATACGGCAAGTACCTGGGTACCGAGAATCGCGATCACCAGCGGGCGCGGTCAGAATGATCGCCGCCGCTGCGCGCGCGGCGTCGGTGGCACCACTCACGGCAATACCGCAATCGGCCTGCTTGAGAGCCGGGGCATCGTTGACCCCATCGCCGGTCATCGCCACCTGGTGATGCTGGCCCTGCAGTGCTTTCACAATCGCGTATTTGTGCTCGGGAAACACCCGTCCGAAACCATCCACTTTCTCTACACATTCGATGCTTTTCTGCGGCAGATGATCGGGATTAAAGTCCTTGGGAAACACATCCGCCGCATTCAGGATATTGGTGCCGATGCCAACCTGTTGTGCGATTTCCTTACCGATGGCCACATCGTCACCGGTAATCATTTTTACCGCGAGCCCATGCTCCCGCGCCCGGGCGATGGTCTCACGAGAATCTTCGCGGGGAGGATCCTCCAGTGACAGGATGCCGAGAAATGACCAGTGATCGCCGTCATTTTCCGACATGGAAACGGCCAGCGCGCGCAAACCATGCGCGGCCAGATCCGCCACACTCTGCTCGACTTTTTTCGCCGCGTCGCCTTCAAGCGCACACAATTTGGCGATGGCCTGGGGCGCACCTTTGGCGAAGCTCAGCGCCTTGCCATCGGCATTGGTCACTTTGGCGAGTGTGTATTTGGTAACCGGGTCAAAGGGGGTAAAGTCACTGCGGATATACTTTTTCAGTGCGGAGGGGTCTTTTATTCCGGCGGCGATTGCGCAATCGATGGGGTCACTGGAACCGGCCTCCGAGGCGAGCGCAGCACCGACGATCAGGGTATCGGCATCCTCTGCATCAAACAGTTTTGGTTCGTGTAAGGTGAGCTGGTTTTTGGTGAGCGTACCGGTTTTGTCGGTACACAGGATATCCACGCCCGCGAGTTCCTCGATCGATTCGAGGCGCGACACAATGGCTTTCTTGCGCGACAGCGCCAGCGCACCGAGTGCATTGGTGACGGTGACCACCGATGGCATGGCGACAGGAATCGACGCAATTAGCAGCACCAGCACCAGACGCAAAATATCGACCGCACTGGACCAGTGCCAGTCTTTCGCCACTACGATATCGTGGTACAGCTCATAGCCCACCAGGACCAGCGCCAGCAACAGGCAGAAAAAAATCAGAAAGTCGCCGATCTGGGTCATGGCGCGCTGTGAATGCGACATGCCTTTGCCGGCACTGGCCACGAGTTTGGCCGTGCGCCCAAAAAAGGTATTGCTACCCGTACCGATGACCACAGCACTCATGGCGCCGCGCTTGGCGATACTGCCGGAGTAACCGATGTCGCCGGCCTTCTTATCCACCGGCAGTGACTCGCCAGTGAGCGCAGCCTGATCGATGCTAATGAAGTCACCATCGATAAAACGCACATCCGCGGGCACTATCTGCCCCAGGCGCACGCGTACGATATCCCCGGGAACTACTTCCGCCGCATCTACTGCCTGATAGTCACCATCGCGCAGCACTTCCGCCTTGGGCGCCATGCCGGCTTTCAGCGCAGCGAGCGCACGGGATGCCTTACGCTCCTGCCAGAAACCGGCTACCGCGTTGTACAGCAGCAGCACGCTGATAATTGCGAAGTCCGCCCAGTGCCCGATGATCGCCGACAGCAAGGCGGCAGCTTCGATCATCCACGGTATCGGGCCCCAGAAATAATGCAGGAAGCGGCGCCATGCACTTTCTTCTTTCTCGGTGATGGCGTTGGAACCATATTCTTGCAGGCGTGACTTGGCATCCGCACCGGTGAGGCCCTTTGCGGACGTACCCAAAGTGGCAAAAACACTCGCCAGATCTACCGTCTCCAGGTTGACCTGATCAGCGGTGGCGGAGTCGCCGGATGCAGCAGTTGTCGGTTTCCCGTCACCGGGAGAAGTCGAAGTAGCCAAGGTTTCCCCAGATCACAATACACGCCAGCGACCGCAAAAACGACGCCATATAGTTAATCTAGCAGCTGGAGATGGTTTTGCCGCCTGAGGGCATAAAGGAAGAAAAAATGCCGCCTTGGGCAAAGGCGGCATAAATGGGGCAACTCGCAGGTGCTCAGGGGGTTGAGCACCTTAGGAGGGAGAGACAAAAGACTGCAAAGGGGGTCTGTGTTTTGTCTCGAAGATTTCTACGGGGCGCGCCGTGGGTCGGATTACTGATTCGGTGATTTTTTTACTGAAGATTTTTTCCTTATAAAAAACCCCGCCAAATGGCAGGGCTTTTCACACAGAGTTTTTCGGCGTGCGCAGACTGTGTTATTCCACGACGGGCTCCAAACGGTAAAGGCCGCCATCGTTGGAATCGTTCAACAGATAGAGATAACCATCCTTCCCCTGACGCACATCACGGATTCTTCCCACCTGCCCTTCGAGCAGGGTTTCAGTGCCCGCCACCTTGTCGCCATCAAGTACAACGCGCACCAATTTTTCACTGCCGAGCCCGCCGGCCAGCAGGTTGCCTTGCCAGGCCGGGAAACGCTCACTCTTTACCAGTGCCAAACCCGATGGCGCAAAGCGCCCATCAAAAATAAACACCGCATCCCGCACGCCCGGTGCCGAGGGTACACCAATGGCGGCCTCGCCACTGTATTCAAAACTTTTGCTCACGGTGGGCCAGCCGTAGTTAACACCGGGCTCTATCAGGTTGAGTTCGTCGCCGGTGCGCGCGCCATGCTCGCTGGCCCAGATACGACCGTCGGCGGTTACCGTCATACCCTGAATATTGCGATTGCCATAACTGTAAATTTCATCATGGCCGCGCTTGTCGCCAGCAAATGGGTTTCCTTTTACCGGCGCACCGGTATCACTCATGCGCAACACGCTGCCGGCATGATCGCTGATATCCTGCGCGCGCTCGCGCACTATACCGCGGTCGCCAATGCTCATCAGCAAGGTACCATCCGGCAACCAAGCCAGTCGTGAGCCGTAGTGCCGACCCGGGGCAGAGTAGCGGTCCTGCTCGAACACCGGCTGCACATCGGCCAGCCCCTGCTCAGTGAGTTTGGCGCGCACCACTGCGGACGCAGATTCCGCGCCATTTGCAGACGGTTTTGAATACGTCAGGTAAATCCAGTTGTTGGTGCCATCACCAAATTTGGGATGCAATACGACATCCAGCAACCCGCCCTGGCCCTTGGCGGAAACTTCTGGCACACCTTCCAGATAAGTGGTCTTGCCATTGTCTATGAGCGCCAGGCGCCCGCGACGCTCGGTCACCAGAAAACGGCCGTCCGGCAACTGCGCGACCGCCCAGGGGTGGTGCAAATTTTCGGCAAGCTGCACGATGCGAAATGCTTGCTGCTCGCTGGCAATGTTCTTCTCGACTACTTTTTCCGCAAGTGCTGGCATTGCCAGACACATTACGATAGCGGCAAGGCCGGTACGCAATAAACTAACCGGATTTAACATAGCGATTTCTCCATAACTCTTGTCCGGGACCGAATAGATTTTTAGTCCCTGAATATACGGCGCGTTTTTAGAGTTTGCTCAGCGCTGGCTTGGCATCGGACCAACACTGGCAAAAAAAAGCCGGGCAAAGCCCGGCTTTTTCGACATACCCTCGCGAGGATTAAGCGTCGGTTTTGGATTGCTGTTGCTCGACAATCCAGTTTTCTACACGTTTTTCCAGCAGCGGCAGAGGCAGGGCACCGCCACCGAGAATGGTATCGTGGAAGCCGCGGATGTCGAACTTGTCACCCAGGATTTCTTCCGCCTTGCTGCGCAGCTCTTCAATTTTGATCATTCCGATCTTGTATGCGGTGGCCTGGCCCGGATAGGTCAGGTAACGGCGTACCTCGGAGCGCACCGCCGTCTCGGGAATGGCAGAGTTCTCCAGGAAGTACTCGACCGCCTGATCCTGGCTCCAGTCCTTGGCATGCATACCGGTATCCACCACCAGGCGGATGGCGCGCCACATTTCGGCGGTCAGACGACCGAAGTCATTGTACGGATCCTGGAACTGACCCATCTCCTTGGACAGCTTCTCCGAGTACAGCGCCCAGCCTTCGATATACGCAGTGGAAAACGCATTGGTGCGGAACTTGGGAATATTCTCCAGCTCCTGCGCGATAGAAATCTGCATATGGTGACCGGGGTTACCTTCGTGGTAGGTCACGGTTTCCATATCCGCGGTAGACAGTGCACTCATGTCCGACATGTGCACGTAATAAGTACCCGGGCGGCTGCCGTCTGGCGTGCCCGGCACATAGTGCTGGGCACCACCGGGGACTTCGCGGAATGGCTCCACGCGCTTCACGATCAACTTGGCTTTGGGCAGGATACCGAAGTACTCCGGCAGCTTTGCTTCGATATCGGCAAGGAAACCTTCCACTTTGTCCAGATACTCCTTGCGACCTTCATCGGTGTCCGGGTAGTAGAACTGGTCGTCGGTACGGATAAAGGTGAAGAACTCTTGCAGGTTGCCGTCGAAGCCGACCTTGTCCTTGATCGCTTCCATTTCCTTGCGGATGCGCGCTACTTCATCCAGACCAATCTGGTGCACCTCTTCCGCAGTCATTGGCTGGGTGGTGTGGTTGGCCAGGCGGTTGTTGTAGTAGCTGTCGCCGTCAGGCAGGTGGGAAACCCCCTTGGGCACCTCATCCGCATTGACCTTGTCTTCGTTCAGCCAGGCAATGTAGGCCTCATAGGAGGGCTTCATTTGGCTGGTGAGCGCGGTTTCTACCTGGGTCAGCAGGTCTTTGGCGGTGGCCTCATCAATGGTGCCGGCGTCTTGCAGTGCGGTAATCTTCTTCTTCGCATCCGCCATCAGCGGCGCATCGTCGCCATCGCTGAACGGCTTACCGGTGGTTACCTTCTGCGCGCGTTCGATGGCGAGGTCATAGGTAAACTGGGGAGGGCGGATTTCCTTGCTTGCGGAAACCTTGGCGCGCTCCAGCAGTTGGCTCAGGGCCGTGCTGATACCACCGATACGAGCGATGTAGTCGCGCATGTCCTGCTCGGTATCCACCTTGTGCTGGTTGATCAGGAAAGTAGGGAACTGCGACTCCGGACCACCCAGCTCACTGGCGAAGTAGCTGTAGTCCCAGAACGGCAGGTTGGCCTTTTCCAGCTCGTACTGCTGGATCCACAGGTCGTAGGACTCTTTGCCTTCGGTGCTCAGCTTGTCGTAGTCAAACTGCTGCTTCATCTCGTCGACGGTGGCTTTTTTCCACGCCAGCTGGCTCTCCGCCGCGGCTTTGGTCATATCGTCGATTTCGCTGTATAGCTCTTTGCGGCCCAGGTAGCTCAGCTGGATAGGGCTGAACTTCAGCTCTTCTTCGTACTTGGCATCGAACCACTCGGTCAGGCGCGCGGTTTCATCTTGCTGACCGTCTTCAGGGGTCAGCGGCAATTGGGTGGCCTGCTCACCGGATTGAGTGGCATTCGCCTGTTCAGCTTGTTTCTTGGGGTCTTCACCCTGCTGGCAGCCGGCGACGGCCGCTGCAATAACCAGACTCAGGAGCGCTTTGCGCATAGTTTCGCCTCTTTGAAAGTACTACTCAGTAAACGGATTGATAGGAAAAGAATAAGAAAAAATTAGCCCGCCAAGATGGCAGTGCATCACAGGTTCGTCGATACCTCTGCGACGAAATTGCCGTCACACGGGATAAACAGCGGCCCTCAGCGCCTTGGCGGATCTCATTTTGGGCCGGCTTTGGGCGCTATCTTTGCGCTGTCCCCCGCGACAACATGCAGCTCCCGCTGTGGGAAAGGGATGGAAAGCCCCTCAGCTTCCAGAGCGGGTTTGAGCTGCTTCATCAGCGCCCAGTACACATCCCAATACTCTGCGGTTTTCACCCACGCGCGCATGTGTAGATTAACCGCACTATCTGCCAGTTCGCGTACCGCATAAGCAGGCTCCGGGTCCGCCAGGATGCGCGACTCGTCAGCCACCAGGTGCCGCAGGACACGCATCCCGGTTTCAATATCATCACGGTAGGCGATACTGGCGATTAATTCGATGCGGCGCTTGGGGTTGCGGCTAAAGTTGGTGAGCGTTTCACCCCACACTTTGTCGTTCGGAGCGGAAATACGTAGGCCATCCGGTGTATCCATTTCCGTAGTGAACAGGCCTATCTTGCGCACGGTACCGATGGTATTACCGAACTGAATGGTTTCACCGACCCGGAACGGGCGCAGGCCCAGCAGTACAAATCCCGCAGCAATACTCTGTAACGTGTCCTTGAGGGCGAGGCCGATTGCCAGACCGGTGGCACCCAACAGAGCTACCAGTGAGGTGGTGTTCGCACCGAAAATATCCAGTACCACCAGGCCACCGACAACATAGGTAGCCCATACCGCAAGCGTCTCAAGTACCGGGACCAAGGTTTCGTCGATACCGCGCTCACTGAGGCGGCCTACCGCGCGCGACACCAGCTTTGCAGCAATCCAGGTCACCACCAATGCCAGCAGGGCCCAGAGAATATTCGCTCCGACGGCCGTGAGAACTGGGCCGAGTTCCTGCAACTGCGCTTGTAAGCTTTCCATGCACTGTTTCCCTTCTACGGTTTAGTCGCTAGCGCGGATCTATTGAGGGGCCGAGAGAAAGAAATGCTGCACCAATTGTAAAACCAACAGTATCGCCACCAGGATAAAGATAATATTTTGACGATTCACCCGTGTTTCCCCTGAAGTTATTTTGTCTATGGAAGCTGCAACAAACCTTCGGCCACCAGCCAGTCGCGGGACTCGGTCAGCATGTCTTCGAGGCTTACGCGGCTCTGGTAGCCCAGTTCTTGTTCCGCGCGGCTGCAATCGGCCAGAGCGCGCCCGGTCAGCATGGTTGCCTTTTGTGGGGTTACCGCAGGCTCGCGCCCACTAAAGCGCGCGGCGATATCGGAAATGCGCGCTAGCGTATGAATTGCCAGCGCGGGCGTCGTGCGCTTGGGCGCAGGTACCCCGACCAGCTTCGCGATGATGCCGAAGAACTCCAGAAAGCTGGCGTCGGTACCGGCGAGAATATAGTTCTCCCCACTGCGCCCGCGATAAAAAGCATTGATGTGCGCGCGCGCCACGGCGCCGGCATGACAGAAAGACCCTGCACCCGGCGGCACGCCCGGCAACTTGTTTTCTGCCAGCATAAAAAATGTCTGCGCCCAGCTGGAGACATCGTATTTGCCGACGATGGCACAGGGGTTGAGGAACACCACATCCAGTCCATTGGCCGCTTCGCGCAACACGGCCTGTTCCGCATGCATTTTTGAGTAGTGGTAATGGAAGCGCGGGTTGGTGGCGAGCTTGGGGCTGGCTTCACTGATCACATCGGAGTGGTAGCCGTAGGCCGAGATTGAACTGGTGACGATCATGCGTCCACGGTGGGCATCCGGCTGTGCCGCGAAATGCTCACGCGCAGCCCTGGTCAGGTTTGCCGAGCCTTCGACATTATCTTGCCACTGCTGTGCGTCGCCACCGCGCCACATACTGGTGTTGCCGGCCAGGTGAAACACCGCATCGAGTTCTTGCGGTAGCGCTGCACGCAGCGATTCGACATCCCCCAGCGACGCCGCCACCGGCGTGGCACCCAACGCGCGCAAGCGCGCCGGGTCCGAGCTTGGCCGGTGCATGGCGGTCACCTGCCAGCCATCGGCCACCAGCTGTTCAATCAGGTTGGCACCGAGAAAGCCGGTACCACCAGTCACAAATGCGCGCATAAATCCCCCCCGGGCCCGGGGCGCAGGACGCGCCCCAAAACACCGAGATTACTTGATCTCGAGTCCCAGTTCATGGGCAAGAAACGCATACTGGTTGGTAAAGTCTTCCACCTGCATCCACACCGGCTTGCCGGCACCGTGGCCCGCGCGGGTCTCAACCGCGAGATAGACGGGGTTATCGCAACCCTGATCCCGCTGCAGCGCGGCGGCAAACTTGTAGCTATGCCAGGGCACCACACGGTCGTCGCGGTCGGCGGTGGTGATCAGGGTGGCGGGGTAGCAGGTGCCTTTTTTGGTGTTATGCACCGGGGAGTAGGCGTAGAGCGCGGCGAACTCATCTTTATTTTCCGACAGGCCGTAATCGCTGGACCACTGGCGTGCGTTGGCCGAGGCGGTATGGTAGCGCAGCATGTCCAGCACGCCGACGATGGGCAGCGCCACCTTGAACAGCTCAGGGCGCTGCACCTCGGTTGCACCGACCAACAGCCCACCATTGGAGCGACCCATAATGCCCAGTTTCTCCGGTGAGGTGATCTTTTCGTCGATCAGCCATTCGGCTGCGCCAATAAAATCATCGAACACATTTTGTTTTTGCAGCTTGGTGCCGGCCTTGTGCCAGGCGCTGCCGTATTCACTGCCGCCGCGCAGGCTCACCATGGCGAGTGTGCCGCCCATATCCAACCAGCCGGCAAAGCGGGTGTAGAAGCGTGGCAGCTGCGCGGCATTGAAGCCACCGTAGCCATACAGCAGGGTTGGATTTTGCCCGTCCTTTTTCATGCCCTTTTTATGCACCAGGAACATCGGCACACGGGTGCCGTCCTTGCTGGTAAAGAAGTGCTGCTCGACTTCGTAATCGGAAAAGTCCGCCGGGTACTTGGGCGCTTTGACTTTTTCACTCTTGCCGGTGGACACATCCAGTTTGTAAATGCTCGGCGGCATCAGGAAATTGCTGAACTCGAAATAGGTTTCGTTGTCATCCGGGTCACCATAAAAACCGGTCACGGTGCCCACGCCGGGCAACTTAAGTTCGTACTGTTGCTTGCCATTCAGGTCGGTTACCACCACCTTGGATTTTGCATCTTCCAGATAGTGCAGTACCAAGCGGCCGCCGACCAGATTGGTGTCTTGCAGGGCGTTGTTCTGTTCCGGTACCAGATTTTTCCAATTCGCTTTTTCTGGCTTATCCAGGTCAATCGCGATCACGCGACCGTTGGGCGCGTCGGAATTGGTTTCGAAATAGAACGTCTTGCCGTTGTTACCGAGGAAGGTATAGAGGGCATCCCAGTCGTCCAGCAGTTTTACCACTTCAGCATCGGGCTTGGTCAGGTCTTTGTAGTAAATGCCGTTGCTGTCGTAGCCATCGAAAATTGGTAGCAACAGATATTTCCCATCATCCGTCACCTGCGCACCGGGATTACGGGTGGGGTGGTCGGTGATTTGGTAAACCCGCTGATCCTTACTTTGCGGCTCACCGATTTTGTGGAAGTAGATCGCCACCTGCTTGCTGTCGTCGGCACTGCCGTCTTTGTTGAACGGATAGCGGCTGTAGTAAAAACCGGATTCATCCTTGGCCCAGGTGGCGCCACTGAATTTAATCCCGGTGAGGTGGTCCGGCAGCATGCGGCGGGTTTTCAGGTCGCGCACGTGGTAATCGGTCCAGTCGGTGCCACCATCGGAAGTACCGTAGGCCAGGTAGCGGCCATTGGGGCTTACGGCATAGCGTTTGGCGGCGATGGTGCCATCGTCGCTCAGCGTGCGCGGATCCAACACCACGCCGCCTTCCTTGTTGATGTCGGCGGTACTGTAGAAAACACTCTGGTCCCAGGTGCCATCGTTGTATTGATAGAAGACCTGCCCGGCCTTCTTGTAGGGCACCCCGTAGCGTTCGTACTGCCACAACTCGGTCAAACGGTGGTTGATCTTCTGCCAGCCGGGCAACGCTTTCAGCGCAGGCAGGGCGAAATCGTTCTGGGCCTTCACCCAGTCTTTTACCGGCTTGGACTCCTGATCTTCCAGCCAGCGATAGGGATCGCTCACCTGGGTACCAAAATACGTATCCTGCTGTTCGACCGTGGCGGTTTCCGGGTATTGTTGGGCGGGCTTATCGCTGTTCGCGCTGTTCACGGTGATGGCTGCCACCGCGGCAATCACGGGAATAGCGGCCCCCGCGATCAGGGTCAGGACAGATTTGTTCATCGGGATTTCCGGTTTTTTATTGAGGATCAGTGCGCTAATCTAGAAAATTCGCCGCCGCGCATCCAGCGGTCATCCGCATTTTAGAAGAGGTTGTCGATGAAGGGCCTGGTTCAACGGGTAAAACACGCGAAAGTGGAAGTCAGTAGTGAATCTGTCGGCGCCATCGATCATGGCATTCTGCTGCTTTTGGGTGTCGAAGCCAGTGATTCCGAGGATACCGCGGACAAGCTCCTGCACAAGGTGCTGCACTATCGCATCTTCGGTGACGAGCAAGGCAAAATGAATCGCAACGTGCAACAGGCCGGCGGCGGGCTACTGGTGGTGAGTCAGTTCACTCTGGTAGCGGATACCGCAAAGGGGCTGCGCCCGAGTTTCAGTCGCGGCGCCAGCCCGCAACAGGCCAACGAACTGTATGAATACTTCCTGCGGCAGGCACGGGCGAAAATGGCCGATGAGCTACCGGTGGCGGGTGGTCAGTTCGCCGCCGACATGCAGGTATCGCTGTGCAATGACGGTCCGGTGACTTTCTTACTCGAGGCCTGAGTCGTATTCGAGCCGAGAATACGCTTGGTCAACGCATCCAGGCGCGCCTTGCGCTCGGGCTTGGGCAGGGCACCCAACTGTTCCACAGCCCGATAAAACGCTTCCCAGTCACTGCCGCTGTCCCGATATAGCTGCACAAAGGCAGGTACCTGCGACTGGTACTCACTGACCAGCGCCAGGGTGGCGTTATTGGTTTTCTCAATCATCTGGGTGAACTTTTCGTCCTGGGTCCAGCCTTCCGATTCCTTGCGGTAGCAATAACGCAGACGCTGCAGGGTTTGCGCCTTGCGCTGGCGCTTCGCCGGCACACTCAAGTCCGACGCGTACAGCGCCTGCAACTGCCGGCGTGCGCTCACCATCAAACCATTTACCCGCCGCGCCTGCTCCACATTAGCCACCTTGGGCGCGGGGATGCCATTGCGGCGCCGCCAGTCCGGCAGCGCAATGCGCGAGACCGCGGTGGCGAAACTCTCATTGAATTGCGTATCACCGCCAATATACAGACGCCGGTGCGCCAGCTCGTGAAACAGTAGACTGGCAAGGCGGTCCGGCTTCCAGTCCACAAAGCTCGACAACACCGGGTCATCAAACCAGCCGAGGGTGCTATAGGCAGGCACCGGGCCCAGATACACGTCGTAACCCTGCGCCTGCAAACGCCGCTCCTGGACCTGGGCATCGCGCTTGTTGAAATAACCACGGTAACTGGCGCAGCCGGCAATGGGGTAACACCAGCGCTTGGGCGACAGGGAGAATTCCGGCGCTGCCACCAGGTTCCACAGCGCGTACTCCTGCTCCAACTGGGTAAATTCGCTGTAGGCGGAGCCGACTGGCAAGTGCAGCTCGCCGGCCGCATAGCCGCGAATCGCTTGCACCCATTCGAGCTGGCGGCGCAGTTTTGGATCGGTTTCTTCATTCCGCAGCAGGCGATCAATGGGCTCGCGTCCGGCGAGGATCTTGAGCTGGCCGGTGGCGGCCTGTGAATAGAAATGCACCGTCTCACAACCGGCCAACAACATTGCCGTTGAGAGTGCCACCAGCAACGACAACAGCCGCGTGAAGCGACGCCAAATACGCGCCCCGCGGAACAAACCGACTAGGTTTATGGTGAGAGAAAAGGTTTTTATCTGGGAGTCGTCCATGCCGCCCGTCGCTGCCGTTTCGCTGGTATTTTCGCTGGTGCTCGGTATTGTGTTATGGATTTATTTGATCCGGCTGAGTTTCGCCCGCTCCAGCGGCATGGGTGTGGTCGCGCTACTATTGCCGCCACTCGCCTTCATTCAGCTGTTAACGGATCCGGAACACCGGGAGCAACTGCTCGTGCTTTTTGTATCCATTCTATTGTTCAGCAGCATAGCTGCTCTCGAGCGCTAACGGCGCGACTTTGCTCGCCAAACTCACGGGATATTTCAACGGTCACTGGCCACAGCCGAAGTACTCCACCTCCTCGCCGATAAATCGCCCTTCCGTAAGGTAACTCACTACCTGATCAATAACCTGCTGACTGCCCGTCAAACCGTTATGGGTTAACGGATAGGTGACGCGCGCACAAGTGCCTTCTACATAGGTACTCGGCACACCGACAATGCCATCGTCATTGCCGTCGATAATTGCAGAGAACAACGGGTTGAACGAGCGCGTACCGGCAATAACCCCCAGGGGGAACCGCACCGGGCCGAGGCGACTGGGCAGGCTGCGCTCGTCGATACCCATCTGATTGCCCGCAGGGCCGTTAACATCCTTGATGATGGGAATACACGAGAGGAAATTCCCCAGGCGACTGCCCTGATTGGGCGGGCCAAGCATGACCGCGCGCTTAACAATACTGGTATCGCGCTGGTCAAAATACTGCCGCAACAGCAGGCTGCCCATGGAGTGGGCAACGAAATACACCGGCGCTGCACCTGCTTTTTCGCACGCCTGCAGGCCGCGGGGGACGGTCATCTCGGCGAGGGTTTCAATGGGGTGTTTTTTTGACGGGTAGTCGAGATTGACGGTGTAAAAGCCAACATCGCGCAGGACGCTTTCGATGCCCGTCATCGACGAGGCATCTTTGGTAATACCGTGCAGGAGAATGGCGCATGGGTACGGAGAGGGTGCCTGCTGCGTTGCCGCAAAAATCGACATTAGCGGCGACAGGGTGAGCGAGACGACCGCGCCGAAAATTACACCTGCACGCCGCACTGCCCGTTTCGTCATGTCACCGTCACCGTTTGCGTAGGTCCCAGCCTGGGCAACTTTGCCTCACATAAGAACATACGACAAAACGGTGAGAGCAGATGGCTGCAGCCAGTTACTGGGCCTCTATTTCTTCGGGTTTGCCGCGTTTTACCCAGCGGCCGAAGAAAATCCCGACTTCAAACAGAATCCACATGGGCACCGCAAGCAGGGTCTGCGAGATGACATCCGGTGGGGTCAGCAGCATGCCCATGGCAAAGCAGGCGACGATGACGTACGGACGCTTGCGCGCCAATTCTTTGGCGGTCACCGCGCCACTCCAGATCAGCAGCAGGGTGGCGATCGGGATTTCGAACGCAAAGCCAAAGGCGAAGAACAGCTTCAGCGCCAGGTCGAGGTAACTGCGGATATCCGGCAACACCTTGATATCCGCATGGGCCGAACTGATAAAGAATTCAAAAATCAGCGGGAACACCACGAAGTAGGCAAACGCCATACCCGCGTAAAACAGGAAAATACTGGAGATCATCAATGGCGCGATCAGGCGCTTTTCATGCTTGTACAGGCCCGGCGCAATAAACGCCCAGAACTGGTACAGCACAACCGGGATCGCCACAAAAAACGCCAGTACAAAGGTCGTTTTGAACGGCGTCAGAAAGGGTGAGGTCACCTCGGTGGCAATCATGCCCGCACCTTCGGTAAGGCGCGCCTGCAGCGGGTCAGCAACAAAGTTATAGATATCGTTGGCGAAGGGCACCATACAGGCAAAAATCGCCACCACCACCAGCAGCGTCTTCAGCAGGCGGTCGCGCATCTCAATCAGGTGCTCGATAAACGGCTGGTCTTTCTCACTCATTGACGTTTGTCTTCCGGCTCGGTGGGACTGTCAGTGTGCGGCTGCGGTGACGCCTGCTCGGCAGACGGCGCGGGCTCGGCCGGATCCAGGCGATCGACTTCTGCCCAGGCCGCGTCTTCCTCGTGCTTGAAATGATCCGGGTGGTGCGGGTTGTGCTCCGGCTCGCCGTGATCATGCAGATGCTCCGGATAATCCGGGTCTTCCAGCTCTTCCTCTTCTTCCGGCAAATGGTCGTCGTCGAGGTTGCTTTCGGCGAGCGCACGCTTGTCTTCCTCCGGCAGGTAGTCCTCCGCCTGTCGCAATTTGTCCGCCTCAGGATCTGGCCCGGATAATTCGCTGGGCGCCTCCTTGGCTTCCACCGCTGCCGGCTCTGCATGCGCGGCGGCGTCTTCTTTCAGTGCCTGCGCCTGCGCTTCTACCGATTTCAGATCTTTTTCGAACTTGCGCTCCGCCTCACTAAAAGTGCGCTCCATCGCCTGCTGGCTCTCGCGCAACTCTTTCAACACTCGCTCGTTGTGCAGTTCGCGCCGAATATCATCGGCGCCCACTTCACGCTCAAGCTCTTCCTTGGCGCTGCCCAGGGTCTGCTTGATCTGGGTCCACCAGCGCACGGTAGTACGCACCGCATCGGGCAGGCGTTCGGGGCCAATGACCACCAAACCCACCGCCGCGATTACCAGCAGTTCAAAAAATCCGATATCAAACACGCGCTACTCGCTCAGTTAACGACGGATGCAAAGCAAAACCGAAAATCGGCCTTACTTATCCTGGGACTGCTTTTCTTCGGTAGAGGTTTTCTGTTGCGGCTTGCTGGCTTCGTCTTTTTCCAGCAATTCCGGTTCCTTTTCTTCCGCGTCCTTTTTGTCTTCTTCCTTCATGGCTTTTTTAAAGCCCTTGATGGCACCACCGAGGTCGCCGCCGAGGTTGCGCAAACGCTTGGTGCCGAAAATCAGCAGGACGATGACCAGCAAGATCAGCAATTGTTGCCAGCTAATACCCATAAGAAATGCTCCTGATTCAATCTTTAATTCGTATGTTCAATCCACGCCGTCAGTCTTGGCTGCGTGACGCTTTTTCTTCGAGGCCGGAAAGGCCGAATCGACGCCCCAGCTCATCCAGTACCGCGCGGGAGTCCACGCCCAAGTGGTTGAGCATCACCAGGGAGTGAAACCACAGATCCGCGGTTTCCGAAATCATCGCCTGGTACTCGTCGCTGCCGGCGCCCTTGCCCTCGGCGTCCTTGGCGGCAAGCACCAGCTCGGTGGACTCTTCACCCACCTTCTCCAAAATCTTGTTCAGCCCCTTGGCGTGCAGGCTGGCGACATAGGAAGAGTCGGCATCCGCTTCCTGCATGCGCATGCGCAGGACCCGGTCCAGTTGTGTCAGCATATTACTCATGACGCGGTCTTCTTCTCCCCTGAATAGATCTCTTTCGGGTCGGTGATGACCGGCTGGCGAACCTGCCACTGGCCGTTTTCCAGTACCTGATAGAAACAACTGGTGCGACCTGTATGGCAGGCGATGCCGCCAAGCTGCTCGACCAGCAGAACAATGGTGTCGCCGTCGCAATCGAGGCGCATCTCGCGCACCAACTGTACATGGCCGGAAGACTCGCCCTTGCGCCACAACTTGCCGCGGGAGCGGGACCAGTAGACCGCGCGCCCTTCCTCGGCGGTTAGACGCAGGGATTCGACATTCATCCACGCCATCATCAGCACGCGGCCGGTTTTAACATCCTGCGCGATGGCAGGCACCAGACCGTCGCTGTTCCAGCTGACTGCTTCTGTGAAATCAGTTTCACTCACCGTTCGCATTCCTTACTGCATTCGATATTGTAGGCTCATGGTCCTCGCCTAAAGGCCGGAGTGTGACCGACCTTTCGAGGTTCTCGACAGGACTCACTAAAAGCCCCGAGCCCAAACCTTCAGGGCCACAGCAGCAGCGCCAGCGCGGCCGCGCCCATCATCCAACTGACCGCCGGTATCTGCGCCAGTAACCCCGGTGATGCCACCAGGGCAGCACCTGCGGCCAGCAAGCCACCGACAATCATTCGCGCGTAACGGGTGCGCCCCCGTTGGCGGCTGCCCGCCAGCTGGTCACTCAGCTGCTGCAGCTGCGGACCCAGTTCGCGCCCCTGTTCCAGAGCGGAAAACGCCATTTGCGGCAATTGCGGCAATTTTTCCAGCCACTCCGGCCCATATCGCTTAATTTCGCCGACAATCGTCTTGGGATGAATACGCTCGCGCATCCATCGCTCGAGAAACGGATGGGCAGTCTTCCACAGATCCAGCTGAGGATAAAGCTGTCGCCCTAATCCTTCTATATTGAGCAAGGTTTTCTGCAAAAGTACCAGCTGAGGCTGGACTTCCATCTCAAAACGCCGCGCAGTCTGGAACAAACTGATTAACACGCGCGCAAAGGAGATTTCCCCCAGAGGCTTTTCAAAGATCGGCTCGCACACCGCGCGAATCGCGGACTCGAAGGCGTTGATCGGCGTATCCCGGCGCACCCAGCCGCTCTGTACATGCAATTCGGCGACCATACGGTAGTCGCGGCGGAACATGGCGAGGATATTCCGTGCCATGTAGTACTGATCTTCGCGCGTCAGGCTGCCGACGATGGCGGTATCGATGGCGATGTACTTGGGGCGATCCGGATGTTCGCGGGACACAAAGATGTTGCCCGGGTGCATATCGGCGTGGAAGAAGTTGTGCTCGAACACCTGCTTGAAGAAGATCTCCACACCGCGTTCGGCCAGCAGTTCCATATTGGTGTTCTGCGCGCGCAGCTGCTCCAGGTCGGTTACCGGAATGCCGTCGATGCGCTCCAGCACCAGCACGTTCTCACGGGTGTAGTCCCAGTAGACTTCCGGCACATACAGCAGCGGTGAATTGGCGAAGTTGCGCTTGAGCTCGGAGCCGTTGGAGGCCTCGCGCACCAGGTCCAGCTCGCCCTCAATGGTGTGGCGGTAGTCTTCCACCACCTCCACCGGGCGCATGCGTGGGCCGTCCGGCAAATAGCGCTCGATCCAGCGGGCGATATAACGCAGTAATTGCAGGTCCTGCTGTATCACCTTATTAATGCCAGGGCGCAGCACCTTCACCACCACCGATTGGCCTGGCTCGCCGTTTTCATCTTTCAGGCGCGCACCGTGTACCTGTGCCACCGACGCGGACGCCAGCGGCTCGCGGTCAAACTCGGCAAACAATTCATCCACCGGTGCACCCAGCGATGTCTCGATGCGGTCGATACACTGGTCGATTGGGAACGGCGGCACATTGTCCTGGAGCTGGTTCAGCTCCAGCACCATGTCCGGCGGCAGCAGGTCCGGGCGCGTGGACAGCAACTGGCCAAACTTCACATAAATAGGCCCGAGGTCTTCCAGTGCGCAGCGCAGGCGCTCGCCGCGGGTCATGTTTTTCGCTTTGCCCGCAGGCAACAGCTTGTAGGGCGCCCACAGCGTGCGCAACCACAGCGGCTGATACTCCGCCGGCACCAGTTCATTCAGTCGGTAGCGCAGGAACACCCGCGCGATGGTGAGGCTTCTCGCTAGTGGCACGTCAACGCTTCTCCTGCCCGGGCTTGCCGCTGGCGGCCTTTACCTGCGCCGCAAACTTGCGCTGCAAAATCGCCAGGCGCGCTTCCAGGCGGTCCACACCGTGGGAAAATTCGGCCACATCCTCTGCAAAGGCTTCGAACTGCGCCTGCGGCGGTGTCATGCGCCACTCTTCACTCACCGCTTCCGCGGTTGCTTTCGGTGCGGTGCCGAGCGCGTCTTTCAGCCAGCTCGCCGCCATGCGCACGCCGGTGCCCAGCTGATGGGCCGGCGAATCGCCAATTAACTTGGAGACGGGTTCTTCCCAGTCGATATCCAGCTCGCGCAGGGTCGACTGCAGCTCTGCCAGCAGTGCACTGGAACCGCGCACCGTCACCCCCAGTTTGGCCGGCGTGGCATCGCGGTTTCTCAGCAACTGGATAAATGCCAGGGCAGAACCGGACAGCTCGGTGGTCACCTCGCCATCCCAGCGGCTGTGCACTTCGATGTAGCCACCTTCACCCTCGTCGTCGATAAACAGGAACAGGGACATGGCCGGCGCCGTGAGGTTCACCCCCAGCACCTTGCCCGCAAGTTTGCCGAGGCGTGCGCGGCTGCCCGGGTCGTAACGCAGGGCGGTGTTGATGGCGGTTTCCAGTGTGGCGTCAAAACCGGCGCGGAAGGTGGGATCGGTCATGATTATTTTTTCAGTGCCCGGAAGCTATACGCGAAGGCGGTGCTTCCGGTGTCTGTTCGCAGGACCTTCACCGCCAGGGATGGCGGTGCAGAGCCCCCATGGATGGGTCTACGGCGTGTCCTGTGAACAGACACCGGAAGTGGCGCCGCCACAAGGCGAAATCCGAGCCCCCAAACTCAAAAATTGTCAGGGTTTGATGCCCTTATGCAAAGCCACGATGCCACCGGTCATATTGTGGAATTCACAATCCACAAAACCGGCATCGCTCATCATGCCTTTGAGGGTTTCCTGGTCCGGGTGCATACGAATGCTCTCGGCCAGATAACGATAGCTATCGGCATCGTCCGCCACCAGCTTGCCCATAAACGGCAGCAGGCGGAAAGAATACTGATCGTAGACCTTTTCCAGCAGTTTCGACTCCGGCTTGGAGAACTCCAGCACCAGCAGACGCCCACCAGGTTTGAGCACACGCAGCATGGAGCGCAGCGCCAGGTCTTTGTCCGTCACGTTGCGCAGACCGAACGCGATGGTGATGCAATCAAACGTGTTGTCGGGGAAGGGCAGGTACTGGGCGTCCGCCTGAACCGTCTCCACATTGCCGGCAATGCCGCGGTCCAGCAAGCGATCGCGGCCGACCTTCAACATGGACGCATTGATATCCGCCAACACCACCTTGCCGGTAGGGCCAACGATGCGGGAAAAGCGCGCGGTCAGGTCACCGGTACCGCCGGCAATATCCAGGATCGTCTGGCCCGGGCGCGCCGCAGAAAGCTCAATGGTGAAGCGTTTCCACAGGCGGTGGACACCACCCGACATCAGGTCGTTCATCACGTCATAGCGGGCCGCTACCGAGTGGAATACATCCGCCACTCGTCCCGCCTTTTCCTCCACCGGTACCTGCTGGTAGCCGAAGTGGGTCGTCTTGCGTTCGCTCATCTTGTGCCTGCTGCGCCAAATTTCAGGGCCACATTGTACATGGGGCGGACCTGATCGGCACCGCCACAGACTAAACTTGAGCAAACTCGAGGCAACGCCGCTCTCTTTCCGTTCTGCTTCTGCCCTGCTTATGTCTTATCAATTGCACAGCAAGCACCCACTAGCCCCGTCGATTCGTGCGGTTGCGCGCGCGCAGGTGCATGCAGCCATCGCCTGCTGCCAGTCGGCGGAAGACGGCCACGCCATCCACAGCGTGCGTAAACACGGCAAAAAATTGCGCGCCCTGTTGC
Organism: Microbulbifer agarilyticus; assembly: GCF_020171345.1. Classification (GTDB taxonomy): domain Bacteria; phylum Pseudomonadota; class Gammaproteobacteria; order Pseudomonadales; family Cellvibrionaceae; genus Microbulbifer; species Microbulbifer agarilyticus_D. The sequence goes on from NZ_JAIUZM010000001.1 coordinate 1,158,502, forward strand.
GCCTTATCCGCTACGCCAATACCACCACCGACACCCTGTACCACACCGAAAATGCCCGTTACCGCAGCATTAATGCTGCCCTCAGTACCTGCCGCGAAAATGCATCGCTACATCTCGCCCTGGAGGATCAACTGGAAGCCGAGCGTTTCCCACACACGGCGGCGCACCTGAAGGGCCGACTGGATAACGGGCACACAGAGAAGCTGCTGGCGCAGGCCGAAAAATCGTTGCAACTGGCGCTGATAAAAATTGATGGCTGGCACTTTCAGGGCGCCAGCTGGGACGATATTGAATTGGGCTACTGCAAAAGCTACCGGCGGGCATTCAAGGCCATGAGACACGCCTTTGCAATGAGTACAGACGAGCACTTCCACACGCTGCGTAAACGCGTCAAAGACCAGTGGTACCAGAGTCGCTTACTGGAAGAACACTACCCGGAAACCATCGGCACGCGCACCCGTGGCCTGCAAAAGCTGGCCAGCGCACTGGGCGACTGGCGCGACCTGCGGTTACTTTGCCAGCACCTTGCGCGCTACGGGGATGACACGCCCGAAATGGCCAGCGAGCAGCGCGCATTGTTGGAGCAGGCAAATCAGCGATTACAGCAGCTACGCATCGAAATACAACAACTTTGTGAGAGTCTTTTCCTACAGCCAAGCTGCCCCCTTAGTAAGTGACTGATTAGTAACAACTTTTCGTTTTGCCACATTAGTTATTGAGGGTACTTTCGTCCCATTCGTTACATATATACGGCACAAAATTCTGACTGCCGTTTTAGACCTATAAAATGCTTAGAGGGGAGATAATGAAAACTAATGCACTTTCTATGGCCATCCGCGGGGCCATTCTCGCTGCAGTTGGTGCAGCACCTGCATTTGCGCAGCAAGCCTCCGAACCGGCGGACGCTACCAGCATTGATGACGGAGCTATCGAGCAAGTAACTGTGACCGGCTCGCGTATCGCTCGCCCGAACGCAGTTAGCCCGACGCCTGTCACCTCTTTGACAGCTGAAGACATCAGCCTGAGCGGCGAGACCAACTTGGGTGACTTCCTCAACACCATGCCCGCACTGCGCTCCACGTTCTCCGGCCAAAACTCCGGTCGCTTCATCGGCACCGTAGGCTTGAACCTTTTGGACTTGCGTGGTCTCGGTACCTCTCGCACATTGGTGCTGCAAGATGGGCGCCGCCACATTTCCTCATCCATTGGTACATCCGCAGTGGACGTCAACACTATCCCAGAAGATCTGGTTGAGCGCGTCGACGTGATCACAGGTGGCGCTTCTGCTATCTACGGTGCGGATGCGGTATCTGGCGTAGTAAACTTCATCCTTAAAGACGACTTCGAAGGCGTCAAGGTCAGTGCTTTCGGCAGCGATACCGAACGTGGTGGTGCGGAAACTACTGAACTTTCTGTCACCTTCGGGCAGAACTTTTTAGATGGTCGCGCGAATATCGCTGGTAGCGTTCAGCACACCACTCGTGGTGATGTATACGGTACTGAACGTGACTGGATTACTAAAGGTTACGGCACTTTGGTAAACCCTGCCGATGTAGACCCCGACACCGGTGCAGTCATTCCTGACAATGGTGTGCCCGACAGAATCGTAGTCCAGGACTATCGCATTCCGTTTATCAGCGACAACGGTATCGCCTTCCTTCCTTACGGCGATTACACCTTTAATAATGACGGGACTGCACGTCCGGTGATCCCCGGTGATGTATGTGACATTAACGGCCGCTGCTCCGGTGGTGACGGCTACGCCTTTGTTGGCCAGTACCAAATGTACCCAAGTATGGATACGACTAATGTATTCCTGAAAGGCCACTTCGATATTTCTGACACCATGCAGCTATTCGGTGAAGCGAAATATGTAAATCATGAAGCAGAAAGCTGGGGACAGGCGAGTTTTAGCTACAACGGTTATTCGTCCACCAACCCATTCCTTGACAAAGACCTATCCGACCGCTTGGTAGCCGATGGAGTTCCTGCGTTTGGCATGTACCGTATGCATTCCGACTTGGGCTACCGCGGTGATTTGGCAGAGCGTGAGACCATGCGCTTTGTGACTGGCCTTAAAGGTGAACTGGGCGGTGGCTGGACCTATGAAACCAGCCTGGTATACGGCGAGTACAACGCCGATATTTTCTATGTAAACAACCGCTACAACGAACGTTTTGAACAAGCCATCGATGCTGTCGAACTTGACGGTGAAATTGTTTGTGCGGATGAAGAAGCTCGAGCGGCCGGCTGTCAGCCACTGAATATGTTCGGTTTCGGCCTGAACTCTCAAGAAGCCGTCGACTGGGTAATGCTCGACGACACCGGCTCTGTAGAGAAAATGACCCAAACCGTGGCCTCCGGCTTCGTAACCGGCGATTTGATCGATCTTCCTGCGGGCCCGCTGTCTGTAGTGGGTGGCTTTGAATATCGCGAAGAAACCAGCTTTGTTGATTTCGATGAAATCATCAAAAATGGCGATACATTCATGAATGCGTTAGCGTCCACCGATGGCGAATATGACGTTACAGAAGTTTTCGTCGAAGTATCTGCGCCTCTGCTCGCCGACCTGCCAGGTGTACAGAGCCTAATGTTTGATACCGCCTATCGCGCTGCAGACTACTCCACCGTAGGTAACACTGGTGCTTGGAAAGCGGGCCTTGACTGGACCATCATCGACGACGTGCGCGTTCGAGCCACCACTTCTCAGGCCGTACGTGCACCAAATATCGATGAGCTCTTCGCCCCGCTGGGTGAGAACTTCTATAACGTCAATGACCCCTGTGACTACCGCGAACTGGGTAGCGCACCTGACCCCGAGCTACGTCGTGCGAACTGTGCCGCTCTGGGACTGGCCGCAGATTATGAATCCCCCTGGAATGGCGGCCCGACCCTTGGCGGCTTCAGTGGCGGCAATCCTGATCTGATGGAAGAAACCGCAACCACTTTGACCTACGGCATGGTAATTACTCCACGCTTCGCCGACGGCCTTACCCTGACTGTGGACTACTGGGATATCGAAATCGAAGATGCGATTTCCTATTACAGCGGGCAGACCATTTTGGACAAGTGTGTTGACGGTGCTTCCATCAATAACGCTTTCTGCGGAAATATCGAGCGAGCCGCTAACGGTGACCTGACCTCTCTGACTAGCTCAGCTCTAAACGCCTCCAAGCTCACAGCACGCGGTGTGGACTACGAGCTACGTTACGACCTCGAACTGGCCGACCTGTTCAAGTCTGAATTCGGAAGCCTGAGCCTGGCTATACAGGGAACCCGCCTGCTCGAGCGCGACGATTTCTCGTTCCAGAACGAGCCTGATAGCGTCGATCCTGTAGCTGGCGAACTGGGTGACCCAGAAGATGCCTATAACATGAACGTTACCTACCGCTATGGCGACCTCTCCGTTAATTGGGGTCACCGTTACATTGGTGACCAGGCGCTGTACGACATCGGCCTAGAACGTCCAGAGGCTTCAGCTCCTAGCTACACAGGCGAAGTTCGCTACAACAGTCTGCGTACTAGCTATCTGTATCAGGATAAAGTCGAAGTATACGGCGGCATTAACAACTTGGAAGACAAAGAGCCACCAGCATTCCTGACTGGTACTGGTGGTGGCTCCGGCATGTATGACACCATGGGTCGCAGCTTCTACCTGGGTGCAAACTACACCTTCTAAAATAGACTCTTGATCGCAGCTTTTGACGCTGCAATAGAAAAGGGGCCATATGGCCCCTCTTATAGCCGCACTATACGTGCGGCTTTTTTATTTGTGCTTTTCGTATTGCTTTAAATCCCTTTTAGCAAACCGCCCGCGTGCACCATTACATGAAAAACAACATTCTGCTCTTTGGTACCGGTAAGCAGGTGCGCACCGGGGCCACGCGCCCAGACACCGACGTCCTCACCCCCGTGGGTTTCGCTATCCAATGGCACCAACGACTCCTGGTGGAAGCCGCTTAATTCTGTATCGATAGCGTGGAGATCGTGACGCCCCGCATTGACCGGATCATCGTAGCGATCGTCCGCATTGGCGCTGTCACCGAGATCGGCGAAGCCGAGGCCATTGGCGTAGCTAATGGTGGTGTAGGGCATACCGTCAGCCGCCAGCGATACGTTTTCCTTGGGCTCGCCGGTTTCGTCATTGCCGACCACCTTGCCCAGAATCGGGTTGCCGCGGGTGGGGTAGCCGGCGATGGTCATTACATGGCTGTGGTCGGCGGTAACTATGATCAGGGTGTCTTCGGCACTGGTGTTATCCATGGCCACCTGTACCGCGCGGGCCATTTCCACACCGTCGGTCAGCGCACTGTAGGCGCTGCCCGCATGGTGGCCGTGATCGATGCGGCCGGATTCGATCATGGCAAAATAGCCCTTGTCGTTTTTGCTCAGCAGTTCGATGGCTTTGGCGGTCATCTGTGACAGGGACGGCTCGCCGGCTTTGTCGTTCTTGCGATCCTCTTCGTAGCGCATGTGCGAGCTGGCAAACAGGCCGAGCAGCTTGTCGGTATCGGCTACCTCGAGTTGGTCGAACCCGGACTGGTCTTCGATATACACCGCTTCGGTGGTACCGTCGTTGTAGCGCGCCTTCCAGGCGTCGATCAGGTTGACACCATCCGTGCGCTTGCCGGACTTGCCCTCCAGGTCCTCCACCTCTTGCGGCAGGAAACTGCGACGGCCACCGCCCATGATCACGTCGATACCATCGCCGGCCGCCAGCTCCACCATCTGGGTGGCAATATCTTTGCAGCCTTCGGGAGCAGTGGCCTCCCAGCCGCGCTCCGGTACTTTCGCGTAGGTAGCGGCCGGTGTGGCGTGGGTGATGCGCGCGGTACTTACCACGCCGGTGCTCTTGCCGAGATTTTCCGCCAGCTCGAGCGCAGTGGTGAGTGGGCGCTGCAGGCTCGCCGCGCAATCTCCGCGGGCCACGGTCTCATCCACATTCAACACGCCAGCCTTGGTTTTCACCCCGGCCATCAGTGCGGTGGCAGTGCCAGCAGAGTCCGGTGTTTGCTGGTTGGTGTTGTAGGTTTTGCTCAGGCCGGCAAACGGCATGGTTTCAAAACTCAGCCGGTATTCCTCACCACTCTGGCCTGCCATCTGGCCGGCGAGAATGCGCATGGCGGTAACGGTGGAAATGCCCATGCCATCACCCACAAACAGAATGATGTTTTTGGCCGCACCGCGCTCATTGTTGATTACCACATTCTGGGCGTGCGCGAGTGCAGCCTGGCCATCCCGGTACCAGCTGCTGGTTTGCTGCGACTCGGGAAGCTGCGTCGACTGTGCCGCGGATTTACTGGACGATGGATTCGAGGAAGCACTCGGGGGGGTGTCAGGATCGCTACATGCAGCCACGGTCAGGCCGAAGGCGGTAACAAACGCGAGAGGGAGTCGATGAAATTGCATACTGTGCCCCGGTAAAAATTCGCCTACCGCCAGCCCAAGATAAAGGCTGAACAGTGGCGAGATGCTAAAGACTGGGGCGATAGTGTAGAGGATTTTGCGGACAGATTTGCTACTGACCTAGAGAGTAGATTCAGCCAATCAGTTTCACCGCACTCTCATCGGGGTCCCGGCCCTTGCTCTGGGCTTGCAACTGATTGAGGTAGCTTTGCCATTTTTCCTCTTGGGTATCGCACAGTTCGCGCAGGTAAGCCCAGGTGTATATGCCGCTATCGTGGCCATCGTCAAAAAAGATCTGTAGTGCGTAGCGTCCGGCCGCAGCGACCTTGTCGATGCCCACATGGATTTTCCCATCCACCAATGTACCGTCACTGGCGCCATGGCCGCGCACTTCGGCACTGGGCGAATAGACCCGCAGGTATTCGGCGGGCAGCACAAACTCTTTATCGGCGTATTGCAGGCAAAGGTTTTTTTCGGCCTTGTTCAGGCGAATTTTTTTCGGTGCGGACATGGCAAAACCAAGAGTCAGTCAGAAGCGAGCGGCAAACTACCGTGAGATACAGCGAGGGCCGCGCAATGCGGCCCTCACCGGTGACAAGGCGAATCAGAGAATAAAGCGCGACAGGTCTTCGTCTTTACTCAATTCACCCAGCTGTTTGTCGACATAAGCCGCATCGATGGTGATGGTGCTGTCGCCGTCACCGCCAGCGAAGGATATTTCTTCCAGCAGGCGCTCGAGCACCGTGTGCAGGCGGCGCGCACCGATATTCTCGGTGGTTTCGTTCACCTCGAAGGCAACTTCGGCGATACGCTGAATCCCGTCTTCGGAGAATTCCAGATTGACGCCCTCGGTGCCCAGCAGCGCCTTCTGCTGCTCGGTAAGCGAGGCAGAGGGCTCGGTGAGGATGCGCTGGAAGTCCTTGGAGGTCAGCGAGCTCAATTCCACGCGGATCGGCAGGCGGCCCTGCAGTTCGGGAATCAGGTCCGACGGCTTGGACAGGTGGAAGGCACCGGAGGCAATAAACAGAATGTGGTCTGTTTTGATCATGCCGTATTTGGTGGTGACGGTGCAGCCTTCGATCAGCGGCAGCAGGTCGCGCTGCACACCTTCGCGGGAGACATCGGCACCGCCACTTTCCTGGCGCTTGGCAACCTTGTCGATTTCATCGAGAAACACAATGCCGTTTTGCTCAGCGGAGCGAATGGCTTTGGTTTTGATTTCTTCGTCGTTAATCAGCTTGGCCGCTTCGTCGTCGGTCAGCTGCTTGAGCGCCTGCTTGACGGTGAGTTTGCGCTTCTGGGTTTTGCCTTTGGACATATTGGAGAACATGCCCTGCAGCTGGTTGGTCATTTCTTCCATGCCCGGGGGCGCCATGATTTCGACACCCATGGGGCTGGCGGAAACGTCGATCTCGATCTCCTTGTCGTCGAGCTCGCCTTCACGCAGCTTTTTGCGGAATACCTGGCGGGTGCCGGAGTCTTTTTCCAGCGGGTCGGTATTGCGTGCCGGTGGCAGCAGGGCGTCGAGCACGCGGTCTTCGGCGGCATCCATGGCCCGCTGTTTTACGCCTTCGGTGGCGCGCTCGCGCTCGAGCTTGATGGCCATTTCGACGAGGTCGCGGACGATGGATTCCACATCGCGGCCGACGTAGCCCACTTCGGTAAATTTGGTGGCTTCGACTTTGATAAACGGCGCGCCGGCAAGTTTGGCGAGGCGGCGGGCAATTTCGGTTTTGCCGACACCGGTGGGACCGATCATCAGGATATTTTTCGGGGTGATTTCCGCGCGCAGTTCTTCGCTGACCTGCATGCGGCGCCAGCGGTTGCGCAGGGCGATGGCCACCGCGCGCTTGGCGTCGTCCTGGCCGACGATATGACGGTCGAGTTCGTGAACGATTTCTCTTGGGGTCATGGACATGGTCTTTACTCGGATTCTTTTCGCTTCGTTCCCGCTTCTATGTGCTTTGAAGCTGGTGCGGTGGCGGCCGGGCACCGGGTAAAAGATTTCGAAATCGCTATAAATACATCCCTGTACGCTCCGGCGGCGACGTCCTGTCGCCGACGGTTTCGAAATCTTTTACCCGGTACCCGACCTTCAATTCATAGCTGAATACTTCGTTGCCAGTTTGGCGATCAGTAACTCAGCTCTTCAATCGTGTTGTTGTGGTTGGTGTACACACAAATGTCGCCGGCAATTTTTAAACCCTGCTCGACGATAGTGCGCGCATCCAGCTCGGTGTTATCCAGCAGCGCGCGCGCAGCGGACTGGGCGAAGGGGCCGCCGGAGCCGATGGCGATCAGGTCGTCTTCCGGCTGGATGACGTCGCCGTTACCAGTAACGATCAGGCTCGCGGTTTCGTCGGCCACGGCGAGCAGCGCTTCGAGGCGGCGCAGGGCACGGTCGGTACGCCAGTCTTTGGCGAGTTCGACGGCGGCGCGGGTGAGCTGGCCGTTGTGGGCCTGGAGCTTGGCTTCGAAGCGCTCGAACAGGGTGAAGGCGTCGGCGGTGCCGCCGGCAAATCCGGCGATGACCTTGTCGTTGTAGAGGCGGCGCACCTTGCGGGCGTTACCTTTCATGATGGTGTTGCCCATGGAGACTTGCCCGTCACCACCGATAACGACTTTGCCGTTGCGGCGGCAGGAGAGGATGGTTGTACCGCGATATTGTTCCACTGGTGCCTCTGCGTTTTGGATTCAGAAGCACTAAGTGTGGTCGGGAAGGGGGGATTTCAATGTTGCCCGGTAAAAACCGGGCAGTCGGAAAGGATTGGTTTATCCCTGCGCCGGGCGCTTGAGCACCAGCGGCATCAGGCGGTGCTCGGCGAGGACACTGCGGGCTTTGGCGACCTTGGAGCGGTTGGTGTATGGGCCGACGAGGACCCGATGCCAGGTGCCGCGGTTGTCGGTGGCGGATTCCACTTTGACGTCGAGGTTGGCGAGCATCAGCTGGGCACGCAGGCGCTCGGCTTCGGTTTTGTCGCGGAAACTGGCGGCCTGCAGGATATACACCAGGTCGGACTTGGGCTCGCTCTGCACCGGCGAATCTTCCGCGGGTTTTTCGCCGTCGCGCACCCGCACCTGCGGGTTTTTCGGCTCGGGGACTTTGACCTCGCTTTCTTCCAGCAGCTTGTAGAAGTCGAAACGCGGCTTGGATTCACCCGGGGCGGGCTTGTCAGCGGCGGGCTTTTCCGCGCGCTTGGCCACCTGCATCTGCCCGGTCTTGATGTCGTTCAGCAAAAACACAAACACCGCGAAGCCGCCGACAAAGTTGCCGAGTACAAACCAGACCCAGGCGGGCTTGCCGGAGGGTTGTGAGCGGCGGGTGTTGCGGCGGGCCATCGTGTTCTCTCAGTCTTTTATCTATTTGTGCAAGGCGGCAAATTGTAACGCCTGAACCCCGCGCTGTGTGCGGAATTTAGGACAGCTCCTGGGCATCCATGTCGATCGCCCAGCGCAACCGGCGGTTGCGATTGCCTTCCGCCCACTGGCTGAACTGCGCCAGTAGCTTTTGCAGCAGGCCGCGCTTTTCGGCGGTGATCTGCAGGTAGAAACGGAAGCGGCCGGACTTGCGCTCGAGCAGTGCCGGCACCGGCCCCAGGTACTGCAGCTCCGGCGACGGTGGTGCCAGGGCTTGCAGGTAGTCGCGGGCGTTTGCGAGAAATTCTTCCGCCCAGCGCGGCTCTTCGCACTCGGCGCGCACCAGCGCCATGGCGCGCAGGGGCGGCAGTTGGGCGATCTTGCGCTCGTCCATCAGCTGGCGAGCAAAGGCACCGTAGCCCTTATTCAGCAAAAGTTGCAGCAGTGGGTGTTCCGGGTAGCGGCTCTGCACCAGCACGTGCCCGGGCAGGTCGCCGCGCCCGGCGCGGCCGGCAACCTGCTCCAGCAGCTGGCCCATGCGCTCGGGGGCGCGGAAGTCGGCACTGAACAGGCCGCCGTCGGCGTCCTGAATCACCACCAGGGTAACTTTGGGCAGATGGTGGCCCTTGGCCAGCATCTGCGTACCCAACAATAAACAGGGTTCGCCGTTGCGCGCAGGCTCCAGTAGCTTGTCCAGCGCCTGCTTACTGGCGGTGGAATCGCGATCGACGCGAATCACCGGGAAATCCCGGAAACTGTGGGTAAGGAAGTCTTCACTGCGCTCGGTGCCGGCACCCAATGCGTTCAGGTTGCGGCTGTGGCACTGCGGGCAGCTGTGCACTTCGCGCATGCGGTAGTCACAGTGGTGACAGCGCAGATGGCGCTGGCGCCGGTGCAGGGTGAGCTTGGCGGAACAGTGCGGACAGTCGGCGAGCCAGCCGCAGTCGTCGCAGGTCAGCGCCGGCGAATAGCCACGGCGGTTGATAAACACCAGCGCCTGTTCACCGCGACGCAGGGTCTCACCGATATGCCGCAGCACCTGTGGCGCAAAGCCCTCCTGCAATTGCTGGTGCAGGATCGGCACCACACTGATTTGTGGAGGCTTGGCGTTGCCCGCGCGGTGGCGCAGGCGCAGGTGCTGATAGCGCCCGCTCAGCGCATTGTGCAGGCTCTCCAGTGAGGGGGTGGCGGAGCCCAGCAGCACCGGTACGTCGGCACTTTTCGCCAGCACCAGCGACAGGTCGCGGGCGGAGTAGCGCACCCCGTCCTGCTGCTTGAAGGAGCCATCGTGCTCCTCGTCGATCAGAATGATGCCGAGACGCGGCAGTGGGGTAAAAATTGCCGAGCGAGTGCCGATCACAATATCCGCCACGCCGCTGGCAGCAGACAGCCAGGCGCGCGCGCGTTCGCCATCGGCAAGCCCCGAGTGCAGGGCGGCAATACGAAAATCCGGGAAGCGCGCGGCGATGCGGCGCAGGGTTTGCGGGGTCAGCCCGATCTCCGGCACCAGCAGCAGGGCCTGCTTGCCGTCGTGCAGGGCGCGCTCCATCAGGCGCAGGTAGACCTCGGTCTTGCCGCTGCCGGTGGTGCCCTCCAGCAGCGAGGCACTGAATCCGGTGGCGGGCACCGAATCGATCACCTGGCGCTGCTCGTCATTCAATTCCGGGGCGGGGCGGGGCGCGACCTCTTCCAGCGGCGGTGGGGCCGTGGGCCCAGCCACCCAGTGCGCCAGGTTGCGCTCGATCAATGCCTTGCACACGCTGCTGTTGAGGCCGCGGGCGTTCAGCGCGGTGCGGCTCTGGCGACCCGAGCTGAGCAGCAATTGCAGCAGGGCCTGCTGTTTCTTGGCGCGCGCGAGTGCGGTCTCCGGCAGGCCCTTGCCCTCGGTGGTCAACTCCAGCCACTGCTCCGCCCAGTGGTCTGCGGGCTTGCCCCTGCGCAGGGCGACCGGCAGTGCCGCAGCATAGAGCTCGCCAATGGGCGCCTGGTAGTAGTCGGCCGCCCACTGCAGGAATTGGCGGCTGCGCGCATCGAAGATCGGCGCGGGGTCAATACAGGCGGTGGCCGGCTTGAGTTCGGTGTGGGAGGATTCCGCGGCTACCTCGACCAGCACGGCCACCAGATCCCGCTTGCCAAACGGCACCTGAAAGCGCTGCCCGGGCTGCAGATGCGCCGGATTCGCGCCCGCTGGCGGCAGGTAATCGAACACGCGGCGCAGGGGCACCGGCACTGCCAGGCGCAAAATGACCGATGGTTCTCTAGATTGGCTTTGCTCTGCCGCGACTAACCCCAACGCACGTATCTCCACTGCTCACTACTGCTGGTGCACTGATTGCACAAAGACGCGATGATAACGCAGAAGGTTCCGCTTGAATCGTCAGGCTAATCTGATAGTATGCGCCGACTTTTTAAACAGCCCGGGGATTTATCCCCTACACCAATGCCGATTCCGTGCTCAGCGACAAATGACTGGGTGGCGGTGTCGAAAAGAGGCAATCATGAAGACCGATATCCATCCGAACTACGCCGAAATTACCGCAACCTGCTCCTGTGGCAACACCTTCAAAATGGGTTCCACTCTGGGCAAAGACATCCAGCTCGACGTTTGCTCCAACTGCCACCCGTTCTACACCGGCAAGCAGAAGCAGGCGAGCACTGGCGGCCGCGTAGATCGCTTCAAGAAGCGTTTCGGCAGCCGCATCTCCAAGTAAGAGAAAGCGCTACCGAAATGTGCACCGGGAAGATTCGCTCTATCCCGGTTGCGACAAAAAAGACGCCCAGGACATTCCTCGGCGTCTTTTTTTGTGCCTGGCTGTTGGCGATCGCAACCCTGCAGGCGAATGCGGCCCGTGCTGACTGTGTACTAGGCGGCGCCGATGAGGTGGTGGGGCTCAAGCAGGTGATCGATGGCGATACCCTGCGCCTCGAAGACGGCCGCCGGGTGCGGCTGATCGGCGTCAATACGCCGGAGCTGGCCCACCGCAAACGCCCGGCTCAGCCCCTGGCCGAGGAGGCCAAGGATTTCACCGAACGCTTTCTCGCCGGCGGCGATCTGGAACTGGTCTACGACCGCGACCGCCGCGACAACCATGGCCGCGTCCTGGCCTACGTCTACAACCACCGCGGCGACAGCCTGGAATCTGCACTGCTGTCCGCCGGTCTCGCCTTCCATATTGCGGTGGCCCCCAACCTCGCACTTAGCGAATGCCTAGCCAGCCGCGAGCGCGAGGCGCGCCAGTACCAGCGCGGGGTCTGGTCACCGGGCGTATGGCCGGTAGTGACGGCTTCCCAGGTGCGCCCCGGCGATGGCGGTTTTGTGCTGCTTACCGGGCAAGTAACTAAGGCGCACCACAACCGATATATCTGGCTGGATCTGGATGGACCCGTGGCACTGCGGGTTGACCCCAGGAGTGCGCCATCCCTGAAACGGCAGAAGAACTGGCGCAATCGACAGCTGATGACGCGCGGTTGGCTGGTGGATCGCGGCGCAAAATACGCGGCCAAAAATCCCGGGCACAAACGCTGGTTTATCGCGGTGGACGCCGCAGAAACACTGGAATTTCTTCGCTAACTTTACCCACCGCCGCATTTACTTCACCCCCGTCGATTAGCGACCTTTTGGCGACCGCCAACCCCGTGACTCATTCATTCAATAAATACACATAAATCACGAAAACTATTTCATCTGTAACCAATTTTGGGGGTAGTATTAGTAAACCTATTTTGGAATGTCCGGTTTTGACCACCGTGGACGGATAGTCATCCCAATATTTCCACTATAGGCGCGCAAACTGCCCCACAATAAAATCAATACAGCTGCGGTAACCCGCGCCCGCTTGCAGAACACCGGGCGCTTTCAAGTACAAGAAGATGACACCCTGATGACCGACTCTCTACGCCAGGCAGCGCTCGACTACCATGCCTTGCCGACACCGGGCAAATTATCGGTGGAACTCACCACACCTGCAGAAACCCAGGAAGACCTCTCCCTCGCCTACAGCCCGGGAGTAGCGGAGCCGGTGCGCGAAATCGCCAAAGACCCGGAAGCCGCCTACCGCTATACCGGCAAGGGCAACCTGGTGGCGGTCATCTCCAACGGCAGCGCCATCCTCGGCCTCGGTAACCTGGGCCCGCTGGCATCCAAGCCGGTAATGGAGGGCAAGTCGCTATTATTTAAACGCTTTGCGAATATCAATTCCGTGGACATTGAAGTGGAAGCACCCAGCCCGGAGCGTTTTATCGAGACCGTCGCGGCCATCGCCAACACCTTCGGCGGCATCAACCTCGAAGACATCAAGGCGCCGGAGTGCTTCCACATTGAAGAGGCGCTGATCCAGCGCTGCTCGGTACCTATTTTCCACGACGATCAGCACGGCACCGCGATTGTGACCGTTGCCGGCATGTTGAACGCACTGGAAATCCAGGGAAAGAACATCGAAGACGCGCGTATCGTGTGCCTGGGCGCCGGTGCCGCCGCTACCGCCTGCTGCAAGTTATTGCTGTGCGCAGGCGCCAAGAAAGAACAGATCACCATGCTCGATAGCCGCGGTGTCATCCACTCCGGGCGCAGCGATATCAACGCCTACAAGGGCGAGTGGGCGCGGGATACCGAAATGCGCACCCTGGATGACGCCATCGAGGGTGCCGATGTGTTCCTCGGCGTGTCCGGGCCGGATCTGCTGTCTGCGGAACAGCTGGCACATATGGCCGACAAGCCGGTGGTGTTTGCCTGCTCCAACCCCAACCCGGAAATTGCCCCGGAGCTGGCGCACGCAACCCGCGACGACCTGATCATGGCCACCGGCCGTTCGGACTACCCGAACCAGGTAAACAACGTACTGTGCTTTCCGTTTATCTTCCGCGGTGCACTGGATGTGCGCGCCACCAGCATCAATGAGCACATGAAGCTTGCGGCCATTGAGGCGATCCGCAAGCTGGCGCGGGAAGAAGTGCCAGAAGAAGTGCGCGCGGGCTACGGTGGCGTGGAAATGGCATTTGGCCCTTCTTATATTCTGCCGAAGCCCACCGACCCCCGTCTGCTGCCAGAGGTGGCTGCAGCGGTGGCCCAGGCGGCGGTAGATAGCGGCGCCGCACGCCTGCCCTACCCAGAGCACTACCCGCTTAAGCCGGTGTAAATCCTGTCGATTCGGTCTATATCGGCCCGATCTTTAACCTATCCCGGTAGCGGTGGCGCTACCGGGTACGGATCCACTCCTCCAGTCCTTGAGCCTCCCCCCGAGCACCGCTACACTGGCTCCAATGTCTGAGCAGAGTTATCCCACCGCATGAGTCATGTCTATGTGCTGACCAATCAGCACCAGCAGTTTTTAAGTAAAGGCAACGATTGGATTGACGGCCGCGAGCACACCAAGCTGTTCCGCACCGAACACAAGGACGTCGCCATCAATCAGATGTTCGAGGCCAACACCCGCGACGTTTCCCTGCGCATCGAGCTGCTGGAATGCAAGCTGGACACCAAACGCCAGCCGCTGGTGCCCGAGGACGCGCTCAGCGAAGCGCCGCTCGAGGCCGACGTCGATCCCGAACCAGCACCGGCAACCGACGAACCTACAGAAGCTGCGGAACCCGCAGCGGATGCGGCGGCCAAGCTGGAGAGCAGCGAGCCGCCCTCTGAACCCGTTGCCCCACAGGCCTGAGCCAACGACCTGAAATTCCCCAACCAGGCGAGACCCGAGGACAATGCCTCGGGTTTGCCGCTTGAGATCACCGGGGATGCCCCCATTTAAGCCGGACGCCGTTTGGCGGATTCATCAGCGCGCCACAGTTAGCGCACTTGGTATGCAGCCGGCAGCCCACAGGAGATACCCTTGCCCACGTTCAACCTGGCCGAACTGGCCAAGCCAGAAGGCTTAGACCTGCTCAAGGGCATTCGCCGTGGTATTGAAAAGGAAGGCCTGCGGGTCACCCCGGAAGGCGAACTGGCACAGACAGACCATCCGCACGGGCTCGGCTCCGCACTCAGCCACGAGTGCATCACCACCGATTTCTCTGAAGCGCTGCTGGAATTTATTACCCCGCCGGTGGCCACGCCCGAACAGGCCCTGGAAAAACTCGACCAGATCCACCGCTTTACCTACAGCCAGATCGGCGACGAGCGCCTGTGGGTCAACAGCATGCCCGGCCGCATCGGCCGCGATGAAGATATCCCGGTCGCGCGCTATGGCAGCTCCCACAGCGGCACCATGAAGACTATTTACCGCCTTGGTCTGGGCCTGCGCTACGGCCGCGCCATGCAGACCATTGCCGGTATCCATTACAACTTTTCCCTGCCGGATACCTTCTGGCAGTGGCTGCAGGCCAAAGAAAACAGCAGTGAGTCGCTGCAGGACTTTAAGACCCGCCGCTACTTCGACCTGATCCGCAATTTCCGCCGCCAGTACTGGCTGCTGATCCACCTGTTTGGCGCGGCGCCGGCGGTGTGCGGCACCTTCGTGCAGGATCGCGAGCACAAGCTGCAGCCCTTCAACGGTGACGGCCGCAGCCTGTTCGCACCCAACTCAACTTCCCTGCGCATGGGCGACCTGGGTTACACCAGCGATGCACAGAAGTCCCTGATCGTCTGTTACAACGATCTGCCGAGCTACCTGTCCACCCTGTGTGCCGCCATCTCCAAACCCTATCCGGCCTACCACGAGCTGGGGGTCAAGGATGCCGAGGGCCACTACCAGCAGCTGTCCACCGGCCTGCTGCAGATCGAAAATGAGTTCTACTCACCGATCCGCCCGAAAAACCCTGCCGGGATGGGCGAGACCGCACTCTCGGCACTGGATGCCCGCGGGGTGGAATACATTGAAGTGCGCTGCCTGGACCTGAACCCGTTTGTGCCGCTGGGCATCGAAGCACCGCAAATGCGCTTCCTCGATGCGTTCCTGCTGCACTGCCTGCTCAGCGACAGCCCGCAGACCGACGAAGCCGACTACCGCGCGGTGCAGGAAAACCTGTCGCGTATCGTCTACCAGGGTCGCGACCCGCAAATGCAACTTATCCACAACGGCGGCGAGCGCAAACTGACCGACTGGGCCAACGAGCTGCTCGACCAGATTACGCCGCTGGCGGAACTGCTGGACAGCGCCTGGCAGAGCGAAGATTACGCGCGCGCTGTGGACGTCCAGCGCGACAAGATTAGCGGCAAGACCCTCACCCCGGCGGCGCACATGCTGGCGGAGATGCACGAACACGGGCAGACCTTCTTCCAGTGGGCCAAAGACAAGGCCGAACAACACCGCGAGTATTTCATCGACCGTCCATTGAACGATGAAGAGCAGGCCGAGTTCGAGCGCCTGGCAGAAGAGTCGCGACAGAAACAAAAAGCGGTGGAAGACGCGGACACCGGGACCTTCGAAGACTTCCTTGGCAAGTACTACGCCCAGTATGTGTTCTGCCACAAAGACCTCTGAGCACCGATGAATTACCTCGCCCACCTGCTGCTCTCCGGCCCGGATCCGGACTGGCAACTGGGCGGTTTGCTCGGGGACTTTGTCAAAGGCCCGCTTACCGGCGCCCGCCCCCAATCCATTGAAGACGGCATGCGCCTGCACCGGCGCATCGACCTGCTGAGTGACCAGCACCCTGCCTTTCTAAGCGCGCTCACGCGTCTCGGCCCCGGGTGGCGACGCCTGGGCGGCATTGCGCTGGATATCTGGTTCGACCACCTGCTCGCCAACAGCTGGGAGCAGTGGCATCCCCACCCCCTGGAAACCTTTTCCCAACAGTGCTGGTCCAACTTCCGCGAGCGCCAACAGTGGATCCCAGAAAACGCACAAACGTTTATTCAACGCGCCGAGCAATTTAAACTGCTCCCCGGCTACCGCGAGGTCGATGTGATCCAACGCACCCTCGAACGGGTCGGTCAGCGTCTGCGACGCCCGCAACCCCTGGTCGACATGCTGCCCCTGCTGGAACGCGACCGCCGCGCACTGGAGCAGGAATTTCAGCAGCTGTTTGCCGACCTGAGCCAACAGGCCGAACGTTTCCGCCAACAAGTTAACGAATAAATACCGGAAGACACCATGACCCTGCCAAGCCCGCGCACCACGTTTTTACTGATGTTCCTCGCCGTTATATTCGTACTCGGTGTGGCGTTCTATATGGAATACGCGATGGGCCTCGAACCCTGTCCACTGTGTATCACCCAGCGGGTCATGTTCCTCGGTGTCGGCATCACCTCGCTGATAGCTTTCCTGCACAACCCTGCCAGTATCGGCCGCCGCATCTACGGATTTGTCGTCTCCCTGTGGGCACTGGGTGGCCTCTACTTCTCCGGCCGCCAACTGTGGCTGCAGAGCTTGCCGGAAGACGAAGTACCGGCGTGTGGCCCCGGTATCAGCTACATGGTCGAAGTGTTCCCCATGGCCGAAGTGATCAAAACCCTGCTGACCGGCGACGGCAACTGCGCCGAGGTGCACTGGACCTTTCTGGGGCTGTCCATTCCCGGATGGGCCGCGGTGGGCTTTGTGGGCCTGATCCTGTTTGGCCTGTGGCAGGCGTTCCGCAAGGGCTGACCGAACCTTCACCATGCCCTCCGAATCGAAATCGTGGCCCGGCAAAGCACTGCACTGGTTGCTGGGCGCGGGACTACTGCTGACGTTTGACTTCGCCGGTCGCGCGCTGGCCGCGAGTTTGTCGCTGTCGGTACCCGGTCCGGTACTGGGAATGCTGCTATTGCTGCTTGTACTGATGCTCTACGGGCGCGTGCCCTATGGCTTGGGCATGGTGGCTGAGCAGATACTGCGTCTGCTGGTACTGATTTTGCTGCCCGCCACTGTGGGCATCTATTTTCTACGGGACCTCTCTGGCGGCGACTGGTTTGCGCTGATTGCGGCGATGGTGATCGGCACTCTGATCAGCCTGACGCTCACCGCACTGCTGTTAAACCACCTGATTCAGCGACGCGCCCGCCGCCGAGGTGATCATGGGCAGTGAAATGCGCAACCTGTGGTTACAGTGGCTGTCCCAGCTGGAGCAGGTTGCGAGTGGTTTTCTGCAACCGCTATCCGCTGCCCACCCACTGGTGATACTGCCGTTGAACATCGCGGGCTTCTGGCTGGCACTGAAAATCTACCGACGCACCGGTACGCCAATCCTGCACCCGGTGGTGGGCGGCAGCCTGCTGGTGTTTGCGGGGCTATTGCTGCTCGGCGTCGACTTTGCCGGCTATCAGCAGGGCAGCGGCTTACTGTATCTGTTACTGGGCCCCGCGGTGGTCGCCCTCGCCATTCCCCTCAAACAAAATCTGGTCATGGTACGGCGCGCGGGCTGGCCGCTGATGCTTGGGCTGCTAGTGGGCGCCGTGCTGGCGCCACTGGTCGCGGTGGTCATCGCACTACTGCTCGGTGGCAGTCACATGGTACTGGTTGCGCTGGCCACCAAGTCCGTGACTACGCCCGTAGCCCTCGCACTCACCGAACAGATGAACGGTATTCACAGCCTCGCCGCGGGCGTGGTGGCCTTTACCGGGATTGTCGGCGCGGTGTTTGGTCCCTCCCTTATGCGGTTGCTGGGTGTCCACGACGAACGGGTTACCGGTTTCACCCTCGGCATCAACGCCCACGCCATCGGCACCGTACGCGCCCTGGAGGTCAGCGCCCTGTGCGGCGCCTTTTCCGCACTGGCCATGGGTTTGTGCGGCGCGCTGACCGCATTGCTGTTACCGGTTCTCACCTCGGCCTAGCAAAAACCAGACGTCCGTCCCGTTCCAGTTTTTTTCCGGCGCCCGCCTTGCCCACGGCGGGAGAAGCTTCTACATTCGTATGAGCAGTTGTAAAAGACACAAAAGGAAACTTGGAGATGTTGGAGAACTGTAAGAATGCGCAAGAGCGCTGGGGCGGCGTCAGCCAGATTATTGACCGCTGGCTGCAATCCCGTCAGGCGCTGCTGGTAAGCTTTTGCCAGCTGTCGGACCACAAGGAGTTTTCCGATGGCGACAAGGCCGCGGAGACCAGTGTCCGCACCCTGTGCCAGCAGCTGGTGGACTATGTCTCGGCCGGCCACTTTGAGGTCTACGATCAGTTGATACAGGAAGGCCAGGCCTTTGGTGACACCGAAGGGTTACAGCAGGCCAAAGCGCTGTACCGGGAGATTGATGGCACCACCGATGTCGCTGTCGACTTCAACGACAAGTACCAGGAAACCGATGACCTCAGTGCGCTGGTACAGGATCTGTCAGAGCTGGGCGTCGCGCTGGAAACCCGTTTTGCCGCGGAAGACCGCATGATCGATACCCTGCACACCGCGCACAAAAACCAGCTGGCCTGATCACACTATCTCGTGTGTACCAGCACGTGAAATAACTCTACGCACCAAAATGCGTCAGTAATAAAAAAGGGGCCCGCAGGCCCCTTTTTTGATCAGCGCGCAACCGCGCAACTTGGTAACCGATGTGCGATTACTCGGTTCCCTGATCTTCCTCAACCGCCTCTTTCTCTGCAGCAGCTTCGTCACTATTGGCGTCGGCCTTATGCAGCTCCACTTCAAAAATCAGGGTCGCGTTCGGGCCGATCAGACCACCGGCACCGCCCGGACCATAGGCCAGCTCAGAAGGAATGTAGAGCTCCCATTTCGCGCCCTGCTTCATCAGCTGCAGTGCTTCGGTCCAACCCTTGATCACGCCATTCACCGGGAACTGAACCGGCTTGCCGTTCTTGTAGGAGCTGTCGAACTCGGTGCCATCAATCAGCGTGCCCTTGTAGTCCACTTCAACAACGCTGGTTTCGCTGGGGCTCGGTCCGGTACCTTCGGTAATCACCTTGTACTGCAGGCCGGAATCGGTGGTCTGTACGCCGTCTTTCTTGGCGTTTTCTTCCAGGAACTTCTTACCTTCTTCCAGGTTCTTATCCGCCGACGCTTTGAAGTCAGATTCCTGCTTCTCCATCAGCTCTTTTTGCTTGGCCTGCATGTTTTCCTGGAATACCTGGATCACTTTTTGCTTTTCTTCCTGGCTCAGGCGGGACTCGCGACCGCTAGCGACATCTTGCAGCGCCATGGCAACAATTGACGGGTCCAGGGCGACTTCCTGGCTCTTGAGGCGGTTAGCCATATCTTCAGCGATGATATAGCTGACCTTCTGCTCCTGGGTTTCCAGTTTGACGTCTGCAGAACCGGCAGACTCCTGCTTGTTACAACCGACCAGTGCAATACCCAACGCAATCGCAGCAGCCAAAGAAGTTTTATTCATGAGAGTTGTCTCTTTATTTCCGTGAAACATTGTAAATAGCGATGGCGAGCACCGGTATTAATCGAGCAGGTCCTGTATTCCCTGCCTATGCCGCTGTTGTACACCCTGACACCCAGGTGCATTGTGCGGCAGATCACAGTATCGCAAGCCGGACCGCAGCGAACGGCAAGTCTAACCCATGCGCGAACGACCTGCACACCACCATACTCTTATCGCATTCGCTGCATCGGACAGCGATTCTTCGCGGTTGTTTCATTTTGCTGACAGGCGCAATTCGGGCTGAGGGTATGCTGGAAATTTGAAAGCCTTATGCCGCAGTTATTAAAAAGTTAAAAAATCCTGTGTGCTGCAGGGATGCACGAAGCAAATAACAGCGCTATTATCAGCGTTAGACCTCGACTTTTTTCTCCGGCAGAGAGGTGGTTCTGTCACACCGAGATATCTTGGGGGATGTCTTGGGGAGAGTCATCGGGGCCCCCTTTTAATAACGATTTTCACAACCCGTTCCAACCGCAGGATATTGAATCATGGCCGCCAAACGCAAAGCCGCTGTTTCCATTGACGCTCTTGAAAAACAGATCGCCAAGATCGCCACCCAAATTGAAAAAGCACGAGCCAAGGAAGTGGCCGATGCCGATAAGGCCCTGAAGAAAGCCACGAAAGATGCCGACAAGGCCAAGACTCAGGTAGCCAAGGCCAAAGCCAAAGTCGCGACTGCCCGCGCTGCCGGCGCCAAGGCAAAGACCCCGGCCGCCAAGGCCTCTGCCAAGAAGAAAGCCGACGCAGCCAAGTCTGCGCTGGCCAAGGTAGAAAAGCTTGCCAAGGAAGCCATGGTAGCGCTGAGCGGAAGCAAGGCCGCTGCCGCAGCCGCCAAGCTGTCCGACAAGACTGCAAAAGCCGTGAAGAAAGCCGGTGATGCGGCGGCCAAAAAAGTGCAGGCCGCGAGCAAGCCGAAAAAGAAAAAAGCGGCAGCCAAGAAAGCGACTGCTAGCAAGCCGGCCGCCGAGAAGAAAGCTGTAGCCAAAAAGGCCACAGTGAAGAAGGCGGCAACCAAGAAAGCCCCAGCCAAGAAAGCGACAGCGAAAAAAGCAGCCCCTAAAAAAGCTGCACCGAAGAAAGCCGCAACCAAGAAGGTCGCCGCAAAACCTGCAGCTAAGCCAGCCGCCAAAAAGGCCGCACCGAAGAAGCCGTCAAAAAAGCCTGCAGTAGACAAATCTAACGGCGCCGCCGCGAAACCGGCCGCTCAGCCAGCGCCAGCCGCCGCGCCCGCAGCCGCGCCCGCAGCCGCTCCAGTAAGCGCATCTCCGGCACCGGTAATGAGCAAAACATCAGAGCCGAAGCCCGAACCGAAACCAATGGTACCCGAGTCCAGCGCTGCGGCCGCGACCCCGGTAACCCCAAGCATCACCCCAAGCACGCCGGCCAAGAGCCTGTTTTCCACTGAGGAAAATCCGCACTACGGCCCTGAGGAGCACAAGCACAAGAGCTAACTTGTGCGATCACCGGCTCCTTCATTGCCCAAGCCTGAGCCTGCTGCACGCGTGCTAGCGTTATAGGCATCTTGAGAGCTATAGGCATCGATCAGGCCCGCCCAGCGGGCCTGATCTTTTTGCATCAGACCATATTGTTCTCCGGCCAACGCCAGCGGTGAGCGCGTCTCCGGCCAGGTTTCTCCATTCAGCTTCCACAACGCGGCCAACTGGCGCTGCTCCATGCGAATCTCATTGCGCTTGCACCATTCGTATAGCCGGCTCTGCTTGTTAATACGCCCTACAAAGCGGCGCAGGTTGCGCACGGTATTGATCATGCGACGCCGCGGCGCCAACCCCCGATCCGCCACTCGCCAGCTTTCGTGACTCAGTTGGCGACCACAGGCGCAGGTGTAACTGGCCCACAACATCAGACATACGTCCGCCCCTTTGCTGTCCTGACACTCCAGCAGGAAGTCGGCCACCGACGGCTGGCGATAAAACTCGAGACTGAAATCCCACAGGGGGTTCTGCAAAGGCGAATTTGACGGAGAGTGCGGCGGTGATGGAGGTGCGGTTTCTGTCACGATAGAATCCCGGCGAAATTGTTATGCGACGACATTGTTATGGGGATAGCCTAGTCAATATCGCGCGAAATCAAAGAGGTTTCCATTGATCAATCTGCAAGGGGTGTCGCTGCAAGTGGGCGGGCGCGACCTGCTCAACGACGCCAGCTGCCGCATCTTCCCCGGCCACAAGGTCGGCATCATCGGTGCCAACGGCTGCGGCAAATCCACCCTGTTCAAGATGTTGCTGAAGCAGCAGGAGAGCGACGCGGGCAGTGTCGAAGTCCCGGCGGGCTGGGAAATTGCGCATATGGCCCAGGAGGTGTCGGCCAGTGACCGCAGCGCCCTGGACTACGCGCTGGACGGTGACCACCGCCTGCGCGAGCTACAGCAGGCGCTGGAAGCCGCAGAGGCCGATGGCAGCGACGGCAAGCGCATTGGCGAACTGCACGAGCGCATGGCCGCAATCGACGGCTATTCGGGCCCGGCGCGCGCCGCGCAGCTGTTGGATGGCCTGGGCTTCTCCCATGCCGATCAGCAGCGTCCGGTGCAGAGCTTCTCCGGTGGCTGGCGTATTCGTTTAAACCTGGCGCGCGCACTGATGTGCCCGGCTGACCTGTTGCTGCTCGACGAACCCACCAACCACCTGGATCTGGATGCCACCCTGTGGCTGGAGCAGTGGCTGCAACGCTTCCCCGGTACCCTGCTAATCATCTCGCACGACCGGGATTTCCTGGACGCGGTGGTGGACGGCATTATCAGCTTCGAACAGCAGGATCTGGTACTCTACAGCGGCAACTACACCGCGTTTGAGCGGGCCCGTGCCGAGCGCCTGGCACAGCAGCAAATTCAATACGAGAAGCAGCAGGCCCAGCGCGCACATATGGAAGATTTCGTGCGTCGCTTCCGCGCAAAGGCGACCAAGGCCAAGCAGGCCCAGAGCCGCCTGAAGGCGCTCGACCGCATGGCCGAGATCGCCCCGGCGCATGTAGACTCACCATTCCGTTTCCGCCTGCCGGCTTCCGAGAAAGTTTCCAACCCACTGGTGGATCTGCGCGAGGCGGAAATCGGTTACCCCGACAAAACCATTCTGCCGCGCGTGGAAATGGGCATTCAGCCCGGTCGACGCATCGGCCTGCTGGGCCCCAACGGCGCCGGTAAATCCTCACTGATCAAAACCCTCGCCGGCGAGCTGCCGCTGCTCAGTGGCGAGCGCCAGTGCGGCGAGCACCTGAAGATCGGTTACTTTGCCCAGCACCAGCTGGAAGCGCTGGATTCCAAGGCCTCACCCATACTGCACGTACAGCGGCTGTCGCCGGATGCCAGCGAACAGGAACTGCGCGACTTTTTGGGTGGCTACGGCTTTATCGGCGACCGGGTATTCGAACCGGTGGGCGGTTTTTCCGGCGGTGAAAAAGCCCGCGTGGCGCTGGCACTGCTGGCGTGGCAGAAACCCAACCTGTTGCTGCTGGACGAACCGACCAACCACCTGGACCTGGAAATGCGCCATGCACTGACGCTGGCGCTGGCGGAGTTCCCGGGGGCGGTCATTCTGGTATCGCACGATCGCCACCTGCTGGCGAACACCACTGACGAGTTTATTCTGGTGGCAGACGGCCGCGCCGAACCCTTCGACGGCGACCTGGATGATTACAAACAGTGGTTGCTGGCGTTCAAGCGTGAAGAAAAACGTCAGTCCGGAAATGACGCGCCGAGTACCGACGACAAGCCCGCCGAAGACAAGAAGGCCCAGCGGCGCGCGGCCGCAGCCCTGCGCGAGCAACTCAAGCCGTTGACCAACAAGCTCAAAAGTATCGAGCAGAAGATGGCCAAGGCGGAAAAGGAAGTACAGCGGCTGGAAGAGAAACTCGCGGATGAAGATCTCTACAGCGGTGGCCGCCAGGATGAAATTACCCAATTGACCAAAGCGCAGGGCGAGGCGCGGGAAAGCCTGGAAGAACTGGAAATGGCGTGGCTGGAAGTCTCCGAGGCACTGGAGGCAGCGCGCTCGGGTAGTTAACACGCTGACCCGATACGACCCCTGCGCGGCTATTTCGACATTTCGTAGGGGTCGTAGCCTTCGCGCGGGCAGCCATCTTCATTGACCGCCATGCCCATGGGCGTATTCGGGCAGAGGTCGAGATAGTCCGGTATGCCATCGCCATCGGTGTCGATGGGACAGCCGCGAACATCCACATCGATACCTGGCGGTGTCTGCGGGCATTCGTCGGCGTCGTCATAGACGCCGTCACCATCGCGATCGTAAATTGCCACCGGGTCCTCGCCCCATTGGTAGCCGATCGACATACTCACATAGGCGTCGAGCCCACTTTCTTCCACACCCTGGAACCCCCGTGCATCGCCGCGCACTTGCCAGCGCGGGTGGAGACGGTACTTCACGCCCATGCCAAAGTTGACCATGGTCTGGCGGCGGTACCAGTCAAACGGGTAGCCGAAAGTGTCCTCGTCGATACGCAACTCGCCAATCCCCGCCACCACATAGGGCTGCCAGTCGTAGTTACCGCAAAAGCGTCCGGCAAATTGATACAGCAGGTCGAGATGGTAATTCTGCACCTCGACATCCTCAAACGTATCCTGCACGTCGACGCTGAAGTAGTTGTAAACCCCTTCAAGAGCCCAGCGATCGGTAACGTTGTAACCAAAGCCGATACCGCCACCGGCGCGATCGTCCAGCTCAAATCCGAAGTAGGGGGTGCCATCGAGGCGCTGGTCGTCAAACCAGTAATAGCCGCCATTGAGATACAGGTTGAGGGTGCCTTCCGCATCGGACACGGCCTGGCCACTGGACAGGAGCAGGGCGCCGCCAAGCAGCAGCGTGCGCAGGAATTTGCGGGCGGTGGTGGGGCTTGTTGTCATTGTTGCTCCGGAGCATCCATTTACCGGTAGACACAAGATAGCACAGCGAACCGCGGCCCATTTCCCCCGCGGCTCGCTATATTGTCGGCTTATTTTCTTTTGTACAGCAGGTCCCACACACCGTGGCCAAGACGCTCACCGCGGCGCTCGAATTTGGTCTGCGGACGGAATTCCGGGCGCGGGGCGTATTGCCCTTTACCGGCGGCATTCTCCAGCATGTCCTCGGCTTCGAGCACTTCGAGCATTTGCTCGGCGTAGTTTTCCCAGTCGGTGGCCATGTGCATCAGCGCGCCGGGTTTGAGCTTGCTACACAGCAGTTTCACGAACTCGGGCTGCACGATACGGCGCTTGTTGTGCTTTTTCTTGTGCCACGGATCGGGGAAGTACAGCTGGAAACGATCCAGGCTGGCGTCGGGAATACAGTCGTTCAGCACGTCGATGGCGTCGGCCATATACACGCGCAGGTTTTTGACCTCTTCCTTGCCGGCATTGTTAATCAGACGGCCGACACCCGGTGGATGCACTTCGATGCCAATAAAGTGTTTATCCTGCTCGGCCTTGGTCATTTCCAGCAGGGAATCGCCCATGCCGAATCCAATTTCCAATACCACAGGGGCCTCGGCACCGAAAACCTCTGCCGGGTTGATCGCGCCGTCGTAAAGAGACAGGCCAAACGTGCCCCAGTAGTTATCAAACGCGTTGCGCTGACCTTCGGTCATACGCCCGCCGCGGATCACGTAGCTACGGATGGATTTCTTTTTGAACTCGGTGCGGTAGGGAAATTCTTCTTCCTCACCCACTTGTTCGTTGTTTGGCTCTTCTTGCATCTTTACCTCTGGGCTACGTAGCTTTTTTCGAGTGCGTCGTAGCAAGTTCTAGGGCGGTCAAGCACCGGGTATACGTTTTCAGAACCAGGCTAGGCGCCCCCCTGTGAACCCATCCATGGGCGTTGCGGCGGCGACGTCCTGTCGCCGACGCTTCTGAAAACTTATACCCGGCACTTGGCCTTCAATTCATGTTTCTGTGTTCTTACCACCTTGGGTTGGTGGTTATTTTGAATAATTTAAGGCGGCGACAAACAGGGCTATCCAGCCTCCGATCATCAATGTGCCACCAAGTGGTGTGATTGGTCCGAGGATTCTCGGTCCACCAAAGGTCAGGCCGTAAAGGCTGCCTGAGAAAAATAAAATGCCAACCGCAAAAAGCGCGCCGCTCACAATCAGTGAGGTTTTTGCACCAATTTGCTGGATCAAAATAGCCACGGCAATCAGTGCGAGCGCGTGTATCATCTGATAGTGCACGCCGGTTTTGTAGGCTTCCAATAGATTTTCCGCGACCTTGTCACGCAGCCCATGAGCGCCAAAGGCGCCGAGGATAACGCCGGTGCCACCAAAAAATGCGGCCAGCAATAAATACAATTTAGCCATCAGGGTTTTCCTTTCCAATCGGCAATCGAATTACAGGGGTCGCTGCGAAGGGGAGGTGCCGGGTGCTGCTTTTTGAAAGCGTCGGCGACAGGGACGTCGCCGCCGCAGCGCCCATGGATGGGTTCACAGCGGTTTCAAAAAGCAGCACCCGGTGCCTCCCCGCCACCAAGCTCGCTTTTAAACTGAATACCACTAAACCGAGCAACCCACATACGAAAAAACCGCGCCAGTAGCGCGGTTCTTCAATCCGGTCAGTGAGAAGGCTATCAGGCCTCCATCGCCACCCGGACTTTCTTCATGGCGTTCTTTTCAAGCTGGCGAATACGCTCAGCAGAAACGCCGTATTTGTCGGCCAGCTCGTGCAAGGTCGCTTTGGACTCACTCAACCAACGCGCTTCGATGATGTCGCGGCTACGGTCGTCCAGCTGATCCATCGCAGCAGTCAGGTTGTTTACGCTGGTTTCCTGCCAGTTATCGTGCTCCAGCATGGTGGCCGGATCGTAACGGCGGTCTTCCAGGTAGTGCGCCGGAGCTTGCCACGCGGAATCTTCGTCGTCATCCACACCGGCATCAAACGCCGCATCGTGCGCCGCCAAACGGCCTTCCATATCGTGTACATGCTGCACATCGACATTCAGCTCCTGCGCCACACGCTTGGCTTCGTCGTTGGTCAGCCACGCCAGCTTCTTCTTCTGGCCACGCAGGTTGAAGAACAGCTTGCGCTGCGCCTTGGTGGTCGCAATCTTAACGATGCGCCAGTTGCGCAGAATGAACTCGTGAATCTCCGCCTTGATCCAGTGCACCGCAAAGGACACCAGACGCACACCCTTTTCCGGGTTGAAACGCTTCACCGCCTTCATCAGGCCCACGTTACCTTCCTGAATCAGGTCGCCCTGGTTCAGGCCGTAACCGGAGTAGGATTTGGCGATGTGCACAACAAAGCGCAGGTGAGACATAACCAACTGACGGGCTGCCTCGAGATTTTCGTGGTAGTAGAGGTCTTCCGCGAGCTTCTTTTCTTCCTCGGCAGAGAGTACCTCAAAGCCGCTCACTGTCTGGATGTAGGCGTTTAGATTGGCGCCCGGTGACAGTGTGTGAATCGGCTGTAAACTGGTTCCCATTCAGGATTCTCCTCGTATCGCTTATTGCCCCGCTTGGCACTTGCTGCCCGGACTGTTTCTTACCGGGACCAGTAGTTTGCGGCGGCTGCTCCATTCGGCCCTGGACTGATCAGTCTTTAAGCGGCACCGAGAGAGCAAAGTCGGCCACAGTGTAGCACTCGCAACGGGAAATGGAACCCCGTATGGAGGTGGCCGGGATCGCGTGCCAGCCCTTGAAATACGGGAGATTAGAGCGGTTATCCACAGCAGAAGTTCCGGGGCGCGCCTGCGCTTTACCAATCTTTGCAGACTGCCCGGTCAAGCGACACAAAGGGCCGATGAGACGAGATAAATGGCGGTCAGATCGGGCGTTAGCGCGGCTGAATCGCAGAAATATGTCGCGCCACCGCCAACCAGGCCCCGGTAAGCCCGAGCAGCGCGGCGCCGCCGGCCAGCCCAATCAGATAGGTAAACCCGGGGCCATCGAGGCGGAAACCACTGCCGTAGAGGTTTGCCAGCCCGCTAATCGGCCCCGCCAGCAGCCATACACCACCGCTTACCAGCAACCAGGCAATCAGACCGCCGACCAGGCCATACACCAGGCCCGTGTACAGGAACGGACGGCGCACAAATGCATCCGTGGCGCCCACCAGCTTCACCACCAGGATTTCATCCCGACGACTTTCGATATGCAGGCGAATGCTGTTTACCACCACCAGCAACACCCCCAGCGCCAGCAACAGTGCCAACCCCATGCTCATGCGCTGCCCCAGCTCGGTGAGCTGCGCCAGGCGCTGCACCCAGGCCATATCCAGCACCACGGAATCTGTCATCGCGCTGTCGCGCAAGCGGGTGGCCAGCGTCTCAAGTGAGGCTGTATCGGAGCCGCGCGGGCGCACCAGCAGTACCGCTGGCAACGGATTGCTGTCCATACCAAGCAGCGCATCCCCAAGGCCGGAGGACTGTTGGAATTCTGCCAGCGCCTGCTCCGGCGAGATATACGTCACCCCCGCTACCAGCGGGTCCCCGCGCAAGTCATCGGCGAACGACTGCACCGCGTTCTCGCGGGCGCGCTTGTGCAGGAATACGGAAATCTGTGGCTGCCCATCCCAGCCAGCCACGGCCTTCTGGAAGTTAGTAAGTCCCAACTGCAGTGCCGCGGGCAAGGCCAGGGCAATGGCAATCACCAGCGCGGTCATGCCGCTGGACATGGGTGAGGCAAAGAAACGCGCCCAGGATTCGCGCCACATTTCCCGGTGGTGGTTGGTCCAGCTGCTGAAGCGGTCGCCAACGCCGGTGCGCGCGGTCACCGCACCCGCGGCGCGGCTGCGTTCGGGTGGGTTGGCGGCGGGCTTAGTACGCTGGTTCACGGCTTGGGTATCCGTCATAGATCAACTGGCCTTGCTGCAACGTCAGCACTCGCTGGCGCATGCGCGCAATCAATTCGAGGTCGTGGCTGGCAATTAGCACGGTAGTGCCCACCGCATTGAACTGCCGGAACAGTCCCATGATTTCCTCGGACAGTTTCGGGTCCAGGTTACCGGTGGGCTCATCCGCCACCAGCAGAGCGGGCTTGTTCACCACCGCGCGGGCAATACCCACGCGCTGTTGTTCACCGCCGGAGAGCACGATGGGATTCTGTTTCTCTTTGTGCAGCAGGCCGACCTTGTCCAGCGCGGCGCGCGCGCGGCGGCCCACTTCGCGGCGGCTGCAGCCGGAGACCGACAGCGGCAGGGCGACATTGTCGAACACGCTGCGATCGAACAGCAACTGGTGGTTCTGGAACACAATGCCGAGGTTGCGGCGGTAGTAGGGAATCTGGCTATTGCGTAGGCGGTTGAGGTTCTGGCCGCCGACGATGATGCTGCCGCGGGTGGGGCGCTCGATGGCGGTGAGGAGTTTGAGCAGGGTGCTTTTGCCGGCGCCGGAGTGGCCGGTCAGGAACACCATCTCGGCGCGATCAATTTCCAGACTGACACGCCCCAGCGCATCCTGGCCGGACTCGTAGCGTTTGTTGACGTTATCAAACTGGATCATGAGCGCGTTTTTGTTGTTCTTTGTCTTTTGCGGATCCGAAAGCAGCTTCAGACACCGAGGCGGTGCCGCCAGCCGGTAAGGCTTTGCGAGACACGCCGTAAACCCATCCATGGGGGCTCGGCTGCGGCCGTCCTGGCCGCAGACGGTCTCGCAAAGCCTTACCAGCTAGCGACACCTTCGCATAAAGTTCAGACGCTCTAAGCGGCCTGTGAAAGCTTGTTGCGCTAGCCCTGGCCGCGATTAAACAGCGCCGCCACAAAGTCTTTCGCCACAAATGGCTGCAGGTCTTCTGCCTGCTCCCCCACGCCGATAAAGCGTACCGGAATCCCCAGCTTCTGTGCTAGCGCGAAAATCACCCCGCCCTTGGCAGTGCCATCAAGCTTGGTGAGCACCAGGCCGCTAACCCCCGCGGCATCCCTGAAGGTCTCCGCCTGCGACAGCGCGTTCTGGCCGGTGCCGGCATCCAGTACCAGCAGCACCTCGTGCGGCGCGGCGCCGTCGAGCTTGCCCATTACACGGCGCACCTTGGACAGCTCTTCCATCAGGTTCGACTTGTTGTGCAGGCGCCCGGCGGTATCGGCAATCACCACATCGACGTTGCGGGATTGCGCAGACTGTATCGCATCAAAGATCACAGAGGCACTATCCGCGCCAGTATGCTGGGCCACAACCGGCACATTGTGACGCTGTCCCCAAACTTGCAGTTGTTCCACCGCGGCGGCACGGAAGGTATCGCCGGCGGCGAGCATCACCGACTTGCCTTCATTCAGGTAACGGTGGGCCAGCTTGCCGATGGTAGTGGTCTTGCCGACGCCATTCACACCAACCACCAGAATCACAAACGGCTTTTTACTCTCGTCGATCACCAGCGGCGCTTCGACCTTGCCCAGCAACCCGGCCAGCTCCTCCTGCAGCGCCTTGTACAGCGCTGCGCCATCAGACAGTTCGCGGCGGGAAACCCGCTCGGTGAGGCGGTCGATAATCTCGGTGGTGGCATCCACGCCCACGTCCGCCATGAGCAGCTGGGTCTCCAACTCCTCCATCAGGTCTTCGTCGATTTCCTTGGCACCCAGGAACAGGTTGCCCATACCCTCGGCAAACTGGCTGCTGGTGCGCGACAGGCCGCGGCGGATACGCGCAAAGAAACCCTCTTTCTTGGGCTTTTCCTGCACCGGCTCCGGTACCGGCGCTGGCTCGTCCTGCGCCACTTCCATGGCCGGGTCGAATCCGGATTCCGGGGCTTCTTCGGTGGAAAGATGCTCGTCTTCCGCTGCCAGTGCCGGAGTAGAGGCAGGCTCTGGCGTGCCCTGTGCCACCTCGGCGGCCGGATCGAAACCCGCTTCCGGGGCTTCTTCCGTCGATAGTTGCTCTTCTTCGGACGAAGGAGCCGGCGCCTGCAAATTCTCCGGGATTACAAATTCAGCCTCGCCGGCCGCTTCTTCGGCCACCTCCTCAGCAAGAGGGTGCTGGGACTCCGCGGGGGCTGCCGTATCCTCGGCGGCCTGGTCCTCGGACTTCTTTTTGCGCAGAAAATCAAAAATCATCGGGTGCGAATTCTTCGAAGGAGATAGATGAGGGTCACTGCCACTGGCAGCCGGTCTCGGAAAGGCGCTAATCTTAGCACCGCTGACTGTTTAGCACACAGTACGGCCCTGTCTAATTTACTGCTGTAGCAACTTCTCCGGACAACCGATGCCCAGAAACCGCCGCCCCCGGCCGAGTAAACCGTCTTCCGCCACACAAGCGCCAAGCCAGCTGCGCATCATCGGCGGCCGTTGGCGCGGGCGCAAAGTCGCTTTTGCGCCGATTGAAGGACTGCGCCCAACCGGGGATCGCCTGCGCGAGACCCTGTTCAACTGGCTGCAGTTTCATCTGCCCGATGCGCGCTGCCTGGATCTGTTTGCCGGTTCCGGTGCACTGGGCCTCGAAGCCCTGAGCCGCGGGGCCGCGCATGTGGACTTTGTGGAACTCGACGGCGGCGCCGCGCGCACTCTGCGCGAACAGTTGAAACTGTTACAGGCGGCAGGTGGCGAGGTGCACAACTGCACCGCAGAGGTATTCACCAGCCAGAGCGGCCCGGCCTACGACGTGGTGTTTGTCGACCCGCCCTTCGCCAGGAACCTGTGGGCAGACACCCTGAATGCACTCGCGCAAAGCCAACGGCTGAGCACTGGCACCCTGGTGTATGTGGAGTCCCCACGGGACAACGTGATTGCCGCGCCTGAGGGCTGGCAACTGGAGAAAGAAAAGCACGCCGGACAGGTATGCATGCGCTTGTATAGGGTGTGAGCGCTGGGCGTAGATTCGAGGCGTGAATTCCCACTATTCATCCCGTTAGTGGCGATTTTGCCGCGACATTTTGAGAGCCGCGGCTAAATTGTTTAAGATGCGCGTCCCTTCTGGCCGGCAAGGCGAATTGGCTTATGAAAAAAGTGGTTTACCCGGGTACGTTTGACCCCATCACCAATGGTCATATGGACCTCGTTGAGCGGGCCTGCCGCCTGTTCGATCATGTGGTGGTCGCTGTTGCCGCCAGCACCCGCAAGAACCCGCTGTTCACCATGGAAGAGCGCGTGGAGCTGGCCCAACAAGAGCTGGCCCACTTGGACAACATCGAAGTGATCGGCTTCGACATCCTGCTCGCCGATCTGGTACGCCAGCTGGATGCCCACGGTGTAGTGCGCGGCCTGCGCGCGGTATCCGACTTTGAATACGAGTTTCAGCTGGCCAATATGAACCGCCAGCTGGCGCCGCAAATGGAGAGTCTGTTCCTGACACCGGCGGAACACCTGTCTTACATCTCCTCCTCCCTGGTACGCGAAATCGCCTCGCTCGGTGGTGACGTCACCAAATTCGTACCGCCCGGCGTGCAAAAGGCACTGCAAGAGAAATACAACCGCTAAAGCGGTATCCGCCAACGCAAGCTGGCCTACCAGTCTGATACACTCGGGCGATCCACACTCTTTCGGGTCGCCCAGTGAATCGTTTTTTCTCTCGCGCTAACGTCCTTTCCAAGCCCCGGCTGCTGGCTACCAGCGCCGCGCTGTCTTTGCATCTCCTTGCAGTACCGGCGAGCGCCCAACAAACGGCGCAACCGCAAGCACTGGCGGACGTAAAACAGGAAGTACAGCCAGAAATTGCCACCGGGCGCACCGAAATCAAGTCCGCCATCGCCAGCGAGTTTATGGCGGTCACTGCCAACCCCCACGCCTCCGCGGCAGCGGAGCAGATCCTGGCGAAAGGCGGCACCGCAGTAGATGCCGCCATCACCGCACAGCTGGTGCTCGGGTTGGTGGAGCCCCAGTCGTCCGGCATTGGCGGCGGCGCCTTTATGCTGAGCTACCGCGCCGACGACCAAAAGCTCAACGGCTATGACGGCCGTGAAACCGCGCCGCAGGCCGTGGATGAAAACTATTTCATGCACGACGGCAAACCCATGAGCTTTATCAAGGCGGTGATCGGTGGCTATTCCGTGGGCGTCCCCGGTGTCATGCGCATGATGGAGCTGGCCCACAAGCGCGACGGCAAACTGCCCTGGGCCGAGTTGTTCCAGCCGGCGATTGCACTGGCGGAAAATGGTTTCGCGATTTCCCCGCGCCTGTACAAGCTGGCGGACCGGCTGCCAATGGTGGCCGCGCGCCCGGCCATCACTGCCTACCTGTTTGGTGACGACGGCAAACCACTGCCGGTCGGGCATATCCTGCAAAATCCGGAGTATGCGGCAACCCTGAAACTGCTCGCCAATAAAGGCACCAAGCCGTTTTATGAGGGCGAAATTGCCCGAGCCATTGTGGACGCCGTGCGCAACGACCCGGAAAACCCCGGCGTGATGACCATGGCAGATATGGCCAGCTACTCCGCCAAGATCCGCAAACCGGTGTGCGCGGATTATTTCGAATTCGATGTGTGCGGTGCCGCGGCACCCTCATCCGGGGGCACCACCGTGGGCGCCATCCTCGGCATGCTACAACACACACCGGTGCAGAAATTTGAGGTAGGCAGTGCCGAGCTTACCCATCTGTTTATCGAAGCCTCAGAGCTGGCTTTTGCGGACCGCAACACCTACGCCGCCGATAGCGACTTTGTCGCAGTGCCCACCGCAGCACTGGTCGCCCCCGAATACCTGGCCGCGCGCGCGAAACTGATCGACCTGGAAAAAGCACAGCCGGCAAAAGCGGGCGACCCCAAAGCCTTTGCGGGCAAACGTGTAGAAGCCAAGTCTCCCGAACTGCCCAACACCAGCCATCTCTCCATCGTCGATCAGTACGGCAATGCGGTGAGTATGACCACCAGTATCGAGACCGGGTTTGGCTCGCGACTGCTGGTGAAAGGATTTTTGCTGAACAACCAGCTCACCGACTTTTCCTTCGTGCCGCACAACGCCAACAAGGAACTGGTGGCCAACCGCATCCAGGCTGGCAAGCGCCCGCGCTCGTCCATGTCGCCGACCATGGTGTTTAACGAAGACGATAGTCTGCGCCTGATTATTGGCTCACCCGGTGGCTCGCGGATTATCGATTACACTGCCCGCTCCATCCTTTACCACCTGACAAAGGGCATGCCCATTGCCGAGGCGATCGCCGCCGGTAACATCGGCGCTATCGGTTATCGGGTGGAAGTGGAGCCCGATACGCTCAGCGATGACGAACTGAAAAAGCTCGAGGCAAAAGGGCACAAGGTGGTGCGCCGGGACTTGAATAGCGGCATCCATGGTATTGCCGTCAAGCAAGGCAAGCTCCATGGCGGCGCCGACACCCGCCGCGAAGGCAGTGCGGTCGGGCGCTAATCACCGGCAATCTCACAGGGAAGTAACGATGACAAATCCGTGGTTCTTTTTGGTAATTGCCGGCCTGCTGGAAGTGGGCTGGGCCATCGGCCTCAAGTATACCGAGGGCTTCAGCAAGCTCATGCCCAGTGTGCTCACCGCTATCGCGATGATCGCGAGCTTTTATTTTCTGTCGCAGGCATTAAAAACGATTCCCGTGGGTACCGGCTACGCCGTGTGGACCGGCATCGGCGCAGTGGGCACCGCTATCCTTGGCATCATTCTATTTGCCGAATCCACCGCCCTGCCGCGCCTGTTGTGTATCGGCCTGATCGTCGCGGGCATTGCCGGACTCAAACTGTTTTCACCCGGCTGACTTAGTTACCCGGGATCCACAGGTAATCCGTCGGGTCATCGGGGCAGGGGCCCAGGCCACACTCCAGCAGGGTGGCGACGAACATAACCAGCAAGATCACCAGAAAGCTGTACACCCCGAGGTTACCCAACCAGCCGGGGCTGCGCGGAATATCCGCCGCGTCCTTCTGTTTCATCCCATCCAGCATTAACAAAA
The DNA here is from genome assembly GCF_020171345.1 of Microbulbifer agarilyticus. Lineage (GTDB taxonomy): Bacteria > Pseudomonadota > Gammaproteobacteria > Pseudomonadales > Cellvibrionaceae > Microbulbifer > Microbulbifer agarilyticus_D. The sequence goes on from NZ_JAIUZM010000001.1 coordinate 1,193,271, forward strand.
CACCGAGATACAGGGCCAGCAAAAAGAACGCGATCAGCGCCCAGGTATAAAAATGCAGCCCCAAAAACGGCATGCCGTAACCCGGGTCGCCGGGGGCGATATGCAACAGCACCTGCCGCGCGGAAGACACCATGCCGGCAAGGGCAGAGAGTATCGCAATGCCGTAATGCGCCGGGCGACTGCCAAAGCACACATTCAGCATCAGACCGATTCCGACCATAGCAAACGCCACCCGCTGCAGCAGACACAGGGGGCAGGGCAGGTCGTGATAGACGATTTGCCAGACAAAGGCGAACCAGAGAGTCCCACCGACCCCTACCAACGCGAGGGCATTCAGACAGTCGGTCCAACGGCGCAGGCCGAAAAGATAGTGAATCACAGCGCAGCTCTCCTGGGCGTGCTGGGCGTGCTTCGCCCCGCAGCGGGCAAAACGTGGCTCAAAGGGAAATCTTCAGGGGGGTGGTCATATGGTAGAAACACCAGGCGACATAGATGGCAGCGGTAATCGCCCACCACCCCATCGCGCTAGCCCGGTGCCCACGCCAGGTGAACCAGGCGGAGATCAGCGCCGTGAGAAAAGGCAACACAATGATCATGGATTCAAACTCGATTGGAACATCGGGCTCAAATTTAGGGTGAGCGCAAACGAATTCCCAATCAGCGCTGACAGCGGGGACAGAAGAAGGTGTTGCGCTGGCCGATAATCTGCTCGCGAATGGTGCCGAGGCATCGCCGACAGGGCTCGCCGGTGCGACCGTAAACATTGAGCTGCTGGGCAAAATAGCCCGGCTTGCCGTCACCACCGACGAAGTCTCTGAGGGTGGTGCCGCCCTGCTGAATGGCGAAGGCCAGCACCTCCTTGATCGCTTCCACTAAACGCTCGTAGCGGGCGCGGGAGATCTTGCCGGCAGGGGTTTGCGGGCGGATACCGGCCATGAACAGGGCTTCGGAGGCGTAGATATTGCCCACGCCGACGACAATGCGGCCGTCCATGATGAATGTCTTTACCGGGGCCTTGCGGCCGCGGGAGGCGTTAAACAGGTAGTCCGCGTGGAAGTCGTCGCTAAGGGGCTCAGGCCCCAGGTGGGCAATCAGCTCGTGATCGGCGATGTCTTCGGTGGTCCACAGCAGAGCGCCGAAACGGCGCGGGTCGTGGAAGCGCAGCCGCTGGCCACTGTCGAGCAGCCAGTCGATATGATCGTGCTTTTGCGGCGGCTCACTGCCTCCAACAATACGCAGGCTGCCGGACATACCCAAATGCCAGATGGCGAGTCCCTTGTCAGTCTCCACCAGCAGGTACTTTGCGCGGCGATCCAGTCGCTGAATACGGGCACCGCGGATCTTCTCGGCAAAGTCGGCATCCACCGGCCAGCGCAGGCTGTGCTGGCGAATTTCGCACTGCTTTACCTTGCGACCCTCAAGGTGGGGCGCCAAACCGCGCTTGGTGGTTTCTACTTCTGGGAGTTCTGGCATCTTCGGGTTTCCGGGGCAACCGCTAGCTAGTTGGGTGGCAGCTCCGCTAGTGCTGGCCCTTCGCCAGACACGCCGTAAACCCATCCCTGGGGGCTCGGCTGCGGCCGTCCTGGCCGCAGACGGTCTGGCAAAGGGCCAGCACTAGCGGAGCTTTCGCATCAGAGTTTATTTGTTTCTTGCGGGCACAAAAAAGCCCGGAGAACCGGGCTTTTTCGCGAACAGTCAGGCAATCAATTACTTGATTTTGCCTTCCTTGTACATCACATGCTTGCGAGCAACGGGATCGTATTTTTTGATCTCCATTTTCTCAGGCATGGTGCGCTTGTTCTTGTCAGTGGTGTAGAAGTGGCCGGTGCCGGCGCTGGAATTCAGGCGAATCTTGTCACGCATTGTTCTATCTCCAATCTGCTATTAAGCAGCTATTAAACTTTCTCGCCGCGCTTGCGCAGCTCTGCCAGTACAGTATCGATACCTTTCTTATCGATAATGCGCATACCTTTAGTAGAAACACGCAGTTTAACGAAGCGCTTCTCTGCTTCCACCCAGAAACGGTGGGACTGCAGGTTCGGCACGAAGCGACGCTTGGTGCGGTTTTTGGCGTGAGAAACGTTGTTTCCGGTTACCGGGCGCTTACCGGTTACCTGACATACCTTGGACATCTGATTGGCCTCTTAAAAACTCTCGTGCCCTCAGCTCAAGGCGGGGCAAATGCAAAATTCGGTATCCAGCGGACCGCGGGATCTGTACAGAATCTGGCCCGGCCGCAAAGAGCGGCGTTTTATACCAGAACCCCCTAGGTGGGGCAAGTTTTAACCAACTTTTTTGCTGTCTGGGCGGCCACTTTGGGTCAATGGCGCGAATACCAGCTTCTCTGTCTTGGAGTGAGTATATCGGCCCGACCGCCACGGATATTCGATACGAAGCTCAGTAGGCCTCAGAGCAATCCGCGTTCCGCAAAAGAGCAGCCGGCTCCCTCACCAACAATCAGGTGGTCCAACACTCGGATATCCACCAATGCCAGGGCATCTTTAAGTCGCCCGGTAATATGGATATCTGCCTGACTGGGCTCACTTACGCCAGATGGGTGGTTGTGGGCAAGGATTACCGCCGCGGCGCCCCTGGCAAGGGCTGTCTGCACCACCTCACGGGGATAAACACTGGCCGCGTTCAGCGTGCCCTCAAACAGCTCATCAAAGGCAATCACCCGGTGTTGGCTATCCAGAAACAGGCAGCAGAACACCTCGCGGGTACGATGGCGCAACTGTGCGGCTAAATAGTCACGCACCGCCTGTGGACTGGTGAGCGCATCGGTACGCCGCAGGTGCTCCGCCAGATGGCGCCTGCCCATCTCCAGTACCGCCTGCAACTGCACATACTTGGCATCGCCCAGGCCCTTGCCCGCACAGAAAGCCTTGCGCTCCGCCTCCAGTAACGGCCGCAGCCCACCAAAGTCGCTCAGCAGCTGTCGCGCCAGATCCACCGCCGATACACCCGGCAAGCCGGTACGCAGAAAGATCGCCAACAGCTCCGCGTCAGACAGCGCCGCCGCACCCTTGGCCAGCAACTTTTCCCGCGGCCGCTCCTCCGCCGGCCAGTCGGTAATCGCCATTTCCCCTCCCTGGGTAATCGCCCAAAACAAAAAGTAAATGCTCGCTTCCCCTGCAAGCTCGCAATAGCAACCTCGTGACCATATGGTCCACGGCGCTAAAATGGTAATCTTACGTGTTCCCAGCGTTTCGGAAACCCAGAATATGCCCTCACTGGCCAACAAACGGATACTGCTTGGTGTCTCCGGCGGCATTGCCGCCTATAAAAGCGCCGACCTGGTACGCAGGCTCCAGGACCGCGGTGCCACCGTGCGCGTGGTCATGACTGCCGGTGCACAGGAGTTTGTGCGCCCGCTGACATTCCAGGCGCTGTCCGGCAATCCGGTGCACACGCACCTGTTGGACCCGGCCGCCGAAGCAGCCATGGGGCATATTGAGCTGGCCAAGTGGGCCGATGTAATCTTGATCGCACCGGCCAGCGCCAGCTTAATGGCGCGGCTCGCCGCCGGTATGGCCGACGACCTGCTGACCACCCTGTGCCTGGCCACAGAAGCCCCGGTGGTACTGGCACCGGCCATGAACCAGGCCATGTGGCGCCACCCCGCCACCCTGGCCAATGCCGAAACCCTGCAAAGGCGCGGTGCCACCCTACTGGGCCCGGATGCCGGTAGCCAGGCCTGCGGCGATGTGGGTCCGGGGCGTATGCTGGAGCCACTGGATATTGTCGACGGGTTAGTAGATTTTCTCGTGCCCGAGCAAGTGCTCGCCGGCAAAAAAGTCACCATCACCGCCGGCCCCACGCGCGAAGCGCTGGACCCAGTGCGCTACCTGAGCAACCACAGCTCCGGAAAAATGGGCTTCGCCATCGCCGCCGCCGCAGCACGCGCCGGTGCCGAAGTTACCCTGATCGCCGGCCCGGTACGGCTGGACACACCCGCGGGCGTCACCCGCGTGGATGTTGTGAGCACCGACGATATGCTCGCCGCTGCCGAGCAGGCGGCCGATGATAGCGACCTGTTTATTGCCGCCGCTGCCGTGGTGGATTTCCGCCCGGCGATTGTGGCGGAACAAAAGATTAAGAAAGAAGACGGTCATGACAGCGACGTACTGAGCCTGGTGAAAAACCCGGATATCGTCGCCACCATCGCTGCACGCAAAAGCAAGCGCCCATTTGTGGTGGGCTTTGCCGCGGAAACCGAGAAGGTCATCGAGCATGCGAAGAGCAAGCTCGCGCGCAAGAACCTCGACATGATTGTGGCAAACGATGTGAGCGACCCTGCCGGCGGATTTAACAGCGACCGCAATCAGGTGGTGATTATCGATAACGCCGGCGAAACGCCGCTGCCCGCTGCACTGAAAACCGAACTGGCAGCGGAACTGATCGGGCGGATTGCCAAGCGCGCTTTTCCGGGCGCATAAAAAGCATTACACGAAATAATAACGACACCACAGAAGTACAACACTGCACGGCCGCACCTTGGGGGCGGCCGAACAAGATTCAGAATAACTGAACCGGTCCGGGGGCTGGTCTGGAAAGACTAGGAGACTGAAAAGTCGTGGCTGTAAAAGCACAAACAGAAAATAAACCTCTGTGGCACAGCGGGCTCACATTACCTGCGCTGCTGGCTGCCGCCGTTTGGCTCGGCGGTGCACATCTGCTGAACACCAACGTACTGCAGACGCACAACCAAGCCAGCGTACGCGCGGCGTCGCAACAAACAGCCAATGGCTATGCCGAACAACTGCAAGGGTTTTTCAGCCAGCGCCAGCAGCAATTGGCCAAGCTGAATCTGCAGCAAAAATCTTCTACGCGCATGGGCACCAATGCGATCCCGCAGGGGGCGGTGCAATACTTCACCGCGGCAGAGCTGTATGCGGGTGTTGGCAATCCGCCACTCAATTTTGCCCAGGTAGACCTGCTAAAACGCAGCCAGCAAGGCGGCCAACAAAAACCCGAATTCCTGCGCGGTAGCGATAACCAATGGCAACTGTATAGCGCACAACCAGAGCAAGACGGCGCCCTGCTGATTGCCCAGCCATTTGGTGTGTTTGAACGTGCGCTGTCGGAACTGGACACCGCACCGGGCAACGTCCGTGTGGCGCAGCAGTTCCCCGACGGACCTGCAAGCCCATTGTGGAATTCCCCCACCCAGGGGAGTACCGGCGACTCGGTGTCGGCCCCGGTTGCCGGCAGCTATCTGAAAGTCTCCTTTACCCCTTCACCCACTTTTGCCGGCGCACACAGTATTTCACCAATATGGCTATTTGCCCTGGCCTTGATCGGCCTCGGGGCAACGCTGTTTGGCTTGTGGAAAATGCTACCCGCCGATGGCGGTGCCGCACCCTGGGAGCAGGCCGGACGCAGCAAGAAAAAAGGTGCTGCACAAAAAGGCCTGCGCAAAGAGGATCTCGACACGCCCAAGTCTGCATCAGAAAGCACCACCACTGCGGTGAGCTCGGCGGCACCCAAAGTCGAGCAGGCCTCTGCCCACGACCTGATGCGCACACCGAGCACCGAAATCCCGGCCCACGTATTCCGCGCTTACGATATCCGCGGTATTGCCGGTGAGGAAATTAACGAGCCATTTGCTTACCAGCTGGGTCGCGCCCTTGGCACCATTGCCCTGCAGGCGGGACAAAAACTCTTGCTGGTGGGCCGCGACGGCCGCAACAGCAGTGAGCTGCTGAGAGACTGCCTGATCGAAGGCATTCTCGAAAGCGGCTGTAACGCGGTGGACCTCGGGCTGGTGCCTTCGCCGGTGCTGTATTTCGCTTGTTCCAAAGGCAAGAATGCCAACAGTGGCGTAATGGTGACCGCGAGCCACAACCCCGCAGAGTACAACGGCTTCAAAATTGTAATGGACGGCCGCTCGCTGGCAGACGACAAGCTGCAGGATCTGCGCGCATTAATGCTATCCGGTCAGTTTGCCTCCGGTGAATCCAGCAACAGTCAGCAGGATATCCGCGATACCTACATCGACGAAATCTTCAACGATGTCGCGCTCGCAGGCCAGCCACACGTGGTGATTGATGCGGGCAATGGTGCCACCTCGGAACTGGCACCCGAATTGTTCGAGCAGCTGGGCTGTGCGGTAGATACCCTCTATTGCGAAGTGGATGGCAACTTCCCCAACCACGCACCCGACCCATCGCGCCCGGAAAACTTGCAGGACCTGATTACCGCAGTAAAAGGCGAAGGAGCCGACCTCGGCATCGCACTCGATGGCGATGGCGACCGTGTGACCCTGGTGACTTCGAGCGGCCGCATCGTATGGGCGGATCAGCTGGTGATGCTGCTGGCGCGGGATATTCTGGCGCGCAACCCGGGCTCGGATGTCGTGTTCGACGTGAAAAGCTCACGCGCACTGGCCGATCTGGTCAACCAGTATGGCGGCCGCCCGGTGATGTGGAAGACCGGCCACGCACCGATGAAGGCCAAAATGGTGGAAACCGGCGCGTTGCTCGGTGGCGAGCTGTCCGGGCATATCTTTATCAAGGATCGCTGGTACGGTTTCGACGACGGCATTTACGCCGCCGCTCGTATTCTCGAAATTATGGCGCTGCGCGAGCAGACCCTCGACGAGCTTCTCGACTCGCTGCCAAAGATGGTAAATACCCCGGAAATTTTGTTGCCGGTGGCAGAATCCCAAAAGTTTGCGCTGATCGAACGCCTTCGCAACGAGGGTACCTTTGGCCAGGCGGATCTCAACACCATCGACGGCCTGCGCATTGAGTTTGCTGACGGTTGGGGCCTGGTGCGCGCCTCCAACACCACTGCCGCACTGACCTTGCGCTTCGAAGCCGACAATGAGGCCGCCCTCGCACGTATCCGCGAACTGATTGGCCAACAACTTCAAAAGATTGATCCCGCCCTGGTGCTGCCTTAAGTACCAGCGGGTTGCCCCACAGCAGTAAGGAAAACGCTATGTCACTGGATCAGAAATCTGCCCTGCGCGTCGCTCAGGTTCTCAATGAGGCGCTGCCCTATATTCAGCGCTTTATTGGCAAGACCGTAGTAGTCAAGTTTGGCGGCAACGCCATGGTGGACGAGGAGCTGCAGAACAGCTTCGCCCGCGACGTGATCCTGATGAAACTGGTGGGCATGAACCCGGTGGTGGTACACGGTGGCGGCCCGCAGATTGGCGACCTGCTCAACAAGCTCAGTATCGAATCGCGCTTTGTCGACGGCATGCGCGTGACCGACAGCGAAACCATGGACGTGGTGGAAATGGTGCTCGGCGGCACCGTGAATAAACAAATCGTTAACCTGATCAATAAAAACGGCGGCCGCGCGGTGGGCGTCACTGGTAAGGATGGCCTGCTGATTCGCGCGAAGAAGCTGACCCGCGACAATGGCACCAAAGAAGATGCTGCCGGCCTGCACGCGTCGGAAATCATCGACATCGGCCACGTCGGCGAAGTGGAGAGCGTCGACACCGATGTGATCGACATGCTGATCAACAGCGACTTTATCCCGGTGATTGCGCCAATTGGCGTGGGCAAGGATGGCGAGTCCTACAACATCAACGCAGACCTGGTTGCGGGCAAGATTGCCGAGTACCTGAAAGCAGAAAAGCTGATGCTGCTCACCAATGTGGCCGGGCTGCAGGACAAGCAGGGCGAGGTGCTTACCGGCCTTTCCACCCTGGAAGTGGACGGGCTGATCGCCGATGGCACCATCTACGGCGGTATGCTGCCGAAAATCGCCTGTGCGCTGGACGCGGTAAAAGCGGGTGTAACCTCGGCACATATTATCGACGGGCGCGTACCTCATGCGGTACTGCTGGAAATCTTCACCGATACCGGCGTGGGCACGTTGATCACCAACGCCAATTTAAGCGCTGAATAGGCGAAAAAACACACAAATCACGACGTGACCCGGTTCACATAACCAGTGTTAACGGTCACTAACAATTGATGCCCCGGCGTCGAATCGTTACGATTCTGGCGCCGGCCTCCTGGCTTTCAGCGAATAAAACTTTTATCAAAAAAGTCGCGGGCTTCTGACACCCCATCCCGCTGCCAAGCCAGACAAACAACACAACACCGGCACAACAACAAAATCAGATCCCGGCTGAATATTCCGGGCAAAGGCAGTTCATGAGCAGCGAAAAAATCAATCGACGCCAACAAATCCTGCAAGCACTGGCGCACATGCTGGAAGCCAGCCCCGGCGCCCGCATTACCACTGCGGCACTGGCCAAAGAGGTAGGATTCTCAGAGGCGGCGTTGTATCGCCACTTCCCCAGCAAATCCAAAATGTTTGAAGGCCTCATCGAGTTTATCGAAGAGACCATTTTCAGCCGCATCAAGATCATCATGCAGGACGAACCCAACGCGCTGTCCCGCTGCCAGAAAATTCTGCACCTGCTGCTGGCCTTCTGTGAGCGCAACCCAGGCATCACCCGCCTGCTGACCGGCGACGCCCTGACCGGGGAAACCGAGCGCCTGCACGGCCGTATCCTGCAGCTGTTCGACCGCCTGGAAACCCAGCTCAAGCAGATTTTGCGCGAGGCAGAACTGCGCGAGCAACTGCGCCCCGCCATTCCGCTGACCGCAGCCGCCAACCTGTTGCTGGCCAGCGCCGAGGGTCGCATCGTGCAGTACGTACGCAGCGGCTTCAAACGCAAACCGACCGAGCACTGGACAGAGCAGTGGCCGGTTCTGGTAGCAGGATTTTTCCGGGAAAGTGCGCTGACCGCGCAGGGGTAAAGAGCTACGGGAAGGCGGCCGGCTTATTTGCCGGCAATTTCCCGATAGCGGCTTGTGGCCTGATCAAACTCGCTGTTGATGTTGACCGCCTCTTTGTTACGTAAAGACAGGCGCTGGTTCACCACATCTACCTCTTTGCGCAGATTGCCAATCCGCTCCATCTGCTCGGCAGAAACAGTGCCCCCATTGCGCTGGATACGCGCCGCGGCGGACTCTTCGTTTTTGATCTGGCGGTTCAGCGAGCTGATATTGGAGCGCAGGATCGCGACATCCTGCTGCACAATGGCGAGTTTGCGTTTGCGCGCAGATTCAATATCCGCAACGCTGTTGTAGCGTTTGAGCAATGCCAGGTCGGCGGCCATCTGCGCCTCCCGGCGCTCCTTCTCCGCCAGCTCCGACCCGCTCAGCTCGGGCTCGACAACCTCGAGAATGCGCCCGGAAATAGTGAGGACCTCATAGCCCCCCGCCACATAACGGGGGGGCACGACATCGTCCAGCACCTGGACGCCGTGTTCGTTGGTATAGCGGTAGAGCTTCTTGCCATCCCACCCCGAGCTTGCAGCTCCGACTTCCATTGTCAGAAGAGCACCGGCGAACGCCAGTACAGTTGCGATTTTCACGCCTGCCTCATTTTATCTTTGCAATCGTTCATTATTTGACCAGTGACGCATTTCCTTCTGCGCCACTGTTAACCCTAATTGTTTTGCTACCGGCTTGTCTTTAGCCCCATAGGGTTAAATACGTAATTTTTACCGCCTAACCCTCAGCAGAAACGCCGTATTTCTGGCGGTAATCAATGATTCGCTGCAGCAGCTCTTCACCGGCAGCCTCAGACTTAAGATAGGTAATAATATCGTCCAGTTCTACTATGCCGATCACAGGAATGCTGTATTCCTGTTCAACCTGCTGAATCGCAGACTGGTCCGAATCATCGCTGGCCTTTTCCTGGCGGTTCAGGCCGATCACCACCCCGGCAGGCGACGCGCCGTGATCATCGATAATCTGCATCACCTCGCGTACCGCAGTACCCGCCGTAATCACGTCGTCGATGATCAAAACCTTGCCTTTAAGCGGCGCACCCACTAAGGTGCCGCCCTCGCCGTGGGCCTTGGCCTCTTTGCGGTTGTAGCAGAAGGGTTTATCGATACCTTTCTGTGCCAGCGCCACTGCGGTTACCGCACCCAGCGGGATGCCCTTGTAGGCCGGCCCGAATATGACATCAAACTCCACTCCAGAGGCAATGATCGCCTCCGCGTAGGCGTTGCCGAGAGCGGCAAGCGCTGCACCGCTGTGGAAACGGCCGGCATTAAAAAAGTAGGGACTCTGGCGACCGGATTTCAACGTGAAATCTCCGAAACAGAGCACATCGTGCTCTAGGGCCAGTTGTATAAAGTCTCGCTGATACTGCTGCATGGCAATTTGATAACTATTGGCTAAGGTGAAGGAAGGTCCCCAAGGAACGGGGTACGGCAATCATAGAATGTTCAGACAAATAACGACTGCAATTTTACACAGTCCGCTGGTAAGGGGCTAATAATGCGAATAGTGAGTTTGTCCGTGGATGGTGTGCACCAGGCTGCACAACGCGGGCTATATGATTGGCTGGCAGATCAGGACGCAGACATCATCTGTCTGCAAGATCTACGCTCACTGGAACCGGAACTGGATCATCCCATCTTTCATCCGGACGGTTACTACAGCTACTTCTTCGATTCCGGCACCCCCCATGAAAACGGGGTCGCGATCTACACCCGCGCACAGCCAAAAGCCCTGATTTACGGCATGGGATTCGCCAACGGCGTGGACATGTACGGGCGCTATTTGCAGGCAGATTTCGAACGCCTGAGTGTCGGCTCACTGCTCGCTCCGGTGGCCACCGACGAGACATCACTGGAAACAAAAGTACAGTTTTTTGACGACATGCAGGCACACCTGGCCAAAATCAGCCGGAAACGCCGTGACTTTATTTTCTGCGGAAACTGGGGCATGGCACACCGCCGCGCCGACGTACAAAACTGGCAGGATCATCAGGACACTCCCGGGTTTATGCGTCACGAGCAGCGGTGGCTGGATCAGCTGTTCAATGACATCGGCTATATCGATGCCTTCCGCCGGGTAGTAAAAGACGCAGACGAATTTACCTGGTGGCCGAGCGGTGAAGCGGGCAACGGTGACGGCTGGCGCACCGATATGCAGATCGTATCGCAGACCCTGAAGAACAAGATCGAGTACGGCGCCATCAACAAGAACGTCAAATTCTCCAGCCACCTGCCGGTGATCATGGATTACGACCTGGAAGTCTGACGCTTCACGCAAGCTTCGCTTCCGATCAAACAGACAAACAAAAAGGGCGCTGTGAACAGAATTCACAGCGCCCTATTTATTTGTCTTCGCCGGTACTGTTCGCTGGTAACGTCAGCGAATACGCGAGGCCTGCAACTTCACATCTGCATCCCGCCAGGCCTTGTTGAAGCGCGCCTCGATCAGCTCTGCCTGATCGCCTTTGTCCTGCGCGCGCAGCGCCTGCGCCAATCCAAACAGCGCCCAGCCGTTGTCCGGGCGCCGATCCAGATCCTGCCAGTAAACGGTTTCCGCCTCGGCCGGACGGCCAGCCTCGAGCAGTACCGCACCCAAAGCCAGGCGCGGCGGATAGTGCCATTCGGCGGGCTCGGTATATACCAGGCCGTCCTCGAGCAAAATGGCCCGGCTCAAATGATTGACCGCACTCTCGTAATCCTTGCGTGCGGCCGCCAGCTCTCCAGCAAGCACCTCCGGGGCAATCGCCAGCACCTGTTTGGCGGTATTGGGCGAAAACATCGGGTAGTCCAGCGCCGGATCAGCGGCGAGCTTCTGCACCTGCGCCAACTCCTGCTGCGCCTTGTTCAATTGGCCCTTGGCGATAAACGCGAGTCCGCGCACATAGTGCCAGGCAAGGGAAAGAAATGGGTCCGCCGGCGGTTGCGGCAGCGCCAGCACCTCATCCCATTTGCCAAAGCGCGCCAGCGACCAGTAGGGGAGCACGCGGAAACTCGCCAGCATCGGCATCGCTTCCAGGGTCTCATCGGAAATCTGCTCGGCGGTTTTATTCGCCGCGTCGATGGCCTTGCCGCTGCGCCCCAGCTCGGTATTGGCGAACCACAGGAAGTGAATGTTGTGCGGGTAATAGGCCATCGGGTAGATACCCTGAGCGCGACACTGGGTGATGTAATCCTCATCCGCGGCGATCGCGCGCTCGTTCGCTTTTACCGCATCCGCATAGCGCCCCACCCGCTGGTAAATATGCGCCGGCATATGTACCAGATGCCCGGCACCGGGGATCAGGTTTTGCAGCGTATCCGCGGCCTTTTCCGCGCGCTCGGGATTATTGGTGGGTTCGATCAGGTGGATATACAAGTGCAGGGCGCCGGGATGCTCGGGATTTTTCTTCATCACCTGCTCCAGCAACTCGACGATTTTTTCCGTGCCCTCGTAGGGAGTCCCGTCCCGCATCCAGTAATTCCATGGGCGCAGATCCATCATCGACTCGGCATACAGGGTGGCGATATCCAGGTCATCCGGGTACTGCTCGACGACCTTGCCCATGGCCGCCGCATACTTCTTATCCGCCGCGCTGCGGTCCGCGGCATCACCGGTATAGCGGGTAGTCAGCGCATCAATCAGCGCGCGCTCCCGCTTATCCACACCGCTGCTTAAAGACTTCGCTTTCAGGGCCAGCTCGCGCGCCTTGGGCTCTGCTTCCGGGTCCATAGGCGCATTAATGTTGGGCCCCAACACCAGTGCCTGGCCCCAGTAGGCCATGGCGCAGTCTGGATCCAAGCGCGCCGCCTCGCGAAACGAGCGGCCGGCCTCCGCATGGTTAAATGCGTAGGCCAGGTTCAGGCCCTGATTGATGTACTGCTGCCCCTGCTCCGAGGCACAGCTTACCGGGAAGATATGTTTACCGAGGTTCTGTAGGCGCGGCGCAATGCTGCCGGTGGGCGAAGGTTTATCACCACCTTCGGGCTCGCGGTAGTGTTTGTGGTGGGTACGCGCTTCCTGTTTATCCACAGGTGCGCTGGTGGTGGTGCTGCTAGTGGAAGTCCCGGCTTCCTGGGCAAAGCTGTGCGTAAAACTTTGCCCGGCAAGTAGCAGTAGAGCACAAAGGGCTGAGGCGAGGTGGGTTCTTTCCATGGGCTCTCTCACTGTTGTAACAGGATAGAGAGAAGCCTATGACAAACCGGGCATGGCTCCACCACAGGAAGTGGCAAAGCCTGCCGGATTTTGATTTACGCGCGCAAGGTCTGTGACGTACGCCGTTACGCGTCGGCCAATGCCTTTTTCTGCAGCTCGACCAGCTCTTTGATGCCCGCCTTGCCCAGCGCCAGCATCTCCGCAAACTGATGCTCGGTAAACGGGACGCCCTCAGCGGTGCCCTGCACCTCGATCATGCCGCCGTCTTCCGCCATCACCATATTCATATCGGTATCGGCGTGGGAGTCCTCCGGGTAGTCCAGGTCCAGCACCGCCTGACCTTCATAAATACCCACAGAGATTGCCGCCACCATGTTTTTCAGTGGATCGGTGTCGATAATTTTTTCCCGCTGCATGTAGCGAATGGCATCCACCAGCGCCACGCAGGCACCGGTAATTGACGCGGTACGCGTTCCGCCGTCTGCCTGGATTACATCGCAATCGAGGGTAATCTGATGCTCCCCAAGGGCCTCCAGGTCCACCGCCGCGCGTAGGGAGCGACCTATGAGACGCTGAATTTCTACGGTGCGCCCACCCTGTTTGCCGCGCGCCGCTTCGCGCCCCATACGGCTACCGGTAGAGCGGGGCAGCATGCCGTATTCCGCAGTAATCCAACCACTGCCCTGGCCGCGCAGAAAACGCGGCACTTCTGCCGCCACAGAGGCGTTACACAGCACCTTGGTGTCGCCGAACTCCACCAGCACCGAGCCCTCCGCGTGGCGGGTATAGTTGCGGGTGATGCGCACATCGCGCAGTTGTTCTGGTTTGCGGCCGCTTGGTCGCTGCATATCTCACCTCTTTAGAATCATCTTTAACTTGCAAGCCCGGCATTATAGCCATCAAAGCACACAATCACCCTGTGCTATGATTTGCCGCTCATTTTCCATCACTCATGCTCAATTAGAGCATTTCTGGAGCACGGCAGTATGGCCAACAACAAAGTGCGCAGCATGACCGCTTTCGGGCGTGCCGAGGTAAATTACTCCACCGGTACCGCGGTGTGGGAAATGCGCTCGGTGAACCATCGCTATCTGGAACCGCACTTCCGCCTGCCGGAAGCTGCCCGCGCACTGGAGCCCAAACTGCGTGAACAGCTGCGCAAGACCCTGAACCGCGGCAAGCTGGAAATGACCCTGAACCTCAGGGCTACCAGCGGTGAGGCCGCGGCAATTGAGGTGAATCAGGCGCTGGTTGAGCAACTGTTGAGTGCGGCCAAGCAAGTCTCACCGGGCCTTGGCGGTGTCGGCAGCCTGCCGCTGAATCCGATGGAAATTCTGAAATGGCCGGGGGTAATTGCCGAACCGGAAACCGATGCGCAGGAACAGGCCAACGCCATCCTCGACGGCTTCAAGCAGGCACTGAAACAGCTTGTGGATAACCGCGAGCGCGAGGGCGCCGAACTCGCCGGTTTTATCGAAGCACGCCTTGTCAGCATCAATGAACAGGTCACCACCGTGCGCGCGCTGCTACCGCAGATTCTGCAAAACCAGCGCGAAAAACTGAAAACCCGCCTGGAAGAACTGCTCGAAGAAATCGACAAGGATCGTATCGAGCAGGAAATTGCGCTGCTCGCACAAAAAGCGGATGTGGATGAAGAGCTGGACCGTCTCGACGCTCACATCACCGAGACACGCCGCGTACTCAAAAACGGCGGCCCCATCGGCCGTCGCCTCGACTTCCTGATGCAGGAATTCAACCGCGAAGCGAACACGCTTTCATCCAAAGCGGTAGTAACTGACACCACTCAGGCTGCGGTGGAGTTAAAGGTATTGATCGAGCAGATGCGCGAGCAGGTGCAGAATATCGAATAAGTCCTATTCAAGAGTTCAGACAATCTTCAGTCGCACGCACCAGGGATGGTGTAGACGATATCTCGCACGAACAACCACTGACTTGAGGCTGCTTCACAAATTTCGTAACCCCGTTGCTCAAGAAGATATGCGGAAGCGTAGTGAACTGTAGTAGGTAGAATCACAATGAGCGCCAGCCCAAGTAAGGCAGTCGCACCAACAGCTTGCTTGATTTTTCCTGGGACTGGCTGTCGAATCAGCGAATTATAAATTCCATCCAATAATAAAAACGACATCGCGATTCCCGCGCCAAACAAGTAATAAACACCCTTGTCAATTAACACGTTATTGTCAGCTTGGAATATCGCTACCATCATGTGATAGAAAGCTACGGTGGGGAGTATGAGACAAATACCCGCCACCGAAAAAAATACCAACAATATAGCTGCGGCCGTTGGGCGTGACGTCTGTTGCGATATTTCGGCTTTCGCTACCATTGCGGTATATTCCTGTGTAAATAATGTTTCGCGGTATCGATTAGGACTCTTCTAGTTTCATCGATAACATAATCCAAAGCGCTATCGATAAATTCACCGGCCGCGCTGGAAATACTTTTCTTAAAATCTGCCACTTTCGCATTTTTCTTACGCTGTAGCTCGTCTAACGCAGAAATGACTTTCTCAGTAATTTCAAACCGGTTATCCAGCCTGGAAAGTCCGTAAGAAACAAGCAACCCCACTCCAATAGCGGCCACAATGGGTCCCACTGCCACAGTGAATATTGCTGCTGCACCTGCAGCGGCAATTATTGACGCCCCCGTGGCAATCCCTATTTTTATAATGTCTGTAGCCAAGGTTCCGATCAGCTGATTCAAAGTAACTTGATCTGTAAGAATGTAATCTGCAATTCTAAAGGCACTTACCAAAACAACAGTCAAAATCCCGCCGCTACGCATTGCACCAATTGCACCACTTTTCCCGACTCCCATTTGTACTACTTGGGCATTTTGTAACCCATATCTGGTGCCAGTAAAAATCGTTCGCAGTCGCGGATTGCCCTTGAATATTACATAGGGCTGCCCTTTATAATATTTGATATATGCCTTTGTTCCGGAAAATCCGAGATCGGCAAATAGTTTTGTCAGCATGCCCAAGTCTTTGCTTGTGGCACTGTAATTTGCCGCAGCCTCGACCCCACTCCTAAGCATCGCCCAGGTAGATTGTTGGGAAGAATACTCGGGCGATTTCGCAACGGTCGCTACAACATGATCAAATTCATCCAGCGAAAGTGCGTACAATTCGTGCGAATTATGCCGGAGGCCATTTCTGATCGGATCTCTTTCCATATCTTTCATCGTTAAACAAATCCATGTTTATCCGCTGTAAAGCTGAAGCGTAAAGCGCTGAAGTTTAACGCAAGAGTAGAAAAACAAGAAAAGCGATACAATGAGAATTTGTGACACGAATGTACGGATTATGCAAGGCAATCCAACGGGTAATGATGTGTTAGGTTGAATACTTAGATAATTTTCATTGTCTCTCAATGAGAGTCGCAACGCCCACACCGGCGCCACCACAAATAGCGACCAGACCGCGCTGCAGGTCTCGTCTCTCCAGCTCGTCGAGCAACATGCCGATAAGAATGCCACCGGTGGCACCTAGCGGGTGACCCATGGCGATAGCACCTCCATTGACGTTCAGCTTGTCAAAATCGATCGCAAAGTGCTGCTGGTATTTCAGTACGCTCGCGGCAAAGGATTCGTTAATTTCCCATAGATCGATACCTTCTGGCTTAAGTCCGGTCGTGCTCAACAACTTTTCGGTGGCGCGCAGGTGGCCGGTGAGCATTTGTACTGGTTCATCGCTGGCACTGGCAAAGTGGCGAACTTTGGCGCGCGGTTTTAGGCCATATTCTGCGCAGGCATTATCGCTGGCGAGTAATACCAGCGATGCGCCGTCTACCAGCGCCGGGGCATTTCCCGCGGTATGCCGGCAGTCGAGTTCGGTGCCGGGATAGGTGAAGCCGACGAGCTTCTGCGCGAGCGGCGCGAACTCACGGAAACTTTCCGGCAGGGCGGAGAGCTTTTCCATAGTGGTTGTGCGTATGCCATCGTCGGCCTGCAGGATTGGCTCGCCTTCGCTATCGGTTACCGGAATCAGCGCGCTGGCAAAGTGGCCCGCCTGCGATGCGTGTGCGGCGCGCTGCTGGGATTGCAGGGCCAGTTCATCCAACTGTGCGCGGCTGTAGCCTTCGCGGGTAGCGATCAGGTCGGCGGACAGACCCATATGCATAAAGCGCGTCGCCCGCATCACTTCCTTGTCGGAATACCAGGGGCCCTTGTCGGAAAACATCGGTACCCGGCTCAGGTGCTCGACACCGCCGGCCACCATCACCGATGCCATGCCTGCAGTAATATGTGCGGCAGAAGTATTCACTGCATCCAGCCCCGAGCAGCAGAAGCGGCTGATGCTGGCACCCGGCACACTGTCGGGCCAGCCCGCGTACATGGCGGCCATCTTGGCGATATTGGAACCCTGCTCACCGCTCTGGGTGGAACAGCCCAGCAGTACATCGTCGACGATAGTCGGATCTAAGTCGTTGCGCGTTTGCAGTGCACGAAACAGCGGTGCGAGTAGCCCGACGGGTTTTACCTGCGCGTATGCGCCTTTCTCGGCGTGACTGCGGGCGCGGGGGATCCGCACGGTGTCGATAATATTGGCGCTTTGCATACTCTGCTCTTTATCTGGTTTTTTAGTTAGCGGCCGATAATCAGGCTGGCACAGGTGGTGGTGCTGCCGCCGAGGTTAAACGTCATCAGATTTTTGGCATTGGCGATCTGGTTTTCGCCAGCGGTACCAATCACCTGGCGGAAACCATCCAGGGCCATACGCACACCGGTTGCACCCACCGGGTGACCGAGACCAATCAGGCCGCCGCTGGCATTGACCGGCAGTGCGCCATTTCGCGCAAAAGTTTCTTCCTCGATCAGGCGGTGGATTTGGCCGGGTGGCACAAGCCCGCAGTGATCCAGAATCATGTATTCGGTGATATTGAAACAGTCGTGCACTTCCAGCCCGTCCACATCGCGCACGCTGTGCATGCCGGCACGAGCGAGGGTTTGCTCAAACAGCTGCTGCACATGGGGGAATAAAACACCCTGTGGGTTCTGCAGTTTAAGTTTGTTGGAAAACAGCATGGGCGCATTGATATGTCCCCAGCCCTTAATGCGCGGTATGTCTTCGAGGCGCAGGCCGCGGGCGCGGGCGTATTCCTGTGCGCGCTCTTCAGTCGCAAGAAAAACCACCGCGGCACCGTCGGTAATCTGCCCGCAATCGTGCCGGCGGATGGCGCCGCTCACGGTTGGATTGGCACTGTCATCCTCGGCAAAGCTGTTATCGGCAAATTGCCAGCGACGGGACTGCGCGCTGGGGTTAACACTGGCGTTGGCAAAATTCTTTTCCGAGATTGCCGCGAGATGTGCCTTGTCGAGCCCATGGCGCGCGCGATAAATATCGATAAGTTCTGCAAAGGCGCAAGGCCACAGGTATTCCGCATCGGTCCATTCGCGACCGTTCCAGGCCGCCGGCGCCAGATTGGCCGCGGCCTCGTGACCGGGCACATTACGCATCTGTTCGATGCCCACCACCGCCGCCAGCTGATAATTGCCGGCGCGCAAGTCGGCCATGGCCGCGAGCAGTGCCATTGAGCCGGATGCACAGGCGGCCTCGTGGCGCGAGGCGGGCAGGTAACGCAGCGCCGGGTCCACCTCACCAAAGAAGCCTCCCAGCTGTGCCTGGCCCGCAAACAACTCGCCGACAAAATTGCCCACATGGCCCACTTCAATTTCTGCGGGATCCAGTTTGGTGTTTTCCAAACCGGCCGTTAGGGTTTCGGCAAAGCCATCGAACAGGGACAAACCGTCGCGCGCCCAGTTGCGGGCAAAATCACTCTGCGCACCGCCGAGGATATAGATGGGACTGGTGGCCACGGTATTCTCCGCTTAATTAGCTGTGACTTTCTGTGCTTATTGATCGCCGCGCTTCTTAATCGCCACGGAGAGAGGGGCCGTCGGCCCAGGTAGCGTGGGTGCCGCTGCAAATCCGGTGGGGCAGGATAATGCGGCACACCGGTCCCGCCTCGATGTCCTTCGCATCGATTAACACGCACTCGGAGCGGTCTTCTTTCATGTCGGTGATAAAACTCACCAGATAGCCGTCGTCTTCGTCCTTGGCGTTTACCCGCGGTGCAAATGGCGACTCGCTGCCAAACCGCTGCTCGCCAAATGGCAGGCTCCAGCTTTCGCCTGTTTCCAGGTCGTGTTTGACCATGCCGGAGAACAGGAACCAACCCGGCTCACCCCACACGGAATACAGGTAGCGGGATTTTCGCCCGGCGTAGCGCTGGTTGAACATGCCGAATTCCAGTACGCGATCGTCGAGTCGCTCCTCTTTGGTCTCCCCGGTTTTCAGGTTGAAGCGCCAGCGGTGCAGGTGTGACTTGAACGAATGCATATCGATGCCGGCCATCATGCGCCCGACTTTTTCCGGCAGGCCGGGCAGTGGTTCCGGCACCGGCGCGTCCTGGAAGTAGCCGTCGAGAATAATCTCATCGCCCTCCTCATACGCGTTCATCCAATGCAGGACATAGGTGGGCGCCGCCTCAAACCAGCGGATGTCTTCGGCCTTGCCGTAGCGCGGCAAAATGGCAAAGCGGGTAGGCATGTCCGGGTGGTAACCGGCGCGGTGGATATTGTCCTTCAACAGGTTTTCGTCCCAGAACAGCGGCAGGTCCACCAGAATGGAGTAGTTCTCGGTAAACGCCATATCGTGCGGCAGGCGCGGCCCGGGGGTGGGCACCGGGGTGTAGTGCACCAGCTTGTTGTGCTTATCCACCACACCGTAGTGCTGGTAGGGCGGATGCTTGGAGTAGTTGAAGAACAGCATCTCGCCGGTGCGCTCATCCACCTTGGGATGCGCAGAAATACCATCGACCGGCGCCCAGCCGGCAACACCCTCCTGCTCCAGGGTATAGGGGTCGAGACGGTAGCCATCGCCGCATTGCCAGAAGGTCGACAGTACCTTGCCCGCATGCACCACCACATCCGTGGAGGAGGCGTCCTTGACCGCGCCTTGCGCGCCCCAGCCCGGTCGCTTGGATTTGTGCACGCTGTTGGCAATCCCCGCCCACAGAGATTCGCCAGCTTCCTGCTCGGCTTCGAACCCCTTGGTGCGCACGAAGCGGTTGCGGTACTCGACCTTGCCATCGCGGAAGCTCATGGCGTGCAACATGCCATCGCCATCGAACGGGTGGTAGACACCGATCGCCTCGTGCACCTGATTTTCCGTATTGCGGATATACACCCCGTCGATATCCCGCGGTATCTCACCGATCACCTGGAGGTCCGTCGCGGTAAATTCGGTGAAGTTCGGGGTCCAGGCACCGTTCAGGTAGGGGTGCATGCTGGGCTGGAGGGTACTGGGGACGGTGTTCTTATATTTGATATCCATACCGGTAGTGCTCAGGGCCTCAATAGGGTTATGTCTAGGCTACGTCTAAGTAACAGGTAAATAGTAACTTGCATTATGATACTAATAATAAAAACAGATCGGCCGGATTCGATCAAGTATGCATTTAGATAGAGAATTGGATGCCAATTTAGGCGTCAGTGATCGGATAGGATCACCAGCACTAAAAGACTGATTACGGGGAATACGCCACAACGGCGGGATGCGCTAATATCGCGCCATGAATTCGGGATTATTGATTAACCGCGCCATCGCCGGCGGGCTGGATGTAATCGGGGACCGCTGGTCGCTGCTGATCCTGCGGGATGCGTTTCTGGGGCGGCGCCGCTTTGAAGAGATTCGCGCACACACCGGCGCCAGCCGCGCAACGCTGACACGTCGCCTTGCTGCACTGGTTGACGCAGACGTGCTGTATCGCAAGGCCTACGGCACCGGTTCGCGGGTCGAATACCGACTCACGGCCACGGGGCAGGAACTGTTCGGTGCATCACTGCTGGCGTGGCAGTGGGAATCCCGCTGGGCCCACGGCGAACAACTGCCCGCGCGGTTGCGCCACAGTGTGTGTGGGAGCCCACTGCACCCCCGCGCCCAGTGCCGCGCCTGCGCCGAAGAAGTCACGCTGGATTCCGTCGACTGGGACCTGCCCGCAGCGGGGCTAGAGCCACAGTTTGAAGAGCTGCGCTCCATCGGCGGGCAGCGCCGTGTGCGCGCCGAGCCGGCGACGGGCAGTGACCGCGACCTCGCCACGGTGAGCAATCTGATCGGCGACCGCTGGACCCTGCTGATCCTGATTGCCGCCTTTTTCGGGGTGCGCCGCTACGACGACTACGCCCGACATCTCTCCATCGCCTCGAACATCCTGACCCAGCGCCTGCGCTTCTTGGTGGAAGCCGACGTGCTGGAGCGCATCCGCTATCAGCAGAATCCGCCCCGCTACGAGTACCGTCTGGCCCCACGGGGCAGGGACCTGTACCCGTTGGTCATGGTGATGCGACAGTGGGCGGAGCAGCGTTTGCCCCCAGATCAGCGGCCGCTGGCCTTGCGGCACAAGGGCTGCGGGCAGCCGCTGGTGATCGATGTGATCTGCGGTGAATGCGGACAAAAACCCTGGCCGCGGGACGTAACCCGGTCAGAGACCAGCTGAGCACCGATTGGCCGATACCAGCCAGGCCTTACCAGTCATCCACAATGCGGATTTACCTCGACTGACCGCGCCACTTGTGGATAAATATGCACATCCGCAATTTCGAACAGATTCGAGGTGAGATGTGCTCCGAAATGACATTTACAATGATGAGTATTCCATCGGTGTGGTTGCTGGCACCGCCACGGATACCCGTTTTGGGCTCGACTTTCTCGCCGCCCGCCAGGTAGCGGGCCTGGGCATCTCCCTGTCCGCCTCACCGCAAGCGCAGACCCAGCTGCAGGCGCTGGAACGGGGCGCCCTCACCCAGAAACTGATTGATGCGATTGAGTCCCTGCAGCAGCAGGGCGCCGCGGCGGCAATGATCTACTGCAACTCGCTGTCTGGCGCCGTGGACCTGGATACCGTGCGCAGCACCGTCGCGATCCCGGTGGTGTCACCGCTGGATGTGTACGCGGAATTGACCCAGCGCTATCGCAACTTCGGCCTGCTCGCCGCCAACTGCCAGAGCTGCGCCAACATCGAGCGGGAAATCCTGTTGCGCAACCGCAGTGCCAAGGTCATCGGCATCGGCAACCTGCAGATTGTGGAAGATATCGAAGACGGGGTATCACCGGCGGAACTGGTGCAGCAGCACGCGCTGGATGACCTGGCGGCGGCACTGGTGAAAAGCGGGGTGCAGATCCTGATCCTCGGCTGCACCCACTTTGACTACTTCTACACCGAGCTACTCAAGCACTGCGACGGCATCAAACTGTTCCTGCCGTCGGAGCGCATGCTGGCTCTGCTCAAGGCACAGGCACTGGAAGCGGCCTGAACCCTTGGCGCAAATGGCAGCTAGGCGATAGACGCCTTGCCGCACTCAGATTAAAGGACTTCAAACAGGGCCGCGGCACCCATACCACCGCCAACACACATGGTGACGACGACATATTTCACACCGCGACGCTTGCCTTCGATAAGCGCATGCATGGTCATGCGGTTACCACTCATGCCGTAAGGGTGACCAATGGAGATGGCGCCACCGTTTACATTGAGTCGGTCAGCGGGAATGCCCAGCTGATCGCGGCAATAAATCACCTGCACCGCGAACGCCTCGTTCAGTTCCCACAAACCAATATCGTCCATTTTCAGGCCGGTGCGCTTTAGCAGCTTGGGAATCGCGAATACCGGCCCAATTCCCATTTCATCGGGCTCACAACCGGCCACGGCCATACCGCGGTAGACGCCGAGCGGCTGCAGATTGCGCTGTTCGGCAAGCTTGCCATCCATCATCACTACCGCAGCAGCGCCGTCGGACAATTGCGAGGCATTGCCCGCTGTTATCACACCGTTCTCGCGCACTGCATTCAGGCTGTTTAGGCCCTCAAGGGTGGTACCCGGCCGGTTGCCCTCATCCTTGGCCAGCGTCACTTCCTGTTCGCTGATATCGCCAGTTTCCTTATTGGCCACCAGTTTGGTCGCCGTCACCGGAACAATTTCATCATCGAATTTACCGGCCTCCTGGGCCGCCGCGGTACGGCGCTGGGATTCCAGCGCGTATTCGTCCTGAGCATCCCGGGAAATGTTATAGCGCTTGGCGACAACCTCGGCGGTATCCAACATCGGCATGTAAATAGCCGGCGCTTTTGCCAGTACCGCCGGATCTGCCGCACGGTGCAGGTTCATATGCTCGTTTTGCACCAAGCTGATGGACTCACAGCCCCCGGCAACAACCACCGGCGCACCATCGACGACGATCTGCTTGGCCGCGGTGGCTATCGACATGAGGCCCGAAGCGCACTGGCGATCAATGGTCATGCCGCTGACGCTTACCGGCAGGTCTGCGGCCAGGGCAACCTGGCGGGCAAGGTTGGCACCCTGACTGCCCTGTTGCAGCGCCGCACCGAAAATACAGTCGTCAACTTCTGCGGGATCAATACCCGCACGCGCGACCGCGGCGGTTACCGCATGGGACGCAAGCGACGGGCTTTCCAGATTATTAAACGCACCGCGATAAGCGCGACCAATGGGCGTGCGCGCAGCTGAGACAATAACCGCTTCTTTCATAGATAAACGCTCTTCGAGCCTGCACCCACACGTATGCGTGGATGCGGCAGATAGGTTGAAATTACTGGGGCCAAATCAGGCCGGCTGAATGCTGGCCATCGCCATAGTGAGGAATTTTTCCGTTTGTCCCGCGCCCGAAGCGAGTTCACCCTGTGCACTTTGTTCGCAAATTTTGTCCCAGCTTTCGAGCACTGCCTCGGGGGTTTGTGCCTCCGCGGGGATAAAGGTGCCCGCCGTTTCAAACAGGCGCGTACTGGCATAACCACCCGCACCGGCGCATAGAATAAAGCGGTTGGGGGCTTCCTTATGACACAGGGTGAGGGCACCGGCGGTTACCGATTCCGGTGTCAGCATACCGAGTATCTCTGGAGGCATCAGATCTTCGGTCATGCGGGTACCGGCCGTCGGCGCCAGCGCATTCACGCGGATATCGTATTTCGCGCCCTCGAGCACCAGGGTATTCATAAACCCTAGCACTGCCATTTTGGCGGCGCCGTAGTTGGACTGGCCAAAGTTGCCATACATACCGCTGGAAGAAGTGGTCATCACTATGCGACCGTAATTCTGCGCGCGCATAATGTCCCACACCGCCTTGGTGCAGTTCACCGAGCCCATCACATGCACATCCATCACCATCTGGAAATCGCTCAATTCCATTTTGGCGAAGGATTTATCGCGCAGGATACCGGCGTTATTAATCAGGATGTCGACGCGGCCCCACTTGTCCATGGCCTGCTGCACCATGTCCTGCACCTCGTCAAACTTGGCTACGTTGGCACCGTGCGCGATGGCTTCACCACCGTTGGCCTCAATTTCCCGCACTACTGCCTGCGCCGCCGCTGAAGACGCACCGCTGCCGTCGCGGGCGCCACCCAGATCATTGACTACAACTTTCGCGCCACGTGCGGCCAGTGCCAACGCATGGGATTTACCAAGACCATTACCGGCGCCGGTTACGATGGCCACCTGGCCGTCAAAACGTACTGTCATTGTTTTTCTCACTTGGAATAATTGTATTGTCAGTTTTCACTGTGAATGGTTGCATTCATGCAACCATTTGCATGGTCAGCCACTCTGCCTTGAGTGCAGGTTTCTCTTCACCCTCAATTTCCACGGTTACATCAAACTTCAGCATGAACTGGCCAGGATTTTTTTCTTCCGCACTGGCAAGCTTCGCATGGGCGCGAATCCGGCTATCGACTTTCACCGGCGCGATAAAACGCACCTTGTCAAAGCCATAGTTAATACCCATGTAAGCGCCTTCGATGGCAAGGCCAAAGGTCTCTGCAAAATGGGACAGCATCGACAGCGATAAGAAACCGTGTGCGATGGTCGAGCCAAATGGCGTTTGTGCCGCGCGCTCGGGATCGACATGAATAAACTGGTGGTCCAGAGTCGCCTCGGCGAAGAGGTCAATTTGTTGCTGATTTACGGCAAACCAGTCTGTTGTTTTCAGCTCGGTACCGACGTGTTGCAACAGCACTTCTTTGGTAACGGTGGTCATGCTATTTCCTGGATTGATAACTGGCTTTTTTGTTTAAAACCAATCTGGCTTCATCTCAAAACTGGTAGCGTCGATATCGCGCACCAGTTTCGACCAGTGGTAAATTTTCGGGAGTTCTGAGCGGAAGAAATACTGCATTGCCTGTAGCTTTCCGCGGTAAAAGTGCTCGTCATCTTTATGCGGATTAGCCTGGAGTCCCGCATCTGCGGCGAGCCCCTGGCGCAACCAGATCCATGCGACCACGATATGTCCGAACATCTCCAGATAACTGACCGAATTGGAAAAAACGAGGTCGATATTTTTCTCGGCGGTTGCACCGAGCACGCTAGTCGTAGTCTGCTGCAACTCGGTTAGCGCAGCGCCTAATTGCCCAGCAAACAGACTCAATTCCGTATCGCGGGCTTTGTCGATAGTGCCCTGCATTTCATTGAGTATTGCCTGATAGCCGGCGAAGTTATTCATCGGCACCTTGCGCCCGAGCAGGTCGAGGGACTGAATACCGGTGGTGCCTTCATGAATCGGATTCAGGCGGTTATCCCGGTAAAACATTTCCACCGGATGCTCATTGATATAGCCGTGACCGCCCATCACCTGGATCGCCAGGTTGTTGGCTTTGGGGCCGTATTCCGACGGCCAGGTTTTGATAATCGGGGTCAGGAAATCCAGCAGGGTGTGCGCCTGCGAGCGGGCTTCTTCGGTTTCTGCCGTTTTTTCGTCGTCGGCAAGCTGGCAGCCGAGCAGGCACAATGCATAGGCGCCTTCGGCATAGGCCTTTTGTGTGAGCAGCATGCGACGCACATCCGCGTGCTCGATGATCGGGATGGGGGGGGATTCCGGGTCCTTGTTGCCGAGTAACCGCCCCTGGGGACGTTCACGCGCGTAGTCGAGGGAATACTGGTAGCCGGTCAGCGCCGTGAGGGCTGCACCGGTGCCCACCATGATGCGCGCCTCGTTCATCATGTGGAACATATACATCAGTCCCTTGTTTTCTTCACCCACCAGATAGGCATTGGCACCACCGTTTTCGCCAAAACTCAGCGCGGTGGAGGTATGTCCGCGACCACCCATTTTATGGAATAGGCCAGCGAGGGCCACGTCGTTGCGCTCGCCAATACTGCCGTCTTCGTTGAGCAGGAATTTGGGCACGATAAACAGGGAGATGCCCTTCACGCCCTTGGGCGCTCCCTTAACCCGCGCGAGTACCAGGTGCACGATATTTTCACTGAGCTCGTGATCACCACCGGAAATAAAAATCTTGTTACCGGTCAGCCGATAGCTGCCATCCGCTTCGCGGGTAGCAGTAGTAGTGAGGTCGGCAAGCCCGGAACCGGCGCCGGGCTCGGTCATCGCCATGGTGCCCATAAAACGCCCTTCGCGCATGGGGCGCACCCAGGTGTCGATTTGCTCTTTGGAACCATGAGCTTCAATCAAATTGGCATTGGCATCGGTCAGGGAGATGTATCCCAGTGTTGTGCTCGCCACAGCAAAAAGGTGCGCCTGAGCCGCACTGGTGACAATCGGTGGCAACTGCATACCACCACTATCAAAATCGCTGGAGGGCGCGGCGAGTCCAGCCTCAATCACCGCATCCAGCGCAGGCTTGATTTCAGGAATCAGGTGCACTTTTTTGCCGTCAAAGGTCGGCTCGTTGGTATCGACCTTCTGGCGGATTGGCAGGAAATGTTTCAGCGCAACCGTCTTGCCGGTCTCGATAGCTGCGTCAAATGTCTCGCGACTGTGGTCCGCGTAGCGCGCACGGGCCGTGAGAGATTCTGCATCAAAGAGTTCATACAGCATGAATGCCAGATCGCGTTCACTAAGTGCTTGGGCTGCCATGGGTCACCTAATATTTATTGAGCATTGGCGGTTATCGGAATTCTTCCACCCAGCTTGCGGGCGGTTGGGTATTGTTGACCCAGTTGATAGACTCGGCCATTACCTCTCAGGTCAAGTTTGGGCCAGGTCACGTTCGAGAGCCCCGCGGCATACGTTGCCGTGGCGCTGTTTGTTAAGGCGGGAATATGAGCGATACAGCCTATCCGGCGTTTGGGCATCTATTGCGGTTCTGGCGCAAGGTGCGCGGTATGAGCCAGGAAGCGCTGGCGCTCAATCTACAATCCTCAACCCGGCATATCAGCTTTCTGGAGAATGGCAAGGCGCGCCCCAGTGAAGCGCTGGTTGAGGCGATTGCCCAATCGTTGCAGCTCGGAGAGCGGGACAGTAGCTACCTGCGACTGGCAGCAGGATATCTCGCGCGCAGCCAGGCCGTTGACTTCGAAGCGCCAGAGTTCAATTGGCTGCGCAAGGCTACCCTGTTTTCACTGAAGGCGATGGACCCCTACCCAGCAGTGCTCATGGATCGCTACGGCCGCTTGTTGATGGTGAACCGCAGCTGGGTGGCCTTCTACAAAGAGGTGGTTAGCGCTGAGGAGCTGGTCGAGGTAAAAAATCATTTCGAGTTTTTGTTCCGGCGTCCGTCGGAAGGTGCGGCGCAAGAATCCTGGCGGCATAAGTTGGCCATGATCTTGATGTATGCCCAGCAGGAGGCTCTATTGACCGATGATCCCGTCTACCACGGGATGGTGCGTGAACTCGCAGCACATCCCGGTGTGCCGGACGACTGGGCCCAGATTGCTTCACAGCTCGAGCCCATGGCCAGTTACCGTGTTCAGCAACGCTACAAGGGCAAACTTCTGAGTCTTTTCAATGTCAGCCTGAACGTCGGTGCAGTGGGCCCCGCATCGTACGTGTCGGAACCGCGCTTGGCGATTAACACGCTCTATCCGGAAGATGAAGCGCTCGACCTAGGCGACGCACTGGATAGCGATCTCTCACACCCTCTGCTGTTTTATTAACAACAAGCAATCGAGGCGTTTCGGAGCACCCACACAGATTTACG
The DNA here is from genome assembly GCF_020171345.1 of Microbulbifer agarilyticus. Taxonomy (GTDB): domain Bacteria; phylum Pseudomonadota; class Gammaproteobacteria; order Pseudomonadales; family Cellvibrionaceae; genus Microbulbifer; species Microbulbifer agarilyticus_D. The sequence goes on from NZ_JAIUZM010000001.1 coordinate 1,221,144, forward strand.
CTGACACCTGCTGTGAACACAGCTCCAGTGCGGCCTCCCTTAATACCCTCTCAGTGGCAGTGCGGGCGGACGGGATGTTGCTCGCCAGCGTCAGGAATCCATGAATCATCTCCGGGTAACAGACATAATGAACGGGTACCCCGGCATGTTTCAGCTTTGCGGCAAATTCTGTGCCTTCGTCCCGCAGCACATCGAAGCCTGCGGTGATCAGATAGGTCGGTGGTAAGCCCTGAAGATTTACTGCGCACAACGGTGACACATAAGGGTCTCTGGTACTGCCAGTATCGGGGACATATTGCTGGGCAAACCACGCCATATCGGACTTACGCAAATAATAGCCATCGGCAAAAGCAGAGTACGACGGTGTTTCCAGACTGCTGATATCCGTGACCGGATAGAGCAACAATTGGTGACGAATACGAGGACCACCTTGATCGCGGGCCTTAAGGCTGCACGCAATGGCGAGATTACCCCCGGCGCTGTCACCGGCAATTGCAACCTGTGAACACCCCGGGGCAAGCGCTTCCACGTTGGCGCCAGCCCAGCAAAGCGCAGCATAGGCATCGTCCAATGGAATCGGATACGGGTGTTCCGGAGCCAGACGATAGCCAACGGATACCACTACGTGCTGGGTGCTGTGCGCCAACTGATCTGCGAATTCATCGTGGGTATCGAGATCACATAGCACCCAACCTCCGCCATGCAAAAAGACCAGTACCCCACGCGGGTTTCGCGGCCGGTAGATCCGCAGGGGTATCTGGCCGCCCGCCACGTCTAAAACCATGTCCTCCGATTGGCAGCGACGTACACCGCCATCGTCTGGCGTCATTGTCTTGACGGCTGTGCGCGCCACTTCGGCACCAACGTCAGTCAGTGCCGGACGTTCCAGGCTCTCCACCAGCTGAAGAAACCCACGTATGTCTTCAGCTAGTTGCCGCTCGGTCGGGCTCATTCTGTTGCACCCGGTTATCGACCCGCGAGGACGTCAAAGTCCATATCGTCCAGCGCCATCAGACTGTCTGCACCGGCGCGCATCTGTTCCGCCAGGCTGCTGCAGCGTGGCAGTATTTTGTCGAAATAAAAGCGTGCCGTCACGGCCTTGGCACGATAGAAAGCATCCGCACCTTCCCGTACTTCGGACACACTGGCCATGCGCCCCCATTGCCAGCCCAGCAACACATAGCCGGAGTACATCAGATAATCCACCGACGCAGCGCCAAGCTCGTCAATATTCTCACTGACGGAATTGAATAGTGTCGCGGTGATCGCCTGCCATTCTTCAAGGCGCGCAGAAAGACGTTGGGCGTAATCTGCCTCCATGTCTTCCATGTCGGCACGAATGCGGACAATGACCGTCTCCAGTGAGGCCCCTTGGTCGCGTAGCACCTTGCGTGCCAGGAGGTCCAGTGCCTGAATACCAGTAGTGCCCTCATACATGGTAGTGATGCGTGCATCGCGCAGGTTTTGTTCCATTCCCCACTCGCGGATGTAGCCGTGGCCTCCGTAGACCTGCATGCCGATATTCGCGCATTCGATGCCCATTTCGGTCATGAAGCCTTTGGCGATTGGCGTATAAAATGCGAGCAAACTGGCAGCTTCAGCCGCTGCCTCGGCATCAGTACCCAGTTCGATGTCTACCAGCTGCCCGAGACTGTGCAGCAATGCACGGCTACCTTCAGTCAGCGCACGGATAGTCAACAGCATGCGCCGCACATCCGGGTGTACGACCAGTCTGTCCGCCGGGCGCGTTGGCGCTTTTGCGCCGGATAACGCACGCCCGGCTTCGCGTTCAGTCGCATAGCTGAGCGCACCCTGCAGCGCGACTTCGCCATGGGCAAGACCTTCCAGCGCAACGCCCAGTCGCGCAGAATTCATAAAGGTAAACATGGCCAATAGCCCACGGTGCGGCTCACCAATGAGAAAGCCCTGAGCACCGTCAAAATTCATCACGCATGTGGCGTTTCCATGAATGCCCATTTTGTGTTCGAGCGAGCCGCACTGGACCGCATTGCGTGCGCCAGGTTCGCCTTGTGGGTCGGGTAAAAACTTGGGGACAATAAACAACGAAATACCGCGAGTTCCCGCGGGGGCGTCGGGCAGTCGCGCTAGTACCAGATGAACAATATTTTCACTGAGATCGTGTTCGCCGGCGCTGATAAAGATTTTGGTACCACTGATGGAATAAGAGCCGTCTTCCCGTGCTTCCGCGCGGGTGCGTAAGAAACTAAGGTCACTGCCGCATTGAGGCTCGGTCAGGCACATAGTGCCTGTCCAGGCGCCACTGGTCAGTTTAGGCAAATAGATTGCTTGCTGGGACTCTGTGCCATGGGCCAACAGCGTTCCACGACAACCTGCACTCAAACCAGGATACATTGCCCACGCATGGTTCGCCTGACTCAAGCATTCGGACACCATAAAGTCGAGGGACTTTGGCAACGCCTGCCCCCCAAAAGCGGTGGGCATGCTGAGGCCCGGCCAACCACCATCAATATATTGCCGATAGGCGTCGGCAAAACCGTCGGGTGTTTTTACCCCATCCTCATTCCACAGGCAGCCCTGTTCATCGCCATTGCGATTCAATGGGTAAAGCACCTCTTCACTAAAGCGCGCCGCCTCCTCGAGAATGGCGTTGCGCAGTTCGCAATCCAGTGGCTCGCCACCTGCGAGACTTGCGTAGTGTTGCTGCGCGTTAAGTAGCTTGTCCGCGAGAAACTGGACGTCGCGGATGGGTGCTTTAAAGGGCATGGCGTTCTCACATCTGTTAGCCAAGGAAAATACCTGCGATTTTCAATCAAGCAGGCACTACCGGAGATTATTGGTCGACTCGGAAAAAATTCGCGTTGTAGCTATTTACGCAGGCTGCGGCGCAGTACCTTGCCCACAGCCGATTTGGGCAACGCATCGATAAATTCAATATGCTTGGGGACTTTATAAGGGGTCAGTAATTTGCGGCAGTATTCCCACAGTGAATCCATATTGCGTGAGTCACCGGCGGCAACAACGAATACTTTGATGGCTTCGCCAGTGCGTTCATCGGGTACGCCTATCGCAGCACATTCGAAAACATCCGGGTGAGCGGTCAATACATCTTCAATTTCATTTGGATAGACATTGAAGCCGGAGACCAAAATCATGTCTTTGATACGGTCTACGATTCGTATAAACCCATCTTCCTGGATCACGGCGACATCACCGGTGCGAAACCAGCCATCGCGGTCAATTGCCGCGACACTTTCCTCCGGACGATTCCAGTAGCCCTTGAGCACCTGGGGGCCACGTACCACCAGTTCACCCGCTTCACCGTCGGCGAGGATTTCTCCGTCGGAGTCGATGACCTTGACCTGCATCGCTGGCAACGGTTTGCCGACGGTACCTAATTGATGTGCTGTCGGCACATTACAGGTAAGTGATGAGCTGGTTTCAGACATCGCATAGCCTTCAAATAACAGCGTGCCCGTGCGGCGCTCCCACTCTTCCGCGACTGAGCTGACCAGCGCTGCGCCTCCGGCAATGGAGCCACGCAGTGCACTGAAATCAATGTCATCAAATTCCGGGTGCCGCATAAGCCCCGCAAACAAGGTATTCACGCCAGCAAACCCGGTGAAACGATGGGCTTTCATCGCCTGTATCAGACTGTCGAGATTGCGCGGGTCTGGAATCAACACCGAGTGCACGCCATTCATACAACAACTGATGACATTCCAGGTGAAACCGTAGATGTGATACAGCGGCATGGGAGCGATCACCACGCCGTCGTTGCGCTCGTTTTCATCCAGTGCACTAGTGGTCTGCCATGCACTTGCATACAAATTACCGTGCGTCAGCATGGCACCCTTTGATGGCCCAGTTGTCCCACCCGTGTATTGCAGCACCGCCAGGCTTTCCATGGCGCAGTCTGTCGGCTCGCAAGGCTGGTCGAGATGGCGCGCCAGGACATTACTGAGTGTCACATAAGTTTCCGGGCACTCGTCGGGCAGTTGCTGCCCGGCGTCCGCTTTCAGTGCGTTGGCAACGATTACCCGGGTAATGCCGAGTTCACCTGCAACCTTGGCGGTTACCGGCAGACAGGCCTCATACACCAATAGTGCCTTGACGTCCGCATCCTGAAACTGATGACGAATTTCTCGCTCGGTGTACATCGGATTGGTATTGACGATGACCACACCAGCCCGCAAAGCACCCCAAACCGCAATCGGATACGCCAGGATATTGGGCATTTGGATCGCCAGCCGGTCACCTGGCTGCAAACCATCCCTGAGAAGATAGGCTGCAAAAGCTCGGCTGTGGCGATCCAATTCCGCAAACGTCAGCGTTTGACCAAGGCAGGAAAATGCTGACTTATCTGCATATGCCGATATAGCAGCATCAAACGCATCCACCAGGTTCCGAAACCCCTGCGGATTAATTTTTTGCAGCATCGCCTGTGAATATTCGAAGGCATTCTCAGTCATTTTCTCTTATCTCAGTTTTTGGTCACAGGTTAGCTGGCCGAAATCGCGCGCTTGTCCATTCCACGAAAGGCTTCCCCTTCACGCCGGGAGCGGTAGAGAGAAAAAACGTAGACACTGCCGAGCACAACAAGGGAAATACCTGGACCATAAGCCCAGCCGAGACGGGCCAGCATATCCATCGTGACCCCAGAGGCGTCCACAGAATCGGAAAAGCCGGCAAAGTCGAGAATTAGACCGGCACACAGCGTGCCTGCGCCAAACGTCACTTTTTGAATGAGCATCAACGCGGAGTTCAGTGAGCCTTCCTGACGCAGACCCGACTCTGCCTCAACATCGTCGGCGACATCCGCGGCCATCGAAGCAGTGATACTCATGGCGCCAATAAAAAACGTCTGGTGAATAACGACAAACAGGCACACCAGGAGTAGTAGGTTTGCCGTTCCCGGGGCTGGCGTAAATCCGTAAATACGCGCAAGTACTGGAATCGGCCCCACCAGAGCGGCGGTAACGAGGAACAGCATTAAGCTGCGGCGCTTACCCATCTGTGCGCTGATTTTCATGGTTAATATCGTCGCGGGAATTAAGGCCACGAATACGCACAGCATGAAGGCACCTGTCTGCGTGCTGCTGAAGCCATAAAAGAAAGTGTTGACGTGCAATAACATGGTATTTGCGGTACCCATACCACACACCAGTATCAGGCTGCCGAAAAATAGGATGCGCGCAGAAGGAATTTTGAAGAACTGGATGATATCGGTAAACGCACAGTGCCAGGCGCGGCTTTTCTGTTCGCTTGTCGCCTGCTTCAAGTAGGGAATTCGCGAACGTGTACCCCATACAGCAATTGCCATCCCAACAGCGGACAGCAGCGCGGCCGCGAGCCCAATGTTCTGATAGCCACTGGCGATGTCACCGTTGCTGGTGGCAGTTGGAATCAAAATAAACCAGGCCAGGACCTGCAAGCTGATTCCGCCAGCGTAACCCCAGAAAGTTCGGTGTAAAACGATGTTGGTGCGTTCATGGTAGTCATCGCTGAGCTCTGCGGCCATTGCCATATGTGGCACGACAAAGAAGGTCAGTGCTGTACGCACCAGAATCGCACTGCCTATGTACCACGCAAATAAGCCGCCATCATCAAGCCCTGCGGGCGGGTTAAAAATCGCAAACAATGAAAGGGATACCGGGAGAATCGACAATGCCATGAAACCGTGCCGCCGACCCCAGCGGCGCGACTGTGACTTGTCGGAGAAGTACCCGACAATTGGGTCAGAAATGGCATCAGCGATAATGGACAGTAGCGCAGCCAGCCCCGCAATGCTCGGGGACATACCAAGTATTTGTGTGTAGTAAAAAAACAGGAAGTAGTGAAAGCAAGAATCCTTCGCCGCCCAGGCAAACTGTCCCATACCATAGGCATTTTTTGTCGACTTATTCAAAGTATTTTGCATGGCTCTTATCCCGCTGTGAGTCCACCATCGAGCACCATTTCGGTACCTGTCATATATGAGGAGGATGGATTGGCTAGATGAGTAATGGCTTTCGCAACTTCACCACTGCGCGCAAAACGCCGCAGGGGAATTTGCCGATGAAGATAGCGACTCGCGCTCTCGGTATCGGCAAACATTTGTTCGTTGACCAACTGTTCTACCAAGGCGTCACCCATATCATTTTCAATCATGCCTGGATTTACGCAATTAACACGCACACCTTGTGGTGCAAGCTCAAGAGCCAGCGACTTACTAAAGAGCTGCAATCCGCCCTTGGTCATGTTGTAGAGGGTTTGGTTTGCGACGCCGACCAGTCCGGCGATAGAAGAAACGTTGACAATGGCGGCATCACCACAATGCGCCGCACTTTCGCGCAACAGCGGAAGAGTAGTTTGGCAACCGAGAAAAACGCCTTTGAGGTTCGTTTCTACTTGCTTGTAGAAATCCGTTTCCGAACAATTTTCCAATGCACGAGCGATATGTACTCCTGCATTGTTAATTAAGATATGCAGGGCCCCATGGTGCTCCATGACATGTGCCACCAAGGCGCACCAGCTGTCTCGAGATGTAACATCGAGCTGGATAAATTCCGCATTACCACCATCGGCGCAAATTAATTGGGCAACGGTTTCGCCTTGTTCGCGACTACGCGCCGCCAGTATCACTGTTGCACCGCCGCGAGCCAGTTGACGCGCCGTTTCTGCACCCACACCGCGCGAGGCGCCGGTAACCAGTGCGATTTTTCCGCAGAGCTCCTGATCCACAGATACCTCCATCAGGCCGGGGCGGCGACAGCCAGGGCACCGCGCGCTTGTTGCTGTTGCGTTTCGCTAAGTAGCGACAAATCGCTGCGGGTCGAGAGTACCTCTTCTCGCAACACTTGGCTTGTGCCAGTAGTGACCAGCTCGAGTGGCGCAGTTTTTAAAGTGGTGCCTATGCGCCACGCGCGGTCGACTTCTTCCGCGCTGGCAGCACCATCGGCGACGATAAGTAGTCCAGCCTGCACGACACTTCCAATAAGCGCGGTAAAAATTTCCTCACATACTGGTTCGCTGCGAAGAAAACTTTCTGACGCATACGTGGGCGCTGGATAGCAATAAAATCCCTGGCCCGATTTCATACCAGTGTGCCCGGCGGCAACAATTGGCTGCAGACAGCGAATTATTTCCGCTTTGAACTGTGCGCGATGGTGGGTTTGTGCGGGTCGCCTCCAGCTATCCAGTACGACATTCAGGCCAAACAAATCCATCATGCCGAACGGACCCATGGTACCCCCCATATGACGCATCCAGGCGCGGTCTACTTGTTCGACCGTCGCCCGCGATCGACTGACCAGGAGCATGGCCGTCGTGAGCAGCGGCCCTAGCAGGGAATTCAGGATATAGCCGGGATACTCCTTGTGCAGCACCATTGGCACGCAACCGAGGCTACGTACGTATTGCTCGAGTACGGCTACAACCCGTTCGCTGGCACGTGGACCCGGGACAATATCCATCAGTGGCGCACCCAGATAAGAATGCAATGCGGCAAAAGTTTCGCCGTCTCGGAGCCCCACATCCATGTCCGATGGCAATAGCGCGGAAGTGTTACTGGTAAGTAGTGTACCGGGGCGCATCAGCGCCTCGAGCTGACGCAGTACGGTGCGTTTTATCTCAAGGGATTCCGTGACCGATTCACTGACTAGATCTGCGTCGCCAATGGCAACGGCGAGATCGGAGCATGTGCGCACACGCGCCCAGCAATTGTCGATAGCGACTTGCGACACCTTGCCACTGGCTATCAGGAGCCCGGCAATTTCCTGTTGGCGAGCGCGCACAGTAAGCAGAGCGTCTTCGTCCTGATCGAACAATGTCACCTGATAGCCGGCGATAGCTGCAATCAATGCGTTGTAGCTCCCCATGGTGCCCGCACCGATATAGCAGATTTTTTTTATCGTTTTCTGGTTCACTACTTCTTACCTAAACGTCGCAGGACTTAACGGATCGCGCGCGGCAATCGATCGGGTACTAGCAGGTTGACACTGCAGCGCGCGACCATCGCTGGGCGATACTCGATTACCGGCAACGCCTGAATAGCATTGACGATATGGAACTGGGTTGGGTTTTGTTCCCAGCTGAGCTGCTGCCAAGCCACACTGCCACTACCCACCTGCACATCGTGGTAATGGGTTTCCGAGGGAAAGGTGGTGGCTTCACTAACGCTGGATCCAAAGCCTCCGATCGCCGGCATATAGCGCCAAGCCATGGGGTTATCGCGGCCTTGTTGTGCCGCGGTCGATTCCGCAATCTCTTCGGCCGTTGGCGGTCGCAGGTCGTCCACCTGCAAATTAACAATCGAGTTGTCGAAATGTCGGGCTTCGGCGTGCCAGCAGCCGTTGTTTACGGTGTGTTCAGGGATATCGGCATAGATTTTGGGAATTCCCTGCAGCTCGCGCCCAGTCAGAATTGGATCCGTGAGGTTTTCCCACATCGCCAGGGTATAAGTGCCACGCAATTGGTCGTGCCGACCATCAAAGCGGGCATTGGCATGGACGCCGATCAGGTTATAGCCATGCCCGGCGAGCCAGTCGACCTGCTTGTTGCAGGCGTACACAACCGTGATCACAGGCTCGTCATCGAGAGAAAAAGGTTCCGGTAGGTAACGGGCGAGCTTTTCGCCATCGGTAACATAGGACACCACCATCATAGTGACATCGCGGTACCAGCCACTGGCGCGGGCATCGCTACCTCGCGGCCCGAAGTGCGCGGGCATGGCAAATGGTTGGTTTACAGGAAGGTCTCGCATGGGTACCTCAAAAAAAGTCCGGTAGCGGCAACGGAAACATGAACCGCATGCCGCAGCAATTTTCTATGGACCGGCGCGACCCCTTCTGGGGCCACACCTTAGTCCGCTTTAGAAGTTGTACTTCAAGCGGAGGCCGACAAGACGCGGATCGCTCAATGTCGACACAGCAGTCTGGGTCACCGTGCTCGGACGCTCGCGGTAGGTAACGTGGCGGTCGTCGCTGAGATTCTTGACGAAGCCAGTAACCTCCCAGGTGTCATCCAACGAGGCCACGTTCAAACGCAAATCGATGCGATCGCTGGAATCCAGCAGGTCGTAATCGTCGCGATTGAAGGCCGTCATATATTGCTCTCCGGTGTACAAGTAACTACCGGTAGCGCTCCACTGAAAACCAATGGCTTCCCAGCTGTAGGTCAGATTGGCTGAGGCTTTGTGCTCAGGGCTGAGCGGGAAGGCATTACCCGTAAGATTCTGTTCGGCTATACACAGATCGTCGAACACCAGGCCCTCTGCGCGTGGGCCCAACGCACAGGCGTTAAGATCAGCGGACGAGAAGTCTTCAAAGCGGGTGTTGTTGTAGGAGTATGTGCCGCTGAGCATCAAGTTTTCGGTCAGCAGGGCCACCAACTCGGTCTCGAGGCCTGTAGCACTGGCTTCGGCGGCATTTTCATAACTCGCCAGGCCAACGCCATTAATCACGGTCTGTTTGAGAACCTGCATATCTTCATACGCATAATGGTAAACCGACGCACTCAAGTTCACCCGGTTGTCGGCAAAGCTGCCACGGTAGCCAATTTCCGTTGAAGTCAGGGTTTCCGGCTCAACCATATCCACATCAGTGCTGGCGGTGGGCTGAAGGAAATTGAAACCGCCCGAGCGGTAGCCTGTAGCAACAAAGCCATATAGGAATTGGTCTTCACTGAGCGTGTAGTCGAGGCCCAGCTTCCACGTAGGCTGATCCCAGGACTCGGATTCCGAGCGAGACACAAACGGGCTTGACGGGTCACCAACGTACTGTGCGAACGTCAGATCACTACCGGACTTTTCGTCTTTTGAGTAACGCGCCCCCAGGGTAACTACCAGATCATCATTGACGCTCCAATCCATCTGCCCATAAACGGCGCTAGATGTGGTTTCGAGGTCGGCAGTAGCCTTGTAGAGGTAGCCATCCGGGTTCACCGTCTGGCCGATAAAGCTGCCGAAAACTCCGTAAACCGCCATCAGCTCCGCATTGCGTTCTTGGTAGCTGATGTCCTGAAACTCATCACTGCTGTAATAGTAGAGACCACCGATAAAATTCACCGATCCGTCCAGGTCGCTACTCAGCTGTAACTCGTGCGAGGTAAAATCCGCTTGCTGTTCAAATGAGAAAATCAGGTCGGAAGGCGTGGCGCCAATACCGGTCACCAGAGAAACTGGGAGCGGACCAAACTCAGTGGTTAGGAAGAGGTTGTTCCAATCAAGGCCTGAGTCGCCGGAAGCAGTGAGATCCGCATCGAGCGCACGACTGAAATCAAAGTTCGAATGTCCTGCGGTATATTTGAGGGTGAAGCTGTCGGTATCCAGCTCACTGGTAAAGAAGACAGCGTCACGTTCGCTGGTCTGGGTCGGTGTGAAGTCGATTGAAACTTGGCTGGAATTCTTGACACCCGGATTTTCCGCGGTCATCCCCTGATGCATATTGGCAAAATTCTGCCCCGGATACATACCCGGGAAATTCAGCACCGTGGTGCCGACATAAGCATCGCGTACTTCCTGCACGTAATCGGTCGCAAAAGGTTCCAACGTGTAACCATTGGAGGGATTGCTATCAGACTGCGCGCGCATCACCTTGACGGTATTGGTCCAGTTATCGGTGGTTTCATGGCGCAGGCTAATGGTGCCGTACTGGTTTTCCCGGTTGTCGTAGTCGTCACCGTTGTAGATATTTTCCTGAAAACCATCGCGGCGAATATCGGAGATTGCGGCAAGGACTGAAAGCTTTTCTGTGACCGGGCCGGTGGTCAGTACCTGGCCCACCGTGTGACCATAGTTGCCCAGCTCAGCAACGATGGAAGTACCCCATTCTTCGCTGTCTGGCTGCTTGCTGACGAGATTGATGGCACCACCAATCGAGTTGCGACCGTAAAGGGTGCCCTGTGGGCCACGCAGGACCTCAACACGCTCGATGTCGAGGAAGTTCGACATGGTGAATACGTCGGTTTCCGTGTTGTAGACGCCGTCCCAGTACAGGCCGACACCGGGGTCCGAGCCCAACGCCACGTTGGGGCGGCCTACGCCGCGAATACTGACCCGACTGGGCGCAATGGTCAGTGAGGGCGAACGCACCGCGAGATCCTGCGGGCCATCCAGACCCAGCTCATCGCGCGCCTTGCTGTCGAAAGCAGATACTGCCGCGGCAGTTTCCATCAGGCCGGTCTCACGCTTGTTGGCGGTGACCACGATTTCTTCCAAAGTAGTTTCTGCACCGGCTGGTACCGCTGCTACCAGTGCTGTCACGGCCGCACACAATCGGTGGGTAGGGAATCGCTTGTAGAAATTGGACTTCATGCCGGTAGACCTCCAGGCCTTTTTATCGTTGTAAATGCGGAAGCTCTCGGGCCGGAATAATTCCGACTGGGCATACCGCCAGTAGCACTAACATCAATCGCTGGTGCAGAAAAACTTGCACGCAAACAAATTTATTCACATTCATTTGATTGGTCAACAAGTTATTAGTCATTTTTTCTGCATCTAGGCTGTCATTCCCATGTTAAAATTAGCGTCTCCAGACTATCTTTCGGCCAAATACTGTTCAATCTGTTTCTTAATTGAACCACTCAGTCACACGAGGTTTCTATGTCATCGGTAACCGCCACCTCGAGCGGGGGGCGCACACGGCGTGTTCAGGAAAGGGCAGAGGCCACCAAGGCCAAGCTGGTCGATGCGGGAAAACTAATGTTCTCTGAGCGCGGCTTTGATGCAGTTTCCCTGCGTGATATCGAAAATGCCGCCAAGGTAAAACGCGGATTGCTGGCCTATCACTTTGGCGACAAAGAGGCTTTCTGGAAGTCCGTGGTGGCGACGGTGTTCAGTGGCATGCACGAAGAGTTCGAGCAGCGCCTGGGGCTATTGCGCGAGGTTTCCGAAAGCGAGCACTTAGCCTTTATTGTGCGCTTTTATGTGGGCTACCACGCACGCCACCCGGAGCTAAGCCGCTTGATGGCTCAGGAAGCAACCCGGGATAGCTGGCGCATTCAGTACTTGATTGAGCAGTACATTGCACCAGCCTGCGAGAAAATGCAGCGATTGGTGGGTGACTCCCTGCAGTTAGACCGGGATGCCTTTGTGCACTGGTACTACATCATGGTCAGCGCCTCGTCGACCATATTTTCTTTTGCGCCCGAGTGCCGGCGCCTATTCAATATTGACCCCTGTGAAGAAGTGCGCGTCGATAGACATGCGGATATGCTAGTGCAGATGTTGCTGCGGCTGAAACAGGAATAATTACTCATCGCGCAAAAAGACGTTTACTGCGGGAAGGGCTGCTCAAGTAGAAACGGCAACACCCGCTTCCGCAAAAGCGGTCGCAGTGTCTGCATAGGGATGCGCCCCACCAATCACCAGTGATGCCAAGCGCTCCCGCGCGTGCGCAGCCATTCCGAATCCTATCCAGCCACCCATCGAATAATCCCAATAATGCACACGGGTTAATCCGAGAGCATCGAGCACACAAAGCACATCCCCGACCCGATTGGGCAGATCATAGGCGCTTTGCTCGTGAGGCTTATCACTCTGACCATGTCCACGACCATCGATCATGATCAGTTGGAACTGGTCGCGCAAAGCATCGACATAGCCATTTTCGTCCCAGGCTTCCAGCCTGGAAGTACTGCCATGCTGTAGAACCAGTGGAGCACCTTAACCGGTAACACGATAATGAATATGCAGGCCTCGATTCATGGCGTATGGCATAGAAAGACCTGGTATTTTCTGGGGTATAAAGCGGAGATCAGAGCGGTCATGTTAGAGTAATTTCCTACTCGCCTGTACAAACTAATCGGGGGTTCCTGTGAACAAAGCAGAAAAAATTTCCGCGCTTGCGATACCGGTCATACTGGCGATTGCGGCAGGCCTGGCCGCGCTGCTGTCCTCGCACAGCGTCTGGCTTGCTGGTGCGCCCCTGCTGGTGTGGATGTTTGTACTGGCATTCGTCCTGCAGTGGCTGGTCTTCATTCCATCATTCCTCGCGCAAACCGAAAAGTTTTTTGACCTCACCGGCAGCGTGACCTATCTCAGCGTGGTGCTGGTGCCGCTGTGGTTAAACCCGCAGTCGTCGTCGCGCGCAATCCTGGTGGCAATACTCGTGAGTTTGTGGGCGCTGCGGCTGGGTTCGTTTCTATTTTCCCGCATTCTCAAAGACGGCAAAGACCGTCGCTTCGACGCCATCAAGCCATCGTTTTTGCGCTTCCTGATGGTATGGACGCTGCAGGGATTGTGGGTGAGTGTCACCGCCTGTTGCGCACTGGTAGTACTTACCAGTGCGAACGCGGAACCACTGGGTATTTGGGCGGTAGCCGGGACGCTTTTGTGGTTGCTCGGCATGGCCATCGAGGTGGTCGCCGATACCCAGAAATCGCGCTTCAAGGCCAACCCAGCAAACCGCGGCCGCTTTATTGATAGTGGCTTGTGGGCCTGGTCGCGCCATCCGAATTACGCCGGCGAGATATTGCTGTGGACCGGTATCGCTCTGATCGCGGTGCCGGTGCTGCAAGGCAGCCAGTGGGCGGCACTGATTTCACCGGTTTTTGTCTTTGTTCTGCTGCGCTATATCAGTGGCGTGCCGATGCTGGAAAAGCGCGCCGATGAACGCTGGGGCGATCAGGCAGACTACCAGCGCTATAAGGCCCGCACCCGTCTGCTATGGCCAGTGCCCGTGAAAGCGCACTAAGCAACACTCGTCGGACGCAATGCGTAACAAAAGGCGATGCTCGAGGAGTGCTAATCTGGATGAATAGCTAACCCTCCTCGGAACAAGCCCCATGCCCACCGCGGACGCCGCCACGGTCTTCACCCAACGCTGTCGCTTGCGAAGGCTGGAGACCTTTGTCGACGTGGCCTACGCTGTCCTGTTCGTCAATTTCATTATGTACCTGCCGGCCACCGAGGATATGACCTGGGTGGAAATGCCCTACGGTCTGCTCAGCCTGCTGGTGGCAGACCCAGAATTGCTGCTGCGCCTGGTAATTGCGGTGGGTCTTACCCTGATTAACTGGAACCTTACCCACAAGCTGCTGGGGCCGGTGGAGCGCTCCGACGGCCTACACACCTTGCTGGTACTGCTGCAGCTGGTGGTGGTTGGGCTTTACCTGTTCTTTGCGGTTGCAGACCCGCAATTGGTGAGTGTTTCGTCGCCGGTGGGGCAGAGCAGTTGCCTGGCCATATCCGGTCTGATTGGTCTTTTGGGCTGGAAGTACGCCTGCCGCAAGGGATTTGCCCACCCCGAACTGGACGCCCGCGAGCGGCGCGCGGTCGCACGGCGCTCGACGATCGAGCCGCTTACCGCAGCACTCACCATCGGCCTCGCGTTTATCGGCCCCACGGTGTGGGAGCTGGGCTGGTTAATCATTCCTCCACTGCTGATCGCACTGTGGCGCACATTGGGCTGGAAGTGAATACGCGGCGCCCGCGTTAACTGGCATAATCCCGCAAATGCTTTCCGATCCCCCTTTAAAACGCGCCCTGCTGATTGCCAAGCAGTGGCCCGAACCCGCCTCCACGGCTGCCGGCCGACGCACACTGGATATTCTCGACCTGCTCGCCGAGGCGGGCTATGCCGTGGAAATTGGCAGCCCCGCACAGCCCACGCCTTTTCAGGCAAAGTCCGGATACGGCGAACACCAGATCGAAGTGAACGAGTCCAGTTTTGATGACTGGGTGCGCCAGCTGGACCCGACGCTGGTGATTTACGACCGCTTTATGATGGAAGAGCAGTTCGGCTGGCGCGTGCGCGAGCAGTGCCCACAGGCGATGACGATTCTCGACACCAGCGATTTTCACAGCCTGCGCGAAGCGCGTCATCAGGCGGCAAAAACCGGTGACGCGCTCAACCTGTTCCATGCCAGTGCGGAACGTGAAATCGCCGCCATGGCGCGCTGTGATCTCACCGTTATGATTTCCCAGGTGGAGGTGGACCTGCTCCAGCAGCACTTCTGCCTGCCGGACTGGCAACTGCACTACCTGCCGTTTCTGGTGCGGGAAATGCCAGACCTCGACGCGCTGCCGGATTTCGAACAGCGCGAGCACCTGGCAATGATCGGCGGCTTCAAGCATGCCCCGAACCGCGATGCGGTAGCCTGGTTTGCCGAAACTATCTGGCCCCGGGTGCGCGCATTGCTGCCGGAAGTGGAATGCCACGTGTACGGCGCCTATGCCGATCACGCCATGCAGCGCTTCCACAAACCAAAGGCCGGGCTGCGCATTGTCGGGCGCACCGACGATGCACTGGCGACCCTAGCCCGCTATCGCCTGAACCTGGCGCCACTGCGGTTTGGCGCGGGGCAGAAGGGCAAGATTCTCGACGGCTGGCTTTCCGGCACCCCCACCGTGACCACCCCTATCGGTGCGGAATCCATGGCGAGTACGGATGCCTGGGGTTACCCGGTGAGCGACTGCCCGGATACCTTTGCCGCAACCACCGCCGAGCTCTATCAGAACAAGGCGGCGTGGCAGCAGGTGCGCGCTGCCGGCACTCGGGCTCTCGCCAGCGGGTTTACCTACGCCGATCATGCGCCGCAATTTCTCGCACGTATCGAAGCCATTGCCGCGGACCTGGAGGCGCACCGCAACCGCAACATCTGGGGACGCATCCTGCGGCGCACCGAACACCGCGCCGAGGAATTTATGAGCCGCTGGATCGAGGCAAAAAACACGTTAGCGAACAGCAACAAATAGGGCGTACCTCACTTCTCATAAGCCAACTGGCAGTCCATACACAGATTCACGCCCGCCACTCGTGCGCAAAACACACCAGCGATAAATACCCCGCCAGCGCGTGCGACCGCCGTCACACCTACTCCTCAACGAGAGACTATCGTACCAATTTCGACCTAATTTTGGCGCGAAAAGCAAAGAGTTATCCCTGTTTAGACATGAGGTCGAAATACACCTCCTCGTTAAACACTTGCCGCGGGGGCACACCGCAACACAATTGCGCACCCAATCCGCGGCCGCTGCCCAGGAGTCCCGCAGTGCATTTACGGCGGAGCCTACCAAGCCCCGACGATAAAAATAATTCAGGAGAAACTCGTAACAATGAAAATACTCAATCTACTGGCACGCAGCGTGCGCATGTCCGGCCGCGCCGGTGGCGCGCTCGGTGTCACCGCACTGCTGCTCGGCGCCGGCCTGAGCACCAGCTTTTCTGTGCACGCAGTCGAGCCCGAGCTCACCGCCACCAGCGTTGCCCCACAGGAGATGGTCACCGACCGCATCATCCTGAAATACAAGAACACGACGGCCGGCGCCAACAGTCTTGCCATGTCGCAAACCGCAATCGACCGCGTCGCGCGCACCGCCGGCCACCGCTTCAAACATATGCGCCGGCTCGCAACCGGTGCCCAGCTGATGAAGCTGGAAAAGCGTGCCAGCAAGGCGGAAATGAATGCGATTATTGCGCGCCTGCAACAGGACCCGCAGGTGGAATACGCGGAGCCAGACCGACTGATGCGCCCCATGGCCACCCCCAACGACACCAACTACAACCAGCAGTGGCACTACTTTGAGTCCACCGGCGGTCTCAACCTGCCGGCGGCCTGGGATGTAACACAGGGGGAGGGGGTTGTGGTTGCGGTGATCGATACCGGTTACCGCCCGCACGCGGACCTGAACGCAAACCTGCTGCCCGGTTACGACATGATTTCTGATACCACCGTGGCGCAGGACGGCAACGGCCGCGACAGTGACGCCAGCGATCCCGGCGACTGGTCGCCCGCGGGCGCCTGTGGTCAGGGTCAACCGGCGCGCAGCAGCAGCTGGCACGGCACCCATGTGGCGGGCACCATCGCCGCGGTAACCAACAACAACACCGGTGTAGCCGGCGTTGCCTACAAATCGAAGATCGTCCCCATCCGGGTGTTGGGGCGCTGTGGTGGTTATACCTCGGATATTGCCGACGGCATCATCTGGGGCGCCGGCGGCAGCGTGAGCGGTGTCCCCGCCAATGCCAACCCGGCACAGGTTTTGAACCTCAGTCTGGGTGGCGGCGGTGGCTGCGATACCACCACCCAAAACGCCATCAATACCGCGCGCAGCCTCGGTACCACCGTGGTGGTTGCAGCGGGTAACTCCAATGCCAACGCCGGCAATTACAGCCCAGCCAGCTGCTCCGGCGTCATCACCGTGGCCTCCACCAACCGCGCCGGTAGCCGTGCCTACTACTCCAACTACGGCAGCGTGGTGGATGTAGCGGCACCCGGTGGCGAAACCGCTACCAATAGTAACGGCGTGCTTTCCACGCTGAACAGCGGTTCTCAGGGCCCCGGCAGCGACAGCTACGCCTTCTACCAGGGCACCAGTATGGCGGCGCCACATGTGGCGGGTGCGGCAGCCCTGCTGTATGCCGTAGACAGCGGCATCACACCTGATGAGGTGGAAGCCAACCTGAAAAGCACCGCGCGCAGCTTCCCCGGTTCCTGCAGCCAGTGCGGCTCCGGTATCGTGGATGCGGCAGCAGCGGTCGCGGCAGCCAATGGCGGCGGTGGCGGCGACCCGGATCCGGGTGACGGTGCGCTGACCAACGGCGTGGCTGAATCTGGCCTGGCGGCAAGCTCCGGACAAGAACTGCGCTATACCCTCGAAGTACCGGCCGGCGCGAGCAACCTGAGCTTCCAGATTTCCGGTGGCAGCGGTGACGCGGACCTGTATGTGCAGTACGGCAGCCAGCCGACCACCGGCAGCTACGAGTGCCGCCCATATCTGAACGGCAACAATGAAACCTGTTCGATCAGCAATGTGCAGGCGGGTACCTATCACGTGATGGTGCGCGCTTACAGCACCTTCTCCGGCGTGAGCCTGGTGGGGAATTTTGACGAGCCGGGCAATGGCGGCGGTGGTGCCACCGGCTGGACCGAATCCAACGTATCCGGGTCGGCCAGTACCTGGCAGCACTTCACTCTGGATGTGAACAGCGGCATGAGCACGCTGGAAGTCTTGATGAGCGGCGGCAGTGGTGACGGTGACCTGTACGTGCGCTACGGCAGCCAGCCCACCACCAGCAGCTACGACTGTCGTCCCTATCGCTGGGGCAACGACGAAAGCTGCAGCATCAGCAACCCGCAGTCGGGCACCTGGTATATCAGCGTCCGCGGTTACAGCGCTTATTCGGGGGTAACCCTGCAGGCGGAGGCGGCCCCTTAAGGAGAATAAAAATACTGCTTAATTCGGAATCCCCCCCTTGTTTGGCCGGCATTTGCCGGCCTTTTTTATTTGGGTGCGTATACCGAACAGCGGATATCAGTGCAGTCCAGTTGCAACAAGGAAGATCAATCCTCGAATTCCACCTCCGCACAGGGAACACCATTCACATCAACGATGTTTACAACGTCCAGCGGCGTAGCGTTTCAGCAATTCACCTACTTTGCGGAACCGGGCGAAGTGGCGGGCCTGCCGCGCACCGGCAACTGCCACACCAGCACCGGCGGTCACCCCTAACAGCACCAGGGTAACCAAAACCTCAAAGGCGGCCGAGCCCGGCAGCTCCGTGAGGTCCGTGAGCTCCACCGCATGCTGCGCATTTACGTATTCCACACAAAAGCGACGTATATCTGCGCGCAGCGCCGGGTCTTGCCAGACCAGTTCGGCAATCTCCAGCGCCTGGTCGAACTGCTCGCGGGTGATACTGGACGGGTCAAAGCCGATGGCCTCTACCAGCTGGCGCTTTTCGGCGGTGAGCTGCTCCGATACAAAGGCATCCAGATACGACTCGCCGCTGACACTGGCGCGCTCACGCGCGCGCATGCCCGAGCGCAGGCTGCGCAAGATGCGCTGGGTGGGATTCACCACATCGTTGACTTCTTTCAGCCACTTGGCGAAATCCGTGCCCGCGTGCCACAGCCCGTTGAAAAACGCACCGGTATAAATAAGCCCGCGCATCAAGTGCGACTCGTTTGCCTGCGAACGTTCATGACCGGCGGCCTCTGCACGTTCCTGACTGACGATTTCAGCGAGCGCCAGGCGGATTTTTACCCGCAGCGCGTTGCGCTCGTCTGCGCTTTGGCTGTGACTGGCTTGGGCCGGATCAGCCGCCTGCAGTTCGAGCGTGCCGCTGCGAATGGCCTCGAGCAGGATCTGCTCTGAATCCTGAATTGGCCCCTGAACTGGACTCTGAACTGGACTCCGAACTGAATAGGGACCTGAAATGAGCGAAGACGCACCGGAGTGCGTGCGCAGAGCGGAAGGGAGCCCGAAACTCTCGGACCCGCCGAGCTGCAAAAGGGGGTAACTGCCGCCACCAAAAAAGTGCTGCTCGGCCATCAACAACTGGCCGGGCTCCGTATTCGCCAGTAATTCCCCGGCAATAAGAACCTGCTGTGGATCAATCCAGGGAACGGAGAAACGGATTGAGGCCGTCAAGCGATAATACTTTCCCTGTCTGTCGCTTAAATCAAAGTGGGGCATTTCCTTGTCCCGTAATAGTGATTGCGGCAAATGCTATCGCAAAACGGAAATCATCAGAAAGCACCAAGGTCGGCACGAGCGTGCCAGTCACCGGCCTGACGGGGGATGCGCGCGGGATGATTGGCGTTGCTCGCTGACGATCTTCGCCATGGGCGTAACGCCAAAAACACACGGATTTCGAAATCCGGTCTCTCAGGACATTGCCCGCACCGCGCCCTGTGGCAAGATTGCTAGCAAGTCACAACAAAGATAATCAAACCGACGATTCTCGAGGTGCCCGTGGGACTGATCACCGCCGCCATTCCGTTTTTCCTGCTCGCGCTTGTGCTCGAGCTGACCCTGGACCGCTGGCGCGGCTGGGGCCTGTATCGCCTGAACGACACCATCGGCAGCCTGGGCGCCGGCATCATGAGCCGGGTGGTCGGGCTGGTGCGCGTGGGCATCCTGATGCTCGTCTACATTCCGCTGTACCAGTGGTTGGAACCCACCTACCAGAGCCTGGGTATCCACTGGTCGCTGGATAACCCCTGGCACATGGTGCTGGCGATCGTCCTGTACGATTTCTTCTATTACTGGCGCCACCGCATCGCGCACGAGGTCAATATCTTCTGGGCCGAGCACGTGGTGCATCACCAGAGCGAGGATTACAACCTCAGTACCGCGCTGCGCCAGTCCAGCGGTTTTGTACCCCTGGCGTGGATGTTTTACCTGCCGCTGCTGCTGGTGGGCATGCCCCCGGAAGTGCTACTGACCGCCGGCGCCATCGATCTCATCTACCAGTTCTGGGTCCACACGCAGAAGTTTCCCAAGATCCGCTGGATGGAGTGGATCCTGGTATCGCCGTCCAATCACCGGGTGCACCACGCACAGAACAAGGTGTATGTAGACCGCAACTACGGCGGCGTGCTGATCATCTGGGACCGTATCTTCGGAACCTATCAGGAAGAACTGGACGACGAGCCATGTATCTACGGCGTGCGCAAACCGCTCAACACCTTCGACCCGTTCGCCGCCAATTTGCAGCACCTGAAGCGCATGTGGCTGGATGCGGTGTACACCAAAAGCTGGAAGGAAAAACTTAGCCTGTGGTTCCGTGCCACCGGCTACCGCCCGGCGGACGCCGAGGCGGCCATGCCCGTCCCCAGCGGGGATCTGGACAACTTCCAGCGCTTTGACCCACAGATAAACCGCGGCGTGCGCTGGTACGCTCTGGCTCAGCATTTGAGCTACACCCTGGCAACCGTGGGAATCCTGTTTATGGGCAGCGGCCTCGATTTTGCCACGACCGCACTGGTGGTGTTCCTGATCATCGCGGGCCTGATCCTGAACGGGCGTATCCTCGACGGCAGCAGCGCTACGCGCTACTGGGAGCTGGGCCGCCTGGCACTGCTCGCCGTATCGATCCCGCTACTGCCGCAATTGATCTGGACGGCGGTGGCAGGCTATTGCCTGATAAGCGCCGCACTCTGGTGGCGGTTGGTTTTTAATGACAAAGACGATACAGTCACATCCGTTAGTCATTAACGCAAGGAATCCGTGGTAGCCCGCCTTCCCCAAAGGCACGGTTGTGATTCCGCAGGCACCTCGACCGGGTTCGGAAACCCTGCCTCCCCGTGGCAGGCGGACCGGAAAAGCCCAACACTTTGCCCCCAGCCCCGGTCGAGGCTCGCCTGTTTTGCATTCGCTCCGCACTACGCATATTCGCTCCGCGGCCCCCGCATTCGTTATACTCCCCGCCCATCACCCCACTTACTCACACTGCAGCAAGGTTCGCCGTGTCCACAGGTACTCTCTATACGGTCTCCGCGCCCTCCGGCGCCGGTAAAACCAGTCTCGTCAAAGCGCTGATCGAGGCCGATACTCAGGTCACGGTGTCGGTATCGCACACCACCCGGCCCATGCGCCCCGGTGAGATCGATGGCATCAACTATCATTTCGTGGACCACGATGGCTTCGCCGGCATGCTGCAGGAAAGCGCGTTCCTCGAGCACGCGCAGGTGTTTGAGAACTTCTACGGCACCTCCAAGGCATGGGTGGAAGAAACCCTCGCCAGCGGTCGCGATGTGATTCTGGAAATCGACTGGCAGGGCGCGCAGCAGGTGCGCAAGCTGATGCCGGAGACGGTAGGAATTTTCATCCTGCCACCCTCGCAGCAGGCGCTGCACGAGCGACTGACCGGGCGCGGCCAGGACGATCAGGCGGTGATCGACAAGCGCATGGCACAGGCAATCGATGAGATGTCCCACTACGTGGAGACCGATTATCTGGTGATCAACGACGACTTCACCACCGCACTGAATGAGCTGCGCGCAATCATGGTGGCAGAGCGACAGCGGCTGGCGCGACAACAGGAGCAACACGCGGGTCTGCTGCAATCGTTACTGCGCAGTCAGTAAAAGCCACCAAAACGGCACAAAGAACCCATTGTTCGATTTGCGTACACCGCGCGGTCCGGTAGAATAGTTAACCCCGTCCGCGTCGGCCGTGACCGACCAGACAACAGAATTTGTCCTTTTTTGCCCGCAACCGGGCGAACCCACACTGGAACAGAGATTTTATGGCACGTATTACCGTTGAAGATTGCCTCGACCACGTAGACAACCGCTTTGAGCTGGTGATTGTTGGCAGCAAGCGCGCTCGCCAGATCGCTACCGGCGGCCGCGATCCGATGGTTGCGGAAGAAAACGACAAGCCCACCGTCATCGCCCTGCGCGAAATCGAAGAAGGCTTCGTTGACGCCAGCATTCTGGACGAGCCGGAAGAAGAGCCGGTACAGGCCGCTTCCCCGGCGCCGGTATTCCTGTCCGAGCAGGACCTGTAATCCCCACCCCACGTTTTGATGCAGGATATGCAGGAAATCTAAGAGGCGAGCGCGGCTTTGCACACGATCGATAGTCTGGCCCATCGCCTCTCGTCCTATCTTCCCCCCGATCAGATTCAGTTCGTCCGCCGCGCGTATTTTTACGCGGAGCAGGCCCATGAGGGCCAGACCCGGCGCTCTGGCGAGCCCTATATCACTCACCCTCTCGCAGTCGCCACCATTCTTGCGGGCATGCACATGGACGCCCAGAGCCTGGCCGCCGCCATGCTGCACGATGTCATCGAAGACACCGGTATCCCCAAAGCGGCACTGGCCGAGCAGTTTGGCGAGGAGATCGCGGATCTGGTGGACGGGGTGTCCAAGCTGACCCAGTTTGAGACCGACAGCCCGGCGGAGAAGCAGGCGGAGAACTTCCAGAAAATGGCCCTGGCCATGGCGCGGGACATCCGTGTGATTCTGGTGAAGCTCGCCGACCGCCTGCACAACATGCGTACCCTTGGCTCGCTGAAGCCCGGCAAACGCGCGCGCATTGCCCGCGAGACCCTCGAGATCTACGCACCCATTGCCAACCGCCTGGGCATGAACGATGTGCGGATCGAATTCGAAGACCGCGCCTTCTTCGCCATTTACCCGCTGCGTGCCAGCCGCCTGCGCGCGGCGCTGGTTGCCGCCCGTGGCAACCGCAAGGAGCTGCTGGAAAAAATCCAGAACGCCATCGAACTGCGCCTGGAGCGGGAGAACATCGATGTGCTGGTGATCGGCCGCGAGAAGCACCTGTTCAGCATCTACCAGAAGATGCGCTCGAAGAAGAAGTCGTTCAAGGAAATCATGGACGTCTACGCCTTCCGCATCATCGTCGACAGTGTGGACACCTGCTACCGCACCTTCGGGGTTATCCACAACCTGTACAAACCGGTGATCAGCGAATTCAAAGACTACATCGCCATCCCCAAATCCAACGGCTACCAGTCACTGCACACGGTGCTGCTGGGCATGCACGGGGTGCCGATCGAGGTACAGATCCGCACCAAGGAAATGGACGAGATGGCCAACAGCGGTATTGCCGCCCACTGGCTGTACAAGTCGTCCGGCGACGAGGTGCTGAATACCGGTGGCACCAGCCAGGTGCGCGCGCGCCGCTGGGTGCAGGGCCTGCTGGAGATGCAGCAACGCGCCGGTGACTCGCTGGAATTTATCGAAAACGTAAAGATCGACCTGTTCCCGGACGAGGTTTACGTATTCACGCCCAAGGGCAAAATCATTGATCTGCCCGCCGGGGCCACCGCGGTGGACTTCGCCTATTCGGTGCACACCGATATCGGTAATTCCTGTGTGGCGGTGCGCATCAACCAGCGCCTGGCGCCGCTGTCGCAGCCGCTGGAAAGCGGCCAGAAGGTGGAGATCCTCACCAGCAAAAACGTGCAGCCGAACCCGAACTGGCTCAATTTTGTGGTAACCGCGAAAGCGCGCAGTGCCATTCGCCACTACCTGAAGCACCAGCGCCATCACGATTCAATCGCCCTTGGCCAGCGCCTGCTGGAAAAGGCACTGACCAAGTTCGACCTCAAGCTTTCCGACCTTTCCGAGGAGCAGCTCAGCCGCGGGGTGAAAGAGGCCAATTACGAGAGTTTCGAGAACCTGCTGGAAGAGATCGGTCTCGGCAACCGCGCGGCCTTTTCCGCAGCCAAGCTGCTGGTCCCGCCAGGCACCACCGAGACGGAGGCGAGCAATATTTCCTCGCCGCTGACCATCGATGCCCAGGAGGGCATGATGATCAGCTTTGCCCGCTGTTGCCGCCCGATTCCCGGCGATACCATCATGGGGCATATCAGTTCCGGTAAGGGTGTGGTGGTGCACCGGGATACCTGCCGCAATGCGGCGGAGTTGCGCGAGCACCCGGAAAACATCATGGCGGTGAACTGGTCACCGGATGTAAAAGGCGAGTTCCTGGGGGATGTGCGCGTGGAGGTGGAATCCGAGCGCGGCATTATTGCCCGCCTGGCGACGCGCATTACCGAAGAGGGCGCGAGCATCGAGCAGATCCATGTAGACGAGAAGGATGCTCAGCACAGTACCATCGCGCTGACGCTGGAAGTGACCAACCGCGTGCACCTGGCCCAGGTGATGAAACGGCTGCGTAACTTGCCGGCGGTGATCAAGATCGCGCGACCCTGATTTTCAGACTCCTACATCCCTTTGCGGTCAGCATTTCGCTGGCCACCCCCCCACTTAATTGCTTCTGCTGATGGCTCCGATTTAGGCCCGGCCCGTCACTGGTGCCCATCCGCCAAACAACCTGTCGGCAATCGTTTGTCGGATGGGCACCAGTGACGGGCCTTCGTGGATGCTTTGGGCTTGGTTTTTTTTGCGGATGAGGATTGCGGGGTTTTTGGGGAATTCGCGGGGGTTTTGCGTGAATTTTCTCAGTTTGTGGATAAGTTCCGCATATCGCAATCTGGTCCTTTGCGCCGCTCCCCAAGGCTACAAAACCGCGCTATATTCTCCCGCTTCCTTTTTTCAGTAAGTAGGCCCCAACAGGGTCAGGAGAGGTCATCCATGCCCAATCGCGCCGTGATAAAAACCGATAAGGCACCGGCAGCAATCGGCAGCTATTCCCAAGCGGTCAAGGTCAACAACACTATCTACCTGTCCGGTCAGATTCCGCTGGTTCCGGAAACCATGGAACTGGTGTCCGACGATTTCCGCGAGCAGGCGGTGCAGGTATTTAAAAACCTGCAGGCGGTGTGCGAAGCCGCAAACGGTACTCTGGACGATCTGGTAAAGCTGAATCTGTACCTCACTGACCTGAGCAATTTCGCTACCGTCAATGAAGTGATGCAGGAGATGTTTACCAAGCCATTCCCGGCGCGTGCGGCGGTGGGTGTGAGTGAACTGCCCAAGGGTGCGCAGTTCGAGGCGGAAGGGGTTCTGGTGATCTAAGCGATTGCCGCGCGCCGCTCGGCAATGGGCGGCGCGAACTTGTGATTCAGTCGTTTTCCAGCAGGGTGCGGTAGCCGGCGCGGTAATCCGGATACAGCATGTCATAGCCGCTATCCAGCATGCGTTTGTTGCTCAGCTTCTTGGAGCGACGCTCGCTGGTGGCCACTTCTTCGCGCAGATGCGCGCTGGTATAACCCATCGACTTTGCTAGCCAGCTCTGCAATTCGTACATGGGAACCGGGGTGCAGTCCGCACCGATATACAGCTTCTCCAGCGGCATATCTTTTTTCTGGCCCTCGATCAGGTGCGCGAGAAAGCCGACGGCATCGTCCACGTGAATGCGGTTGCTGAACTGGGGCGGTGATGGCGGTGCGCAGCGACCGGCCCGCACTTGCGAAAGCAGTCGATCGCGGCCGGGCCCATAAATACCCGCAAAGCGCACCACGCAGGTTTCCACCACACTTTGCTGGGCAATTTTTTCCGCAGCCAACAGAGCTTCGCCCTGGAAGCTACTCGGCATCGGCTGGGAGCGCTCATCCAACCACTGGTCACCACTCTGGCCGTACACACGGGTGGAAGAAATCCACAGCAACAGACGCGGGGGTTTTTCCATATCCGCAAGGGACTGGCGCAGACAGGTGGCCGTTTCGACATAGGCGCGCTGGTAGGCTTGGGGAGTGCTGGCACCGGGAGTGAAAGTGGCGATAACAATATCGGCACCCTGACTCAGGTGACGATGAATATCTTCTGTCTTGGTGGCGTCGCCGCGACGCCAGTTGACGACGTCCGCGCGGCGTTTGCGTGCCAGTGCCTGTAGCGGATTGCGCCGCACACCAAACACGTCGTACGCCTTGCGATCCAACTTCAGAGCGAGGCGTGTCCCCAGATCGCCGCAACCGAAGATCCAGACTTTTTCCTTTGCCATAACCGCTTGCTTTTTCCCCTGGGCACCGAACGCCGGTCCCAATATTGCTCGGTCCACACACTGGTGGGCGCGATTAAAATTATACGTCGAACTGCAATGGACTTTCAGTCAGATTGGCTATTTATAGCCTGTTTCACTGACGAAGTCTGTGAACGGGGCCCGTCGTTTTTCCAGGGCCCCGTACGAATAGACGAACAAAACTTCGTCAACCGCGGGATTTCACCATTCGATAGATAAACAGCAGGATAACTGCACCCACTACCGCAGTGATGATGCTTCCGAGCGATAGGCCGCCGGTAGTGCCCAGGCCAACAAAGCTACCGACCCAGCCACCGATAAACGCACCGACGATACCAATGACCATGGTGACAATCCAACCACCGGGATCCGGCCCGGGCATGATCCACTTGGCCAGCGCGCCGGCAATGAGACCCAAAATAATCCAAGACAAGATTCCCATAGCGATCCTCCGCTTGATGTAATTTGAACGCTTGCCTTCCATGTATAGTAAAAAAAGCGCCACATCGCCCGTTCGGTGCGCAAGTTAATAGCAAATCTTACTATTCATAAACCTGACTAATAGCATTTTTTTCTAGATTGTGACATTTACACAATGGCCCGGCGGTTTTTCTGGCCGCCGGGGGGGGTTTATGAATAAACTCTATCGCCTGGATTTATCTGATTGCGTTTGCCATGACACTGAACGAGCTCCGATACATCGTTACCCTGGCCCAGGAACAGCACTTTGGCCGCGCGGCAGAGCGCTGCTTCGTCAGCCAGCCCACCCTGTCCATTGCCGTAAAGAAGCTGGAAAAAGAACTTGGGGTCGCCCTGTTCGAGCGCTCGAAGACACGGGTGCAGGCCACACCACTAGGGGAGCGTATCGTCGCGCAGGCGCAACTGGTACTGGAGCAATCCGCGGCCATCAAGGATATAGCCAGCGCCGGTAAGGACCAGCTCAGCAGCCCCCTGTCGGTGGGCGCGATTTTCACCATCGGTCCCTACCTGTTCCCGCACTTTATTCCCCAGCTGCAGCAACTGGCGCCGCAGATGCCGTTGTATGTAGAGGAGGGCTATACCTCGACCCTGCGCGGTCGCCTGCGCAAGGGTGAGCTGGATGCGGTAATTATCGCGCTGCCATTTACCGAGCCGGACGTGGTTACCCAGCCGCTCTACGACGAACCGTTTGTGGTACTGATGCCCTCGGACCACCCGCTGGCAAAATACGAGGCGCTGACCCCGGAACAACTGTGCGAAGACAACGTGCTGTTACTGGGTGAAGGCCACTGCTTCCGTGATCAGGTGCTGGAAGCCTGTCCACAGTTACAGCAGTCCATCGAAAAAGAAGCCGGCAGCGGGCATATCCGCACCGCCGCTGACGGCAGCTCCCTGGAAACCCTGCGCCATATGGTGGCCTCGCGCCTGGGCATCACCGTGTTGCCGCTGTCTGCCGCCGCCGCCTCGCAATACGCCACCGGGGTGCTGGTGACCCGTCCGTTTGTTGCCCCCGCACCGCAGCGCACCGTGGCGCTGGCATGGCGCGCCAGCTTTCCCCGCCACCGCGCCATCGATATGCTGCGCGATGCGATCAACCAGTGCCAGCTGCAGAGTCCGTGAACCAGCCGCCGAATCCTCCGCAACAACCCCTGGCAGAAATTCCCGTCACCGCGCTCAAGGGTGTCGGTGCCAAACTCGCGGAAACCCTCGCCAAACTGCACATCAGCTCCCTGCAGGACCTGCTGTTCCACCTGCCTGCGCGCTACCAGGACCGCACTCGAGTTGTACCGCTGGCGGGCCTGCGCCCAGGCATGGACGCAGTCATCGAAGGTGAAGTGCGCGCAGCGGACGTCATTTTCGGGCGCCGCCGCAGCCTCGCAGTGCGCATTCAGGACACCACCGGCAGCGTCACCCTGCGCTTTTTCCACTTCACCGCGGCACAAAAAAACCGCCTGGCGGCGGGCACGCGCGTGCGCTGCTACGGCGAGGCGCGCCGCGGCAGTGCCGGCATCGAGCTGTATCACCCGGAAACCGAGGTACTCGGCGAAACCACTTCACCCAACGCGGAAACCCTGACCCCGGTTTATCCACTGACCGAAGGGCTGGGGCAGGGGCGCCTGCGCGCACTGATCGGGCAGGGTCTGGACTGGTTGGCCCAGGGCAACGTCAGCGAACTGTTGCCGGCCCAGCTGTTGCCGCAGGAAATGCAGCTGCCACTGGCGGGGGCACTGATGTACCTGCACCAGCCACCGGCGGATGCCGACCTCGCGCAATTGGCCGAAGGGCAGCACCCGGCACAGCAGCGGCTGGCGCTGGAGGAGCTGCTGGCCCACCACCTGAGCCTGCTGGAACTGCGCCGCAACGGTGCCCAGGTTGCCGCACCGCCGCTGGCGCTCAATGCCGCGCTGGAGCGGGATTTTCTCGCACGCCTGCCCTTTTCCCCCACCAATGCACAACAGCGGGTGGGTAAGGAAATCGCCGACGACCTCGCCACTGCCACCCCCATGATGCGCCTGCTACAGGGCGATGTGGGCGCCGGCAAAACGCTCGTCGCGGCGCGCGCGGCACTGCAGGCGATCGGCGCCGGCCACCAGTGTGTGGTGATGGCGCCCACGGAAATCCTCTCCGAGCAGCACCGTATCAACTTCAGCGGCTGGCTGGAGCCGCTGGGTATTACCGTGGGCTGGCTCACCGGCAGCATGAAGGCCGCGGAAAGGCGCGCGCAACTGGCCGCGATCGAACATGGCGATGCCCAGTTGATCGTCGGCACCCATGCCCTGTTTCAGGAAGGTGTGGAGTTCCATCGTTTGGCACTGGTGATCATCGACGAACAGCACCGCTTCGGTGTACGCCAGCGCCTGCAGTTGCGCGAGAAGGGCGCGGTCGAGGGCGAGACCCGTACCCAGCCCCACCAGCTGATCATGACCGCCACGCCGATTCCCCGCACCCTGGCCATGTCCGCGTTTGCCGACCTGGACTGCTCGGTAATCGACGAGCTGCCCCCCGGACGGCAGCCAATCAATACCGTGGCCATTTCCGATGAGCGCCGCTTTGATGTGATGGAGCGCGTACAGGGCGCCGTGCGCGAGGGCCGTCAGGCCTACTGGGTATGCACGCTGATTGAAGAATCCGAAACTCTGCAGGCCCAGGCCGCGGAGTCCACTGCCGAGGAACTGACGGACACCCTGGATGGCGTGCGCGTGGCGCTGGTGCACGGACGCATGAAGCCGGAAGCCAAGGAGCTGGTGATGAAGGCATTCAAGGCCGGTGAAGTGGATTTGCTGGTGGCGACCACGGTGATCGAAGTGGGCGTGGATGTGCCCAATGCCAGCCTGATGATTATCGAAAACCCCGAGCGCCTGGGGCTCGCGCAGCTGCATCAGTTGCGGGGCCGGGTGGGGCGGGGCAGTATCGCCAGTCACTGCGTGCTGATGTACTCCAGCCCGCTGTCCGCCAACGGCCGCGCACGGCTGCAGGCTCTGCGTAGTCACTCGGATGGCTTCGCCATTGCCGAGGAAGATCTGCGCTTGCGCGGCCCGGGGGAGATCCTCGGCACCCGCCAGACCGGCGAAATCCAGCACCGTATTGCCGACCTGCAACGGGATGCCCACCTGTTGCCGCAGGTGCAGAGAATTGCCGCGGCCCCGCAGTTAAGTAAAGAAGCCCGCAGCGCACTGGTACGGCGCTGGCTGCACAACAAGCCGCGTTTTGCCGAGGCCTGATACCCCGGTCCCGACGCCTGCCCATCCGCACCAATTGGCGCCTATTTTTGCCAAACATCCCACAGTTTTTTCTAGCTGCCGTTATTGCCAAAACCAATTAGTCACTTCGGGTCACTAATATTTTTGCACTCGCTCACATGTGGTGGCAGCCTCATCAATAAGAGGGTTTAGCGGCACTCAGCAGCGCCCCCTCCATCACATAAGAGTTCGCGGGCACTGCACCCGCGGCGCCCACATTTGCATAGCGAACGCCTGAAAGAATCGGGTGCAGGAGTCAGCTGAATGAGTCAGCGCAAAATATTTAACAGCGCAGCCTTAACCCAGCCCCGCGATAATGTAAAACGTCTGGCCCGCCTCGGGATACTGCTGTGCACAAGCTTATTTGGGGTCTTGGTACATGCGCAGGAGCCGTCGGCACTGCACCTCACTCTCGCCAAGATTGAAGTCGCCGCAGAGGTACCCACTCCGCTGCAGGGTAACGATTTCGAAAGCCTGCTGGCACAAGCCACCAACGGTGGCGGGGTTTCCGCAGCCAAGGAATCTGCCAGCCGCGCGTTCAGCGATTATCTGCGCACACGCCTGGACAGCGCCCTGCGTGAATTCTTTGCCGACGAGGAGATTCCACTGCGCAGCGATAATCACTCGCTGATCCTGTTTAACTTTGTGGATATTTCCGTGGTCAAGCAGCTGAGTGGCCTCAAAACCAAGGGCGACATCGAAATAGAGCGCGGTAACCTCAGCGCCAGTGGCGACTACCTGCTGCGCCTGCAGGCACCGGGTGAGCGGGTGCTGAGAGAAAAACGTTTGGATATCGCCAACTTGCGGCTCAAAGGCAAGTATCAAATCAAGACATCCCTGTACGGCGACGAAAACGAAGACGACACCAGTGAACAGCTGCAGCGCATGGCGGACCAGCTGGTGAAACGCATCCTCGACCGCATCGAAGACGACCTCGAAGCGGACGCACTGCTCGAGATTACCGGGCGCAATTAAGTTTCTTGCACCGCCTCCCGGGGCGGCGCAGCCGCTCCTTCTCCCTCCCGGCGCCTATCCGATTTATTGCACTTTCGCTACGACCCACCTCACAAACCACGAAGAATGTGACGCACAGGTCACGAAATATTTTTGCGTTTACCCGCAATAAGTGGCAGCTTGGTACAGACGTCCAACTTAACTAGAGCGAAACCAATCGCCACGACGTGCATAAAAAACACCATCCCCGTATAAAAATAAAACAGGGAGCGATGTATGAGAAACCAAGGAATCCGCCGGCTGCTGGCCGCGGGCCTGTGCAGCCTTGCGCTATCCACAATCAACGTCGGCCAAGCGATCGCCCAGGAAAGCTTCTGGGGCGGCAGCGACCACATCCCCAGCCTCGTCATTACCCCCGGCAAAATCGACATCGACGTGCCCATGCCCGTATCCGGGGATATGCAGTTGATGTTGGCAATGGCCGGCAATGGCGGCGGGCTCGCCGAGCTCAAGCAAAAGGCGGTGCGCAGCTACACCCAACATATCCACAGCGAGTTTGCCCGGGTGTTATACGAATACCTGGAAGATGAGGAAGTGCCGCTGGTGAAGGAAAACGGTCTCCTGAACCTGGAAAACAATATCCAGATCAAAGTGATCAAACACCTGAGCAGTATGAAGCCCGGGAAGGATTACGACACCGAAAAAGGGAACGTCGCACTGAGCGGCGAGTTCCGCTATACACTCGCCGGGCGCAATGGCAGCACACTGCGCGAACAACGTATCGATATTGGCAAACTGAAAATTACGGAAAAATATCGGGTGCGCACTTACCTCGACGGCCGCGACGCTGAAGACAATACCCAGGAAGCCATTGAAGACGCCCTCAGCGAAATGGTTGAAGAGCTGGTGGAGCGTATGGAGGACCACCTCGAAGCAGATGCGCTGCGCGATTTAGTCTCCACTTGATCGCCGGCACGGCACTAAAAAGGGCGAGGCGCCTATGCGCCTCGCCCTTTTTTATTGGTTCAATTGAGCCCAGATATCTCTTGGCTCAGACAGCTTTTCGCTCCGATACTTCAGGCAATCGTTGAGCGACCATCCCTGTGATCCACAACGCTGTTGTAGTTCTCATCATTGAAGGTGCTGACATCCAGAGCGCCTTCGCTTTTCGCCACCACGGTACTCACCACCGCATCCCCGGTAATATTTACCGCGGTGCGCACCATATCCAGCAGGCGATCCACACCCATCACGATCGCAATACCTTCGACCGGCAGACCAACCTGGCCGAGCACCATCGCCAGCATGATCAGGCCTACACCCGGCACACCGGCGGTGCCAACCGACGCGAGCGTTGCGGTCAGAATTACCGTCAGGTATCCCATCAGGCCGATCTCAATGCCATAGAGCTGGGAAATAAATACCGTGGCCACGCCCTGCATAATCGCGGTGCCGTCCATGTTGATGGTTGCACCCAGCGGCACGGTGAACGAGGCCACCTTGTTATCTACACCCAGGCGCTTCTCCACGGTCTGCAGAGTGACCGGGATGGTCGCTGCGGAGGAAGCGGTACTGAAAGCAAAGGCCATTGCCGGGCGCATTTTTTTCAGCAGTTGCACCGGGTTCAAACCTGACAGCAGTTTCAGCAGCAGCGGGTACACCCCAAGCGCATGCACCATCAGTGCCAGCAGCACCACGCTGAAATATTTCGCCAGGGTGGGAATGGCATCCAGACCCAGCAGCGCAATCTTGTTCGCCAGCAGGGCAAACACACCGTAAGGCGCAAACGCCATCAGCACGCTCACCATGCGCAAAATGACATCGTTTAGGTCATTGAAGAAAGCCGCTACCCGCTGTCCCGGCTTGCCACTGCGGGAAATCGCATAACCCAGCAACAGGGCAAACACGATGATCTGCAACATATTGCCTTCGGCCATCGCCTGCACCGGGTTGGTGGGGAAGATATTGACCAGTACATCCGACAGCGGCGGGGACTGTTTTGCCTCAAACTGCGCGTCTCCCGCCAGGTGGGCCATGCCTGCGCCCGGTTGAATGACCAGTGCCAGCATCAATGCCAGGGAGATCGCCACGGCCGTGGTCACCATGTACAGCGCCAGCGTCTTGCCCGCCAGCACGCCAACGCGGCTACCTTCTGACAGGGCACAGGCCCCGCAAATCAGGGAGACCAGTACCAGCGGCACCACCATCAGTTTCAGCGAGGCGATGAAGATACGACCGACGATGTCGAACAGGCCATTGGTGAGGTAGTTATTGATAAAGGAGGTGACCGCCTCACCCAGAACCTGGCTGGAATTGAGTACGTTGAACAGCAGGCCGAGTCCGATACCCGCGATCATGGCCAGTACGATTTTTTTGGTAAGCCCCATGGTCCTTCCCGTTTATGCGCACCTTGCAGTGGCAATTCATTATTTTGTGCATTGTAGATAATGGCATCGGCACAGGCGCAGCGCCCGTACCGCCAGCATCCGGCAACGGCCAGCGAATGCGCCACTATATCGGCCTCACCCCCTGTGGGCAAAGCGCGTTCCCCTGGTGGCGCGCTCGGGTACAATGCGGTTTGAACTAACCATCACAAGCTTGTGCGGAGTCAGCGTTGTACCACTCCCCCTTCGAGGCCATCGGCGATTGGCACCCTCAACCTCTGGAAAGCCTGCACGGCCAGACACCGCCGGAGCAGTTGCTGCCCTGGCTGCTGCACCCGGGTTCGCTGACCGCCGCCCTCAAGCATCTGGGCGAGGGCGCCTTCCGCGTGCAGATACTCAATCAGGGCTGGCAGACACCCCGGCCCGAGGAGCGCCGCGCGCTCAACCTGAAAGACCGCAGCCGCGCGCTGGTGCGCGAGGTACTGCTGTATGGCAACAGTGAACAGCCCTGGGTCTACGCCCGCAGCGTGCTGCCCGAGCGCACCCTTACCGGCAAATCCCGCTATCTGCGCGGCCTCGACAACCGCCCCCTCGGCGAACTGCTGTTCAGCCAGCCAGACATTCGCCGCGGGCCCATTGTGCTCAACCGGCTCGCGCGCAATCCGCACTGCCAGCAACCAGAGCTGACCGACAGTGCACCCCGCGCCTGGGGGCGCCGCTCCACCTTCTGGCTGCAGGATAAACCCCTGCTGGTTGCAGAGACCTTCCTGAGCGGTTTCAATCCCCATACACCGCCGCTGGCATAAGCGCACAAGCACCTCAACGTACAGAGCGAACACGGGAAGCCACCATGCAAGCTATCAGCCACCAGATTCAGCAGCGTTGGCCCGCAGTCCTGCCATATTGGCAGCTGACGCGCATGGACAGACCGATCGGCGCACTCTTGTTACTGTGGCCCACCTGGTGTGCGCTGTGGATCGCCGCCGAGGGCTGGCCGGGCCTGCACCTGCTTGTGGTGTTTACCCTGGGCGTCATCCTCACCCGCGCGGCCGGTTGTGCCATAAATGACTTTGCCGACCGCAATATCGATGGACACGTTGAGCGTACCAAGCAGCGCCCGCTCGCCACCGGTGCCGCCACCCCCAGGGGCGCACTGATGCTATTCGCCGGCTTGATGCTGGTCGCATTTTTGCTGGTGCTGACCACCAACCGCCCCACCATTCTGCTGTCCCTGCCGGCGCTGGCGCTGGCCTTCTGTTACCCCTTCGCCAAACGCTATACGCATCTGCCGCAGGTGGTACTGGGGGCTGCGTTCAGTATGGGTATTCCAATGGCATTTGCGGCAGTGACCGGGGAGGTGCCAGCGGTCGCTTGGCTGCTGTTTACC
Organism: Microbulbifer agarilyticus; assembly: GCF_020171345.1. GTDB lineage: Bacteria > Pseudomonadota > Gammaproteobacteria > Pseudomonadales > Cellvibrionaceae > Microbulbifer > Microbulbifer agarilyticus_D. Next base: position 1,255,670 of record NZ_JAIUZM010000001.1, read on the forward strand.
GCCAACCTGCTGTGGACCGTGGCCTACGACACCTTTTACGCCATGGTGGACCGGGATGACGACCTGCAAATCGGTGTCAAATCCACCGCCATCCTGTTCGGCGAGCTGGACAAGGCGATGACCGCCAGCCTGCAGGGTATGGTTGTTGTGGCGCTGCTGATGCTGGGTGGGCGTGCGGAATTGGGGCCACTTTACTACTGCGGCCTGGGGATCGTGACCGGGCTGTTTGCCTATCAGCAATGGTTGATCCGTGACCGGCAACGAGAGGCATGCTTCAAGGCGTTTTTGAACAACAACTTCGTGGGAATGGCGCTTTTCTGCGGGATATTTTCCCACTATATCGCATGGTAGCCAGTCACTGTGACCCGAAATTCTACCCGCCTGAATACCTGTCATATATTTGTCACCAAAGTGACGTTAAATGGCCACTCTACAATGGTCAGTTGAGGCTGGCGCTACAGTCGACGAGGCAGGACGCCGGAAAGCGCCGCAGCGGAGGTTGTGAGGCACCCGCCTAGGCGACAGCAAACTCAGTTAGGGTATGGCAGGCAGATGCACAGCAAGACGATCCTTATAGTCGACGACGAAGCCCCGGTACGCGATATGTTGCGCGTGGCGCTGGAGATGGCGGATTACCGCTGCCTGGAAGCGGAGAACGCGCAGGAAGCGCACGCGCTGGTCATCGACGAAAAACCCGACCTTATTCTCCTGGACTGGATGCTGCCGGATGTCTCCGGTGTGGAACTGGCCCGGCGCCTGAAGCGCGACGAGCTCACCGCGTCGCTACCCATCGTCATGCTGACGGCGAAAGGTGAGGAAGACCACAAGATCAAGGGGCTGGAGACGGGCGCCGACGACTATATCACCAAACCGTTTTCCCCCCGCGAGCTGGTTGCACGGCTCAAAGCGGTACTGCGCCGCGCCGGCCCCAGCGCTCCGGAAGAACCGCTCACCGCCGGGGGGCTGGTGCTCGATCCGGTCAGCCACCGGGTCACCATCAACGGTAACCCGGTGGAAATGGGACCGACAGAATTCCGTCTGCTCACCTTTTTCCTCAGTCATCAGGAACGCGCCTACACCCGAACCCAACTGCTCGACCATGTGTGGGGCGGCAACGTGTATGTGGAGGAGCGCACCGTCGACGTACACATTCGGCGCCTGCGCAAGGCGTTGACCGTGGATGGGCATGAACGCTACATTCAGACCGTGCGTGGGACCGGTTATCGCTTTTCGGTCCAGACCGCCGAGAGGGTATAATTCCGCCCATCGAACTTTATCAGTGGGCCCGCTCTGTACCGCCGAATCGCACTTCGACGCGCCCCCAACAAGATGGCCAAAACCTCATGCTCGATCGCAGTATTGGCGAGTTGTCGCGTTTTATCATCATAGCCCTGGGCACCACCATCTTCGGTTTTTCAACCGGACACTGGTGGCTGGCGCTGTGCTCTGGCCTCACTGTTTATCTCATCTGGCTGTTGTGGCAGCAAAATCGCTTCGACCATTGGCTGTCCAACGGCCGCCGTGGCCCGGCCCCCACGAATTTTGGGGTATGGGGCGATATCACCGACGACTTCTATCGGCTACAGCGTCGCCACCGCAAGGAAAAACAAAAGCTGCACGCCATGCTGCGCCGGGTGCAGGACAGCACCAGCGCCTTGCGCGAGGGTATCGTGGCGCTGGAAGATGACGGCAACCTGGCCTGGTGGAACCCCGTCGCCGGCCAAATGCTGCGCCTGCAGGGCGACGACAGCGGCCAGCCGATCATCAACTTTGTGCGCGATCCGCGCTTTGTCGAGCACATGCACGAGCGCATGCGCGGTGCCCATCAGGGCGACCTGCAACCGATTACCCTGCCGGCGCCCGGGGACGACGCGCGTATTCTGCAAATGGAAGTCACCCGCTTCGGTCTGGACGAAGCGCTGGTGATCGTGCGCGATATCACCCGCCTGCATAACCTGGAGCAAATGCGCCGCGACTTTGTCGCCAACGTATCCCACGAACTGCGCACCCCACTCACGGTGATTGCCGGTTACCTGGAGACGCTTCAGGAAAGCGGGCAGGCGCCGCGGAACTGGGAAAAGCCACTGGGGCAAATGAGCGAGCAGACGGTGCGTATGACCAGCCTGGTCAACGACCTGCTGTTGCTCGCCCGCTTGGAGACCTCCGAGCGCGACAGCGGGCGCGATCGTATCGCGGTACACGGACTGATGGAGCGCGTGGCCGATGAAGCCCGCTCACTGAGCGGTGGGCGACACCAGATTTCCGTGGTGTGCGACGAGGACGGCACCATTACCGGCGACGCCGGTGAGCTGCACAGTGCCTTTGCCAACCTGGCATTTAACGCGGTCAAGTACAGCCCGGACGGCGGCCCCATCGAGCTGCGCTGGAGAATGGACGCCAGCGGCGGCCACTTTGCGGTGAAGGATTCGGGTATCGGTATCGATCCGCTGCATATCCCGCGCCTTACCGAGCGTTTCTACCGGGTGGATGCAGGCCGCTCCCGCGAAAGTGGTGGTACTGGCCTCGGCCTCGCCATCGTCAAGCACGTACTGCTGCGCCACAGTGCCAATTTGAGCATCAGCAGTGTACCGGGCCGCGGCAGTACCTTTACCCTGAACTTCCCCCGCGAGAAACTGACCCAGGCCAGTGCCGCCACCAGCTGATTCCACCCAGTCCGGATATTGCAGATACAAAAAAGCCCCTTACGGGGCTTTTTTATGCTGTCTCTGGCGGGAGCCCGAAACTTATCCTTCCAGTTCTTTCAGCGTACGCGCTTCGCCCGCTGCGGAATACTCAACCGACGCGTCGCCCGATACCGGCTCGGCGGTACGCTTCTGCACGGTGATGTGCACCAGCTTGCGCGCGCTGTCGCGGATCAGCAGGTGCTCGCGGCCTTCATCGTCCACCGGCAGGTTGCGTTCGCCGATCAAGGCATCGCGCAGGGCGCGCAGTTGCGGTGTATCGCGGTAGCGATCGAGGTCCTTGGAATACTTGAGCTTCATGCGCTCGGATTCGTGCAGTGCAGCGGCGGTCTCGCGGTACTTGGCAAAGAAAAACACCGCGGCAATGGCGGCGGCGATGGTGACGGCAATTTCAAACCATGGGGGCATAAGTGCGCTCCTGTGTTCTGCTCAGGGGTTTTGTAGTTCAGGCTGGCTGTTCGTCGCGCAGGAAGACCCAGTCATTGCCCTTGGAGTGTTCTTCACTGAAATAATAACCGGCCACATCAAAATCTTGCAGCTGCTCGGCCTGCTTCACGCGGTTGTCGATAGCCCAGCGGCTCATCATGCCCCGCGCTTTTTTCGCGAAGAAACTGATCATCTTGTACTGACCGTTTTTCCAGTCCTTGAAGTGCGGCGTCACCACATCGGCCTGCAGGTTTTTCACCTGCACCGACTTGAAGTACTCGTTAGACGCCAGGTTCACCAGCTGCTTGCTTTTGTGTTCGGCAAGCTGGCTATTCAGGGCTGCGGTAATTTTGTCATCCCAGAATTCGTACAGGTTTTTGCCACCGCTGTTGGCAAACTTGGTGCCCATCTCCAGGCGGTAGGGTTGCATCAGGTCCAGTGGACGCAGCAAGCCATACAGACCGGACAGCATGCGCAGATGCTTTTGCGCGAAATTAAAGTCGCGCTTGCCCATGGTTTCCGCTGCCAGCCCGGTATACACATCGCCCTTGAATGCGAGCAGGGCGGGGCGGGCATTGCTGTCGGTGAACGGGCGCTTCCAGCTATGGAAGCGGTCGTAATTGAGCACACACAGCTTGTCGGACACCTTCATCAGGTTGGATATGTCCTGCGGGCTGAGCGCCTTCAGCTCCTTGATCAGCGCTGCGGACTCTTTAAGAAAATCCGGCTGGGTGGTGTCGAGTGCGGGTATCTCGCTCTCATAGTCGAGGGTTTTCGCGGGGGAGATAACAATCAACATACAGAAGGCTCTAGTTCAATATTCTAGTTTTTCGAGTCGCCTAAAGCGTAACGAGCGAGTGGCTGGAGGTGACCGCCGGAGCGCAGTAGCTTTATTCGGGCTTCAGGATATCCTGCCACCAATTCAGCGGCGTCTGCCCGTCGACCGGGTCGTACACGTTGCCGTAGTACCAGACGCTGTTGGCGCCGTCGCAGGCACTGTTGAGGATCTTCTCAATCTCATCGAAACCACAGCTCACGTGAATGCTGTACACCAACATACGCGGGGACTCGAGATCCAGTTCGCCACCGAGCTTTTCCAGTTGTGGGGTCAGCTGGTCGGAAAGCTTGGTGCTGTCACCGCGACAGAAGATACGCACGGCCAGGTTGCCGGAACGCTTTACCAGCTCGAAGCTCGGCTTCTCGGGATCTTCGCGGTTGACCTTGATGGTGTCACCGCTGGCGATACCTTTGATAAACGCCGGCGAGCGCACCAGCTGCACGCTGTCGTCCTCGTTTACCTTCACCTGCATGCGCTCGACCACCGGTTCACCATCCGGATTGGTCCCGGCAAACAATTCAATAATCTGCAGTGCGGTCGTCATAACCCTCTCTCCGGACTGTGTACAATAGTGTGCTATTCGCGAACCGCATTATACAGGGAGAGGATTATGTTTCCGCGCGCAATCTCAAACCGCCTTCTGACCATCGCAATTGCCAGCTCATTGTCCACAGGCCTGGTGGGCTGTGCGGTCAACCCGGTGACCGGCAAGAAGGAACTCTCGCTGATGTCCCAGGGACAGGAAGTGGCGCTGGGCGAGCAGCAGTACCCCAAGGCACAGCAGACCCAGGGCGGTGAATACCTGATCGATCCCGCTCTGCAGAGTTATGTGCGCAACGTCGGCCAGAAACTGGCGCGGGTATCGGATCAGCCCAACCTGCCTTATGAGTTCGTGGTGCTGAATAACTCCACCCCCAACGCCTGGGCACTGCCTGGCGGCAAAATCGCGATTAACCGCGGCCTGCTGGTACTGCTGGAAGATGAGGCGGAGCTGGCGGCGGTGCTGGGCCATGAGATTGTGCACGCGGCGGCGCGCCATTCCGCGGCGGCCATGTCTCAGCAGCAGATCCTTGGCGCGGGTATCGCCATTCTCGGTGCCACCACCCAGAACACCGGTTATGGCGACCTGATCTCCCTCGGCAGCCAGTTTGGCGGCTCTGCCTACATTGCCAAATACGGCCGTGACAACGAGCTGGAGTCCGATGCGTACGGCATGAAGTACATGGCGGCGGCCGGCTATGACCCGCAGGGCGCGGTGCGCCTGCAGAAGAAATTTGTCGAGCTGTCCAAGGGCCGTCAGTCCGGTGGGCTCGAGGCACTGTTCGCCAGCCACCCGCCGTCGCAGTCCCGTGTCGATGCGAATATCCAGCACGCGAAGAAGTTCCCCGCGGGCACCGTCAATCGCAGCCAGTACCAGCGCGCTATCGCGCAACTGAAGCGCGATGCGGATGCATACAAGAGCTACGACGACGCTTTAACCGCGGCAAAGAACAAGCAATACGACCAGGCGCTGACCCTCACGCGCCGGGCACAGCAACAACAGCCCAAGGAAGCGGCGTTCTACGCACTGGAAGGCGACCTGCTAGCGAAGAAGAAACAATACCAGCCGGCGCTGCGCTCGTATGAGACCGCGGTACAGAAAAACCCGACTCTGTTTTCCAACTGGCTGATGCGCGGCATGCTCAATGCTGAGCTTAAAAACTACACCGCTGCCGAGCGCGACCTGCAGCGTTCCACGCGCTATCTGGAAACGCCCCATGCCCACTATTATCTGGGGCAGGTGTATGAACAGCAGGGCAATACCAAAAACGCGCTGAACCACTACCAGACCGCCGCCAAGGGCGGGGGTGACATCGGCACTAAAGCACAGGCACGGGTACAGGCACTGAGCGGTCAGGGATAAGTTTCCCTGAACAGAAACAAAAAAAGCGGGCGAATTTCTTCGCCCGCTTTTTTATGCGCAATTTTCGCAGGGAAAATTACAGCTGCACGGTTACGCCGAGGCTGAATACATCCAGATCGTCGAAATCGCGGTTGGAGCCGTAAGCTACCTTGGCGGCAACATTGCGGTTGAAGAAGTGGGTCGCGTCGAAATAGTAGCTTTCGTCTTCCGCGTAGCCAGCACCGATAGAGGTGTTTTCATTGAAGTAAAACTCAATATCGCCACCCCAGAACACGTCGGAGTTGTCGGTATCGGTCAAGGACAGGCCTGCGGTCAGGTACTGGCCACCGGACAGCGCGGTGAAGTACTTGGAAGACACGCTGCGGTAGTCAAAGTCGTCGTCCACTTCAGCGGTAAAGCCGATGTAGTCGTTGCCGGTCAATTGATGGTTGTATTTACCACGGAACAGCAGAACGGTGCTTTCGTCCTCTGGCTTTACCGCTTCTACCTCGGCAAGCAAGTTCGGGGTAAACAGGAAACCCGCACCGACACTGTAATCGGTGGAGAAATCGTCATCCTGTAGTTCACCGAAGACTTTCCACTGGCCGGTGTAGTATTCACCACCAATGGTCAATGCATCACTGCTGCTGCCGTCTGCGTCGGAATAGGCAAAGCCGCCGTAAATATTGGAAACCGGCAGAATGTAGTTGAATTCCTTGCGCGGGCCCAGGGTTTCCAGTGCGCCGAAATAGTATTGGGACTGGAAACTTAGCGTATCGACGTCGACAGTGCCGAAGTCGGCAGAGGTATAGTCAACGTCGGTGAAAGAATTGTATTGCTCTGCGGAAGCGACCGCAGAAGCCAGCATCAATGGAAGTGCTGCAAACTTGAACTTCATAGAAGTATTCCCTGTTTAAGTTACATCTGTACTTGCGTACCCATCCGATTTGCACAAAAGCAAAGTCGGCGCGGATTCTATGCAAAGGAGAATATGGGTGCAATAAAAAGTAGAAATTGCGACACTCGTACCAAATACCAAGTTATTTTTAGTATGAAGATCAAGTTCGCGAGCGCAGTGTGACAGGGCGAGACTGAACGGATGCTGAATTAAAAAAGGCCGCGGAAGCGGCCTTTTTGGGTAGGTGCGATCTGCAAACTACTGCTTATTTTGTTAGCGCAGGTTTTGCTCGTTGCCGTGGCGAATATCCGCACCCTGCACCAGGTATACCACCTGCTCACAGATGTTCTTGGCGTGGTCGCCGATACGCTCGAGGGAGCGCAGGGTCCACAGCACATTCATCACCCGCGAGATGCTGCGCGGGTCCTCCATCATATAGGTCACCATTTCGCGCACGGCGCTGCGGTAATCCATATCCACCTGTTCGTCTTCGGCGAGGGTTTCCATTGCGGATTTCACGTCGAAACGAGTGTAGGCATCGAGGGCGTCGTTCAGCATCTTGCGCACGGCATTGGCGATATGCCGAATCTCGGTGTAACCGCGCGGGGCAGAGCCTTGGTCCGTAAGTGCGATGGCCATCTTGGCGATTTTGCTCGCCTCATCACCCACACGTTCCAGGTCGCGGGCGATGCGAATAACCGACATCACCATGCGCAGGTCGGAGGCGGCGGGCTGGCGCTTGGCAATGATCAGCGTCGCGTGCTCGTCCACTTCCATTTCACAGCGGTCGATATCCTCTTCCACCTTCAAAACTTTTTCCGCCAGCTCACTATCGGCATTGGCCAGCGCTTCTACGGCGTCGGCTACCTGGCGAGTTACAAGGCCGCCCATTTCCAGCATTTCCGTCTTGAGACTCTCAAGATCGTCGTTGAACTGGCGGGAGATGTGTTGATCGAAATGCATATCCATGGTGTTTTGTCCGCTTCCCTCAACCTTAGCCGAAACGGCCGGTAATGTACGCTTCGGTAAGATCGTGCTCAGGATTGGTGAACACGGTCTCGGTGTCATTGACCTCAACCAGCTTGCCCAGGTGGAAGTAGGCGGTGCGCTGGCTTACGCGCGCGGCCTGCTGCATGGAGTGGGTCACGATGGCGATGGTGTAGTTTTCACGCAGCTCATGAATCAGTTCTTCAATGCGCGCGGTGGCAATCGGGTCCAGTGCGGAGCAGGGCTCATCCATCAGGATCACTTCCGGGCTTACCGCGATGGCGCGGGCGATACACAGACGCTGCTGCTGACCACCGGAAAGGCCGGTACCCGGCTTGTCCAGGCGATCTTTGACTTCGTCCCACAGGCCGGCGCGACGCAGGCTGTTTTCTACGATCTCATCCAGTTCCGCGCGACGGCTGGCGATGCCGTGGATCTTGGGGCCGTAAGCAACGTTGTCGTAAATGGACTTGGGGAAGGGGTTCGGCTTCTGGAACACCATGCCCACGCGTGCACGCAGCGGCACCACATCGACCTTGGGGCCGTAGATGGCTTCGCCGTCCAAAGTCAGGTCGCCTTCGACACGACACCCTTCGATGGTGTCGTTCATGCGGTTCAGGCAGCGCAGGAAGGTGGATTTACCACAGCCGGAAGGACCGATCATGGCAACCACCTGGTTGCGACCGATATCCAGGCTGACATCGTGAATTGCCTGGGCCTCACCGTAAAACACGTTCACGTTGCGCATGCGCAGCTTGGCTTCATCACAGAAGGGGCTGCCGACGGTTTCGGCAATATCTTCCTGGGTTTTCACTGAGGTGGACTCCGTGGCCGGCTTATTGGGTAAGTCGGTGGCTGAATTGGTTTTGTCTTGCGCCGGTACTGCTGCGCCGGCGTTCAGGGTCATGCTTGTCATGGCTCACTCTCGATTCGCAATCTTAACATCCGAAGGTTACGCAGACGCGCGTTACCAGCGGCGCTCGAGTTTCTTGCGCAGCCACACTGCGCAGGTGTTCATGGTGATCAGGACTGCCAGCAGTACCATGATCGCGGCGGAGGTACGCTCAACAAAGGCGCGCTCCGGGCTGTCTGCCCACAGGAAAATCTGTACCGGCAGCACCGTGGACGGGTCGGTAATGCCGTGCGGCACGTCCACAATAAAGGCCACCATACCGATCATCAGCAGCGGCGCGGTTTCGCCCAGCGCCTGGGCCATACCGATGATGGCGCCGGTGAGCATGCCGGGCATCGCCAGTGGCAACACGTGGTGCAGTACTACCTGCATGCGCGAGGCGCCCATGCCCATGGCCGCTTCACGGATCGATGGCGGCACCGACTTCAGCGCGGCACGGCTGGAAATAATGATTGTCGGCAGGGTCATCAGCGTCAGTACCAGACCACCCACCAGCGGTGCCGAACGCGGCAGCTCGAAGAAGTTGATAAAGATCGCCAGGCCCAGCAGACCGAACACGATGGACGGAACCGCGGCGAGGTTGTTGATGTTCACCTCGATCAGGTCGGTCCAGCGATTCTTCGGCGCAAACTCTTCCAGATAAATGGCCGCAGCTACGCCAATGGGGAAGGACAGCGCCAGGGTGACCAGCAGGGTAAACAGCGAGCCCATCAAGGCCGCACGGATACCGGCCTGCTCGGGCTCACGGGAGTCACCATTGGTAAAGAAGGTCGTGTTGAAGCGCTTCTCCAGTTCGCCCGTCGCCAGCAGGGACTTGATCCACCCTGCCTTCTGCTCGGAGGTACGCCCCAGGAAACCCTCTTCGGACTTGGACAGGCTTTTTACATAGGTGTCCACGTCATCATCGGCGTTGAACCACAGGGTTTCCGTTTTACCCAGCAACTCCGGGTTTTGCTGCAGGCGCTCGCGCAATTCAAAGCCGGCACCATTGGACACCAGCGAGTAGAGCTCGCGCTTGTCGCGGCGGCCACTGACATCGGGGAAGCGCTCGCGCAGGGCGTTGCGAATCACCGCATCAAAGTTGGCCCACGCCAGGCTCTCGTCATCCACGGTATCGATGCCGAGGGTATCGGGGTCATAGGTAACCTTCAGCTCGATATCGGTTTGAACGAACGCACTGCTGCCCTTACTGATAATGTCGGTGAACAGCACTACGACCGCGAGTATGCCAAAGGCGATACTGGCGATACCAAAACCGCGGAAGATCTTTTCCTTGCGGTGACGGCTGGCAAGGCGCGACTCGATTCGCTCGCGCACTTCTTTCTGCGTCAAATTGGATTGAGTCAGATCAGTCATACTGTTCCCGGTATTTTTTCACTACGTGCAGGGCAATAAAGTTCAGAATCAGGGTGCTGATAAACAGCATCAGACCAAGTGCAAAGGCGGCGAGAGTCTTCGGACTGTCAAACTCCTGGTCACCCACCAACAGCGTCACAATTTGTACGGTAACCGTAGTGACCGACTCCAGTGGGTTTGCGGTGAGATTTGCGGCAAGGCCCGCGGCCATCACCACGATCATGGTTTCACCAATTGCGCGGGATACCGCCAGCAGTACACCACCGACGATGCCCGGCAGTGCGGCAGGGATCACCACCTTGCGCACGGTTTCTGACTTGGTGGAACCCAAGCCCAGCGCACCATCGCGCAGGGACTGGGGTACTGCATTGATCACGTCGTCCGACAGGGACGATACGAACGGAATAATCATTACCCCCATCACCAGACCAGCGGCCAGTGCACTTTCACTGGATGCCTGCAGCCCCATGGACTGGGCAAGGTCGCGGATAAACGGAGCTACGGTCAGCGCGGCGAAGAAGCCGTACACCACGGTGGGTACACCGGCGAGGATTTCCAGCAGCGGCTTGGCCACGGAACGCACTTTCTTGCCGGCGTATTCCGCCAGGTAAATGGCAGACATCAGACCCACCGGCACCGCCACAAACATGGCGATGGCGGAAACCAGCAGGGTACCGGTAAACAGGGGCACCGCGCCAAAGGCACCACTGGAGCCAACCTGGTCCGCACGCAGTGCCATCTGTGGGCTCCAGTGCAGGCCAAACAGGAATTCGGTCACCGGTACCGACTGGAAGAAACGCAGTGATTCGAACAGTACCGACAGCAGGATGCCCACGGTGGTAAAGATGGCCGCGCATGCGCATGCCAGCAGAATAATGCGCAGGACCTTTTCGACTTTTTCCCGCGCGCGCATTTCCGGGGAAATACGCAGGAATGCGTAGGCACCAAGACCGATCGACAGAATCAGGATCAAGGCGGTCTGCATCCAGCGACCACTCTCGCGCAAACTTGTGAGATGCGCGGCAGCATCCTGCAGTTGCGGGGTCACGTTGCCAACCAAGTTGCCCGCCGCCAGATTCTGGATCTGCGCGTACAGCAGATTTTGCCCGGCAATGGACTCCGGCTTATCGGCGATAGCGCCCATCACCATTGCGCGGATAATCGCATCGTCAAAAATGAGCCAGCAACCCAGAATAATCAGGGCGGGAAGACCACACCAGAGTGCGGTGTGCACGCCGTAGTAGCTCGGCAATGAAGCCAGGCTGCGGACACCACCACCACTACGGGCAGCGGCAATCGCGCGGCTAAAACCAGTGCCGTAGGCCACCAGTATCAGCAACAGCAGCAGGGCGAAGAGAGTAGGAGTCTGCATCGATTCGCTCGGTTATCTCTAGGTACAAAAAACGTCGGCCATTATCAACGGTGTATCCGCAATTGCATGGCGCGGTAAAAATTGCGGTGTATATATACGTAAAAAGCCAAGCCCTTGAAAGGGCTTGGCCGGTAAATCCATCTACCTTTTATTTAGCTGTTATTTAGCAGCCAGGTTGGTCAGAGCGTTCAGCTTGCGAACGTTGTTGGCAACCTTCTGACGCTCGGCGGTCGGCAGCGGGATCATACCCTTGTCTGCCAGGTAGCCTTCCTCGCCCCAGGCGCGATCGTTGGTGAACTCGGCCAGGAACTGCTTGATGCCCGGTACCACGTCAACGTGCGCTTTCTTCACGTAAACGAACAGCGGACGGGAAACCGGGTAGCTGTTGTCAGCGATAGATTCGAAAGTAGGCTCTTGGCCTTCGATCAGGGAACCCTGAACCTTGTCGGCGTTCTGATCCAGGAAGCTGAAGCCGAAGATGCCCAGTGCGTTCGGGTTGGCAGCCAGCTTATTCACGATCAGGTTATCGTTCTCGCCCGCTTCTACGTAGAAGCCGTCTTCACGTACGTTGTGACAAATGGCTTTGTAAGCGTTCTTGTCAGACTTCTTCTTGGCAGCGATCCAGTCAAACTTCTTACAACCACCTTCCATCGCCAGCTCGGCGAAAGCATCGCGGGTACCGGAAGTCGGGGGCGGACCCAGAACTTCGATCTTCGCAGCCGGCAGAGTCGGGTTTACGTCTTTCCAGGTTTTGTACGGGTTAGGTACCAGAGTCTCGGAACCGTCTGGGTTCGGCACGTCTTTGGCCAGGGCCAGGAAGATGTCCTTGCGGCTCAGCTCGAACGGCTTGGCAGTCTTGGCGTTGGCCAGCACGATGCCGTCGTAACCGATCTGAACTTCAACAACGTCAACACCATTGCCGTTACACATCTCCAGCTCGGACTGCTTGATGCGACGGGAAGCGCCGGTGACGTCGGCAGTGCTTTCGCCAACGCCCTGGCAGAACAGTTTCATGCCGCCGCCGGTACCAGTGGATTCAACAACCGGCGTCTTGAACTGAGTAGCGCGGCTGAAACGCTCGGCTACAACGGTGGTGAACGGGTAAACGGTTGAGGAACCGACGATGCTGATGTGGTCGCGCGCTGCCAGGGCCGCATTAGAGGCCGCAATGGTCAGGGCCGCCAGGGCCGAAGCCAGAACTTTTTTGCTCGCGGAACGGTTGTTCATGATATCTCCATAGGTGGTCGAATTATCTGCACGCGGAGCATGCTACTTCCAACTGGTGACGATTCTATGAATCAAACATTACAAACAAGTTACAGTCGCCCGGCCATTTTATGACCAGTGATGGCGTACAAGTCAGTTATGCCCAGTACCCACACCGCGCTGGCGCAATTTCTGGCCAAAAGGTAGGCTGTGCCCCACTGTTAACAGAACAATAAAGATGAATTGAGAGTGTTCACATGATGTTTCTGCTACGTGCCGCCGGTGCTTTGGACCGATTTGCCGGTAGCTGCGGGCGTGTTCTGGGCTGGTTCACCCTGGCGATGGTGGTCATTCAGAGCCTGGTGGTGGCGATGCGCTACGGCTTCGACGGCGGGTCTCTGGCCATGCAGGATGCGGTGGCTTATTTGCACGGCGCCGCATTGATGCTCGGCCTCGCCTACGCCCTGCAATCCGGCGCCCATGTGCGCGTGGATGTGGTGTACCGCCAGCTCTCGCCAAGAGGGAAAGCCTGGGTGGATGCGGTGGGCTGCCTGATCTTCCTGCTGCCACTATGTGCTTTTATCGGTTACGGCAGCCTGCAGTTTGCCGCCAGCAGCTGGGCCGTGCAGGAAACCAGTAATAGCGCGGACGGTCTCGGCGGAGTTTACCTGCTGAAGAGCCTGATCCCACTGGCCGCCGCCACCCTCGCACTGCAGGGGTTCAGCCAGCTGGCACGCGCGCTACACACGCTGATGCAGGCCGAGTCCAGCGATCACACCTCCCATACCGTGAGCAAACCAGCCGACACACCTGCGGCGCGGAAAACAGAACCAGAACAGCAACCGCGCCCGCTGGTGCGCGAGGCCACCGGGGAGGCCAGCGCATGATGGAACTCATTCCCCTGCTGATGTTTGTCGCCGTGTGTGCGGCACTGATTGCCGGTTATCCGGTGGCATTTACCCTGGGTGGTACCGCACTCCTTGCCGCCGGGCTGGGCATCGTCGGTGGCGTGTTCGATGCCGGCTTGCTGCGTGCCTTCCCCGACCGCCTGTACGGCATCATGCAGAACGGCACCCTGATGGCGGTGCCGCTGTTTGTGTTGATGGGTGTAATGTTGGAGCGGGCGCGGATCGCCGAGGATCTGCTGGTCAATCTCGCGCGGGTATTTTCCGGCATCCCTTCCGGCATGGCGGTGTCCGTAGTGGTGGTAGGCGCACTGCTGGCCGCAAGTACCGGTATCGTCGGCGCCACCGTGGTCACCATGGGCCTGATGTCCCTGCCCACCATGTTGAAGCGCGGCTATTCCCCCAGGCTGGCCACCGGCACCATCTGTGCCACTGGTACCCTCGGCCAGATTATCCCGCCGTCCATCGCGCTGGTGCTGTTGGGAGATACTCTGTCCAACGCCTACCAGCAAGCGCAGCTCTCCCAGGGTATCTTCAACCCGAAGCCAGTGAGTGTGGGCGACCTGTTTATGGGCGCGATTATCCCGGGACTGCTGCTGGTCGCTGCCTACATCCTGTATCTGCTGTTTATCGCACGGCGTGAACCCGCGGCAGCCCGCAGCGCCAGCGAAGAGGTGGACCTGCTGCAAACCCTGAAAAGCCTGTTCCCACCCATCGCGCTGATGCTGCTGGTGCTCGGCTCGATCATTACCGGCGCCGCCACCCCGACCGAGGCTGCGGCCGTGGGCGCACTGGGTGCCGGCATCCTGGCCTGGGGGCGCGGCGCCCTGAACTGGTCCCGCGCCGGCGAAGTGGGGCAGAGTACCCTGCAGGTCACCGCCATGGTGTTCGCAATCCTGATCGGCGCCTCGCTGTTCTCGCTGGTATTCCGAGGCTTTGGCGGAGAGGAAGTGGTTACTCACTTCTTCGAGAGCCTGCCCGGCGGCGTCGTGGGTGCGACCCTGCTGGTGATGCTGGTGATCTTCCTGCTCGGCTTTATCCTCGACTTTATCGAGATCACCTTTGTGGTGGTGCCCATTGTCGGCCCGGTGCTGCTGGCCATGGGGCTGGACCCGGTGTGGCTGGGTGTGATGATCGCCCTGAACCTGCAGACGTCCTTCCTCACCCCGCCGTTTGGCTTCTCGCTGTTCTACCTGCGCAGCGTAGCGCCGGAGTCCGTGGCCACCGGGGCCATCTACCGCGGCGTGATGCCGTTTATCTGCATCCAGTTGCTACTGATGCTGATGCTGATGCTGATGCTGGCACTGTGGCCACAACTGGCCACTTGGCTGCCCGGCCAGCTATAACGTCGCTACACCGGACATTCCCATCATGCCTGCCGCGCATGCCCGCTGCGCGGTCGGCTGCGGCGGGCGAGCGCCAGCCAGCGAAAATCCCGGCGGCTGACCCGGTAGAACAACAGCCAGACTCCGGACAGCACCAGCCACAGGGTGGCGAACCCGACCCCGATGAGCAGCGGATTGTTGAAGTCCTGGCGCTCGCTGTAATCCATGATGTGCAGCATCCACAGCACATCGAACAGGCGCCAGTAGTCGTTGCGCCGCTCCAGCACCCGGCCGTCCTCAGCGGAAACGTAGAGCGTGGTATTGAAGGTATCCGCCACCGGTACCCGCCATATCGGGCCGCGGTGCTTGCGCGCCTCCAGCCCGGCCGCCGGGAGGTATTCCGGTGTACCCAGCAGGGCATCAGCACCGGCGTAATCCCGTCTCGCGACGGCAAGCGCCATCGCCGCATCCACATCAACCAGTGCACCACTGGTCGCATCCCGCAGCTCCACGCCAGCCAATGTTTGGACCCGATACAGGTCGCGCCCGTGCAGGCGGCGCAGCTGTAGGTCCAGCACACTACCCCGGGTATATTTCTGCAGTAGCGCGGCCTGGCCGTAGGCGGCCACCGGCTGCTGCAGAGATTGCTGTGGCTGGTGTTCAGCGAGGTGGCGGCCGGAAACGATCTGCCCATCCAGCAGGCTAAAGCCGAGCCCGCTCACCAACCAGATGGCCAGCTGCAGCCCCACCAGCAGGCTCAGCCACTTGTGCAGTTTCAGTAATGTCGCTTTCATGCGCCCACCTCCTGAAGCTTGCGTCGCGGCCGGCGTGGCCTGAAGCGGAAGTACAGCAGGGCGAAACCGGTAGCCGTTCCGGCAAAAGTGAGCAAGGCCACGAAGCGCAGCAGGTTGTTGTGCACGTCTTCGCGCGCCTCGTAGTCCATGATGTGCAACATCCACAGGAAATCGAACAGACGCCAGTAATCGTGCCGGCGGGTGACCAGCTGTGCGCTTACCGGGTCTATGTACAGACTGGTGCCGTAGCGATCTGCAAAATCCACGCGCCACACCGGCAGGATGCGTGCCGGAATTTCCTGCGGTGGGTTTTCCGTAATCAGCTGTGTGCGACGGGGCAGGGCGTCACCGTTGTAATAGTACCGGGCCAGCGCCTTCGCCGCCTGCGCATCCAGCTCTGCTACCGGTGTGCCGGTGCCAGCGTCAAAGCGGTAGCTGCTGCCATCGGCCCGCACCAGGTAATAGGGCCGGCCCTGAATGGCCCGCAGGCTGACCGAGTCCACCCGGCCAAAACCGGCCAGCACCGATTCAGCGGCGACCGGCGTTACCGCTGGCAGCGGCTCCCGCTGGTTTTTTACCAGGTGGTCGCCGTGGATAAAGTCCAGGTCCACCACCACCATGTAGAAGCCACTCAGTGCCCATAGCAGTGCCTGCACACTGATCAGCAGGAAGACCCACTTATGCAATTTGCGAATAAAAGCGGCCGCTTTCATCATCGCCCCCGTTTGTAATAGTTATTCTGGGCATGCTTCCTCGGCGTCTCGCTCTAGTGTGACCAGTGGATGTATACGATTTTCCACTGCCCTTCGACTTTGCGCAAAACCAGGGACTCCATTCCGCTGATATCCATTTTTCGGCCCTTGTATTCACCGGTCGAGCGTGTGCGACCAGCTGACCATGCCATCTCTCCGCGCTGGGTTACCTGCAGCTCCAGCTGCTCAACCTGCAGCTGCTTTAGAAACTTGATATCGGATTTCATGTGATGGCTCGCATATTCCTCCAGCGAGCGCTCTGCCTTGCCACCTTCAAAAATCAAGACGTCGTTATGTAAGTGCTCCCGAAGTGTTTGCTCATCACCGCTGCGGAGCGCTTTGTGAAATCCAGTCACGACCTTGCCCGCGTCAGTGTCCATGCCGCCGAACAAGTTCGGGGTCTGCCGCTGTTTGTCTTCGCCATGTGCAGCCAGCGGGGGCGCAATTGTCAGGCAAAAAATGAAAGCCGCTGTGCGAAGTAATTCGATTTTCATAGTTATTTTCCAAATTAAATCAATGCTCCGGAGGACCAACAAGTGTAGTGAGATAAGCGGTACACAGTAGCACCGTGACTGCCAGGAAACTGTCCAGTAATAACGCGAACGCGAGTGGCCTGTGGCCCTGGCTTGTGGCCAGGCGCGGCACAAGGCGCCAGCGATTAACTGCCGCAACCAGCAACAGACACGCCACCAGCAATAACTTGGCACACAGGGCTAGGCTCCAGCCATCGTTCAGGCACAACACCTCTGTGCCGCCAAGACGAAATGCCATATACACACCGCAGGCCAACAGCAGCGCCAGAACCCAGGCCATGAAACTGGCGAACCGTTGCATAACCCGGACCAAGGCAGTCGTTTCCAGCACATAGCACAAGCGCCACAGCGGTAGTAGCGCGCCCATCCAGGTCGCGCCTGCCAGCGCATGCAGCAGCAGGACAGCCTTGCCGGCAAGATCCGCCTCGGCGCCATGCCCGGTGACGGTAAAACTCACACCATTGAGCAGCACCCCAGCCAGCACCAGCCAGGGTATCGCCGGTCTGGCGCGATCAGTTAAAAATACACCGAGGGCCGCCAGCAAAAATCCGACTATTCGTAGCGCCAAAGCGTCGCCACTGCCGAAATCCCACAGCATCCCCACATAAAACGGGTCTACCGCACCGCTTGTTCCGGCGCCGGCAAAGCTGCCAACCTGGGCGAAGAAAAACCCGCTGGCCGCAAAGAGGCCCCCAATAGCCCCGGACAGCAGGTAGCGCTGGCACAGTGACCTTGCGGAAGGCGCTATCGCATGCACCAACATGCCGCCTGCCAGCAACGCGAAACTCGCGTAATAGAGGCTCTTGGTGGCCAGCTGCAGCCACTCCCAGCTCCCCAATGGATTAATTCACGTGCTGCATAAACTGGAAACTGCCGCTCATCTTGTGACCATCAGCGCCCATGGCAACCCACTCGACCTTGTAATTGCCCACCGCTAGTTTGGGCAGCGCAAACTCGAGCGCGGCGCTCGGCACCCTTGCCGGCTGGAAGGAAAAATCGATGTTGCCGTGTTGTTCGGCGCTCAGTATCAGCTTGACCAGGCGCACCGGCTTGTTGAATGTCAGGCTCAGGGCCGCCGGGCTCTGCTGCAGCATGCTCCCGTCCGCCGGCACGCTTTCGACGAGCTTTGCGTGTGCCGCGGCCTGTAATGACGCCAGCCCCAGCAGTAGAGAGAAAACAGCGATAAGGATATTTTTCATAAGTAAGCTCCGGTATTAACTAATTTGGTTTTGCAGCGTTCGCGACTTCCACAAACGGTAGACGGCGGGCAGCACGATCAAGGTCAGCAGCATGGCACTGACCATACCCCCCACCATCGGCGCAGCAATCCGCTGCATCACCTCCGAACCAACCCCGGAGCCAATCATTACCGGCACCAGGCCGATAAATACGGTGGCGGTGGTCATCAGTACCGGGCGCATGCGCTGACCGGCGCCGTAGCGGATGGCATTGCGCAGGTCTTCCTGCGTTGGCTTGTGGTCAGCAGCCTCACAATCGGTCTGCACCTGTTTCCAGGCCTGGTTGAGGTAGACCAGCATGATCACACCGATCTCTACCGCCACCCCAGCCAGCGCAATAAAACCTACGCCGACCGCGACCGAAAGGTTGAAGTCGAGCCAGTACAGTAGCCACAGGCCGCCGATCAGCGCCATTGGCAGGGTGCCCATGATGATCAGCACCTCGCCTACATGGCGGAAGCTGAAGTACAGCAACAGCACGATGATGCCGAGGGTGATGGGTAACAGCAGACTCAGGCGCTCGCGGGCGCGCTCCATATATTCATACTGTCCGGACCACGCCAGGGAATAGCCGGGCGGCAGCTCCAGCTCGTCGTCCACCAACTGTTGCGCCTCCGCCACCCAGGAACCCAGGTCGCGGTCAGCTATGTCGATGTAGATCCAGCCATTGGGGCGGGCGTTCTCGGTCTTGATCATCGGCGGACCGCTCTGCACTTCGATGGTGGCCACGTCACCCAGGCTCAGGTGGGTGCCGTTGGGGGCGACCAGTGGCAAGCCACGCAGGCTCTCGGGCGAATCTCGCCATGCCTGTGGATAACGCATGTTGATCGGGTAACGCTCCAGACCCTCGGTGGTTTCGCCCACCTTTTTGCCGCCCACCGCGGTATCGATAACCGTCTGCACGTCCTGGATGTTCAGGCCGTAACGTGCGGCGGCGCTGCGGTCGATGTCGATATCGATATAGCGGCCACCCTCCACGCGCTCGGCGAATACCGACGCGGTGCCAGGCACATTTTTCAGCAGAGATTCCAGCCGGGTGGCGATTTGCTCGATCTGGTGCAGGTCGGCACCGGCCACCTTGATGCCCACGGGAGTCTTGATCCCGGTGGCCAGCATGTCGATGCGGGTCTTGATAGGCATCACCCAGGCGTTGGTGACCCCGGGTAACTGCACCGCTGCGTCCAGCTCCGCGCGCAGTTTTTCCGAAGTCATGCCCTCGCGCCACTGATCGCGGGGCTTGAAGCGGATAATGGTCTCCACCATGGTCAGGGGTGCCGGGTCGGTGGCGGTTTCCGCGCGCCCCATCTTGCCCCACACCTGAGCCACTTCCGGTACCTGCATGATCATCTTGTCCGTCTGCTGCAACAGTTCGCGGGCCTTACCGATGGAGATGCCGGGGTGGGTGCTGGGCATATACATCAGGTCACCCTCGTCCAGCGGCGGCATAAACTCACTGCCGGTGCGGGACAGGGGGTACAGCGCGCTGGCAAGCAACACCAGTGCGGCAAAGACGACGAGTAACGGGTGGTGGATTGCCAGTTCCAGGGCGGGGCGGTAGACGGCGGTAAACGCGCGGTTGATCGGGTTGGCCTGTTCCGGCTTCACGTTACCGCGCACCAGATAGCCCATCAGCACCGGCACCAGGGTGATGGCAAGACCCGCAGCCACTGCCATGGCGTAGGTCTTGGTATAGGCCAGCGGCGCAAAGAGACGCCCCTCCTGACCTTGCAGTGCAAACACAGGCAGGAAACTGAGGGTGATGATCAGCAGGCTGAAGAACAGCGGCGGCCCCACTTCACTCGCAGCCTCACCGACGACTTGCCAACGGTTCTCATCCGTGAGCGGGGTGCGCTCCATATGCTTATGCAGGTTTTCGATCATCACGATGGCACCATCCACCATAGCGCCAATGGCGATGGCAATACCGCCAAGGCTCATGATGTTGGCGTTGATCCCCTGCAGGTGCATCACAATAAAAGCGCCGATGATACCCAGCGGCAAACTGATGGCAATCACCAGCGACGAGCGCAAGTGGAACAGGAACAGCGCGCACACCAGCGCCACCACAATGAATTCTTCCAACAGCTTGTGCCACAGGTTTTCCACCGCGCTGTCGATCAGCTCACTGCGGTCGTAAGTGGGGACGATTTCGACCCCCTCAGGCAGGCTGCGCTGTAATTCGTCGAGCCGGTTACGCACGCGATCGATGACCGCGCGCGCGTTCTCGCCAAAGCGCATCACGATGACGCCGCCAACTGCCTCGCCCTCGCCATTGAGTTCCGAGAGGCCGCGACGCATTTGTGGTCCCAGATGCACATCCGCCACATCCCGCAGCAGCAGCGGGGTACCACTATTATTCACCAGCAGCGGCAGCTGACGCAGGTCTTCGACGCTTTGGATATAGCCGCTGGCGCGCACCATGTATTCGGCTTCTGCCATTTCCACCACTGAGGCGCCGGATTCACGGTTGCCACGCTCGATGGCCGCCTGCACCTGGGCCAGAGTGAGGTCATAGGCGCGCAAGCGCAACGGGTCTACCTGCACCTGGTACTGTCGCACCATACCGCCCACGGTGGCCACCTCGGACACCCCGGGCAGAGTCTGCAGCTCGTACTTGAGGAACCAGTCCTGCAGCGAGCGCAGTTGTGCCAGGTCATGTTTGCCGCTGCGGTCCACCAGGGTGTAGCTGTAGATCCAGCCCACACCGGTGGCATCCGGGCCCAGTTCCGAGCGGGCAGCGGCGGGAAGCCGCGGGGCCACCTGGCTCAGGTATTCCAGCACTCGGGATCTTGCCCAGTAGAGGTCCACATCGTCGTCGAAAATGACATAGACATAGGAATCACCAAAAAACGAATACCCGCGCACCGTGTGCGCACCGGGCACACTCAACATCGCGGTGGTCAGGGGATAGGTAATCTGGTCTTCCACCACCTGTGGCGCCTGGCCGGGGTAGCTGGTTTTGACGATCACCTGCACATCGGAGAGATCCGGCAGCGCATCCACCGGCGTGTTGCGCAGGCTATAGAGACCGGCGAGGGTCAGCACCACCGCGCCGATCAGCACCAGCGCGCGGTTGTGCAGGGACCAGTGGATGATACGTGCGATCATTTCTGCGGCTCCTGCGGTTCGGAATGATCCATCTCATCGTGGTTCATGTCGCCGTGATCCATCTCCGAGTGTTCCATGTGCTCATGGCCCTGGTGTCCCGGCGTCAGGGAACTACCGGCCAAAGCGCGCGTGGCAATCACCTCGTACTTGCCATCATCGCGCTGGCGCATCTGCACCCGCACTGGCGCGCCGCTTTCCAGAGCCTCGCGCAACGCCTGTTGCGCGGCTTCCGCTATGTGGAAACCCATCACCATGCCGGGCCAATCCCACGCCGGTACCGGGCCGTGCTCGAGGCGTGCGTAGTGGTTGTCGTCAGGCATACTGAGCACCCTGGCCTCGGCCCACGCAGTTTCATTGTTTACTGATTTTTTGCTGCCGTTAGCGCCGCCTTCGCCCTCGATACGCTCAAGGTCGGCGCTAATGCTGGATTCTGAGTCCAACAGAAACTGGGCCGAGGTAACCACCTTGGTACCGGATTCAAGTCCGGCGAGGATTTCCACCCACTTGCCCAGCTCGCGGCCCACCCGCACACGCACCGAGCGGTAACGGCCGTCGCCCTCGGCAATCACCAGCCGGTCCATGTCACCGGTGCGGATCAGCGCGCTGCGCGGCACCGTCAGGGCATTGATCTTCCTTCCTTCGAACTGCAGACGCACAAACATGCCCGGGCGCAGGGATTTGTCCGGATTGTCCACCAGCACTCGCACACGCAGAGTACGGGTCTTGGGATCCAGATCCGGGAGTATGTGCACGAGTTTGCCGATCCAGGTGCGGCCGGGGGCAAAGTCACCCTGCAGGGTGGCAGTATCACCCACCTGCACTTGCGCACCTTGCTTCGGGAACAGCTCCCCCTCCACCCACACGGTGTCCAGCGGGCCGATACTCATCAGGGTGGTGGCGGGAGTGATATACATACCGTCGCGGGCGGAAAATTCGTTTACGTAACCATCGGTAGGCGAGTAAAGGGTGATGGTCTGGCGCACCTGCCGGGATTTATCCAGAGCGCGCACCTGCTCGGTGGGGACACCGAGACTGTCCAAGCGCTCGCGGGTTGCCTCGATCAGGGTGCGGTTGCCACTCTCGAGCGCTGCGACCAGTTCACTCTGCGCCTTCACCAGCTCCGGCGAGTAGATCGCCACCATTGGCTGGCCTTTGCGCACACGGTCGCCCACTGCCTTAACCCAGCTCTTGTGCACCCAGCCGCTCAGACGGGTGTGCACGTGATGGAGCTTGTCCTCGTCCAGCTGCACCAGGCCTACGGTGTCCACTTCGATATTCACCGGGCCTTTCTCCGCCACGGCGGTGCGCACACCCAGATTGTTTTCCACCTCGGGAGCAATGGATACAGTGCCCGGTTTGGCTTCACCCTCGTCGCCCTCGTAGACAGGTACCAGATCCATGCCCATGGGTGACTTGCCGGGGCCGTCGCGGCGGTAGTTGGGGTCCATGGGCGCGACCCAGTAGAGAATTTTCTTTTCTCCACGAGCGCCATCGGTGTTGTCGTCACCACCAGGCAGTCCACGCCCCATGAAAATGCCGACTACCAGGGCGATGATGGCGAGCGCGACGATCGATACTTTGTTCATAACTTTGCGAACCGATGATTATTTGAGGCTGGCGTCGAGGTCGACGGCGCGGAAGTAGCGGATACGGGCCAGAGCGCTGAAGTAGCCGTAGGTGAGCTGCGCGGCGCTGATCTGGGTCTCGATGTCGTCCATGCGCGCGGCGATGGCCGCTTCCAGATCCGCGGTATTGCTGGCGTAGCCCCGCAGCACTGCGTCTGCGGTAGCTTCCGCCTGCGGCAGTAGGTACTCACGGTACTCCGTGCGGCGGCGCTCCAGCGTCTGGGCCATGGCCACGGCCGCGTTCAGCTCGGCGTGCAACTGACGCAACAGGCTTTGGCGCTGCAGGATGCCCGCGCTCTCGCGTGCACGGCTGGCGGCGAGTCGGCGGTCCTGACGATTCTGGCGGAACAGCGGTACATCGAACGACACCATCACACTGGCGAAGTCTGAGCCATCACTCATGGGGGTCCGCTCGCGCTGGCCGTAACTGAAGTCGACACCGAACTGGGGCTTGTAGGCCTCCTGGGCCAGTGCCACATTGGCCCGCTCTGCAGCCACGCGGGCACTGCTGGCCGCCACCGCCGGATGCTGCTCTACCAGCACCATCGGCACCGGCAGTGACTGCCCCACCAGCCAGTCGCGGGTATTCCGCCAAGCCGGCGGTGCTGGATCGAGCGCGCCCCAGGCAGCATCGCCAATCCAGCGGCTGAGGGTGCCGCGGGCGCGATGGATCTCGCCCTCCACCGCGGCAATGCGATCGTCCAGTCGCGCCAGTGCCAGCTGCGACTGCAACAGCTGCTGGGACTGGATCTGCGCGCTGGCCAGGCGCGCGCGGTTGTAGCCCACCAGCTCCTGCATCCAGCGACGGTTCTTCGCCAGCAGTTCACGCACCCGCAGCTGCTCTGCCACGGCGAGATAGGCCAGCGCCACGTCTCGTGCGAGCACCAGTTCCATGTCTGCGGCACCCGCATAACCGGCCTCTGCAGTATTAGTACCGCGCTCGCGGGCGAGTATCGCGGAATCCCCGCGGGGCAGCTTCTGGCTGATACCAATGACTTTCTGGGTCATCGGCTGATCGTCAAAAGCGAAGGTGTCGGTGGGCAGGTTGGCAATCCCCAGCCTTAACATCGGGTCTGCCCACTGGGCGTCCGCCACGGCGGTTTCCGCCGCCGCATCAGCGGCGGCCAGAGCGGCCGCAGTCTGTGGATCCTGCTGTTGCGCGAGTTGGATGGCGCTATCGAGGGTCAGTTGCGCCCGCGCGGGCAGGGCAAACGCACAAATCAGCAGCGCTGGGACCAGGGGGCCCAGAGCACGCAATGCATATCCCATGGAGTAATCCTGTCTGTCTGATGTCTGGTCGAAGCTCCGACCGTAGGATTCAGCGCCAAAAAAGGTGCTGATGGAGAAGCATCAGGCGCTTATGGGGGGGCGCAGCAGGTTGCGCTGCGATGCAGCGAGGGGGGAGGGGGAAATAGATTGGAACAGTGCGGCAGCCGCAGGTCCGGTGCTCAACCATTCCTGTGCCAGGGGTGCAGCCGCGCCGCAACCGCCGACAGCGCAAGTCAACTGGCAGAGTTCCGCCGACGTGTTGTCGCCGGACTCTTCGCAACACGGCATATTATGGTGATCGTTGTCAGGCATGTCGCTCGCAACATGCTCCGCGCTGCCCATCATCATGGCGTGTTCTGCGTGGGAATCGGCACCCGGGTCGCAGGCAGGACTCATCCCCAGCGCCAAGCTCTGGAAGGCGAAACCCCACACAATCACGATTAGGACCAATTTCCGCATGGACTAATTCTAAGAGACCAAGCGGGAAACCAGCAAGTCCCCGCCCAGAACGAAGGGTGGGTGCCCGATGTATCCATTCGCAAAACAAAAAAGACTATCGAACTGCACTGGCTAATTAGTACGCAGTTTGTGTTAGAATGCGCCACCCGATGACGGTGACCGAAAATCCACCGCCGGGCCAATAAGTCTAAGAATTTGTGAGCACCCGTGATGTCCGCCATTGATGAAGAACCGCAACCAAGCGGAACCCTGACCCTGCAGACCCAGTCCATGCCTCGGGATACCAACCCCCAGGGAGACGTTTTTGCCGGCTGGCTGATGTCGCAGATGGACGTCGCCGGTGCCATCCTCGCCCAGGGCATTGCCCGCGGCCGCGTGACCACCGTCGCCGTCGGCAGCATGGTATTCCTGCGCCCGGTACCGGTTGGCTCCACGGTAAGCTGTTACGCCGAAGCGGTGGAAGTAGGCCGCTCCTCCATCAAAACACTGGTCGAAGTCTGGCTAACCCGGGTAGACACCGGTGAGCAGGTAAAAGTGACCGAAGGCGAGTTTGTGTTTGTGGCCATTGACGACCGCGGCCGCACCCGCCCGCTGCCGTAAGCTTCGCAGAAGCCGTTAAAAAATGACAAAAAAGGGGCCAAACGGCCCCTTTTTTAATGCTGATTGATTTCGCGCGTCTTGTAGTACGCCTCTTCACTAATCCGGTGATACGGAATTACCTGCGCTTCAAAATCCTGGAAGGCCTCATACACCCGATTGAACTGCGGATCTTTGGCCGCGGTTTCCTGCATGATGCCTTGATTGATTTCCTTCAGGTGCGCGATTACCTCGTCCGGTAATTTGCGCAGCTCCACACCGTGCTCTTCCACCAGCTCCTTGAGGGCGCGGTTATTGCGCGCGGTGTATTCGTCCAGCATATCCTGGTTGGCATCGCGCGCGGCGACACGCACGATGGCCTGCAGGTCTTCTGGCAGTTTCTCGAATGCGGTTTTGTTGATCAGGATTTCCAGCACCGAGCCCGGCTCGTGCCAGCCCGGGTAGTAATAGTATTTGGCGATCTGGTGGAAGCCGAAGGCGAGGTCGTTGTAGGGGCCAACCCATTCGGTGGCATCGATCACGCCGGTTTGCAGTGCGGTATACAGTTCACCACCGGGAATGGTTACCGCAGTACCGCCGGCGCGGTTCAGGACTTCGCCACCGAGACCCGGGATACGCATCTTCAGGCCCTTCAGGTCGTCGACGGAATTGATTTCCTTGTTAAACCAGCCCGCCATCTGCACACCGGTGGAGCCGCCGGCCATGGGGATCAGGTCAAACGGCTCGTAGAGTTCTTCCCACAGTTCGAGGCCGCCGCCGTAGTGCAGCCAGCCATTCATTTCCTGGGCATTCAGGCCAAACGGCACCGCGGTAAAAAACTGGGCCGCGGGGATTTTGCCTTTCCAGTAATAGGCCGCACCATGGCCGGCCTCCGCCGCACCGCTGGATACCGCACCGAACACGCCCATGGCGGGCACCAGCTCACCGGCACCAAACACCTTGATCTTCAGGCGGCCGTTGGACATGGCATCCACGTTCTTGGCAAAGCGCTCGGGGGCGCTGCCAAGGCCGGGGAAGTTCTTCGGCCAGGTGGTAACCATCTTCCACTCAAAGCTCTGCTGGCCGGCATTTTCCAGCGCGGTAACGGTGTGCTCTTGATCCGAGCGGGAAATCACCAGGCTGCCAAACGTCAGCACCAACAGGGCAAGCAGGCCCAAGATAACGGGGGGATACCAGTTTATTTTTTTCATGTCCGTTTGAGTTTTTATTGTGTATTGGCCCCGGGCATCTGGCCCGGGGTGGTGGATGCGGGTTCACGCACCCTAGTTTTCAGCACTCAACGCTATTAGAAGAACTTACAGCGGCTGCAGCTTGGCCATGGATACTACCAGCCATTTGCTACCGGCGTCGTCGAAGTTGACCTGTACGCGCGCGCGCGGGCCGGAGCCCTCGAACTGCACGACGGTGCCTTCGCCGAACTTGGCGTGATCCACACGGCCGCCCAGTGCCAGCGGAGGCAGGTCATCGTCGAACTCCGGGGCCGGATCGGAGAACTGGCCCACTCGCCCATAATTAGGCTGGAACAGCGGTTTGGAGATTTCGGTTTTCAGGCGCACCTCGTGGATATACTCCACCGGAATCTCGCTCACAAACCGCGACGGCTTGTTGTAAGTCTCGCTGCCGAACAGGCGACGGCTTTCCGCGTAGGTGATGTACAGCTTCCGCATGGCGCGGGTAATACCCACGTAACACAAGCGACGCTCTTCCTCCATGCGCCCCGGCTCCTGAGCCGACATTTTGTGCGGGAACAGGTTTTCTTCCACACCGGCCATAAATACCAGCGGGAATTCCAGGCCCTTGGCGGAGTGCAGTGTCATTAACTGCACCGCATCTTCAAACTCGTCCGCCTGACCTTCGCCGGCATCCAGTGCGGCACTGTCGAGGAACTGGTTGAGCAGGGGGGTTTCCTCCTCGTCTACCGTTTCGCCGTCGGCATCGGCGGTGGGAATACCGTCGAAGCCGCGGCAGGCGCTGACCAGTTCCTGCAAGTTCTCCACGCGAGTCTGGCCCTTCTCACCTTTTTCCTTGCCGTGGAATTCGATCAGACCGGTCTGCTCGATGGCCAGCTCGGCGATATGGTCGAGGGTCTTGTCGGTGCTCTCTTCGTCCAGCGCGTCGATCAGGCTGAGGAAATTCGCCAGCGCATTGCCGGCGCGGGCGGCAAGCACCTTTTGCTGCAGCATTTTTTCTGCGGCGCTCCACAGGGAACAGCCGTGCTCACGGGCGAACGCCCGCACCGTATCCACGGTGCGCGCACCGATGCCGCGCGTGGGCGTGTTGACGACCCGCTCGAATGAGGTGTCATCGTGGCGGTTGGTCATCAGGCGCATGTAGGACAGCGCATTCTTGATTTCCATGCGCTCGTAGAAGCGCTGGCCACCGTAAATGCGGTAGGGCACCTGCTCACGCAACAGGCCTTCTTCCAGCACCCGCGACTGGGCGTTGGAACGGTACAAAATGGCAATGCTGTCGCGGCGGTTACCGTCGCGCACCCAGTCCTGAATGCGCTCGACAATAAAGCGCGCCTCGTCCTGTTCGTTGTAGGCGGAATACAGGGAAATCGGCTCGCCCTTGTCGCCCTCGGTCCACAGCTGTTTGCCGAGGCGGCCGGAGTTGTGTGCGATAACCGCATTGGCGGCGTTCAGGATGGTGCTGGTGGAGCGGTAGTTCTGCTCCAGGCGCACCGTCTGCACGTCCTTCAAATCCGCTTCGAAGTGCTGGATATTCTCAATCTTGGCACCGCGCCAACCGTAAATGGACTGGTCGTCATCACCCACCGCGGTAATGGCACACTGGTCGCCAGCGAGCAGGCGCAGCCACGCGTATTGAATGGTATTGGTATCCTGGAATTCGTCCACCAGGATAAACGGGAAGCGGCGGCGGTAATGCGCGAGGATGCCGTCGTTGTTCAGCAGCAGTTCGTGGGCGCGCAGCAGCAGCTCGCCAAAGTCCACCACGCCGGCGCGCTGGCAGGCCTCTTCATAGGCGCTGTAGATACGCACCATGGTCTGCAGCCAGGGATCGCCGGTCAGCTGAATATACTGGGGGCGAATTCCCTCATCCTTCTGCGCGCCTATCCACCACTGGGATTCCCGCGGTGACCACTTCTTCTCGTCGAGGCCCAGCTCGTTCTGCACCCGTTTGATCAGGCGCAGCTGATCGTCGGAATCGAGAATCTGGAAATTCTGCGGCAGCTTCGCTTCCTGCCAGTGCGCACGCAGCAACCGATGGGCGAGGCCGTGGAAGGTACCCACCCACATGCCAAAGGTGTTTACCCCGAGCAGCTCCTCGATACGCCCGCGCATCTCGCGCGCCGCCTTGTTGGTAAAGGTCACCGCCATAATGGAGTAGGGCGACGCCCCCTCCACCTGCATCAGCCAGGCGATACGGTGCACCAGCACGCGGGTCTTGCCCGAGCCGGCACCGGCCAGAACCAATTGATTGCCCGGAGGCGCGGCCACGGCTTCGCGCTGGGGGTCGTTGAGGGGGTCTAAAAGTTCAGATACGTCCATGGGGCGGATTGTATCAGAGGAAGTGCCATTCACCTGTTTATATGAACAGGTTTTTCGGATCAACATTGGTCGACGATAAGGTGCTGGTGTCGGGTATGCCTGTGCGAGACCTTCCGCGAGAGGGACCTCGCGGAAGAGCCCCCAGGGATGGGTTTAGGGGGGGCGCCTAGCCCGTGCTCGCACAGGCATACCCGGCGGCAGTGCCGCCACGAGAGCACGATCAAGCAACACCAACACTCGCCAGCACCGAGCCATGCCGCTAAACTGCACAACTTGAACCATAGAAGGTGTTGTCGTGAAGCCAGCGGAAGTCACGCAAAAAATCAGCGAGCAGCTGAGTTCCATGCGCAAATCAGAGCGCAAGGTTGCGGAATATATCCTCGCCAATCCGGGCGAAATCATTCATATGCGTATTGTCGATCTCGCCACTGAAGCACAGGTGAGCGAACCGACCGTGGTGCGCTTCTGCCGCGCCGTGGGCTGCTCCGGCTTCCAGGAATTCAAGCTGAACCTGGCCCAGCAGCTGGCTTCCAGCCCGAGTTTTGGCCAGATCGCGGTCACCGAAACCGACTCCATCGCCGAATACAAGCGCAAGGTGTTCGACTCTACCGTCGATACCCTGCTGAACGTGCGCGACAAGATTGACGGGCGCGCCCTGGAAGCGGCAATTTCCGCCATCGCCGCCGCCAAGCGCGTGGAATTCTTTGGCTTTGGCGCCTCCGGTGCCGTTGCCGCCGATGCCCAGCACAAGTTCTTCCGCCTGCAGATGGCCACCGCGGCCCACTCCGATCACCATATGCAGAGCATGTCCGCCATGAGCATGCAGCCCGGCGACGTGGTGGTTGCCATTTCCCAGAGCGGCCGCACCTCCTCGCTGCTACGTTCCATGGAAATGGCCAAGCAGCAGGGCGCCACGGTGATTGGCCTCGGCCCCAGCGGCTCACCCATGACCCGCCAATCCAGCATTCCGCTGGAAGTGGATGTGGAGGAAGACATCGAACTCTACACCCCACTGTCCTCGCGTATCGCCCACCTGGTGGTGATCGACGTGCTCGCCATCGGCGTGGCCCAGCGCAAGGGCCCGCAGCTGCAGGAACACCTGCTGAAGCTGAAGCAGGGCCTGTACAATTTGCGCGAAGAAAAGCACTAAAAGAGTACAAAAAGCGGCTATCTGCTGTGAACGCGCTGCTCTTGGCAGCGCTTATCCCGCCTTACTAGAAAACTACTCACCGCATATTCCCCAGCACCCATGGCATCTGCCGGGCGCGCCCGCTACTATGCCGCCGCCCGCAGGCAATATCTGCCGATAACTATGCTTTGAGCATCGGCTCGCGGGCTCCCACAGGCGTTGCCGCTGTACCCGTAGTTTCCCTATTTACCGGTTTGTTATGCCCCCGAATTTCTTCGACGCCGACGGCCGCCCGCCGCGCTGGCTCGCTCCCTGTCTCGCCGCGCTGGTCGCGCTGACCCCGTTTGCCATCGACACCTATCTGCCGGCGATTCCCGCGATGGCGGTCGCGTTGGGCGTGGAAGTCGCACAGGTGCAGCACTCGGTTTCCAGCTATCTGCTGGGCTTTGCCTTGGGACAGCTGTTTGGTGGCCCACTGTCGGACCGCTGGGGGCGTATTCTGGTGGGCACCATTGGCCTTAGCGTGTTTATCGTCAGCACCACGCTGATTCTATTTGCCAACAGCGTGGAAATGCTGGTGGCGCTGCGCTTCTTCCAGGCCGCAGGCGGCGGGTTTGCCACGGTGATTTGCGGCGCCATCGTGCGCGACCTGTACCACGGCCGCGAGGCCGCACGCATCATGTCGCTGATTGCCACCATGATGCTGATTGCACCGATGGTAGCACCGGTGATCGGTTCCACCCTGCTGACCTTTGGCAACTGGCAAGCGATCTTTATCTTCCTGCTGGTATATGGCTTGGCCATGATGGTGCTGGTACGCGGCATTCTGCCGGAAACCGTGTCGCGCTTTCGCCGTGCGCGGCGCCAGCGCCAGTCCCCGCACAGTATGTTTCAGGGCTACGCGGAGATTTTTCGCACCCCACGGGCACTGGGCTTCTTGTTCGGACAGGCATTTATCAGCGGCTGCATGTTCATCTACATCACCACCGCGCCGTTTGTGTTTATGGAGCATTTCGGAGTCAGCCCGCAAACCTTCCCAATTCTGTTCGGCAGCAGCGTATTGGGCCTGGTGATCCTCGTGCAGCTGAATATCCGTCTGCTGAAAGTCTTCGAGCCCCGTCAGATCCTGCTGGCGGGTATCGCGCTGCAACTGGTGTTCTGTGCCTTGTTGCTGGCCAGCACTCTCTACTACGGCGCGCAGCAACCGCTGTTGGCGTGGATGATTCCGTTGGTACTGGCGATGGCCACCATCGGCCTGATTACACCCAATTCGGCGGCCTGTTACCTGGAGTTCTTCCCCTCGATCAGCGGCACCGCCAATGCGTTGTTCGGCGCGTCGCTGTTTATCTTTGGTGGGGTACTTGGTGGCACCGTGAGCGCGGTGCACACCGGCACCCTGGTGCCGATTGCGGCGGGGATGTTGTGCTGCTCGGCCGCCGCGCTGTGCCTGGTGCTGTTTGTGGCGAAAGCGCGGCGGCCGATCGAGATATCAGAAAGAAAGTGACGTCCCGGGTTAAATCAAACCCTCGGCCTTGAGCGCCTTCTGCACACCCGGGCGCTGGGACATGCGTGCGGCAAACGCCGCGAGCTTCGGCCAGGCACTGGTGTCGATTTCGACAAACTTGCACCAGTTATACACGGTAAACAGGTAGGCATCGGCGATGCAGAAATCGTCGCCCAACAGGTAATCACCCGCCATATTGCCCTCGATATACTGAAAGCGCTTGGCGAGTTTTTTACTGGCCAACGCCTTTTCGTCATCGGTGCCACCCCAGAACAACGGCAGGAAGGTCTTGTGGACTTCGGTGGCCAGAAAGGTCAGCCACTCCAGTACTCTATAGTATGCGAGCGAGCCGTATTGTGGCGTCAGGTTTTTTTCTGGTTTCTGTTCAGCGAGAAACTGTACGACCGCCGGGCCTTCGGTCAGCAATTCACCGCCCTCGAGCAACAGCGCCGGAACCTGCCCCTTGGGGTTGACCTCGACAAAATTGCCACCGCCATCCATCTCCTTGGTTTTCAGGTTGACCTTGCACAGCTCCAGATCGATACCCGCCTCGCAGGCAACGATATGGGGCGACAGCGAGCAGGCGCCGGGCGAATAAAACAACTTCATCAGAGTTCCCTTTTCTGGTTTTGATCGAGTTTATCGCGCCCGGCTCCAGAACCGCGCCTCAGCCGCGACCGTGGGGCGCCGCGTAATCCAGCTCCGGACCCACGGGCACAATGCCGGTGGGATTAATGTTCCGGTGGCTGGCGTAATAGTGGGTTTTGATATGGTGGAAATCCACCGTTTCCGCGACCCCGGGCCGCTGGTACAGCTCGCGTACATACCCCCACAGGTTCGAATAATCCGCCAGACGCTGCTTGTTGCACTTGAAGTGGCCGTGGTACACCGGGTCGAACCGAACCAGTGTAGTAAACAGCCGCCAGTCCGCCTCGGTGATGCGATCCCCGGTGAGGTAGCGATTGTCCGCCAGGCGGCGCTCCAACTGCTCCAGTACCTCGAACAGGCGATGGTACGCCGCCTCGTAGGCCTTTTTGCTGGTGGCAAAGCCTGCACGATACACGCCGTTGTTGACGTTTTCGTATACCAGCGCGTTGGTGGCGTCTATATCGCCGCGTAAATCCTCGGGATAGAAATCCTGGTCATCTCCGGTCAGATCGTTGAACGCAGTATTGAACATGCGGATGATTTCCGACGACTCGTTGCTGACGATGCAGTTGCGCTGCTTGTCCCACAGCACCGGCACCGTCACCCGCCCGGAATAATCGCCGCGATTGCGGGTGTAAACCTCGTGCAGGAATTCGCTGCCA
Source organism: Microbulbifer agarilyticus (assembly GCF_020171345.1). Classification (GTDB taxonomy): domain Bacteria; phylum Pseudomonadota; class Gammaproteobacteria; order Pseudomonadales; family Cellvibrionaceae; genus Microbulbifer; species Microbulbifer agarilyticus_D. The sequence continues at coordinate 1,288,310 of NZ_JAIUZM010000001.1, forward strand.
AACAGCGCGTCGCCGCTGCTGCCTTCCTCCTGATTAAAAGTCCAGCCGTGCTCGTGCATGTAGGGGCTGACCACGGAAACAGTGATGTAGTCTTCCAGTCCTTTGAGTTTGCGGAAGACCAGTGTGCGGTGCGCCCAGGGGCAGGCGAGGGAAACGTACAGGTGGTAGCGGCCCTTTTCCGCCGGGAAGCCACCCTCGCCGCTGGGGCCGGCACTACCGTCGGCAGTCACCCAGTTGCGCAGCTGCGCCGCTTCACGCTCAAACTCACCACCGCTTTTGTCGGTTTCATACCAGCGATCTTTCCACTCGCCTTTCACCAAGAGTCCCATGATTGTGCTCCGTGTAGAGGTTGTGGTTGGCGATCAGCGGTTTTTCACTTTCGCCATGGCGTGATCAAAGCTGAATTTACCCGCGCCGGCGCACGCCAGGATCAGAAAGCCGCCGGCGATAGTGATGTTTTTCATAAACATGATCTGCTGCATCTGGTCACCCGGTACGTTATGGAACAGCCAGGCGCTCAATGCGCAGAAGACAGCAAACGCCAGCGCTACCCAGCGGGTGAAGAAACCGAACAGAATCGCCAGGCCGCCGCCCAGCTCAAGCAGAATAACCAGCGGCAACAGAATGCCGGGCACGCCCGCGGCCGCCATATATTCCTGGGTACCCGCGTAGGCGCCAATCTTGCTGTAGCCGGCAACGATAAACATCACCGAAATAAGAATACGCCCAATCAGTTTGCCGAAATCACATAGTGCACCGTTTTGCATAGCAGAATCCTCGTAAATAGCCGTCGAGACGGAAAGTGTATGGAGTGACAACGCTGTTCAGTGTAATTCGACTTTTCGAAACAAAAATCGCAAATTATCGGCACGAATCTACGATTTTTTCGGACCTTGACGTGATGTTTCCCCAGAAGGGATTATTGGAAGCTTTGGTCAACCTCGCCGGCGCTCGTCGACCAGCCCGGCGAGGATCTGGTCCATCACCCGCGAGGCCTTGCCGCCCTCGGCGCCGGCGACCGGGTGGCGCGCTGCGCCATTCAGGTGTTTGACCATGTTTTCGATATGGAAGAACTGGATATTCTCCGGATGGGGGATTGCCACTTGCTCGGACCCGCTGGCACTTTCCAGCACCAGGGGGGCATCGGCAAACACAGAAAAGCGGATGCTGCCGCGACTGCCGTGAATCACCACTTCATCGCCGTATTCGGCGCAACCGAAATTCCAGAAGCCGGAACCGGTGGCGCCACTGTCGAATACCCAGCAGGCGGATACGGCGTCTTCGGCGTCGTACAGGTTTTGCTGGTTGACGGCGATGCCCTTGGCGACGCGAATATCGCCAAGCAGATAAATAAACAGGTCCAGGCCGTGGCAGGCCAGGTCGACAAAGTGACCGCCACCGGATACGGCAGGATCGGTGCGCCAGTTGTAGTCTGCGGATAGGTCCGCGTCAGATGGCAGCCGCGCATAACTCCAGTTGATATGGCGCACGTCGCCGATTTTGCCTTCATCCAGCCACGCCTTGACCTGATTAAAGCGCGGCAGGGAGCGGCGGTAATACGCGACAAACAATTGTGCGTTGCGGCCTGCGAAAGCCGCGGCGATTTCTTCGCACTCGGCGAAATTCAGCGCCATGGGTTTTTCCAGGCAGCAGTGCTTGTCGGCGGCGGCAATTTTCAGCGCGTACTCGCGGTGGCTGCCCGGCGGTGTCGCCACGTAGATGGCGTCGATTTCCGGGTCCTGAATCAGCGCGTCGGCATTGGCATAGGTCTTCGGCACCCCGTGGCGTTCGGCGTAGTCGGCAAGCTTTGCTGGATCGCGACGCATCACCGCCAGCAACTCAGAGCCCTGTACCTTGGCAAACGCGGGGCCGCTCTTCAGTTCGGTGACATTACCGCAACCAATGATGCCCCAGCGGATCGGGCGATTATTTTGTTCCATTTATTACAAACTCTGGTCTCACAATCTCTGGTGTATCTCAGTCCAGTGGCGGCAGGCTTTCACGCAGGGCGCTCAGCAGCATGTTGGCGGCGGGGCCGGCGCAGTCGCGGTCGGCAAAGAACAGGTACACCATTACATTCCTTTCCCAGGGCTCCTCGGTGCGCAGCGGCAACAGGCGGTCGGCACAGAGCGAATCGCGGATGCGCGGCTCGGGCAGCCAGGCAAATCCCAGGCCGCGTTCGATCAGGTCGATCGAGGTGTGCACATTGGTGACGGTAATACGTTCATCGGAGCCAAGCCAGCCCGCGTCCTGACGATTCTTCAGTGCGGAGTCCCGCATCACGATCTGCCGCGTGGCCTTCAAGTCCTCGCGGTTTACCGGGCGGCCCAAGTGGTGCAGGGGGTGATCCGGGTGCGCCACCGGCAGGAATTTCACCCGCGTGAGGGGCTCGCCGACAAAGCCCTGGGGGGAACGGGCAGAGAGGATAAAGTCTACTTCCTGCTGCAGCAGAAGCTCTTCGCCGCCCGACAGTACCGTCTCGCGGATTTCCAGGCGCGTGTGTGGATAGACTTCGGCAAAGCGCTCGACGGCGGTAAGCAGGGCGTCGTAGTCAAACAGTACATCCACCGCCAGGCGCAGCTGGGCTTCGGTGCCGGCGGCGAGGCTGGAGGCGACCGACTCGAGTGCCTCGGCTTCGTTCAGCAGACCGCCCGCGCGGTTCAGCAGCACGCGCCCGGCGTCGGTCAACTCCGCCTTGCGCCCGCGCACTTCCAGCAGGGCGATACCCAAGCTTTCCTGCAGTTTGTGCACCGCGTGATTAATGGAAGACTGGCTTTTGTGCACGGCTTCTGCGGCCTGCGAAAAGCCACCGTATTCCACCACCGCCTGAAACATGCGCCACTGTTCCAAAGTTACCTTGGCCATAGACTTTCCCTTGTCCAATGGGATCAAAACCGATGCGCTCGAAGTGCGCTGCGATTGATCTATCAATTTGTTCGAATATTAGCTGCGATTTTTTGCCATTTTCAGGCGATTTTATCGGCTTATACTGCCGGAAATGGAGGAGCATAACCATGCAAAACGTCACACAGAACAGCGCAAATATCATCGGCATCCGCCCCGCAGCGCGGGTAGTGGCGGGACATCCCTCCGCGGATGGCGCCGGCGTAAAAATTCATCGCGTCGCGGGCTTCCAGTCTGCGGACTTCAGTCCCTTCCTGATGATCGACGAAATCCGCTCAGAAAACCCCGACGACTACATCGCCGGTTTTCCACCGCACCCGCACCGCGGTATCGAGACCCTCACCTATATGTTGAGTGGTGAGTTCGAGCACAAGGACCACCTGGGCAATCGCGGCGCAATCTCCCAGGGGGGCGCCCAGTGGATGCGTGCCGGGCGCGGCATTATCCATTCGGAGATGCCCTCGCAAGGCGACAGCGGCATGCACGGCTTTCAGTTGTGGATCAATATGGCGGCCAGGGACAAGATGGCCGACCCGGACTGGCGCGATGTGCAACCGGAGCAGGTGCGCGAGGTCACCCTCGATGCGCAGGGCTCGATGATCCGCCTGATCGCGGGCCAGTGGCAGGTCGCCGGTGAACCGGAATGCGCGCCCCTGCTCGACACCTCGGCCAGCGCAGCGGTCGCCGACCTGCGCCTGGCGGCCGGTGCCGAGGTCAGCCTGCCGCTGCCGGCAGCACACACGGTGCTGGTGTATATCTACCGCGGTTCACTGGATACCGGACGCGGCGTGGTGGACCGTGGCAACCTGGTGCTGTTCGGCGCAGGTGAAGCCCTGCAGCTGCGCGCCGCTGAGGAAGCGGGTGTGTTGATCCTGCACGGCAATCCGCTGAATGAGCCCATCGCCCATTACGGACCCTTTGTGATGAACACACGCGAGCAAATCGAGCAGGCTGTGCGCGACTACAATAACGGCACCCTGACCGATTAAATTCAGCCGGGATATTGCGCTCGCATTACTGCGCTTTGCAGGGCACGATCCACGCGCCCTGCAAACCTGACGCAATCCGGTATGGAGATTCCGCGCTCACATGGATGTCTATTACACCTTTTGTTTTATTGCCGCGGCCTCCGTTTTCCTCGGATTTCTCAACCAGTATGTACTCCGCACCCAGACCACCATTGCGATTACCGCCGGCTCCCTCGCGCTGTCGCTGATCGTTACCGGTCTCGGCAAACTGGAAATCGTCGAGCTGCGCGACTGGGCGGCGCAATTACTGCCGCTGATGAACCTGGAAGACCTGTTGCTGAAGGGCATGCTCGGCTTTCTGCTGTTTGCCGGCTCCCTGCATATCGACCTGTATATGCTGCGCAACCAGAAAATCGAGATTACCGCACTGGCAATTTTCGGCACCCTGATCTCGACTTTTGTGGTGGGTTACCTGCTGTATTTCCTGTTCGGGCTGCTCGGCATGCCGGTGCCACTGGTGTACTGCCTGTTGTTTGGCGCGCTGATTTCCCCCACCGACCCCATCGCAGTGCTGGCGATCATCAAGAACCTGAGGGCGCCGTCACAGGTTTCGATCCAGGTAGAGGGGGAATCTCTGTTTAACGACGGCTTCGGCATGGTGGTGTTCGCGGTGCTGTATGCGCTGGCGTTCCAGGGCACCGAGCCAACGTTCCCAGCAATCAGCCACCTGTTTATGGTGGAGGCCTTCGGCGGTATCGCCCTCGGGCTCGCCATCGGTGGGCTGTTTCACTGGTTGATCTGCTCCACCAATGATCACAGCCTGGAATTACTGCTCACCCTGGTAATCCCGACCGCGGGCTTTGCCACGGCCAATATCCTCGGCGTGTCCGGTGCGCTGGCCATGGTGGTATCGGGGATCATTATCGGCAACTTCACTCGCGAACACGGTTTCTCGCGGGTGAGCCAACACGAACTGGACAACTTCTGGAGCATCACCGAAGAGTTCTTAAATGGCATCCTGTTCCTGCTGGTGGGGCTGTTCCTGATCACGATCAATTTTGAGCCCATCGACTACGTGATGATCGTCGCCGCGATCATGATTGTGTTGATTGGCCGGATAGCGGCGGTGAGCATTCCCTTCCAGTTCCTGAAACGCCACCGCAGGTACCACCCCTATACCGAACGTATTCTGATCTGGGGTGGGCTGCGCGGTGGTCTGGCGCTGGCACTGGCGATGTCGATTCCGTCTGGCGTTCAGATCGGAAGCGAGGATGGGGGGAACAGCCAGGACTTGCGCCACCTGTGGGTGGTTATGACCTACGGCGTGGTACTCTTTTCTATTGTGGTTCAGGGCTCCACCATTGCCCCACTGATACGCCGCAGTCGCGAAGCGAATTTTTCCAGCAACGCGCCACCCCCGAAAGCGGGGCAACAGGCGCAATAAGCGCAACGGACAATAGACAACCAGCTCCAAGACCACTGGATGCCGGGGGGCATCCATAACCCGCACACACAATTCAAAACAGCGTTATGGCACAAGATAATTTTTTACTTCAGGCCGTCATTTTTCTCGGCGCCGCAGTGATCTCGGTACCGTTGGCCAAACGGCTTGGCTTCGGCTCGGTACTGGGCTATCTGGTTGCTGGCGTACTGATCGGCCCCCACGCCTTCGGTCTGGTGGGCGATACCAGCGATGAACTGCACTTCGCCGAATTCGGCGTCGCCCTGATGTTGTTCCTGATTGGCCTGGAGCTGCAACCCAGGAAACTGTGGGCACTGCGCGGGGCGATTTTTGGTACCGGCGGCGCCCAGGTGCTGCTGACTGCGTTGGCGGTATCCGGGCTGGCCATCGCCCTGTTTGGCTTTGACTGGCGCAGTGCCACCGCGGTCGGTCTGATACTGGCGCTATCTTCCACCGCTATAGTGCTGCAATCCCTGTCGGAAAAAAATTTGCTGAAGACCGAGGGCGGACGCAACGCATTCAGCGTGCTGCTATTTCAGGACATCGCGGTAATTCCCATTCTCGCCCTGTTGCCCCTGCTAGCGACGGTAGAAGTTGCCCCCGATCCCAACGACCTGCAGGGCTGGAGCTACGCGTTCGCGGTGCTGGGTGCGGTGATCGGGCTGATTCTGGCGGGGCGCTACCTGCTGACACCGCTGCTGCGCATTGTCGTGGGCACCCGCACCCGCGAGCTGTTCACCGCCTGCGCGCTGTTGATCGTACTGAGTGCCGCCGCGCTGATGAGCTGGCTGGAACTGTCACCGGCGCTAGGTACCTTTATTGCCGGCGTGGTGCTGGCGGAGAGCGAATTCCGCCACGAGCTGGAGGCGGATATCGAGCCGTTTAAAGGCTTGCTACTAGGGCTCTTCTTCCTGGCGGTGGGCGCCACCCTGGATCTGGCACTGGTGATGCAGCAGCCGTTGCTGTTGTTCGGCTTGTTGCTACTGATGGTGTTGGTGAAGTTCATCATTCTGTTCGCATTGGCGCGCTTCCGCGGCATGGCGAAAGGGGAGGACTGGCTGTTTGCACTGTCACTGGCACAGGCGGGTGAGTTTGGTTTTGTACTGCTGGCCTACGCCAGCCAGAACCACGTGTTGCCGTCGGATGTCAGCAGTATTCTGATCGCGCTGATTGCACTGTCGATGGCGTTCACCCCACTGTTGCTGCTGGCCTACGAGCAATTGATCCAGCCAAAATTCTTCTCCGGCCCGCAGCTACCGGATGTTGCCGACAGTGGCCCGCACGACGACGGCTCGCCAGTAATCATCATCGGTTACGGCCGCTATGGACAGATTACCGGGCGCATGATCAATGCCTGTGGTTTCGAGACAACCCTGCTGGAACACAATGCGGAGCAGTTGGAGATGGTGCGCCGTTATGGCATCAGGGCCTACTATGGTGATGCGTCCCGCGGCGACTTGCTGCATGCCGCCGGCGCCGACAACGCCAAGCTCATCATCCTCACCCTGAGCGATCAGGCGGCATCGCTGGATATCATTGCACGCATTCAGAAGCACTTCCCGCACCTCACCATCCTTGCCCGTGCACGCAACCGCATGCACCAATATGCGTTGATGGAAGCGGGGGTGAAGTATATCTACCGCGAGACCGTCGACAGCGCCATCGAAATCGGCGCGGGCGCGCTGCAGTTGCTGGGACTGTCCAAGCACCAGGCCCTGCGCGCGGCGCGCAAATTCAAACAGCACGACCAGCGCATGCTGGAGTCGCTGTTCCCGTATTGGCGCGATGAATCCCAGCATATTGCCCAGACCAAGATCTATCGCGAACAACTGTTGCAGGCACTGCAGGAAGACCGGCGGGATCCCGACCTGCACCTGGATCACCACTGGGACGACGGCGATAGCAATCAAACGCAGCGCAAGCAGAAGAAAGGAAAAAAGGCGGTGCAGCCGGGGCTTTAATACAGGAACTTATACCGGTGCAATTGATCTGAGCGGGATCATTTTCTAAAAAATTCAATAACGAGACTGCGCCGTGAAAAATATTTTTGCCCGCCTGCTGCTGTGTGGCGGGCTTGCCACGCTGACAAGCTTCACTTCTGCCCAAACGGAAAGCCCCCAAGGTCCCGAGTCCAAACCGTATGCGATCAAACCATACACAATCAAGGGCTCGCAGGTGGTGGATATCCACTCGCAAGCCAACGGCAAAGACTACGAGCTGTTCATCAAGCTGCCGCGTTCTTTCCACAACACCGAGCAGCAATACCCACTGGTGCTGGTCAACGACGCGGACTATGCATTTCCGTTGATCAGCAGTATCACCCGGCAGCTCGGCGACCACGGCAAAAAAATTGAAGACGTGGTGCTGGTAGGCGTGTCCTACTCCAAGGGCGATAACGGCGGGCTCAGCCGCACCCGCGATTACACACCGACCCCATCACCCTATGAAAAAGGTGGCCACTCTGAGGCCGCGCGCCGGGCCTCCGGTCAATCGGCAAAATACATCCGCTTTCTCGCCGACGAGGTGCTCCCCTATCTCAGCAAACACTACCGTATCCATCCGCACAAAAAGATTTTTGTGGGGCACTCCTTCGGTGGCCTGCTCGGTGCATCGATTCTGTTCGATCAGCCCGAAGCGTTCGACTACTACATCCTCGGCAGCCCATCCCTGTGGTACGACAACAAGGTGATCTTTGAGATGGAATCCCGCTATGCCAAGCGGCACAAGGCACTGGATGCGCGGGTGATGATGGTGATCGGCGAATACGAAAACGGTAAACCGCACAGCCATTTCACCATGGTCGACGACATGCTCGCGTTTGAACAGCAATTGGTATCGCGGGAATACGCCGGTCTTGAGGTCACAACCAAGGTGATACCAGAGGAATACCACGTGAGTGTGTTTCCGACACTGATTACCGATGGGTTGCTGTGGGCAATTCCAAGATCGAAACCACTATAGACACAGCATTTTCCGGGGCAGTTACTTCTTTTTCGGTGATGCAGTGCTGCCCGCCAGGATACCGCCGTCGACCACCAGCTCGGTGCCGGTGACATATTTGGACTCATCCGATGCGAGATACAGCGCGGCATAGGCCACATCCATCGGCTCGCCCATGGTGCGCAGGGGAATATCGGCTGCGATTTTCGCAATCGCCTCCGCACGCTCAGCACCCTGGCCCAGTATCGAATCCCACAGCGGGGTGAGGATGGCGCCGGGGTGAATCGAGTTACAGCGAATGCGGTACCCCTGTTGCGCACAATACAGGGCGACCGATTTGGTGTGGTTGCGAATCGCGGCCTTGCTCGATGCATAGGCCGCAGCACCGGGAATCCCCACATTCCCCGAGCGCGAGGACAAGTTAACGATGCTGCCATGCGCGGCCTGTTTCATCAGCTTGATCGCTGCCCGGCAACCCATCGCCACACCCTCCACATTGACCTGGTGGATTTTCTGCCAGCTTGGCAGATTGAAGTTCTCCGGATCAAAGGGACCCTCGGTTTCCATAAAACCGGTTATACCCGCATTGTTGACCAGAATATCCAGCCGGCCGAACTGTTGCTCAATGGCGCTGGAAATTGAATCCCATTGGGACTCGTCAGCCACATCCAGATGGATATAGTGGGCGGCGCCGCCAATTTCAGAGCACACCGCCTGGCCCCGGACATCGTCGATATCGCTGAGAATGACCGTCGCCCCCTCCTGTGCAAACAGCTCGGCAACGGCGCGCCCGATACCTTTGGCGGCGCCGGTAACCAGCGCGACTTTATTTTCCAGTCGATGCATTTCGTGCGACCCCAATAATCAGTTATTCGGTTCCGGCGTTTGCCGGGGAGGTACGGCAAACTGCGCGCGCAAATAATTCATCAGCCTCTTGAGTTGCTCCTCGTCCATTTTGTTGGCGAACCCAGGCATCATTTTTTCTTCACCATCAATGGTGCGGCTAATACCTTCCAGTATTGCCTGACGCAAGTTGTGATCGTCTTTCGCGCCAACGGTTGAGTTCCGAATCAGCGATGGATAATAACCATCCTTGCTGCCGGTTCCGTCCACCCCGTGGCAGGTCGCGCAAAATCCCAGGTACAGTCGCGCACCATCGGCCTTTTTTCTCGGATCAATATCCCGCGACAAGGGGTTACCGCGCAGGATGACTACGTCAGTGGCGGGGTTGCCGAGGCTCTGCCGTGGCATTCTGACTCTGCCTTTTACGGGGGGGATGTCCCGCAGGTAAGTCACGATGGCCGCTATGTCACTGTCGTGCATGTTGGCAAGACTATTTTCGATAGCCTCCGCCATGGAGCCGCCGGCCTGGGCCAGGCGGTTTACATGACCGGTCTTTAGATACTGTGTGAGCTGCTCTTCTGTCCACTTGCCAATACCGCCGATTGGATCCGGCGTAATGTTGTACGCCTCCCAACCATCCAGCACCGGGCCACCGGCGAGGAATCCTTTCTTGGTTTCGTCAAACGCTTTTGCCTGGAAGGCCAGCCCGCGGGGCGTATGACACTCGCCGCAGTGGGCTGGCCCCTGTACGAGGTAAGCACCGCGGTTCCAAGCATCACTTTTCTGCGGGTTCGGCTCAAAGGGTTTGTTGGGTGTAAACAACAAATTCCAAAAATAGAGTGGCCAGCGCGCGCTGAGCAATTGCGGGATTTTGTTTGGCGGAGGTCTTTCATGTACCGGCGCGACGCCGAACAGAAAATAGGCATACAGCGCCTTGATATCCTCATCGATAATCTTCGCGTAGGAAACATATGGCATCGCTGGATACAGGTTGCGCCCATCCTTACCAATGCCTTCACGCAGCGCCCGGTCAAACTCCTGAAGGGTCCAGCCGCCGATACCGGTGGCAATATCCGGCGTGATGTTGCTTGAATACAGTGTCCCCAAGAGCGGCACATGCAGTGCACGCCCACCGGCATACACAGACCCACCCTCTGCGGTGTGGCAGGCTTTGCAATCAGCGGCAACCGAAAGGTAACGCCCCTTCTCAATCAGATCGGCGCGGTTCAGCTCTTTATTCACGGAGGCGGCCGCAGCTTCATCCCAGATTTCTTGCGCAACCGCATGCCAGCCCGCCAACAGACTCCCTGCGAGGGCGATGGTGATTACATAAAGCCAGAGAAGACGCCGGTGCATTGCTGCTCAACCCTCCCTGAGCAGGGTGTCTGCCAGACGCAGGGCAAGCGCGGCAATCGTCAGCGTAACGTTGACGGTACCCACGGAAGGCATCACCGAACTGCCCGCAACAAACAGGTTGGGATGGTCGAAGGTTCGGCAGTCCTTGTCGACAACCGAGTCCGTCGCGCGGCTACCCATAATCGTGGTGCCTGTGATGTGGTTGTTGGGGGCAAAATCGTCGGCAAAGGTGACTTCGCTACCACCCATCAGCTTGGCGATTTCTGTGTAGAGTTCACGGGTATGTGCAGCGCTTTTCACCACATAGTTATCGATCGCGTAGGTAATTTCCGGACGCGGAATGCCGCTGGCGTCTTTTTCAGTGCTGCTGGGCTGAATGCGATTTTGTGGCTGGGGCATGATCTCGTGGAAACTATTGAACTCCACATAGGTGGCGGCACGCTCGCGCAGTTGCTCGGTGACACCAAGTACATCCATCGTCCCAGAATTTCGCAGTACCGCCTCGGTCGCTTTGTGTATCGCAGAGCCGTTCGACAGATGCAGTTTCTTGCCGGCGTACTCGCTGCGAAATGCTCCGTCGCGAAAACCGATGGCCGAGGTCATTTCCTGGGGCCCACGCCCGGGCCACAACCGTTCATCGGCGTAGAAGTGGACGCCGGTGCCCGGATGATCCATCAGGTTGCGCCCCACCATGTCCGAGCGATTGCCGACCCCATTCGGATGGTTGCGCGCCGCGGAAAGCAGCATAAGTTTGGGCGTTTCGATGCCATTCGCCGCAAGCACAAATTTTTTGCCGGTGACACGATGACGTTTGCCGCGCGGGTCCTTGTATTCCGCAGCGACAATTCGGTCGCCCTCGGTCACCAGCCTGTTGACCACAGCGCTGTCAATCAACTCTGCGCCATTGGCCTCGGCTTTTTCCACATGCACGATGCCGTTATACATGGCGCCAATTGGGCAAATCGGCATGCAGTTATTATTGCCACAGCAGGTTGGTCGGCCATCGTAAGGGCGGCTGTTGCGCGCCACCGGTTCCGTCACCACCCTCCAGGCGGGATTGTGCCGGTTCATGCGCGTTTTGAGCCGCGCGTCATTGTAAGAGAGGGGCAGCGGCTGCATGGGGTAGGCCGCGCTGCGCGGCGAACCCAGTTCTTCATCTTTCGGGCCCCACACACCCAGTTCCTGCTCGGCGCGGTAATACCACGGCTCCAGGTCACCGTATTCAATCGGCCAGTCCCGGCCAACCCCATACAGGCTTTTCAACTTGAAATCATTCGGCAAAAAGCGCCAACAGGAAGCCGCCCAGTGCCAGGTGGTGCCACCCACCGCACGAATATACTGTTGCTTGAATTTGTGGCTGCCCTTGAAGATCAGATAGTTGTTGGCGAATTCACCGTACTGCGGATGGGGCGCCCAGCGGGGTGACCGATAAGCGGCCATAAAGTCGGACTTATCCAGCTGGTTGCGAAACCGTTCCACCGTGCGCCAGCGCGCAACGCGCGGCCCCGCCTCGAGAATAACTACGGATTTCCCGGCTCTGGCCAGCTCGTTGGCCACCAGCGCACCGGCCACCCCCGACCCGATTACCACATACTCCGCATCCCTGCTCGCCAAACCTAGACCCTCTTGAATTTCAGCTGTGGGGCCCTGGCCCAATCGCCGGGCTTGCCCGTGCAGTAGCTGGGTACGGGGAGAGCATCGGAGGTGAGCCGATACATCAGCGCACGCTCATAGGTGACCAGCGTTTGACCAACGGTACCGAGAAACCAAGCCGCGATAATCAGTTTCGCTACCGGTGAATGGCGTTCAGCTTCACCGGGTTCGTCAGGTATAAGATCGAGCTGCTGTGCGAAGCTTGGGTACTGATCATTCAGCGCTACCAATAAACGCGCCGCCACTCTTCTATCTAATGGGGTATCGATGGGCAGGGGATAAAACAGCTTCTGTGACACGGAAAAGAATTTTTCCAGGCGGTGCAAGGCGCTCTCCGCACTATCCGGCAAGCGATGCGACTGAGAGAAAACCGGTGCCACACTGCCGCCCACAAGGCTGGCACCCAAGACCAGTTGATGCCCGATAAATCTGCGCCTGGCAAGGGAATTCGGTGCTGCGCTCGTCGCTGCCCGCGCTTGCTCATCTTTGCACTTACCAGAGCCCACACCACCCTCTCAGAGTAACTCATCATCCGTTAGTGGCAGTATAGATAAGGCTGGGAGAGCGCCGCCGGAAAGAGCGGTTACCCAGCGTAAATGGCAAAACTAGATCAACGGAACTGTGCGTCGATTATGCCCCGGGACCCACTCCGTCATGGAATAATGAACCTTAAGGTGCCTGCTCGACAAAGATCAGTGAGCGTGTATCAAAGCCGAGGGATTCAGCGCGGTTTATAAAACGCTGCTTAACCGCCTCATCCACAGTCGGCGTGCGAGACAGCAACCAGAGATAGGAACGGCTCGGTCCCGCAACCATTGCGTAGCGATAGTCCTGATCCAGGTCGAAAATGATATAGGACCCGTAGAAGGGGCCGAAGAAGGAGACCTTCAGGTGGCCGACATTGGGCGCGCCGACAAAGTATGCCTTGCCCTCTACCTGCTGCCATTTGCTTTTCTCGGCATCGAACCCCCGATTGACCACTCTGACACCGCCGTTTTCACGCATACTGTACTCGGCAGTCACTCGAGTTAAGCCCCGTTCAAAAGAGTGATCCAGGCGCGCAATTTCATACCATCGCCCGAGGTAAGGATCGAGGGTAAAATTCTCCACCGGTGTAACCCCCTCGGGGATACCGGTGCAGCTTGTGAGAAAAACACTGGCCGCAATGACGAGGCGAGTTAAAAAATTCTTCATAGGGTTTTAAGCACCAATTTTAACTGCCAAGCCACCACCTGAGCACAAGGGAGACACTACCGAGCGCAGCCACACTAGTCGCCCAAATCAGCACCATCCAACCCAACCGCTTCCGCGCGGCTGCTTCAATTTTCATCAATGGTAACCCTCCGTACCTACCTTGCCGCGAAACACCCAGTAAGCCCAGCCGGTATAGGCGAGGATGACCGGGATAATAAACACCGCACCCACCAGCAGAAACAACTGGCTATCTCGTGGCGCAGCCGCCTCCCAAAGCGAAATCGACGGCGGAACCATATTGGGGTAGATACTGATACAGAGCCCGATAAAACCTAAAAGGAACAGAGCCAATGCCATGACAAACGGCAACAGCTCGCGCCCTCTATTCAAACTCCAGAAAAGCACTGCGGTGCAAATAGCCACGAGCAGCGGCACCTGCGCAGTGAGTAATACCTGAGGCATTTCAAACCAGCGTCGCCAGTAGTCGTTGTGCAGAAATGGCGTTGCCACACTCACTGCAATGATCGCAACAACAGTGGCACTCGCCAGCCAGTAGGCAAGGCGATGGGCATGACGCTGGCATCCCCCTTCGGTTTTGCGGATCAACCAGGTCGCACCGAGTAATGCATAACCCACAACGACTGCGATACCAGTAAGCATACTGAACGGGCTCAGCCAGTCCAGCCAACCACCTGAATAAGCGTTATTTTCGACCTCGATACCCTGCAGTATTGCCCCGATGGTAATCCCCTGCGCTAATGCGGCTACGGTCGAACCAACGTTAATCACCAGATCCCATAGCGGCTGATGCCTCGGGTCCCGCCAGCGGAATTCAAACGCAGCCCCACGGAATACCAGCCCCAGTAGCATCGCAATCATCAGCGGATATGTGGCAGGCAAAATAATCGCATAGGCGAGGGGGAATACCGCAAGTAAACCACCGCCTCCCATTACCAACCAGGTCTCATTACCGTCCCAGAAAGGTGCAATCGAGTTAATAGCCTGATCCCGCTCTTGCCCCGGTTCAAGCACCGGGGACAGAATACCGACACCAAGATCGAAGCCATCCAATGCCACGTAGGCGAAAATGGCGAAGCAAATTAGCGCCGCCCAAATCAGTGGCAGATCAAGATGTTCCATCGGCACCTCCCGAGTGATGTGAGGCGGGTGCCTCCAGGCTGGAAGCGGGCGTAATGCCGGCAGCATAGGTCGGCACATTGGGCGGCTCCGTCTCGCCGCGATGTGGAGGGCTCGCCATTAATCGCAGCAGGTAATAAATCCCCATACCAAAAATCGCCGAATAGACCACGATGAAAGCAATCAGGGAAACCGCCACAGCGGGTGCATCGAGGGGCGAAGCGGACTCGGCGGTTTTCATCAGGCCATAAACTGTATATGGCTGACGCCCGACCTCCGTAGTAATCCAACCTGCGATTACCGCAACAAAGCCTGCGGGTCCCATGAAAACCGCAGTGCGATGCAATGCGCGCGACGCGAACAGACGTTTGCGATAGCGCGCTACCAGTGCCCAGATGCCGAGCGCCAACATCGCAAAACCTATCGCTACCATGATACGAAAAGACCAGAATATGGCGGCCACTGGCGGCCATTCTTCGCGCGGGAAGTCCTTCAACCCCGGTAAGGGCGCATTGGGGTCATGCTTCAGAATGAGTGAACCGAGTTTGGGGATTGCCAACGCGTAGCGTACGGTTGCAGCGTCTACATCCGGCACACCAAACAAAACAAGTGGCGCGCCATTGGGACTGGGATCAAAATCACCCTCCATAGCCAGAACCTTTACTGGCTGGTGCTCCAGTGTATTCAATCCGTGAAAGTCACCGACCACGATTTGGATTGGGGTAACAATTACCGCCATCCACATTGCCATTGAGAACATCTTTCGCGCCCCGATATTGGCGCGGTCCTTGAGTAGATGCCAAGCGCCGACACCACCAACCGCAAACGCCGTGGTGAGGTAGGCGGCGATCACCGTGTGTGTCAATCGATACGGGAAGCTCGGATTGAAAATCACATCCCACCAGGAGCTTTCGACAATAAACTGCCCAGCCTCATTCAGGGCGAAGCCCGCTGGTGTCTGCATCCAGGAGTTGACCGACAGGATCCAGAATGCCGAAATGAAAGTTCCCAGTGCTACCATGCACGTAGCAAAGAAGTGCAGTCGTTTCCCGACTTTGGTAATCCCAAACAGCATTACCCCGAGAAATCCTGCCTCGAGGAAAAATGCGGTAATCACCTCGTAACCCATTAAGGGACCAATGATCGGGCCGGCCTTGTGAGAGAATTCAGACCAATTGGTGCCAAACTGATAAGACAGCACAATGCCGGAAACAACACCCATTCCAAAACCAACCGCAAAGATCTTCAGCCAATATCGGTATAAATTGGCATAGACCCCTCGCCCAGTCTTCAACCACAACCCCTCCAGCACCATAAGGTAGCTCGCCAGGCCAATGGAAAATGCGGGGAATATGAAATGGAATGATACGGTGAACGCAAACTGCACTCGCGCCAGAAAGACGGCGTCTAAATGCTCAAACACGGCTGCTCCTTTAAGCAAGGTCTCTATTTCGCTCATTCAAAAGTAGCCGCTACAAGAGGAGTGTCTAGCCAACCAGCCATTCGTGTCATTGCAGAGAAATTGAAAATCAGAATAGACAGGCGGTATTGGCCTGGTGATGTCCAGGTATATTGTGACAACCGATTAGACAGTGCTCCGGATTTGGCGATTTTCGAAGGTCAATTGCCCCGCTGTGGATAGATTAAGTACCACCCTATACTCCTCCACTGTTCCGGCTAACCCCGGTTCGGCTACTTATTTGGCTTTCACGCGGAGGTTTTTATGACGCGCTTTAGCTTTTCACCCGCCAAGCTTATCCTCGCACCCTTTGTACTCGTTGCACTTCTAAGTGCGTCGTCCTATGCAGATGAAGGTAAAACGATCGCGGAGAACGCTGCAAATGCAGAAGCGCTTTCCACCTTAGTTGCCGCAGTTCAAGCCGCTGAATTGGTCGACACACTAAAAGGCGACGGCCCGTTTACGGTATTTGCCCCTACCAACGATGCCTTCGCCGCGCTACCCGCGGGTACCGTGGAAATGTTGCTGAAACCGGAAAACAAGGACAAACTGAAAAAAATCCTCACGTACCATGTCGTCCCCAGCAAAGCCACTGCAGAAATGGTAGTGGGACTCATCAAGCAAGGTGGTGGCCATGCGAAAGTGAAGACGGTGGAAGGTGATGAACTTACCCTGAAAATGATGGGCGACAAAGTCACCGTAACCGATGCAAAAGGCAATACCGTAAACGTTGTTCAGGCAGACATCATGAATTCAAATGGTGTGGTGCATGTGATCGATGGTGTATTGATGCCGAGCAAGTAATCGCTTCGACAAGCAATAACGGTAAACACGAAATCGGCAGCGCAGATAGCGTTGCCGATTTCTTTTATGCTAGATCAAGGTTCAGTCCGGCAAGGTCGACAGAATAGACGCAGTCTCAACAACCTGCGCATACTCCCCGTCCAGATTACTCAAGAAAATCCAGTGCACATCTTCCGCAGAAAATTGCTTGCCATTCAGGGTCTGCAGGGGAAACGCTGCGGTTGCATCCTGCGGTAAATAAACGCGGTAGCCAAGGCCTGCAGCAACACGCACGGTCGCATCCACGGAATTGTTGGTCAGCACACCACAGATAACCAACTCGGTAACCTGTTCACGCTTGAGGTAGGCATCGAGTTCTGAATCGATAAACGCGCAGTTTTCGGATTTGGTCACCACCTTCTCACCCGTCACCGGAGTCACTTCCGACTTAAAGGCAAAGAATGGTGAATCCGCATGGTAAGGGGAATCACTGCTTCTGGAGGCATGGCGCACGTGGACCACGGGTTTGCTCCACTGGCGCCATTGATGTAAAAGTTGCGCGATGCACTGTTCCGCATCCCGGTTGTTTCGTGTACCCACATCGAAGTGATCAATGGCCTGCTGTACGTCAATTATCAGTAAAGCAGGATTGATTGATGCAAAGGACGGTATGTACATAAGAGTGACCTGAAGCAGATATGATTAACGGGATGATAACCCTACCTGTGGATCGCAATGAGGATGGAAAGAAAATATCCGGATAAAGAAAAGCCCGCACAATATTGCGCGGGCTTCTCCCATTTTGGGAACATTTGCACACATACGAAAGGCAATAGCTATTCCACAGTCACCGATTTCGCCAGGTTGCGCGGTTGGTCCACATCGGTGCCTTTCAGCAGCGCCACGTGATAACTCAACAGCTGCAGCGGCACCGTATACAGAATGGGCTGCAGACTTTCCGGTGCATCCGGCACCTCTACCACGGTGAGCCCTTCCTCGCTGTGGAACCCGGCCTCGGGGCTGGCAAAAACGAATAGCTCGCCGCCGCGCGCGCGCACTTCCTGCAGATTGGATTTCAGCTTTTCCAGTAGCTCGTCGTTAGGGGCAACGACGATAACCGGCATATCCGCGTCGACCAGAGCGAGCGGGCCGTGTTTGAGTTCACCGGCGGGGTAAGCCTCGGCGTGGATATAGGAAATTTCCTTGAGCTTGAGTGCGCCCTCCAGGGCGATCGGGTATTCCACACCGCGCCCCAGAAACAACGCGTGATTTTTCTCCGCAAAGGCTTCACTGGTTGCCTTTACCAGCGCGTCCAGCCCGGTAAATTTTTCCATCAGTCTCGGCAACTGGTGCAAAGCACTGATCAGCTGCGCTTCGCGGTCGCCATCCATGCCATTGGCTTTGGCCAATGCGATGCAGAAAATTTGCAGCGCGACCAACTGCGTGGTGAAGGCCTTGGTGGAGGCGACACCGATTTCCGGGCCCGCTTCAGTCATCAGGTGCAACTCGGACTCACGCACCAGTGAGCTGTTCGGCACGTTGCAGATAGTCATGGAGGCGAGATAGCCCAGCTCTTTGGCCTGGCGCAGGGCGGCCAGGGTATCGGCAGTCTCACCCGACTGGGAGATGGTGACAAATAAAGTGCCGGGGCGCACCGCAGTCTTGCGGTAGCGGATTTCGCTGGCCACTTCTACGGAGCAGGGCACACCGGCCCAGTCCTCAATCCAGTAACGCGCAACCAGTCCCGCGTGATAGCTGGTACCGCAGGCAACAATCTGCACCTGTTTTACTTTCGGCAGAATTTCGTTGGCGGCAGTACCCAGTGCCTGAGACAGTACCGAATGCTCGCCGATGCGCCCGGCCATGGTCGCTTCCACCACCTTGGGCTGCTCGAAGATTTCCTTCTGCATATAGTGGCGATAGCGGCCCTTGTCCGCAGCGTCGTGACCGCCTTGCAACTTGTTCACCGGGCGGCTGACTTCTTCACCAGCTTTATCCCAGATCGCAATGGCGTCACGGGTAACCTCGGCCAGGTCGCCCTCTTCGAGGAAAATAAAGCGGTCGGTCACCTGTTGCAGGGCCATGGGGTCGGAGGCAATAAAGTTTTCCTCGATACCGACGCCAATCACCAGTGGGCTACCCAGTCGCGCACAAACCAGGTGCTCGGGCTCCTTGGCCGAGACAACCCCAAGGGCGTAGGCGCCGTGCAGTCTTTTGGTGGCATCAGAAACCGCTTCAAGCAGGTTGCGGCCCTCGCTAGCGAGAGAGTGAATCAGGTGTACCACGACCTCGGTGTCCGTTTCCGACTGGAACTCGTAGCCTTTGGCGAGAAGTTCTTCGCGCAGTTCCTGGTAGTTTTCGATGATGCCGTTGTGCACCAGGGCGAAGTCACCGGATACGTGCGGGTGCGAGTTTTTGTCGGAGGGTACGCCGTGGGTGGCCCAGCGGGTGTGCGCAATACCGAGCTGACCGGAAGTGGGGTTCTCATCCAGCGTAGATTCCAGGTCGGCAACCTTGCCCTGGGTTTTGCGCAGCTGTAATTTGCCGTCGCCGTTCACCAGACACACGCCGGCGGAGTCATAGCCACGGTATTCCAACCGGCGCAGGCCCTCGAGAAGGATACCGGTTACGTTGCGTTGCCCCAGGGCACCTACGATTCCACACATCTTGTTAACCTCTATTATTTATTGCTGTGCGAGCGCTACTTGGCGTCCGCGCAAATCACCCGCAGCCCTCGGCTTTCCAGCTGCGCACAGACCTTGTCTGCAATGCCACTGTCGGTGACCAGGGTGCCGAACATTTCCCAACTCAACTCCAGGTTGGGAATACGGCGCCCGACCTTGCTGGACTCCGCCATCACAATCACCTCGCGCGCGACATCCGCCATCACCCGCGACAGGCCTATCTGTTCGTTGAATGTGCAGGTGCCCCGCTCGAGATCAATGCCATCGGCGCCGATAAAGGCCTGGTCAAAGTCGTAACCGCGCAATACCTGCTCGGCCACCTGCCCCTGGAACGCCTCGAAGTGCGGATCCCAAGTGCCGCCGGTCATCAGCAGGGTGGGCTCGTTTTCCAGCTCACGCAGCTGATTGGCCACGTGCAGGGAGTTGGTCATCACCACCAAACCGCGCTTGTGGTTGAGCTCCGGAATCAAGCCGGTGGTGGTGCGGCCGTAGTCGATCACAATGCGATTGTGATCGCGGATCAATTCTGCGGCGGCGCGGCCGATGGCCCGTTTGGTGTGCGACAGCGTGCCTTCCGTCATCAGTTCACGCGGCAGGGGAATGGCACCACCGTGGCGACGCAACAACAGGCCGCTGTCCTCCATGGCTGCCAAATCCTTTCGGATCGTAACTTCCGATGTTTCGAACTGACGCGCTAAATCTTCGACACTGGCTTCGCCAGCCTCGTTGATCAGGCTCAGAATCTGGTGGCGCCTCTGCTGGGTATTACGTTTCGACATGTTCTCACATCTTTCGTTTCGAAAGAAAAGGATAGCAAAACGAAAGTTAAAATCACAAGGTGATTCTCCCGCCTATTCGCCGGACTCCAGCTGCTCCCGCATTACCTGCAGAAAGCGCGCGAGTTCACCGCCGGTCACCGCACGGTGGTCGGCGGTAATGGACAGCGGCAGCAGCTTGCGCACCCGCGCCTTACCTTTGTGGGGCAACACCGCCTTGTGCGCGCGGCCCGCTCCGACAATGCAGACCAGCGGCGGCACCACCACCGGAGTGGCAAAACGGCCGGCGAGGCTGCCGAAGTTCGATAGATGGATAGTGGCGCCCTGCAGATCTTTCTGTGGAATCCCGCCATCTTCCGCTTGCTGTTTGAAGCGGCTGATCGCTTCCTGCAGATCCTGATGCGAGAGTGCCGCGACATCCTTGAGCACCGGCACATACAGGCCTTTGGATGCATCCACCGCGAGCCCCACGTTGACCGGGGTCTGCGGTTGCAAGGCGTCGTTTACGAAGTGGGCATTGAGGTTCGGCTCTGCCGAAGCCGCTTCGGCCATGGCCCGCAGCAGGCGCATGGTCGCATTGGAGCCTTTGGGCCAGCGCGAGATGTCCACCTCATCGCACAGGGTCATGGGGCAGACCTGGTCGCGGCTCTGTGCCATTACCATGGCCATGGCGCGGCGCGCAGGTTCTGCGACGGCGGCCGCGACTTTTGTCGCAACGGCAGCGGCATCGGATTGCGGCAGTGCGTGTTCCCGTGTCGGCGCCACTGCCCCAGCGGCGGCAGCGCGCACTTCGATTTCAGTGAAACGGGAACCGGCGGGATGAAGCCTGGAAAGATCCACACCCAGTTGCCGCGCCAGCGCGCGCACCGCCGGCGTGGCACTGCGTGGGCGGTTAGAGGGACGCCGATGTTCGCGCGCCAGGGCCTGCCCCCCGGCTTCGATTTTGCCGACAACCGTGCCAGTATCGGGCGTTTTCTCCACCGTTTGCGCTATTTTGTCCTGTTTAAAGCCGATCAGCGGTTGGCCTGTGTTCAGGGTTTGGCCCTCGGCGACAAAGCACTTTTCCACCACGCCGGCGTATGGCGATGGCACCTCCACCAGGGCCTTGGCGGTCTCCACTGTGACCAAAGGCTGATCTGCACCAACCCTGTCGCCCTCCCTAACCAGCCACTCGCGGATAGTGGCATCTGGCAGGCCCTCGCCCAGATCGGGCAGCATGAAGATCTTCATGGCTGCGTCGCTCCGCCATTCAACGCGCTCTCACTTCTGGAGGAACTCGGGCCGGAGCGCGAATACTCCAGTGCATTGTGGGCCCCGGCGAGTATGCGCTCGACGCCGGGCAAATACGCGCCTTCCAGCTGGTAGTAGGGCATTACCGTGTCGTAGCCGGTAACGCGCTGCACCGGGGCATCCAGCACATCGAAGGCGTACTCCTGGATCTGCGCGGCAATCTCGGCACCAAGACCACCAAAACGCGCGGCTTCGTGTACCACCACGCAGCGCCGGGTTTTCTCCAGGGAATCGATAATCGTGTGGATATCCAGCGGCTTGAGCGTAGCGGGGTCGATCACTTCCGCCTCAATGCCACCGGCAGACAGTTGCTCCGCCGCCTCGAGGGTTTCCTTAACGCTGGCACCCCAGGCAACCAGCGTCAGGTCATGACCTTCCCGCAGTACAAACGCACGATCCAGCGGCAGAGCTTCGCCGTCGTCCGGTACCGGTTGTTTGGCGGCGCGGTAAATGCGCTTCGGTTCCAGGAACAAAACGGGGTCTGGGTCGCGAATGGACGCCAGCAGCAGACCGTAGGCACGCGCCGGCGAGGAGGGCACCACCACGCGCAGACCGGGAATATGCGCAAAGATTGCCTCGGTGCTTTCACTGTGGTGTTCCGGTGCGTGAATGCCACCGCCATACGGTGCGCGGTATACGATGGGACAACTGAGCCGACCGCGAGTGCGGTTGCGCATACGCGCGGCGTGACTGAGGATGTGGTCGAGGCCTGGGTAGATAAACCCCATAAACTGGAATTCGGCCACCGGGCGCAGCCCCTGCGTGGCCATGCCCACGGCGACGCCGGCGATCATGGTTTCGGCGAGTGGTGTATCCAGTACGCGCGCCGCGCCGAAACGCTCCTGCAATCCGTCGGTTGCGCGGAATACGCCGCCGTTCGCACCGATATCCTGCCCAAACACCACAACTTCCGGATTGATTGCCAGTTCGAATGCCAGCGCCTGGGTGACTGCTTCCACCAGGGTGATCGTTTTTTCCTGCTCTCCCATTTAAGCGTCGGCCCCCTGTTGCTGTTCATCGCGCAACTGGTCGTACTGCTCGTAGAGGCCCTCCGGTAACTGCGCATACAGGTGATCAAACATGGCGGTAACCGGCTCGGGTACCCGCGCGTGCCAGTTGCCGAGTGCCGCCTCCATGGTTGCGGCCAACTCACGATCGAGGTCCTGCTGTTTGGCATCACTCCACAAACCCTGTTCACGTAGGTGGCGATCCAGACGCTGGATCGGCTCCCACTGCCAGGCTTGCTCCAGCGCCTCGGCACTGCGATAGCGGCTGGCGTCATCCGCGGTGGTGTGATCGCACAGGCGATAGGAAATCGCCTCGATCAGCGCGGGGCCCTCACCACTGCGCGCCCGTTGCAGCGCGTCCCGCACCGCCCAGGCCACCGCGACAATATCGTTGCCATCGACCTGCAGCGCGGGAATCCCCGCAGCAACGGCTTTTTGCGCGATTGTCTGCGTGGCCGTCTGGCCGTGGCGCGGCACCGAGATGGCCCACTGATTGTTGTTCACCACAAACACCACCGGCAGCTTCCATACCCCGGCGAGATTCATTGCTTCGTAAAAGTCGCCTTTAGAAGTCGCACCCTCGCCACTGCTGGCGACGGCTGCCTGCAACGGCGCGCCTTCCTGTTGATGCCGCTGCTTCAGGGCAAAGGCGACACCCACTGCGTGCAGCATTTGGGTAGCAATGGGAATACAGATGGGCAGGTCGTTGGGGGAATGCTGGAAGTTCTGCCCGCGTTCATCCCCCCCCCAGATGGCGAGAATTTCTTCGATAGTGACGCCGCGCTCCAGTAGCGCGCCGGTTTCGCGGTAGTAGGGACAATAGACATCATCGGCATCCAGGGCATTGCCGGTAGCGATGCCGATGGCTTCCTGACCAAGGGTGGAAGGGTAGGTGCCGAGGCGGCCGGTGCGCTGCAGTTTTACCGCACGATCATCCACCAGCCGGGCCAGCTGCATTTGCCGATAACAGTGGGTGAGCCAGTCCGGTGTGGCAAATTCAGGTAGCGGCTGTGTTGCCTTGCCTTGGTTATCCAGATACTGGAGATGGGCAATATCGAAGGAAGCTTGCAGTTGCAGGCGGGGTTTGTGCATCGGCGCGGTCCCTGGGTTCCGATGCTTGTAGTGTAGTTGGAGGTTACGGGGTTCGATTTTTCACAGCCCCAGTGATCCGCCTTCAATTCGACTTGTGCACTTCACAACCGAACCAGCTAACGAAGCGAAAAGCTCTCACGCTAAGACCAAGTATCCGGTAGTCATTTTTGAAAGCGTCGGCGACAGGGACGTCGCCGTCGCAGCGCCCAGGGATGGGTTCATAGCGGTTTCAAAAATGACTACCGGATGCTTGGACGCCACTTAGGCAAATAAAGCTTCTAATGAAAGATCAGGACTTCTTGGTGGGCCGCTGCCAGCCACCAATATTTCGCTGCTTGCCACGGGCCACAGCCAGTTCGTCAGCACTCACTTCACGGGTAATTGTTGATCCGGCGCCGATGGTCGCACCAGAGCCGATGGTTACCGGCGCCACCAGCGCCGAATTGGAACCGATAAAGGCGCCATCGCCAATAATGGTTTTGGATTTGTTTACGCCGTCGTAATTACAAGTGATGGTGCCGGCGCCGATATTCACGCCCTCTCCGACTTCCGCATCGCCGACATAAGACAGGTGATTCACCTTGCTGCCAAGGCCGATCTTGGCTTTTTTGGTTTCAACGAAATTGCCGACTTTTGCTCCGTTAGCCAACTCGGTCCCTGGGCGCAGACGCGCGAAGGGACCAATGGTACAGGCTTCACCGACATTGGCATCTTCAATTATCGAATTGGCCTCCAGCACTGTGCCCGCCGCCAACTGGCAGTTTTTCAGCAAACAATTGGCTCCGATCTTTACGCCATCACCGAGAGTGACCTCTCCTTCGAACACGCAGTTGATGTCGATGCAAACGTCTGCGCCGCAAGAAAGAGTACCGCGTACATCGAGACGCGCAGGATCAAGCAGGGTGACGCCGGCGGCCATCAGGCCTTCGGCATTTTCTGCCTGCAGCGCACGCTCCAGTTCCGCCTGCTGGGCACGGCTGTTTACGCCGGCGACCTCGTTGGGGTCATCGGCGATCACACCGGTGACGGCGATGTTCTCGCTCACGGAGCGCGCGATCACGTCGGTTAGGTAGTACTCACTCTGGGCATTATTGTTGGAGAGTTCCGGTAGCCACTGGGCCAGCAGGTCAGCGGGGGCCGCGAGAATGCCGGTGTTGATTTCGGTAATTTTGAGGGTGTCGGCGTCGGCATCTTTCTGCTCGACAATCGCCTGCACCGCACCGGACCCGTCGCGCACGATACGCCCATAACCACTTGGGTCATCCATCACCACCGATAGCAGCGCAGGCCCGGAAGCAGAAGCCTCGAGCAGGCTTTGCAGCGTCGCGGTTTTTACCAGCGGCACATCGCCGTAGAGCACCAGTACCGTCGCACCCTTGCGAAAGTTCGGAATCGCTTGGGCAACGGCGTGGCCGGTTCCCAGCTGTTCGGTCTGCTCGACAAACTGCACACCACTATCGGCGCAACGCTCACGCACCAGATCCGCACCGTGACCAATAACCACGGTAATACCAACGTCACCGAGCCCCTTGGCCGCATTGATCACCCGCTCCAGCATCGGCACGCCACCAATGGGGTGCAGAACCTTGGGAAGGTTGGAGCGCATGCGGGTGCCTTTGCCCGCGGCGAGGATGACAACGTCGATAGCCATGAGGATCCTTGGAGAATTAGCAACAGAAGAAAGTGTGATCGAGCACCCTTCTTTATAGATAGATACCAATCAATTTTGCTGGGTGCGGATTGTTACGGCTCAGGTCCATGACCGCAAGTGGTCCGTTGTACCTGGTCGGCAGCGGTGCCCTGGAGCGTGGCAATCAGATTGCGCAGACAAAAATTCGGTCAAGCGTAAATATACCGAGTTTTATCCCATTCGGTGTCGATGCGTTGTTTTTTACCGACGTTGCGGTAATTTTTCCGTCAGCAAATTCCTGAAGCGCGATCCTGTTTAGGTATAGCGCGAAACAAGACCACTCCAGTAACCCGGGAGCCCCGAATGATAAAAACCAAAGTCCGCCAGCTGGCACGCCTGATCGGCGGCGCCAGTCTCGCCCTGACCCTACCGCTGGCCGCCGCCGCAGAAGAGGCAAAGAAGGAAGCCGAAAAGTGGGACGTGAACAAACCGCCCTACGAGTTCAAAACCATTCCGCTGGATACCCGCGAAACCACGTGGAGCAACCTGGATATCAGCCCAGACGGCAAAACCATCTTGTTCGATATGCTGGGTGATATCTATGAGATGCCGATCGATGGCGGCAAGGCCACCTCGATCACCAATGAGATTGCCTGGAATACCCAGCCGCGCTTCAGCCCGGACGGCAAATCGATCGTCTTCGTGAGTGACCGCGACGGTGCGGACAACGTGTGGATCATGGATCGCACTGGCGACAATCTGCGTCAGCTCACCACCGAGCGCGAGAATCTGGTGCACGCGCCGAGCTTCAGCCCGGACGGGCAATACCTGGTGGCGCGTAAAGGTTTTATGAGCGGCCGCAGTATCCCCGCCGGTGAGATCTGGATGTACCACTATGGCGGTGGTGAAGGGCGCCAGATCAAGGCGCGTCTTGGCGGAGATAACGCGCAGAAGAACATTTCCGATGCGGTGTTCTCTCCGGACGGTCGTTACATCTATTACACCATCGACACCACGCCGGGCACCGTGTGGGAGTACAACAAGAACTCCACCAAACAGATCTTTGCCATCAACCGCTATGACCTGAATGACGGCAAGGACGAGACCTTTGTATCCGGCCCCGGCGGCTCTATCTCCCCCATGCCTTCCCCGGACGGTAAAAAACTGGCCTTCGTGCGCCGTCAGGACTTCAATACCGCGTTGTTCGTGAAAGACCTGAGCACCGGTCTGGAGACACCGATCTACTCCGAACTGGAGCGCGATCTACAGGAAACCTTCGGCTCTCACGGCAACTACGTACAGTACGACTGGATGCCCGACGGAAAGTCCCTGGTGGTGTGGAGCAAGGGCAAGTTCCTGCGCATCGCCGCCGACGGCAGCAGCCTGCAGAGCGGCGCACGCGAAATCGTGGCGCACATCCAAACCGACAAGCAGGTCGCCGATGCGGTGCGCTTCCCGGTCGATGTGGCGCCGGATGCGTTCGATGTGAAGATGATTCGCTGGGCGCAGAAGTCTCCGGATGGCAAGCAGATCGCCTTCCAGGCACTGGGTAAAATTTACGTTCAGGAGGTGAAAAGTGGTGAACGTCGCCGATTGACCCGCCAGGATGAGCACTTTGAGTTCTATCCGAGCTGGTCCCGCGACGGCAAGCAAATCACCTACGTGTCCTGGGACGACGAAAAGCTGGGCCAGGTACGTGTGGTATCCGCGCGCAGCGGCCGTGGCAAGAACATCACCCAGGAACCGGGCCTGTATGTGGAGCCGAGCTTCTCCCCGGATGGTGAACAGGTAACCTTCCGCCGCTTTACCGGTGGCTACCTGCTGAGCCCCGAATACTCCCTCGAGCCGGGAATTTACCTCGCCGACGCCGATGGCGATTGGCAGCGCCGTATCGCCAAGTCCGGTTACGAGCCGCACTTTGGTGCCGACGGTGAGCGCATTTACTTCTCCGAGTACATTTACGGCAACGGTGGCAAGCGTGTCTTCAAGAGTGTCGACACCAACGGAAAGGACGAGCGTGAACATCTGCACGGCGCAGAAATCACCTCCTTCCGCCTGTCACCGGACGGTCGCTGGGTGGCGTTTACCCAGGACTTCAAGGCATTTGCCGCCCCGTTTATGCACACTGGCAAATCTGAATCCATTGGCCCCAAGGCCAGTGCGGTCAAGGTCACCCAGGTATCCAAGCGCGCCGGTGAGAACCTCCACTGGTCCGCCGACAGCAACACCCTGGGCTGGGCCCACGGCCCGAAACTGTACGAGCGCGAACTCAAAGACGCCTTTGGCTTTGTCGCCGGTGCGCCAGAGCAGCTACCTGAGCCCGTTAGCGATGGGACCGACCTGAGCTTCGAGAAGCCGTTTGCCAACAGCGGCAAACTGGTGGCACTCACCGGTGGCACCGTGGTCACCATGCGCGATTCCGAGCAGACTCAGGAAGTGATTGAAAACGGTGTGGTGCTGTTCCGCGGCAATCGTATTGTCGCAGTGGGCGCAACCAGTGAGGTGGAAATCCCGGTGGGCACCCAGCGTATCGATGTGACCGGCAAAACCGTACTGCCGGGGCTGATTGATGCCCACGCCCACGGCGCCCAGGGACGTGAGGAAATCATCCCGCAGCAGAACTGGAACCTGTATTCCAGCCTGGCGTTTGGCGTGACCACCATTCACGACCCCTCCAACGACAGCAGTGAGATCTTCTCCGCTGCGGAAATGCAGAAGGCCGGCATCATCAACGGCCCGCGCATTTACTCCACCGGCACCATCCTTTACGGCGCCAAGGGCCCCGGCTACAAAGCCAAGATCAACAGCCTGGAAGATGCGGAATTCCATGTTGAGCGTCTCAAGGACATGGGCGCAATTTCCGTGAAGAGCTACAACCAGCCGCGGCGCGAGCAGCGCCAGCAGGTGCTGGAAGCGGGCCGTAAACACGGCATCATGGTGGTGCCGGAAGGTGGCGGCAAGTACCAGCACAATATGAATATGATTGTGGACGGCCATACCGGTGTTGAGCACTCACTGCCGATCGCCAATATCTATTCCGATGTGCAGCAGCTGTGGAGCCAGACACAGGTGGGTTACACGCCGACCTTCGTGGTGGCCTACGGCGGCCTGACCGGCGAATACTACTGGTACGATCACACCGAGGTTTGGAAAAACGAGCGCCTGACGCGCTTCACTCCGGACTTTATCGTCAACCCGCGCTCTATCCGTCGCGAGCGCGCGCCGGATCACCATTACAACCACTTCAATGTGGCCAGCCACGCCAAGCAGCTACGCGATCAGGGCGTTACCGTGCATATCGGTGCCCACGGTCAGCGCGAGGGTCTCGGTGCCCACTGGGAAATGTGGATGATGGAGCAGGGCGGTTTTACCCCGTGGGAAGCGCTTCGTTCCGGCACCATGGACGGCGCCCGCTATCTGGGTATGGATAAGGACCTGGGCAGCCTGGAGCCGGGCAAGCTGGCGGACATCATCGTGGTGGACGGCAACCCACTGGAAAACCTGCGCCTGTCCGAGAACATCAAATACACCGTGATCAACGGCAAGGTATTCGATGCAGCCACCATGAACGAAGTGGACGGCGGCCAGCGTCTGGCGTTCTTCCATGAGCGTCTGCCGGTCAGCGCCATGCCGACCCCGACCGCGGAAGCGATCCAGGAGAAGCAGGAGCGACATCACTGGGTGCACTGATTTCCCATTACCCATAACAAAAAAGCCCGCGAAATCTCGCGGGCTTTTTCGTTTTTGGGAAACCAGTTTTTCAGTGGCCGAGCTCGAGTAATTTCTGCGCTCTGGCACGCAAGTCTTGCGAATGGCTCCAAGCCACAACACGCTCCAGATATTCCCGGGCCAGTCCAGCTTCACCCAAGTGCGACAGGTAAAAGCCGATTGCCGCATTCAGGTTCAGGTGATTGGGCTGCTGGTGATGAGCGCTCAGCATAATTTGCAACGCCGATTCGCTTTCTCCCTTTAATTGATACACCACCCACAAGGTACGGTAGCCCGGCAAGTAGTCGGGCCCGGCTTGTATCGCGAGCTTGCCGTACTTTTCTGCCTGCGCGTAATCGCCCTCATCCCACTTGCGGATTTGACTGGGTGCATGCAAACGCAGCAAATAGTAACGCGCAAGGTTTGCCGCGGTGAGGTGGCTGACAAGGCCGTAGTCACCAATATCCTGCAGCATTTTCTCGCCGAATTTAAAGTTGCCTTTCTCAGCCTCGATCACCGCCATAGCAGTCAGATTCTCGGGCCAGCCGAGTCCCTGCTCTTCGCTTTGTTGCAGGTAATCCATCGCCAGTAAGGACTTTTGCAAATCGAGCGCTTGATTGGCCAGCAGGAACAAGCGCTCGTTTTCATCTAACGCGCGACGGGGGATGGAGTAGGAATATTCCGGTATATCCAGGCTGTAGCGATGAATGTCATCGCGCATATAGGCGAGCATTTCGCGCTGTATTGCGGCAATCGGCTTACCGAAATACTCGGTAAAGCTGGCAACCGGGTCGTCGCCGGCAGCAGCGGCGCGCAGGTAATTTTCGGTAGCGGTGCGATAGTCCGGGTGGCCGGCATTGTGGCCCAGCTGCAGGTAATGGGTCAGCAACCAGGCACTGGCATAGTAATTATTCCAGTAACGGCTGCTGTCGCGGCCATTTGCTGCCGCGAGTGATGGTGGCGATAGTAGCTGCTCAATCGTTAGTGGTGTGTCTTTGGCCCAGGCGCTTAACCGCCATTCCGGCAACCCGCCCACCAGCACCGTGTTTTTGCGCAATTCCGCGCTCGCCAGCAGTTCGGCGAAGCCTTCCGCGTACCAGCGCGGGTAGGTCATGGCACTGTGTTCGCGCATCAGGTGGTGCACGTACTCATGGAATATGAGTCCAGAACCGGTAATCCCATGATCACCGTCGCGGGAAAAGATTACCGGGCCTTGCCAGGTCTCCCGGTAAAACCCGGCAATTTTTTGATCGCCAGAGAACTTCTGAAATTCGGTTGAGTTGCGGAAATGGAACACCCGAAGTTTTGCGTTTTCGGGAACTTCTTCAAGGCCGGTAAAGGAGAGCGCAGTGCGGCGGAAGCGCTCCAGGTCGCGCATCAACTTGTTGACGCGCTGCTCGGAAACGTCGGAATACACGGTGAAGTTTTCCGACTGGTATTCATGCCACTCCGCAGCAGTTATGCGAGGACTAAGCAGCACCAAGGTAAGCAGGGCGCTAATACGCAAGTATTTCGTCACAGACATCTATTACCTCTGCATACCCCATTTCACAGGACGCTAGCCCAGCGCGGACATTACTGTCATCCAGCCATTGAGCCTAAGAACCGACGACAGTTTGCTCACAATCCTGGCGCACCGTGTCCTCGATCCAGGTGCGCAGGCGCAGAACTTCTTGTTCGCCGAGTTCAATCGCCTCGCCAGCACGCGCGTATTCGTTGCCGCCGATCTCGCCCACCTTGGGCCTGATCAGCACATCCGGTGGCGCACCCATCATGCGGGTGCGCTTGTGGCGGCGCTCGAGGATCTCCATGGCCCGTCGCATAGTATCGAACATGCCCGGGGGGCTCGCTTTGCCTTCGCGACTTCCGCGAAAGTGATTCAACTGTTCGCGCCCCTGTTCCACGAGCCGCGACAACCCTTCGGTAAAGCTACTCTCCTGTTCGCCGCCACCGGATTCACGTTGCTCAATTTCTTCACTTTCCGCCTCCAGTAGGAGCTCATCGGCGTCAGGCGACGCGGCGCTAATCACACTGCGGACTTCGCCGTGCTCGCGGTCCATTAACGGCGCCGCATCTTCGGTAACGTCGACGGCAATCACGGTGGTGGCGCCCATGGCGCGACACACATCCACCGGCACCGGGTTGGACACGGCGCCATCCACCAGCCAGCGACCTGAGAGATCCTTGGCGGATAGCAGGCCCGGAATCGAGCAGGATGCACTTACCGCCTCCTGCAGGTTGCCCTGTTGCAGCCAGATTTCCTGTCCGCTGTGCAGATCGGTGGCGATGGCGGTAAATGGAACCGGCAGCTCCTCAATCTGCTTGTATTCCACCTCTTCGAAAAAGGTGCGAAATGGCTTGATACCACCGATGACCCCACCACTCAGCGTCCAGTTGATATCCAGTAGCGAGAGTACCTTCCAGTTGTCCAGCAGACGCGCCCACTCTTCGAGACGATCCAGGTGCCCGGCGGAATAGGCCGCACCGACAAATGCACCCATGGAGGTGCCGGCAATCACATCCGGGCGTATGCCCATTTCTTGCAGTGCACGCAGCACGCCGATATGTGCGAATCCTTTTGCTGCGCCGCTGCCAAGAGCAAGGCCAATACGCGGAGCACCGTTTTTCGTTCCATTTACCATGTGGATTCCAATTCCGGCAGTTAACTGGATAAATAATGACGCGGCTTGAGCGGGATTGAAATGACAGGCACAAAAAAAGCAGCCGAAGCTGCTTTTTCAGACCTGCTGTAGGAAGCAGATGCGCGTTACTTGCCGGCGGCCTTGCGGATCGCCTGCAGGGTGCGCAGACGAGCTTCGGCTTCGGCGAGTTGCGCGGAAACGCGGGCGTAGTCGATATCCGCCGGGGCGCTGCGCAGGGCGTGTTCCGCCTCTTCGCGTGCCTTTTTGGCTGCATCTTCGTCGATATCGCGCTCGGCGATGTCGGCCAGGATGGTTACCATGTTAGGCTGGATTTCGGCATAGCCACCGCTCAGGAACAGCACCTCTTCATCACCATTGTCTTTGATGATGCGTACCGGGCCGGGCTTGAGGTGGGTGAGCAGCTGCGCGTGACCGTAGGAGATACCGAGCTCCCCTTCGACGCCGCTGACAATCACCATCTTCACCAGACCCGAGAAGAGGGATTCCTCTGCGCTAACAATGTCGCAATGTACAGTCATAGCCATAAGGCTACCTCATTCTCAGCTGTTTGCCTTGAAAGGCCCGGCGTAAACCGGGCCTCACGCGCGTGCCTTACTTCTTGTTGGCTTTCTCGACGGCTTCGTCGATGGTGCCGACCATGTAGAAGGCCTGCTCTGGCATATCATCGTATTCGCCGTTCAGGATGCCCTGGAAACCACGGATGGTTTCTTTCAGGGAAACGTATTTGCCCGGCGCACCGGTAAATACTTCCGCTACGTGGAACGGCTGGGACAGGAAGCGTTCGATCTTACGCGCACGCGCTACGATCTGCTTGTCTTCCTCGGACAGTTCGTCCATACCCAGGATCGCGATGATGTCCTTCAGCTCTTTGTAGCGCTGCAGTACAGACTGTACGCCACGGGCTACAGAGTAGTGCTCCTCACCAATCACCTGCGGATCCAGCTGACGGGAAGTGGAGTCGAGCGGGTCAACAGCCGGGTAGATACCCTTGGCGGCGATGTCACGGCTCAGTACTACGGTGGAGTCCAAGTGGGCGAAGGTGGTCGCCGGAGACGGGTCGGTCAAGTCATCCGCCGGTACGTATACCGCCTGGATGGAGGTGATG
Source organism: Microbulbifer agarilyticus (assembly GCF_020171345.1). GTDB lineage: Bacteria > Pseudomonadota > Gammaproteobacteria > Pseudomonadales > Cellvibrionaceae > Microbulbifer > Microbulbifer agarilyticus_D. The sequence goes on from NZ_JAIUZM010000001.1 coordinate 1,320,964, forward strand.
GAGCCAGTCTTGGTGGAGGTAATACGCTCCTGCAGCACGCCCATCTCTTCCGCCAGAGTCGGCTGGTAACCTACCGCAGACGGCATACGGCCGAGCAGTGCGGATACTTCGGTACCGGCCAGGGTGTAACGGTAGATGTTGTCTACGAACAACAGTACGTCACGACCTTCGTCACGGAATTTCTCGGCCATAGTCAGGCCGGTCAGGGCTACACGCAGACGGTTACCGGGCGGCTCATTCATCTGGCCGTAAACCATCGCTACCTTGGACTTGGCAAACTCTTCGACGTTAACAACGCCAGCTTCCTGCATCTCGTGGTAGAAGTCGTTACCTTCACGAGTACGCTCACCTACACCCGCGAACACGGACAGACCGCTGTGCTCGGTGGCGATGTTGTTGATGAGCTCCATCATGTTTACGGTTTTACCTACACCGGCACCACCGAACAGACCAACTTTACCACCCTTGGCGAACGGACATACCAGGTCGATTACCTTGATGCCGGTTTCCAGCAGTTCGGTGGAGCTGGACTGCTCTTCGTAGGTTGGTGCGGCGCGGTGGATAGAGGAACGCTCTTTCTCACCGATAGGGCCACATTCGTCAATTGGGTTACCCAGTACATCCATGATACGACCCAGGGTCTCGGTACCTACCGGTACAGAAACCGGCGCGCCAGTGTTCTTTACTGGCAGACCGCGGGAGATACCCTCGGAAGAACCCATGGCGATAGCACGTACAATGCCGTCGCCCAGCTGCTGCTGCACTTCCATGGTGAGGTCTTTACCCTCAACCACAAGTGCATCGTATACATTCGGTACGGCGTCGCGCGGGAATTCCACGTCGATGACCGCGCCGATAACTTGCACAATTTGCCCGTTACTCATTTCCCGATCCTCAAAGTTCAAATCTTTCGGCGGTCGAATTAGACCGCTGCGGCGCCGCCAACAATCTCAGACAGCTCTTGGGTAATCGCTGCCTGGCGCGCCTTGTTGTAAACCAGCTGCAGTGCGTCGATCAGCTCACCGGCGTTATCGGTGGCGCTCTTCATCGCAATCATACGTGCAGCCTGTTCACAGGCCTTGTTTTCAACTACTGCCTGATACACCTGAGACTCGATGTAGCGAGACAACAGTCCGTCGAGAATCTCGACAGGCTCTGGCTCGTACAGGTAATCCCATTCGTGCTGCAGTTGTTCATCTTCGTCTTTCTTCAACGGAAGCAGCTGGTTGATCTGCGGCTTCTGGGTCATGGTGTTCACGAATTCGTTGGACACCAGGAAGAGACGGTCGATCTCGCCACTGGCGAAACGATCGAGCATCACTTTCACAGAACCGATCAGTTGCTTGGCCTGAGGCTGGTCGCCCAGGTCGCGCACTGCTGCTACGACGTTGCCGCCGATGCTGTTGAAAAAGCCGGCCGCCTTGTTGCCGATCGCGCAGATGTCTACGCCTACACCCTGTTTGTCCCAGGTGTGCATATCACGGATCGCTGCCTTGAACACGTTGATGTTCAGACCACCACAGAGACCGCGGTCGGTGGATACCAGAATGTAACCCACACGCTTTACTTCGCGCTCTTGTAGGTAGATGTGCTGGTATTCCGCGTTGGCGTTGGCAATGTGGCCAATCACCGCGCGAATGCGGCTTGCGTAAGGGCGCCCCAGTGCCATGCGATCTTGAGCTTTACGCATCTTGCTCGCCGCAACCATTTCCATGGCCGAGGTGATTTTCTGCGTGCTCTTGATGCTGGCAATTTTTGTGCGTACTTCTTTTCCGCCTGCCATAGTGCTTTACCTTGTTCGCTCGCGTTGTTTCGCCCTGTACTCAGAGAGTGCAGGGCGAAAGCGGATTACCAGCTACCGGTAGCGACGAATTTCTCGATAGCGGCCTTGAAGGCAGCGTCGATTTCGCCGTTGTAGTCACCGGTGCTGTTCACTTTTGCCATCAGCTCTGCGTGTTCGCTGTTCATGTAAGCGAGCAGGGCGGATTCAAAGTCCAGCACCTTGTTGACTTCTACGTCGTTCAGGAAGCCTTTGTCGGCAGCGTAAACAGATACCGCCATGTCCGCGATGGACATCGGGGAGTACTGCTTCTGCTTCATCAATTCGGTAACGCGCTCACCGTGGTCCAGCTGGGCCTTGGTGGCTTCGTCCAGGTCAGAAGCGAACTGGGAGAAGGCCGCGAGTTCGCGGTACTGCGCCAGTGCGGTACGGATACCACCGGAAAGCTTCTTGATCACCTTGGTCTGTGCGGAACCACCAACACGGGATACGGAGATACCCGGGTTGATCGCCGGACGTACACCGGAGTTGAACAGGTCGGTTTCCAGGAAGATCTGACCGTCGGTAATGGAGATTACGTTGGTCGGTACGAACGCGGAAACGTCACCCGCCTGGGTTTCAATGATTGGCAGTGCGGTCAGGGAGCCGGTTTTGCCTTTCACTTCACCGTTGGTGAACTTCTCTACGTACTCAGCGTTTACGCGAGCAGCGCGCTCCAGCAGACGGGAGTGCAAGTAGAAAACGTCACCCGGGTATGCTTCACGGCCCGGAGGACGCTTCAGCAGCAGGGAGATCTGACGGTAGGCCCAAGCCTGCTTGGTCAGGTCATCGTAAATGATCAGGGCGTCTTCACCGCGGTCGCGGAAGTACTCACCCATGGTGCAGCCAACGTATGGAGCCAGGAACTGCATCGCAGCTGGGTCGGCGGCGCCGGCAGCAACAACGATGGTGTGGTCCATTGCGCCGTGCTCTTCGAGCTTGCGCACAACGTTTGCAATAGAAGACTGCTTCTGGCCTACGGCAACGTAGATACACTTAATGCCGGTGCCTTTCTGGTTGATGATCGCATCGATCGCAACCGCAGTTTTACCGATCTGACGGTCGCCAATGATCAGCTCACGCTGGCCACGACCGATCGGGATCATGGTATCTACCGCTTTCAGACCGGTCTGTACCGGCTGATCAACGGACTGACGGGCAATTACGCCAGGTGCTACTTTCTCAACAGCGTCGGTCAGCTTGTTGTTCAGCGGACCTTTACCGTCGATCGGGTTACCAAGGGCGTCAACCACACGACCCAGCAGCTCCGGACCAACCGGGGCTTCCAGGATGCGGCCAGTACAACGACACTTCTGGCCTTCCGCCAGAGATTTGTAGTCGCCCAGTACGATGGCACCAACGGAGTCGCGCTCCAGGTTCAGTGCCATACCGGTAACACCGCCTTCGAACTCGATCATCTCACCGTACATCACGTCGGCCAGGCCGTGGATGCGGATGATACCGTCGGATACGGAAACAATTGTGCCCTCATTCTGGGCTTCAGTGCTCACATCGAGATTGTCGATGCGGCTCTTGATAATTTCACTGATCTCAGAGGGATTCAGTTGCTGCATGCTCTGTTCCTCGATTCCCCGGCAGGGCTGCCCACCGGGAAGGTAATTTAGGAGTTCATCGCCTCGGCGAGTTTGGCCAGTCGGCCGCGCACGGTGCCATCGATCACCGTGTCACCAGCGCGAATAATCGCGCCGCCCAGCAGACTTTCGTCGACCGCGCTGTGCAGGTGCACCTCGCGGGCAAACTTCTTGCTGAGTGCCTGGGTGAGGCGCTGGGACTGTTCGTCGCTGAGCGGGCGGGCAGAGATAACTTCCACTTCGAGAGTGGCTTCTGCCTGGGCCTTCAGGTCTTCGAACAGTTCGGAAATTTCCGGCAGCAGCGGCAGGCGGTGGTTTTCCGCCAGCAGCTTGATGAAGTTCTGCATGGCGGCATCGTAATCGCCACATACAGACAGGAATTTTTCCGCGCGCACTTCACTGGTCAACTGCGGGTTATCCAGCAGCTCGCCAACTTTTTCGTTCTGGCTGACCGCCGCTGCGGTTACCAACGCCGCGCTCCAACCGCTAAGGTCGGAGGCTTCTTGGGCGTGGGCAAATGCCGCTTTAGCGTATGGCCGGGCCAGAGTGCTGAGTTCCGCCATGGGTTCCTCGCTTACAGCTCGGCTGCCAGTTTCTCAATCATGTCATCGTGTGCCTTGGCATCGATGTTGATTGAGAGGATTTTTTCTGCGCCGGCAACAGACAGGTCAGCAACACGGGTACGAAGTTGTTCCTTCGCACGGTTTACTTCCTGTTCGATTTCCGCCTGTGCGGCAGCTTTCAGGCGATCGCCTTCGCTGCGTGCTGCCTCTTTGGCTTCATCAACGATTTGGTTGGCGCGCTTGTTGGCACCATCGATGATTTCGGCCGCTTGGGCTTTGGCTTCTTTCAGTTGCTCGGCCGCTTTGCGCTGGGCCAGCTCAAGATCTTTTTCTGCGCGTTCGGCTTCTTGCAGACCGGTGGCAATTTTTTGCTCACGTTCTTGCATTACACCCAGCAGGGCCGGCCAGACGTATTTCCAGCAGAACCATACAAAGGCGAAAAAGGTGATCGACTGGCCGATCAGAGTCAGGTTGATATTCACACCGACACCTCTTGCTCTTTCAAAAGTGGATTAAAGGGCAATTGGAACGATGGATTAACCAGCCAGACCAGGAGCAACCGCGAAAATCAGGTACATAGCGATACCAACACCGATCATCGGTACGGCGTCGAGCAGACCAGCCATCAGGAACATTTTGCCTTGCAGAGCAGGAGCCTGCTCCGGCTGACGAGCAGAACCTTCCAGCAGTTTGCCACCCAGGGTGCCGAAACCGATAGCAGTACCCAGTGCGCCCAGACCGATCAGCAGTGCAGCAGCTACGTATACCAGACCTAATGCTTCCATTGTTTTCTCCAAAAGTAAGTTAAGAGTTGTTGAAGTTGAAAGTGAGTGAAAAAAGTCAGTAAACCGACAAATCCTTTACAGCTGGCACGACCTTACTGGTCGTGCGCGTGCTCTTCTTCCCGGTCGTGCGCCATGGCCATGTACACGGTAGTCAGTACCATGAATACGAAGGCCTGCAGGGTGATGACCAGGATGTGGAAAATCGCCCAGCCCATCTGCAGGAAGCTGGCGCCGATAAAGCCCAGAACGCCAACACCGAATACGATGGCGATCAGGATGAAAATCATCTCACCCGCGTAGAGGTTACCGAACAGACGCAGGCCGAGAGAGACAGGCTTGGCGATCAGGGAAACCGCTTCCAGCAGGAAGTTGAACGGGATCAGGAAGATATCTACGTACCACTTACCGGAGTGGAAGGGGTGCAGAGTCAGTTCCTTCACAAAGCCCATCAGGCCTTTTTCTTTCACACTGAAGAAAATCATCAGGGCGAACACCGCCAGCGCCATACCCAGAGTGGCGTTCAGGTCGGTGGTAGGAACAACCTTGAAGTAGACGTGATGCGGATCGGCACCGGTGAGAGCAGAGGTACCGTGGGCGAACGCCAGCGGCAGCCAGTCAACCGGGATCAAATCCATCAGGTTCATCAGGAACACCCACACGAAGATGGTCAAAGCCATCGGTGCAACCATGCTGTTGCGGTGCGGGAAGGTGTCTTTAACGGTTTTGTCGATGAAGTCGACAATTACTTCGACGAAGCTCTGGAAGCCAGAGGGGACGCCCGGAGTCGCTTTTTTCGCCGCGCGGGCGAACAGGAAGCAGAAAATCAGACCCAGACCAATGGACCAACCCAGGGTGTCCAGGTGCACAGCCCAGAAGCCCATATCGGCGGCTTCCTGACTACTGTGTGCAATCGTCCAGGTGGATTCGGAAAGTACGGTTCCGTCGGTACGGGTGTAACCCGCTGGAAGTTTACCGTATGCAAGATTTTGCAGGTGGTGCTGGATATAACCCGTCGCGGTTTGTTCGGCAGCCATAGTTCCTCAACACGTTTTAAGATGAAAAATCTGTTTCGTGGAACCCCGAACCTGCGCGGCCTTGGTTTTCGGCCCTGAGCAAAAGCGCAGTCACTCTTCGAGGCTCCCCGCCCCCCGCTAACCTTTGGTATGCAGGCGGGCTACGAGAATCCATTGCAAAATCACGCACAAGCCGTAGCTGATAAACAGCACTGCGGGGTTCAGCGTTTTGACGCTGGTAAACACCAGCGCAAACCCCACCAGGGTCATTACGAACTTGCCGGTTTCGGCGCGGTAGAAGCTTCCCACCGCGCGCTGGCTGGCGCGCGCTCCGCGGATCTTGCCGCGGTTCGGCCCTAACAGCTCAAAGGCACGCAAACCAAAATACAGATTGGGCACCACACACAGGGCGCCGCCAAGCAGGGCGGAAAGGGCGATGACACGTCCCAGCGTGAATTCGAGCGCCACTACAGCCAGCAAAACAACCGCAAGCTGGATCAGCGAAATCTGTACAACTGGGGGATTACGCATAGGCGGGAACAGGCCGGCCAAACTTTCTTTTCCGCCCAAAATTTGGGCGTGCGAATTATGGAGGAACGAGGCTGTCGATTCAACTAGCAAATCTCGTCAGATGGCATGGCTTTCGCGGTCGTTTACCACCCATTTCGGTGACAGTAAGCACTTACAAACTGAGGGGTTATTTGCCGACAGATGCGCCAGCGGGCGGGGATCGATGCGCCAAAACATTGCACTATTTTGGCGCACTTTTTACAAAAACGTTGCAATAGTAACGTTTCCAGCACGTCTCGGCGGGGCGCTGGTCAGTCTTCGCGGTAACCCAGGTGCGCCAAAATGCCGTCCAGCTCATCCAGGCTGGTGTACTTGAGCACCAGCTTGCCGGCGCCTTTTTCGCCGTGATCAATCGTCACCGGAACACCAATTTTTTCTGCCAGCTGTTCACTCAGGCGGCGAATATTGGGGTCCACCGGGGCTTTCTTCGGTTTCGGCTGGCCTGCCTGGGCCTGGACGTTGCGCACCAGCGCCTCGGTCTGGCGCACGGTCAAACCGCGATCGACCACCTGCCGGGCGGTGGCTTTCTGATCTTCACCGGCAAGACCGAGCAGCGCCTTGGCGTGACCGGTCTCGATATCGCCGCGTTCGAGGAAGGTGCGTACCTCGTCGGTGAGACTCAACAGGCGCAGCAGATTGGTCACGGCGGTGCGGGATTTACCCACGGCTTCGGCCACCTGCTGCTGGGTGAGTTCGAATTCATCCTGCAGACGCTTGAGCGCTACCGCTTCTTCGACCGGGTTCAGGTCTTCCCGCTGGATATTTTCAATCAGCGCCATGGCAATGGCGGCTTCGTCGGCCACTTCGCGGATCAGCGCAGGGACTTTATCCAGCTCGGCGAGCTGGGCGGCGCGCCAGCGGCGCTCACCGGCGATAATCTCGTATTTGCGCTCACCGACAGGGCGTACCACGATGGGCTGCATAATGCCCTGGGCGCGGATGGAGTCGGCCAATTCTTGCAGGGACTCCTGCGGGAAATCGCGGCGCGGCTGGTAGCGGCCACGCTGTAGGAATTCGATCGGCAACTCTTTGAGCTCACCATCCACACGTTCGGCGACATCACCGTTGCGCTCGCCAGTGGCCACGGCAATGGCTTCGCTGGCATTGTTACTGATCAGGTGGGAAAGCCCTTTCCCGAGGCCCTTGCGTTTCGCGGCCATAGGTTTGTTACCTCAGTCTTAAACCGCTTCCGCTACCGGGCGTGGTCCACTGTTCTGGTTGCTATTTTGGTTTGCCGCGGTGTCGCGGCGGGTAATCTCACCGGCGAGGGCAAGGTAGGCGATGGCGCCTTTGGAGCTGCGGTCGTAGTCCAGTGCGGGCTTGCCAAAACTCGGGGCTTCCGCAAGACGCACATTGCGCGGTATGCAGGTGCGGTACAGACGCTCACCGAAGTATTCACTCAACTGCTCGGAAACATCACTGGTCAGGCTGTTACGCGGGTCGAACATGGTGCGCAGGATGCCTTCGATCTTCAGGCTCGGGTTGGCGGCCTGCTGGACCTGGGTAATGGTATCGATCAGCGAGGACAGTCCTTCCAGCGCGTAGTATTCGCACTGCATCGGGATCAATACACCGCCGGCGGCACATAGAGCGTTTACGGTGAGCATGTTCAGCGACGGCGGACAATCGATGATGATGTAGTCGTAATCATCAGCGACCTGCACGAGCGCCTGGCGCAGGCGGGATTCGCGGCCATCCATCTCCAGCAATTCCACTTCCGCCGCGGACAGGTCTATGTTCGCCGGCATCAGGTCGTAACCACTGGCGGTTGTCACGATCGCCTTGCGCGGCGGCAGCAGGCTGGCCAGCACGTCGTAGCTCGACAGCTGCAACTCGCTCTTGTCGATGCCGCTGCCCATAGTGGCGTTGCCCTGGGGGTCCAGGTCAATCAGCAATACGCGTCGCTTGTTGGCAACAAGTGACGCGGACAGGTTGACGCAGGTTGTGGTCTTGCCGACTCCGCCCTTCTGGTTAGCTACCGCAAAAATTTTGCTCAAGGTTCTGGTCCTGTTGGTCCCGTTGACGCAGTTCCTCTGGCGTCCCGGGCTCGCCGCTAGGCCGGTTTGACCGGGAGGCGCGGCAGCAAAAGCGCACCCGCGAACATCAGCCCGGTGCACTGGTATTAATCTCAGTTGTTTTTGTTCCACCCCGGCATTGGAGTGGATTGCCAGAGCTGGCGGTTCAGTCCTCGCGAACAAGGACGATCAGGTGGCGCTCGGCGTCGCACCCCGGTACTCGCAATGGGTGCATCTGTTCGACCTTAATGCCTTTTGGCAATGCGCTCAACTCATCTTCGGGGATCTTGCCCTTCATCGCATAAAAGCGGCCGCCCGCGGCGAGCAAGTGCTCACTTCCCTGCACCATATCCTGCAGGGAGGCAAACGCCCTGGAAACCACGCCAGAGTAGAGGTTTTCCGGCTGGTAGGCCTCCACCCGCTGGTTCACCACGTTGATGTTGGCGAGCTTGAGCTGGCTGGCCACCTGAAACTGAAAGCGCGACTTTTTGCCATTGCTGTCGAGCAGGCTGATGGGGCGCTCGGGGTGGATGATCGCCAGCGGGATACCGGGCAGGCCACCACCTGAGCCGACATCGATCAGCGGGGTCTGGTCTGCGGGACTGGTACCACACAGATTCACCACACTCAGACTGTCGATGATATGCCGCTCAAGCATCTCCGCCGGGTCGCGCACGGCGGACAGGTTGTAAGCGGCATTCCAGCGCGCAAACAGGTCGAGGTAGGCCAGCAATTTGTCCTGCTGTTCACCGGTCAACGCCAGCTGTAACTGATCTGCCGCCTGCTGCAGGCGGGGCCGAAACTGCTCCATCACCTCAAACCGCCTTCTTGCGGGTCAACAGTCCGCGTTTCTTCAGCTGGATCAACAACAGCGAAACCGCTGCCGGCGTCACGCCCGGTACGCGGCTGGCCCGCGCCAGGGTGTCGGGGCGCGCATCTGTTAGCTTCTGCACCACCTCGTTGGAGAGGCCGGATACCGCGCCATAGTCGAAATCCACGGGTAGCGGGGTGTCCTCGTACGCCTGCAGGCGTTCAATTTCGTCGCGCTGGCGATCGATGTAACCGGCGTACTTGGCGGAGATCTCCACCTGCTCGGCGACGCGCTCGTCGGCGACAGCTTCCCCTTTGAGACTGGCGATATCCGTGTATTCCAGCTCCGGGCGCTTCAGCAGGTCCTGCAGGCTGTATTCGCGGGCCAGCGGCTGCGGCAGCTTTTGCTCCACACTGGTGGCCGCATCGGTACCCGGCTGAACCCAGGTTTCCTTGAGGCGCTGCTGCTCGAGGGCAATGGCTTCACGCTTTTCGCAGAAGGCCTGCCAGCGGGTGTCATCCACCAGCCCCAGCTCACGCCCCTTTTCGGTCAAACGCAGGTCCGCATTGTCTTCGCGGAGCAACAGGCGGTATTCCGCGCGGCTGGTGAACATGCGGTAGGGTTCTTTGGTGCCGCTGGTGATCAGATCGTCCACCAACACACCGAGATAGGCTTCATCGCGGCGCGGTGACCAGGCGTCCTTGTCCTGCGCCTGCAGCGCGGCATTGGCGCCAGCCAGCAAGCCCTGAGCGGCAGCTTCTTCGTAACCGGTGGTGCCGTTGATCTGGCCGGCGAAGAACAGACCGGCAATAAACTTGGTTTCCAGTGACGGCAGCAGGTCGCGCGGATCAAAGAAATCGTATTCGATGGCATAGCCCGGGCGGGTGATATGCGCACTCTCAAAGCCCTTGATGGAGCGCACCAGATTCATCTGCACATCAAACGGCAGGCTGGTGGAGATGCCATTGGGGTAGAGCTCGTTGGTGGTGAGCCCTTCGGGCTCGATAAAGATCTGGTGGCTGTCCTTGTCGGCGAAGCGGTGCACCTTGTCCTCGATGGACGGGCAGTAACGCGGGCCTATACCTTCGATCACCCCGGAATACATGGGTGAGCGGTCCAGACCACCACGGATGATGTCGTGGGTCTGCTCGTTGGTGTGGGTGATCCAGCAGCACACCTGTTGCGGATGCTGGGCGCGGTTGCCCAAATAGGACATGACCGGCAGCGGCTCGTCGCCCCACTGTTCTTCCAGGCCCGAGAAGTCCACGGAGCGCGCGTCGATACGCGGCGGGGTGCCGGTTTTCAGGCGCTCAACGCGGAAAGGCAGCGCACGCAGGCGCTCGGCAAGGGCAATGGAGGGCGGGTCGCCAGCACGGCCACCGGCGTGGTTGTCCAGGCCGATATGAATGCGTCCACCGAGAAAGGTACCGGCGGTTATGACCACGGTTTTGCCGTGAAAGCGCAGGCCGGCATTGGTTACCACGCCGGTCACCCGGTCGTTGTCGACGATCAGGTCATCGGCCGCCTGCTGGAAGATGTCCAGGTTGGGCTGATTCTCGAGGATATTGCGAATCGCCGCCTTGTACAGCGCGCGGTCTGCCTGGGCGCGGGTGGCCCGTACTGCAGGGCCTTTGCGGGCATTCAAAACACGGAACTGGATGCCACCGAGATCTGTGGCGGTGGCCATGGCGCCGCCGAGGGCGTCCACTTCTTTCACCAGATGGCTTTTACCGATGCCGCCAATAGCCGGGTTACACGACATTTGCCCGAGCGTTTCGATGTTGTGGGTCAACAGCAGGGTGCGACTCCCCATGCGCGCAGATGCCAGGCACGCCTCGGTGCCGGCATGTCCGCCGCCAATCACGATCACATCATATTGCGTGGGGTAATCCATAGGTTCAGCTCTGGTGTCAGCTTTGCCGCTGACAGGTCACGGTAAAAATCGGCCGCACATTATAGGCGCCTTGAGCTGTGCAAAAAAGCGGCATTTTGAAATTTCATTTTGCGCTTTCTTATATCTATTTAAATAAAGTTATACATATCTTATGTGTATGTATGTGTTTATGTTTAATGTAGTTATATAGGGTAGTGTTTTTTACGTATAAGTATGAAAAATCGTTTAAAAACAGTTGGTTACGGGCATGATAACTACCCTGTAAACCCTTGCTTTTAGCGGGGTAAAACCGCGGTATGGCATTGTGGACGAGTGGGATAAGTCAGGGGGTTTGAGCCGATTCGTTGATTTGTCCCCATTTGCGTACCGGCTTCCCCTCACTTTTCCACTGTTTTTATCCACACTTCGCGGTGAGGCGTCTCTCTTTTCGTTGTTGTGTGCATAAGTCTGTGGTTTAACGGGATAAAAGCTTGTGTGAGCGATCTGGATAGGTGGTCTATCTGGATAACTCTGTGAGTTTGTGTGCGCAACTCTTGTGGTTTGCTCGGGGAGAGCCTGTAGAAAAGTTTGCGTCAACGCTTGCAGATGCCTCGAGCGCGTTCTTCGCCTTTTGTCTGGATCGTTTCCATCGATGTGTCGTGGGTTTTTATTTGCCGATACAAAAGCTGCCGAAAATTTTGCCCAGCAGTTCGTCGGCGGTCATGGCGCCGGTGATTTCACCCAGTGATTGTTGCGCCTGGCGCAGATCTTCCGCCAGCAATTCGCCGGCACCGCTGGCATTGAGTTGCGCCTGCCCGGCGGTGATAAACGCGCGCGCCTGAGCCAGGGCGTCGAGGTGACGGCGGCGCGCACTGAAACTTCCTTCGTTCCCGGACTGATATCCCATGCACTGCTTTAGGTGATCGCGCAGTGCATCAATCCCCGCACCAGTTTTGGCGCTGATCGCGACCACCGGTACCCCGTCGCTGTGGGCTTGTAGTCCGGCGGTGTAGTCGGTGAGATCGAGTTTGTTGACCACAAGGGTCAGTTTGTCTGGGTCCGGCAGTTGCGCGGTGAATTCCGGCCAGGCCTGCTCCGGGTCCAGGCTGGTGACTTCTGCAGCATCCACCACCAGCAGTACGCGATCGGCGCTGTGAATCTCATCCCAGGCGCGCTGCATGCCAATCTGTTCGACCTGGTCCGGGGATTCTCGCAAGCCGGCGGTGTCGGCGATATGCAGGGGCATGCCATCGATGTGGATATGCTCCCGCAACACATCGCGGGTGGTGCCGGCGATGTCGGTGACGATGGCCGTGTCTTTGCCAGCCAGTGCATTCAACAGGCTGGACTTGCCCGCGTTGGGTTTACCGGCGATGGCCATCTGCATTCCCTCGCGCATGATCGCACCCTGGCGCGCTTCCGCTTCCACGCTGTCCAGTTGGGCCAACAGCGCCTCAATATCGGCGGCAACTTTGCCATCGGCGAGAAAATCGATTTCTTCTTCAGGAAAATCAATCGCAGCTTCGACATAGATGCGCAAATGCGTCAGTTTTTCCGCTAAATCTTCGATTTTTTCGGAGAATACTCCCTGCAGCGAGCGCAGCGCGTTTTGCGCGGCCTGGGCCGTTCCGGCGTCAATCAGGTCGGCAATGGCTTCTGCCTGGGCCAGATCGAGCTTGTCGTTGAGAAATGCGCGCTCAGAAAACTCGCCGGGACGTGCCTGGCGGGCGCCCATATCGATAAGTGCGGCAAGCAGCGTATCGAGAATTACCGGGCCTCCATGGCCCTGCAGTTCCACCACATCCTCACCGGTGAAGGAGTTGGGTCCGGGGAAGTAGAGCGCCAGTCCCTGGTCGAGGAGTTGCTTCTGATGGGTGAAATCACAGTAGTGGGCAAAGCGGGGTTTGAAGGCTTTGTTACACAGCTGCTCGCCGATCTTGCGTGCGTCTGGCCCGGACAGGCGGATCACGCCGATACCGCCACGGCCCGGTGGGGTGGCGACGGCGGCAATGGTGTCTTTGCTGAGGCTTTGCAGGGACATAGTTTGAGTTTATCCGACTTTCAACAACGGGCTTAACGAACAGGCTGCGCCATGGGGTTCACCAACAAGAAGGGCCGCTAGTAGCGGCCCTTCTGGATGTCACGATCACGCAAACTACTTGTCTGCGGATTCGACCTGTTTGTTGATAAACCAGGTCTGTGCAATCGAGATCAGGTTGTTCGCGATCCAGTACAGAACCAGTCCGGCCGGGAACCACAAGAAGAAGAAGGTCATCATGATCGGCATCAGCTGCATGATCTTCGCCTGGGTGGGATCGGTGGGCTGCGGCTGCAGCTTCTGCATAAGCCACATACTGGCACCCATAATCACCGGCAGGATGAAGTAGGGGTCTTTAACCGACAGGTCGTGAATCCAGCCGATCCAGGGTGCGTGGCGCAGTTCCACGGTTTCCATCAGCATCCAGTAGAGGCCGATAAACACCGGCATCTGCAGTAGGATCGGCAAGCAGCCACCCACGGGATTGATCTTCTCCCGGCGGTACAGCTTCATGGTTTCTTCGGCGAGCTTCTGGCGGTTGTCCTTGTACTGCTCCTGCAGCTTTTTCATCTGCGGGGCGAATTTGCGCATGCGTGCCATGGACTTGAGGCCAGCGGCAGACAGCGGATAGAGCAGCGCCTTGATAAATACGGTCAGCAGGATAATTGCCCAGCCCCAGTTGGCGACCAGGTGCTCATGAATCCAGTGCAGTACGCGGAACATGGGCTTGGCCAGCCACCACAACCAGCCGTAATCCACGGTCAGGTCCAGGTAGGGGGAAATCTCTTCCAGACGGTATACATCTTTTGGACCGACATAGAAGTCGGCGGCCACCGTACCCTGCTGGCCCGGTTCGATGCGCAGCTGTGGGCTGGTGAAGCCCATGCTGAACAGACCGTTGCCGATGGGCGCCAGGGTAAAGGTGTTGAGGTCTTGCTGGTTTGGAATCCAGGCACTGAGGAAATAGTGCTGCACCATGGCAACCCAGCCACCCTGAATGGTTTCGGTGGTCGGGCGCTTGGCGATGTCTTCGAAATCCTGCTTGAAGTAGTTCTCTTCGCTGGTGTGCAGGGCGGCGCCAAGGAATGGTGCCATGCCGATACCCATGTCGACCGGCGGCTCCTGGGCGTCGCGGATAATCTCGCCACACATGCCAGCAAGCAGCGGTTTGTCGCGGCCGTTGTCCACCAGGTAGGCAACGTTGATCAGGTAATCGCCGCGGGTAAAGGTAAAGCGTTTGGTGAAGCCAATGCCGTTCTGGGATTGCTTAAGCTCTACCGTGAGGGTGTCTTTACCTTCCTGCAGCGCGTACTCGCTGGCATCGCTGGTGAACGCCGGGCGTGCGGCGGAGCAGCTGCCTTTACCGCCGACCAGGCCGCTGCGCGCAATATAGGTATGGCTGCGGGTCTGGTTGAGCAGAATCAGCGGGCGATCTGGGGTATTCAGTTCTTCATGGAACTGGCGCAGTGCGACTTTCACAATGTCGCCACCCTGTGGGTCGATCAGCAGGCTCAGAGTGTCGGTCTCGACGCTGATCAATTTAGGCTGCGTGGTAGTGCCAACTTCCGGGATACTGCCTTCAGGAAGATCGCTGCCGGCGGTGGACTGGGCCTGACTGCTGGGAAGGGTTTCCGTATCGGTGTTCTGGTGGTTCACCACGGTTGTCTGGTCGATCGCCGGGGCGTGTTGCTCCTGGAAAGCGTTCCACTGGTAAATCAGTGCCAGAAGGACAGCGGCGATGCCGCCGACCAGCGTGTAGCGTTGCCAATCCATTATGTCGTTAGCCTTGTTGCGTTGGCGGCGTTCTATTGTTCGCCGGTGTTTCGGTTGCTTGTTGCGCCGGTGGTACGTAATCGAATCCACCCGGATGCCAGGGGTGGCATTTTATAAGGCGGCGCAGGGTTAAATAACCCCCTTTGCAGAATCCGTGAGTTTTAAATGCTTCTTCGGCATAACAGGAGCAAGTGGGGTAGAAGCGGCACTGGTTGCCAACCCACGGACTGGCGATGAGGCGGTACAACTTGATCAGTCGGATAGCCAACCAGGTCATGGGGTTTTCTCGCCGCCGCTATCGCTTTCTTGCGGTGCAGTCTGGCCGCCCTTGTTGGCAGCCGGTTTGCGTCGCGGGGGCCGTTTACCGCCCCTCGAGCCGCGCTTTGGTCCCGGTTGCTCGGGCTGCGGGTTGCGCGCGCGTTGGTCGAGCTTGCGCCACAGTTTATTGAATATCTTGGCGAGAGCCGCATTATCCAGTTCGCCGGCACCTGCGCGGGCGAGTACCACGGCGTCGAGCGGGAACAGATCATTCTGGCGCAGACGAAATGTTTCACGGGCAATACGTTTAATACGATTGCGATCGGTGGCGTTGCGGACGTGCTTTTTAGCAATAACGAGACCGAGCCTTGGGTGAGACAGCTCGTTCGGGCGGGCGAGGATCAGGAATTGCGGTTGCGCTGCGCGAACCGGAGCGGAATCAAATACGGCGCGATAGTGCGCCGCATTGAGCAGCCGCAGCGGCTTGGCGAATGCGAAGTCGCTGCGTGAACACTGCATGATGATTCAGTGGCAAGTATAAGGTTGCTCGCTAGGCGGCAATCTTAGGCGCACAGAACCTTGCGGCCCTTGGCGCGACGACGGGCCAGGATTTTACGGCCGTTTTTGGTTGCCATACGAGCACGGAAACCGTGGGTACGTGCGCGCTTCAAGTTGCTGGGCTGAAATGTACGTTTCATTTTGTTACTACCTGGATTGTTGTCCTGGAGTCGTGTCCGGGAAGTTTGGGTAATTCTTTACCGCGCTTGGCTATAGCCCGTTAGCGGTGTGCCAAGTCTTGCGAACCGGGCAAAGGTTATCGCGGGCTATGCGCTGCGAAGGCGGCGGATTGTATAGAAAGAAGCCAGTTAAAGCAACGATTCCTGAGTGACGCAATGGAATCTTGGCGAGTGAATCTGCGTTCGCGCGGCTTGTGCCCAATACATGAGGTCGAGTGTTGTTTCCTTTTATATAAGTAGTGTGCACGGCGCTGGGAGCAAAGCGTTTTGTCCTTGTTCATTGGGTGAATTGCGCGCCAACCAGGTAAGTCCCTGTATTGTCTGCACTATTTTCGAGAGTTCACTGTTTGACCCCAAGATACTCACAAGTTGTTGTGGATAACTTAAGGTGGTAGTTGTTGGAGGTTCGCTCAATTTGTAGTCAAGTGGTTGATATTACTAGTCTTTCTTACCAAAAACTTGTCCCCAAATGTGGTGGAGTTGTGGATAACCCGACGCCCAACCGATATACTGTCGGCCTTCATTTGAGGTGATGCCCGCGTTTCTTGGGGGCGGTCCACAGCGATAGTGTGGCCGGTATTGGCGGGCGCAGTTGTACCTCAATTTGTCTTTCTTAGGGGGTTCCTTGTCTGATTCCATCTGGAAGCAGTGTGCTGCCTGTTTGCAGGATGAATTGCCACCACAGCAGTTCAATACCTGGATTCGGCCGCTGCGCGTCGCGGATGCCGGTGCTGAGAGCGCTGAAGGCGAGCTGCGTCTGGTGGCGCCCAACCGTTTTATTCTCAATTGGGTAAGCGACAAATTTCTCGACCGTATTCGCGAGTTGGCGCAGCAGTTTGCCGGTCGCGTGATCGGCGTCGAAGTGGTGGCGCTTGATCGTCGCACGTCCCGCTTCCGTCGCAGCCTCACTGGTGATAGCGCTTATTCCGGTTATCAGCAGAATAGCGGGCATGGGCGTGTTGATCAGGGCTACGGCGGCGCGTCCAACGTTGTAGCGAACAACGTAGCGCAGTCAGGTGTACAGCCTGGGCACGCGGCGGTTGCCAGCGCTCCGGCGGCGAGTTCCGCGGAGGCAGCACCAGCAAGTTTCTCTACGCCAGAAGTGGCGCGTTCCCCGTTGCCCGTTTCTCCCGCACCGGCGCCGTTGCCGATTAATCGTTCACTGCCGGGCATGGATTCCCATGAGAACCTGGCAGCGGAAGCTGCTGGCGCGGACGCATTGAGTGCGGCAGAGAAGTTGCCGGCGGATCTACATAACGGTGAAGTCGTGCCAAGCGGTTTACCCGCAGGGGCCGGTGGTCAGCGTAAGGTGGAAGTCGAAGGGGCGATCAAGCACGGAAGTGCGCTGAATCGCGGTTTCACTTTTGCCTCCTTTGTTGAGGGTAAGTCGAACCAGTTGGGTTTGGCTGCGGCACAGCAGATTGCCGATAACCCCGGTGGTGCCTATAACCCACTGTTTATCTACGGTGGTGTTGGTCTGGGTAAGACGCACCTGATGCATGCCGTAGGCAACGCATTGGTTGAGCGCAACCCCAATGCCAAGGTTGTGTATTTGCACTCCGAGCGCTTTGTAGCGGATATGGTGAAGGCGTTACAGCTGAACGCGATCAGTGATTTCAAACGCTATTACCGTTCCGTGGATGCGTTGTTGATCGACGATATCCAGTTTTTCGCCGGCAAAGAGCGCTCGCAGGAAGAGTTTTTCCATACCTTCAACGCACTGCTTGAGGGTGGTCAGCAGATCATTCTGACCTGTGATCGCTATCCGAAAGAGATCGACGGCCTGGAAGAGCGGCTCAAGTCGCGATTCGGCTGGGGGCTTACCGTAGCGGTTGAGCCGCCAGAGCTGGAAACCCGTGTGGCGATTTTGATGAAGAAGGCCGAGCAGGTGGGTGTGGAGTTACCGCCGGATTCAGCGTTCTTTATTGCGCAGCGTATTCGTTCCAATGTACGTGAGCTTGAGGGTGCATTGCGCCGGGTGATTGCCAACGCTCAGTTCACCGGTCGTGCTATCGACGATATTCTGGTACGCGAGGCGCTTAAAGATCTGCTGGCGCTGCAGGACCGCCTGGTAAGCATCGATAATATCCAGCGCGTGGTGGCGGAGTATTACAAGATCAAGGTGGCGGACTTGCTTTCCAAGCGCCGCAGTCGCTCCGTAGCGCGCCCCCGTCAGGTGGCTATGGCACTGGCCAAGGAATTGACCAACCACAGTCTCCCTGAGATTGGCGATGCCTTTGGCGGCCGCGATCACACCACCGTGTTGCACGCCTGTCGCAAGATCAAGGAGCTGCAGGAATCCGATGGTGATATTCGCGAAGACGTACGTCTGCTAACGCGCTCTTTAACCACCTAACTGTTTGATATTTAATAATTTTTACTACTGCTCGTGATAGCGGTAGGATAAAAACGACCTAACGTAGATCAAGGCAATAATTATGAAATTCAGCGTGAGCCGTGATGCCCTGGTAAAACCACTGCAACTTGTTGCGGGTGTGGTAGAAAAGCGTCAGACACTGCCGGTACTGGCGAATGTACTGATGCAACTGCAAGGGCAGGAGCTGTCGCTAACCGGTACCGACCTGGAAGTAGAGATTGTTGGTCGCCTGCAACTCGAGCAGCCGGCCGAGATGGAGGGTGAGGTAACCGTTCCGGCACGCAAGCTGCTCGATATCTGTCGTTCGCTGCCCGACGGCGCGGAGCTAAAGTTTGAGCGCGATGGTGAGCGCCTGGTGCTGCGCAGTGGCCGCAGTCGTTATCAGTTGTCTACGCTGCCCGCCAGTGACTTCCCGAATCAGGAAGAAACCACCGCACAGAGTCGTTTCTCAATCTCGCAGCGTGAGATTCGCCGCCTGATTGATGCCACCGGCTTTGCCATGGCGCAGCAGGATGTTCGCTACTACCTGAATGGTTTGTTGTTGGAGTGTCGCCCGCAGCAGTTGCGCGCGGTGGCTACCGATGGCCATCGTCTGGCCCTGTGTGATCGCGATGCGCCGGGCCTTAATGTTGATGCGCCGATTCAGGCAATTGTTCCGCGTAAAGGGGTGCTTGAGCTTGCCCGCCTGCTGGAGGATTCCGACGCGAGTGCCGAGGTAGTGCTGGGGAATAACCATATTCGTGTGGTTTGCGGACAGTTTACCTTCACGTCGAAGCTTGTTGATGGCAAGTTCCCCGATTACGAGCGCGTTTTGCCGCGTGGTACCGGTAATCAAGTGTTTGCCGACCGTCTGGCATTGCGCCAAGCATTCCAGCGCGCAGCGATTCTCTCCAACGAAAAGTATCGCGGTGTACGCCTGCAGTTATCCGAGGGTTTGTTGCAGATTGTGGCGAATAACCCGGAGCAGGAAGAGGCTGAGGAGCAGCTGATGGTCGACTACCACGGCGATCCGCTGGAGATTGGTTTCAACGTCGGCTATTTGCTGGACGTTACCGGCGCCATCCACAGCGATCAGATTCGTATTGGCCTCGGCGACGCGAATAGCAGTGCGTTGCTGCAGCAGCCGGAAGAGGGCGATGCGGTGTATGTGATTATGCCGATGCGTCTGTAAGCAACGGTATGTCAGTAGTTCGCTTGTCGAGAGTGTTGTAATTGAGCTGGTTACGCACTTTGTCGCTGGAGACCGCCACCCCCTGGGGCCGGCGGTCTTTTCGTATCTGTAGTTCGCTATTTTGGGTGTGAGTGTGGCGCTATCTCGTGTAGTTCTCACAAATTTTCGCAATATCCAGCACGCTGACGTGGTGTTGGATGGTGTCGTGCACCTGTTTTGCGGTGCGAATGGCAGCGGCAAGACTTCGTTGTTGGAAGCAGTGCATACGCTGGCTAGCGGTCGCTCTTTTCGTTCGCGACAGAGTCAATCACTCATCCGCTATGGTGCGGAATCGCTCGCGGTGTTCGGTCGCTTGCGCAGTGGCGTCGCGCTGGGTGTTGAGAAGCTGCGGGATGGTAAGGGACGCATACGTATCAACCAATTGCCCGCCAGCTCCAGCTCGGAGCTTGCAGCATGCCTGCCGCTGCAGGTAATTAATAGCGACAGTTTTTCTGCGCTGGACGGTGGTCCCGGGGTGCGCCGGCAGTTGCTGGACTGGACAGTGTTCCACGTGGAACATTCGTTTTCCGGGCAGTGGAAGGTGTACCAAAGCGCGCTAAAGCAGCGCAATGCACTGCTCCGTCGTGGTAAAATTGACTCGAATTTGCTGGCCCCTTGGGAGCAACAGCTCTTGTCCGCGGGGGAGGTGGTTCATCAGGGTCGCTATGAGGTCTTTCAGAGGCTGAAGGTCCTTTTTAAGGAGCGCCTTGATGAATTGCCCCGGGACGTTTTTGGCGATCTGGATGTTCAGTATCGCAGCGGCTGGAAGCGCGAATTGAGTCTGGCAGAGGCCCTTGAGTCATCTCGATCTGGTGATTGCGAACAGGGTTTTAGCCGCATTGGACCCCATCGCGCCGACCTTCGGTTCAGCATCAACGGGCAGCCGGCGGAAGCCGTGTTGTCCCGTGGCCAACAAAAGATGGCGGTGTGCGCACTGCGTACTGCCATGGCTGCGACGGTGGGTGGCTCAGAAAAACCATTGTTTTTGGTGGATGATTTACCTGCGGAGCTAGATGATGCCAATCAGGCTCTGTTTGCCCGCTGGGTGCGTGATACGGCCAGCCAAGTACTTGTCACTGGTATTGACCCAGAGACGACACAGCGGGCTTGGAAGACGCTCGACGGCGCTTGGGGTAGCCCACAGATGTTCCACGTGGAACATGGTCGTGTCGAAGACTTTGATTTAAGCGGTTAGCTGTTAAGAGTTCGAACTTCGGCGTTTGCCTTTGCTGGCGGACGCCCGGAAAACAAAAACGCATTTATTTCTAGAAGAGATTAGGCCGCACACTTACCGTGCCGGCGGAATGGAGCAACAGAATGTCGGAAGAGAATAACTACGATTCCAGTAGCATCAAGGTACTGAAGGGCCTGGATGCGGTGCGCAAGCGCCCGGGAATGTATATCGGCGATACCGACGACGGCACCGGCCTCCACCATATGGTATTCGAGGTGGTCGATAACTCCATTGATGAGGCCCTTGCCGGGCACTGTGACGAAATCCGAGTGACCATTCACCCGGACGAGTCGGTCAGTGTTTCCGATAATGGCCGTGGTATTCCTACCGAAATACACCCGGAAGAGGGTGTTTCTGCCGCTGAAGTAATCATGACGGTACTGCACGCCGGTGGTAAGTTCGACGATAACACCTACAAGGTATCTGGTGGGCTGCACGGTGTTGGTGTTTCGGTGGTAAATGCACTGTCTGAAGAGCTGAAACTGACCATTCGCCGTGGTGGCAAAATCCACGAGCAGGTCTATCGCCACGGCGTACCCGATGCGCCCCTGACCGTTGTTGGCGACAGTGAAACCAGCGGCACCACCGTACACTTCAAGCCCTCTGCGGACACCTTCACTAATATCGAATTCCATTTCGAGCAGCTCGCCAAGCGCCTGCGCGAGCTCTCCTTCCTGAACTCCGGGGTACGTATCGTCCTGCGTGACGAGCGCAGCGGCAAAGAAGAAGTATATGAGTACGAGGGCGGCCTACACGCCTTTGTGGAGTTCCTGAACCAGAATAAGACGCCGATCAACAAGGTCCTGCACTTCCAGAACCAGCGTGAAGACGGTATCGCGGTAGAAGTTGCCCTGCAGTGGAACGACTCCTTCCAGGAAAATATCTACTGCTACACCAACAATATTCCCCAGAAAGACGGCGGTACCCACCTGGCTGGCTTCCGTGCAGCGCTTACCCGCGGACTTAACAGTTACATTGAGAAAGAAGGCGTCGGTAAAAAAGACAAAGTCAGCACCACCGGCGATGACGCGCGGGAAGGTTTGACTGCCATTATCTCGGTAAAAGTACCTGATCCTAAATTCTCCTCCCAGACTAAAGACAAGCTGGTGTCTTCCGAAGTGAAGCCGGCGGTCGAGCAGGAAATGGGGCAGTCTTTTAACGATTACCTGCTGGAGAACCCGCAGGAAGCCAAGGCAGTTGTCGGTAAAATGATCGACGCGGCCCGCGCCCGGGAAGCGGCGCGCAAAGCACGCGAGATGACCCGCCGCAAGGGTGCCCTGGATATCGCTGGCTTGCCCGGCAAGCTGGCCGACTGTCAGCA
The DNA here is from genome assembly GCF_020171345.1 of Microbulbifer agarilyticus. Lineage (GTDB taxonomy): Bacteria > Pseudomonadota > Gammaproteobacteria > Pseudomonadales > Cellvibrionaceae > Microbulbifer > Microbulbifer agarilyticus_D. The sequence continues at coordinate 1,342,953 of NZ_JAIUZM010000001.1, forward strand.
GAAAGATCCCGCGCTGTCCGAACTCTACTTGGTGGAGGGTGACTCCGCGGGTGGTTCTGCGAAGCAGGGCCGCGACCGCCGTACCCAGGCGATCCTGCCGCTGAAAGGTAAGATCCTCAACGTCGAAAAAGCACGCTTCGACAAGATGCTGTCCAGTGCCGAGGTCGGCACTCTGATTACCGCACTGGGTTGCGGTATTGGTAAAAGTGAATTCAATCCGGACAAACTGCGCTACCACTCCATCATTATCATGACGGATGCGGACGTGGACGGTGCCCACATTCGTACGCTACTGCTCACCTTCTTCTTCCGTCAAATGCCGGAGCTGATTGAGCGCGGACACATCTTTATTGCCCAGCCACCACTGTACAAGATTGGTAAGGGCAAACAGGAACAGTACCTGAAGGATGAGGCTGCCCTGACCCAGTTCCTGACCAACGCGGCTCTGGAAAGCGCCACTTTATTTGTAAACCCGCAAGCTCCAGGCCTGTCCGGTACCGCACTCGAATCCCTGGTCAAAGAGTACCGCGGCGTAATGGCGACCATCGACCGCCTGTCGCGCCTGTATCCGGAAGAAGTGCTGCAGAGCATGGTTTACCTGCCGGCAGTAAAGCCAGAACAGCTTCAGTCGAGCGAGGCTATGGCCGAGTGGGCTAACCAGCTGCAGACCCGTCTGGAGCAGGAAGGCGAGGGTGGCGGCCGCCGCCACAGCGTTAGCGTAACGGAAGACCAGGAGCGCAATCTGTTCCTGCCAACCATCGATATCGTTGCCCATGGCGTAAGCAGCAGCTATACCGTTAACCACGAGTTTTTCGAATCGGCGGAATACCGCGCCATCTGCCAGCTCGGCGAAAAGCTGCAGGGCTTGCTGGAGGAGGGGGCTTACATCCAGCGCGGCGAGAAACAGCAGCCGGTATACAGCTTCCCGGAAGCGCTGGCCTGGTTAATGAATGAGAGCCGTCGCGGTTACAGCATCCAGCGCTATAAAGGTCTGGGCGAAATGAACCCGGAACAGTTGTGGGAAACCACCATGAACCCGGAAACCCGCCGTATGCTTCAGGTGACCGTGGAAGACGCCATCGCTGCCGACCAGATTTTCACCACACTGATGGGCGATCAGGTAGAGCCGCGTCGCGAGTTTATCGAGAGTAACGCACTGGCGGTGGAGAACCTGGACGTTTAAGGTCACCCCTACTGCTAATCTCACAATCAAAAGCCCGTTCGGTAACAACCGCGCGGGCTTTTTGGTAAGTAAGTGTTTACTTTATGTTAGCCGGCAGCGCATCACGATCTCATCCTGGCCGGCGCTTGCATTGAAAGTCCGCTCCAATTCGGCAAAGCCGTGCTGCTGTAAGAAGTAGCGCCCGCGCAGATTTTCCTCCAGCACCACCGATGTGAGCTCAACCTGGCCGAACTTGGCCTGTTCCATTAACTCGCTGCCAACACCGTGCCCCTGCTCGCCTGGCGACACAAAAATCGTCTGCACCTGATGATCATCACCCACGGTTACCAGTCCCTCGGCGATGGCACTGCCAGGGCGTGAATAAACCCAGTGCACGTCAGCTACCGGCTCACCACGGTTCCACGGGCCGCACTGTGTCCTGAGCTTGCGCCGCATGGCGCGGCCCTGTTCTGACCAATAACTAACAGGGAGGCTCGGGTGTGCCGTAGATGCCAGAAAAAGCCATAGCTGTAGCAGTCGTTCTATATCCGATTCCTGCAAGGGTCTCAGCATAACAACTCCCAGATTATGTCGATGCAGTAGCAGATGGTAGCTTCCCGCGCCAGTGGCTCCTAACCGAACATCCAGTCGATCGGCGACCGAAAATTGGCACGAAAGTTCAACAAAAACAGAGTTCTACACGGTGACAAAGATCGCTTTGTAAAATATAATAATTCTCATTAACTATCGTAATGAGAGATGTACACAAGGAGCGTCACTTGGCCCGCTTTACCCTCGCCCCGATCTCTGTTGCCCTGCTCGCAAGCCTGAGCACCGGCGCTTTCGCTGAAGAAAAAACTGAAACTCTGGAAACGATTTCCGTTCTCGGCGACACCACTCAGATCGAAAAACTCCCAGGTTCAGCGCATCTGGTAAGCGCTGAAGATCTGGAAAAGTTCGAGTTTGTTGATATCAACCGCATGATGCGTGCGGTACCGGGCGTCTACCTGCGTGAAGAAGACGGCTATGGCCTGCGTCCAAACATTGGTATTCGCGGCGCCGATGGTGGCCGTTCCGGCAAGATCTCATTGATGGAAGACGGTGTGTTGGTTGCACCGGCTCCATATTCCGCGCCCGAGGCCTACTATTTCCCGACCGCGGGTCGCCTGAGCAGCATCGAAGTACTCAAGGGCCCATCCACACTGAAGTACGGACCGTTCACTGTTGGCGGTGCGGTGAATATGATCAGTACACAAATCCCCAGTGAATCTACCGGCAAGGTACAACTGGAAGCAGGTCAGTTTGGTGAGAACCGACTGCACACCTATTACGGCGACAGCACCGACACCACTGGCTGGTTGATCGAAACCCACCAGCAACGCGCAGACGGTTTCCGTGACATCGATCGCGCTGACAGCGCCGATATCAACAAGGAAGACTACCTGCTGAAAGGCCGCCTGAACTCCGCCGAAGGAGCCAAGTACGCTCAGCAGCTGGACGTGAAGTTGCAGTACTCGGAAGAAGAGTCTGGCATGAGCTACCTCGGTCTCACCGACGCCGACTTCGCCGCCGATCCGAATCGCCGCTACGGCATCAGTGCCCTAGACGAGATCGAAAACCGCCACAGCACCGTACAGCTGAACCACTCCATTGCTCTCAGTGAAAGCTTCAGCCTGAACACCCAGGCCTACTACAACAAATTCAAGCGCGACTGGTTCAAGGTGAGCCTCGGCGGCCTGATCGATGCAGCCAATGCTGGCGATGCCGATGCACAGGCCGTGCTTGACGGGACCTTGGACTACGAGGGTGTTGGTATCAAACACAACGACCGCACCTACGTATCCCGCGGTCTGCAAGTAAGTGCTAACTGGCAGTTCCAGACCGGCACCATCGCACATGATCTGGAATTTGGCGTACGCGATCACTACGACGATATCGACCGTTTCCAGCCGGTCGATAACTACAACCAGGTTAATGGCGAACTCGTATTTGTCGACATCACCGACCCTAGCTCGAGCAACAACCGCATCGGTAAAGCAGATGCCACGTCCCTGTTCGTGTATGACCAGATTCAGGTAAATGATGCCCTCGCATTGACCGCCACACTGCGCTACGAAGATATCGAAACCTCACAGCAGCGTTACAACGATGTCGACCGCAGCGAAAAAGGCAGCTACCGCGAAAATTCCCTGAGCGAATGGTTGCCGGGCCTGGGTCTGACCTATCAGCTGACCGAATCCGTTACCTTGCTGGCTGGAGCCCACCGCGGCTTCGCGCCTCCCGGTTCCGGCGCCTCTAACGGCGAGGCCGGAGACCTGTCCACTAACTACGAGTGGGGCGCGCGCTTCGACAACGGTAGCCTGCGCACCGAAGTCATCGCCTTCTACAGCGATTACGAAAGCACCGTACAAAACTGTTCCGTGGCCGTTCCTTGTGCCAACGGCAACGACAGTGGCACCTACGCACTGGGTGAATCGGAAATTAAAGGTGTTGAGGCTCTTGTCGCAACCGAATGGTCGCTGGCGAACGGTTGGCTGATTCCGCTGAGCGCCAGCTACACCTGGACCGATGCTGAAATCACTCGCGACAATGTGGCGGAAGACATCCTTGCGGGCGACAACTTTGCCTACCTGCCGGAGAACGTTTTTGCGGTCACCACCGGTATCGATAGCGGTGCCGACTGGCGTGTAAACCTGACTGCCGCCTATCAGGATGACATGTGTGTCGATAACGCCTGTAATCGCGGCGACGTCGACCAGTTTGCGCGCACCGAGTCCCTGTGGGTGGTTGATGCGGCTGCGCACTACGACTTCAGCGAAGATCTGGCCGGTTACCTGAAGATCGACAACCTGCTGGACGAACAGGCAATCATCAACCGCGCTCCAGACGGCGCACGTGCCAATCGTCCGCGTACCGCTTCTGTTGGTGTGACTTACAGCTTCTAATTCCTGAAGTTGAATGACACATAAAAAACCCGGCAATTGCCGGGTTTTCTTATGTCTCAACAATAATTATTGCAGCGTGCCGCTCAGGTGGACGAAGTGCGCCTTGAGATAGCGTGTCTCTGCAATCGCCGGATGTACCGGGTGATCCGCACCCTGGCCACCACTGCCGATGATGCTGATATTTTTGTCCAGGTGGCGACCAGCGCCACGCAGGATTTCCAGTAAAGTATCCGACGCCAGGTGCATGGAGCAGGAGGCGCTCACCAACAAACCGTTCTTCTCAAGCAGGCGCAGCGCCAACTCGTTGATATGTCGATAGGCCGCCTCGCCAGACTTCTGATCCTTGCGGCGTTTAATAAACGCTGGGGGATCCAGCACCACCGCATCGTAACGTTCGCCACTGGCGATCAACGATTTCATCGCATCGATCGCCTTGCCCTGAATGGTAATCAGATCCTCTTTGCGCTTGTTGAGCGCGGCATTTTCCTCACACCAGTCCAGAGCCTGCCCGGAAGCATCCACGCAGGTTACCTCTGTAGCGCCGTGAGCAAGCGCTTGCACACCCCAACCCCCGGCATAGGAAAACAGATCCAGCACGCGACGGCCTTTCACCCAGCGGTTTAAATGGGCGCGGTTGTCGCGATGATCGTAAAACCAACCCGTCTTCTGTCCCTGGTACACCGGCGCCAACAGCGGTACCCCATTTTCCTCAAATGGCACCATCTGCGGCACTTCACCGTAAGCGACCTCGCACAGCTCCGGCAATTCTTCCACCTTGCGACCCTGGTGATCGTTGCGCAGCAAAATGCCTTGTGGCTTACACAGTGCCTGCAGTGCATTCACAATGTCTTCGCAAAACCGCTCCATGCCCCAGCTACTGATTTGCACCACCAGATAATCACCAAAGCGATCCACTACAAGGCCGGGCAACCCATCGGAGTCTCCATACACCATACGGTAACTGGGATGATCGAAGTACCGCTCGCGCAAAGCCAGAGCCTGCTCCAATCGCCGCTGCAAAGTCTTGCGCGTGAATGCACCCTTGCGCGACACCAGACGCGCACAGATCAGTTGATTTGGATTAACCAGCGCAAAACCCTGACTCTTGCCATTACTATCCAGAACTTCACACTGAGTGCCGGGCTCGATTCCCTTTAGTGGACTGCGCTTGGTGTCCACCTCGTTGCTGTAAATCCACAGATGCCCCATTTTCAGGCGGCGCTCGGCGCGAGGGTTGAGAATTAATTGATCCACGGGAAAACTCCGGTGATGAGTGCCGTCGGCAGATGCGCCGACAGTGATCGATTAGGATAGAACGAAGTCGGCAAATTCAGCGAGGTTTTCCATCACGCGCGTTTCAGCGAGACGCGCGTCCGGGTTCTGCATCAGGTCAGCCAGGGTTTGTTGACCGCAGCCGGTCTGAACCAGCACCGGTTTACAGCCTTTGGCCACGGCACAGTAGAGATCTTTGGCGCGGTCGCCGACAAAAAAACAGTCGTGCAAACTCACATCAAATTCCGCTTCGATAGCATCGAGTAAACCGGTCTTCGGTTTGCGGCAGCGGCAGTTGTCCTCGTCACTGTGCGGGCAGTAGAAGATGCCGGCGACTTCGCCGCCGGCATCTTCTACCTGTTCGCGCAACATCGCGTGAATGGCTTCGAGATCGTCCAGATCAAACAGGCCGCTGGCGAGGCCACTTTGGTTGGTGGCTATGACCAGCTGATGACCGGCCTGGCTGAGACGCGCCATTGCTTCGATACTACCAGGTATCGGCGCCCACTCCGCCGCACAGGTAACATGGTTACCATTGGGCTGATTGATGACGCCGTCGCGATCGAGAACAATAATGCTCATAGCGTGCGCTTTACTTCGCCGGTGCCAGCAGTGAAATATCTGCGGCTTCCAGGAAGAGCCCGCGCAACTGCGCCAGCAGGGCCAGGCGGTTGTTGCGCAGCTTTTCATCCTCGGCCATAACCATCACGCCGTCGAAGAAGGCATCGACCGTGTCGCGCAAGCCGGACAGGCCCGCAAGACCCTCTTCAAAACGCGCCTCGGCATACAGCGGGCTTACCGCATCCGCCGCGTCGCGCACCGCCAGATACAGTGCTTTTTCTGCATCTTCTTCCAGCAGCGCCTGATCGACCTCGTTCGGCGCGGGGCCGTCGAGTTTGGCGAGAATATTGGATACACGCTTGTTGGCTGCCGCCAGTGCTTCCGCTTCTGGCAGCTGGCTGAAGCTGTGCACCGCCTTCACCCTGTTGTCGATATCCAGTGGACGTGACAGTTTGCGCGCGGATACCGCCAGGAATACTTCGGCCTTGATGCCGGCGTCTTCATAGCGGGCGCGGAAGCGCTCGATCATGTAGGCGAGGGTTTGCTCAACCACATTGTCGTACTCGGCCAGCGCGGTGCGCGGATAACCATCGCGGGCCAGGGTAAGTAGTTCGCGCAGATCCAGATCGATATTTTTTTCTACCAGTAGGCGCAGTACACCGAGGCTGGCGCGGCGCAGCGCGAATGGGTCGCGTGAGCCGCTGGGTGGCTGGCCTATGCCGAAGATACCGACTAGGGTATCGATGCGATCGGCCAGGGCTACGATGGTGCCGGTCTCGGTTTGCGGCAATTCATCGCCGGCAAACTTTGGCATGTATTGCTCATACATGGCCTTGGCCACGTCGAGTTGTTCGCCATCGTTTTCCGCATAGTAATAGCCGGCGATGCCCTGCATATCCGCGAACTCAAATACCATTTCGGTAACGAGGTCCGACTTACACAGTTTTGCCGCGCGCTCCGCGAGCGCCGCGTCGCCGTTCAGCTTCTCGGCGATGGCCGCAGCCAGTTTCGCCAGGCGCTCGGTCTTGTCGTAAACGGTTCCCAGCTTTTGTTGGAACACGATGGACTTGAGCTTTTCACGGCGCGCTTCGAGGCTGGTCTTTTTATCGGTCTCAAAAAAGAAGGCCGCGTCGGCCAGGCGTGGACGGATAACACGTTCGTTACCCTCGATCACCTGCTTGGCGTCGGTGCTTTCGATATTGGAAACAGTAATAAAGAACGGCATCAATTTGCCGTCTTCATCCACCACATGGAAATACTTCTGGTGTTCCTTCATCGAAGAAATGAGAGCTTCTGCCGGAACCTCGAGGAAACGCTTCTCGAAGCGTCCGGTCAGCGCCACCGGCCACTCGACGAGTGCCGTCACCTCGTCCAGCAGATCGTCATCGATTACCGCCACACCGTTTACATTGTTGGCTTCCGCCTGCACCTGCTCGCGGATCATTTCCTTGCGCGTGGCGAAGTCCACAATCACAAAGCCAGGATCGCGCAATTGCTGCACGTAATCGTTGGCAGAGGCCACGGTGAGTTCGCGGTTACAGTGGAAGCGGTGACCGCGGGTGGTGTTACCGGCCTTTAGTCCGAGCACCTCGGCATCCACAACCTGGTTGCCGAACAGCATGATCAGCCAGTGTACCGGGCGTACGAATTCTTCCTTGCGTGCACCCCAGCGCATGCGCTTTGGAATAGGCAGTTGCGCCAGGGATTTGCTGACGATGTCACCCAGCAGGTCCTGGGTCGCTGCGCCTTTCTGTTCGCTGATAAATGCCAGGCGTTCGCCCTTGTCGGTTTGCACGCGCGCAAGTTCGTCAACACTGACGCCGGCACCGCGCGCGAAACCCTGCGCGGCCTTGGTCGGGTTGCCGTCTTTATCAAACGCCGAGGCCACGGCGGGGCCGTGCTTTTCAATTTGTTTATCTTGTTGTTGCTCGGCCAGGTCGCTCACCGACACCGCCAGGCGGCGCGGGCTGGCAAACGCGTTTACCTCGCCGTACGCGAGCTCGGCGTCTTTGAGCCCTTGTTCGATACCGTCGGCAAAGGCCTGCATCAATTTGTGCAGCGCTTTTGGGGGCAGCTCTTCGGTACCCAGCTCAACCAGAAAATCCTGAGCCATTACTTCTTCTCCTTCTGCGCGTCGAGTTGGGCAAGTACGTCGTTGCGGGCCTGTTCGGTTGCCAGTGGGAAACCGAGCGCATGGCGCGCGTCAAAATAGGCCTGGGCGACAGCCCGCGCCAGGGTGCGCACACGCAGAATAAAGCGCTGGCGTTCGGTGACGGAAATCGCGTGGCGTGCGTCCAGCAGGTTGAATGCGTGGGAAGCTTTCATTACCTGTTCATAGGCGGGCAGCGGCAGGCCCAGTTCGATCAGGCGCTGGCTTTCGCGCTCGCAGTGATCGAAGGTGGCGAAGAGGAATTCCACATCCGCGTGCTCAAAGTTGTAGTGGGACATTTCCACTTCGTTTTGGTGGAAAACATCACCGTAGGTCACCGCATTGCCTTCCGCGTCGCGGGTCCATACCAGGTCGTAGATGGATTCCACGCCCTGCAGGTACATGGCGATACGCTCGATACCGTAAGTGATCTCACCGGTAACCGGATAGCATTCGATGCCGCCCACTTGCTGGAAGTAGGTGAACTGGGTCACTTCCATACCGTTTAGCCACACTTCCCAGCCAAGACCCCAGGCACCCAGGGTCGGGGATTCCCAGTTGTCTTCAACAAAACGGATGTCGTGTACCGCCGGATCGATACCCAGTGCGCGCAGGCTGTCCAGATACAGCTCCTGGATATTCGACGGCGAGGGCTTCATTACCACCTGATACTGATAGTAGTGCTGCAGGCGGTTGGGGTTCTCTCCGTAACGGCCATCGGTAGGACGACGGCAAGGCTGCACATAGGCCGCATTCCAGGTTTCCGGGCCGATGGCGCGCAGGAAGGTTGCGGGGTGGAAGGTGCCAGCGCCCACTTCCATATCCAGAGGCTGTAGAATGACGCACCCTTGGCGCGCCCAGTATTCCTGCAGGGTAAAAATCAGTCCCTGAAAGGTGCTCAGATCCTGCGCAGGGGCAGAACCGCTGGTTTGTTGCTCGGACACCACAATCTCCGGTTTCAGCTGGGTGGAATAGACAAGGGGCGCAATTATAGCGGTAGCCGGTTGCACGCTAAACAGCGCGCGGGGGATTTGATGGCCACAATCTGGCCTATATAAGACGATCACCGAAAAAAACATGAACAAGAGTGGGCTGAGGCCCCGGCAAGAAGGATGTAACGGTTGGATATCAAAGGGCAATTGGCCGCAGGTGCCTTGAAGTTGATCGGACAACTGCCACTCAAGTGGTCGCGGCGCCTCGGCGGTTTCACGGGCCACTGCGCTGTCGCGACCCGGGCAAACAGTCTGCGGGTGAGTCGCATCAACCTGGCACACTGCTATCCGGAAATGCAGGAAAAGGCGCGGGAACTACTCGCCCGTCAGAGTGTGGTGAATACCGCCATGACGGGATTTGAAGTCGCCAGCCTGTGGCGTCAGTCGTGGAGTCTGGCGGAAGACAGTATCGAACGCATCCGCAACCAACAGTTGCTCACCGAGGGTGTCAGCGAAGGGCGCGGCGTATTGGTACTCGCACCCCATATCGGCAACTGGGAAATCTTCGGCCAGTATCTGGCCACTGTTGGCCCCACTACCAGCCTGTATGCGCCACCCAAGATTGAGGCATTGGATCCCCTGATCCGCGCCGGCCGTGAAAAAACCGGCGCAAACCTGGTGCCGACCAATGTCCGCGGTGTGCGCGCATTGCTCAAGGCGTTAAAAGCCGGCGGCATCGTTGGAGTACTACCGGATCAGGAGCCAGATTTGTCTGGCGGTGAGTTCGCGCCGTTTTTCGGCCACCCCACCCTGACCATGACGCTCGCCTATAACCTGATCCAGCGCACCGGTTGCAAGGTGGTGTTCGGGTTTGCCAAGCGACTTGAACAGGGCTTTGAGCTGGTGTTGTTGCCGGCCGAAGACGCCATTTACAGCGAAGAATCCAAGGTATCCCTCGCTGCACTGAACCGCGGCGTGGAAGCCTGCATTGCCGAAGCGCCGGAACAATATCAGTGGGAGTACAAGCGTTTCCGCCGCGCTCCGGAAGGCCGCACCGGCCTGTATAAGAAAAGCTGATACTTCTGTTATCGCTACCAAGGGTGCTGTTCCAGGAATAACCCCGGGGCAGCAATACCTATTCGTGCCCAGTTCTCGGGCTCGCCGCGCTCCATTGCGCACAATCCTCGCCTCAACTTCTTTAATTTCGCTGCCTGGTTGCCCTGAGACGGCACTTAAGTCTTGTCTACAAGTCCTTTGCCCATGCGGTTATAGGACCATCTGGTCACTACCTGAGGCTAAAGTATTCTGGCAGAAATAACTGCCCATATTACCCGGGTAAATTGATCGCTATTAATACCCGGGTAATAATGGCATCACACATGCGTTTTTTCTGGAATTGAAATGACCACTGAATATCTCGCCATTCATAACGGTTCCCTTGTCGCACGCGGCGACCTTGAGAGCGTGGTGCGCAAGAGCAAGTCGCAGACCGTTGGTATGGAGCCGGTGGTGATGGCGCTGGATACCTGTAAGCGGATTGAGCTCGACTGGCAGGGCGATGTGGACAGTGTTGTGGCGAGGCTTTCTGCGCCAAGCGGACGCGGGCGCCCCAAATTGGGGGTTACCTCAAGGGAGGTAACTTTGCTGCCGGCACACTGGGAGTGGCTAGCGACGCAGCGCGGTGGCGCATCGGTAACGTTGCGACGTCTGGTGGACGCAGCTATCAAAAACGCGACGGCGGAAGAGCAGCTCAGCATGCAGCAAAACCAACTGTACAAACTGCTTTCACTGTTTGCCGACGCAGAGGGCTTTGAAGAAGCCGCACGCGCTATGTATCGCAATAGCCGCAGCGGATTTATCGCGGCGATGAAATCCTGGCCCGCAGATGTGAAAGACGTACTTCTGGAAAAATTTGACGCCTTTAATGCGCCGGTGAACCGGCCTACGAGCGATCAAGTAAACGATGACTAACTTAATTTGTACCCTCGCACGTTTCCCGAAAAATTTCGATTAAGCTCATAGGTAGGTATTTCAATAACCCATACCTCGATGAGCCAAATCGAACCCGAACCCGAATCGGAAGAAGCCCCAATACCCGAAGAAAAGTCACCCTGGCGGTTCTTACCGACCGGGTTGTCGCTGTTGCGTATAGCGCTGATTCCGATCATTTACTGGCTGTCATTGGCGGACAAGCACCTCTGGGCACTGGTGATCTATTGTTTCGGCGCGTGGACCGACCAGCTCGACGGCTGGCTGGCAAATCGGTTTAATTGGCACTCCTATTTTGGCGCCTTACTGGACCCTGTCGCCGATCGTATTTATATCCTCGCGCTAATCCCACTATTGTGGCACTACGGATCCATAAGTGGCATCTACACCACGTTGGTTATTACACGATTTTCAATACAGCTAACGGCCTACCCGGTATTACTTTTGTGGCTTAAAAGGCGTCCGCAGCTTCGCCCGGAATGGTTGTCACGTGCAGCTATGGCGCTTGCATTTTTAATACTTGGAATAGGCTTCGCCGAGCAGCTGGCAATTGAACTCATCCCGGAAAGCACCACAGAAGAGAAGGTTTTTGATCACACCATGGAGGCGCTGACGCTGATTGGCTGTATTTTGGAGGTGTGGGTGCTAGCGCGTTTCTTGCCGCGCTATTGGGATGTTATGCGCGGCAAAGAAGACACCTTTGAGTAGTGTCTCCCTTAACTCCGGTTAGCATAAAAGGAATTAGTGGCGCCAGAAAGCCGGGGTGAGCAGCACCAACAGGGTAAAGATTTCCAGACGCCCCATTAGCATCGCGAGAATCAAAAAACATTTGGCTACGCCGTTGACTTCGCCGTAGTGCGAAGCAGCGTCGCCCAGTGCCGGGCCGATATTACTCAAGCAGGACGCCACGGTGGAAAACGAGGTAACGAAGTTCTCGCCGGTCGCCATCACCACAATCGTAAGAATAAAAAACGACAGAATATAAATTGCAAAAAACCCCCATACCGCATCGGTGACTCGGGTAGGTACGATTTTTTTATTTACCTTGATCGGCACAACGGCATTGGGGTGTACCAGGCGACTGAGCTCGCGCAGGCCGGATTTAACAATCAGCATTACCCGCACGGCTTTAATGCCACCCGATGTGGAACCCGCGCAGGCACCCATGATTCCGAGCAATAACAAAATATAGGGCAAGAAAGCCGGCCACAGTGCAAAACTTTCTGAGGCAAAACCCGCGGTAGTACCGATTGAGACCACCTGGAAAATTCCGTGCAGGAAGCTGTCCTTCATATTGAAGGTGCCCGAAGTGAATAGGTAGCCGATGATAATGATGCTGGAAAAAAAGGTTACCAGTATGTAGAAGCGAAACTCAGAATCTTTCCAGTAATGCTTGAGGGTGCGGTTACCCAGCGCATAAAAGTGCAGGCCAAAGTTAATCGCCGCGGTCAGCATAAAGATAATCGCGATCGCCATAATCGCGTTGTTGTTGGCATAGAAGCCCATGCTCGCATCGTGCGTCGAAAACCCGCCATTCGCCACGGTGGAGAACGCGTGTCCCACGGCGTCGAACGCGGTCATCCCCGCCCACCAGTAACCAATACCGCACAGCACCGTGAGCGCGACATAGATAACGATTAGCGCGCGTGCGGTTTCCGCGATACGCGGTGTCAGCTTGGTGTCTTTGACCGGGCCCGGCATTTCCGCCTTGTACAGCTGCATACCCCCGATGCCGAGCATTGGCAGAATGGCCAGCGCGATCACAATTACCCCGATGCCGCCAAACCACTGCAGTTGCTGGCGGTAATACAAAATGGCGGGCGGCAGGGTATCCAGGCCAACGATGGTGGTGGCGCCGGTTGTGGTGAGCCCGGAAATCGATTCAAAAATAGAATCCACCACACTGAGATCCGGCGCGGGGCTGATAATCAGCGGCAGGGCACCGAAGCTACCCAGAATCAGCCAGAACAGTGAGGTGACGACGAAGCCGTCGCGGGTGCGCAGGTCTTGTTTCAAGTCGTGCACCGGCAGCCACATCAGCAAGCCGGTGATCAGGGTGATGCCAAACGCGATGGAAAACGCCACATGGGTATCGTCGTCGTACCACAGCGACACGCCGATCGGCGGCAACAGGGTAAGGCTGAACACCGTCAGAAGTATGCCGAAGACCCGCGCTATGACTGCTAAACGCATCTAATCGTGTCCCGACGTCAAAAGAAGCTAAAGCCGACCTGGAACAGCTGTTCCACGTGGCGGGTGTGGCGGCGGTCGACAAGGAACACGATGACGTGGTCGTCGGTTTCCACCACGATGTTGTCGTGAGCAATCAGCACCTGGCTTTCACCGTCGCGCTCGCGCACGATAGCGCCGATGCTGGCGCCTTCCGGCAGGTCGATATCCTCAATTTTTCTGCCCACTACCTTCGAGGTGCGGTTGTCGCCGTGGGCAATCACTTCGATCGCTTCCGCTGCACCGCGGCGCAGGGAGTGCACATTTACCATGTCGCCGCGACGCACATGGGTGAGCAGGCTGCCGATGGTATTTTGCTGCGGCGAAATGGCGATATCGATTTCACCACCTTGTACCAGGTCTACATAAGCGCGGTTGTTGATCAGTGCCATGACCTTGCGCGCGCCGAGTCGCTTCGCCAGCAACGATGACATGATGTTGGCTTCATCGTCGTTGGTGAGTGCCAAAAATACATCGGTGTCTTCGATGTTCTCTTCCAGCAGCAGGTCCTGGTCTGACGCACTGCCGTGCAGCACGATGCTGTTGCTCAATTCTTCCGACAGGAAGATACAGCGCTCGTGGCTCTGCTCGATGATTTTGACCGAATAGCGGTTTTCCAGCTTGGTGGCCAGACGCAGCCCGATATTGCCACCGCCGGCGATAGTGATGCGCTTGTAGCCCTGCTCCAGGCGGCGCAGTTCACTCATGACGGCGCGGATATCCTGTTTCGCGGCGATAAAGAAGACTTCATCGCCGGCTTCGATCACCGTTGAGCCCTGCGGGATGATGGGGCTGTTGCGACGATAGATGGCGGCAACGCGGGTGTCGACCTGGGGCATATGCTCGCGCAGGTAGCGCAGCTGATGGCCAACCAGTGGCCCGCCCTGTACGGCGCGCACCGCAACGAGCTGTACGCGGCCATCGGCAAAATCGAGCACTTGTAGGGCACCGGGGTGGGCGATCAGCCGCGCGATGTATTCGGACACGATCTGTTCCGGACTGATCAATACGTCGATGGGAATCGACTCGGGCGAAAACAGCTCGGGATATTGCAGATAGGCGGATGCGCGCACACGCGCGATTTTGGTGGGCACGCGGAACAGCGAGTGCGCGATCTGGCACGCGGCCATGTTGGTTTCGTCGTTATTGGTGACGGCGACGAGGATGTCGGCGTCTTCGATGCCGGCTTCCTGCAGGATATCCGGGTGAGAGGCATGGCCTTCGACGACGCCGATATCGATCTTGTCGCGGAGCTCGCGCAGGGTCTTCTCGTTGCTGTCTACCAGAACAATGTCGTTGCGTTCCGAGGCGAGACTTTCCGCCAGTGATCCACCGACCTGGCCGGCGCCGAGAATAATGATTTTCATATTATGCGATTGGGCCTGTGTTTTCTGGCCTGTTCCGCGGTACTTGTTCTTAAGCGAGCGCGGTAGCGCCGCAGAACCGGGTGTGGGTTTTCAGGACCAGGCTAGGCGCCCCCCTGTGAACCCATCCATGGGCGTTTCGGCGCAAACCTCCTGTTTGCGACGATCCTGAAAACCCACACCCGGCACCGCGACTTCAATTTTTACTTATCTGCTTCGACACGGGCGAACGCTAGATTCGCCCGCCTAAACAGCGCAGAGCCATTGCGCTCTGCGCTTACTTGTCTTCGGCTTTTTCCAGCTTTGCGTAGTAAAACCCATCGCCTGCATGGAGGCCTGGCAGCAACTGCATACCGACTTCCTGCGGCAATCCCCAGGGCTCCCCGTGCAACAACTGCGGCGTATTGTCCCTCGCATCCGGTGTCTCCGCAACGAAGCGTGCCACTTGAGCGCTGTTTTCCTCCGGGAGTATGGAACATGTGGCGTAAAGGAGTGTGCCGCCAGGTTTCAAAAGGCGCCACATTGCACGCAGGATTTTGCCCTGTAGCGCGGCGAGTTCCTCAATATCTTCCGGGCGCCGGAGTAGCTTGATGTCTGGGTTGCGACGGATCACGCCGGTGGCGGAGCAGGGTGCATCGAGCAGGATGCGATCGAAGGGTTCACCGTCCCACCAGTGCTCCGGTTCGGCGGCGTCCGCGCAGATGATTTGCGCGCCCACACCGAGGCGCTCGAGGTTTTCGATCACCCGGTCGAGGCGATCTTCCTCAATATCCAGCGCGCTGAGGTCGAGGTCCGGCTGTAGCTCCAGCAGGTGGCAGGTTTTACCGCCCGGCGCGGCGCAGGCGTCGAGCACACGCTCACCGGGTTGTGGATCCAGCACCGGCGCGGCGAGCTGTGCGGATTGGTCCTGCACACTGACGAGCCCATCTTCGAAGCCGGGCAGGCGGCTGACCGCTACCGGGCTTTCCAGTATCAGGCCCGCTGCGGAGAAGGCGCAGGGTCCCGCGCCGATGCCGGCATCTTGCAGCTGTTGCAGATAGTCATCGCGGCTGATTTGCGATTGATTCACCCGCAAGGTCATCGGCGGGTTTTCGTTGTTCGCGGTGAAGATGGTGCGCGCATCGGTGCCCCAAGCGCCCTTTACCGCTTGCTGTAGCCACTCCGGATGCGCGGAGCTGAACTGTGGGTTGCCGGAGAGTTTGCGAGTGAGCGCTTCCTTATTACGCAGTGCATTGCGCAGCACACCATTTACCACACCGGTGGCGTGGCCGAGCTTGATCGCACGAGCCGCTTCCACGGTGGCGGCAATCGCCGCGTGGTCGGGAATGCGCGTGTATTCCAGCTGGTACAGACCCACCAGCATCAGCGCTTCCAGCTCTTCGTCCTTTACCGGCTTGCGCAGCAGTTTGTTGAGCATCAGCTCCAGACGCGGCGCGAAGCGCGCGGTGCCGTAGCAGAGTTCGCGCAGTAGCGAGCGGTCTTTCTCGTCCACCTGTTTTTCCGCCCACGGCAGCAGGCGCTGCAGGGAGCCGCGGTCCTGATACAGGCGCGCGATTACCCGCGCCGCCAGGGCTCTTGGATCATTCATCGGCTGCTCCCAAAGTGATGCCTGCGGCAAACAGGTCGCGGTAACCTTTTAATATCTCCGCCACCGGCAGTGCCTTCTTTCCCGGCAATTGTAGTTGCGTCAGGCGCAACGCCTCGCGGCCACAGGCAACGAGAACACCCTCGTCATCGGCGCTGAGAATCGTCCCCGGGGTGTCGTTATGGCAGCCCTGTTCCAGCTTCGCCGCGTATACGCGCAGTCGCTGCGGCTTGCCTTTGTTGTCCCGGTACTCGGTCCAGCACACCGGGAAGGGATTGAACGCGCGCACCAGGCGCTCCAATTCCGCTGCCGGCTGGCTCCAGTCCAGTCGTGCTTCTTCCTTACTAATCTTGCCCGCGTAATTCGCCAGTGCATCGTCCTGCACCTGCGGTTTCGCGGTGCCGCTCTCCAGCATGGCCAGCGCTTCCAGTAGCGCCGGCCCACCGAGCCCGGCCAGCTTGTCGTGCAGGCTGCCGCCGGTCTCGCCCGCGGCAAGCGGCGTGCGCGCCTCCACCAGCACCGGCCCGGTATCCAGCCCCGCCTCCATTTGCATAATCGCCACGCCACTCTCCGCATCGCCGGCTTCCACTGCCCGCTGAATCGGCGCCGCACCGCGCCAACGCGGCAACAGGGAGGCGTGCACGTTCACACAGCCAAGCCGCGGCGTGTCCAGTACCACCTGCGGCAGAATCAAACCGTAAGCCACCACCACCATCAGGTCCGCATTCAGCGCCGCCAGTTCCTGTTGCGCCTGTTCATCACGCAACGACAGGGGCTGATATACCGGGATCTCGTGTTCCAGCGCCAGCTGCTTCACTGGGCTCGCCAGCAGCTTCTTGCCGCGCCCCGCGGGGCGATCCGGCTGGCTGTAGACAGCGATGACGTTGTGTTGGCTGTCGAGCAGGGTTTGCAGGTGGACGGCAGCAAAATCGGGGGTGCCGGCAAAGATAATATTGAGGCTCATGGCAGTATTTCGGGTAAGAAAGGGCGGACTTATAGATAAGTCCAAAAATAAAATGCGAAGTCGGGGTGCCGGGTGTGGGTTTTCAGGATCGTCGCAAACAGGATGTTTGCGCCGAAACGCCCAGGGATGGGTTAACAGGGGGGGCGCCTAGCCTGGTCCTGAAAACCCACACCCGGTGACCCGACGCCACCGGGCGACCTTAAGTGCTTAAGCGCGCTGGCGGTGCGCCTTCTCCAGCTTGGAACGAATGCGATTGCGCTTGAGCGGCGAGATGTAATCGACAAACAGCTTGCCATCGAGGTGGTCGATCTCATGCTGGATACATACTGCCAGCAGCCCCTCGGCTTCCAGCGCATACGCTTCACCGTTGCGATCCAGCGCCTTCAGGCGGATCTTGCGCGGGCGCTCTACCTTCTCGTAGAAGCCCGGGACCGACAGACAGCCCTCGTCGTACTTGTGGATTTCCGCATCCAGCACCTCAACCTCAGGGTTGATCAGCACCAGCGGCTCACTCTGATCTTCCGACACATCAATCACCACAATGCGCTCGTGTACATTGATCTGTGTCGCCGCCAGACCAACGCCTGGCGCCTCATACATGGTTTCAAACATGTCTTCGATCAGCGTGCGATGATCGTCCGTTACCTCAGCAACAGGCTCTGCAACCTTGCGCAGGCGGGGATCGGGGAATTCAAGGATTTCCAGTTTGGCCATAACACCTGTGACAAACTTCTAGTCTTAGTGGAACTTGCGCTGATAACATAATGATCGCGCTTGAAATTTGCTGAACTGGGGGAGAGTTTTTGCACCCTGGCGAAACCGCCAGCTGGCGCCTTTAGCCCCCACTTTGCCGCATGTGGTCAGAAGCACTAGCAGAACACCTGTCTGGTAGTGCGGCCACCGCCGGGCCCAGCGCTGACAGATTATAGCGATATAAAACCTCAGCGATAGCCGTATAAAGCATCAGCAGACTGGATGGCCAATAGCGTTAGCGACAAAAAAGCATAGGAATGCTTCCATGAAAAAAATAATACTGGCCGCCGCCGCAACCCTGCTGGCGACCTTTGGCTTGCACGCACAAGATACGCTGCTGAAGCCCGACCATCCGGACACCTATACCGTCCAGAAGGGCGACACCCTGTGGGATATCTCTGGGCGCTTCCTCTCTATGCCCTGGTATTGGCCAGAGATTTGGCAGGTGAACCCGCAGGTAGAGAACCCGCACCTGATCTACCCCGGCGACCGCCTCAATCTGGTATACGTTGACGGCCAGCCGCGCCTCGAACTCGAGCGCGCGCCCACTGCTTACCGATTGAGCCCGGCCAGTGACAACCGCTTGGGTCCCTCCGTGCGCCGCGAACCCATTGATACCGCGATCCCAGCCATTCCGCTGGACGCCATCAATGCCTTCTTGTCGCGCACCCGCATCGTCGGCCCCAACGCCTTCCGCGGTGTTCCCTACGTAATCTCTGGGCAGGACCAGCGCATCCTGATGGGTGCCGGTGAAAAAGTTTACGCCCGCGGCGATTTCCGCGAGCCGCTGCCGTCTTACGGGGTCTACCGCCCGGGTCCGGTTTACGCCGATCCCTACACCGGCGAAGAGCTGGGTCAGCAAGCGCTGGATGTCGCCTCCGTAGACCTCCGTCAGCTGGATGTGGATAACGCCAACAGTGAATTCGCCGTGGCCACCCTGGATGTGACCCGCAGCAGTCGCGACATGCGCCTGGAAGACCGCTTGCTGCCGGTGGAAGAGCGCGCGATTGCTGCGCTGTTTCAGCCCAGCGCTCCGGCAGTGCCCGTGGATGGCGTCATCCTCGGCGTGGAAGAGGGTGTAACCCAGGTCGCCAAGTACGACGTGGTTGCCATCAACCGCGGCCTGCGCGAAGGCCTGGAGCCCGGTAATGTGCTGGCGATCTACAAGCGCGGCGCCACCGTGCGCGATCGCATCGCCCGCCAGAACGTGAAACTGCCGGACGAGCGCGCCGGTGTGCTGATGGTATTCCGCAGCTTCGAAAAAATGAGCCTCGGCCTGGTGCTGGAAGCCGAAAAGCCGCTGGCAGTGATGGATCTGGTGCGCAACCCCTAGGAATCACTGAAAAACTACTGCGCGGTCGCCTGACGGCGGCCGCTCGCTACGTTTTCCCCGGCTCCTTCAATCCTAAAGCTTTACTGAACAATATTTACGGCAAATCGCATGGATGCGTTGACCGCGACTCTCTCTCTGCTTCGGCTGGAGGGCATTGGCCCCAGTTTGTATTGGCAAATGGTGGAGCAATTTGGCTCCGCCGAAGCCGCTCTCCAGCAGTCTGCCACCCATTTCCCCCGCAAATTACCCGAGCGCGCCCGCGCCCAGCTGGCCGAATACCAGCGCCTGGGCTGCGACAGTGAACTGGCGCAATGGGCACTCGCTGAACGCCAGCGCTGTGTGGAAAACTGCATCTATCTGCTGCATTGCGATGACAAAAGCTATCCGTCGTTGCTGCGCCAAATCGACCGTCCGCCGCCCGTTTTGTATATCACCGGTGATCCCCTGGCGCTGTCTCTGCCGCAGATCGCCGTGGTGGGGGCGCGCCGTGCCAGTCGCGCCGGTCTCGACAATGCCGAGGCATTTTCCGCGGACCTCGCGGCCGCTGGCTTCGCTATTACCTCTGGCCTGGCACTCGGGGTCGACGCCATGGCACACAAGGGGGCACTGCGCGGCGCAGGCAAAACTGTTGCCGTGCTCGGCACCGGTGTGGATCGTATTTACCCGCAGCGGAATGCCGCGCTGGCAGAGCAGATCCTGGAATCGGGCGGCGCGCTGGTAAGTGAAATGCCGCTGGCCAGCGCGCCAGAGCCCGGCAATTTTCCACGGCGCAACCGGATTATTTCCGGTTTGAGCCTGGGCATCTTGCTGGTGGAGGCCGCGGTGCGTTCCGGGTCGCTGATCACCGCGCGCCTGGCGCTGGAGCAGAATCGTGAGGTATTCGCGATCCCCGGCTCCGTGCACAACCCCATGGCCCGCGGCTGTCACCACATGATAAAAAACGGCGCCCATCTGGTGGAAACCAGCGCGGATATCGTGGCTGAACTGGGTGGGTTGTTGTCGGGACTGGCGCAGCAGCCATCGCTGTTTGAACAGACCGCGGATAGCGGCATACGCCTGCCACCGGAGCAGCGCAGCCTTATTGTCGCCCTCGGCGGTGACCCGCGCAGTATCGAGCAGCTGGCTCGCGACACCGGTGGTGATACCGGGGAGTTGATGGCGAGCCTGTTGCACATGGAGCTGGAGGGGCTGGTGGAGCAGCTCCCCGGAGGCTATCAGCTGACCGGCAGTGGTGCCAAAGCCCTGGCCGGGCTGGTGGAATAAGCGAAAAATCGGTACGGTAACTCCTGACTACCTCGATCCGGAATTCGGCGCGGTCAAACAGTGCAGTGACTTTATGCGCCCGGTACAAAACCTAGAGCCTCAATTGTGGCGCCGCTCGGGATCAAGGTTTACACCGGTGATCAGTGCCCGGGGGAATACAAAATCAGGTATTGATCACCGAACATGGCTCCTGGAGCTGCAGTAACAAATTCGGCCACAGCGTTACCTACTCAGACTAAAGCGAGAGCGAGTCCGGCGTGGCGATCTGGTATGACGGTGAGGTGGCGCTGGAACCTTACTGTCTCTTCAGGCTACCTTGTCTAGGCTGGTAGTATTCGATAAATTGCCGCGCTGCCACCTGACGACCTTCCAGTACTGTTGCGCATTGAGTGGCGCATCGAAAAGTACCGAGGACGTCTACCCGGCGCGCTCGCCGCGTCTTCCGCTTGCTGACCTGAAGAGTCCTAGCCTTGTCCGAGAAAATTACCTCCGTTACCGCCGTCGACGACACCTCCACAACGCACACGCCCAATTTGCCTGGTGCAGGCATCAGTCTGGTAAGCGCCGCGCGTATCATTGCCGCCGGCGGTGTGATTGCCCACCCGACCGAATCCGTGTGGGGCCTTGCCTGTGACCCGAACAATGCCGAAGCGGTGCAGCGTCTGGTGCGCCTGAAAAACCGGCCGCTGGAAAAAGGTTTGATCCTGGTGTCGGGCGACGTGAACCACTTCTCCGGTCTGTTGCACAATCTCTCCGGCGATCAGCGCGCGCGTATCGATGCAACTTGGCCGGGACCGGTTACCTGGCTCGTGCCGCATTTTGACCAGATACCGCCGTGGGTCAGCGGCGTGCACCACAGTGTCGCCCTGCGCCATACCAACCACCCGTTTACCGCGGCACTGTCGCGGGCATTTGGTGGTCCCATTGTGTCGACTTCCGCCAACCCGGCAGGCTGTCAGCCGGCGCGTCAAAAATTCCAAGTGTTGCGTTATTTTGGCGACGCGCTGGATTTTATTGGCGGCGGCAGCACCGGTGGGCGCGCATCCCCCAGTGAAATTCGCGACGCTTCCAGCGGTCGCATTGTGCGCGCGGGATAATCCCGACAGAAATTCTTATTACTAGCGAAATTAAATCGTGAGCATTACATGAGTACCATCGACATTCAGGCCGTCAAAAAATATCTGCTGGACCTGCAAGACCGCATTTGTGCGGAACTTGTGGCGGTGGACGGGCAGCAGTTTTTTGAGGATGCCTGGGAGCGTGAGGGTGGCGGCGGGGGCCGCACCCGGGTGCTGGAAAATGGCAATGTGATCGAAAAAGGCGGGGTTAACTTTTCCCATGTGTACGGTGACAAGTTGCCGCCGTCCGCTACCGCAGCACGCCCCGAGCTCGCGGGCCGTTCCTTCGAAGCGATGGGTGTCAGCCTGGTTATTCACCCGCGCAACCCCTATGCGCCCACCAGCCACGCCAATGTACGCTTGTTTGTGGCGCAAAAAGAAGGCGCGGACCCTGTGTGGTGGTTTGGTGGGGGCTTTGACCTGACCCCATACTACGGTTTTGAAGAAGACGTTGTGCACTGGCACCAGACCGCGAAAGAGGCCTGTGCACCCTTCGGTGAGGATATTTATCCGCGCTTTAAAAAGTGGTGCGACGAATATTTTTATCTGAAGCACCGCAAGGAGGCTCGCGGTGTGGGCGGCCTGTTCTTTGACGATTTTAATGAAGGCGGATTCGATAATGCATTTGCCTTTATGCAGGCAGTGGGTAATGCCTATCTGGATGCATATCTGCCGATCCTGAAGAAACGCAAGGATACTCCGTACGGTGAACGTGAGCGCGACTTCCAGCTGTATCGCCGCGGCCGCTACGTGGAATTCAATCTGGTGTTCGACCGCGGCACCCTGTTCGGCCTGCAAAGTGGCGGGCGTACAGAGTCAATCCTGATGTCACTGCCGTCCGAGGTGCGCTGGCGTTATGACTGGCACCCGGAAGAGGGCAGTGCCGAGGCGAAACTGTATACTGACTTCCTGCCGCACCGGGATTGGATATAAATGCCTTGCCGAAATCATAGGTTGTGGGGCTGCTGTAAAAAGAGGTAACGATATGCACAAGGCTCGTCTCGAAGACATTAATAAATTGTTTCTCGAATACCGCCGACTGTTTGAGGCGCGAGACGCAGAGCAAATCGCGGATTTTTATCGGTTCCCGCTGCACTACCACTTTTCCAATGGCAAAAAGTCACAACTGGATCGGGGCTACTTTATTGGTCGGGTCGAGAAACTGCTGAAGCTCTACCAGAAACTTGGGGTAACGCAGATTGTTGGCGCGGTGACCGATGTGATCGAGCTGAACGAAAATGCCAGCCTCGCCACCCTCAATTGGATACTGCTTGACGCTCGTGGCGAAAAACCGCAGCAGGTATACAGTGCCATCACACGCTATCTGGTGAGCGAATACCAGGGAGAATTGAAAATCGACAGTCTGGTTGGCGTCGATGAAACCGTGCAAGTGCGCAAGGCACTGCGCGCACTGTAACGACGTACATTGTTGCGACCAACATTTTAATAATCAGTACCGCAAGCCAAGCAAGTGCAACGCAATATAACAAACGAGATTCAGGTTATTTATGGATAAATACGCGGTCATCGGAAATCCTATCAAGCAGTCCATGTCGCCGGTGATTCACAGCGCCTTTGCCACGGAAACCAATCAGGATCTCGAGTACGGCAAACTGTTTGCCGAAGTCGATAACTTCAAACCGGTGGTGGACGAATTTTTTGCCGCCGGCGCCCGCGGGCTGAACGTCACCGCTCCCTTCAAACTGGACGCATTTGAGTACGCCGACTGCCTGACCGAACGCGCGCGCAGTGCGGGTGCGGTAAATACCCTGGCACTGCAGGAAGATGGCCGTTTGCTGGGCGACAATACCGACGGCCCCGGTCTGGTGTCGGATATTCGTGACAACCTCGGTTGGCAGATTCGCGGCAAAAAACTGCTGGTGCTGGGCGCCGGTGGTGCTACCCGCGGAACGCTGTTGCCCCTGCTTAACGAGCAGCCCGCGCGGTTGCACATTGCCAATCGCACCGCCTCCAAGGCGCACCAGTTGGCGGAGGATTTTCAGCGTTTCGGCAGCGTGACTGCCGGAGGTCTGGAAGATATCCCCGCGGGTTTTGACCTGATCATCAATGCCAGTGCGGCCGGGCTAAGCGGCGAACGCCCACACATTGACGCATCGGTGGTGGGCCCGGACTGCTGTGTCTACGACATGGTGTACGGTGCCGAACCAACGCCGTTTATGCGCTGGGCGGAACCGCTGGGCGCCCGCACCGCAGATGGCCTGGGTATGTTGGTGGGGCAGGCGGCGGAGGCATTCCACCTGTGGCGGGGTGTGCGCCCGTCCGAGGCGCCGGTGCAGGCGATGTTGCGTGAAGCCCTGCGCAAAAAACGCAATGCGGAAGCGGGAGAGGCGGACTGAGGCCGGACCTTTCCGCAGCCACATATCACTCCATCCAGGCGGCCACTTATAGCTGTTGTGACCGCCTCGCCACACTATATTTTGGGGTTCCGGTGGTGCAAGCGCGACCACGGGAGCCCGAAAAGCCATCTTTTCCGGCTAGATAGCGCCGATACCGCGATGAAACCCGTGGGAAAACGCCGTATAGCGTACTTTTGCGGCCAATTTTTGCTATCCTCTCGCCCCTAAAATTTTCGGGTCGGGTGGGCGCACTCTCGAAAGCGTGACCAGCAAGACCCTGTTTTTCCCCGGTGCCGCCAGTGAACAACAGCGCTGTGGTGCCCGCGAACACTGGAGTTATCCCCGTGAATCAGCTGCCGTTTGAAAAAGTCACCATTGTGATGGGCTCGCAGTCCGACTGGCCGACCATGGAAATGGCGACCAAGCCACTCACCGAGCTGGGTGTGCCTTTTGCCACGGCCGTGGTTTCTGCGCACCGTACGCCGCAGCGTATGGTCGAGTTCGCCTCCACCGCGCACGAGCGCGGTACCCAGGTGATCATCGCCGGTGCCGGCGGCTCTGCGCACCTGCCGGGAATGATCGCGGCCATGACCCCGCTGCCGGTGATCGGCGTGCCGGTGGCGAGCAAATTTATGACCGGTATGGATAGCCTGCTGTCTATCGTGCAGATGCCCAAGGGCGTGGCCGTGGCCACCCAGGCGGTGGGCGCGTCCGGCGCCTACAACGCTGGCCTGATGGCTGCACAGATGCTGTCGCTGACCGACTCCGAGCTGCAGCAGCGCCTGATCGCGTGGCGTGAAAAGCAGAGCGCCGGTGTGCCGTTTGAAGTTGAATAAGCCGGTTCGCCGATTTATTCGATTTGTTGACCAGCTAGATATTTGAATAGTGCGACCAGCACTGAAGGTTTACGAGGTATCGCGGAAATGACATCCAGCCAAGAGCAATCTGCACAGCGTCGTGTCGGTATTGTCGGCTGCGGCCAATTGGCGCAGATGATGGCCCAGGAAGCCCGCCCGCTGGGAATCGAGTTCAGTTTCCTTGCCGAGGGTGGCGAAAACACGACCTGCGTGGAAGGGCTCGGCACCATTGTGCACGCCAGTGAAGGCGCTGATATCGAAGAACTGTACAAGGCGATGGGCAGCCCCGAGGTGATTACCGCCGAGCGCGAAAGTGTGGATGTGGGTCTATTGCGCGCGCTGGAAAAATTCTGCCCGGTGTACCCGCGTCCGGATGCCTTCGAAAAGACCCAGCACCGCGTGCGCGAAAAAACCGCGATCAATGATGCCGGCCTGCCAGTGGCGCCTTTCCGCCCGGCCAACAATTACGATGAAATCTGTGCGGCGGTCAAAGAACTGGGTTACCCGTCCTTTATCAAAAGCTGTGAACACGGTTACGACGGTAAAAATCAGTGGCGTGTGAACAGCGACGCAGACCTCGCCGCAATCGCCGACCAGGTACCGGCGCAGGAATACGTGGTGGAAAAGGGCATCAACTTTTCCCGCGAGGTTTCCCTGATCGGTGCGCGTACCGCCGATGGCAAAGTGGTCACCTATCCGCTGGCCGAGAACGATCACTACAACGGCACCCTGCTGGTATCCACCGCACCGGCGCCGCATGTGGATGAGAAGCTGCAAACCACTGCGGAAGAATACCTGTCCACGTTGATGAACGCCTGGGACTATGTCGGTGTACTGGCGATGGAGTGTTTCGTCAGTGACGATGGCCTGCTGATCAACGAGCTGGCGCCGCGTGTCCACAACAGCGGCCACTGGACCCTGGCGGGCGCTAAAACCAGCCAGTTCGCCAACCATGTGCGCGCAATTCTCGGCATGCCGCTGGGCGAAACCGGCTGCGACCGCGTGGCAGTCATGATCAATATGTTGGGTGTGGATAAAAAGCCAGCGCTGCAGAACGAAGGCGTCTGGTCTTATGGCAAGGAGCTGCGCCCGGGCCGCAAGATGGGCCACGTGATTCTGTTGGACGATACCCAGGATGCCCTGGCTGCGCGTATCGACAGCATGCTGGAAGAGCTTTACGGCCCTAGCAAACGCCCCGCATAAATTTCTGTCTCACAGGGCGGGCAACGTTCGGTTATATCTGGATAATGCCCGCTGTCCTTACCCCCAATCCTCCCTCCCGATAAAGCAATATTTAATTCGTGCCAGAGTTAAATTTATAAATATGAATATTGCTTTTTGCCTCCTTTAGAATCCTCCGTGGTTTACTTTTCAAGGAGGATAAAGTGCCGCAAGCAACGGAAATCATTGATAATCATAATTCGGTAATCAAGTCGACGGCATCCACATTGGCCTCAATGGGCCTCAATGGGCCTCGACAAACTCGGGAATTCGACGGCGAGCAAGCTGATAGCGCCAGCGGTATGGGCTGTTGATTATGCCGTTAATGAAAAAAGGCCAGACGAGCTGGATATCAGCTTGTATGTTCTGGGCTTACTCGCTTGGCCAGCTGCAGTTGCTGCGACTGTTACCGGTCTGATGAAATCCGCAGTAGACGACAATACCGCAATGAAGTTGCGTCAGATACGGGCAGCCGAGGGAGCGCCATATAGCGACTTTATTTTCGCGTGCTCCTCATATTTCTTACATGCACCGAACATCACCGCGCAGAAGATAGCCGCCTTAGGTGGGACCGCATGGCGCCACTCAAATGGGCTTTGGGTTTTTATTGTGGATGCAGAAGAAAATTTTGTGATGGACTACATCCCGAAACAATGGGAGGTCATTTACCAGCCAAAATATCCTCTAGAGGAGAATGCCTACGGTAAATTACGCTGGGATATAAAGAGGAAGTGGTGACTATGAGGCGTATACTTTTAACAGCTTCAATTTCCTTTGGGTTATTAGCTTGTGGCAAGCCGACTGTAAATGATTTCGAGGTGGTTTGCGGAATTTTCGAAAGCATAAGTCGTCAGCAAGATAGTTTGACAGAAGAGACAATGCTGAGAGTTTCTGTGAAAAAAATCCGGGAGCAGCTCGTGGAAGGAAGCCCGGCGAGAAATTCCTGGGAGGCAATAACTGGTGCCCCAACGAGCGAGCGTTACAACTTGTTCAAAGAAGGGGCGGATGCGACCTTAAAGCGCAATTGGGAGTGTCCAGCGATGAAGGCGGTGATAGAGGCATCTGCCCACCCTAGCTTGACGGAAAATCGATCATCCTAGAAACCCCTTGGCACTCACCAATACTTCCATCCGTCGACCGTAGTTTTATAGAAGATAGCGACTTGGCTAATTGCGTTTTGAATGCATAACTTGTGCTGGTGGTTTTTGCAGAAATTTTTAGTCCATGTGCGGCCAGGTCATCTAATAAATATAAATTCCAGATTTGAGCATTGTTCTGTAATTGTTGTTGCATCAAGCAAACTTTTAAGTCTGATTGTGAGCGATAGCATTCCGGTTGTACGTTAAATCCGGTATCTCTTGAACTATTGGGCTTGATTTTACTGACCAGTGTGGGGATATCCGCGTCTTTTTTGTTTGGATTAAAGCACCTGAAAACTAATGACGCTGTGTCATTATCAGGAGACGAATAATTGATTTTGCTATTGAGTATGTTGGTTTTAAGCTCGATTGACCAATTCTTCGGGCTGCTAATCTCATACTCAAAGTTTCCGATTGAAGTTACCGTTAATCCGGCGTGCTCATTTTCGGAGTATGTGGGTAACACGGAATGCTCGGAATAGAATTTAGTATTTTTCGCTATCAAAGCTCGAAGGTTCGACTCAAACAAAAAATATCCGAATGCCGAAGTCAAAAAAATAATAAACATTAAAACGGATATGGCGAAGGACTTAAATTTACGGAAAAAAAAGAGTGCCAAGGCCAGCGGCGAAAAACTGATCATGGCTACCAAGTAGCCTTTCTCCACTAAAGCGCCCCCAAGAAGCATGGCGAGATAGCTTGCGCAGGGGTAAATGAAAAAAGCACAAAATCCAGCGATGGACCCAATGCCCATTCTCAGGTGCTGTATTTCCGAATTTTCGCCAAAAAGACGCGATTGCCGTACTGTCATTGGAATAAGGTCTGAATCAGTGTGAGCGGCGAGAGACCGCACAATGATTGGTGCTTAATTTTTGTGCGATTATTTTATCGTTGACGTTATAGGTCGAACAGTATCCTGTGGGTACAGGTAATATTTGTGGCTCAGTATGCCATGTGTATTGTAATTACTCGTGTACTATTGACCTGAAGTTTTTTTCGCTGGGTCGTACATGAAAGAATTTATTAAAAACCTTTCCATCTGTTTTGCCGCCGGCGGTGTAGCGGGCCTGTGCTATGCGCTGGGCTTGTGGGCGCTGGGGCACTACGGGATTACCCGGGCGCTGTCTGTGGATATCGCGCCGCATCTGTCCAATGCCTATATTTACCAGCGTGTTGTCTGGGGTGGCATCTGTGGATTGATTTTCCTGCTGCCGTGGCGCAAAAGCTGGATTAGTCGTGGATTTCTGCTATCCCTGATACCTGCGGGCATTTTGCTGTTGGTAATGCTGCCCATGCGCGGACTGGGTGTGGGTGCACTGGCGTTGGGTACGCTGACGCCACTGGTGATCATCCTGGCCTGTGCCGCGGGCGGCATCGCCGGCTCCGGATGGCTGCGCGCGCAGGGAAAATAACCTCGTACAATTGACTGGCAACAGGGCACAGCATATGAAACGCACATTATCCATCGGCATACTGTTTACGACTCTCTCTCTGGGAGCCGTCGCTTCAGAGCAGGAGACCCGAGACCTGATTGGACTGGGTGCGCTTACCTTTGCCGATAATTGCCAAAAGTGCCATAAGCTTGACGGCTATGGCGAGGAGGCGTTGTACCCATCTCTGCGCAATCCCGCATTGTTGGCAAATAAACCGCTGTTGATTGAGACCGTGTTACACGGGCGCTCGGCACCGCGCCGCAATGGCGGTGAAGAGGATTTGATGCCGCCACTGGAGTTTCTGACGGACCGCGAAGTTTCGGCGATCATCGCGTTTATCACCAATACCTGGGGCGATGAGGTAATAGTGGTGAGTGAAGAGGAAGTTAAGGCGGCGCGCTGAATCGGCTGTGAGCCTTAGTACGGAGCGAAAAATTTTCCAGCAATAAAAAAGGTCGGCCTATGGCCGACCTTTTTTGTGCCAGCCTGCTTAGGCAGGCTTTCTCGCCAGTGGCTGACACATGCAGTGCACGCCGCCGCCACCGGCGGTGATCATGGAGATATCTGGATCGATCACCTGCAGGCCGTGAGCGCGGCACTTTTCTTTCAGTTCGGTGTTGTCGGCGGGTAGCATTACGCGGTCGTTGCCGAGCGCTACCACGTTGACGCCAAGCTCCATCACCTGCGGGTAGGAGATGTCGATAATTTCGAAGTTGCGGTCTTTAAACCACTGCACCAGTTCTGGCTCTACCGCGTCCACACACACCGCGACCAGTTTTTCCGCAAGCGCGGCTACGAGTACATCCAGGTGCAGGAAGTAGGGGTCGAACTGGTAGCCTTTTACTTCCCAGCCTTCTTTTTCGATCCAGCTCTTCATCTGGTTGAAGCCTTGGGGTGAGGTGCGCTCACCGCTGTAGCCACACAGGATGACACCCGGTTCCAGCACCATAAAGTCGCCGCCTTCGAGGCTGCCGGCGGTGATGATGTCGTAAATGGGGATGTCGAGTTTCTGGTAGGTCTTCACTACGTCGACCCATTCGCCGCGGCGCCAGGGGGAATACATCTGGGTAACAATCGGGCCCCACGGGGTCATGACGCTGCTGTCGCGGGCGTACAGCTGGTAGGGGAGGTTGCCGTCTGCGGGCAACAGGTGGGTGTTAACACCGGCTTGTTTGTAGGCGTCGAGCATTTCTTGGTGCTGGCGCTTGGCGACGGTGGCATCGAATTCGCGGCCGAGGCGCACGGAGCGGCGGGAGGCGGCGTTGCCCATCTGCCAGGTGTAGTGGTCGATGGGACCTACCAGCAGGTCGGTCAGCACGCCGTATTCGGAGTCGATGCCCCAGCGTTTGAGGGCCTCGGTGTTGCCGTTGTCTTTGCGGTGTTTGTAGGTGAATTCAGTCATTGTTGGTTTCCCGAATTTTGCGGAGCTCTGTTTTGGCTCCGTGGCGCCCCTGCCGCCGGTGGCTATTCGCGAGACACGCCGTGCACCCATCCCTGGGGGCTCTTCTAAAACATCCCTGTTTTAGAAGGTCTCGCGAATAGCCACCGGCAACAGCGGCTTCGCATTAAATTTTTTACTTCGTAAGTGCGTTCGTTACTCGGCGTTGTTGGCCATCTTCAGCATTGCGTGCAGCAGTACATTCGCGCCCGCCTCCAGATCCTTCGGCTCGGCATTCTCCGCTTCGTTGTGGCTCAAGCCTTTTTCACAGGGCACAAAGATCATGCTGGTAGGTGCGACGCGGGAGATGTACACGGAGTCGTGACCGGCACCTGACACCATCTCTTTGTTGCTGTAGCCGAGGTCCGCGACGGAAGCGCGCACCGCTTCGACACAGCTCTTGTCGAAGGCGACGGCGGGAGAGCGCCATTCGTCGCGGATGTCGTGTTCCAGTCCGGTTTCCTCGGCGACGGTAGCGGCGATTTCGCGGAAGCGCTGGTCCATGGCATCGAGCACTTGCTGGTCCGGATGGCGCAGGTCGACGGCGAGAACGAGTTTCTCCGGCACGGTGTTGCGGCTGCCGGGCTCGACGCGGATATCACCGAAGGTGGCGCGGGCCCAGGGGCCGTGTTCTGCGGCGAGTTTGTACAGCTGGTCGAGGATCTTGTGCAGGCCCATAAACGGGTCGCGACGGATTTCCATGGGGCTGGGGCCGGCGTGGCAGGGCTGGCCGATCAGGGTGAGGTCGTACCAGTTCATGCCCTGCACGCCGCTCAGTACGCCGATTTGTTTTTCTTCGGCTTCCAGAATTGGGCCCTGTTCGATATGCACTTCAAAGGCGGCGGCCAGCGGGCGCGGCTTGGCGGGGGCTGCGCCCTTGTAGCCGATGCGCGCGAGTTCGTCGCCGAAGGTTTTACCTTCCTTGTCGGCGCGGGCGTAGGCGTAGTCGAGGTCGAATTCGCCGGCCCACACACCGGAGCCGATCATGGCGGGGGAGAAGCGGGCGCCTTCTTCATTGGTCCACACGGCGACTTCCAGCGGTGCTTCGGTTTCGATGCCGGCGTCGTTGAGCGCGCGCACCACTTCCAGGCCGGCGAGCACGCCGTAGACACCGTCGAACTTGCCACCGGTGGGCTGTGTGTCTAGGTGGGAGCCGGTGAGCACCGCGGGTAGCTCCGGGTTGTTGCCCGGGCGGCGCGCGAAGATGTTGCCCATTTCGTCCACGGAGACGGAACAGCCGGCGTCTTCACACCAGTTTACGAAGAGGTCGCGACCCTGTTTGTCGAGGTCGGTAAGGGCCTGGCGGTTGCAGCCGCCTTTGTCGGTGGCGCCGATCTGCGCCATCTCCATCAGGGAGTCCCACAGGCGCTGGCCGTTGATGCGCACTTGGCTGGTGTCAGTCATGGGGTCGATCCGCACTTTTATTGTCTGGGAGGGTGTATAGGGTTTAGCACAAGTCTATGGTTTGTTTTTGTGAACACAATTAACTATTAATTGCCACTTTGGTATCTTTTTGGCACCAAAACTAGTCGAACCCCAGTAAGCGGGGTTATTTCCGAGGTAAACCATGGCAGCAGAGCTGAGAAACCTGTCGCTGACATCATTGCGCAGTTTCTACGCGGTGGGCCGCCACTGCCATTTGCGGCGTGCGGCGGAGGAACTGCACGTGTCGCACCCGGCGCTCAGTCGGCAGATCCGCGAGTTGGAGGAGCGGCTGGGCACTGCCTTGTTCCTGCGCAGTGGTAATCGCCTGTCCCTGACCGCGGCGGGCAAGCGTTTGCACCGCTCGGTTGCCGATGCGTTCGGGCGTCTGGAGCAGGGCTTGCTGACGCTGGATCCGGACAACCTTGCCGGCGAGGTGGTGATTGCCGCCACCGCCACCATTGCCTCGCGCTGGCTGTTGCGGATTCTCGCCGAGGTGCAGCAGCGCTATCCCGAGATCCGGCTGCGCCTGACCACCATTGAGCCGCGCGCGGCAAGGCTCGATGAGGAGGCGGATATTGCCATCTGCCTGGGTGAGCCGGATGCGCCGGGGCGCCAGGTGACGCCGCTGTATCAGGAACACTATTTGCCGGTGGCGAGCCCGCAGCTGCTGCAGACGCATGGCCGCGCACTGCGCCCGGCGGATCTGCTGAAGCTGCCGCTGTTGCACGACCGCCAGCAGCAATGGCGCGGCTGGTTCACTGCGCAGGGTGTGGAGTATGCGCCGGCGATCCAGGGCGTCACCGTGGATTATGCCTATCAGGCCATCGAAGCGGCACGCCTGGGTATGGGCGTGGCGTTGGCCGATCGTCTGGAGGTGAGCGAAGACCTCAGCAGCGGGCGCCTGGCGACGGTGATCGAGCGCCCCTACACCATCGGCCAGTTTTTGTATCTGGTGAGCGACCACCACGGCGCCATGCATGACCGCGCGCGCCTGGTGCTCGAGAGCGTGTTCAAGTGGTTGGACACCCGCGGTGCGGCGCTGGCTACCCAGGCACAAGCCCTGCAGCAGGCGCTGTCGCCCACGGCCAAGGACACAGATAGCTGATTGCTAATCGGCATATTTCTGGCATTTCTCTCTGCTTCACCCGAGGTTTCGTATCACCTGTTCAGGTGATACAGGCACACTTGCCCTTGGCGCATACTGAATAATCCTTCAAATAACACAAACAATTGCGCAGTTTGTCCGCCTCGCGGACCTAGACGCTCTCGCTTGCTGCTTCATTAGCTGCAAGCGGCGCGCAGCCGCAGCAACTGAGCCGAAAACGATGCAACACCAGAATAAGCTCTACATCGATGGCAATTGGGTGGAATCGACTTCCGACGACTGGTTGGAAGTGATCAATCCCGCAACCGAATCTGTTATTACCCGCGTGCCCGCCGGCAGTGCCGACGACGTGGATCGTGCGGTGCAGGCCGCATCCCGTGCATTTGATTCTTGGGCCAATACCCCAGCTGTGGAGCGTCGCGCGCTGCTGTTGCGCGCGGCCGACCTGATGCAGGCGCGGGAGCAGGAACTGATAGCGGCGGTATCCGCCAGCATGGGCTGCCCCCAGCATATTGCCGGCTGGTTGCAGGTGGCGGGGCCCATCGAGGCCATGCGCCTGTTTGCCGAGCAGGTAGCCATTACCGAAGAGACCGAAGAGCTCGGCCACTCGCTGGTATGGCGCGAAGCCGTTGGCGTATGCGGGTTTATCAATCCGTGGAATTACCCGTTGCACCAGTTTGTCGGCAAGGTGGGCGCAGCGCTCGCCGCTGGCTGCACCATGGTGGTCAAACCCTCGGAGCAGACACCGCTGCAGGATTACCTGATGGCGGAAATTTTCCACGAGGCCGGCCTGCCGGCGGGCGTATTCAACCTGGTGCCGGGACGCGGCATAGAGGTAGGTCGCGCCCTGTGCGAACACCCGCTGGTGGACATGATGTCGTTTACCGGCTCCACCCGCGCCGGCATCGAAATTGCCAAGGCCTGTGCGCCGACGGTCAAGCGTGTCACCCAGGAGCTGGGTGGCAAATCCCCCTATATCGTCACCGCGGATTGCGACTTAACCGCGGCGGTGCGCTATGGCGTCGACGACGTGATGATCAACAGCGGCCAGACCTGCACCGCACTCACCCGCATGCTGGTGCCTCGGAGTCGTATCGACGAGGCGCTGGACATTGTGCGCACGCGCGTCGCCGAGATCGAAGTGGGTATGGGTGAAGCTGCGTTTATGGGCCCGGTTTCCTCTCGGCGTCAGTGGCAGCAGGTTCAGGACTATATTCAGATTGGCATGGACGAGGGCGCAACACTGGTGTGCGGCGGCCTCGGCAAACCGGAAGGGCTGGAGCAGGGTTATTTTGCGCGGCCAACCGTGTTTGCCGGTGTGACCAATGACATGCGCATCGCGCGCGAGGAAATTTTCGGCCCGGTACTGTGCATCATTGCCTACGATGACCTGGAGCAGGCGGTGGCGATCGCCAACGATACGCCCTACGGGTTGTCTTCCGGTGTGTTCGCGAAAGACAACACCGCCGCGCTGGCCATCGCGCGACGCATTCGCGCGGGGCTGTGCTTTGTTAATGGCGGCGAGTTCAATTACCAGGCGCCGTTTGGGGGCTTCAAACAAAGCGGTAATGGCCGCGAGTTCTCCCACCACGGTGTCGAAGAGTTCACCGAAATCAAATCCGCACAACTGGGTGTGCCTGCAAGCTAAGGCACACTCCGGCAAACACTGAACAACAACATAAAACACGCGGGAGAATCTCCGTGACAGAAGTAGCCGTCAAAAAGAATCTTGGTAAACGGGACATGATCCTGTTTACCGTGTCCGCCATTTTGCTGGTGGATACCCTCGCCGCCACCGCCGCCATCGGCACCTCGAGTATTTTCTGGTGGCTGTTCCTGGGTGTGTTTTTCTTTGTGCCTTTTGCGCTGGTATCTGCCGAGCTGGGCTGTGCCTACCCGGAGAAAGGCGGTATTTACGCCTGGGTGCGCGATGCCTTCGGCGGCCGCTGGGCGTCGCGGGTGAGCTGGAGCTACTGGGTCAATGTAGCGATCTGGATGCCGGCGATCTTTATTCTGTTTGCCGGCGTAGCCAAACAATTGTTCTGGCCGGACATGACCGTCACTGCACAGATTGTACTGGGCGTGGTGCTGACCTGGATCGCCGTCGCCGCCAACGTGGTCACCCTGAACGTGGGCAAGTGGGTGCCGAACATCGGCGCGATTTTTAAAATACTGATTTTTGTTGCGATCATTGTCGGCGCCGGGTTTTACGCGGCGGAAAACGGCCTCGCCAATCCGATTACACTGGATAGCATCAAACCGAACCTGAGTGACAGCCTGCAATATATTCCCGCAATCATTTACGGCATGCTCGGTTTTGAGTTGATCAGCGCAAGCAGCGATGAAATGCGCAACCCCAAGCGCGATGTGCCGCGCTCCATCCTGATTTCCGGTGCCATTATTCTTGCCCTGTACACGCTCGGCACCATGGCAATTCTCGCCGCGATTCCCGCACAGGATATCGACCTGGTCGAGGGGCTGGTGGACACACTTCGCCTGTTCTTTGCGCCGCTGCCGTTTGGTGATGCGTTGGTGATGGCACTGGGTATTGCCGCGCTGTATAGCTTTTTCTCCAATGGCGTTACCTGGGCCATCGGTGGCAACCGCGCCGCTGCAGAAGCAGCCGAAGAAGGCGAACTGCCGCGTGCTTTTGCGATCAAAAGTGTCACCCGCAATACGCCGGTGGGCGCTGCAATATTGATGGGCGTCATGAGTACCGTAATCCTGGTGCTGTACGGTTTTCTGGTGGATTCGAACGAGGACCTGTTCTGGTCACTGTTCGCATTTAGCGGGGTCATTTTCCTGCTGCCCTACGTGGGTATGTTCCTGGCGTTTGCGAAAATGCGTCGCGTAGATGGCGAGCGTGAGCGTCCTTTCCGCGTGCCGGGCAACCGCCTGTTTGTGCGTGCGCTGACCCTGTTCTGCGTGGCAATCCTTGCCGGCAGTATCTTCCTGTTTATTTACACTCCCGGTGAGGGTGTGCAATGGCCGGTGCTGATTGGTTCCTTCGTGACCCTGCTGCTCGGTGAGCTGGCCATCTTGTGGGCCGAAAAACAGGGGCGCCGTCAGCCGCCGGTAAATTCGGCAATGCGCGCAATGCTGTAACCCGCAAACGCTTCGCTTAGCTACAAAAACCCGCTTTTTTGCGGGTTTTTGTGTTTGTTGTGTCTTGCCGGCGATCCCTCGTACACCTCACCCGTTGGGGTGATAGCCGAATAGTTGTTCGGTTTTTATAGTCTCCCTCAACATAAAACCGATAATTTTTTTAAGGGGAGATCGTCATGGAAATGTCGAACCGTTCCAGCCGACGTTTTGCGAAAAACACACTTGCGGTCGCCATCACCGGCGCATTTCTTTCGACACTTGGTGTGACCACCAGCGCGTTTGCCAACCAGATCGAAGAAGTTGCCGTGACCGCGCAAAAGCGCGAACAGTCGGTAAATGACATTGGTGTATCCGCCAACGCGTTCAGCGGCGAAATGATGCAGAGCCTGGGTATAGACAGTGCGGTGGATCTCGGTGCGCATACGCCGGGTCTGGTGACTGTGAACTCCACCTCTGGCGGCACCCCGGTGTTTGCCATTCGCGGCATCGGCCTCGATGATTTCAGCCCCAACAACAGCAGCGGTGTGGGTATCTACACCGATGAAGTGTTTGCCAGCAATCCATCCTTCCTCGGCGGCCAGCTGTTCGATATCGAGCGCGTCGAAGTACTGAAAGGCCCGCAGGGTACCCTGTACGGCAAAAACACCACCGGCGGTGCGATTAACTTTATCAGTGCCAAGCCCAGCGACGAATTTGAAGCATTTGTGGATGCGGGTATCGGCAATTACGGCGCCCACGAGCTGACCGGTGTGGTGAGCGGTGCTATCAACGGCGAAGTCCTCGGCCGCTTGAGCCTGAACATGTCCAAGGCCGATGGCTGGCAGGAAGACGCGCAGACCGGACGTGAGTTCGGCGGTGTGGATCGCTCCGCGGGGCGCGGCCAGATCCTGTTCCCGTTTGCGGATAACGGTGAGGCCGTGGCCAAGGTCTATTTCAGCAATGACAAATCCACGCCGGTATCCCCGCAGGTCAGTGGCCTCGGCGAAGCCTTCGGCGACCCGTCGTTCGATGTGCTGAACAGCAGCGATGACCCCACTCTCGTCAACGTTGGCGATCTGAAAGTTGCCCGCGACGAATCCGGCTACGGCGCCTCCCTTAACTTGAGCTACGGCTTCGAAACCCTGGATGTGGTTTCCATCACCGCATTCGACGCTTACGACCGCAAAGTGGTGGATAACTACGGCGGCTCTTCGGCGGCAATTCTGGACCTGTATCAGGACAACGAAATCAGCCAGTGGTCTCAGGAATTGCGCCTGGTGAGCAACGGTGATGGCCGCGTTACCTGGGTGGCCGGTGTGAATATTTCCGAAGACACCGTAAAAGTGCACGACGTATTCGACGATTCGTTCTTCGTGACCGACTCCGTCGCCAGCACCTTTGTGCTCGATCCCGCGGATGTGAGCGTGCAGGGCTGGGATTTGCTCACCGCGCAATACGAACAGGTCACCAAGTCCTGGGGGGCTTACCTGCACACCGAAACCATGCTGACCGATTCACTGAACCTGATCGCCGGTGTGCGCTACAGTGCCGATGACCGCACCTTCGATGGTATTTCTACCAATCACGACGATATTTATTCCTTCAACGACACCATTGCCGAACTCGACGACAGCACCAGTGAAAATGCCGTAACCGGCAAACTGGGACTGGACTGGCAGGTAAACGACGACTTCCTGCTCTACGCCAATGTGGCTAACAGCTACAAGGCCGGCGCTTACTACGGCGCGGCGATTCTCGATGACATCAGCTGGGCTTATGTGAAACCGGAAAAGGTGCTGTCCTACGAAGCGGGCTTTAAGGCCACCCTGTTTGATGCTTCGCTGCAATTGAACGGTGCCCTGTTCAGCCTCGACTACACCGACCGTCAGTCACTGGTCACCATCATCGTTGATGACTTCAGTAATTTCCTCGAATTCCCGGTGGCCGATACCACCCTGGTGAATGTGCCGGAATCCAAGACCAACGGTTTTGAACTGGACCTGCACTGGCTGCCCACCGATAACCTGACCGTTATGGCCGGGGTTGCCTTCCTCGACAGCGAAGTTACCCGCGCGCCGACCACTGCGGGCATGCGCGGTATCTCCGCCGATGCTTCGGTGAACGATGCTGCGGATGGCGTGGATCAACTGTTTGTGGATGCACTGGCAGCACCGCTGCCCGCGGGTGCGTCACTGTCGCAGGCGCCGGAGTGGAGCTACAACAGTTTGCTCGCCTACGACCTGCCGCTGGCTGAGTACAACCTGCGCCTGCAAACCAGCTACACCTACAGCGATGAAATGACCGCTCAGCTCGCAGACGCCAATGCGCTGTCCGGCCCGGTACATTCTTGGGACGCAGAAGCAACCCTGAGTGACGGAGACGAACGCTGGCAGCTGAGCGGCTGGATCAAAAATATTGAAGACAGCAGTGCAGAAACCTATGCGTTCTCCAGCTTCGCGGGGCGCTCCTACTATCGCCAGGCACCGACGACCTTCGGGGTATCGGTTCGCTACAACTTCTTCTAATTACAGACCGGCGATAGATTGGTTGATGAGAGATAATTATGTGTGATGAACAAGCCAGGGCGGATGCTCTGGAAGCGTTACAGGGCACAACCTTTTTTCCCTACTGGCTCGACGCGCCGCAGCGACCGGCGGATGAACCGGCGCTGCAGCGCGCGCTGAACTGCGATCTGCTGATCGTTGGTGGCGGCTTTACCGGTTTGTGGGCTGCGGTACAGGCAAAAGAGGCAAACCCCGAGCGCGACGTGGTGCTGATCGAAGCCAACAGTATTGCCATCGGTGCCTCCGGCCGACCGGCGGCGATTCTGTCCACTTCGGTAATGCACGGCCTGGCCAATGCCCAGCGATTGTTTCCGGAAGATATGGAAACCCTGGAGCAGCTGGGTAAGGACAATCTCGACGGTTTCCGCGAAACCATCGAGCGCTACGGTATCGATTGCGATCTGGAATGGGGCGGCGAACTGACCGTGGCGATCGGTGACGAAGGCCATGAAGATATCGAAAAAGAGTACAAGCTCTACCGTCACTACGGGCACGACGCACACCTGCTGGATCGCGATGCGGTACAGCAGGAAGTGAACTCGCCGTTGTTCAATGGTGGGCTCTGGTCCAAACAGCGCAGCGGCACCGTGCACCCGGCGAAGCTCGCCTGGGGACTGAAACGTGTCGCCGCTGAGCTGGGTGTGCAGATTTACGAAAACACGCCCATGGTGAGCAACCAGCAGAACAAACAGGGTGTGCTGGTAAAGACACCGCAGGGCCAGGTACAGGCAAACAAGGTCTTGCTGGCAACCAATGCATTTGCCGCGGGCAACCGCAAAATTCGCAACCGCGTAGCGGCAATCCGCGATCGTATTGTTGTCACCGAGCCGCTCAGCGAAGAGCAGATGGCATCGATTGGCTGGCAGAACCGCCAGGGTATCTACGATACCCGCACCCAGCTGAACTACATGCGCCTTACCGCCGATAACCGTATTTTGTTTGGTGGGCGACTGGATTACTTCTTTGGTAACAATACCGATCCCACAGAAGATAAAAAGGCGGATCCGTATCTGCGCCTTGTGGATAACTTCTATCGCACCTTCCCCACCCTGCGCGGCATTCGTTTCAGCCACGCGTGGAGTGGGCCGATTGCACTCACCACGCGGATGGCGGTGCACTACCAGTCCTATCACGGTGGCAAAATGCTTTACGCCGGTGGCTATTCTGGTTTCGGTGTGACCGCCACGCGCTTCGGCGCGCGGGTGGCTCTGGCGATGCTAGACGACAAGAAAGTGCCCGAGCGCAATTTGCAGTTTGCGCGCACGCAACCGGCATTTATTCCGCCGGAGCCCTTCCGCTGGATTGGTGCCAAGATCACCATGTATGCGCTGGATACCCTGGACGAAAAGGGTGGCTGGCGTATTCCCTGGGTGCGCATGGTGGAAAA
This sequence comes from Microbulbifer agarilyticus, assembly GCF_020171345.1. Classification (GTDB taxonomy): domain Bacteria; phylum Pseudomonadota; class Gammaproteobacteria; order Pseudomonadales; family Cellvibrionaceae; genus Microbulbifer; species Microbulbifer agarilyticus_D. Next base: position 1,382,582 of record NZ_JAIUZM010000001.1, read on the forward strand.
AATGGGATTCCCCATCACGCAAAAGTAAGTTTGTGTTTCCGAGTGTGAAATCGTTTCCGCACCGCCGCGTCGCGATTTGTATCGCGACCTGGTCAGGTGCGGTTTTTTATGCCGATTATTTTTCCAGGCTGGTCAGCGGGTCTGGATCGCCGCTGGAATGGTGGCGCAATGCGCTGATAAACAGATAAAACAGCTCTGACTGGGAGGTGACATCGAGCTTGGCATAGATGTTTTTGCGATGGGTTTTTACCGTATCGACACTGGCATCGAGTCTTTCCGCCATCGACTTGATGGAATGCCCGCGCATGGTCAGGTGCAGCACCTCGCACTCGCGATTGGTCAGGCGCGAGCGGCCAAAATTTTCCAGCGCGCTATCCAAACGCGTGCCGAAACTTTCTTTGCCAGCTTCCGCCGCCTCATAGCTGGTCATCCATTTTCTGAGAATGTTTTCTACCAGCGGCGTCAAAGAGCGCAGCACCGCCATTTCCTGATTGGAGAAGCGCCCATTGCCCAGGTCGCGCGCGCGGCCAATCGACAGGCTGGCAATGGTGCCATCGCGGCCGCCTACCAGATAACAGGCTTCGTCCCCGAGGTTGGCTTCGCGATAGTACTTGCGAAAATATTCCGTGTGCGAAAAGGCATCGGGCGCGACTTCGCGCAGGAAAAACAGCCCCTGTTTTTCTTCATCCACCGCTGCGCGATAGAACGGATCGAACAGGTAAGCGCCCTCTACGTAGCGATCCACCTGGGTGCTGGGCTGTTCGTTGGCGAGCAAGCGGTGATGGGCAATTTCCGGCGCACTGCCCGAGGGGTACAGGATCGCCATACTGCTGTTGCCATGTACCAGCTGTTCGGCACCGCGCAGCAGTTCATATACCCGCTGCGAATCCGACTCACAATCCAGCAGGTTACTGACGCACTGATGCCAGTGGAATAAATCCGGAGTAACACTCATGCAGCACACCTGCCGGGCCGAATTGCCACTTTAGTCTTTGGCCAGATATTCATCTTTCAACTTCACGTAGTTGCCCGCAGTGTAGGTAAAGAAGCTTTTTTCTTTTTCAGACAGCGGACGTGCCTGTTTGGCCGGGGAGCCCACATACAGGTAGCCACTTTGCAGGCGTTTTCCCGGCGGCACCAGTGCGCCGGCCGCCAGCACCACTTCGTCTTCAATCACCGCGCCATCGAGGACGATGGCACCGATACCAATCAACACACGGCTACCGACGGTGCAGCCATGCAGGCAGGCCTTGTGACCGATGGTGACATCGTCACCGATGGTGAGCGGCCAGCCGCCCTCGTTGAAGTCACTGGCGTGGGTGATATGCAGCACCGAGCCATCCTGCACGCTGGTGCGGGCGCCAATGCGCACCCGGTGCATGTCGCCGCGCACCACCGCCATGGGCCACACGGAACTGTCGTCGCCCAGCGTCACATCTCCGATCACGCAGCTCTGCGGGTCGATAAACACCCGCTCGCCGAGGTTCGGCGTATGGCCGCGGTGTTCGCGCAGGTGTTCGTGCATGGAAGCATGGGGTAAATCCGGTTTGGGCAAGGCTGACCTCCGCTTGGGCAATCCACTAGAATAGGGGGCATATGTTAACCCGTCCCCGCGTTCATCGCCCCTGTGATGGCCGCCCATCGACAAGGAATTCCGATGTCAGACACTTCCCTCGACAACCCGTTGCTGGGTGCACCGGTACTGCCGCCGTTCGACACGGTAAAGCCCCTGCACGCGGAGCCTGCCGTCAGCACGCTGATCGTCAAGTGCCGCGAACAGCTGCGATCCTGCCTGGAAAGTGCCGGAGATAGCCCTACCTGGGACGCCACCATGGCACCACTGGAGGAGGTTCAGGACCAGCTGAGCAAGGCATTTTCGCCGGTATCGCACCTGAACAGCGTGTTGAGCGGCGACTGGCGTCAACCTTATGAAGAGTGCCTGGCCAAGGTAACCGAGTACTGGACCGAACTGGGTCAGAACCCCGAACTGTATGCCGCCTACCGCGCGCTGGCCAAAGCGGAAGATTTCGCCAGCTGGCCGCAGGCCCGCCAGCAGGCAGTGCGCCACGGGTTGCGCGATATGCATCTGGGCGGCGTGAGTCTCGAGGGCGAAAAACGCACGCGCTACGCCGCGATCAGCAAGCGCCTCGCGGAATTGAAGAGCACCTTCGCTAACAACGTACTGGACGCTACCAATGCGTGGACCCTGAATATCACCGAGGCGTCCGAACTGGCAGGTATCCCGGATTCCGCACTGGCGCAGGCCAAGACGTTGGCGGAGTCGAAAAACCAGTCGGGCTGGTTGCTCACCCTGGATGGCCCCTGTTTCCTCGCGGTGATGACCCACGCGGAAAATCGCGATCTGCGCCATCGTGTGCACTTCGCGTTTATTACGCGGGCGTCGGATGTCGGTCCCAATGCGGGCGAATTCGACAATGCCAATGTGATGGCAGAGATTCTTGCGTTGCGCGCGGAACAGGCGCATCTGCTCGGCATGCAAAATTACGCCGAGCGCTCGCTGGCAAGCAAGATGGCCGGCTCCACCGAGGAGGTGGAAACCTTCCTGCGCGACCTGGCCAAGCGCGCCAAGCCCGCCGCGGTGAAAGAATTTGCCGAGCTGCAGGCGTTTGCCACCAGCGAGCTGGGACTCGATACCCTGCACCCTTGGGATGTGGCCTGGGCTGCAGAGAAACTCAAGCAATCCCGCTACGCCGTCAGCCAGGAAGAGTTGCGCCCGTACTTTCCCTATCCCAAGGTGCTCGCCGGCATGTTTGCGGTGGTTGAAAAGCTGTTCGGTGTCGTCGCGGAACGTGATGACAGTATCCCCACCTATCACCCGGACGTGCAGTTTTACTGGGTGAAGCGCGGTGGCGAACCCATTGCCGGCTTCTATCTCGACCCTTATGCGCGCGAGAAAAAACGCGGTGGGGCCTGGATGGACGATGCGCGCGTGCGTCGCCAGACGATTGCCGGCTTGCAGTTGCCGGTGGCTTATCTGGTGTGTAATTTTTCTTCGCCGTCGCAGGACGCCCCCGCGCTGTTGACCCACTACGAAGTCACCACCCTGTTCCACGAGTTTGGCCACGGCCTGCACCATATGCTGACGCGCGTGGATGTGGCCGCGGTTTCCGGGATCAATGGTGTGGCCTGGGATGCAGTGGAATTACCCAGCCAGTTTCTTGAGAACTGGTGTTGGGAGCCGGAGGCGCTGGCGATGATCTCCGGCCACTATGAGACCGGTGAGCCGCTGCCGCAGGCGTTACTGGATAAAATGCTGGCGGCGAAGAACTTCCAGTCCGCGATGTTTACTGTGCGCCAGTTAGAGTTTGCGTTGTTTGATTTCCTGCTGCATTCACGCCCCGAGGGCGCCAATGCCGAGGAAATCCAGCGCCTGATCAACGAGGTGCGCGCACAGGTATCGGTGGTGCCGGTCTCTCCGGAAAACCGTTTTCAGAACAGCTTCAGCCATATCTTTGCCGGCGGATATGCGGCGGGTTATTACAGTTACAAATGGGCCGAAGTGCTGAGTGCCGATGCCTTCTCGCTGTTTGAAGAGAGGGGTATTTTCGATCCGGAGACCGGCGAAAAATTCCTGACCACGGTGCTGGAGCAGGGGGGCAGCCGCGATGCACAGGAAATTTTTGTGGCGTTTCGTGGCCGTGCACCGAAAATAGACGCACTATTGCGTCACTCGGGTATAGAATAACCCGATAGTAGTAGAGGTATCCCTTGAGCGACGAAACCAACAAGCCCACCAAACGCCGGTTTATTGCCGGCGCCGTCTGTCCACGCTGTAGCGAGATGGACAAGATCGTCAATTACAAACTGGGCGATAAGAATTATCGTGAATGTGTGGCCTGCGGTTTCAAAGATGAAATTCGACTGCAGGCCTCGGTCCGGGAATTGGACACCCGGGTCAATCAAACCGAAGACAGGGAAGTGGAAGAAACCGCGGTGAAGATTCTGTTGCCGCCGTCTGAAAAAAAATAACCAAAACGATTTCCACGTGAAAAAGCTCCTTTCCTTGATCGCCGTGGCGATTACCCTCGTTGTCGCGAGCCTGTACTGGCTCGACCACCAGCGCCAGGTGCGTGAACAGCAGCAGGAAATGACCGCGCACCTGATTACCCGCTGTGTAAATCAGGGGCTGTTGTCACTGTTTGTACTGCAGAGCAATGACTGGGCAAAACAGCCCAAGCTCCTGGATGTCGAGACCCGCCGGTTAAAACAACAGACACAGGCCCTGCCGGATGCCATTCTTGTCGGCAAGCCCTTTGCTGACTGGCAGGCTGCGCTTGAGGTGTGTGATCGATTGACGGAAAACAGTAATCGACTGCACAAAACCATTTTCCATCCGCTCACAGATATGGCGAAAAAAGACATCTGGGAGTTGGGCACGGCCAAGAGTGCGCCTTTCCAGGAGCGGCGCAAAAAAGCGATGTACCGCAGTAAAACTGCCGCAGATGCAGCGGATCAGTACATGCAGGAATTAGAGGTGGATGTAAAACACTGGCTGGATGTCAGTCGTATGTCGCCTGAAGCGCGCGCCCTCGCCGACCAGCAATTGCGCGATTTTATTTTCCAGAAGTATCACAAGGGGCGTTTCAGTAAACGCCGTGTTTTGCAGTATTTGGAGCGCCAGGAAGCCTTTTATCAATTGCTCACCGACAATACCAGAGGGTTTACACTCCGCGGTGGCAGTCTGTTTTTTTACAATAAAGCCCTGCACCGAAAGGTGGACGACCTGAATCGTTCCCTGATGCATGGTGAGGCAGATTTTTTTGCCAGCTGGCGACAAATTGTTGTGCAGTGATGTGTGTCGATGCGAGAGGCCGAGAAGCGTTGGTGCGTGAGGTGGCATAGATCCTACGGCTGCGCGATCGCGTTATTCGAAGCGGTGCACCGGAAATACTAGTGGGATAAATCTACCTGGCGGTTAATTGACGGCCCGCGCAATTCTATTTGCATATGCTGGGCAAAGTCGGGCCATTGACCGGGCACATCGTCGAAGCGCTGCTTATACAAAATCATCGAGATCAGGTGTTCCGGATCCAGCTCCGCTGGCTCGAAGCGCTGCAACAAAATATCGGCGAGCCCATCCAGCTGGCACGCCAGACTCTCCCCCAGCAACTCCCGCACCACCAGGTTGGCCACCATCGGATCCATCGGCAATAACGGCGTGCCGCATACCGGCTGCAACACATCGTTGATCTCTTCCATGATGCGATGCGCCAGATACGCCTCGTCGAGAATCGAGCCGAGGCCATGCTGTTCCGGCTGTCGCTCAGGGATTTCGCTAAAGCTGTGTGCAATCAGCTCCTGCACTGGGTGGAAGTCCATGCCGCCGGCATCACACAGTGCTTCCAGACGCTTTAGCCAGGCAGGAATAACCTGGATATACCGGATCACAAAACAGGTGAGGTGGAGTGGTGCGTCCCGCTCGGGCAAGTGGATACTGCGATGCAGGTTGGGCAGAGTTTTGTGCAGCGAATGGCGAAAGCGACTTCGGGCCTGCTCTGCGGCCACGGCACGCTCAATGCACTGCTGGATCAGTTCATAATGGTCAGACATACGCCGAAACGAAAACGGTGAAACCGCGTCCTCGTTTCATTGTTCGCCTATTTCCCCGGGACTTTGTGGTCCAGAACTGCTCCAGAAATAGAGCAAACAAAATGTGCGCAACAAGACTGCCTAACGAAGGATGAGGAATCCGTACCGTAGCTCCAATTACAGCCAATAATTCTTTTTAGTGTAGTTATAAAAGTAGACCATCAATCCGATAGAGCGTGCGACAAACCACAAAAAAAGGCTGAACCAGATGCCAGTGTTATCCAGCTGGCGTGTAAGCCACCAGCTTGGCAGGAATACGATGACGGTAGCGATGAACATGGTGTCACGCATCTGCCGGCTCTTGCCTGCGCCGATGAAAACCCCGTCCAGTTGATAACTCCACACCGCCACCATGGGCAGTGCACACAACCAGGGGTAGTATGCGTTTGCCGCCGACAGTACTGCGGGGATGTTGGTAAAAAGCGGCAGTATCCAAAATTTTCCGCTCACCAGTATCGCGGTAATCCCAACGGCGGTAACCAGCGCCAGCCCCCCCGCGGCGCGATTGGTGCGGCGGAACTGGGCCATCGATTTTCTGGCTACTGACTGACCCACCAGGGACTCGGTGGCATGCGCGAATCCGTCCAGCGCATAGGATGTCATCATCAACAGCTGCAGTAGGATCGCGTTGGCTGCAAGTACCGTGTCCCCTTGCGCCGCACCCTGTGCGGTGAAAAAGGTGAGGGTAAATAACAGCAGGCAGGTGCGTACGAACAGGTCGCTGTTGATCCGCAATAACTCCAGCCACGGTGCAATGTTTTGCCACGGCCAGAAGGCAGTATTGCGCAATACCTGTGCCATTTCCTGGGGCGTGTCGCGATGGCGCAGGTGCAGCAGCCACCAGCCCATGCCGAAGCTGCACAGGTCCGCACACACCGATGCCCAGGCCGCGCCGCGGGCGCCCATGCCGAGGCCGAGAATCAATACCAGATCCAGCACAATGTTCAACAGGTTGGCGGTGACCAGAATCGCCAGCGGCGCGCGGCTATCCTGACGGCCAATAAAAAATCCCAGCAGGGCAAAGTTGGCGAGCGCAATGGGGGCGCTGAGCAGGCGGATTTGCAGGTAGTCCCGCGCGTGCGGGGTTGCCTCGGCACTCGCATTCATCCACTGGGTGACCAGTGGCAGCAGTGGCGAGGCTAGCAGCAACAGCAGGGTGCCGAGCAAAAACGCCAATCCCAGCGCGCGCAGTAACCACGACGCCCCGCTGTCGCTGGCGCGCGCCACCAGGCTGGTAGTGCCCATGCGCAAAAAGCCGAACGCCCACAGCAACATGGAAATTACGCTGGCGCCGATGGCGACCCCGGAAAGGTATTCCGGACTGGGCAGGTGACCGAGCACAGCTGTATCCACAGCCCCCAATAGCGGCACAGTAATGTTGCTCAAAATCATGGGCCAGGCGAGGTGCCAGACCCGCAGGTAGGGAGCCAGCTGGCGGCGCCTGGTGACGCGCGTCTGCGCCGATGAATTTTTCATGTAAGTTGGCGGTTTAATTGACTTTCTTCTGACGATGTGTTTCTGTTGAACACGCTAGATGCGACAAAAAGACACAGGTTGTTGGTTGTACCTTCCGGGCGACGACATCTGAAGTAAAAATAACAAGTTGCACTGACGGCAGTATCGCGCAGTCGAGGTCATCGCCCGGTGTGCGAACAGTGTATGTAGTCTTGGTTTACTACAGCGTGTCCACATTCATAATGTGTGGATGTGTTCCCGATCTCGTGGTCGGGGCAGACTCCAGTCCTCCGAACAGCCAGCCGCTGTTTACGGGTTTTGCTTATTTGTGGTTTTTCACGCCGCGATCTCGCTCGGGTATTTGCCCGTGCGTCAGGTTCGTTGTCGTGCGACCTCCGTGAGCGACCCGCGAGAATAACAAACATGGAGATCTGCAGGCGATGTTGATGGGCATAAAACGGCTGTTCGCCTTCCTGACCCTAGCGACGATTGCACCCGGTGTTCTTGCACAGGAAACTGCGCAGAACGTGGAGGGGGGCGCGGCACGCTGGGGGGTCAATATGACCCAAGGGGTAACCGAAGTTTCCCGTACCACTTACGATTTGCACATGTTGATCTTCTGGATCTGTGTGGCGATCGGCGTAGTGGTGTTCGGCGTGATGTTTTACAGCATGTGGCGTCACCGCAAGAGCAAAGGCTATGAGGCCGCACAGTTTCACGAGAGCACATTGGTGGAGCTGGCCTGGACTATCGTCCCCACCTTGATCCTGATCGGCATGGCGATTCCCGCCACCAAAACCCTCTACGATATCTACGACACCAAGGAAGCCGATCTGGACATCATGATCACCGGCTACCAGTGGAAGTGGAAATACGACTACATGGGTTCCGATGTTTCCTTCTTCTCCAACCTCTCTACCCCGCAGTCGCAAATCAACAATCAGCAGCCGAAGGCAGCCAACTACCTGCTCGAGGTGGATGAGCCGCTGGTAGTGCCGATCAATAAGAAAATCCGCTTCCTGATTACGGCAAATGACGTAATCCACGCGTGGTGGGTGCCCGATCTGGCAGTGAAGAAAGATGCGATTCCCGGTTTTGTAAACGAATCCTGGACGCGCATTGAAGAACCCGGCATTTACCGCGGCCAGTGTGCGGAGCTGTGCGGTAAGGACCACGGCTTTATGCCCATCGTGGTCAAGGCAGTGCCGGAAGACGAATACCATTCCTGGTTGAGCGACCGCGCCGCTGCCGCTGCGCGCATCAAAGAACTCACCAATAAAACCTTCACGTTTGACGAGCTCTACGCCCGCGGCGAGGAGATCTACAACAGTGCTTGTGTCGCCTGTCACCAGGCCAAGGGTGAGGGTATCCCCGGTACCTTCCCGGCCATTGCCGGTTCCAAGATTGCCACCGGTCCGATGGATGCTCATATGAGCATGGTCGTGGATGGCTCACCGAGCAATCCGGCAATGCAGGCGTTTGGCGCACAGCTGAGTGAAGTCGATCTGGCTGCGGTCATCACCTATCAGCGCAGTGCCTTCGGCAACAATATGGGCGACACCGTGCAGCCCATTGACGTTCTCAATTTCAAGAATAAGTAAGTAAGAGCCGAGAGGAGTTTAGTTATGGCACACGGTCCGAAACCCGGTTTTACCCGCTGGCTCTACACCACTAACCACAAAGACATCGGCTCGATGTACCTGTGGTTCAGTTTTGCGATGTTCCTGCTAGGCGGTTGTATGGCGCTGGTAATCCGCGCCGAATTGTTCCAGCCCGGACTGCAGATTGTGCAGCCCGGTTTCTTTAATCAGATGACCACCATGCACGGCCTGATCATGGTGTTCGGTGCGGTGATGCCCGCGTTTGTGGGGCTTGCCAACTGGATGGTGCCGATGATGATCGGCGCACCGGATATGGCCCTGCCGCGGATGAACAACTGGAGCTTCTGGATTCTGCCGTTCGCGTTTGCGATGCTGACATCCACGCTGTTCATGGAAGGTGGCGCACCCGATTTCGGCTGGACTTTCTACGCCCCACTCTCCACTGAGTATGCGCCGCCCAGCGTGACCTTCTTTATCTTTGCCGTGCACATTATGGGTGCCTCATCCATTATGGGTGCGATCAATATCGTGGCCACGATTCTGAATATGCGCGCACCGGGCATGACCCTGATGAAGATGCCGCTGTTTGTGTGGACCTGGTTGATTACCGCTTACCTGCTGATCGCGGTAATGCCGGTACTGGCCGGTGTGGTCACCATGATGCTGATGGACATCCACTTCGGTACCAGCTTCTTCAGTGCCGCCGGTGGTGGTGACCCGGTATTGTTCCAGCATGTGTTCTGGTTCTTCGGCCACCCCGAGGTGTACATCATGATCCTGCCGGCATTCGGCATTGTGTCGGCGATTATTCCCACCTTCGCGCGCAAGCCGCTGTTTGGTTACAGCTCCATGGTTTATGCCACCGCGAGTATCGCTTTCCTCAGCTTTATCGTGTGGGCGCACCACATGTTTACCGTGGGCATGCCCATTGCCGGTGAGCTGTTCTTTATGTACGCCACCATGCTGATCGCGGTGCCTACCGGCGTGAAGGTGTTCAACTGGGTAACCACCATGTTCCGGGGCTCGATGACCTTCGAGACCCCAATGCTGTTCTCCATTGCCTTCGTGATTCTGTTTACCATCGGCGGCTTCTCCGGCCTGATGCTGGCGATCGCCCCGGCGGACTTCCAGTACCACGATACCTATTTCGTTGTGGCGCACTTCCACTACGTGCTGGTACCCGGTGCCATCTTCTCGATCACCGCCGGCGTTTACTACTGGCTGCCGAAGTGGACCGGCAACATGTACAACGAGTCCATGGGTAAAGTGCATTTCTGGCTCGCCTTTGTCGGCCTGAATGTTACCTTCTTCCCGATGCACTTTGTTGGCCTGGCCGGCATGCCGCGCCGTATTCCCGACTACGCACTGCAGTTTGCAGACTTTAACCAGATTGCCAGCGTGGGCGCCTTCCTGTTTGGTGCCGCGCAGATCTTGTTCCTGTTCAATGTGATCCGCACCGTGCGCGGTGGCAAGAAGGCGACCGATGAAGTTTGGGAAAACCCGGAAGGGCTGGAGTGGAGCGTGCCGTCCCCGGCGCCGTACCACACTTTCAGCACGCCACCGGTCGTACGTTAATCCGGAATTGAGAGGGCTGGCATCATGGCACTGAGCGCAAATGCAAAAACCACAGCCAAGTTAACGACCCTCGCGGTCGGCATGCTCGGCTTTGCGCTGTTCGTGATGCCGCCTCTCTACGATGCCTTTTGTGAAATAACCGGCCTGAATGGCAAAACCGGCGGCCGCTACGAAGCGGTGCCGGCAGCGGTCGATACAGAGCGCACCGTCAAAGTGCAGTTTGTGGCGAGCAATAACGAAAACATGCCTTGGGAATTCAAACCCGGCATGGTCGAAATACGTGTGCACCCCGGTGAGGCAGTGGATACCGTATTTCACGCGCGCAATCCCACCGATCGTGAAATGATCGGCCAGGCTATCCCCAGCCTGGTGCCCTTCAAGGCTGCCAACTATTTTCACAAGACCGAGTGCTTTTGCTTTAACCAGCAATCACTCGCCGCCGGCGAAACCGCTGAATTGGGGCTGCGCTTTATCGTCGACCCCGATCTGCCCGTCGGCGTGAATACCATTACGCTTTCCTACACGCTGTTTGATGTCACGGAAAGATTTGCCAAACAAGCGAACAACAAAAATACCGACTCCGAGCGAGAGGGATAAAAACTATGGCCACTGAAAGCAGCTACTATGTGCCCGAGCAGTCCCGGCTGCCCATCTTCGCCACCATCGGCATATTCCTGATGGCGTTTGGCGCCGCTACCTGGATCAATGGCGGCAGCTCCTATATTTTCTTTGCCGGCAGCCTCGCGATGGCCACCGTGTTGTGGTTCTGGTTTGCCGCGGTGATTAAAGAAAACATGCAGGGGCTCAATAGTGATCAGCTCAAGCGCTCTTACGTGTGGGGCATGGGTTGGTTTATTTTTTCCGAGGTCATGTTCTTCGCCGCCTTCTTTGGTGCGCTGTACTACATCCGGACCTTTACCCTGCCATGGCTCGGTGGCGAAGGTGACCGCGGTTCTTCGAATATGCTGTGGGAAGGCTTCCAGAATACCTGGCCACTGATGGTGACTCCGGAGCAGGCCGTGAGCGGTGATGCGGCAAAAGTGGTCGGCCCCAAGGGTATTATCGACCCCTGGCACCTGCCATTGATTAACACCGTGCTGCTACTCGCTTCCAGTGTCACCGTGCATATCGCGCACGTGTACCTGAAAAAGGGTAACCGCAAAGGCTTTAATTGGTGGCTTACCGCAACTGTTGCCTTGGGTGGCGCCTTTCTGTTCTTCCAGGTCGAAGAATACCTCGAAGCCTACCAGCATCTTGGTCTGACTCTGGAATCCGGAATTTACGGTACGACCTTCTTTATGCTGACCGGTTTCCACGGTATGCATGTAACACTCGGCACGATTATGCTGCTGATCATGTTACTGCGTTCGGTGATTGCGAATCACTTCAAGCCGGACGATCATTTTGGCTTTGAAGCGGCCAGCTGGTACTGGCACTTCGTAGATGTGGTTTGGGTAGGTCTGTTCATCTTCGTTTACGTGCTGGGCGCCTAACGAAAAATTAGGGGTGGATACCTTTGGGTACCCACCCCTTCACCGAATCAGTATTTATTCGCCCAAGGTGCGGTGTTGGAAAGTATGCCGCTGTCGAAGCCATACCAGATAGCTAAAAGTAGCAGGGCAGCCAGAGAAACTCGAATGCCTAATGCATAAAGGGAACGTTTTGATTCCGGTGCGCCCATGTCGCGCAACAGAAAAAAGAGTGCACTGGTCAGGCTGGCCAGTACCGCGAGAAACAACAACACAATTATTGCTTTAAGCCACATAACAAACGCCACTTATTGAAGTATTTATTGGCATGATAGCTCCCAAAAAATCGCAGCAACAACGCGATCAGGCAGTACAGACCGGGAACTCCGCCCATTCCGCGCAATTGGCAAAAGGCCAGGATAATTTAGCGCGGGGGGCCAGTGTAGCATTTATCCGCAACTGGCCACTGACCGTTCTGAGTATATGTTTTTTTCCCCTTTTGCTAGGGCTGGGTAACTGGCAGCTAGAACGGGCGGCGGAAAAAGAAGGTATCCAGCAGCAGGTCGACGCACGTCTCAGTGCACAGCCCATCAAAATATCCGAGCTAAAAGTCCCCGCGACCTATACCCCGGTGCGCCTGTTGGGGTTTTATACCGATGAATACTTTCTCCTGGATAACCGCACCCGTCACGGCCGTGTCGGTTATGAGGTTCTGCAGGTATTTGAGACCGGTAGCGGCAGCGCAGAAAAGTCGCGCTGGCTGATCAATCGTGGATGGATACCGGCAAGCAGTCACCGTGACCAGTTGCCGCAAGTGTCCTATCCATTAGCGGCCAAGGTAATTACCGGCTTTCTCTACCCGAATGGTGATTCGTTTGCGGGCGACGATGCTCTGCCGGCGGTTGCTGTCCATGGTCGCATCCAGTCACTGGAACAGTTGCGCGCGCATAACACCGGGCTGCAACAACCGGACTGGCATATTCGTTTGAGCGCAGATTCCGATACGGCGCTGCTAACCGATTGGAAATTGTTGACCACCAGTCCGGCCAAGCACACGGGTTACGCAGTGCAGTGGTTCACCATGGCTTTCGCCCTGGTAGTGATGTGGCTACTGGCTGCGACCAGCCTTGGGCAAATAGTGCGAGAAAAGTGGTTTAAATAAACACCAAAACAGACATAATCAACGCATAACAATAACTAACACTCGATTGGACCTGTGTCCGGTTATGAGTGTGATAGCGAGGTACTCACGTGACTGAGCAAACCCAGATCGAACCTGAAGCACAGCCTGATTCTCAGCAGGCGTCCCCGTCTCCATTACCTGCGCCGCGGGGTGGTTTGAGTCGCCTGGCCGGCATGAGTGTGGTCGCGTCGGTGGCACTGCCGATGCTCGCGGCCTACATCATTTTTTACACCGGTGTAGGCATGCCCACGGATACGGTGAATCAGGGCGAGCTGCTCACGCCGGCCCAGGACCTCGCTGAAATTGACCTACTGGCTGACGATGGCAATGCGGTTGACCTTGCGATGCAGGAGCCGAAATGGCGCTACCTGATTGTGGGCGGAGAAAACTGCGCAGGAGAGTGCGAAAAGCTCCTCTATACCACGCGCCAGGTGCACATCCGCCTGGGTGAAAAATCTCGCCGTGTGGAGCGGCTGCTGGTAACCGGTGCGCCGCTTACGGAGCTCCGTCATAGTATTCTTGCCGATCAGCACCCGAAGCTGCGCTTTACCACCACCGACCAGCAAAAACTGGATGAGTGGTTGGCGGATAGTGACCACGCAGAATTGAAACGCCCCAGTGCGCTGCTGGTGGATCAACAGGGCTACGCCATGATGGTGTACGACAACACCCACAACGGCAATCAGCTACTTAAGGATATCAAGCGACTGCTGAAGTACTCCTACGAGAAGTAACGGGAACAGGAGAAAGCAATGGATGTGGAATCAGACATCACCGAGCTGAGAAAAAACTACAAGCAGGATTGGCGGTTTCGTCTTGCCTTAATCGGCACCGGGCTTGCGGTAGTCGTGGTGGTGCTCGGCGCATTTACCCGTCTCGCCGATGCCGGCTTGGGTTGTCCAGACTGGCCTGGTTGCTACGGTCATCTGCTGTGGCCGGATAACCAGAGTGAAATCGCCGCGGCCAATGCCGCCTTCCCGGATACCCCGGTAGAGACCGACAAGACCTGGCCGGAAATGGTGCATCGCTATTTCGCCGGTATGTTGATGCTACTTGTGGCCGGTCTTACCTATTTGTTCTGGCGGCGTCGCGGCCATCGCGGCTTTATCCAGAGTCACATCCTGCTCGGCCTGATCACGCTGCAGGCGGCATTTGGAATGTGGACCGTGACGCTCAAGCTGTGGCCGCAGGTCGTGACCCTGCACCTGCTTGGGGGTATGGCGACCCTGTCGGTGTTGTGGATGTTGTCCGAGCGTTTGCGCTATCGCAAACGACTGATTCCCGCCCACGAATTTACCGCGCTGCAACGGCTGCGCCCGCTGGCGATCGCTGCCGTGGTAGTGGTTGGGTTACAGATTGCTCTGGGTGGCTGGACCAGTTCCAACTATGCAGCGCTTGCTTGCCCGGACTTTCCCAAGTGCCACGACCAGTGGTGGCCCACCGCAGACTTTGCCGAGGGATTCAATATTGCCCAGCAAATCGGGCCCAATTACCTCGGCGGTGCATTGGAGAATGATGCACGCACCGCTATTCACCTGACCCATCGCATCGGCGCGATTATCGTCACCCTGATTGTGAGCTTGCTGGCGGTACTCGCATGGCGCGCCGGCTCGCCACGCTGGGGGCAGGGTTTGCTGGTCGTGCTGGCCTTGCAGGTGGCGCTGGGTATCGCCAACGTGGTGATGTTCCTGCCGCTCCCCATTGCGGTGGCACACAATGCCGGTGCGGCACTGTTGCTATTGAGCTTGCTGACCTTCTGTTACCGCATCAATACGGTGCAGCCAGCGATCAAGCAATATCCGTAAAAAGTATTGGTAGAGGATTGAAAAGAGTATTGAGAGGAGGGTTAAGTAGTACCTCTCGGTTGAATTGGTTGAACGAAGGGAAGCCCTGATCGGGACTCCCTGCCACCGGGTAAACCTTGCCCGTTGGCAACGCTTGCTCGATAGCGACCTTTGCGCTGCGCCCATAAAAGTCAGACGCAAGCGGCCGCATATAACAACGACAACGAGGTGGTAACCATGAGTACCCAGGCAGTACCGGTCCAACGCGCCAGCTGGCGCGATTACTATGAGCTCACCAAACCCCGTGTGGTGATGCTGATGATTCTCACCTCGGTGATCGGCATGTTGCTGGCGGTACCTGGCATGGTGCCGTTGGACATATTGATACTGGGTAATCTGGGTATCGCCCTGTGCGCCGGTGGCGCCGCGGCGGTAAACCACCTGGTGGACCGCCAGATTGATATCAAGATGGCGCGCACCACCAATCGGCCGGTGGCACGCGGTCGCGTCGAGCCGCAAAAGGCCCTGATGTTTGCCATGGCTCTCGGTTGCGCGGGCATGGCAATTCTACTTGTGTTTGTGAACGCGCTTACCGCCTGGTTAACGCTGCTGTCTCTGCTGGGTTACGCGGTGGTCTACACCATGTTTCTCAAGCGCGCGACGCCGCAAAATATTGTGATTGGTGGCCTCGCCGGCGCGGCACCGCCATTACTGGGTTGGGTCGCAGTAACCGGTGAAATTCATGGCCACGGCCTGCTGCTGGCACTGATTATTTTTGCCTGGACACCACCGCACTTCTGGGCGCTTGCGGTACACCGCCGCGATGATTACGCCAAGGCGGAAATCCCCATGTTGCCGATTACCCACGGAGTGCAATACACCAAAGTCCATATTTTGCTGTACACGTTTATTTTGTTTGCGGTCTCGCTGTTGCCATTTGCTACCGCCATGCTCGGCTGGTTGTATCTGCTGGGCGCGGTGGTGCTGGGTATTGGTTTCCTGTACTGGGCGGTGGAAATGTTGCGCGATCGCAACCCCAACGCGGGCATGGAAACATTCAAGTACTCGATCATCTATTTGATGGCGCTGTTCTGCATTATGTTGCTGGATCATTATCTGGTTGCACTACCAACCAGTGGAGTCTGAGATGGGTGAGAATTCGCAGCACACGGCCACGCAAAAGCGGGGAATATTTTTAACCGTCGGCGTTCTGGTTTTATTTATGGTCGCGGTGATGGCCGGTTTCCTGAATAAAATGAACCAGCCGCGGGTAATCAGCGATACCGAGTTACGCCTCAATGGTGCAATCAAGCTGGAGCGCCCACGTATTCTCGACGAATTCGATCTGATTGCAGATACTGGTAGTGCCTTCAAAACGACGCAGCTCGAAGGGCGTTGGACACTGGTGTTTTTCGGGTTTACCCACTGCCCGGACGTATGCCCGACCACCATGGCGACGCTAAATAATTTTTATCAGACACTGGATGAAGAAACCCGGAAAACCACCGATATTTTACTGGTGTCGGTAGACCCAAAGCGGGATACACCAAAACAACTACATGACTACGTGCGCTACTTCAATCCGGAATTTGCCGGGGTAACCGGTGAGTTTCTGAACCTGAAGCGCTTTGCGAACCAGTTGAATGTACCGTTTAACAAGGTGCCTCTGGAGGATGGTAACTATACCGTCGACCACGGCTCGCAAGTGGTATTGATTAATCCCCGCGGTCACTACCATGGCTTTTTCAAGGCGCCACTGGATCCGGCCAAAATGAAACTGACCTACCGCTCAATGAGAGCCACGTTCACCGGCTGAAGGGACGGGGTTCACTGAAGTAATCGACAACAGGCGCTATGATGGCGCCTGTTCCCATTCGACCTATTGAAAATGGATTTTCTATGTTTTCTCTTAGTGTTCGGCGGGGGGCGCCGGAAATTGCCGCGCGCGAACCATTCGACGGCAAATCGCTCTGGTTACCCGCCGCTTTTCTCTGCTTTCTGGTCATTCCCTTTGGCTGGATTGGTGTGTTTGCGCCGGCCATCTGGCTCGGCCTGGTGGCGATGGAAAGTGCCCACGGCTGGAAAAAAGCCATCAGCTTTTTGATTACCGGTTTGTTGATGTTGCTGGTCAACAGCGGCGTTGTTCCGGGCAATGAACACATATTGTTGATGGAACCCTATCGGGATGCATCGGCCAATCTGATTTACCCAAGCTTCCGTCCCGCCAAGGCGGTCATTGCGCTGACCATCGTGTTGTTTATGTTGGTGCGACCGCAACCGCTAAAGCGCAACGACCTGCCCTGGATCGCGCTTGCGATTGCGTTACCCATCGCGTTGGCAGCGATGGTTCTCGATTTCGCCCCGAAACTGACCGCCACGATCGCGCTTGCGGCACTGCTCAACTTTGTTGTGGTGTGCATTGCCGAGGAGGGCTTTTTCCGCTGGGTGTTACAGCGCGGTCTTGGCCTGTGGCTTAAGCGTTGGCCCTGGATCGCCACCATACTGGTGACACTACTGTTCGTCTCCCTGCATACCGGCTGGGCGGCCTCGTCGACGATGCTTGCACTGGTCGGTGTGGCTGGTTTTGGTTACGCGCTGCTGTGGCAGTTGCGCGGTAGTTTCTGGGCCTGTGTGCTCGCCCACTGGGGGGTTAACCTGCTGCATATGACGCTGCTCGCCTATCCAGGGTGAGAGTCCAGGGTGAGAGTCCAGGGTGAGAGTCCAGGGTGAGAATCCGGGGTAAGAATCGTCGAGGTGCGCAAGCTGCGCGCTTGAACTAATCTGAAAAGACCGGTTTTTGACGCGTAAGTCTGTGAAGTTGAATCTGAGCACTGGCAAACATGCGGTTTAAATGGCTGCCTTTTGGCCGGCGCCTGCTGGGGTACCTGGGCATTGCCATGGTATTACCGTGGGTGATCTGGTTTATCGCTGGCCTGTTCGGGTGGGAGCCGTCGTTGATCACCACCTTCGGCGTTCCCGGATTGCGCATTCCGGCATCTTTCGCTATTGGCGGGCTGCTAATTGCCGCGATCGGCTTCTGGCAAGACTAAACTTTTGGGGCAAACTGCAACTAGGTGCCGCAAATGTTTCGGTTGTCTGACCTGTTTATTTTTCTCGCCGTGGGGATTTCCTTCGCCCTTTCCAGTTATCTCTGGTTCAACGGCTACCGTGAGCAGGGCGTGTTTACCGCCCTCTGGGTGCCGAGTATTCTCGCGTTTGGTATTTACGTAAAAGTTTCTGCGCTGCTGGCGCGCAGCGAGTAGTCATGTCTGACCAACTGATCTTTTACGTCGGCTTGGCGGTTTTTGTGTTGATGCTGATTGGTATCGGCCTCACGGTGTATGCGTTTCACCGCGCGGGAAGTGAACCGGTGACACCGGCCCACAAAGGACAAAGGCGGGGGCCGCACCAGGGCAGTTAATCGATGTCGCCGTCATGCACACGCGGTGCGCACATGCCCCAGCAGGAAAAACAGACTCGCCGCCAGCACAATGGATGGCCCAGCGGGGCTGTCCCATACCACTGACATGGTGAGTCCCACCACCACCGATACACAGCCGATCAGGGACGCGAAGCCGGCCATCTGCTCCGGTGTTGCTGACAAGCGGCGTGCGGTTGCTGCCGGAATGATCAGCAGCGCGGTGATCAGCAGTACCCCGACGACTTTCATGGCGATGGCGATCAACAGCGCCAGCATCAACATCAGCGCCAGGCGGACTTTGTCCACTGGCACGCCTTCCACTGCGGCGAGTTCTTCGTGCAGGGTAAACGCTAACAACTTAGGCCACAGGTACCACAACAGGGCCGCAATAATGACCGCGGCCACCGCCATCAGCGCCAGATCCTGCGACGATACCGCGAGCAGGTCGCCGAGCAGCAGCGACAGCAAATCCACATTGATCTTCAGCAGGCTCATGGTCACGATGCCCAGGGCCAACATGCTGTGAGAAAGGATCCCGAGCAGGGTATCTACCGACAGGTTCTGGCGGCGCTGAAAGTACACCAACAGCAATGCCAGCACACAGCTGCTCGCGACCACCGCCAGTGTCGGCTGAATATGCAATACAAACCCCAGGGTGACCCCAAGCAGTGCTGAGTGCGCCAGGGTATCGCCGAAATAGGCCATGCGCCGCCACACTGCGAAGCAACCCAGCGGTCCGCTGACCACCGCCACCAGCAGGCCGGCCGCCAGCGCGTACCAGAGGAATGTGGAGCTCAGTAGTTGTGACCAGTCCATTAATCTCGCCCCCCTGAATTCTTCCGCTTCCCGGGCGTTCGCACACCTGGCCGGGAGGGCGCAGGTGTTAGCGCATGCGCATGGTCGTGATCACAGCACTCATCCACCACGTCGCCGCTCAAATCGTGGTGGTGATTGTGGTGGTGCGTATACAGGGCGAGCTTGTCGCCAAACATTTCAAGGTACACCGGGTCTTTGCTTACCTGCTCCGGGTGCCCGTGGCAGCAAATGTGTTGGTTGAGGCATAACACGCGATCGGTCGCCGCCATCACCAGGTGCAAATCGTGCGACACAAGCAACACGCCGCACTGCAGCTCGTCGCGCAGCTGCGCGATTAACTGATAGACCTCGCTCTGCCCACCGACGTCGACGCCCTGGGTGGGTTCGTCGAGTACCAGCAACTGGGGTTTGCGCGCCGCCGCGCGTGCCAGCAACACCCGCTGCATTTCGCCACCGGACAGGTCGGTAAGGCGGGCGTTCGCCAGGTGCTTGGCTGCCACACGGTCGAGGGCTGCGGCGGCACTGACATCGTCGATACCGAGCTGCAAAAACCGCGAGACGGTCATCGGCATACTGGAGTCAATCTGCAGGCGCTGTGGCATATAGCCCAGTCGCAGCGCCGGTCGCCGCTCGATCGTGCCCGACGTGGGTTTGGTCAACCCGAGCAACAGGCGCAACAAGGTCGTCTTGCCTGCACCATTGGGGCCGATCACGGTGACGATCTCTGCGGGTCGCAGCTCCAGCGTAATATCCCGCAACAGTTGCCGGCCACCAATATTCAGGCCGAGGTCGTGGGCGCGGATGAGCGGGGTGGATGAACTCAGGGGAGACTCCAGACTGGTTAGAGAGGGATTTTGCCTCTGCAGAATCGCGATCGTTGATAAAACGGCTGGCGAGTGTAAGCCGCGTATGATTATATCGCACCCCTTTATTCGGTGTTGGTGAGTGTTCGTGGGCAATCGCGGTTGATGCCCGCCGTTGGGTTTATCCTTGCCGCCTGCATTCGCTTTGTTGTCTGCTTTGTTGGTTCGTTTGTCTATGTTCGAAAAACCATTGGGTGTTGTTATTGCGCTCGGGTTGATTTTGGCGTCACTGGTGGGTATTGGTTGTGGCGCAAAGTCCCCGGGTACTGACAGTTCTGAAAAACTGGTGGTTGTTACGAGTATTGCGCCGCTGGCGATGCTCGCGCGCGAAGTTGCGGGAGAGGCAGCCGAGGTCCGCCAGCTGGTGCAGGGTGGTGATCCGCATCATTACGCGCCCACGGTGAATGACCGCCTGACGATCGAGGGGGCACCGCTGGTGGTGTGGATGGGGCCCGCTCTGGAATCGTCACTTGCTCGACAGATGGCACTGGTTTCTGCTGAGCGGCAATTATCATTACTGCGCGATACAAGCCTGTTTGAATTTGATGGCTCGGATCCCGCCGATCCACACCTTTGGCTACGCCCGCGCAATGCTGCGGCAATTGCTGCGCAAATCGCCGAGCGACTCAGCACCCTGGATCCGCAACAGGCCGCGGGCTACCGCCAGCGCGCCCGCGACTTCTCGCGCGCCATGGCCAATCTGCAAAAGGTTCAGGATCGTGCGCTGTGGGCGTATAAAGAAGTGCCCATCGTCTCCACGCACAAGGCGTACAGCCAGTTCTTCGGTCCCGCCGGGGTGACGGTGGAAAGCCTCAGCGGTGGGTCAAAGCAGGCGCATGGCGCGCGCACTATGCTGGACAAGATTCGAAGTGAAGGGGATGGCGGGCCGGTCGGCTGCCTGTTTGGTGAGGTCCCTGCCAACGACCGCGATCGTCAGACCGCCAGTCATCTGAATTTGGGCTACCAGGCTCTGGACCCTCTGGGAAATACGCTGCCGCAAGGTGCGGGCTATCGTGCGCTGATGGAAAAGCTGCTGGCGGATGCTCGCCGCTGCCTGAGTACGATTCCTGATCGTAGCGCCTGATTGCGGGCGCGTGCACGCGTCAGCTGGGCTCCTGCCCCGCGGTATTCTCCTGATCCTGCTCCAGCTGTATCTCGTTAGCGGGTGTTTCCCGGTCGGCTTCCTGCTCTGGCGATACGGCAGGGGTCAGCGATGTTTCACGCGTTGACTCTGACGAATCGGACACCGACTGAGTGAGCGCCTCTGCGGGCGCTGGCTCAATGGTTGCGGCGTCCGCCGCGGTTGTTTCCAGCACTTCCTGCGTTGGCGCCTCCTGCGGCGCCTGCTGTTGTGCCAGTTGCTCCTCCGCCTCGCGCATCAACGTTTCGACCTGCTGCTGCTGAACGTTGCGCACACTGTTAAGCAGGGCCTTGCGGCTTGGATCGCGCAGCATTTCCTGACGGTACTGCTCGCGGTGCTGTTCCTGAATAAGGTACTCGTTGTCGCTCACTTCTTCTTCAGCGATCAACTCCGGCACCGGATACGCGGTTACCTCCACGTGTTCCATGGTCTCCGCCGCGTAAGCTGAGCCACTTGTGGTTTCCTCAGTGGCGGCTGGTGCCTGACCTTGCGCGACAACGGCGCCGGCGAGCCCCCAAACCACCGCGAGGTGGATCAATATGCGGGATTTCATTTTTTCATGCCTCTCTGCAACTTCCCTATTGCAAGCCTAGAAGCTGTTGCCTGAGTGGGGGTGACACTGCGATGACTCGCGCGGCGGCATCGACAAATGGAGTCGGGCGAAGCAACTTCCGCCGCCGCTGTACGAGCGAAAATTTCTCAAGGCAGGTATCCTGTCGCCCTGCGCAAACTGCGCCACATCGCATTCATCTATCTGTCATCGCCAACCGAATTTCTATTTGTCTATGAGCAACGATAAGACCTCTTCTGCGCCACTGATCCTGGTGGACGGATCTTCCTACCTTTACCGCGCTTTCCACGCCCTGCCGCCGCTGGCGACCAGCACCGGCCAGCCTACCGGCGCCGTGCGCGGGGTGATCTCCATGCTGCGCAAGCACCTTAAGGAGCATCCGGACAGCCCGGTGGTGGTGGTTTTTGACGCCAAAGGCAAAACCTTCCGCGATGAGCTGTTCGAGGAATACAAGTCGCACCGTCCGCCTATGCCCGATGACCTGCGCGCGCAGATCCAGCCGATTCACGACATCATCGATGCCATGGGCCTGCCGCGGCTGGTGATCGACGGGGTTGAGGCAGATGACGTTATTGGCACCCTGGCACTGCAGGGCGCAGAGCAGGGCATGGACGTGATCATCTCCACCGGCGACAAGGATATGGCCCAGCTGGTGCGCCCCGGCGTAACCCTGGTGAACACCATGTCCAATACAGTCATGGACGTGGAGGGCGTGAAAGCCAAGTTCGGTGTCGGCCCGGAGCTGATCATCGACTTCCTCGCGCTGATGGGCGACAAGGTGGACAACATTCCGGGGGTTCCCGGTGTGGGTGAGAAAACCGCGCTGGCACTGCTGCAGGGGCTCGGCAGTCTCAAAGATATTTATGCCAACCTCGATGGCATCGCGCCGCTCGGCTTCCGCGGCTCGAAAACCCTGGCCAAGAAAATGGAAGAGCACAAGGACGCGGCGGATATGTCCTACGTGCTGGCCACCATCAAGACCGATGTGGAGATGGACTACCAGCCGCAGACCCTCGCCAACAGCGAGCCGGACACCGATAAACTGCGTGAACTGTTTTCCGAAATGGAGTTTCGCAGCTGGGTCGACGAACTGGGTGGCGACGGCGAGGCATCGTCTGCGGCGGCCGCCGCGGTAGAGCGCAACTACAGCATCATCCTTGATGAGCAAGAGCTGGATGCCTGGCTGGACAAGCTGAAGCAGGCGGACCTGTTTGCCTTCGATACCGAAACCACCAGCCTCAACTACATGCAGGCCAAGCTGGTGGGGGTGAGCTTTGCGGTGGAGGCCGGCGAGGCGGCCTACCTGCCCCTGGCCCACGACTATATGGGCGCACCGGCACAGATCGATTTTGATCGCGCGCTGGCCAAGCTGAAGCCCATTCTCGAGAGTGATGAATACAAAAAGGTTGGCCAGAACCTCAAGTACGACAGCCACATTCTCGCCAACTACGATATCGCGCTGCGCGGTATTGCCCGCGACACCATGCTCGAATCCTATGTGCTGAACAGCACCGGCAGCCGTCACGATATGGACAGCCTCGCGCAGAAATACCTGGGCGAAACCACGATCAAGTTCGAAGACATTGCCGGCAAGGGCGCCAAGCAGCTGACCTTTAACCAGATCGAGCTGGACAAGGCCGGCCCGTATGCGGCGGAAGATGCGGACATTACCCTGCGCCTGCACCAGGAGCTGAGCGGCCGCCTGGCGCAAGAGCCGAGCCTGGAAAAGGTGCTCGATGAAATTGAAATGCCGCTAGTGCCGGTGCTGACGCACATCGAGCGCAACGGTGCCTACATCGATGCGGCGATGCTGAAACAGCAGTCCGACGAGCTGGACAAGAAAATGCGCGCGCTGGAACGGCAGGCGTACGACGAGGCGGGCGAAGAATTCAATCTCGGCTCCACCAAACAGCTGGGTGCCATCCTGTTTGAAAAGCTGGAAATTCCGGTGATCAAAAAAACCCCGAAAGGGGCACCGTCGACCGCCGAGCCGGTACTGCAGGAGCTGGCACTTTCGCACAAGCTGCCGGCGCTGATTATGCAGTACCGCGGCATGGCCAAGCTGAAGAATACCTATACCGACAAGTTGCCACAGATGATCGACCCGGCCACCGGGCGGGTGCACACCTCCTATCATCAGGCGGTGGCGGCAACCGGGCGTCTGTCATCCTCGGACCCCAACCTGCAGAACATCCCGATCCGCACCGAAGAGGGCCGGCGCATTCGCCAGGCATTTGTCGCCGACCCGCGCATCAATGGTGGCAGTGCGATTGTGGCTGCGGATTACTCGCAGATTGAATTGCGCATCATGGCGCACCTGTCCGGTGACAAGGGGCTGCTGGATGCCTTTGCCCACGGGGCGGATATTCACCGCGCAACCGCCGCGGAGGTGTTCGAGGTGCCGGTGGACGAGGTAACCGACGAGCAGCGCCGCCGAGCCAAGGCGATTAACTTTGGCCTGATCTACGGCATGAGCGCGTTTGGCTTGGCCAAGCAGCTGGATATCCCGCGCGCGGACGCCCAGACCTATATCGACCGCTATTTCGCGCGCTACCCGGGCGTGCTTGCGTATATGGAAAATACGCGCAAACAGGCAGCCGACAAGGGCTACGTGGAGACCCTGTTCGGTCGCCGCCTGTATTTGCCGGAAATCAATTCCCGCAACGGCATGCAGCGTCAGGCTGCGGAGCGCACCGCGATCAACGCGCCCATGCAGGGTACCGCGGCCGACATCATCAAGCGCGCAATGATTAGCGTGGATGCGTGGCTGCGCGAGGAACAGCTGAAGACCCGTTTGATCATGCAGGTACACGATGAACTGGTACTGGAAGTGCCGGCCGATGAGCGTGAGCTCGTGGTGCAGCGCATTCCGGAGTTGATGCAGGCTGCGGCCGAGCTGGATGTACCGCTGATTGCGGACCTGGGTGAGGGTGCCAACTGGGACGAGGCGCACTGAGCTGGTCAGCAGTTTATTTTAAGTTTTTTGCGATTTTTTTCATTTTCGCGGAACTACTGATTAAGGGGCACCTCTAACTAAGCAAGATCGTTGGATTGCAACATCATCCCCAAAGCTTAGTCAGAAGCCCCTCGCCCCGAAGATACCCCCATCGGGGCTTTTTTTTGCCTGAATTTTCATTCCCGTAGCTCGAGTGAGTTGGCTGAGCCGCTCAGTGTGTGTCAAAAACGCCTGATTATTAAATAAGCAGAAATAGCGTTTTTTGACGTGCGGCGAGGAATAAAGTCTCAGAAACAGAATTTTTTGCCCGCAAAACGGTGGTGGGTGGGATACAGTTGCGGCGTCCGAACCGCGAAAAAAGAGTGGGGAACCTTTCAGGCCCAGCTTAGTCTTTTGACTATAGGATTTGGTTTGAAGGCATCGCAATGGATGCAGTGGAATTTGGGTGAGAACCCAAGGTTGCGCCCGTCCCCCTGGGCGCAGCTCCTAAGTGCCCCTCCCCAAGGGCACTGACCCCT
This sequence comes from Microbulbifer agarilyticus, assembly GCF_020171345.1. Classification (GTDB taxonomy): domain Bacteria; phylum Pseudomonadota; class Gammaproteobacteria; order Pseudomonadales; family Cellvibrionaceae; genus Microbulbifer; species Microbulbifer agarilyticus_D. Next base: position 1,407,545 of record NZ_JAIUZM010000001.1, read on the forward strand.
AGCCGGCAGCTGCAATCTGCCGGCTTTTTTTTGCCTCCAAGTTCTTGAAAGCGCTTATCGGGCCAGAGAGGCCCGGGAAAACATCCTGTGAGCGGCTCATCGCCCTGTGGTTGGCTAAAAAATGAACGGCTTACCTTGAGTCTAGACGAAATTTGGCGGTGCAATTCACGCGTCAGCCTGTTCTGCCTCAGAGTCGTCCTGCGGCAGGGCCAGCCACTGATTCAACTGACGCTCCAGCTTGTCGAGGCCCTTGCGTTTGGGGGCGGAGAAAATCTGAACCGTAACGTTGTGGTCCAGCTCGAGCGCCTTCAATTCCTTCTCTACGGCAAAGCGCGTGTTGTTGGCGGGGCCATTTTTCAGTTTATCGGCCTTGGTCAGCAGGATATGTGCGGGCAGGCCGGACTTGACCGCCCAGTTCAACATCTGCAAATCGAATTCTTTCAGCGGCTGGCGAATGTCCATTAACAGCACCAGCCCCTTCAGGCATTGGCGGTTCTCCAGATAAAACGCCAGATTGCGTTGCCATTCGTCCTTCATCGCGCGCGCCACCTTGGCGTAGCCGTAGCCCGGCAGGTCGACCAGCCGCTGGGACTCGCTCAGGCTGAAGAAGTTGATCAACTGGGTGCGTCCGGGCGTCTTGGAGGTCCGCGCCAGTTTATTGTTGTCGGTGAGTGCGTTGATCGCACTGGACTTGCCGGCATTGGAGCGGCCGGCGAAGGCCACTTCGGCGCCAGAATCCACCGGGCATTCCGCCAGGGTGGGTGCGCTGATCAGAAATTCGGCGTGGCGGTAATTGATTCGTTTAACATTGGCTTCAGACATGGGACTTCCCGGTACACTCAGATGGCGCGCAAGTATATAATGCCGCGGTTTTATCGTCGCTGATGGTTTAAGGGCGTTTGGGTGCCGCCAGCAGCGAAGATGGGTGCAAAACTTCAGCGCGCAACAGGACGACGTATGAACAGCATTATAAAGAAGGCCGCTCTGGCTTTGGGGATGATCGCTTTTGCCCAGATGGGACACGCTGCCGGTGACGCCAGTGCGGGGCAGGCCAAGGCCGCTGCCTGCATAGCCTGCCACGGTGCGGACGGCAATAGCCCGGCGCCGACGTTCCCGAAAATCGCCGGTCTCGGCGACAAGTACCTGCTCAAGCAGTTGCGTGACGTGAAGAGCGGTGCGCGGTCCATTCCCGAAATGACCGGCCAGCTCGACAACATGACCGATCAGGACCTGCAGGATATCGCCGCCTTCTACGCGTCGCAGAACATCCAGATTTCCGGTTCTACCGCCTTCTCCGTGATGCTGAACAACGGCGACAACGTGGATGGCCTGGCCCTGGGTCGCGAGATCTACCGCGCTGGCAACAGCGAAACCGGTGTCCCCGCGTGCATGGGTTGTCACTCACCTAGTGGCCTGGGTAACGCGCCCGCGGCTTACCCGCGCCTGTCTGGCCAGTACGCAGAATACGTGGAGAAGCAGCTGAAGGCTTTCCGTGAAGGCACCCGTGCCAACGACGGTGATACCCGCACCATGCGTACCGTGGCGCGCCAGCTGTCCGACGCCGAAATCAAGGCGGTTGCGAACTACGTAGCGGGCCTGACCGAGTAAGCGGTAGGTCGTTGCGAGAAAGGCCGGTCACTGACCGGCCTTTTTGTTTCCGCCTGCCGAACCCAGCTTGCACCGGCCGTCGGGAACTTCAATAATTTCCGCGGTCTATATTCAGCCAGGAGTCAGCTGAGCCCGAGCATACTGGGGCCAGACTGATGCAGGCACACAGAATAAATTTTGGGAGTAACTCTTTATGAAAGCCGTCGTCGCACTCTTTACCATGCTGCTGAGCCTGGCAGCCTGTGCCCAGGAAGCCCCGGGCAAATTCAAGGCCGGTCAGCACTACGAAGTACTCCCGCAGGCCGTTGCCCAGGATGACGACAGCAAGATCGAAGTGACCGAGCTCTTCTGGTACGGCTGTGGCCACTGCTACCACTTTGAGTCTCCGCTGAAAAAGTGGCAGAAAACCATGCCGGCCGATGTGGCGCTGAAAAAAATCCCGGCCATTTGGCAGCCGGTGATGGAGATCCACGCGCGTATGTTCTACGTGGCGGACGCCATGGGTGTACTGGACAAGGTGCACGAGCCGATCTTTGCCGCCATCGCCCAGCAGCGCAAAATGTTCGCCACCCGCGACGGTCGCGACTGGAAAGTCGATGATGCGGCTATTGAAGCCCTGTTCAACGATGCCGGTGCCGACGGCGCCAAAGCGGTGAAACTGATGAATGGCTTCGCGATCAACAGCAAGGTCAAGCAGGGTCAGGCGAAACAGCGTGCCTACAAACTGACCGGTACCCCGGAAATGGTTGTTGCCGGCAAATACCGTATCAGCACCTCGCTGCCGGGCATCAAGGGCAAGTCCAACGGTCAGCAGATCATGCTGGACGTAGTGGACTTCCTGGTAGAAAAAGAGCGCGCCGAGAAGGGCTGATCGCGCCCAACCTGCTCCGCTCGAACAACCCCGCAATCGCGGGGTTTTTTTATGCCTGAATATCCCTGCGCCGCCTCACTGCTAGGCTAACAGTGGGTACCGCCACCAATTTCGCCAGTGCCAGAATGCGCAACTTGCCCCTGCCAGTATTGATTGCTCTGTTGCTCAGCCTTTGGGCTGGGTGGCTGCTGGCCGTCGCGCAGGTTCCTGAGGGGCAGGCGATCGAAGAACCGCTGCCCGTGCAGCAGACCCCGGTGGATATTGCGGCGCGCGCGGTGAGCCTACTGTCATTTGTCGCGGTGGATTATCCCGAGGCGGTCGCCGAGGGCAGTGTGCGGGATCGCGGGTTGTATCGACAGACTCGCGAAAACGCTGAACTGGCCGCCGATCTGGTGGCGGAGCTGCCCGACAGGCCGGGGCGGGCCCAGCTGCTCAATACACTGCAGTCGCTGCAGGCGGCAATTTCCGGCAAAGACGCCGCGGACCTGGTACGGCGCCGCGCCAACACGGCGGCCGACCGCCTGGCAGCCCTCTATCAATTGCCCCGTTCCCCGGCAGAACCCCTGCCTGCCGCGAGCGAGGCCAACGCCCTGTATCGCGACCGCTGCCAGCACTGCCATGGGGAAAATGGCGTTGCCGAGCAACCGGAGCGCGCGCTGAATGATCCCGCGCGCATGGTGAACCTGAGTCTGTACGACTTTTACAATGTGCTGGAGCCCACCCGCAACGATGCCCACGACGAGGCCGTGGACGGCGACCTCAGCAGTCGCCAGCGCTGGGCGCTGGCGGTCAAGGTGGCCAGCTTCAGCGCGCCACCGGTGGCGCCATCACGCAAACTTGCCGAACAGTACCCGGCACTGGTTGGCCTTCCCGGCATGGCGGTGTTGCGCCCGTCAGAACTTCCCGAACCGGCGCGCGCGTCGCTGATGTGGTGGCGCGCCCACCCGGAACAGACCCGCGCCTTGCAGCACCCGCTGGCCCGGGCCGCGGGCCTGATCTATCTGGCGCACATTACCTATCGCGGTGGCGACCCCGCGGACGCCTACCACAAACTGATGCTGGCCCTGCGCAGCGGCTACCTGCCGGCACGCGCGCAATTGGCTGAGCGCGATCCGGCACTCGCAGCCCAGCTCGATCAACAGTGGCAGGCGTTGCGTGAGGCCATTCTCGCGCGCGCACCGGCCAATGAGGTGATCGAGCAGTTTCAGCGCCTACTCGCCAGTGTGGTGAAGGGCAGGGAGTTATTGCAGCCCACAAGCAGCAGCGTCATCTATGTGTGGGCGGGGATACTGTTTGTTGCCGCGCTGGCGCTCGGGCTGTTGTTGTGGTTCGGCTTGCGTCGCCGGCGCACAGGGTAGGTAAGAAACGCCGATCCCTTTGGTTGGTGACCACATAGCCTCTTAGGCTGGCTTGACGCGAAAACAAAGAAAATTGTCGCATTCGCTGCCACTGTTGAGATTTACGACTAGGCTTTTAATTAGGTTGTGCAAATAACCGCCAGTCGTTGAACCCAACAGAGAAGAGTGCCGCATGAAGTTGTTGCGTCAGTTGTCCTTCCGTCCCGTTCTCGTATCCCTGCTGCAATCCTACGTCCTTACCTTTGCAGTGTTCCTGATTCTCCCCGTATTCGCCTCCGCGCAGGAGCAGACCGGCAACCAGGCTGCGGCCAAAAGCTGGGTCGGTAACTGGCTGGTGGTGGGGCAGGGGGATGAGCAGCTGGTGTGGCAACTCCACGCTGACGGTACCGGCTTTGCGCACGGTTTCCGCGCAGATGGTCAGCTTACCCATGGCTTTGCGATCTCCTGGCGCATTAACGGCGATACGGTGCGTATCCGCACCGGCGGCACGCTGCACTGCAACAGTGGCATGGTGTACGCGCAATTTACCGGTTGGAGCGCGGTCACCTTAGACTTCAACGTGATTGACGGTCGTCATTGGCGCCAGCACAACGGCGGTATCCTGGCCTTTCAGCGCCGTCTTGGTGATTGGGAAACACCCAATCACGGCGCCGAGTGCCCCAATCTGTACGATCGCGAGCGGAAAGAGACCCCGCAGACCGCCTCGGCCGGCAATTGAAGCCAGAGCGCACAAGGCAGTGCTGAGCAAAGTGGTACTGATCAAAGTACAGGCCAGCGCGCTGGCAACGAAGGCGTCCAGCCTGCGGCCGGGGAAGGAAGTCTCCGGCCCGGGTCATAGGGGCAGGTATTCATCTCAGGGAAGAATACAGCGCAAGCGGAGCCTGGCAGTCATGCAGCAACGCTTTATTCACAAGCTACTGGTCACCAGCAAACAAACGCTGATCGCGGCGGGCGTTGTTTTGTTGTCGTCGACAGGGGTGGTTTCGGCACAAGATTCCGCTGCTGGTTCTTCGTCCCCTCCTGGCCCTTCCAAGGATCTGCAGCACAAATCACCGCAGAATTCCACCCGCGAGCAACCAGGCCAGTATCCCGGCTGGGAGGTGGAGTCGCGTTTGCAGGCCGAGCAGTGGGTGGGAAATTGGCTGATCTCCCGCGACGGCGAAGCGCAGCACGTGTGGAGCCTGAACAAAGACGGCACCGGTCGCTCCTATGCGTTCAATCGCCATGGCGATGAGATGCAATTTGCCTATGGCTACGACATAAGCTGGTATTTCGATCCGCATACCCAGATGGCCAATATCAAAACCGAGCGCCGTATTGTGTGCCGGGGCGGCCGCGTCTATCCCTACTTCCTCACGCTCAAATCCTACGAGAGTGATTACGCCGTAAAAGGCAAATTCGCCTGGCAGACCACCTGGACCGAAGCCAGCATCGGTCGCAACTACCTGCATAAATCCCTAGTGGTTTTCGTCGCGCCCCTGTCTGCTTGGCACAACCCGGAAAAAAACGCTCCCTGTCCGATTTTCCCGCGCATGGATGTGGAAAAAGATATCGACCTGGCGCTGGACCGCTGGGAGCAGGAAGCGCAACAGAGCGAACACGAACAACTCGTAGATACCACCCCGGTAGAAGGGGAACCAGAATTTACCGGTGAAGACTTTGGACCAGCAGTGGATGAGCCCAAGGGCAAAGTCCCAGGCCAGAAAACATCGTCAAAAAGTAAATCCGCCAAGGCGCGGGTGAAGGACAAATCCAGGAGAGACCGCCAATGAATGCTCAGGTAAAAATCGACCAGCTGCTATTGCGGCTGACCCCGATTCTCGATCGCGAAGTACTGGGTTTGTGTGTGCTGGATGAGCCCCAGTTGCGGGAACACTTGGCGCATTGCCGGTGTATTTTCCGCGAGCGTGAAGGTATTACGGCGTTACTGCCAAAAAACCTCGCCGAGCTGGGACAGTTACCGGTCAGTGACGACTACCGGCAGATTACCCTACAGTTCGTTGACGGCGTGGAAGCGCCTGGGTTCACCGCCACAATTTTACGTGAACTCGCCGATGCCGGGATTCAGGCCAATGTGGTTTCTGCGCGCTATCACGAGCACATTCTGGTACGCGCCCGTGATGCCACACATGCGATGCAGATCCTCTATGGCATCAGCAACCGCCTGCAGTATTCCTAACAAGTAGTTACCTTTCCCTTTCTCCGCCCAGATGTGCGTGTCTGGGCGGAGTTTGCCGATGGCAGGGAGCGCCCCAGAGAAAACCTTTCTTGAATAGAGGAGTGCGCTGCCGACCATGCATATCGCCTATCCGCCGCCACTGCCCCACGGGCCAATCCGCCAGTTGTTGCCGGATTTTTTTGTGGTGCGCGGTCAGGCTCGGGTTGCGCCGGGAGTGCTGGTCAATCGCAATATGGGCATCGTGCGCAGCGGGGACGACTTACTGTTGGTCAACCCCATACGTCTCACCCGTTTACAGGAAGAGCGCCTGTGCGATCTCGGCAATGTGCGCCAGGCGGTGCGTCTCGGATATTTCTTTGGATGCGATGATCTCTACTATCGCGACCGTTTTAATGTATTTTTCTGGCGACAACACCACTCCGACTATTATCCGGTCCCTGCCGCGGACGAATTCCTGGAAGAGGGCGGCCGCTGCCCGGTGCCGGATGGCCAGATATTTGAATTCAGCCACAGCGAGATTCCGGAGGCGGCATTGTATGTCCCCAATTCCGGCGGATTGCTGCTTACCGGGGACTCCCTGCAATACTGGAGTAGCTGGACGGCCTGTAACTGGGCCGGACGCTGGGCACTGCGCCTGAGCGGGATGCATCGAGGGATGCAGGTATCGCCGGCCTGGTGCCGCCGCGCCACCCCGGAAGGGGAAAATAGTCAGTGCTGGCTTGCCACCGACTTTGAGCGGCTGCTCGATCTTCCATTTCAGCATATGCTTGCCGGTCACGGCGATTTCTGTGCTGACCGCGCCCACGAACTCGCCGAGCGCGCCGTCGCTGCGAGTTTCTCCGTATCGCTCAATACGCGGCATTGATCGCAAAACCTATGTTGAGCAATCGCCGGTGTCCCGTGCGGTGCCGTGATAAGCTGTCGGCGTTTCGAGTATTAGAATGAGCCCAGCATGTCCCGCTTCAGTGCCATCTCCGCAAACTTCATACGTGCGATCCGCGCAAACTTTATAAAAGTACCGCAACCGTTCCGCCCGATAGCATGGTTTGTTTCCCTCGTGTTTACAGGGTTGCTGAGTGCCTGCGTCGGACTCGCGCAGCTGCCAGCGACGCCTCGCGCCGACATGGACAGCATGCGCGTGGATGTGGAATTTTTGGCGGACGACCGCTTACAGGGGCGGGAAACCGGTTCTGCCGGTTACCAGCAGGCAGCGGATTATGTGGCTGACCGATTTGCCAAGCTCGGGCTGACTTCTATCACCGGTGCTGATTACTTCCAACAGGTGCCGCTGCGCAAAGCGCTTTGGGGAGACGGTGCGGCGACACTGGTACTGCATAGCCGCGAGGGTGACATCACCTTTGACCTGGGGGTGGATTTTCTCGGTGCCCCCTCGACGGCGCATAACGACAGTGCGACGACGGCCGGCCTCGTATTTGTTGGCTATGGTATCGATGCGCCCGCCTATGGTGTCGACGACTATGCCGGGCTGGATGTGCAGGGCAAAATTGTCGTGTACCTGTCCGGGCGCCCGCAGTACCTGCCGAATGAGGTGGGTGCCCACTTCGCTTCCAACCGCACCAAGCAGCAGACCGCCGCGCGCCACGGAGCAGTCGGCACCATTACCCTGAATACCCCCATACGCGAGCTGCGCCGCGCGTTTGCCGCTTCCGCCAAGCATGTGCAGGACCCGCGCTGGGACTGGCTGCGTGCCGACGGCACGCCCGGTAACAGCATCCAGCACCTGCAACCGGGCGTCATGCTCGATATCCCGGCGGCCAAGCAATTGTTCATGGGTGCCGCACGCAGTCTCGACACCATCTTCACCGAAATTGAAAACGGCCTGGTGCCGCAGGGATTTGCCCTGCCGTATACCGCCACCCTCACCAGCAGCGCCAAGCACCAGCGTATCTCCAGCCCGAACGTGGTCGGCCTCCTGCCGGGGCGCGACCCCAAGCTCAGACACGAGTACATCATCTTTTCCGCACACCTGGACCATATCGGCATTGAGCCCGGCACGGGGCTTATTAACAACGGCGCACAGGATAATGCCGCCGGTATCGCGGTGATGTTGGAGGTCGCACGGCTGTTTACCACCGCGAACCGCGCGCCCAGGCGTTCCATTCTGTTTGTGGCGGTAACCGCGGAAGAAGAGGGCCTGCTCGGCTCGGATTACTTTGCCCGGCACCCGCCGGTTGCCCCCAAGTCCATGGTGGCCAACATCAACCTCGATATGCCGATGCTGCTGTATCCGTTCCGCGATGTCATCGCCTTCGGTGCCGAGCATTCCAGTCTCGGTAAAACCGCCACCCGCGCTGCCCGTCGCACAGGCCTCAAGCTGAGTCCAGACCCCATGCCCGAGCAGGTCATCTTTGTGCGCAGCGACCATTACAGTTTTGTACGCCGGGGCATCCCGGCGATTTACCTCATCACCGGGCGCGAGGCCATTAACGGCGAGGTCGACGGCAGCCGCGCGCAGATCCAGTTCCTGCGCAATCACTATCACAGTCCCAGTGACACAGCAGATGCGGGGGTTAACTACGTGGCGGCACAGCAATTTGCCGAAGTGAATTACGCAATCGCATGGGAAGTCGCGGATTCCGCACAGAAACCGCGCTGGAATCGCGCTGATTTTTTTGGCGAGTTGTTTGCTGGAAATAAATAGCCGACATTGATCAAAGTGCGATCAGAGCCCACCTGTAATGACATGTAATCGCTATTTGGGACCCACTTACCAGATTTCGTGATAGCCTTGCCGACCGCTGGCGGAGCATTCGTCCAGCAAATAGATAAACAACAATATTGTTAAGGCTTCATCATGTTGAAAAAAATTACTTTAGTGGCGGCAATTGCGGGTCTCGGGCTGGTATCTGGTTGTGCGAGTATCCTCAGTGACAGTAATTACCCTGTAACCATCAACAGCAACCCCGCGGGTGCCAACTTTGTTGTTGTGAATGAAGCTGGTTTCGATGTTCACACCGGCGTTACCCCGGACACCATCACCCTGTCTGCCTCTGACGGCTTCTTCTCCTCCGCGAGCTACGTGGTGAAGTTCCAGATGGCCGGCTTCGAAGAGCAGAGCTTCCAGCTGCGTGCAGGCATGGACGGCTGGTACATCGGTAACATTCTGTTCGGCGGCCTGATCGGCATGCTGATTGTTGACCCGGCCACTGGCGCTATGTGGAAACTGCCGGAATCCGCCAACGTTTCCCTGGCTCCTGTAACTGCGGCTACCGGTCTTGAAACCCTGTCCATCGCTTCCGTTCACCAGCTGACCGATGAAGCCAAAGCGCAGCTGATTCCGCTGAACTAATTTCGCTGCATAAACATACCAATAATAATTTTGGGGTTATCCATGAAAGTACTCGCTCGTGTAGTTTTGATGTTAACCGTGGTTGCGTTTGCTGGTTGTGCAAGCGTCAGCAAAATGCCGTTGAACGACAAAGTCGCCGCAATCGATACTTCTGAGAAAAGTATCCTGGTGGCGAAGCTGTCGATTCGTAACGACAACAAGCCCAGCCATCAGCCGAACCTGCTCGCAGTGTTCGTAAACCAGAACGAAAAAGACTATTCCTTTACCAAGCCTACCCTGATCGCTGATCTGGACAAGGGCGGTAAAGAGTACTTTATCAGCATGGACGTGGCCCCCGGTAAGGCAACTATCAAGCTGGCCCGTTTCCTACGTCAGGTTCCGCTGCTACTGAATGCAATGGCTGACCTGCCGTTTGAATACGAAATCGACGTGCCGGCGAATGAAGTGGTTTATGTGGGTAATATCACCGCCACTATCAAGCCGCGCGAAGGTGAAGAGCCTCGTGCCGGCCTGGTGATCCCGTTGATCGATCAGGCCGTTGCCGGTTTCTCTAACGGTACCTTTGAGGTAAGCATTACCGATAACTACGATGCGGATATGGAAGCTCTGAAGGCGAAATACCCGTACATTGCCAGCCAGGCCATTGCCAAAAACCTGCTGCCTGCGTGGACTCACCCAGAGCAGCGTGGCGAAGCGCCAACCATTCTGGCGGAAAAGACCGAGGAGTAATCCCGCTTTTTGGTAAAGCGGGGTGATGGCTTGAGCCGTTGTCCCGTGTACGACCGCAAAGCGAGTCTCTCAAGAGACTCGCTTTTTTTGTGTCTGTAATTCGCATAGTCGCAAAACGCACAACCATAGGCTCGACGCCTGCGCCAGTGGAGCTAACGATGGAAAAATACAATAAAGCTTGTCTCTAGGTAACCGTTGCCGATAAGCAATGTCTTTATTGCACTTTTCGACAGAGCTCGAGCCAGCGCTCAATACCGGCACTGCGATACTTTTGTCGATGCAGCACAAAGTAAAATTCACGGCTGAAATCCCGCTGTGGCACGGGCAATTCCACCAGCGCGCCGCGACGAAACGCATCCGTCAGGGAAACTCGTGAAAGGCAGCTGATACCGAGCCCTGCTTCTACCGCGCGCTTGATTGCTTCGGTGTGTTGCAGCTCCAGGCGAATGTTGAGTTCCGGCAACAGTCCGGCAAGGGCGCGTTCGAAGGTCTGGCGGGTACCGGAACCCGTTTCCCGCAAAATCCAGGTGGCCTCGCGCAAATCTTCGTCACTTAATTGTGCGCGCTTTGCCAGAGGGTGGTCCGGTGCGCAGAACACCACCTGCTCGTCTTCCCGCCACGGGATCATTTCCAGATCCGGATGATTCAGCTCGCCTTCGATCAAGCCCAGATCCAGCTCAAAGTTCACTACGCCCTGGGCAATTGCCGCGGTGTTGGCAACCTCCAGTTCTACCCGGGCCTCGGGCTGTTCCTCCATATAGCGCGCCATAATGCCCGCTGCCAGATAGTTGCCGATGGTCAGGGTGGCCCCGATCTTAAGGCGGCCCAGGTCGCTGTGTACCATCAGGGTGGCTTCCAGCTCCCGCGCGCGCTCCAGTAATTCTTCCGCACGCGGCCACAATTGCCGGCCCAGTTCATTCAAGCGCAAACGCTTGCCAGTACGTTCGAAGAGGCGCAGGTCAAACTGCTGCTCAAATTCCTTCAACGCGGTGGACGCCGCCGACTGCGACATATTCAGGCTCTCCGCGGCGCGGCTGACATTTTCGTGGTGAGCACAAGCCAGAAACACTTCCAGTTGGCGCAGGGAATAGCGCATATAGTGTCAGCCTCCAAGTATCGGAAAATTAGATAACAGATATCAAAATATCCCATTTTGCCAATACATTTACCAGCATTAGAATGCACCGAGAAATTGAGGAATAAGCGGTTCTATTGTTATGTCTAACTTGAATAAAGAGACGGTGCTTGAGGTCCATCACTGGAACGATACGCTGTTCAGCTTCAAAACCAGTCGTGACCCCGGGTTCCGCTTCGAAAACGGCCACTTCACCATGATCGGGCTAGAACAGCCCAACGGTCGCCCGCTGTTGCGCGCCTATTCCATTGCCAGCGCCAACTACGAGGATGAACTGGAGTTCTTCAGCATTAAGGTGCCCGATGGCCCGCTGACCTCGCAGCTGCAGAAAATCAAGCCCGGTGATGAAATCTTTGTCAGCCGCAAGCCCACCGGCACCCTGGTGGCCGACCACCTATTGCCCGGCAAGCGTCTGTGGCTGCTGTCCACCGGTACCGGTCTGGCACCATTTATGAGCATCATCAAGGACCCGGATGTTTACGAGCGCTTCGATCAGGTGATTCTCACCCACGGTGTGCGCTTCAAGTCTGAGCTGGCGTATCAGGATTACGTCGAGAAGGAACTGCCCGAGCACGAGTACTTCGGTGAAATGGTACAGAACGGCCTGCTGTATTACCCCACGGTGACCCGCGAGCCTTATCGTAACAATGGCCGCCTTACCGACCTGATGTTGTCCGGCAAAATGTTCAGTGACCTCGGCCTGCCCACGCCAAATGTGGAAGAGGATCGCTTTATGCTGTGCGGCTCCCCGGCCATGCTTAAGGATCTGACCAAGATTCTCGACGACTGGGGCTTTAGCGAAACACGCGCCGGTATCCCGCGCGAATACGTGATCGAGCGCGCGTTCGTCGAAAAATAAACCGAAATAAGTATTTGCTGCTGGGGCAGGGCAGCGGCGTCGGTACTTAGGAGTGATTGCGTGATGGATTGCGCAAGGAAAGAAAAGGTTTTCTCCACTCCCAAGTGTCGACCCCGGTGCCCTGCCGAAGAATCGGCCGCACCACACCAGTGAAAGGGTTTTACCCTGTTTGATAACCACCTTCGGGTGGTTTTTTTATGCCTAGAAAGCCTGTACCCACCCACTGGACTTGGAATTAATAAAAGATATGGCCAAGGGGGGGCACGTTGCTGTACCGTACCAGATCGCGGTAAATGGCAGTATTGGATGAGTAATGCATCCAGTTTGTACAAAATGTACAACGAGTTGACTCCAAAACCTGCAAGAAATGATTCGGGACTTTAGTCCATCTTTCTCACTGGTCTGGACCAGGCACACATGAAATTTTGCACTGGGTAAAACGTGTGTGAAACCTAGCCTTAATTTCAGTTTTCTTTACCGGGGGTTTCCAGGTAGCACCGATTGGGAGCCAGCTTTATTAACTTTCGATAGTTTGAATTCTTGTTTCATTAATCCCCTCAAAATTTTTCTCAGTTATTTGCATGTCCACCATGGCGTATAAATCATTATTTGATGTTAATTTTTGAAATGTCATCAATTCTTGGTAAAGTGTGACCCGCATCTCGTATTGGAGAACCTTTCAGCACCGGCGACAGGGGAAAGTGCACGGTATTGATACCGCTGCGCTCGGGTACACCGGATGTAAATTACTGAAAGGTAGCTATCTGGCTGGATAGGAAGGCCAACTCTAGCAATACACCAGTTACTAGTGAATGGAACGGACTGGCACGCACTTTGCGAGTCCAAGATCACTAGTCGTTGCAATAACTAAAATGGAATTTCGGTCATTTCCTTGCGAAGTGGTCTCTCATATAGAAGCAGACAATGGAAAGTCGCGCTCCCTTAGCTCTTGCGGTAGTCATCGTTAACTACCGTACACCTGATCTCGTCGTAGATTGCCTGGAAAGCTTGGTACCACAGCTACCGAGCCGTGCCGGCGTGGTCGTGGTTGATAATGCCTCTGGCGATCACTCTATCGAAACACTCCAGGCCTGGATCGACGGCACTGACGCGGCAACTGCTGAAAAAGTACATTTACTTGCATCTCCAGCCAATGGAGGGTTTTCGGCCGGCAATAATCTCGGGATCAAGCGCCTTCGAGCGAAATTCTATTTGTTGCTAAATAGCGACACGATCGTTCGTCCTGGTGCTATTTCTCTCCTGATGGATCGTATTCAACGAGACACAAAAATCGCAGCAGTTGGCCCCCGACTTGAGTATCTGGACGGGAGGCCGCAGGTCAGCCGCTTCCGACGCCGTGGTGTAACCAGTGAGTTTATACGCGGCGCACAAATTCAACTTATTTCACACATTCTGCGTAGAAAAAATACGCCTATAGAGCTTGACGAACCCGAGCAACAGATTGACTGGGTAAGCTTTGCATGTGTCCTGCTGAGAGCAGAGGTCATCAAAAAAATCGGCTTGATGGATGAGCAATTCTTTATGTATTTCGAAGACATTGAATACTGTCTACGAATACAGAAAGCAGGATATACCATCGAACAGGCGTTGGGAGCCCGCGTTGTGCATCTGCGTGGTGGTACTTCCAGCGTAAAAGAAAGTGCTAAAAACAAAAAACGTATACCTGCCTACTTCTACCGGTCACGGACTCGATATTTTATGTTATTAGGTGGCAAAAAAAGGCTCTTAATTGCGAATTTGGCGTGGTATTTCGGACGTGCCATCCGAATGCTGAAGTGCCTGCGCGGTAAATATCCTGGACCCCGGATACCAGGGGAATGGCGTGATATCTGGATTGATTTCCTGGCCCCGCAGACATCCACTACTTTCTCACCAAGAAAAAGCAGTCGAGTGGTAAACCAATGATTCAAGAGAAGCAAACTCTTCCAGATTTCGTAATCATTGGGTCCATGAAGTCGGCAACTACGACGATCTATGAGCAGCTGCGTAAGCTTGATGGGATATACATGCCCGAATTGAAGGAGCCAAATTTCTTTAGCGATGATGCACAGTATGCCCGGGGTGCAGACTGGTACAAAGGGTTGTTCGAGAGCGCCGAAAGGGACGATATTCTTGGTGAGGCTAGCACCCACTATACCAAGCTTCCCACTTACCCAAAGACCGTTGAGAGACTCTATGAGTCACTGCCCAACGCAAAGCTCATCTATGTAATGCGCCACCCGATTGAGCGTCTGATATCGCAATATATCCACGAATGGAGCTGTAACAATATAAAGGTCGATATTAACCAGGCAATTGAGCAACATTCGGAGTTGCTCAACTATAGCTGTTATGCACGCCAGTTGGGCCCATTTATTGAACGATATGGCCGGGACAAGATACTGCCGGTATTTTTCGAGCGGCTAAGAGCATACCCACAGTCTGAACTAGAGAGAATCGCACAGTTTATTGGTTATACCGGTAAGGTGACCTGGCAAGATGACTTGTCTAAAACCAATGTTTCCTCTGAGCGCCTTCGCACCAATCCTGTAACGAGATTCCTGATTGGAAATCCGGTTCTAAAATTTCTACGCAGAGTTCTTGTACCGCGAGCACTCCGTAACGCAGTTAAATCACGTCTGCAGATGAAGAAACGCCCTATTTTATCTGAAGCATCGCTTAGAAAGATTCAACACATATTAAATCGTGATTTGGAAGAACTTGGTTATCTACTGGGTACTGAAATTACAGTAGACAACTATAGAGATTGCGTTGTGGAAGATACTTTGGACTGGAGCACGAAGCAAAACGATACTGCTGTGGGGGGCGAACATGCCTACTCATAACAATGACGCACACAAGCTTGGTGAACCAACTCTGGGATTTGTCGTTATCGGCAGGAATGAGGGAGACCGGCTGCGCCGTTGTATCGACTCAATACTTGAGCAGCGCCAGTCTATCAGCCCGGGAATTGAAGCGCATAAAAACGACGACACTCTGAATCAGGATAGCAACCTTAACTTACCACCAGTTGTGTATGTTGACTCGGGTTCAACAGACGGCAGTGTCGAGTATGCGAACAGCGTAGGCAGTGACGTTATACAACTCGATATGACCACGCGTTTTACCGCCGCGCGTGCGCGTAATACCGGGTTAGCCTATCTATTGGAAAAATACCCAAATATTGAATACATCCAGTTCATTGACGGCGATTGCGCCATACAACCCGGCTGGTTAGTGAAAGCGATTTCCTTTTTGTCTGTTAATCCACATGTGGCGATCACATGTGGGAGAAGAAGGGAAGTCTATCCACAAAGAACCATTTATAACGCTTTGTGCGATATGGAATGGGATACCCCAATAGGCGATACAAAATCCTGTGGCGGTGACTTTCTCGCGAGAAAGGAAGCGATAATCGCGGTGGGTGGCTTCAACCCTGAAATGATCGCGGGTGAAGAGCCCGAAATGTGCTTTAGGCTGAGAAAAAAGAATTGGAAAATCTGGCGAATCGCGGAGGAAATGACTTCGCATGACGCAGCAATGACAAGCTTCCGGCAATTCTGGTTACGAAATAAGCGCGCAGGATTTGCTTATGCTGCGCGCAGTGCGTTACACGCCACCAAGCAAAATCCATATTGTGTTAGAGAAGTCGCAAGTATTTGTTTCTGGGCGTGTGTGTTCCCAATTCTAATTATAAGTATATATCCGTTCTCTGCCCCAATCGCGCTCTTCCTAATTCTTGCCTACCCGGCAATGGCGTTCCGTATATTTATACGAAAACTACAGCGTAGAAATTCATTTCGACGTTCCCTGGTCTACGGGGTGTTAACACAAATTGGAAAGATCCCGCAGTTCTTTGGGGTGACGAAGTTCGCCATGGGCCAGTTCTCCGGGTGCAAAACTTCGATCATCGAATATAAATAGAGATTACTAATGCCTGATATTCATTCTGTCGATATTGGACTTTGCCGCATCGATACAGCGAGTATGGACAGTGCCGTTGACCATATTCGTGAAATGCAGAGAAATAAACATGCAGGTTACATTGTGACACCGAATGTTGATCACCTGGCCAGACTCGCAAGAAAAGATGACACGGGAAGCCTTCAGCATATCTATCGCAATGCGAGTTTGTCACTTTGTGACAGTCGCATTCTAGAAGCTCTGCTCAATCGCCATGGTACCAAGATACCGCAGGTCGTGACTGGCAGTGACCTAACGCGGCGTCTATTCGAAAGCGAACTAAATAGTAGGGACCGAATATATATCCTTGGCGGCGAGGATGAGGTTATCAACATCGTTCGGGATAGATTTCCCTATCTGGATATAACCCACCATAACCCGACGATGGGATTTATAAACAAGGGCGACGAAGTAAAAAAAGTTATCGATAATATTCTAGGTGCACAGCCAGATTTCGTGTTCCTTGCGGTTGGCTCGCCCCAACAGGAGAAGCTCGCCCTGATGCTAAAACAGCAGGCTCGATTCAACGGTATTGCGTTATGTATTGGGGCGTCGATACTTTTCCTTGCTGACAAAGAAAAAAGGGCGCCGAAGTGGATGCAGCGCTCACGCCTAGAATGGCTTTATCGCTTGTTGCAAAATCCTACAAGGCTCACAAAACGTTATATCCAAAATGCGCTCGTTCTGCCAAGAATTAATCGCATGCTCGCCCAGAGTGTTGCTGAGCCGGCAGCAAACTGAATTTAATTTATGCAAGGGAATGTACAAGTGCAGAATAGAGATTACGTCATAATCTCGCCGTGTCGCGATGAAGCAGAATATATGCAGCGGACGCTGGATAGCGTCGTGGCGCAGACAGCACCACCGAGGCTCTGGGTCATTGTCGATGATGGGTCCACCGATGGCTCGAGCGAAATTCTCGCTGAGTATGCAAATAAGTACCCATTCATCCGTATTTTAACCCGCGAGAACCGCGGGTATCGCAACGTCGGTCCAGGGGTTGTCGATACTTTCTATGCTGGTCTGAAAACCATTGATCGAGCGAAGTACAGCTATCTCTGTAAATTGGACCTGGATCTCGAACTACCCGCGCGATATTTCGAGCATTTGATGGAAAAAATGGAGGCGGACCCGCGAATCGGTACTTGCAGTGGCAAACCCTATAACGAGCGAGACGGCAAACTGGTCAGTGAGCGCCGCGGTGACGAGATGTCAGCAGGGATGACAAAGTTCTATCGTATCCAATGCTTTGAACAGATTGGTGGGTTTGTGCGGGAAGTTATGTGGGACGCAATTGATTGTCACAAATGTAGAGAAATGGGGTGGCGTGCGTTGAGCTGGGATGAGCCAGAGCTCAATTTCATCCATCTCCGTGTGATGGGTTCCAGCCAACACGGTGTCCTGGCAGGCCGCGCCCGTCACGGATTTGGACAGTATTTTATGGGTACGGGCTGGTTATACATGCTCGCAACCTGTGTGTTTAGGGCCATCGAATACCCATACGTCATCGGTGGCATTGCAATGTACTACGGCTATCTAAAAGCGTTATTTAGGCAAGATAAGCAGCTGGATGATCCAGAATTGATCAAAGAAATCCGCTGGTATCAATCTCGCTCACTACTTGTGGGAAGACATAGAGCGGTGGAGCGCCTGGAAGCTACCAATGCCTCCCGCTGGAATCCGGACGCAAATGCCACGGGAAATGCATTGTTACAAGCTCGGATGAATGCCGAAAACACAAATACTAACGATGTAGCCAGGTCCCCTACCGACAAATCCCTGCTAAGAGGAGCATGAGAAGGAACCTCATGGCAAAGATAGAAAATAGTGGGCGCATTGCCTACATCGCTCCTGAAATACCTGGTAAGTCCAGTACCTTCGTATACAACGAGATTCTTGAGCTGGAAAAGCTGGGGAAAACCGTTCTCCCATTTTCACTGCATTCGGTGGAGACTGGTGGTGCAGATGAACAGATTGTACGAATAGCAAAAAATTGCCACTACCTGTATGGGAAGAAACTGCAGCATGTATTAGTTGAAAACGTTAAGTTCCTGGCGAAGCATCCGCTAACCTACCTAAAGAGCGCGCGACATTGCCTAGGGGATAGCCTGCTCTGTGTAAAAGACCCAAAGCTCGCGTTAGGCCAGATATACCGTTTCCTGGTGGCTGGTTATCTCTCCAACAGGTTGCTCATGGAGAATATTGATCATATTCATTGCCATTTTTCGCATATCGCTACCGACATTGGAATGTATACCAGCATGCTGCTGGACACGCCCTTTAGCTTTACCGCCCACGCAAATGACATTTTTCAGCGTGCATACCTGATGCGACAGAAGGGTGAACGCGCGAAGTTCGTTGCAACAATTTCCACCTTCAACATGCAAGTGCTTAAGTCCCAGGGCATTCCTGCGGACAAAATGGTGCTGGTTCGATGCGGCGTAGACACCAATCAATTTTCTCCACGGGATCAGTCTAATCAGGAACGTGGAGTGGTTGTTCTTGGCTTTTTAGGTCGACTCGTTGAGAAAAAAGGTGTTGATATATTGATCAATGCGATGGCAAAACTATCGCCACACCAAACCAATATTAAGCTCGAGATCATGGGTCATGGACCGCTGGAGCAAAGTCTTAAAGCTCTCGTTCAAAGTCACGGATTGACAGAGAATGTCTCTTTCGGCGGTGCTCTACCGCACGATCTTGTTTCCAGTTGGTATGAAAAGATTGATTGCTTCGTGTTTCCCGGGAAAGTCGACTCCAACGGCGATATGGATGGCATTCCGGTCGTGTTGATGGAGGCAATGATGCGTGGGGTCCCGGTAATTGCAACTTCGGTATCGGGAATTCCTGAACTGGTAATTGATGGCATTACGGGAAGCTTGTCTGAACCTGACGCAAGTGCCTTGGCGGTCTCAATCCAAAATGTCGTAAATGAGACGCCAGAAAGCAGCGTAACAAAAATCAATAATGCAATATCAAAGGTAGAGTCAGAATTTAATCTCGCGAAAAACACACGAATTTTACGCGACAGCTTCGATATCAATCTCCAGCTTGAGTCATGCCAAATACAATAGCATTATTGGCTGTTTTAGTATGGCCATTTCTATCCTTACTGCTATACAGAAAATATAGTGCGTTGACGGCTACCTTCTGGACGATTTTTGGCGCATATATGTTTCTGCCTCAGAAGGTCGCATTTGTACTTCCTATCTTACCCAATATAGACAAGCAAAATGTTGCAGCGTACAGCGCACTCATCGGCTGCTTTCTTATTAAAAAGGTAAAGTTTCGCTTTCCGCCGACATTCAGCAGCAAGTTATTACTTGTTACCGGCCTGCTAATTTCAAGCCTGACGGTACTTACAAATCTCGATCCTGTGTTCACGGGAGTACGGGTGAAACCTGCCCTTTCACCTAAAGACCTAATTTCAATGACATTTCAGATGGCATTTACACTGGTTCCATTTGCCCTCGCGTCAATTCTTGTCAAAGACATAAAAGATGGCATTAATGTCCTAAGACTGGTCGCAATTGCTGGGGTTCTCTACTCGCCGTTGATGATTATCGAAGTGGTGCTGAGCCCGCAGCTCCACACATGGATCTATGGCTTTTTCCCCCATGCGTTTAATCAGCAAATCCGATTTGGGGGATACCGGCCGGTCGTATTCATGGGGCACGGGCTATTGGTTGCTAATTTTTCTGTTGTTGTCTTGCTCGCAATGACCGGACTATGGAAAGCGAAACAAAAGATCTTCATTCTGCCAAACATCGTCTTTGTTCTGTATGGATTATTCCTTCTCTTGATATGTAAGTCTGTTGGGGCTTGGCTCCTGGGTACGCTTGGCTTTCTTATGCTCGCGGTCTTGCCATCAAGACTATCGACTTTGGGCGCGTACATAATTGCATCCGCTGTATTTTTCTATCCAATATTGGCCATGTTTAACTACATCCCTCACGACAGACTACTGGAGCTGGCCGCCGTTTTTGGGCCTGATAAGGTTGGTTCGTTGGCGTTCCGATTTGGAAATGAAGAAATCATGCTTGCACATGGTCAGGAAAAAATACTGTTCGGTTGGGGAGGGTGGGACCGTAACCGTATTGATGGTGTGGTCACAGATGGTTACTGGATTATCAAGTTTACCCAGTTTGGTCTACTTGGCTATTTGGTATTCCTTGGACTACCGATGTTAGCAGTAAAAAATGGCAAAGCGTTTTTGAGTAAGATTCGTGATCCACAACATGCTCAGGTATGTGCGACTTTTTGCGTGACCATCGCAATGCTGATGGTTGATCAGATTCCAAATGCTTCGCAACACAATTGGGTGTTCTTTTTGTATGGCGCTGCCATCGGTATGTGTGCGAATCATAAGTTTCGAAAATCACGTCGACGTGAATCTGCGGATCGGGAACCCATAATAGGAAACTCGGCTGTGCAACTGCCAGCTCAATAAAATCTTCAGAGAAATTGTGAAAAAATCGTGGATATGTTTAGAAGTCTGATTAATGTAATAGGTAAACATCTAGTGCCATTTACAAACCCGCGTGTGGTGTGCCCGCCTGGAATAATCCCCAAGGGTAGTGGTAAGCCAATTATAGTAGCGTCTGTTATGCGTTCCGGAACACACTTGGCGATAGACTTGCTATTGAATAATTTCTCAGAGCTGGCGAAGAAACCGCTATATGTCGATGCTGACCAGCTATTTAGAAGTAAGATGAATAGGGACCAATATATCAATAATGGTCTGCAGATCGGGAGGTGTGTTGTCAAAACCCATTTTCCTCAGGCCGCGCCTGAAAATATGCGAGCGACTATCGAGAAGCTTGTTGAGCAGTCACATGTCATTCTATTACGTAGGCCGGTAGACCAGACGCTTCGATCGACTCAGTCTTGGGGTCTGGTAAATGATGTTGATCTATATAAACAAAAGGTAGACGACTTTTTTGAATTTTGGAGTGGAGTATCGAATGATGTGTTGGAGGTCAACTTCGATGAACTAACGGATCAAGAAAAGTTTCCCGAAATTGTTCAGAAAATATCAAGATTGACAGGGCTTAAGGCTAAAGCCAAAACATATTATCCCGTTAATCCAAAAAAAATCAGCACTATGATAATAACGAAGTTGGCAACGCGAATTTTTGGTAAACGAGCGCCGGTGATAAATACTGGAATTCGCAGTGGAATGACTCAGCACTAGGCCGACAAAATGAAAATTAAAGTACTGTTGGTAATTGAAAGTTGTAATCCAGAGCTAAGCTCGGTTCCGCTGGTTGGTTATAATTTTTATAAGATTATAAGTGACTTTGCTGATGTTCATTTGGTGACACATTGTCGGAATAAGGAAGCGCTTTATCGCGCAGGACATACCAGCGACATTACTTATTATGAGCAGACACGCACAGAGATTGCCTACTACAAACTAATAGCATTTCTCACGACTTTCCGCGGGCGAACTGTTTGGCCACTGCGCCACCTGCTACAGTTTCCAATCTATTTCTTCTTTAACCGTTTCGTTGATCAAGAATTTGCGGAGAATGTCGCCAACGGTGACTATGAAATCGTCCATGCGTTGACGCCAATTATGCCGCGATATCCGTATTCTATTGCCGCTGCGTGTCGTAAATCTGAGCGAGAAACAAAATTCATTCTTGGGCCTGTAAACGGTGGTGTTCCCTATCCAGAAGCCTTTCGGAACATAGGAAGACGGGAGTTTAGTTACTTCAATTGGATCCGCAGTGTCGGTGTATGGCTGGTACCCGGCTATCGTGCGACCTACAAGCATGCTGACGTAATTTTGACGGGCTCGTCATACACAGACTCCTGGTTAAAAAAGGTATTCCCATCACAGTCCGCCAAGATGCGTTTGATGTATGAAAATGCCGCCAACGAAATGTTCTATAAATCCGCTTTGCAAATTGGAAAAGAGGCGGAAAGTCGCAGCTTCTGTGAAGGTAAGTCTACAAATGCTAGGTCCATGTTCAAACTCCTGTTTCTGGGCCGACTGGAGCCATATAAGGGTTGTGATATGATTTTGGAAGCGCTGGCTGAACTTTCCGAAACGGATAAGGAACATTTGCAGTTTACTATCGTTGGAGACGGTTCCCAGAGGAAACAGCTAACGGATTATGTGGCGAATAACAAGTTAACTGCTCTGGTAGATTTCAAAGGCTGGATTCCGCACGCTGATGTACCGGCCGAGTGCAAAGATGCAGATCTTTTTTGTTTTCCGTCGGTTCGTGAATTTGGCGGAGCAGTTGTGATGGAATCGATGGCAGCCGGGACGCCATGTCTGGTCGTAAACAATGGCGGAATCGGTGAATACGTGACGGAAAATAGTGGTTTTAAGATAGAGCCAATATCCCGAGAGCACGTTGTAAAGCAGTTAGCTGAGAAAATCAGATTTTTGAAGGACAACCCTAAGAGACTTTTTGATATGGCCTTAGCGGCAAGGAAGCAAGCCGAGCTATATTCATGGAAAAATAAAGGCTCGGCACTGGAAAAAATATATAGGCAAGCAATAACGTCGAGTGAGTTCGAATCTATCGAGCAGGTCAGGCATGTATGATATGTTGTGCCAGCCGGTTGGCTACACGGCGGTGGCAAAATTTTTCTTCCGCAGTTGCACGAGCGTTTTCCGAGATGGCTTTTATTTTCCCACTATTTTCCAGAAGGAATAAAATAGCTCGTTTAATATCCTCAACATCTTTTTGCCGCACAAGCATGCCGTCATGCCCGTCCGTAATCATGTCTCTTGTTCCACCTATAATTGAGCATACGGTAGCAACACCGCATGCCATCGCCTCCATGATTGCTACAGGTGCAGCTTCGCCGAAGCCAAAACTTGTTAATACAAAAATATCTGTTGTCTGTAAAATCTTGTTAACTTCCTGCTCTTTTTTGAAGCCCATGAATACGACCTTGTCGGTGAGTCCGAGTTCATGCACTTCCTGCTCGAGCTTCTCCCGCATTTCGCCGTCACCGACGATCTTATAAATGAAGTTAAGGTTTTCTGGGAGTTGCGCTAATGCCTGCAGCGTATAGGTGTGCCCTTTGACATACGCCAATCGACTTACGGAGGTCAAGATGATTGGTTTGGTGCCGAATTCCGCGTAAGTACGTGGCAAAAATTTGCTCACATTTACACCCATTGGTACAACGTGTACCTGATCTCTAGGGTAGTTCGGAAGTGCGTCCAGAATTTCACTACGCAGCGGTTCTGTCACAGTGATAATTGCAGAAGCGCCTGATAACTTCTCTGGATGGTTGCGGCCATACTGATTGAGATTGCCATGAATACAGACACTGTATGTGAATTTACCCGACAGGGCACCGATCGCTACTATATGTGATGCATCTGCAGATGAATGGACATGAATATGTCCTATCTCTTTTGTTTTGCAATACAACTGAAGATTCGCTGCGAGCGGAATAAATAACAGGGTGCGCAACTTGTCTGAAAAGCTAGCCTGTAGCCGAAAGCAATATAGTACTGAACGCATCAGCCAAGGTAGATTTGCCAGGATGTGCGCAATCAGTCGTATGACTGGGATCTTCGTAAGGTAGTAGGTATCGCTAACCTGAGAAAAAAATTCGTGAAAGTTCTTTGCGCGCGGTTTGCGCGTGGATATGATTTCGACATGGTTGCCCGCTTCGCGGAGCGCCTGAATCTCACGCCAAAAGAAAATATGTGTTTGTCCGGGAAATTCTGGGATTAGAACTGCCATTCGTCTGCAGTCATGCATCTTAACATCCTTGTTTGATAATCAATTTCTACCTGCTATCACTTGGCGTAGAAAACACGCGATAGCACTAAAACCACCATACTCCTGAGATGTCTCCTTTTCGGGAGTGGAATGAAGGAATTACTTAGTAAGTTGATCCTTATGCGCGATCGATAACTAAATGTATCGCGTAGGCCGTATCGATATAGATGACGGATGGGATAATACCATAACGGCGCGAAGATCATTGACACAGTCGAAAGGAGACAGGGTAAATGCGCACCATTATTGCTATTTGCACGGATTCGCACTTGGTTAGTTTTCCCTATGGCGCTATCGGAAGGGTCACACCCTTGTCAGGGTCCCCTAATCCGAGCATCGAATTTTCACGAGCTGGTGGGCATAGGCGTACAAGCCACGACGGATGCGACACTAGCACGCGACGCGGAGATAAGCGTTTGAAATATTTTGATGGTTTGCCTGTTGTGCAAGCTAGTAGTTTGTTCTTATAGAATGGAAAATGGTGTGACCGATTAGTAAATCGTTTCACAAAAAGTGTCAATCGAAGCAAATATTCTCGTCTGAATCTGGAAAAGAAAAGCGGCTAACCCATACTTTTTCTGCTTTTTTGTACTGCGAGAGACGAGGTAACGAATGTCCAGGTATTCAATGTACGTTTTGATAATGCTCATTTGTACAGGGTGTGGAGGATGGAATCCACCGGATCCGGGAGATGGCGACACCAACAGTCCGCCAGAGATTCAATTGGTTGGTGCCAACAATATCCAACTGCACCACGGTGAAGCGTACGAAGATATGGGCGCCACGGCGAACGATAGTGAGGACGGAGACTTGACCGACCAAATAATCGTTACCGGCTTACCGATTACTTCAAATGTACCGGGTAACTACGTTATCGGATATCAGGTTACGGACTCCGATGGCGCATCCGCATCAATCGAACGACTGGTAAATGTCGCTGAAAACAACGCGCCTACGATCAATTTAAACGGAGCTGCCTCTCTAGAAGTGGAGCAGAATACAGAATTTTCGGATCCGGGTGCGACAGCGAACGATACAGAGGACGGAAATCTCAACGCGAAAATTGATGTCGCCGGGGAGGTCGATACCACAACGCCAGGCACCTACGAACTGATTTACAGTGTCACAGATTCCGCCGGCGCAACGGCAGAAACGACGCGAATGGTAACCGTTGCGCAAGTCAGTTCATCTTTCTCACATATACCAATTACCATTGAAAAGGCGGGCTTTACCACAATTTTACCCGCGTCTGATTCGCGTCTGATCTATGTAAGCAGCAGCACCGGGGATAATGCAAACGACGGACTGACTCCTGAAACAGCAGTTAATAGCATTACCCGCGGGAAGGATTTACTGAGAGATGGCAGCCCTGACTGGCTGTTGCTAAAGATTGGTGACGAATGGCAGGAGGGGCTGGGCAAATGGGTCAAAAGCGGACGATCCGCATCTGAGCCAATGGTTGTGACTGCCTACGGCGAGGGTACCAAAAGACCGCTCTTGATGAGCGGTACCAAAGATGGTTTGCGCGCATCCGGTGGGGGCGGATCGCCACTGATCATAGATAACCTTGTTTTTAGTGGACTTCATCTTTATTCCGAAACACGGGACCCCGATTCACCCAGTTTTACCCAGGTATCGACAAACCGCGGGATCAACTGGTATCGAGGCTGCAGCTACCTGTTGTTTGAAGATAATTACATCGAGCATTATAAAGAGGGTATTCAGATTCATGATCTGGACAATCTTGATATCAGTGGCGTGGTAATCCGTAGAAATGTAATTGTCGATTCTTATGCAACCGATACGCACTCTCAGGGCATTTATGTATCGCAGACTGAGGGGGTTCTTATCGAAGAGAACATCTTTGATCACAACGGTTGGCACGCGACTTATCCAGGTGCGGTTGCCACAAAATTTAACCACTCGATCTATATCCAGAGTGACAACACGGATATCGACATAAAAAACAATATTATTTCTCGCAGCTCAAGCCATGGCATGCAGCTACGACCGGGTGGAATTATCGAGGGTAACTTCCTGATTAGGAACCCAATTTCCATATTATTAGGTCGCGCCACAAATTCACCGAGCGATGGACAGATCATAAATAATGTGGTGCTAAATGGTAATGATATTGGCCCGGGTGATCTCCGTCGAGGTTGGGGTATTGATTTCAATACGCAGAATAATGGATTGGTGAAGAACAATATCGTTGCGCATGTGATGAGTGATGCAAGTAATCGTTTTGCGATCAAGGAGTCAGAAAATGCGACATACATCAACAACATTGTTTATAAATGGGAAGAGGGTACCGATGACCCTGGGAATTACATAGATCCAGAACGCACAATCGAAGAGTTCGATCAACTCATGGGTGGTGCCGGTACCTATGATTCGTTCATCGGCAATATCCGCGCACAATCGAGATTAACTTGGAATCCTGATTATTCGGTCAGGCAACTAAGACAATTTTTTGTTGATGGATTTAGCGAGCAATAGGTCATAAATTTGAGCATAAAAACGGCCGCCTGGAATACCAGGCGGCCGTTTTTATATCTGATGCGAATACTTACTGCGCTGGCGAAAACGCGTCTTTGAAGTATTGACGGATCTCTTCTACATCATAATTCGGATTAGGGGACCGCTGCGAGTGAGCGCGGATATTATTATAAAAGGACTCCATCGTGCCGTTTCCACCGGCATGGCTATCAAAATCATTGATTGTCAGCGCGGCGTTTACGAAACTACTGGCGGGTTCCGACTGAGCACCCCAGTTGTATACCGCGTTGCCAGAGCGTGTAGCTAAGTCACTCTCACGAATTGCGATAAGGTTTTCCGAAATCGATTCTTCGTGAGCGACAATGTTGTCGGTGATTTCCGCGGAGACTATACCAGTCGCCAGATCGATACCCCAGCCTCGCGGTTCGCTAGCAGATATATCACTTCCATGTAGAACAATATTATCCTTGATCACGCCTGGATTGCCTTGGGCCTGGTCTCCCCCTAGCATCAGCCCTATCGCGTTTTGCACCAGTACATTGCCGTCCATCAAGCCGCCTGATCGTAACTGAATTCCATTGCTAGAGCTCCGGGTGATAATGTTGTCAACGATTTCAATATCACGATTAGTGGTTTGAACATAAATAGCGTGGTTGAACATGGTTTTCTCTGCACCGGCAACCGAATCGTTCCATCCGATGTGGTCGAATATGTTGCGTTCTATACGTACATTGTCTGTTTTATCGAGATAAATACCCTGGGCATGACTGCCGGTCACATTATATGAGTCAATAAATACATTGTTCTTGATCAGGACGTTCCTAATGTGGAAGCCGTCTATTTCCTCGAGGGTAATAGCTTCTTTGTACAGCTCAAACATATTGTCTTCGATAAGGAGGCCGTTGGTTCCGCGAAACCAGGTAATACCCCGGTCATCCGACACACCGGTAAAGTTGTTCCCGGCGTTTGGATCGCGAGAAATCGCGTAAAAGTGCAGGCCGTGGATTACCAGAAAATCCACGTATTCCGGACTACCGCCACCCCCTTGGTAGCGGAATGCGGTCTCATCACGTGTGCGTAACAGAGGGCGGCTTTCGCCAATCCCGTAGCTAGTAATCACCATAGGCTCCGATGCACTGCGACCAGACTTGATCCAGCCGCCAATGCCTGTTTCCCATGTATCGCCACTCTTCAGCGCGAGCCAATCGGGATGGCCGTCGCGTAATAGGCGCGCCCCATGTTGGATGCTCTGCACCGGTGTACTGGAGGACAGGCCGTCATTTGCATCGTTGCCTTCTTGGCTACTTACATAGATAACCCGAGTATCATCCGCTGGCAGGATCTGGGTGTAGTGTTCCACAACCTGTGTAATGGGAAGATAGTCGAGGACCAGAATATGGGCGATATCGGAGTCAGTTCCTCCGCTTTCACTGGTTACGACGAGTGTGACTTCATAACTGCCCACAGACGCAGAGCTGAGTACTGGGGTCGCGCTATTAGGTTCAGAAAGTATTGCCGTAGAATCACTCGGGCCCGATGTGATTGACCAGCTATAGGTTAGCGACTCGCCGGAAGGTCCGGTGCTGGCGCGCCCATCAAGTGTAATATCTTCCCCATCGGCCCCGGAATAGCCGGTCCCGGCATTGGCTACAAGAGCGTCACTATCTTCCGCTATGACGACACTCACGGAATCCGTATCTGAAGCTGCGCCATCGTTTACGGTCAGGCGGATTTCATAGGTACCGGGAATATCCGCCGAAAAATTGGTTTCCACACTGGTCGAAGCGGAAAAGCTGGTTTCTGCTCCTGATGGTGCCTGCACAACAGACCACTGGTAGCTCAATGTATCGCCGTCTGCATCCGAGCTATCCGCACCATTCAAGATCACTGATTGCCCCGGCATGGTGCTTTGGTTGCTGCCGGCCTCCGCTACTGGTGCGCGATTATCAGCGGGGGGATTATTATTGCCGCCGTCCGATCCACTGCCGCCTCCGCAACCGACGAGCAATAGACAAATTACGCAATGAATAAAAAAGTACTTCATGAAAGATAATCCCTAATTTGGATGAAAGCTCGAATACATAAATCCATATTGCATTCGATTCTCGAGAGAGAAATTTTCGGACTGGTGAGAACTGTCGAAAACTATAAACCGACGGACGAACAGCTCGTAACGGATTCACGGTGCGATGACAGCAGTGCTTGAGCTATATGAATGGTACTACCTAAATGCCTCAAAAAAATGTGACGAACGCGCGAAATTGACCACCGCGATAAGAAAACATCGTTGTCTTCCAATCATTTACACATGCCGACCAGGGGCGATAAAATTAGCAACGGACCACAAGGCGAAATCACGGATGAATATTACTTTCGCATTTCCGGTACCCTCACTTAGTGGTGGGTGCCGCGTCGTTGCTATCTATGCTCAGGCTCTGTCAGATGCAGGCCACAAAGTTACCATAGTCTGCCCAAAATATAAGTACGGTGGGTTCTCAAACGGCCTAAAGCGGCTATTAAAAAGGCGTTTTTCCAAGAATTCGCCTATTGAGCATTCTCATTTTTCCCGGTTACACGGTGTCAATATCATTACTTTGTCGCCTGACCAGATGTCCAATTCCGATCGCTTCCCATCTGCCGATGTACTAATCACCACCTGGTGGAAAACCGTAGAGTGGACGCGGCATTTTCCAGTGGAAAAGGGCGCCAAATGCTATTTCGTGCAGCACTATGAAGTACATGATGAAATGCCAGTGGCACGGGTCAAGAAAACGTACGAGACTAGTCTTCCAAAAATAGTCATCGCCGAGTGGTTGGCGCATGTGATGGCGACTGAATATGGTGACAACGATACATTTCTCGTGCCAAACGCGGTGGATCATGAGGAATTTTATCGGCCGGCAAATATAACGATGTCACCGTTTACCGTGTGTGGCATGTATTCAGAGTCAAAATTTAAAGGCATCGATGTCACGCTCGCGGCGTTTTCCAGAGCAAGACAGATTGTTCCGCAAGCGAGACTGATTTTGTTTGGAGCAAGCGCTCCCAGCCCTTCAATTGAATTCCCCGACGGTGTTGAGTTTGTTCTATCCCCAGATCGAGAAGAATTGCGGGCAATATACTCGAGCTCCCGAGGCTATGTTTTCAGTAGCAGAAGCGAGGGGTTCGGGCTCCCAATATTGGAAGCCTTGGCCTGTGGGTGTCCGGTAATTGCGACCCGTAGTGGATGCGCACCTGATTATATCCGCGATGGCACTAATGGCTATCTCAACGGTATTGACGATATTTCAGCTCAGGCAGAATCAATCATCCGGGCACTGACACTCGATGATAATGAATGGAAGTTGATGTCCGGCGCGGCCAGCAAGTCGGTCAAGGAAAGTAGCTGGACAACTTCTGCCACACTATTTGAGCGGGCGCTCGTGCAAATTAGTGAGTGCAAAGCACAAGAAACCACTGCGGTGTACGTATGAGTAACCCGGTGTCTGAAGCACCTGCTAGTACTGGACAAGGGTTTAACCGCTATGTGATTCGCAGCGCGGCATTTTGGGTGTTTGGTGGCTACGCATTTGGTCAAATATTTCGTTTGGCTAGTAACCTGATCATGACACGACTGCTCGCCCCCGAGATGTTCGGAATCATGGCGCTTGCCAATGTCGTGATTGCCGGGATACAGATGGTCACTGATGTCGGCATCCAAAAAAGTATCATTCAGAGTAAGGCCGGTACACACAGAGATTTCCTTGACACCGCGTGGATACTGCAAATATTTCGCGGGATTTCCCTAGCCGCGATTATCTTTGGAATAGCAATTGCACTTTGGGTGGGTAGTTCTTCTTTGCCGGCAGAAAGCGTCTATGCTGATCCGGATTTGCCCGCAGTACTCGCGATTCTCGCATTTAGTCTTGTCGTTAGCGGTTTCCGCTCGACGAAATCCGCTACTTCAAATCGCGAACTTCGCTTGGCGAGAGTTACTTCGATAGAGCTTGCGTCACAACTTTTATCGATCATAACGATGGTCACCTGGGCTACATACTCCCCTACAATTTGGGCCTTGGTTGCGGGGACCATCGTAGCAAATGTTGCCAAAGTCCTTGCCGAGTATATCTTGCTACCGGGATATAACAATCGTTGGAAATGGCAGTGGGATCATGCTCGCGAGATTTTTCATTTCGGGAAATGGATCTTCGCCACGTCATTGCTTGGTTACTGGGTGCTTAATGGCGACAGGATAATTTTGGCTTTCGACATTACTGCAGCGGAAATGGGCATATATTCCATTGCAATTTTTATCGTTGGGTCAGTCAGGGGTGCACTAAATAGCATAATGCAGAAAGTGATGTACCCGGCGCTAAGCAGGGCAGTACGTGAAGGCGAAAACTGTTCAAATGTATATTATCGATTTCGGCTACCGTTGGATCTCATCATTTGCGGCTTCTGTGGTTTCCTATTTGTGAGCGGCTCAACACTAATTGAAGTGCTATATGATGACCGGTATAGCCAGGCGGGTCCATTTCTTGCAGTGTTAGCCATTGGCCTATTTGCGGATCGCTACCGTGGTTTGGGGCTATATTACCAAGCAACGGGCAAACCCAAGAAGATGTTACCCATTGCACTATCGAGGGCAATGATTCTGAGCGTTGGCCTACCTTTTTTCCTGTATGAATATGGCTTTTATGCCGCTGTGGTATTCCTCGGCATATATCCATTGTTCGTTGTACCCCTCCAGCTTTACCTGAAGTGGCAAGCAGGCTTGATGAGCATTACACGTGAAATTATCTATACCGCATTCCTGTTACCGGGCGTGATTACAGGCTACCTGTTTGTGGTATTCACAAAAAACTACATTGGATAGGACGACACATTGGAATCAGCAGTAACCGCGACGGCCAGTACCGCGCCAGTTTTTATTGTAGGCCCGCCACGGTCTGGTACGTCATTGCTGTCTGCAATTATCGGCAGTCACAGCCGCATTGCCTGTGGCCCAGAAACAGACCTGTTCAGGGCGTTGCCGATCAAGCGCGCAAGGTCACTGGCGCAAAGCAATAACAGGATTGCGAAGACAATAGAGCAGCTTGACGAAATCCGATATCCAGATGGTCGAAGTCTTGCGAGTCATTTTGGCTTGAGCAATGAACATTTACGTAAACAACTCGATACCCGGCATGATTTTGTAAAGGCAGTTTACGCAGCAATACCTGAAGCTTTTGCAGAGGTACAAGGTAAGCAACGTTGGGCTGAGAAGACGCCCCGCCACTTATTCTACGTCGACACCATTAGAGCCCTTTTCCCGGATGCGAAGATTATTCGTATTATTCGCGATCCGCGTGATTCAATACCGTCGGTGATTAAAAATATCGGGCTATCCACTTCATATATCGCTGAATTTTACCGGTGGATGGGCGTATATATGAAAAGTTCGAAGTTCTTTGCGCAGGATGCAAACAGCATTACCGTTCGCTACGAAGATCTTGTCACTGACCCGGCGGAAAAAGTCTCAGAGATTTGCCAGTTTATCGGCGAAGAATTTGAACCACAAATGCTTGAGCGAAAAGGCGCTGAGCTTGTCCGGGTGGCTTCAGAGACTTGGAAAAGCGATATAGACAAGAAAATTTCGGCTGACAACATCTACGGCTGGAAGTCGAAGATGGATCCAGATGTGGCAATAGCGGCATCTCTGATCTGCAGCGAAGCACTGTTAGAACTCGGATACCCAGATTCCAGGTTGCCCGAGCGAGAGTTGATGGTTTATCCCTTGGGCGAAAACTTCGGCGCTGCGAATGAACAGCATATCCTTGAGTGCGCGAAGCGTGGACTTCGGTATCGCCCTTACGATGACACCTACCCAGAGTCAATTAGTGCGACATTTAAGGTGATACCTGACGTTGTACTCGGTGATATTCCACTCGGAAAGAAAACTTCAGTGCGTATCTTTCATACTCTGTCGGCAAGCTTGCAGATAATATTCAGATTCTTGACGGCTCGCCCGGTTAGTATCGACCCTGATGTGGATCTAGGTGTCGGATCACTTAACCGTTGTATTGGCAAGATCGCCCTAATATTTGGAAAGCAGCAAAGGCTGGCGCCGTAGGGGCAAAGCAGGATTCAATGAGAATAGGCGACTGAAAATTTCAGAAATTATGCATCGTACCTACCGCATAGCGAGCGAGGATCTTCTCCTAGGTGAGATATTGTCAATTCGGTACGTAATTTAATGCCCTTAGTATTTAGATGGTATTCAGTGTCGAAAAACAGGTCTATCGGTAGTAAATAGTTGCGCGGATGACCGGCGAAGGGCACGTCATTACTTGCATAAAAATCCAGAACCACATCAAAAAACTCATCGAACCGTGTTGAATGATATTCGGGATTGTCTAGCAGGTTAGGAGGTGCGCCAATAACACAAATACTATTTTTGCGTGCCCAAACGAAGTATTCAGAAAGGACGCGTTGCGAATGACTGGTAAGATGGCCGTCAGCAATATCTTTGGCTTTGAGAGTGGCTAACTGCCCACGGTTGGACATTTGCGGGCTGACGGAGTGCTGAAGCTGATTTCCAGATTCGTCGACATTTGCGACATTATATAGTTTCGCTGATTGGCCTTGATAACGGTCGTTACCTCCGCGCAGCCCTTCAACAATTCTCGATATGGGAAGGTTTGTATATCCTAGGAGCCGTTCCTGCACAGGTAGCGTGCGAAAATAATAAGGATCCCGCGCGATTAAAAAATCCATAAGTTGTGACGAAGGAATTTTTGAATCTTGATACAGCGCATACTCAAGTGGCAGATAAACGATGTCCCCGCTATTTAGGACGCGCTTGCTTCGGTCGAGAATGTAACGTAATCCAAGCCCAGCGTGTACACCAAAATTTGTTGTGGGTATCCCATAGGCATTCTCTAGCGCTGGTGTATAGATTCCGAAAAGGCTATTGGATCCAGAAAGGATGAGTAGCTTTTCTGTAGTATATTTCCTCGCGTGAAGCTCCTTGAGGTGGTATAGGTCAGCAGCCCACTTGGAACTGGATGTCGGTACGCCTTCCTGGATATGGATCATTACGATCTGTGCTGCAACACAAAGAAGGACGCCAGCAAAAAAGGTGAATAGATAGCGCATTTGTCAGAAATTAAAGTATAAAAATTCGCTGCTCTGTGTGAATGCCAGCGTCTTTAAGCTGAGGGTGATCGCCACACCCGCACATATCATCCAGGCATATGCCAAAGTACTACGTCGTTCAATTGCTGTGCGGGATTCATCACCGGGAAAACATCGGTTGCAAATCTGATTTGAATTTGGTGTGAGAAAGGCAATTGCCATTGCAATGGCAATAAGCAAGAAACCTTTTAAGTGCGGAAATGCTCCCAATGCATCACCGCGATTCGATTCTGAAAAATCATTGAGGAGTGCTGGTGCCATATGCGTGATTTTTTCTGGCAGAAGAATCCCATTAAATCCATAAAATCCTTGTAGGATTGAGAGGGCGCCCTGTAAGGTTTCTGCGCGAAAAAATGCCCACGCCGAGCATACCGCCAAGAATGTAATTACCATGCCGGGAAGGCTGCTAAACCTTATCCATATCCGAGATGAACTTCTTGTGGCTCTTTGCTCTGTATTATTGCTTGTATTGATCGAATCGGATGAAACCGCGACACCAGCCGTCGTAGGTAACTGGTGTCCCTGTGCGTAAACTTGACTGAAAATGGCCGTGCGGATACGAATCCATTGGTGGTTAATCACCAAGAATAGGCCATGCAGGCCTCCCCAAATAATAAAATTCCAGCCAGCGCCATGCCACAAACCACCGAGTAGCATCGTGGTAACCAGATTTGCGCTGCGCGATCCCTTGCGGTTCCCTCCTAATGGAATATACAAGTAGTCACGTAAGAAATTCGAAAGTGTTATATGCCAGCGGCGCCAAAACTCAATAATACTTGTCGCCTGATATGGGGAGTTAAAATTCTTTGGCAAATTTATGCCAAACATTTTGGCAATCCCCAGCGCCATATCAGCATAGCCACTAAAATCGAAATAGAGCTGAAACGTATACGCGAGTAGTCCGCCCCATGATTCCAGTAGTGTGATTTCCGAACCCTGGTCCGCTGAGACAAACACTGGTGTAGCGTAGGGAGCAAGTTGATCTGCAATTAACACTTTCTTGGCAAGGCCGATACTGAATAGCAGTAGACCAGCGCTCACCTGATTTAGTGGTATTCGGCGGGATTCAAGAAGTGTGAATTGGGATGCGACATCACTGTGTTTCACGATCGGCCCCGCAATTAACTGGGGAAAGAACGTGACAAAAAGCAGATAACGGTCGAATCGTTTTTCGGCACGTCCCGTGCGAAAGGTGTCAACCAGATAAGCGATTTGCTGGAAAGTAAAGAACGATATCGCGAGAGGAAGTATGATGTCAGGTAAGTCTAGGCTGGCCCCAGTGATACTTGAAGCTATAGAGGCGAAGAAGCCAAGATATTTATATAGTGCAATAATACATAGATTAGTGCTGATTCCTAGAACTAGAAAAATATATCTTAGGTGGTGTTTTGCAAGCAATTGCCCTAGAAAGAAATTGAATAGGATGGATCCAACAAGCAGCGGTAGATATTTGGGGTTCCACCAGGCGTAAAAAAATAGGGAGGAAATTGATAACCATAGCAAGGCAGCTCGGAACATAGCGACATTCCGAAGGATATAGTACCCCGCGATTACGAGGGGTAGGAATACCAGTATGAATTCGATGGAATTGAATAGCACGTGTGCCTAGCCTTACATAAGAGCGTCGATATTCTCGTTATATTATTTTTTCAATTATTCTGGCGACGTTCGGCGCGTTTGCCTCATTGAGCATGGAGTGGTGTTCGCCGGGCACTTCATGTATTACCAGTTTCTTCGCATATTTTCCCCACCCAAGATCTTTTTGTGGGCGTTCACCGTAAAGGAATTTGCGATCGCTCGCCTTGATGAGGGTGAGAGGCATTTCGATGCTATCTAACCGCGTTGAGAGAATGGCAGTTTTTCTAGTCTTGTGCCTTATACGGATGTTATCTGTCTCACTATCCGTATTAGATACACGATCATCCCCTGAAGCGCTCTTCCTGGTTAAGAGTCGTTGTCTGATCTTTCCGAGCAGATACGCAGGTCCCTCCGCCGCTGTACGTCGTAGGTGTTC
This sequence comes from Microbulbifer agarilyticus, assembly GCF_020171345.1. Taxonomy (GTDB): domain Bacteria; phylum Pseudomonadota; class Gammaproteobacteria; order Pseudomonadales; family Cellvibrionaceae; genus Microbulbifer; species Microbulbifer agarilyticus_D. Next base: position 1,442,985 of record NZ_JAIUZM010000001.1, read on the forward strand.
GCCAAGTCTGAATGACAGTTTTTTATGCGCTGTGAATGTGTCGGGGACAATCGTATCCAATAGGCCGATGAGATCCACGGTTTCGCCGCTTTCGACGAGGGCTCGACTTACTTCGATTGCGATAATGCCGCCGAAAGATTTTCCAACCAGCAGGTAGGGTCCATTTGGTTGTACTTTCTTTACCAGAGATAGATATAGTCGGGATACACCTTCAATTGAATTGGTGCTTTCGACTGCATCGGAAGTGGATCCCTTGAGTATCAAATCCACCTCTTCCGGCAAAAACAGTGCATATATTGGCCGATTGGAATCTATTGACTTGGCTAAATGGAGGTATTCAACAACGCCGTTGATTAGCAATAGCGGCGATAAACTTGGATCCCCTTGTCTTAGAGGGATACAGCCCTCTGGGATTAGGGCGGTAGTGCTCTCTTTACGGTCAGTATTGGATTGTTGCTGTGAAATTCGATTTCCCAATGTTCTGACGGTGGCATTCTCTACGATATCGGAGATGGTCAACTGGCAACTGTACGCATCGGACAGCCTAGCAACGGCACGGACTGCAGCGATTGAATCACCACCGGTTTCGAAAAAATCCGTGTGTGCATGGATGTTGTCAACCTTTAGAAGATCGCGCCAGACTTTCGCAACTTGGTGTTCTACTTCACCAACAAGCGGTTCACGTTGTCTTGACTGCAAGATTGCACAACCTGCAGGATCGGGCAGGTTAATCCGGTCAATTTTACCGTTGTGATTAGTCGGTATCTGCTCAGTCGCCAGGTACATTGACGGGACCATATAGGCCGGCAGTTGTGCGGAAAGAAATGACTTTATTTCATTGACGTCTGGCGACTGACCCTGTTCCATGACTACATAAGCGACTAGGGTTTTCGAGTTTCCCTCACTTTGCAGTTGCTTCGCGGCAACAACACAGTTCCTTATGCCCTTTACCCGCTTTACAGCGGCTTCGACTTCCAATAACTCGATCCGGTTGCCATTGAGCTGGATCTGGAAGTCTTCACGTCCTAGCATCTCAAAAGTGCCATCTTCATGCGCTCGTACGATATCCCCTGAAGCAAAATATCGTATACCTTCATGGCGATAAAACTTCTCGAAGTTCAGGTCTTCCCTGTGCAGGTAGCCTTTAATGACCCCCGGACTTGCTACAAATAATTCTCCAGCCTCCCCTATGGGTACCGGGCGACGATTGCTATCCAGGACCTTCAGCTGGACATTTTGCTGGGGAAAGCCGATCTTCGTTTTGTGTGGCTTCGGCTGCTCAACCGGCCAGTATGTCACCATACAATTTGTTTCACTGGCGCCATAGTTCACGTACAGATTTACTTCAGGCAAGAGGTAGCGAATTCTTGCGAGGAGATCTGGTGGCACGTTGTCGCCGCCGCTGAGTATGCATTTCAAATTCGATAGCTGGGCAACCCTATCCGGGGCACGCTCTACGTGATCAATAATTCTTGCAAGTAGTGTTGGTACGAAGTGCCAAACCGCGACCGTGCTTGCCAACTTGAACAGACGGTTGATGTCGAGAATGTCATGGCGCCGTGCGACTACCGTGTGGCCACCGCAGGCCAGCATTGCCAGCAGCTCGAAGGTGCTAATACTGAACGAAGCACCTGCGACCGATAGTATGCTCATCTCGGGTTTTAGCCCGAAGCAGCGGATGGATGAGAACATTCCATGTGCTAAATTTTGATGCGTCGAAACCGCGCCTTTGGGACGGCCGGTTGTTCCTGAGGTGAAAAATATATGGGATTCGTTATCTAACGAAATTTCTGTAGGCGGGGAAAATTCAGGGCCTAGTGCATCATATTCTTCAAGTTGGGTGACATCTAGCAGGCGGTTGGAAAAGGTCGCCCCAAATGTAGAACCTGGTTCTGAGTAATGGTTAGGATCGAAAATAATTACGGAGGGGGCGATATCCTCGAAGATCATCTCAATTCTGGTCTTCGGGAACATTGGGTCGATCGGGACGTAGGTACAGCCGCTGAAATGAATGGCGAGCAAACCACATACCAAGGTATAACCCGGCTGCATAAGTACAGCGATACGGTCACCAGGGGTGACACCGCGTGCTTTTAGTACTTCACCGATTCGCGTCGCGGCCAGTATCAGTTCGCGATACGTATGTTCTTGGCCATCGAAGATAATTGCAGTTTTGTTTGGAGATAGCCGCGAGTTCTCGAGTATGCGCTGCGGCACGGTCATGCCGCCTTCACTAAAGGGTACTCGCTCGGATCTAGTTACAGAACTCTGGGTATCGAGGCTATTGCTCGCGTTTTGTACCGTCAGTTCGGCTTCACGCTTTTCCACACGGATTTCATCCCTGGCAGGCGCCAATCATCTCCATAATGGTCTAGTCACCGTGTGACATTAAGTAACACAGATACTTGCTGTATCCGGAAATCGATTAGCAGTAGTCCGTAGCTAGTACTTAGCTACACATTAAGGCAGCTGGCCAGCTACTAGGCTGGCTCAACGGTTTCCTCACTTGTGTGCGTGGTGCTAGCCGCAGACGCACGTTGGGGAGGGAGGTTCTTTCCAGGTGCCCAATTTTCCGGCATCAGAGAAAAGTCTATTAGAGTGGAGGTGTCCCCGGAATTGCGTGCGTCTTCTATGCGCTGATAGAAATTCTTGCCGGTATTCTGGGGGACACTGGTACTCATGCTGGCCCCTTGTTTTGGGCGCTCTACATATTCCGGGAAAGACATGAGTGCCGCGTTTTGCTTTGAATAGCCCTTTCCGAACAGTTGTTTCAGATCACCAAAACCGTCGTTACTGACTAGCTGTTGCCCACGCAGGTTTACACCCTTGGAAATGGCGTGCGTGACGAAATCTTCAAGATTGGTCGTGTCAAAAGCGATATGCTGGACACTGTGATCACCGTGGCACTCTGCGAATGCAGATACCTGGCTCTTTTTCTTGCGGTCGATTCCTTCGACCAAGACGACACCAAAGCTTTCGAAATCGATACACCAGAGCTTCATGCTGCTATCGGGGTCATCGGGACGAACGTCGTCAACCCGTTTGGTGAGCTTGCCGCCTTCGATCTCGATATGATACCAGGCCCATTTTTCGATCATGCCTGATGCGACTGCATAGGCGATATGGTCAACTCTGTTGACTCTAGACATTCCGTGTCCCCCCAAAATGAGAAAATAGCTTCCCTGTCGCAAACCCTGCGACTAGCGCCGCCTAATATGGCAGCGCGAAAAATAATGTCAACAAATAAAGTTCTGAGAACTGGTACACAAAATTACACGCTCTCAAATTTGTGTTTCGAAATTGTGCGTGATGCACGTTTTGGAAATCATTTTAGGGCAGTGCCAACATGCATGGCGCGTATTTCTTCTAAATATTTCACTTCAGTTTCATTTGCTGTGTTTTGTGCCAACTTGCGCCTTTTTACGCTTCACGTGGATTCTTGCGACAAGAATAGTTGAGTTCCATCACATTTTTTTATGATAATCGCGCCCCGCAGTATCCAGTGGCGCGAGGAGGCAAGACGAAAAACCATTCGTTATTCGCCTGCGAGATTTCGGCCCGGATTGTGCAGGGAAGGATTTGAGGTTGGTGAGATTGGAGATGTAACAAGCTCTCGATAGCTTTCAACCAACCGTACTGCTGCTTTCGGCATGGTTGCTGAAAATTAGCAGGTATAACAAGGAACGTGGAGATCGATTGATCTCACCTCAGGGGGTTCTCGTGGAACAAGGATGGGTCCGCAGTCGGCAGAGTGGAATCATAGCGCTCTATCGACTTTTCGATGTATTGCTGATTCAGGGCGTACTTTATGCGTGTCTGGCATACTTTAATGTCACGCCAGACAAAGACTGGTTGATCGCCGGGCTTCTGGCGTCGGTTAGCTTCGCGTTTATTGCTGAATCGGTCGAATTGTATCGATCCTGGCGTGGCGAAACGTATGTACGTATTCTGGGTACGGTGACGGTCGCGTGGGTAGCGGTCTGTATATTCCTCATCATCATCGCGTATTCTTTCAACGCATTCGCGGCTGATTTTCTGCGTCCGGCGGTTGCCGCGTGGTTGGTGTTTACCTTGTTCGGCCTTGCGTTCTGGCGTTTTTGCCTCCGTCAGTTGCTCTTCTTTATTCGCGTTCGCGGCAGAAATACCCGCAATGCTGTCATCATTGGCTGTACCGATTCAGGCTTCAAGCTCGCGAAAGACCTCTCGGTAAACCCTCAGCATGGTATCCGCGTGAGCGGGTTTTATCAGGTCACTGAAGCACAGGACCTAGCGTCGCGCCGTATTATGGACTCCGAGTTTAATGTACTGGGTAGCGTCGATGATGCAGTTGCAAAAGGCCGTGCTGGCGAATTGGATGTAGTATTTATTGCATTGCCGATGCGGGCAGAAGATCTCATCAGTGAGATTCTGGATAAATTCTCAGATACCACCGCGACCGTACATATTCTTCCAAATTTCTTTGTTGCGAAAATGCTCCATGCGCGCTGGCATCAGGTGGGCGGGAGCAGCCTGCTAAGTGTATTTGATACACCGATCCAAGGTTTTGACGGGTGGCTTAAGAGACTTGAGGATCTGGTACTTGCGACCGCGATCCTTGTCGCGATCTCACCATTAATGCTCTTGATTGCCCTCGCTGTTAAGTGCTCGTCACCCGGGCCAGTAATATTCAAACAGAGACGATATGGTCTTGATGGACGTACGATCTATGTTTGGAAGTTCCGTAGTATGACAACCATGGACGATGGTGAAAAAGTCATGCAGGCCAAAAGCGGGGATCAGAGAATTACGGCCGTTGGGCGAATCTTGCGGCGCACATCGCTCGACGAACTACCGCAGTTTTTCAACGTGTTGCGTGGCACCATGTCCATCGTTGGCCCCAGGCCGCATGCCGTCACGCACAATGAAGAGTATCGCAACCTTGTGAATGGTTACATGCTGCGGCACAAGGTAAAGCCGGGTATTACAGGCCTCGCCCAAATCAAAGGTTTCCGCGGAGAAACAGATACGCTGGACAAGATGAGCCGTCGCGTGGAATACGATCTCGAATACATTCGTCGTTGGTCAATCATTCTCGATTTACGGATCGTTTTTCTGACTATATATCGTGGTTTTTATCATAAGAACGCCTATTAAGTGACTTGCTTACTGCGACATTTCACTTCAAAAGAAGGGCTCGGAATATAATGCAATCTTTACGCTTTGCTCAATTCGAGAAAAATTTACCGCGACGGAAAGCCTCTTGCACGGCGGTATGTTTGCTTGGTGTTTGTGCACTTTTTTTGACGCATTATGCGCATGGCATCACTGTGACTCTGCCCGCGGGCATTGAGGTGACAAGTAGCCTACTTCTGGAGCGGGAATATGATGACAATGTATACCTCACGGTAGATAACCGGCGAGATGATTGGGTAACAAGAGTTACCCCCAAGGTCAGATGGTCTCGCGAGACCGATATCACCAGCCTCGAAGTGGATGTGGTGAGTACGCACGGTGTATATCAGAATGACACACGGCAAGAGTTTACAGACTACATCGCTGATCTAGGCTGGCAATGGCGCGCGGCATCTTTTCTGGGCGTAAATGTGTCTGCTGGTTATGTTGACGTAGCGCAGTCTTTGGGGCGTGCGCAGGATTCCGGTCTCGCGCCGATTTTGATTGAGGCAGAGAGAGTAAAGCGGCCCAGTGCAGATATCGCCTTACAACTCGGTCGGCAGAACGGATTGTTGCAGACGCAGGTTACACACGGTTTCCAGGATAACGAATTCGAAGATTCATCTCGCGACTTTACGGATACCTATAACTTGTTGGATAGCGACTATGCGTTAACAGAGCAATGGTCTGTTGGGGTGCAAGTCATTGATCGCAAGCTCGACTATGTCGAGGTCGATGACATCGTTTCGAGAGACAGTAAAGAGCGATCCATCATGGGTAGTATTACCTACGGACTGCCGAAAACCAGTATCCAAGTTCGCATGGGTGAGTTGCAGCGCTCTTTTGCTGCGGACGAGCGTCCGGACTTTAGCGGAGCGCGCTGGGACATTACGGCGTCGTGGCGCCCACGCACCTACAGCACCCTGTCAATAACTGTTGGTCGAAATGCCCAGGAGGCAGCTGGTGCTGCCGATTTCGTTGATGTAGATAGTCGTGTGTTCTCGTGGTCGCATCAGTGGTCGGGAAGTTTTAGCAGCGATATTTCCTTTAGTAAATCTGAAGGTGAATTTGTAGGAATAGAGCGTACGGATGTAGTTTCCCGATCACGATTTTCTCTACGTTATCAGCCTTTGGAGTGGCTTCAGGTACAGATGGGGCTGGTTGACCTGAAAAATGAGACAGTACAAGTTCCTGCGAGTCTGCAAAATACCCGGTACTTTATTGGTATTGAGGCTCCACTTTGAAGGGCGGATCTATGATGCATAGCACCACTTTTAAGTTTCTATTCGGATCGTTTCAAGCAACGATTGCTGTTTTCCTTGGCTTTATATTCCAGGCTTCTCTGGTGTCAGCTGCTACTCCAGAATATCGAATTGATGCAGGAGACAGTATTTCAATCCGTGTTTACGGTGAGAGCGATTTGAGTGTTGACGTGATGCTGGCAGAGTCCGGTGTTGTCAATTATCCGTTTTTAGGTGAGTTAAAAGTAAGCGGACTTACCCCTGCAGAACTCGAGAACGTGATTCTGAAAGGCCTGAAAGGGGACTACTTGATCAACCCGAGTGTAACTGTCTCGGTTACCCAGTATCGGCAGGTATTTATCTATGGCGAAGTTCAGGCGCCCGGTGGTTACAGCTACCAGCCCGGTCTAACCGTCGGTAAGGCGGCTGCGCTTGCCCAGGGTATGACGGAAAGAGGGTCTGAAAAAAGAATTTTTCTTACCCGCGAGGGCATGTCTGAAAATCAGAAAGTCCGGGCAGACATGTCGACAAAACTTCAGCCGGGTGATGTCATCACTATCGAACAGGGATTCTTTTAGATATCTTTATGGAGAAGTATACGAACAATTCGGAAGAAGGAGAGTCCTCTCAGGTTGGTAATATTGACCTGGTCGCTCTGTTTTTTGCTGTATATGAGCGAAAATGGTTCATCATAGCCTTTGCTATCCTGATGACCATTGTCGCTTACCTTTCGGTTCAGAATATTCGTGATCGCTATCAGGCAACGGCTACGCTGTTGCTTGGTGGCAATGAGGCCAATCTTGTGTCTATTCGAGATGTTTACGAGGCTGGCGTCCAGCGTCGAGAATTTCTTATGACGCAAGTGGAGATGTTGCGCTCCCGTGGGATCGCGGCGCGAGTGGTGGATGACTTAGACCTGGCCAATCACGAAATTTTTAGTCAAGTATCAAAGCCCTCTCTAAAATCTAACATTAAGTCTCTGCTCGGGATTGAAACCTCTGTCGAGAACGTTGATCCAGTGGAAAAAGCACGCATCCAGCGTGAACGAATCATCAACATTATTGCGAAAAATATTGAAGTTTCGCCGGTTCGCAATACCAAGTTAATCAAGCTTTCCTATGAGAGCTACTCACCATCGCTTGCGGCCGCAATTCCTAATGCCATGGCACGAGCCTATATTGCAGAACAACAGACGGTTCGCAGTGATGTTACCGAAAAAGCGACCAGTTGGTTGAGTGAGCGCCTTGAGAGTCTTCGTGACAAATTAGAGCTATCCGAGCATGCGCTGAATCAATTCCAGCAGCAAGAAGATCTCGTCGATCTGCAAGGGGTAAGAGGGCTGGCCTCGCAAGAGTTGAACGAGACGATGCAGCAATTGCTGGACGCCAAGCGCGAACTGAAAGGCGTCAGGCTGTTGTATAACCAAGTGCGGCCCAAGGATGTGCCGGAAGAATCGTTTTTGAGCCAGCCTGAGGTACTGAATCACCCCCTGATTCAGGCAGCCAGTCAGTCAGTGACAAATGCCCAGCTAGGGGTCACAGAGCTGGCGCGGCGTTACGGCCCGAAACACCCGACGATGCTTGCAGCACAAGATGAGCTGGCGAGTGCGCGTGCACAGTTAAGAAGTGAAATTCGCAAGCTGGTAGCAAGTATCGAAGTGGATTATGAGCAGGCCGCGCAAAAGGTATACGCATTGGAGGCCGAACTCTCAGGTGCCAAATCGAGCTTGCAAAATGTTGCGCAAAAAGAAATTCGTTACGACGAACTGAAGCGCGAAGTAGAGGTTAACCGGCAGCTCTACAACACCTTCCTAACACGGTTTAAAGAGACCCGTGAGGTCTCTGACTACGAGTCTGCAGCCGCTCGCGTGGCGGACCCCGCGGTAATTCCGCGTCGACCACTCGCATCGAAAAAGCAGCTTCTTATTCTGTTTGCGTTTTTTGCCAGTGCAGGCCTTGGTGCGGGCATCGTAATTTTATTGGACTTATTGAAAAGTGGTATTCGCGATCCGCAGGATGTGGGCCGGAAAATTGGTCTGCCACTTTTGGGTATGGTACCGGAGCTTTCCCTAAAGAAGGATGAGCAGCTCGATTTGTACACATACTTTGACCCCAGCCAGCCACAATTCTCCGAGGCTATTCGCTCTTTACGTACAGGTGTTGTGTTATCGCGAATGGATGATAAGGCTGATGTAATTTGCGTTACCTCATCTGCACCATCAGAAGGCAAAACGACGATATCGACCAATCTCTCCTTCTCTCTCGGTCAGTTGGAAAAGGTGCTGCTAATCGATGCTGATATGCGGCGGCCCTCCGTTGGTCGAAGGTTTTCTGTTGCGCCGAGTCGTCCGGGTCTCGCGGATATTTTGTCCGGTCGCTTTACCGTCGATGAATGCGTGGTGAAAGATGAAAGAAGCGGTATCGATATCATTCCCGCGGGAATTCGACCGGAAGATCCCCAGCGACTGCTTGGCTCCTCTCAGTTCCAAAAGCTGATTAAGGAACTCCGCGGAAAATATGACCGTATTATTATTGACACTCCACCGGTACAAGCTGTGAGTGATGTATTGGTCATCTCGAGACTAGTCTGTTCTGTGCTTTATGTCGTGCGGGCCGAAGAAACGAGAATCGGTGTTATCCGTGCCGGTATCTCACGTCTACTTAACTTAGGAGTGAAGCCAGAAGGGGTGGTGCTCAATAGCGTTGTTATGACGCGTCGCGGAGCCTATTCAGACCAATATTACGGGCATTATCCGGACTACGCACATTAGGTAGAGTCAGAATTTTGGCGGGCAGGAGCGCTATCCGGAAGCGCTCCTTGGTGATTCGTCCTGGGTTCTGGTCCTGGTATAGGTGAGCCTTTACCTGACTCTCGATTTTACGATCTATGCGCGTTAAATGCGGTAGTATTCTCGCATGATAGATCTCCATCACCATTTTCTGCCGGGCATAGATGACGGCCCTCGCACGTTCGAACACAGCATGCGTCTGGTTCGTGCTGCTGCAGCAAATGGCATCACTCATATGGTGGCAACGCCGCATATTCACCCGGGGCGTTACCCCAACACGGTGAACTCAATTGGTAATGCCTTTCGTAAGTTTCTCGACCAGCTCCCTGCTGATGAAGATCTTGGCGTGAAATTTGCCCTTGCCGCAGAGATACGAGTATCGGAGGACCTGATCAACCTTGCCTCTTCTGGTCAGCTACCTGCGCTCGGTCACTGGGAAGGTGATCCCATCATCTTGTTAGAAATGCCGCATAGTCATATTCCTGCGGGTATTACGAATTTGGTCGGCTGGCTGGCTCGTCAAAATATACGCGCTATGATCGCGCACCCGGAGCGGAACAAAGAGATTTTGCGGGATCTTGGCCGAATTAAGCCTCTCGTAGATGTGGGTTGTTTATTTCAGGTTACTGCAGGTGCTCTGGTGGGACAGTTTGGGATGCCAGTGCAGGTGCGTGCGAAGCAAATTCTCAAGCAAGGTTTGGTCACCGTATTGGCCACTGACGCGCACCATATAATTCGGCGCCCACCAAACCTGGCGGAAGGCCGCAAAGCTGCTGAAGAGATTGTTGGTGAATCACTCGCCTGGCAGCTGGTCAGAGACAATCCCGAAAAAATTGTTCGCGAGCGGACTTTCCTACCCTGAGTAAGTTTGGCAGTGCCTCTATTAGACTCCGTCTAGCCAAGTATTCAGCTATTTTTCGCCAAAAGTTTACGGAAAATGACAGCTGTATGCCCGGCACATAAGTGATCTATCTGCAGCCATTGTGTGGCCAATTGCACATTTAGACTGAAATCCCTCCACTAGTCACTTATTTCCCCCCCCAAATCGCCATTCTGGATCTATCAATAGATGGGCTGTCCCATCTACCTATTGACATTAGTTACACGCGTAACTAAATTCGTTGCACCTGAAACCAAGTGGACCCAGCGGCCACAAGCCGCATCCCTGGTCCTAATAACGAATCCTGTATAACGGAGGATCACATGGCCGATTTGTTTGAGAACCCCATGGGCCTGGACGGCTTTGAATTCGTCGAGTTCACAGCACCTGAGAAGGGCATTCTGGAAACCGTGTTCGAGGCCATGGGCTTCACCAAGGTAGCCCGCCACCGCACTAAAGAAGTGGAGCTGTGGCGCCAGGGTGATATCAACTTCATCACCAACTACGAGCCCGGTAGCCACGCCGACTACTATGCGCGTGAGCACGGCCCCTCCGCCTGTGGCCTCGCATTCCGCGTTAAAGACGCCACCTTTGCCTACAACGAAGCGATCAAGAAGGGCGCCCAGCCGGTCGATGTTGCAACCGGCCCTATGGAGCTGCGCCTGCCGGCGATCAAGGGCATTGGTGGTGCCACCCTGTACCTGATCGACCGTTATAAAGAAGGCGAGACCATCTACGACATCGACTTCCAATGGCTGGAAGGTGTCGACAAGCATCCCGAAGGTTGTGGTTTCCACACCCTCGACCACCTCACCCATAACGTGTACCGCGGCCGTATGGACTACTGGGCCAAGTACTACGAAGACCTGTTCAACTTCCGTGAAATCCGCTACTTCGACATTAAGGGCGAATACACCGGTCTGCTGTCCAAGGCGATGACCGCACCGGACGGCAAGATCCGTATCCCCCTGAACGAAGAAGCCGCCGGTGGCGGTGGCCAGATCGAAGAGTTCCTGATGAAGTACAACGGCGAAGGCATCCAGCACATCGCCTTTGCCTGTGACGACCTGATCGCCTGCTGGGATCGCCTGAAGGCGCGCGGCATGGAGTTCATGACTGCGCCGCCGAACACCTACTACGACATGCTGGAAGAGCGCCTGCCGGGCCATGGTGAGCCCACCGAAGAATTCAAGTCTCGCGGCATTCTGCTGGACGGCACCACCGAGGGCGGCCAGCCACGCCTGTTGCTGCAGATTTTCTCCGCCAACATGCTCGGCCCGGTGTTCTTTGAGTTTATCCAGCGCAAGGAAGACGAAGGTTTCGGTGAAGGTAACTTCAAGGCGCTGTTCGAATCCATCGAGCGCGACCAGCTCGAGCGTGGTGTGATCGGTAACGAAGACAAGCCGGCGGCCTAAGCGCCCCGGTTCCACTCTGGATAACTTGGATATATAGCTATGGCGATTCAACGAATCCACCATGTGGCCTATCGCTGTAAAGATGCCAAGGAGACCGTGGAGTTTTACCGCGATCTCCTCGGTATGGAATTCCAGCTCGCGATCGCCGAAGACAAGGTGCCTTCCACCGGGGCGCCTGACCCTTACATGCACGTGTTCCTCGATGCAGGGCAGGGCAATGTACTGGCGTTTTTCGAACTGCCGAATTCCCCGGATATGGGCCGCGATGAAAATACCCCGCAATGGGTACAGCACATTGCGATGGAAGTGGAGAGCATGGACGAACTACTGTCGATGAAGCAGAAGCTCGAAGATGCCGGTATCGATGTGCTCGGCCCCACCGACCACACGATTTTTAAATCCATCTATTTCTTTGATCCAAACGGCCACCGCATCGAGCTCGCTGCCAATACCGCCAAGCCCGGTATGCACAAGGAGTTGAAGCGCGTCGCCGAGGATATGCTGGAAGAGTGGTCGCGGACCAAAAAGGCACCGCGACATGCGGCCTGGATGCATGGTGAAGAAGAGTTCAAGGCTCTCGACCCCTAAATCAATCAACTATTAAGAGGACGGCACAGTGAAGTTAGCCAGCCTGAAAAGTGGCCGCGACGGCAAGCTCGTCGTAGTGAGCGATGACTTAACCCGCATGGCGGATGCCAGCGAAATCGCACCCACATTGCAAAGCGCCCTGGATGAGTGGGCAAGTGTTTCTACCCAGTTGGAAGCGCTGCAAAGCAAACTGAATAGCGGTGAGATCACGGGCGAGACCTTCGACCAGGCCATGTGCCATTCACCCCTGCCACGCGCCTACCACTGGGCCGATGGCAGTGCCTATGTGAACCACGTTGAGCTGGTGCGCAAGGCGCGCAATGCAGAAATGCCGGAAAGCTTCTGGACCGACCCACTGATGTACCAGGGCGGTTCCGACACCTTCCTCGCACCTCGTGCGCCGGTAGTAATGCCGCAGAGTGAAGGCTTCGGCATCGACTTCGAAGCGGAAATTGCCGTCATCACCGACGACGTGCCCATGGGTATTTCCCCCGAAGATGCACTGAAACACATCAAGCTGGTGATGCTGGTAAATGACGTGTCCCTGCGTGGCCTGATCCCGAACGAGCTCGGTAAGGGCTTTGGCTTCTACCAGTCCAAGCCATCCAGTGCCTTCTCCCCGGTGTGTGTAACCCCGGAGCAGCTCGGCGATGCCTGGCAGCAGGGCAAGCTGCACCTGCCGCTGGTATCCCACCTGAATGGCGACAAGTTCGGTGAACCCAATGCCGGTGTGGATATGACTTTCCACTTCGGTCAGTTGATCGCCCACGCCGCGAAAACCCGTCCACTGGGTGCCGGCACCATCATTGGCTCCGGTACCGTATCCAACAAGCTCGACGGTGGCCCGGGCAAGCCGGTGAAAGAGGGTGGTGTTGGTTACAGCTGTATTGCGGAAATTCGCATGATCGAAACCATTCAGGACGGCAAGCCCACCACGCCGTTTATGCAGTTCGGTGACAGCATCGCCATCGAAATGTTGGATGACAAAGGCCAGTCGGTTTTTGGTCGTATTGAGCAGGTGGTAGAGCAGCAGGCTTGAACGGGATAAATATCCTGGCTCGGGCTCCCCAAGGCCAATATGCAGTTATTGATTCTGCATGTTGGCCTTTGTTGTATCTGGCATAGCGATGACTCGCACCAAGTCGCTTTCGGCTAACAGAGACTTCACAACTACAATTTTCCGGGCATTCGAATCCAGGTCAAAATTCAGCCGAAAGCGATTTCGCGCAAGTGTGCGCTGTTCCCGCAGGCCAGATTCGAGATGAACTCGATGGATTTCTGAATCGGTCCCGGTGCGATCCGTGTAGTACAACCAATCGTTATGAGTACGCCATCGATTGGGGCTGACATCGGGTAGTTGCACGAGCTGTATAGGTCTATCGCCAGATCGGTGCAGCCAGGCGAGGCGGTCTGCATCGATGAATATTGCACTGTCTTTATCCACCTCTCGCATGGCAATGTAATTTTTGTGCAGCGGCTCCGGCTTGCCGCCCGGAGCCGCTTTGTACAGGGTGGGTGTTCCGGATGAAAGTTTGCTGAAATAAATACTGCTGCCGTCCCTGCTCCACGTCGGATGGCCGAGCGTGTCTACACCGTTACCAAAATAGTTTACTTGGCCATCGTCAACCGAAAGTAAAAATATCCTGCCGTCCAACAAGCCTGTCAGTTGACTGCCATCAGGGCTAACCTGAAGTGATTGAAGTGTCGCAGTGGGCGGGAGCTCGAGTATCGCGCGACTCTCACCTTGGCTCGATTGAAACTGCAGCGATTGCTCTCGTTCAGTGCGCGATAGGAAGTAGAGTCCAGCCCCGTACGGATGGATTACCGGGTAATCTTCAGCGTTAGGGAGGCTGAACTGGCTCGTTGCCATCAATGCAGTGTCGTGGAATGGTAATGGCTGTTGCTGCAGGTCGAGATAGTTGCCGTTATGCGTCCGCATGAAAAAGCAATTTTCCCCACAGTGGTGGAAGACGTGGTTGGTATTGCCGTTAACACTTGAGTAAGTGACAAACCGATCTGTATCCAACAAGTACTTCGCGAGTTCTCCCGTAAACCCTGATAGCACCACGGCCCGTCCATCCTCGGACCATGCCGCTCGCAGGTAGAGTTGGCTAAGATTTCGAGTGTGTAGCAGAGCGCCTGTTGCGACATCCAGAATTAGCAGTTCCTGTTTGTCTCGGTTGAGACTGCGCAATACCACTAGCTTATGACCATCTTTCGACTCACGTGCGAAAAAATCGAAAGTGCCGTTATTGCCCGGCTCGGTTACATGCTCAAGCGTATAGTCCTCGAGTGCCAGCCGCGTGATTCCAGGGGTTGACGATGCCGGGCTAGATTTGAAATACAAGGCATTTCCATTGTAACTCCACCCGGAAAGATACTGTTTTCTGCCCTCCGGCAACGAAATGGATTGTAGGTTTATCAGACCATGGTCAACATCATAGTCTGCGACAAAATGGTCGAGCTCATTGCCAGCGGTACTCCGGGTAAAAGCCAGCTGATTGCCATTTGGTGACCAATGAGCGTTTGCATAATTGGCCTTTTCCCATGTTAGTCGCTGCACCTGCTGCGTTTGCAGGTCTTTCACATATAACTGCAAAAAGTCGTCTTTGTTGGCTCGGTGGGCAAATACCAGTCTATTGGTGGCTGGATTGTAGTCCGGGTTCACCTCAGAGCCTGGCATCAGCGTGAGGCGAGAAACTTCCACCTTTTTTGTCGTTTCAGGCTGTATAAAGAGCAACAGAGTGCCGATTAGCGCAATCGTCGCGAGCCCAGCGACACACCATAGTGCTCTAGCCCTTGAGGTTGGTGGCTTTATGGGTCTTTTTTCCACCTTGGCGATCAATGCATATCCTTTCAGCGGAACCGTGCGGATATAGTTGGGGTTGCGTGCGTCATCCCCCAGGCAGTCCCGCAGCTTGCGAATCATTGCCCGAAGGGCATCATCGCCTACCACTCGGTCAGCCCAGATATGGGTGTTGATGGTTTTGCGGCTTACGGTATGACCGGCGTGATCGACCAGTAATTTCAGTAGACTGTTGACCTGTGGCTCAAGCCGCCGTGCATCTCCATCGTAAGTGATGGTGGCGTGAGTGGGCGTGTAGAGGTAGTCACCAATTCGGAAAGCGCTGGATGTTGGCTGCTGTCCACGCATCATATGTACCCAATCGATCAATTCTTCCCTGTGAACTTGTGTGAACATCGCTGAAGACACCTTGTACACACAAGTTCACAACTCTTCGTTTGCCGGCCAATACGGCACCCGGCAAGTTCCTCATATTTAATCACAGCCGTCGCCATGATGGCCTCACGATACACCGCAGGGTATGAACGAGGGGACCTTATGTATAAAAAAATACGTGCTTGCCTATTGGCCGCTTTTCTCATTTGGGGAGTACAAGTCCAATGTGTCGCCGATAGCGATGGAGCTGGTCGCTATGCCAAGCTGGCTCGCGATATTCAGCAGGTGCTGGATCAAACGCGTACACCAGGTGCGGCAGTTGCCTTGTTAGAGCCGGGCAAGGAGCCATGGGTATACACCAGAGGTTTTGCACACCTCGAATCCCGCCAGCCAATTACGGTAGATTCGGTATTCCGTACCGGGTCAGTAGCCAAGATCTTGGTGAGCCTATCGGTGATGAAGCTGGTTGAAGAGGGCCGAGTGTCGCTTGAAGACAGGGTGGCAAACCTGGTACCGGAAGTGGAATTTAACAATCCATGGGAGGACAGTAACCCATTGTTACTGGCCCACTTGCTTAATCACAGCAGTGGCTGGGATGCACCGCATTTCCCGGAATTGGTGGCCAGCTCCACGAGTCCTATTGGCATCATTGACCAGCTCGCATTGCATCCCCATTCGCGCACCAGCCGTTGGGTGCCGGGAACTCGGAGTGCCTACAACAACACTGGACCGTTAGTTGCAGCGTATATCGTCGAGAAACTAACGGGAAAACCGTTTGAAGAGTATGTAAGTGAGCACTTCTTTACCCCTTTGGGCATGGTGAACAGCGGTTACTTTTTTGACGATCATTATCGTCAGAACGCGGTTACTCAATATCGCAAGGGCGTGTCCATGCCGTATTGGCATCTGGGCAATCGCGCCGCAGGTGGCCTGAATAGTAGCCTGAGTGATTTAGTCGCGTTTATCCGTCTTCTTCAGCAACCTGACTTATCGATTGAAGGAATTATTTCGTCTACATCTGTAAGGACCATGGAAGCTGTACAGGCGAGTCAGGCTGGTGGATTGGGGTTGGAAGTTGGTTGGGGGCTGGGTTTAACCTCCTTTCATCACAAGGGTTTTGTCTGGTCTGGGCATGAGGGGAGTCTCCCCGGCGCTGGGGTGTTAATCGCTTACGAACCTGAGGGAGAGATAGGCCATGTTGTCTTGGTCAACCAGGATGGCCCGGCTGCTGCACGTATCCACAAGTTACTGCAGGCGTTTATTGTGGCTGAATATGGAAGCCAACGTGCAAAACAAACTGACAGTCGGCTGGCTAATTCCATAAAGAATACCAAAGTCACATCAGGTTACTATCGCAATATCAGCCCCATAGCAGACCGGGCGAGGGTAATACCGACAATAACGCCTTGGAAGATTCAACAAAATGAGAATGACTTAACGATCACACCACTACTAGGAGGGTCAGAAAAATCTGTTCGAATGAATGTGGGCGGTAAAGGCGTACAGCCTGAAACAGGGCGCGTTGTGCTGGTGCAGGGTGAGGATCCATTAGTGGGTAGTGTTATTCACTATGGACCAATCACGTTAGAACCCATTAGCACCTTGCATGCACTGGCTTCACCAGCATTGGTGATATCGTGGGTACTTGTGACTTTACTGGGAACGTTGTTTGCTGTTGGTGGTTGGGTATGGCGGATTTTCAGCGCGCGAACTGGGGATAATAGCCGATTCAAAGTTTGGCCTGTGGCAACCGTTATGATGGGGTTGGTTACCGTTCTTTGTGCGAATGCGGCTTTCAGTTCGCCGGAGCCATACACTCGTGCAGCCAGTATTTCTCTACCGGGCATTTTTGTATTCGTCGGATCGATTGTATTTTTTGCCATGGCTATTTGGGGGCTGCGTGAACTGTATATAGGGTTTGCCAAACAGAGAGGATTTGCTCGTTGGTATACGACAGTGTGGCTGGCATTAAACGCGTGTATAGCTGTCTGGTTATTGATATATGGGGGAGTTGGCTTGCGATTGTGGATCTGACATCTGTAAATCGATGAAACATCGCTTCATGCATAAAAAAGGCCCGCATTGCTGCGGGCCATGTCGAAGGGAGACAGTGATGAAAAAGAACTTACCAGCTATAACCGAAGCGTAGGCCGTAGTTGCGTTGGGCTTTTCCGGCTACGGGAGTAGTACCAGCATAACCTTGCCACCAGTTCACATCCTCGTCGGTGAGGTTGTATACCCATGCTTCCGCAAACCAGTTTTGACTGGCGGAAGTGTACTTAAGGCTGGCCGTTGCCATTGCCCAGGCATCTCGCTTGTCGGTATAAATATCTAGATCGATATTGTCAGCTATTACACCTTCTTCGAAGGTCCAGCGCTCGTTGTTATCGATAGAGGTATAAGACTCGTCTTCCCAATGAATATTTAGGAATGGCGTCAATGAAGAGCCGTCCGCAAATTCAAAGTCATGACTGATATTCAATGTGAGTGCTGCATTAGGCGAATATGCGAGCTCATTGCCTTTAAGATTACGGAAAATCTGAGGATAAGCCGTATCATCGTAGTTCAGTGAGTCATTAGGTCCGATGCCAAATACCTGGCGTACCTCCTGGCCCCATTGACCGATATAGTCACTAGTGATTTCAGTATCTAGGAAGGTTAGATAGCCGCCTATATGGCCGCCGGCCCAAGGCGCCCATTCCATTTCAAGTTCCAGGCCCTGAATCCGAGAGTTGGATGCATTGCGAGTCAGGAAAGTACCTTTGTCTTGAGCGATAGTAATAGGATTGCCGTCTTCATCGATACCCTCACTGAATACGGTGTCATAGAGCTCCCACTGAGTGAACTGTTGATCCTCGTAGTCGCTATAGAAGTAGTTCGCACGAAGATTCATATTGCCATCGAGAGCAGTTGTTTTGATACCGAGCTCATAGGTAACTACGGTCTCACCATCATAGCTGGTATCGAAACGGTCTCCGGTTGGGTTATCTGGGGTAATGGTGGATTCTTTATAAATCACATCGCCAATACCGCCACCCTTGTATCCATTGGCTACATAACCGTAAATCAGGGTCTCATCGCTATAGTCATAGTCGATACCCACGCGCCAGGTGGTTTTTGACCAGTCCTCGTATACATCATTCTGGGTTTCTACGACGAATCCTTCGCGCGGATAATCATAGTAATCAGCAGGTAGAGCGTTCAGCGTATCACGCGGTACCCGAGCATGGTTGTCCATCCAATCGTCTAACTGTCCCCATACAACATCCCAGCCGTACTGGCCGATGTGTCCCCAGGCATCGATAGGGCCTGAGCACTCGCCCCAACAGCCCCAGTTACGTCCGCCAACATCCTCTTTGCTATCCTCAGTATGGCGCAGCCCCAGAGTCAAGTGAGTCTTGTCGGTAACCGAATATGTGGCTTGTCCAAAAAGTGCTTCAGATTTAATGATACGCTCGGGCTGGATCCAAAGGCTCGCCCCACCCATGGCACCTTGGTAGTGCCCATTCATATAGTTATCTTCTTTAAAATTGAAATACCCGGCAATCCACTGCAGGGGGCCGTCACCAGTGGACTTCAATTGCAGTTCGTGGGACCAAGAAGAGTAGTCCGTATCGACCCACTTAATCATCTGATCCCAGTGGTAGTAACCTTGATCGATATCGAACTGGCCAGTTCGCTCCTGGTTTTGGTATCCCGCGTTATAAACGAACTGCAGCTCGTCATTAATATCGTAAGTAAAGTGAGACCGGATACTGTCCATGGTCATGTCAACTTTGCCCGGCACATTCACATAGGCAACGAAGTTGTCTTCGCTGCCCCAGATATTCGTACAGGAGCCGCCGTTAACGTCGGAAGGCCGATCTTCAATACGTTCACAGTCGCGCTGCCCAATACCGCCGGCACCCTTGTCACGGAAACGCTCAACTGTTACGAGCCAATCCGCTTTTTCAGTCGGAGTCCATTTGGCCGCAACCCGAGCAGCCCACTGGTCTGCGTTGTTGTAAAAATCCTCCGGATCAGCCTTAACTTCCTTGTAGTATTGGGTATTGAAGAACCAAGCATCCCAGCTGTTTGCGGCTGGGTTAACCGCCGAATCTGTGGGTTCTAGTTCGTCGATCGGGAGGTAGCGCTGATCCCACTGGTTGGGATCATAGTAACCGGTAAGATTGGAGTCTTTTTTCTCCGTCATGTACGCGGCTCGTAATGCAAAAGTCTCAGATACAGGGATGTTGATCATGCCCTTGAGTGCACGTTGATTGAAACGACCCATTTCAAATTGGGTGGATGCTTCAAATTCTTCAGTATTTGGCTTGGCTGAAATGATATTCATCGAGCCCACAGTGGAGTTGCGCCCAAACAGCGTACCCTGGGGGCCTCGGAGCACTTCGGCCCTTTCAATGTCGAACATCAGCGCCATTGCACCTTGCGGACGTGGCGTGTACACACCATCAAAGTGGACACCCACTGCCGGGTCACCCCACTCTGTGGTATTGGTCGAACGAATACCCCGCATTGTGATAATCGGTGCCGAGGACTCATTGTCCACCATGATGCTCATGTTCGGCACCAGGTTGTTCAAGTCCTTGATGTTTTTTACACCAAGGGTGTCCAGGGTCTCCTCCGAAAATGCGGAGATTGCGATGGGGGTGTCCATCAGGTTGGTTTCGCGCTTGGTGGCGGTCACGATGACCTGTTCCAGCGCCGAATCATCATTTTCGTTTTGTGTGTCAGCGGTCTCGTTGGACTGGGCCAGTGCCACAGAACCAAAGGCGAGGTTTGACAGAGCGATTGCTGCTGCAAGTTTTTTGTAGCGCATCATCGTCGGTGTTCTCTCTCGTATCGTTATGATTTTAATGGCCATAACTCCTGGCCGATTTGCCGGCGGTCGCTAGTGCACCAATACTGGTGCCATGTCTGCCCCACTTAACCGCCAGTGTTTAGTTTGTTGACCTTGCGCGCTGGTCTCAATCGGAAATCGGTATCGGGAGAGAAGCCCTAGACGTCGCGCAGACACTGCGGGACTGCACGACAAGGTGAGATCTACCTGCGATAACCTGCAGGGTCCTAACTGGGATTAGGCGTGTGTCGCCTGACGGCTGCGCAGTGCGTGGACCTGATCCTTAAAATTGCGGCTTGCCTTAAGTTGAATATCGCCATCCAGCACCAGAATACATTCTGTATTACGCAGTGGAATAATCTTGGACACGCGTTCAGCATTAACTATGGTGGATTTGTGAATGCGAAAGAACAGTTTCGGGTTCAGCAGTTGCTGAAGTTTCTTGAGGGTAATACGCAGTATGTGTGTCTCGCCGGCAGCATGGATACACATGTAGTCACCTGCGGCATCAATCCAGTCGATTGAGCCTGTCGGCACCATTACAGTTTCATTGTCTGAATTTTTAATTTCCAGTTTATCCGGGTACCCGCTGGGAAGCGGTACATCACTATCAAGCCATTCTTCGAGTTCGGGCATCGAGATCCCGGATACATCGTGCAAAGCCGCCATGAGTTTTTCCTGACAGCCATCATTTGCTAACGGTACATGGCGCTGTTGCGCGCGATCTATAGCTTGTTTCAGGCGCCCAAGGCTTGCCGGCTTTACCAGATAGTCATCTGCATTTAGTTCAAATGCATCAACTGCATATTTATCGTAAGCCGTGACGAAAATAATAATCGGGTCAGAACATGTGCGCAGTTCTTCAACGACTTCCAAACCGTTAATGCCCGGCATTTCCATATCGAGAAAGATAAGGTCTGGCTTAAGCATATTGTTAAGCTCAATAGCCTCTTCGCCACTGCTGCATTCACCGATTATCTCCACTTGATCGATTTGCGACAGGCGTAATCGCAGCCCCTCCAGTGCCAGTGGTTCATCGTCTACGAGAAGCGTATTTAACTTACTTTGTGCCATTCGCCGTGCTCCCGGATTGAAACGGAATACGAATTTCCACAGTCAGCCCGTTTGCATGGCTTTTCAGGGAAAATTTGTGGTTGCTTCCATAAAGTGTTGTCAGGCGATTGCGGGTATTACTTAGCCCGATGCCGGACGGGCGCTCATTGCCGCCCTTAGAGTCTTCTAATCCAGGCCCGTCGTCACCAACTTCGATGACCAGTTCACCACCCTGTTTGGTCGTTTTGATGATCAACTCACCGCCATGCTTGCGCGGGGCGATGGCATACTTGATGGCATTTTCAGCGAGTGGCTGTAACAGGAGGTTGGGCACCAGTGCAAACTGCGTCACAGGATCTATCGATCTTTTAATAAGAAGTCGTTTTTCAAAGCGAACTTTTTCAATGTTGAGATATAGATCTAACGCTTCAAGCTCATTTTTGAGAGTGACCTGGGTGGATGGATCATTGTCCAGCGAGCTGCGCAAAAACTGGCAGAGTTGATCAACCATCTCACCGGCAGTGTCATTTTCCCGCTTGAGAATAAGCGTGGAAATGGCGTTCATTGTGTTGAACATAAAGTGCGGATTTAGCTGATAACGCAACATTTTCAGCTGCGCTTCACGTGCTGAGCTCTCCGCCTGCAGCGCCTTGTGGTGCTCCGCCTGTAAAGCGCCATAGAACTTGAATACGAAATACAGGCCTGTCCAGGCGGCCATAGTTGTTAGGGAAAATAGATACCAGGCGCCGAAATCGTGCCAGCTCCAGTTGAGCCACGGAAAGTTATAAAGAAAGTCGAAAGTACAGAGCTTGAAGAAGTTCCACACTGCGGCGAACAGCGCGGAAAGGATGACGGCTCCGATGGCCGCCATCGATAGGGGCAGCCGTATTGCCAGTCGAAGCACCTGTCTGAGTGCCAGAGACGTCAGCAATCCGGTCATTGTCTCCAGAAAAATATGTGTGTGCGCAATCAATAGATTGTCGGGCGTCAGCCTTGGGATCACCACGGCCACGTAAACCAACAAAAAATAGCCTGACCAACCAGCGCCCTGAAGACCCCAGAATAGTCGATTGTGGCTCCGCAGCAACGACAACGCTGGCGGATAGTGGAGAGAAGGATTCGCTATATACATGGCAATCATTATTTTTTCTTGAGGGTAGTGTTGAGTGGCGGACGCTGTCAATGGCAAAGCGAGACAACGCTGGAATAACCCCCGCCATCGATCAGAGCGGGTATGTGGACGCTACTTGGCAACCCGCTGTGTAGGTTGTCGTAACGATGTTCCGGCTTGTCGCATCCGCATGGAGCTAGGGTGGGGCGGTTTGTTACCGTCGAATCCGTGAATAACTCTAATAGGGTCGATTGCCACTAAGCGATTGACGAGTGAATGATGAGAAAACATTTCCCACTATTTGCCGCCGCGGCGGGTTCATTGTTGTTGATTATGGCGGGTTGCGAGCGTGTGGACCCACAAAGCGAATACAGTGCGCAGCAAATCAAATGGCCCAGCGCGCCGATAGCGCAGGCGGAAAACCCCAACTCCGGGTCCGCTAACAGTGCGTCAGGTTGGCCGAAAATCGCCAGCGAAGTGCAACCAAACAGCGAACTGGAGCAGCGTGCTGCGGAACTGCTGGCGACTATGACGCTAGAGCAAAAGGTCGGTCAGATCATCCAGACGGAGATCAAGTTCACCACACCGGACGATGTGCGCGATTTTCACTTGGGGTCGGTGCTGAACGGTGGAGGCAGTTTCCCTGGGAATAACAAATACGCAACGCCCGAAGACTGGATTGCGCTTGCGGATAAATACTACTTCGCCTCCATGGATACATCGAAGGGCGGGCGCGCAATTCCGATTATCTGGGGCACAGACGCCGTGCACGGTCACAATAATGTGATCGGAGCCACATTGTTTCCACACAATATCGGTCTCGGTGCGACCCGCAATCCCAAGCTGATGCGCAAGATAGGTGAGGTAACCGCTCGTGAAGTCGCGGTGACCGGAATTGACTGGTTGTTCGCACCCACTGTCGCCGCACCGCGAGATGATCACTGGGGCCGTACCTATGAAGGCTACTCGGAAGATCCGGAGCTTATCTACCAATACGCTGGTGAAATTGTGCGTGGTATCCAGGGCGACGAGCGCGGGCGTTTTGGATCGGGGCAATTAGTCGCGACGGCAAAACATTTTATTGGTGACGGAGGTACCGAAAACGGTATCGATCGCGGTGATACCAAGCTGACAGAGCGTGAATTGATGGAGATTCACGGCCAGGGCTATTTCTCATCTCTGCAAGCCGGTGTGCAAACCGTCATGGCGTCGTTCAACAGCTGGAATGGTGAAAAGCTGCACGGCAGTCACTACATGCTCACGGAGGTTCTCAAGGAGCAGATGGGCTTTGACGGGTTTGTAGTGGGTGACTGGCTTGGGCATGCATTTGTGCCCGGCTGTAGTGAAGTAAGTTGCGCACAGTCGATAAACGCCGGCCTCGATATGTTTATGGCGTCCAATGCAGACTGGAAGACCCTGTATCACAACACCATTGACCAGGTGAAGACGGGTGAAATTCCGCAGCAGCGTCTGGACGATGCAGTAACCCGTATTCTACGAGTGAAATTACGTGCGGGTCTGTTTGACGCACCCCCGTCACAACGTCCACTCGCCGGTGAACTCGACATTATCGGTTCCGAGCCACACAGGGAGGTTGCGCGCCAGGCGGTACGCGAGTCTCTGGTACTTCTCAAAAATGAAAATCGGTTGCTACCGCTGCAGCGCGATATGCGTGTACTGGTTGCCGGAGATGGGGCCGATAACATCGGTAAGCAATCGGGGGGATGGACGATTTCCTGGCAGGGGACCGGAAACTCAAATTCGGATTTTCCGGGTGGTACGTCAATCTATGACGGCATTCAGTCTTCTGTTGAGGCAGCTGGCGGCGTCGCCAAACTGAGTGTGTCGGGCGATATCGAAGAGGGTTTTGACGCGGATGTTGCCATTGTGGTGTTTGGTGAGAATCCTTACGCAGAAATGCAGGGTGACCTGAAGACCCTCGAATACCAGGCCGGTAATCGCAAAGATCTGAAGTTACTAAATAAACTCCGATCTCAGGGTATCCCGGTGGTTTCCGTTTTTCTGACTGGCCGTCCTCTTTGGGTGAATGCGGAAATTAACGCTTCTGATGCCTTTGTTGTCGCCTGGCTACCGGGGAGCGAGGGCGCCGCGGTCGCCGACGTCCTTTTCCGCAACAGTGATGGATCGATTAATCATGACTTTACCGGAAAGCTTTCATTTAGCTGGCCGGAGAGTCTCGCGCAAAAAGTGGTAAATCGCCACGATGACAAAACAACAGCGCTATTCGAGTACGGATTTGGTATGAGCGCTGACGACGAAGTTTCCCTTGCTCGCTTGAATGAGGAGCGTCCACAAATTGATGTGTCGGAATTGGCAGAACTGGATTTGTTTGCCGCGCGACCAATGGAACCCTGGCATTTATTTATTGGTGATGATCAGGGTGCCGAGCTCGAAATGACCGGTAATCGTCACAATAATGCGCATATGAGTATTGCGGCTATCGATCGCAACATGCAGGAAGATGCGCGCTCCATCGAATGGCTCGGGAACGGCACCGGCTCGGTGTACCTGAAGGCGTGGAATCGACTCGATCTTTCTGAGTACTTGGTTGCGGATGGTGCATTGGTCGCAGAAGTGCGCCTCGACAAAAAGCCGAGCGCATCAATATTCGCCCAGATGCGCTGTGGCGACAATTGTGGTGCAAAAGTGGAAGTGTCGGACCTGGTAAAAAATCTCTCGATATCCGAATGGCAAAAGTTGAGTGTTGACTTGAGCTGTTTCGGAAGTGGAGAAATGGACTTTAGTAAAGTCGATATGCCCTTCCAGCTATCGACCGACGGCACCATGCAGCTTAGTTTCAGTCGCATATCCATCGGCTCGCCGGCGAAACATCATATGACTTGCAGTAGCTAATTTAACAGCTAGCAAACTCACTGGGCGGCGCAGTCGCGCCGCATCAATAAAATAGAAAATTTTTCAGCAAATTATTAATGCTGAGGGGCGAACTTTGCCCGAAAAAGCGCTTGACCAATTTCACGTTCTCTTTAGCCGTTAGAACTTGATGTAGCAGTACCTCTTACCGGTAGCAATGCAATATACCGGGTGCCCAAAGCTCGGCACGGAAAGAAATATAAGGTTTGTCTGCAGTATCCGAGCCGGCATAACAATAAATATAGGATATCTCCGATGAATATCTTGATGAGAAGAGTGCAGCCAGGATGGCGGCGCATATGTACGGCAGGGATCGCTCTTTGTATGACTTTGGCCGCGAACGATGCACTGGCCGTGCGGGACCGTCCGCACATTGATCAGTCACTTGGCTACAATGTCATCCTTTCCGATAAAAACACTACGTTACGTGGTGTCAGCTTGTCTTTCGATGGTGGTGATCCATATGGGACTTTACCCGCGGTAATGCCGTCGCAGGAGTCTTTGGATGCGTTGAATACGGAGTATGGTTATAACACCGTGCACGTATATCTTGAGGGTGATGCGGGCCAAAACCCTGATCCCGTTGGCATTAATCTGGCGCTCGCCGATGAACTGGTCGCACGTACTCGTGCCGCGGATTTGTATCTGATTATTACCGTGGGTAATAACGGTGAAAACGGTGCGATCCACAGTATGCAAAAGACCTTGGATTTCTGGTCCCTGTATGGCGAGCGCTACAAGAACGAAACCCATGTGATTTTCGAGGCGCACAATGAGCCGGCGCCCTCAACATTATCGAACTGGACCCAGCAGGACTGGGACAACCAGCTGATCATGTATAACCATATCCGTGGCATTGCGCCGGACACCATGATCTTGTTGGGTTCATTTATGTCCTTCTTCGGCGGTAGCGCGGCCATTGCAGGCGCCGACCAGTTGAAAGCACAGGGCGTATCCTGGGATAACGCCGGTTTCGCTTTCCATGGCTATTGGAACCTGCCGGATATCGAAAAGACCATCGCACCGTTCCTGGCCAGCACGGACTACCCTGCGCTGATCTGTACCGAGTTCTGGCCGGGCGATACAGAAAACGGCTACAACGCTGCGTTTGAGACGTATCACATCGGCTGGCAGCAGTTCCAGTGGCTGGGCGCGAATGATTTGGACTTGGAGAACCTGAAAAACAAGCTGGATAATGCTGGTACTGTGTGGAAGCCCGAACTGGCGGAAACCACTTGGCCGGCCAGCGGCGCGCCCAACATTCCACTGGGTGCGGAGATTGGTATCTATAGTCGTGGACAGGGAATGTTCGTGAGTTTGGATGGAGACAAGCTCAGCGCAAACAAGGCCACCTATAGCAAAGCCAATGGAGAGAATTTCACCGTGGTAGATGCTGGCAACGGTTATGTCGGCCTGCGCGCAGACAACGGCAACTATGTCTCTGCGGCGGGTGACGGCCTACCGATGACCGTGACGGCTACCAGTATTGGCAATGCAGAGAAATGGGAATGGCTGGAGCTACCGGCAGGCGACTTCGCCCTGCGCCCATGGGGTGGTGGTGGTCACTTGTGGGGAAGTGTTGAGCGCGGCCAAAACGCGGGCAAACTTTCTGCTAACGGTGATAATGCCTCTATCAACGGTCCCGCCACTCTGGCATATCTGACCGAAGCCGGTAGCGCGCCTGATGCACCGACTCCGCCTCCGCCGCCGCCCCCCGGTCCTTTCAATGGTGCACCGACCGCGATTCCAACTACTAGCCCACTGCTCGCAGCAGATTTTGATCACGGCGGTGAGGGTGTTGCCTACCACGATATCGACGACGAAAACTGGGGCGGTGCCTATCGCTTTGACGTTGGTGTCGATATCGAGGCGAGTAATGAGGGTGTACCCAACGTAGGCTGGATTGATCCCGGTGAATGGCTGACCTACACCGTCGACGTGCAGACTGCCGGTGCCTACACCTTTACCTTCCGTGTGGCGTCCGCTGCAGACAACGGCAGCTTCCATATGGAATTTGATGGTGTGGATGTCTCCGGCCCGATTAGCACGCCGAATACTGGTGCCTGGAATAACTGGGTCAATATCACCAAAGAAGTTGAGCTCGTCTCCGGCATTCAGGTAATGAAAATGGCCAGTGCCGGTGGCTTTAACCTGATCAGCTTTGATATCCAGGAAGGTAGCGCTCCGCCGCCTCCGGCTGGCACCGACATGTATGTATCTTCGGTGGTAACCGGTACCGTGGGTGCGGGTCGCGGCCAGAAGTACGGCACGGCAACGGTTACCGTGCTGGACAACAACGCCAACCCGGTTTCCGGTGCCACTGTAACCGGTAACTTCACCAGCGGCATTATCGAAAACGGTGTGTCCGGCGTTACCGATGCCAATGGCGTTGCGGTACTGCAGAGCAGCGTAAGTGCGGGCGGCAATCTGGCAGTAGAGTTCTGCGTGAGTGATGTCAGCGGTAGCCTGAATTACGATGAGACATCCAGCGTGAATCGCTGCTTCTAAAAGTTCATCTCACAGGATGAAGCGCGGCCTTCGGGCCGCGTCTGTTAAGCCGAATGGCCAACACAACGGCAAAAAAGAAAATTAAAAGATTGTGGAGTGGGTATCTTTTTAATACGCGAGAAGTAAGAGCTTCAGTACAACAGATTGTGTTGTTTCCTCTCAGGCAATGCGCCGTGCTTCACGGTTATTTCGCCTAAGCCCCACCAAACTTTGGTGGGGCTATTTTTTTATCGCTATTCTGCAAGTCCAGCGCAGCAAAACCTTTAAGTTGAGCAATTGATCGTTGAACTCTCAGGCGCATTTGTTACCAAGCGGACGTCCGCAAGAGAAAGTCCCAAACTGCCATTAGTGATAACAACGAGGGGTGAGTCTACCTTGGATAATTTGGTGCCAGCATCCGCGAAGCAGGAAAGAGGGATCGCGAGGTGGAACCATTGCTTTTGTGGTACTGCAGAGAGAATCTGTCCGAGTTTAAAGGAGCCCGTACACGGGTAACCGCAATCCATTCGCAGAGTCACCTTGTCAGTGGGTACTTCATCCACACGCAATACCAGGCTAAGAGCACCGCCTTCAGTGGCCAGCGGTTCGAGGTCGAGTTTGCGCTTGCTTTGCCAAAGTATCTGACCGGTACTCCCCGATCGCCACTTTGCCTCTACTACGTTGTAGCCGATAGCATCTTCTATGAAATCGACTTGTACATTCTTCGGCGAGCGCGTGTTAGCGGAGCCGTCGCGCACTGGAGTGTGCCAATTTGTTGGGTTGCCCACATAGAATTTCCAGGGGTCACCCACTGCACCGCCAGACAACAGCACGCCATTGCCCAATGCATTATTCTCAAGATTGCTAGCACTAGCGTGCGTTACGCTACTCCCCAGGGCGCAGGCAAGCGCGACACCATACCCGAAATACTTAATCATCTTTGGCCTATTCAATTTATTTTATGAAATTGAATACTGGCACGTTTATGTATTTCAGGGCGGAGATCGCGCTGTCCGGGTATCTGTGTGAGACGAGCGGATCGCGTGCGATCTAATCTGACCCCCAGGGCGCCGGTGGTATTTCCACAGGCTGGGTGAGGTCAAACTCAACGCGGAATTTTCGACCGGTTGGGCGAGTGAGTTCATAGGCAAACATCGATCCCGGGTGAACCTCCATCGCCCAGGTGTTCTCCACAGAAGCAGATAAGCCCTCTTTGTTGAACACGGCTATGGATTCAGCATCCACCGGAAACTCCTGTCGGTTGTTGGTTCCGACCGTTTGGCTATCGCCGCCATACATGGTCACAGCATCTTCGCTACCGTCTTTATGGCGATGGTCGTGCTTCAGGCGCAGGCCGTTGTCGGTACGAGTGAGTATCCAGGTGCGGGAATGGTCATCACCAACATGGAAGGGAATCTTGATTTGCGTATCGGGTTGGTCACAGCCCCGCACATGCATAATCAGCTGTTTGCCCTCAAATGGATCTGGCGTATCGGTTTCTGGTTCATTGGCGACGATCTTGCCGGCAAACGCCTTGCCACAATAGGCGGAGATATTTTTCAGGAATACATCGGCGGGCACCGTGGCGGCATTCTTTTGTTGGCAGCCCTGCAGCAGACCGACCAGGCCCACAAGGCATCCCATGGTTACCATGGATAAGCGCATCATGTTTACTCTCAACTTAGATAGAAATTGAACTGAGACGGGTGTCAAACCGTATGTTTGTCATCAATTATGCGCTGCAGTTGCGCCTCGAAGGTTGTTACTTCCTGGGCGCCACTTAACGCGTATTGCCCATTAAACACAAATAGCGGCACACCGCGCACCCCCTTGCTGACGATTCCCTGCTCCAGCTGGCGTACTTCATTGGCATAGGTCTGCTGTGCCAGCACCTCCCGCGCTGCGAAGTTATTTAAACCGGCGCTTTCCGCCGCGGCGATTAATACATCGAACGCACTGACATCTCTTCGATGGCTGAAAAAGTCAGCAAAAAGCTGCAGGCTAAGAGCATGCTGCTTGCCCTCAATTGCTGCCCAGTGCAATAACTGATGCGCTTGGAAGGTGTTTACCATGCGCATTTCATCGAAGTAATCAAAGTGGAAGCCCACATCCGCACCCAGCTTGGTTAGGCGCTCGCGTGCGGCAATGCTTTCCTCGGGACTGGTACCGTATTTCTCGGCGATATGTTCGCGCAGGTTTTGCCCCTCGCTGGGCATATCCGGATTCAGCTCGAACGGTAACCAGTTAATCGTGGGATCAATGGCCTCGTCAAAATTATCCAGGGCCTGCTGCAGTCGGTAGTACCCGATGACACACCAGGGGCAAACCACATCGGAAACGATGTCGATTCGAAGGGGAAGCTTCTGCATAACGATTTGTCTTGTGTTGTGGGTTGTGCATGGCGCCGAGGGCGACAAGCCCGAATTTGCCCAACTTGAATCTGCCCAAGCAATTGCGCAGGCGCGCATAGTGTAGTCCCGCGGGCATTGAACGGCACCTTTTTGATCCAAAACAGACCGAAACTACTATGGGGGAATTTATCGGGAGGTAAACCATGGACCTGCAATTAAACGGCCGCCTGGCATTTATCAGTGGTTCGACCAAAGGCATCGGGCGCGCTATAGCCGTCAGCCTGCTACAGGAGGGTGCCCGGGTAATCGTTAATGGTCGCTCTGGCAGTGCGGATGCGGCGGCGGAACTCGCACAATATGGGGAAGCGATCGGCATCGATGGTGACCTGGCGGACGCCGGTGATGCGGAAAGAATTTGTGGCGAGATCGACAAGCATGGTGCACTTGAAGTTCTTGTGAACAATATGGGTATTTTTAACCCGAAACCCTTTGCGGAAATATCCGATGAAGAGTGGCGCAACTTTCTCGATGTCAATGTGATGAGTACCGTGCGACTGTCGCGCTACTACTTCCCGAAGATGCTGGAGCAGGATTTCGGTCGTGTGATTAACATTTCCAGCGAGGCGGGTATGCGCGGCCTGGAGAGCATGGTGCACTACTCGGTTACCAAAGGGGCGCAAATTGTCATGGGGCGCGGGATGGCAAATTTGACCCGCGGTTGCGGCCGTAATATCACCGTTAATTCGGTGCTGCCGGGCCCGACGCTTACCTCGGGAGTTGAAACCTGGCTCAAGGAGAGTGCGGAAGTGCAGGGCAAATCAGAAGAGGATTTTGTGCGCGACTTCTTTCAGGAGACCGAGCCGACGTCACTGTTGCAGCGCTTTATCAATCCGGAAGAAATTGCCGCGGTGGTGGCCTTTGTTGCTTCGCCACTGAGTATCGCCATCAACGGGTCGAGCATCAAAGCGGAAGGCGGGTTGATCAAGAGTATTGCTTAATAAGGAACCGGTCTTCTTGAATGGGTCAACTTGTATGCGGCGGCGTGACTAGGCCAATGTGACTAGGCCAATGTGAATAGGACAATGTGAATAGGACAACAAAGCGTCCGGTGGACATGGTATGTTTATGACCGACTAGGTACAGAACCGGAGAACCACATGTCGGTCATGTTTTCCCCTTCGCGCAGCCTGCCACGGTTATTGGTTGCGTTTGCACTTTTTATCTTCAGCGCCAGCGCTCTAGCTGACAGCGCGGCGCAGCAGCTGCAGCAAGTTATCGACGACCACTGGCAGTACTATCTTGAAGAGAACCCGACGGCGGCCAGCCGCATGGGTGACAAGCGCTATAACGACCGCCTGCCCGGCGTTGCCGATGCCGATCGCGCTCGTCGCTTGCAGGCAGAAAAAGCGTTTGTAGAGCGCCTGCGGAAGATTGACTCCGCCAAGCTGTCGCGGGATCAACAGGTCAACCGCGATCTGCTGCTGTGGGTGCTGAATAATTCCATCGAGTCAAACGAACTTTATCTGGACCGCACCCCGGTCAATACCTTCTACAGCTTCTGGAATACCGCCCTTGGCGCCAGTCGCGGCTTGAATATGCCGCAGGTATCGGACTACGAGGATTACATCAAACGCCTTGAGGATACCGGTCGCTTCTTTGATGAGAATATCGCGAATATGCGCGCGGGCATCAAAGACGGTTTCGTGTTGCCGAAAATCGTGATCGAGGGCATTGCACCGACGGTACGTGCCCAGGTTTACCAGGACCCGACCAATAGTAGTCTTTACGAGCCCTTCAAAAAGTTTCCCGAGAGCTTTTCAGACAAAGACAAACAGCGTCTGCAGGCGCACGGCAAGCAGGCCATTCGCGAATACGCCATGCCCGCGTTTGATCGCGTGGCGACCTTTCTCGAAGGCGATTACCTGAACGCGGCCAGCGACAGCCTCGGCGCCGAGCAGTTGCCCGGTGGCAAAGACTACTATCGCCATGCCATTCGTACTTATGTGACCCTGGACATGGACCCGGATGCCATCCACAAGATTGGGCTGGCGGAAGTGAAGCGTATCCGTGAGGAAATGAATCAGCTGATCGAAGATAGCGGGTTCGAGGGCAGCTTCGAAGAGTTCACCGAGTTCCTGCGTACCGATCCACAGTTCTATGCGGAAACACCGCAGGAGCTGCTCAAGGAAGCTGCGTACATCGCCAAGAACATCGATTACCGCCTGCCGGAATTCTTCGGCAAGCTGCCGCGCCTGCCCTATGGCGTGGTGCCGGTGCCCGATGAAATCGCCCCCAACTATACCACTGCGTCTTACAATCCCGCCGCGATTGGCGGTACCCGCGGCGGCGCCTACTGGCTGAATACCTATGCACTGGACCAGCGTCCGCTCTACGAATTGGTCGCGCTGACTCTGCACGAAGCGGTACCCGGCCATCACCTGCAGGGCGCCCTGTCACTGGAACTGGAAGACGTCCCCGCATTCCGCAAGAACCTGTATCTGAGCGCTTTTGGCGAGGGCTGGGCGCTGTATACCGAGCGCCTCGGTGAAGAGATGGGTGTGTACGACACCCCTTACCAGAGTTTCGGGCGCCTGAGTTATGAAATGTGGCGCGCCGCACGCCTGGTGATCGACACCGGCATCCACTCCCAGGGCTGGAGCCGTCAGCAGGCTCTGGATTTCCTCGCCGACAATACCTCCTTATCCGAAGGCAATGTACGCGCGGAAGTAGACCGCTACATTTCCTGGCCGGGGCAGGCACTGTCTTACAAGATGGGTGAGATAAAGATTCGCGAGTTGCGCGAAAAAGCCGAACGGGAATTGGGCGATCAATTTGATCTGCGCGCATTCCACGATGCGTTGCTTGCCAACGGCGCGGTGCCCATGGAGATGCTGGAAGCGCAGATGAACCTGTTTATTGCTGACCAGCGCGCCGCAAGCTCGCGCCCAGCACAGTGAAGTAATCCGTAAAGGCAAGATTGATTCGCGTGCGCTGTACGTCCTGTGGATACAGCCCCAATCTTGCCTCTTCCGTTGCCTTGGTGCCGGCCACCAGAAAATTATTGGAGATGGTTGCGTCCTGCACAAAGGCTTCGAAGGCCCGCGCGCACATCTCGGCCGGCGACGCGTAGTAGACGCAACCGTTTGCCTTATCCGCCGCTTTTGAAGCGCGGAACATATCACTGGGGTGCTCCCCGCTTGCGTCCAGCATAACCGCGCGGAAACAGGCAAACAGCCGGTCATTGACGGGGTGGGGCACCGGTGTGGCTTCGCGCAGCCAGGCTTCCGAGGCGAACATGTTTCCCGGTGCATCGCTAAACGCTTTGCCGGCGAGGTAGTGGTCCAGTGCGTGGAACCACTCGTGGGCAATGGAGCCGGGGCCGGCGTTTTTTGCTAGGGCAAAGGTGCGGGTTCCGGGTTCATAGTGGGCACAGATACCCGGGCGGCCGCCGGTGCCATACTGGAAGGCGAGGGTGCCGCGCAGGGAGATGAGCAATTCCGGCCCCTGCAGAATAGTCATCAGGTCTTCCAGCGCGCCGTAAAACAATCCCGCCGCGCGGGTTTTTTCCGCCTCGGTGACCCAGCGCCCGATAGCGATGGAGCGGAAGTCGAAGCGTTTACGCACATCGTTAAAGCCCACAGTTTCCTGTGCGCCCGATTGGGGGCGCAGGTGTGGGCTGCGGCGGTAAAACTTGCGATCTAAAACCATGCGTGCAGAAAATTATTCGTTCCAGAACCTTGTCAGTGCGTCGGACAGCGCCTGACCGTTGCGGCAGCTGTGTGGTTGCCAGTGTTGCGGGTAAAGGGCCCGATAAAATGGGTCGGCGAAGCGGTAGTCTGCCAGAATCACTACGCCGCGGTCGCTCTCTGTACGTATTACCCGCCCGGCGGTTTGCAGCACCCGGGTGAGTCCGGGGTAGCGATAGGCGATATCGAAGCCATTTTGCCCTTGCTGCTCCCAGGTTGCTCGCAACAGTTCCTGCTCTTCATTGACCTGCGGCAGTCCGGTGCCGACCACAATGGTACCGATCAGCTGTTCGCCCACATAGTCGATCCCCTCGCCAAAGATCCCCCCCATGATGGCAAACCCCAGGGTGCGGTTACCCGCCTGAAACTGTTGCAGGAATTCCGCGCGCTGCTGGTCGGAGCTACCAGATTCCTGTAGCAGCAGCGGTATCTCCGGGTAGGCACTGGCAAAGCGCTCGGCCACCTGCTGCAGGAAGCGGTAGGAGGGAAAGAACACCAGATAGTTACCCGGGCGGCTTTGATACGTGCGAGCAATCATCTCCACCAGGTGCTCGCCGGCGCGGTCCCGTGCCCGGTAGCGGGTATCCACGTATGGGCACAGGAAAAGTCCCAGCTGCTCGCTGCGAAATGGCGAGGGCAGGGCGAGGTAAGGGGCATTCTGTTGCCAGCCGAGCTGCTGGCAGATGTAGCCGGGCGGGCGCAGGGTGGCGGAAAACCCGATGACCGCGTGGAAGGCTTGGTATGCCTGCTGTAAATAGGTGGCGGCATTCAGGCAAAGTAATTCGACTTCCTGTTCCCGCCAGCGACTATCCGGGTTGGAAGCGCTCTGGACGCGGGTAATACAGCGGTGCTGCTCCGCCACCGACTGTTCGATCACCTGATAGCGAAATAGCGACCGCAGCCAGTCATTGATGTCTTCGGGTGGTTGCTGGCCTTGCTCCCATAACTGGTTCACAACCAGCAGCACTTTTTGCACCGCGGCACTGATCTTTTGCGGTGCGCCGTCGCTCAGTGAAGTTATCCACAGCTCGCGATTTTTGGTTCCCTCGGTGGGAAAATTTGCCGCTGTGGATATCTCGGCAGTGTTCTCTGCCGGGTCTTCCGCACTGCCGCGCTGTTCCTCCACCCATTTGTCCAGCGCTCTTACCAGAGACTGGATAGCCCGGTGCAGGTTCGGGTGGGAACCTTTACAGGCGGCTGCGGCACGGCGGCTGTCGCCGCGCTTGAGGCTTGCGCTGAACATGCCACGGGCGCGATCCCCTAGATTGTGGGCCTCATCGATTAACACCGCGCGTTGCCGGCTGCTATCCAGCAAACCGTGCATTTGTACCAGCGGGTCGAACACGTAGTTGAAATCGCACACCACCAGATCCACCCAGGGGCGCATCTGTAGCGACAGTTCGAAGGGACACAGCTGCAGGCGGTCGGCTTCCTCGGCAATCACTTCCGGGGTCAGCAACGGTTTGCCCAGGAGGTTAATACGCGCCTCCGGCAGGCGGTCAAAGAAGTTGCGCGTGCGTGGGCAAATCCCGGCGTCGTCGCGGCTACACAGGCCCAGGCTACACGCACAGGTTTTGTCCCGCGCCTGAATCTCCAGCACCGACAGGGTTAGTCCACGATCATGTAAGCGTGTGGCCGTTTCCCGCACTACCTGGCGGCCGGAATTTTTTGCTGTCAGGTAAACCAGCTGATCGAGCGGGGTTTCTCCCATCGCCTTGATGGCGGGGAACAGTGTGCTGATGGTCTTGCCGATACCGGTGGGCGCCTCCACCACCAGTTCGCCACCGTCGCGCAGGCAGCGGTAGGCGGCTACCGCGAGTTCGCGCTGGCCGGCGCGGTAGTCTGGAAATGGGAATGCCAGTGCGCGAGCCGACGCGCGCACGGTATGTCGGTGCGCCTGCCAGCGCCGATGCCACTGTATGTAGGTGGTGAGCGCCTCGCGGGTAAAGGCCTCTAGTTCTCCCCAGCGGAACTCGCGGGATTCGGGGTAGGTTTTCTTGTCCTTGAGGTTGTGCCAGAGCATTTGCAGGGCTACCGGCGTAGCTGCCGTGAACTGGTGCTGCAGGCCGTAGCAAAAGCCGTAGATCCTCAGCTGTGCCCAGTGCAGGGCGCGCGCGGATTCCGCGAGTGCCTCCGGTGGCACATAGGTGGTTTTGATCTCGTCGAGTTGGACTGGGGTATGCAGGTCCACCTGGGGGTGGAGTATGTCGACGCGCCCGCTCAGCGTCACTGCCTGACCGTCCTGCTCCAGTTCTACTTGCAGGCGATATTCCGCCTCGCTGCCTTTCGGGCGTTTGCGTTGCAGACGCTGGTGTGCGCGGATGCCCTCCGCGGCAGTGGGCCCACCGTGCCTGTGTTCGCTAACCAGATCGCCACTGCGACAGGCAAACGCTACCAGCTCCCCTACAGAGAGCTGCAGGGTATCCTCTGCTGTTGGGCGACACTCAGTGTCTTCCAGAGGGGCGTTCAGGGTGCCAGTCACAAAGTATCCCACTCAACATGCAATACCCGGTGCGGTATCTGGTTTTGGGCGAAATAAGCCAGCCAGCGCTGCTGGTTTTGCTGCAGGCGATCCCCCGGCCCTTTGATTTCTACCAGTTCATAGCCGCCATCAGCGGGGAACAAGATCAGGTCCGGAAAGCCGCTGCGGTGATGGGCAATGTCGTTCAGCAGCCGGCGAAACAGTGCCAGCCAGTGCTCGGTGGGGATCTGTGACAGTGCCAGTTCCAGCAGTGGCTCCGAAAGCCCGTCCCAGTGCACCAGCGGGTTAGCGATACCACGCTTCTCGCGGAAGTGGTGCCATACCCATTCGTCGAGCCCGGTTTCCTGCAGTTCGGTCAGGCGCTGGGTGAATGCCGCCCGCCGCTGTGGATAAAAATCTGCACTGCGAAAATCGCTCGGCGCAACCTGGAATGGATTGAAGAAAGCACCGGGAATTGGCGCGAATACGATATCCCATATGGCCAGGCCCAATACGCCGTTGATCAGTGTGTTTTCCACATAAAAGCACTGATTGCCGGCGGCGGCGTCTGCGAGATAGTGTGCAGCCCGGACTTCCACCCGCTCATTGGTTTGCGTCAGGGTGACGGTGTGCGTGGGTGCCCGATAACGCTTTGGCGCAGGCCAGGTGTCGCAGTGCGAGGTTTTCTTGGCGGTGCGATGACCGAAGCTCGCAGCGAATTCGCGCTCCTGCTCATTCTCCGGTTGCGCCAGTATCTGGGCACAGATAGTCAGAGCC
Organism: Microbulbifer agarilyticus; assembly: GCF_020171345.1. Classification (GTDB taxonomy): domain Bacteria; phylum Pseudomonadota; class Gammaproteobacteria; order Pseudomonadales; family Cellvibrionaceae; genus Microbulbifer; species Microbulbifer agarilyticus_D. Next base: position 1,479,947 of record NZ_JAIUZM010000001.1, read on the forward strand.
GCATCGGTATTGCCTTGAGTGGCGGCGATACGGGCGCGGCGCTCGCGCGCCGGCGGGCGCTGACATTGTTGGTACAGCGTATTGGCCGCTTCCAATGCTTGCAGCCGCTCCAGCTGGCGCGCCAGTGCCAGGCGCAGGCGATCCAGTCGCCGTTGCAGTGTGGTATCACCTTGCGGGTTTTCCGGCAGTTCGGCGGCAAGGGTGGTGATGGCTTGCGCATCAGCGCTGAGTGCCTGCTCCAATTGTGCGAGACAAGCGTAATAGTGCAGATGGCGCTCGACCTGCGCGCGGCTTTTAAATGGCAGTTGCGACTGCTCCAGCGGATAATTTTCGTAGCGGAACAGTCCAAGATCCCGCAGTACGTAATCGGTAAGGTCCTGATTCAGGTTGCCGAAGAACAATAGCTTGAAGGTCTCGAAGTGTGCTGCCGCCTGTACCGCGAGCAGAGGTTCATCAAAGGTCAGCTGTGCGCGAACAGAGTCGTGGTCTTGCTGCAGGAGTGCCTGCTCCAGTGCCGGGCGCTTGAGTGTTTTGGGCAGCGGTTCGAGGCTACAGGCTAGCAGTTCGTTTTTGGTGAACAGCGGCAGAATGTCTGTCAGGTCCAGGGCCGGATCGCGCAGGAACAGCCCAGCAGTTGCCAGGGTTTCCACCGCGTGCGGCAGGTTGTGAATTTCCTGGTACGCCAGTTTGGATTGCCGAAAGAGTGCACCAGCGGTGGAGGGCACTCCCTTGCGTGACAGCAGGCGTACATAGAGTTTCTGGCTATCGGTATCGAGTGCGCAGAAGCACTGGTGGAAACACCGCTCTTCGTCAGACAGCAGCGCGTCATAGCGCGTTACCACAAATTCCACGAGGGCGTGGAAATTGCTTAGGTAATAGTCTGGTGCCAGTTCGACGGGCTCGGCCATGGGAGTTTCGCTAGGGAAATCAATTGCTGTTGAAGGGTATGGGCGCCATCCAGGGGCTGTATGGTTATACAGCATGTGTGGAAGTGGGACAAACTTCACATCGACCGCTCATCCATGCACGGTTCACTGGCGCTGGGTCGTGAAATATCGTTACTCTCATATACCGATATAGAGGCGATACAGTACCGGTCCTAATTAGGTTTGGGAAAATAAACTAAGGAATGACAGATGGAGCAAATCCGGCACGTATGGCGTACACGCAAGGCCGGTGCGATCAGCAATCTACGGCTGCTAGAGGAGCCGCTTGCGCCCCTCGTTAGTGGCCAGGTGCGCGTGGCGGTGAAATCCGTCGGGCTTAATTTCGCGGATATTTTTGCGCTGACCGGTTTGTACTCCGCTACGCCGGAAGGCAGCTTTATCCCCGGCCTGGAATTTGCCGGAGTGGTAAGTGAAGTGGCCGCGGATACGCAAACCGATTTAAAAGTGGGAGACCGTGTGTACGGTTGTACCCGTTTTGGTGGCTATGCCACCGTGATCGATATTCCCGCGCAACACTGCCGCAAGATCCCGGATGCCTGGAGTTTTGCCGAAGGTGCCGCCTTTCCCGCCCAGAGCCTCACCGCCTACTATGCGCTGACCAATCTGGCGGCAGTAAAGCCGGGGCAGCAGGTGTTGATTCAAAGTGCTGCGGGCGGTGTGGGTTTGCAGGCGATGCGCATGGTGGAGCAGATGGGGGCCATCCCCATCGGCACGGTCAGTTCTGAAAACAAGTGTGAGTTTCTTGCCGCGCAGGGTTTTACCGATGTGATTGTGCGCGGCGAACATTTTGCCGATCAGTTAAAACTGCAACTGGGCGGGCAGCCACTGCATGCCATTCTCGACGGGATTGGCGGCAAGCTCCAGCAGCAGTGTTTCGCGGCGCTTGCGCCGACCGGGCGTCTGGTAGTATTTGGTGCGGCGGAGTTTACTCCGGGCGATAAACCTAATTGGCTGAAAGCGGCCTGGTTGTACCTGAAGCGTCCGCGCTACGATGTGATGGACATGATCAGCACCAACAAATCCGTGCTGGCCTTTAACCTGATCTGGTTATGGCAGGAACAGGCATTGTTCGATGAGCTGTTAGGCGGCTGCGCGAGCCTGGATTTACCCGCCCCCCATGTTGGTCACGAATACGACTTTGCGCAGGCCCACGATGCCATCGAGTGCCTGCGCAGTGGCAATTCCATTGGCAAGGTGGTGCTGAATATCAGCAGCTAAATTTTACGGTTACTGTTTTTTACTCCACGGTACCGCCATACGCTAATGCCCAGACCTAGTGGGGGTGACGTCCGCCAGATGCTCGTCGAGAATCTGCATGTGTTCCTCTTCAGTTTCCAGAACCGCACCCGTTCAGCATGGGGCAACTGGAATACACGATGGTGGGGGTCGTCTTGTGGTGCTGAACATAAGACGCTTTTGGATTCAATTACTGCGCCAGATTGTCGCAGGATTGTTTTCATCTTTCCCGCATCCAAGCATCGACAACGTGCGTCTAACTATCCGATATGATCCATTCGTAGTAAATCGAGAGAAACCAATGATGATTCGAGTAGCGCTAGTGGCCACTTTATTCACTGTCCTGTCGGGCTGTGTGTCGATCAATGTGACGGATAGCGGCCAGAGTGGCTATAGCAATAGCTGTAACCGCACGGCTTATCTGGTGCACAGTGGCACATTACGCAGTGAAGGCGCTCTGGCCAGTTATCGGGCAGCTTACGCCGAGGAAGTGGAAGATTATGATGGCCTGGTACTGACGCAGCAATCACCCAGTACAGTAGTGCACGGTGCCCAGTCAGGCGCGGAAGTTCTCATGCTGACGCGCTTCCCTTGTGAGAGTCGTGCAAAAGACTTCTGGCGAAGCCAAACCAATGCCGAGCTGGCTGTGCTCCGCGATCAGGCTGGTGACTTTATGGTAGCCATCTACGAACGTGGTCTACACGTCAATTTCTAGGCAGCCTTTCAGTGTCGTTTGACACTGTAAAATGACAACCGCTAAGCACGGCCGCGCCATTGATGGCGCGGCCGTTTTTTATCTCGTCGTAACTCTTTCGTGCACAGAAACCGGATACAGTGGATACGCGACCAAATAACGAGAACTTTTAATTGGCACTAAAGTGCCTATTGCTGTGCTGTCGATTTTTTTGTAGCGAAGAAAGAAAGGTCCTAGTGATCCCTGTTTTGAAAACGGTGCCAAAATAAAGGATTTAACGCCGTTATTATAACCGTATGCACTAGTTCTATTGACTTTAGTTTGGTTAAGAGACGAAGGTTGGTTCGGTCTGAAGAGGTATCCACTCGAATAATAAAGTTAAGGTCAGGGTTATGAAAAAAACCGCTCTCTCAGTATCAATCAAAACAGTTCTGTCTCTATGTCTGTTAGCGTCACCGGGTGTCGCACTTGCGCAAAGCGGTGCTGCCATGGACAACGCAAACAATAATGCCAAGTTCAAGCGCTGCGGCACCAAGCATCCCTCAATCCAAGAGGCAGCTCTGAAGGAGCAGCACTTTACTGCCATGCGGGGCAAACCGGGTGGTGGAGATGACGGCGGTTATACACCGCGTCCGGCTGGTTCGGTGAGTGTCGATGTCCATTTTCATGTAATCACTGACAGTTCCAATAATGGCGCGCTCTCCAGTGGTGAAATCAACTCGCAGATGGCCGTGCTCAACGATGCCTACGCCGGCACGCCGTTTACATTCAACCTGGTCGCGACCACGGTGACTGCGAACAATGCTTGGTACAATGTCGGGTATAACACGTCTGCGGAACAGCAGATGAAAACTGCTCTGCGTCAGGGCGATGCCGGCACGCTGAATATCTACGCGGCGAATATTGGCGATGGTCTGCTTGGATGGGCTACCTTCCCGAGCAGCTATGCGTCTGCTCCATTGGATGACGGCGTGGTGATTCTAACGGACTCAATGCCTGGCGGCGATGCGGCCCCATACAATGAAGGGGATACACTGACTCATGAAGTCGGGCACTGGCTGGGCCTGTACCACACTTTTCAGGGTGGGTGCTCCGGAAGTGGGGATTATGTTGCCGATACACCTGCGGAAAAATCGCCAGCATACGGGTGTCCGGTAGGGCGCGATTCCTGTACAAAAGGTAAAAACGCAGCTGGACTGGATCCGATCACAAACTTCATGGATTACACTGACGACAGCTGTATGTATGAATTTTCTGAAGGCCAGTCGGCACGTGCCGATGAGCAAAGTAATACCTACCGCGGTCTGTAATGGTTATACGGGGGGCTAACACCCCCCGCTATACTGCTACCTATGAATACCATCTACCATTTCATTTTCGTGTGCATGCTCAGCCTCTTGGGCTCTTCGGAAGTGGCGGCGCAACGGCTCGCCGTGCCCGAATACGTTACCTGTGACAGGAATCAGCTGACCTCCTGGCAGGGCGAAATAACGCGAGTAAATCGCAAGGGAAATAGTGTCGATCTCGCGATCGAAACTGATTACGGTACCAGTGAGTCTATGACAATGGCCGGGGCAAGCTGGGAAGAAGTTATTGCTCAGTTTCGCCTTGCAGGGCGCCCCTTCACGGCTGACGACTGGAGTCAGCTCTTCGACACAGAAGGTAATCACCGGCGCGGATTGCGCGCGATTATCTGGTTGTGCCAGGCTGATGATCAGCCGCCGATCGTAAACTGGCAGCTTCCAGGTCGTTGAAGGCTTGCAATCATTTATGCGATAGAAAAAAGCCCGGACACATTAATGTTCGGGCTTTTTTATAGCTGGCCTAGCTACTCTGCAGTTTATTGGTGCGCAAGTTTACCCAGCCATTTTTACAGGCATGGCTCCAGCTAATTTTTGAATCAGCCGGCCTGCAAAGCATCCAGGCGCAAACAGGCACTCTGGTGCTCTGCGCTGCCACTCAGTGCCGGCACCTGTTCGGCACAGACTGCATCGGCATGGGGGCAGCGCGTGCGGAACACACAGCCACTGGGCGGGTTGATAGGGGATGGCAACTCGCCTTCCAGCAGCTGGATATCTTTGCCCTTCTCGACCTCCGGGTCCGGAATCGGCACCGCCGACATCAGGGCCTGGGTGTACGGGTGCTGGGGATCGGCGAACAGCGCGTCCGCAGTACCCACTTCCACGGCATTACCCAGGTACATCACCACCACGCGGTCGGAGATGTGTTTTACCACCGACAGGTCGTGGGCGATAAAGATCAACGACAGGTTCATCTCCCGCTGTAACTGCTTCAGCAGATTGACCACCTGCGCCTGAATAGAAACGTCCAGCGCGGATACCGGCTCATCACAGATGATCAGCTTCGGCTCCAGGATCAGCGCGCGGGCAATGCCGATACGCTGGCACTGGCCGCCGGAGAATTCGTGGGGGTAGCGGTTGACCAGATTGGGCAGTAGGCCCACCTTCATCATCATCGCTTGTACGCGGTCGCTGACTTCCTGTTTGGGGATATCCGGGCGCAGGGTGCGCAGGGGTTCGGCAATAATGTCGCCGATGGTCATACGCGGGTTCAGGGAGGCCAGTGGATCCTGGAAGATCATCTGGATATCCGAGCGGGTCGCGCGCAGCGCCTTGTCGTCCAGCTCGGTGAGGTCCTGTCCCAGCCACAGCACGTTGCCGTCGGTGGCCTTGATCAGGCCGATGATTGCCCGTGCCAGGGTGGACTTGCCGCAGCCGGATTCACCCACCACGCCCAGGGTTTCACCCGCATACAGTTGCAGGTCTACACCATTCACCGCTTTCAGGTTGGCTGGTTTAGTCCAGGGCCAGGCATTTTCTTTCTTGATCTGGAAATGCACTTTCAGGTCCTGCACATCCAGCAGCAATTCTTTTTCTGCAACAGTCATTAGCTGGCCTCCAGAATCTGATTGGCATCTGCATGGCAGGCACGCAGGCGTTCGGCATCAAAATTGTGCAGTGCCGGCGCCTCCTGGCGGCAGCGGTCCTGCACCCAGTGGCAGCGTTCCTGGAACGGGCAGCCGGCAGGGAGGCTTAACAGGTTAGGTGGGTTGCCGGGAATGGTCGGCAGTTCCTCGCCGACGCTGTCCAGCCGTGGAATGGCTTTGAGTAGGCCTTCGCTATAGGGGTGGGTCGGGCGATAAAAAATATCGTCCGCGCTGCCGTATTCCATGGTGCGGCCGGCGTACATCACCAGTACCTTGTCGCAAGCGCCGGCAACAACGCCCAAGTCATGGGTGATCATGATAATGGCGGTGTTGAAGTCGCGCTTCAGTTCGTTCAGCAGCGCCAGGATCTGCGCCTGTACGGTAACGTCCAGAGCCGTGGTGGGCTCGTCGGCAATCAGCAGTTCCGGGCTGCACAGCAGCGCCATCGCAATCATCACGCGCTGGCGCATACCACCGGAGAATTCGTGTGGGTACATGTTGAGGCGCTTTTGCGCTTCAGGAATTTTTACCGCATCCAGCATGCGCACTGCTTCCGCGAGCGCTTCTTTCTTGCTCATGCCCTTGTGCTTCACCAGCACCTCGGCCAGCTGATTCCCCACTTTCATATAGGGGTTCAGGGAGGTCATTGGGTCCTGGAAAATCATCGCGATTTTTTCTGCGCGAATCTTGTTGAGTTCGCGCTCCGGTAAGCCGAGGATTTCCTGCCCCTTGAACTTGGCGCTGCCGCTAACGATGCCATTCTTGGCCAGCAAACCCATCATGGAAAACACGGTCTGGGTTTTACCCGAGCCGGACTCGCCAACAATGCCCAGGGTTTCACCGGCGTTCAGGGAAAAGTTCAGGTTGTTGACGGCGGTTACCGCCCCTTCCGGCGTGGTGAATTCCACGCGCAGGTCTTTCACATTCAATAAAGTCATGGCGCAGCTCCTTAGCGATCTTTCGGGTCCAGCGCATCGCGCAGGCCGTCGCCGATAAAGTTAAAACAGAACAGGGTGGTGACCATAAATACGGCCGGCACAATCAATTGCCACAGGGCAATTTCCATGGTCTGCGCGCCTTCGTTCAACAGCGAGCCCCAGGAGGTCATCGGCTCCTGTACACCCAGGCCGAGGAAGCTGAGGAAAGATTCAAACAGGATCATCTGCGGGACCAGCAGAGTTGCATACACCGCAACAATGCCGAGCACGTTGGGCACGATGTGTCGGGTGATCATCGCCCACTTGGAAACACCGTACACGGTGGCCGCTTCGACAAATTCCTTGCCCTTGATGCTCAGGGTCTGCCCGCGCACGATACGCGCCATATCCAGCCAGCTCACTGCACCAATGGCGATAAAGATCAGCAGGATGTTGCGACCGAAGAATGTCACCAGCAGGATGACGAAGAACATAAACGGGAAGGAGTAAAGGATTTCCAGGGTGCGCATCATCACGCGGTCGGTACGGCCGCCAACAAAACCGGCAGTGGCGCCGTACAGGGTGCCGATCAATACCGCCACCAGTGCACCCATTACGCCGACCATCAGCGAGATACGCCCGCCCATGGCGGTGCGCACAAACAAGTCGCGACCGAGGGAGTCGGTACCGAAGAAATGGCCACTGGCCACCGACGGTGCCGCGTGCATTGCACCCCAGTCCACCTCGTCAAACGCGAATTGGCTGAGCATTGGCCCGGCAAAAACAAACAGGGTGATAAACCCGAGGATCACCAGGCTGGTGAGCGCGGCACGGTTATTGAAAAAACGACGGCGGGCGTCGTCCCACAAGCTGCGGCCCTTGACCTCCAGCTGTTCGGAAAAGTTTTCGACCGCTTCTTTATTGGCTGTTGTGGATAACATCTCGTAAGCCTCTGGTTATGCGTAGCGGATTTTGGGGTCGACCACCGCGTACAAAATGTCGACGATGGCATTAAAGGTAATGGTCAGGGCGCCAACCAGAATGGTCAGCCCGAGCACCATGGAGTAATCGCGGTTCAGGGCGCCGTTTACAAACAGCTGGCCGATACCGGGTAAACCGAAAATGGTTTCGATCACTACCGAGCCGGTAATAATTCCCACCAGCGCCGGGCCGAGGTAGGAAAGTACCGGTAGGATTGCCGGACGCAAGGCGTGGCGTACGATGATGTAGGGGGTGGACAGGCCCTTGGACTTGGCGGTGCGAATAAAGTTGGCGTTCAGCACCTCGATCATGCTGCCGCGCATAATTCGCGAGATGGAGGCGATGTAGTACAGGGACATACCGATCACAGGCAAGACCACATAAGGTGTCGCGCCGTTATGCCAGCCGCCCGCGGGTAACCAGTCGAGCCCGATGGCGAAAATCAGCACAAGTAGCGGTGCCAGTACAAAACTGGGGATCACCACCCCGGCCATGGCGCCGGTCATGATGGTGTAGTCGAGCCAGGTATTCTGGCGCAGGGCGGCGATGGTGCCGAAGGTAACCCCGAAGGTCACCGCCACGATAAACGCCAGCAGGCCGATTTTCAGGGAAACCGGAAAGGCCTGCGCAACCAGCTCGTTTACCGTGAAGTCCTTGTATTTAAATGAGGGCCCCAGGTCGCCCTGCAGCAGGCCACCGAGGTAACTGAAATATTGTTCGTGCACCGGTTTGTCGAAACCGTACTTGGCTTCGATATTTGCCATCACTTCTGGGGTCATGGCAATTTCGGCGGAGAAGGGATTTCCCGGCGCAAAGCGCATCAGGAAAAAAGAGACGGTAATCAGAATAAACAGCGTGGGAATGGCTTCCAGCACGCGCTTGGCGATAAATCTCAACATAAGCGTCTTCTGTTATAGCTTTAGTTTGGAACCTACTTGTTCTGAAGCGCTTCCATACCTCTTGGGAACTTTGGGTCCCCCTGGAATTGAAAAAGCCCGGGAACCACAACGGGTTCCCGGGCTTTGTATCAATTAGTGCTCGATGATCCACATGTCCTTGGAGTAGTAGTTATCCAGTGGGTCCGGCGCGTAGCCTCCAACGTGCCGTTTAACCATATGCTGGGTAACGTACTGATAGATGGGTGCGATTGGCATATCTTCGGCAAGGATCTCTTCCGCCTGTGCGTAGTATTCCGCACGCTTGTTGAGATCCAGTTCCTTGGCACTTTTCGCAAACAACTCATCGTACTTAGGATTGCTGTACTTTGAGTAATTACTGCCGCCGTCGGTCAGCAACAGTTTCAGCATGGTGGACGGCTCGTTGTAGTCGCCAATCCAGCCCGCGCGGGCAATATCAAAGTCGGTATTGGCGCGCGTGTCCAGATAGGTTTTCCACTCCTGGTTTTCCAAGGTGACATCCACATGGCCCAGAGTCTGCTTCCACATGGCGGTGATCGCTACCGCAACCTTTTTGTGGTTGTCGTTGGTGTTGTAGAGCACGCTGAACTTGAGCGGGTTTTGTGCGTTGTAGCCGGCTTCCGCGAGCAGCTCCTTGGCCTTGGCCACGCGTTCGGCCTGGGTCTTCTGACTCCACGAAGTGGCCGGCGCATCAAAGCCAGTTACGATACCCGGGGTCAGGTGGAATGATGGCTTCTCGCCACGGCCCATCACCTTGTTCGCCATGATTTCGCGGTCGATGGCATAGGCCAGTGCGCGGCGCACGCGAGAATCGTTGAACGGCGGCTGGGTGGTGTTGAATTCGTAATAGTAGGTGCCGATATAGGGTGCTGTTCGTACCTCATCAGCACGCTCTTTACGCAGACGATTGATATGTTCAATAGGCACTTCGAAAGTGAAATCAATCTCGCCGGCTTCATAGCGTTTCAGTTCCGCATTGGGAGAAGCAATCGGCAAGCTACGCACTTTTTCCAGCTTCACATTGTCAGCATCCCAGTAGTGTTCATTTTTTACATATTCGATGCGTTCATTCACCACCCACTCGGTCAGCCGGAAGGCGCCGTTGCCGACAAAGTTACCGACGCGGGTCCACTGGTCGCCGTATTGCTCAACGGTACCTTTGTGAACCGGCGAGGTGGAGGCGTGCACCAGCATGGAAACGAAGTAGGGAACCGGTGCTTCGAGAGAAACCTTGAAGGTATTTGCGTCTACCGCTTCTACACCGAGGTTTTCCGGTGGTTGCTTGCCATCGACAATATCCTGAGCATTTTTCACCTTACCGGCGGCTAGGTACCAGGCGTACTTGGACGCGGTTTTTGGATCCAGGATTCGTTGCCATGAATAGACAAAATCTTCCGCGGTGACAGGGTCACCATTCGACCACTTGGCGCTTTCGCGGATCTTGAAGAAGTAATGCTGGTTGTCGGTGGTCTCCCAGCTCTCGGCTACACCCGGGCGCACACCGCCGTCGGCAGATGCGATTACCAGAGTCTCCATCAGGTCGCGTAAGATAGCCGACTCGGGAGTGCCGGAGATCTTGTGGGGGTCGAGGGTCTCAGGTTCAGAACCGCCGCCGCGCACCAGAGTCTGGTCGGCTGCCAGCTTGGTTGGGTCCAGTTTGACCGCAGTTTGCTTGCTGGTTTCGGAGCTGGGGTCGGAGGGTGCGCCGCAACCGCCGAGTGCGAGCAGTGCCGCCAGAAGCGGGCCAATATGCCAGGTACGGCTGCGTTTCAGCTGAAGGTGGGGAAGCATTATTCTTTCCTCAACGGTTCCTGTAGGAACCTGTGCTTATTTTGTGACTTTGGTTTATCGATTTATTAGTTGGTCAGAATTTATACATCAGACCGTCGCAAAAAGTTCCGCGTTACCCACAGAAAATACCGGTCTTGTCATTCAATTGCTAGGTATAGCAAAAGGTGGCGACTCGCGCCGAGCGGATTTCGTGGGTTATACGTTCTCCTGCTACAAGGTGGGCAGAAGAATGGACGATTGTGATACTCCCAGTGGCGCAGCAAGCCTTCATGTCACCGCAACTTTCCGCGGGCACACCAACAAACCCGCGGTTACCCCCTACCCAGTGCCGGCTTTTCCCGTACACTCGAAGCGGGTGATCTAGTTACGTACCCAAAGCCTATAAAAATACTTTGAACACATACTCAAGGATGTTTTATGTTGCTACGTACCGCTCTCGCCGCACTATTAGGGTTCATTTCCACATTTGCGCTGGCCGAGGACAGCCAGCCCCAAGCGAGCCCTGTCCAATCAGCGGCTATCTCCGCCGACAAGAATGTCTATTCTCACTTCTTCCGTGATGCCCTCAAGGGCGCCGACGTTGTTGCCTATTACAGCCTTAAACCTGGTGAAAAAGCGGTAAAAGGCTCCGCCAGTATCACCTATGACTGGGGCGATGTGACCTGGCGCTTTGCCACACGAGAAAACCGCAATCTGTTCGCGGCAGACCCTGCAAAGTACGTGCCCGCTTACGGCGGTCACTGTGCCTACGCCATGTCCAAGGGTTTTGAGGCACCACCGCGCCCGGACAGCTGGGTCATCATCGATGGCAAGCTGTACCTGAACAACAATGCAAAATCGTTCGAGATCTGGGAAAGGGATACCGGAGGTAATATCAGCAAGGCCAACGAGAACTGGGTAGAAATCAACAGCGCAGAGTGAACTCGTTCAGCAAAAGCACGCAGCTAAGGCTCAGCCTCGTGCTTTTGCTGTAGGAAGATCGCTTATCCAGTGGTGTCCCTGCTATGGAGTGCGCGCTGCGGATGATTAGCTCCAGTGCAGCTGTACCCGGAGTGGACCCGTATCGTCCCCCAGTCCACACATTTCCTCGTAGGGTGTGCGTTGCTCCAGCCACACTTCATCGTATGCGCGGGGATTGAGGTAATCCTTGATTTCCTCGAGGCAATGGAACTGCTTGGGCCTTCTATTGCGGTCCTCCAGCGGGTGAACACCGTTCTCATCAATGGTGTTTACCAGATACGTCTGTCCTTCCAGCGAGATGATCTGCAGATTCATATTGCCTCCCTCGGCGGCTCAGTCGATATGGCGAGCTGCACTTACACAGTTAAAGCTTAATGTGGCGAGTCAGGCACAAACAGGTCGCTGCAATGGTCATTCCCTGCCGCTTGTTTATGCCTGACGTTGCGGTCCAGCAACCTCCTTAAGTTTGTACGATTACGCTTTGCCAGCGGATGATGCCTGGAAAATTCCGGCGCGCTGTTCGTTACGGCTGCTCCCTTCTTCCGAAGGTTTGCGGCAGGCGTAATAGAGCACCGCGATACCGGCAAACGCCGACAGGAAGGACCCGAGCAACACACCCACTTTTACATTTTCCTGGTAGGCCGGTGGGTACCCTTCAAACGCCAGGGTGCCGATAAACAGGCTCATGGTGAAGCCGACACCACACAGTAGCGCGACGCCGTATACATGGAGCCAGTTGGCGCCAGCGGGCAGGCGGGCGAGACCGCTCTTAACGGTCAGCCATGTGGTGGAAAAGATCCCCACCTGGTTACCGAAAAATAATCCGAGGGCGATGCCAAGGGTGACCGGGTTCAGCAAACGCTCGATGGAAAAACCGCTCAGGGAGACACCGGCATTGGCGAAGGCAAAAACCGGCAGGATCATTAACGTCACCCAGGGCAGCAACCCGTGCTCCATACGATGCAGCGGCACACGGGGCTTGGCGCGGTTGACCCGCAGCGGGATAAACCAGGCGGTAAGGAAGCCTGCGAGCGTCGCGTGCACACCGGATTTCAGCACCGCGATCCAGATGATGATGCCGATCAGTACATAGGGGGCGAGATTCGTAACACGCGCCCGGTTCAGCATAAACAGTGCCGCGAAACCTGCGGATGCGACGCCCAGTGACACCATGGACAGGTCGCTGCTGTAAAACAGCGCGATAATCAGGATGGCACCGATGTCATCAAAAATAGCGACGGACAGCAGAAACAGCTTCAGGCTGACCGGCAGGCGCTTGCCAAACAGGGTGAATACCCCGATGGCAAAGGCGATATCGGTTGCCGAGGGCACCGCCCAGCCGCGCATGGTTTCCGGGTTATCAAAATTAATTGCGGTATAGATGAGTGCCGGGAATGCCATGCCTGCAATGGCCGCGAGGCCGGGCAATATCACCTGATCCTTGGAAGAAAGGTGGCCTTCCAGCACTTCGCGCTTTATTTCCAGGCCTACCAGGAGAAAGAACAGCGCCATGAGTCCGTCGTTGACCCACAGCAACAGCGGTTTCTGGATCGCGAAGTCGCCAAAAATGACGGCAACGGTGGTGTTCAGCCCGTCGAAATAAAACCCCTGCAATGCGGAGTTCGCCAGCAGCATGGCGATGACGGCGGCGGATACCAGCAGTATCCCGCCGAATGATTCGTGTTCAATAAGTTTTCGTACAGCAGTCATTGCTGCGTGTCCTCCATGATCGCCCCGGGCGCACACACACGCTCGGGGCTCATCGCGTTATTTTTCCAGACAGAGGCGCGTTGATTCTGCGCGTTATTGTGTGATCGCTTACGCGAACAGCGTGTGTATATACGTTGCGAGCGAGAGATAGATTGGTATCCCGATCAATACGTTGAACGGGAAAGTGATCGCCAGCGATGCGGTCAGTGGCAGGCTCAGGTTCGCCTTTGGCAGGGCGACGCCCAGGGCTGCCGGCGCCGCGATATACGACGCACTGGCACCGAGCGTTGCCAGCAGCGCGACGCCACCGGTGGAGAAGTCCATGCTCACTGCGAGCAGACCACCGACGGTCGCGCCGATGAGCGGCATGACGATGGCAAAGCTGGTGAGGAAGGCACCGTTGCGCACCACCTCCGGGAAGTAGCGGGCCGCCTGGCAACCCATATACAGCAGGAACAGGGCCAGTGCGCCATGGAACGCGGTGGTAAACATCGACATGACCTTGGCACTACCCTCCACGCCAGCAAGCCAACCAATCAGCAGGCCGCCGAGCAACAATACGCAGCCCTGGTTTAGCAGCAGGGTGCGCCAGTTGAGTGCGGATGCCTCGGCGCCGCGGCGGGTGGCCAGGTAGATACCAAGAGCGATGGCCGGTACCTCAAGAAGCACCACGAACAGCGGGAAGTAGGCCTCGTATGCAATGCCACGGCTCTCCAGCAGTGCGACCGCGACGGCGAAGGTGCCGACGCTAACGGAGCCATAATGCGCAGCCGTTGCGGCGGCGTCCGTGCGGTCCCACTGCCCAAATTTGCGCAGGATGGGGTAGGCGATAAACGGCAGAATCAGGCCCAGCAGTAATACCACCAGTGCCTGGGGAATGAGCGTCGCACTGGCATGTTCACTCAAGGCAACGCCACCCTTCAGGCCAATTGCCAGCAGCAGGAACAGGGTCAGGCCCTGGTACAGTCCGCGGGGAAAGTCGATGCGGCCGCCAATCAGGGTGGCGGCCATACCGAACAGGAAGAAAGCGACAACAATATCGATGGCCATTTAGCGCGCACCTTCACTGGCCGTCGCGGCGCTGGAGAGATTGGGCAGTCGCGCCGGCAGTGCGCGGGCACGCTTGACCAGTGGGACAATTAGGTCGGCGAGGTTGAGCAGGCACAGGCCGACCCCGACCGCTGCCAGCGCCCACCCGGTAATACCGGCAGTGGCGAGTGCGGTGCCAAGTCCGAGGACCGTGGCGCCGCAGAAAAGACCAAACATCCGTTGCTGTTTTTGCATGTTGCTTACCCTTTAGTTGGTTGATTCACCCTGTGAGAGGTGTGTCTGATACTGAATTGGCGGTAAGTATGTGGGCTGTAATACATAAACAAAAATAGATATTATCTAATGTTTGATTAGATATTTATCTATACATCTGGACCGAGGGAATTGCTTCGATGAGTCGATTGCACGCTCGCGTGGGGACAATCCGCCAGCTGGAGATCCTGTGCGCACTCAAGGATCACGGCAGCGTAATGGCTGCCGCCAAAGCCCTGCACCTTACCCAGCCAACGGTATCCATGCAGTTACGTAAGCTGGCGGAAGCGGTGGAGATGCCGCTGTATTTCCAAGTCGGGCGGCAGATCCAGCTGACCGATGCGGGTCTCGCCGTGGTCGCCAGTGCGCGGGAAATCCTCTCGTGCTTTGAACGCCTGGATATGAACCTCACCAAGATGCGCGGGCTGACCGCCGGTACCTTGCGCATCGCCGTGGTCACCACCGCCAAGTACTTTATCCCGCACCTGATTGGCGATTTCTGCCAGCTGTATCCGGATATCAACGTGGAACTGAAGGTGGGCAACCGCGAGCAAATCTCCCAGCGTATGGCCGAGGGCATCGACGACTTCTGTGTGTTCAGTCATCCACCCAAGAAGACGGAATACCTGCTCACGGAATTCCTGCCCAACAACTTGGTGGCGATTGCCCCCCGCGGGCATGCGCTGAGCCAGGCCGGGCGTATACCACTGGAGGAATTCGCCCGCGCACCGGTACTGATGCGCGAGCAGGGCTCCGGCACCCGCTATGCCATCGAACGCCACATGGAAAAGCACAACTGCGATCTGAATATTCGCATGACCATTGAGAGCAATGAGGCCGTCAAGCATATGGTGATGTCGGGCATGGGCGTGTCGATTCTGTCTGAGCACGCCCTGAGCGTCGGTGATTCGTCCGGCCTGGTGGTGCTCGATGTGGAAGAGCTACCGATCAAAACCAACTGGTTTCTGGTGCGCTCGCGCAGCCGGCCAATTTCCCCGGTCGCAGAGGCGCTACTCGACTTCGTCAAGCAGGAGGACCGGCTCGCGCAGCTGACGACGATGCTGCCGCGGGGATGACCATTCGCATGTAATTGGCCAAGGAGGCTGATAGAAAGCAGCCATTGCAGCGGGGGGTGGCAATGACTAAGGTGGGGGACGAATAACTATAATCAGACAGAGGTCCACTGCCGTGGAAACAACTGTGGAACGCCAGAAAACCGAGACCCAAAAATCTGCCCCTGGGTCCAAATCCGAGCCGACATCCAAGTCCGCGCCCACGCCCAGCCGCTTGCGCATCGGCCGGCGCTATCGTCCCAGTCGCCTCGACGGCCCCTACGATGCCATCATTATTGGCTCCGGCATTGGTGGGCTGACCACCGGCACACTGCTGAGCGCGACCGGCAAAAAGGTGCTGGTACTGGAACAACATTACACCGCCGGCGGTATGACACACGCCTATGACCGCAACGGTTACGAATGGGACGTTGGGGTGCACTACATTGGCGATGTGGGCGACCGCCCCTCCATGAGTCGCCACCTCTACGATTTTCTCTCCGCCGGCGCCCTCAAGTGGGCACCGATGGATCCCGCCTACGACCGAATTATTCACGGCGACAAACGATCCGACCTGGTTGCCGGCCGCGAGGCGTTTATTCAGGAGCTGCTCAAGCGCTTCCCCAAGGAAGAAGACGCGCTGCGTGAATATCTCAAACGCCTGGCGGAAGCCAACCGCTTTATGCCGATGCTGGTAACGGAAAAGGTGCTGCCGCGCTGGTGCGGGCCAATGATGCGTGCGCTGCGCCGCTGGCGGTTACCCGATTACGTATTTAAAACCACCCGCGAGGTCTTGCTGGAACTCACCGACAACGAAGAGTTGATTGCGGTGCTGACTGGCCAGTGGGGTGACAACGGCATGCCGCCGTCTGAAAGCAGCTTTGTGATTCACGCAATGATTGCCCGTCATTACCTGCACGGTGCCTATTATCCGGTGGGGGGTTCCAGCCGAATTGCCGAAACGATTATTCCGCAAATCCAGTCCACCGGCGGCGAGGTGTTTACCTACGCAGAAGTGGAAACCATTCTGCTGGACGGCAACCGCGCCCGCGGCGTGCGCATGAAAGACGGTACCGAAATCGAAGCGTCCATCGTTATTTCCGGTGCCGGTGTATTCAATACCTTCGAACAACTGCTGCCGCACAGCGCGTCCGAGCGCGCCGGCTACGACCACGATCTTAAGTCGGTGGAGCCTTCCATGTCCCACCTGTGCCTGTATATCGGCCTGCAGCACACCGCCGAGGACTTGGGACTGCCAAAGACTAACTACTGGGTCTACAGCAGCGCAGAATACGATCGCGACGTAAAAGCCTTTGTGGAAGATATGGAAGCGGATTTCCCCCTCGCTTATATCTCATTCCCCTCGGCAAAAGACCCGGACTTCCTGCGCCGCTACCCCGGGCGCGCCACCATCGAAATCGTCACTCCGGCGCGCTACGAATGGTTCAAGCAGTGGGAAGGGGAGACCTGGGGCAAGCGCGGTGAAGAATACGAGGCGCTAAAAGAAAAATTCAGCCGACGCATGCTTGAGAAACTTTTCACCCACTTCCCACACCTGCGCGACAAGATCGACTACTACGAACTGTCCACACCGCTATCCACAAAACACTTCTGTGCGTACGGCACCGGCGAGATCTATGGCCTGCAACACGGGCCGTCGCGCTGGCAGCAGAGCTGGTTGCGACCAAAAACACGCATCAAAGGTTTGTATCTTACCGGGCAGGACATTGTTAGCTGTGGCGTTGGCGGCGCCATGTTTGGGGGTGTAATCACTGCCCAGAGTATCCTCGGCTTACGCCGCGGCTTGCCGTTGCTACGCAAGGTGTTTTCTGGGAAAAAAGGAACCTTCCCTAGTCCCGCCCTTTCTGTGAATGAAATCACAACAAAAATGTAAACTCGATTACCCGTAAGGTAACACACTGTCACATTCGCCCCGTTTTCCGGGGCGCGTCCACTCTTCCCTTCTCGCTTGTGGTTAATTAACCGGGTAACCGTACTACCGGACAAATTTTTTGTTCGGTTATTCCGATAAAAATAACCACCTTTCGGGGAACACTTATGCAAATAGGGAAACTCTTCTCGCGCATTTCCTGGTTGGCGGCGTTTGTCGCAGCGCTTGCGCTGTCGACCACTGCGCATGCCATGAAACTCAAAAACCAGAACCTCAAGGAGCTCGTCGTTGCATCCGACAGCATCCTTATGGGTAACGTCACCAAAGTAACCGACGGCTTCCAGGACGGTCTCCCGTTCACCGAAGTCACCATTCGCGTTGGTAGCGATGCAAAAAAGAAAGTTGCAGAAGACAGCGAATACACCTTTCGTCAGTTTGGTTTGCTGAAGCCGCGCTCCATGGGTAATGGCAAGGTCTACCTCGGTGTTACCCCGGAAGGTTTCGCCAAGTGGAATGAAGGTGAGCAGGTTGTTGCCTTCATGTACAAAAAAGCGGGCGTGACCGGTTTCCAGACCACCGCGGGTATGGCGCAGGGTAAATTCGTAATTACCGAAGACAAAGCGGCGAACGCGTTCAACAACTTTGGCCTGTTCAATGATATGGACACCGTGGGCATGACCGCAGAAGAGCAGAACATGCTTACCAATCCGGGTGCTGTCAGCTCCGCTGTATTTATGGGTTACGTTGGCAAACTGGTAGAGGAGACGAAGTAATGAAATTGAAAAAACTGAATCTCGCTATCGGTCTCGCGGTTGTTGCGGCAGGCGCTCAGGCCGGTGGCCCGCTCTACATTCACGAACCGACCATGCAGCCGTACAAGTGGGATACCAGCAAAGGTGATATCCCCGTATACACCGACGGCGGTCCGATGACGCCGACCAAAGATGGCGGCGAAGCCCAGGCCTTTACCGTGGACTATGACGGTACCGTGTTCCTGAGTATCGACCAGGCCAATGCGATTACCGCAAAAGCCGTTGCCGAATGGTCCAATGTAGAAACGTCCACCCTGCGCATGAGTATCCAGGGCACCATTGAAGAACAGACCGGTATTGCCGACGTTAACGAAACCAATGTCGGCCAGATTTACGCTACAGAAAATGGTTACGGTTTCTGGGTGAACTACGACACCGACGGACAAATTCTCGAGCAGTATTTCGGTGTGCCGAAAAGTGCCGTACTGGGTATCGCATTCCCGGAATGGGCCGACGAAGAGACCGGTGAAATTACCGAAGCCACCGCGCTGATGAACGGCTGGTTTGTGGATGTGAACGATACCAATGGCGAAATGGTCGCGGGCGTGTTCACCCACGAATTTGGCCACGCGATTAATATGTCGCACTCGCAGGCTAACGGACACTTTAGCTACATGGCTGCCGGTTATCGTCCTTACTACGATGGTGTTCCTGGCTGTAGCAACGTCAACCAGTACACCGGTTGGCCGAAGCCGGCCGCTGACACCATCGAAACCATGTTCCCGTTCATTAACGTGCGCGGCGAACAGGGTCGCCAGCAGGCGATGATCAGTGTGCGCGACGACATCGTAAATATTTCGGACCTGTATCCAACCGATGCCTACAAAACGCAGTACGGCTCCATCACCGGTACCCTGTACCTGAAGGACGGTTCCACCGAGTACTCGGGCATCAACATGGTAGCGCGTAACCTCGATGACCCGATGTACGACGTGATTACCCAGCAGTCTGGTAACCAGACCCAGGGCCTGGTTGGTCCGGATGGCAAGTTCACCATCAACGGTCTGCAGCCGGGTGCGCGCTACGTACTGTATACCGACACCATCAAGGCGGGCGGCTACCCCACGCGTCAGACTGCGATCGTTTCCGAAGCCGAATACTGGAACGAAGGTGAGAGCAGCAACCCAGCGCACGATGCTGCCTGTGATGTGACGCCGATCGTACTGCAGGCCGGTGAATCCAAGCAGGTCGAAATGTACTTCAACGGCTATGAAGATGGTATCCAGTACACACCACTAGTCGAAGCGTTCGTCACCGATATGGCCAAAAACGGCCAGCGCTCGCTGGGTACCGTGGGTGGCGGAATTCCGTTTATCTACGACGCGGTACAGGAAAGCTTCGAGCTGCATCCCGAAGTGAGCCTGCGCTCCAGCGGCGGCCAGATGAACAAGAACGCCACCAAGGCGGCGGTGACCGCGGACCTGGACGGTAACGGCATTAAAAACCCAGCAATCTGGGATCTTTCCAGCCACAAACTCACGCCTATGCAGGACCTGACCGGTGACAGCTGTGGCGGCGGTAGCAGCGCTGGTGTGCAGAGCGCCACGGTGTGGGATATGGACGACACCGGCGACACAATTGTTGGCCTGGCCTACAAAGATGTCGATGCGGATGGCTCCTGTCAGCGCAGTGGTGTGGGCGAGATTGTTCCGGTGAAGTGGAACAAGCACGGTGAAATCGAAGAACTTTCTTACGATCTGCCTGGCTACGTGCAGTGGGTACGTGCCGACCGCATTTCCGGTTCCGGCCACGTCATCACCGGCTCCAGCACCTACAAGCAGGTTGCCTGGATCGATGGCCAGTTCCGCGATCTGTTCACCGAGTTTGGCGCTCGCAACTCAACCGCCATGAACCACGACGGTAGCGTTGTTGCACTGGATACCGACACCGGCGTCAAGCTGTGGAATACCAAGACCGACGCGCTGGAAGATATTGGTGGCCTGACCTGGTGTGAGGATATGGACTACAACCATTTCTTCCTCGGCAACCTGTGTACCAACCCACGTTTCGGGCCTGAGTTTGTACAGAGCGTCTTTGGTCCGATCCGCGTGATGCCCACCGATATGAACGAAGACGGTACCGTGCTGGTTGGCCGTGCTGGCTCCTTCTTCACCGGCTTTATTGGCGCGGTGTACCTGAAGGACGTTGGCTGGATCAATACCCGTGACTTCTTCAACAAGCAGGGTGTGGTGGAAGCTTCCCAGTGGCCGGCGGATAACCCGCTCGCGCTGAGCGGCAAGGGTGACCAGATGATGGCTAACCTGGCTGGTGCGACCATCACCTTCGCTGTGGATATGGAAACTGCTTTTGTGTGTGACGGTGGTGAAGATCGCGAAGTGAAGTTCCCCAATCAGCTGATTGCTGAAATAAAGGACGGCGCAGAGTTTGGTCGCTGCGCGCATCTAAACGACTAAGTTTCAGCTAACTTCCAAATAAAAAAAGCCCGCCGAATGGCGGGCTGAATTTGTTTGGCATGGAATCAAGCTGAAACATGTGTACGGATGTACAATTTTTATATGCTGCAGCAGTCTCAAGATTCTGTGGCTGGGCGGGCGATAGCAATGTAGTTTTTTGTCGATTGCGTCGAGCTCGCCGGTAGAGGGCCCTGCTGTTGTCAGGGCCCTCTTTCTTTCGGGTATTCGTTTACCCTGCAGCCTCAGGTCAGGCGGCCGAGTGATTCGCCGTTAAAAGACTGCAATTCGTCGAGACGCCCATCGCGGACTTTGTTGGCCCACTGTGGGTCCTGCAGCAGGGCGCGGCCTACGGCCACCAGATCGAACTCGCCGCGCTCGAGTCGCGTCAGCAAATCGTCGATGGCGCGGGTCTCGGAAGACTGCCCGGCAAAGGCACCAAAGAAATCCCCATCCAGGCTCACCGAGCCCACGGTCACGGTGGGCTTGCCGGTGAGTTCTTTGGTCCAGCCGGCCAGGTTGAGGTCCGACCCTTCAAATTCCGGTTCCCAGTAGCGGCGCTGGGAGCAGTGGAACAGGTCCACGCCCGCATCCGCCAGTGGTGCGAGAAAATCGTGCAGCTCCTGCGGCGTTTGTGCCAGGCGCGCGGTGTAGTCCTGCTGCTTCCATTGAGAGTAACGCAGCATGATGGGGAAGTCTGGGCCGGTGGCCGCGCGCACCGCCTTGATGATTTCCACCGCAAACTGCCCGCGCTTGGCCATGCTGCCGCCCCAGGCATCGCTGCGCTGGTTGGTGCCTTCCCAGAAGAACTGGTCGATGAGGTAGCCGTGTGCACCGTGGAGCTCGACGCCGTCAAATCCCAGCTTCTGCGCGTCGGCAGCCGCCTCGGCAAAGGCCTCGATCACGCGCTCGATGTGCGCGGTGGTCATGGGCTCGGCAATTTGCTTGCCCGGTTTTAGCAGCCCTGACGGGCCGGCGCTCGGCAGCTCCGGGTTGGCCGACTTGCGCGCGTCCCGCGCGGTGCCCACATGCCACAGCTGCGGGAAAATTTTGCCAGCGGCAGCGTGCACATCCTCCACCACTTTTTTCCAGCCGGCGAGCGCGGCTTCACCGTGAAATTCCGGCACGCGCTGGCTGAGGCTGGCGACCGGGTCGTTGACCGTGGTGCCCTCGGTAATGATCAGTCCGGTGCCGCCTTCGGCGCGGCGGCGGTAGTAGCCGGCCACATCGTCACCGGGTATGCCGCCCGGGGAAAAATCACGGGTCATCGGCGCCATTGCCACACGGTTTTGCAGGGTCAGGCTCTTCACACTGAAGGGGGTAAACAGGGGGTTGCTCCGTTCGCTCATGGTTATTACTTCTCTGGGGATCTACTAATTTGGGGTAAGCGCCGTGCCGGATTAGAGGCACTGGCCGTCGTCGAGTGCCAGTACCTGGCCGGTTAAAAATTCCTGGTCCGGTTCGCACAGGTACAGGATGGCCTTGTCCAGATCGGAGGGCTTGCCCACACGGCGGCGCGGCATAAACGCGGTTACCGCCTGGCCGGCGGGGCTGTCAAAGTATTCGGCATTGAGTTCGGTGCGGATATAGCCCGGTGCCAGTGCGTTTACGCAAATGCCCTTGTTGATCCACTCGCGGGCAAATTGCTGGGTCAGGCGGGCGATGGCGGCCTTGGTGGTGCCGTACACGGTATGTCCCGGCATTGCCTTGCGGTCAGAGACGGAGCCCACATTCACAATGCGGCCCTGGATGCCATTGGCGATCCAGCGGCGGGCGAATTCGGTACAGAGGAAATACGGGGCCTTGAGGTTCAGGTCCACTACGAAATCGAAATCTTCCGGGGTCATGTCTACGGCTTTCTTGCTCACCGAGCTGCCGGCGTTGTTGACCAGGCAGGTGATGGGGCCGACGACGGCCTCCGCCTTGTCGATGGCACCGGCGAGGGCGCCCAGGTCGGTGACATCCAGTTCCAGCGGATAGGCCTTGCCGCCGGCCGCTTCAATTTCTGCACACAGGGTTTGCAGTTGCTCCAGGCGCCGCGCGGCGGCAACCACGGTATAGCCGTTGGCGGCCAGAGTGCGGCAGAACTGTGCGCCGAGGCCGGAGGAGCCTCCGGTCACCAGTACGGTTTTGTTGTTACTCATGGTCAAGCTTCCAAATTTTCCAGTGCGTGTTTAGTTGGGCCAGTACAGGTAGGTGTCACCGGCCTCGGTAACTTCGTTGGTGGTCTTGTCGATCAGGATTGGCGCTTGCAATGCGCTGGGCCATGCCGGCGGTACCTGTTCGGCGTTGTGTGCCGCAAGTAGCGCCTCCAGTTCGGCGACTTTCTCCGGCTGTTCCGCGCTCAGGTCACGCTGCTCGGTGGGGTCGGCCGCGAGGTGGAACAGGAACTTCTGCGGGCCGGCACCGGGCTTGTCCGGTTGCGCGGCGCGGATTAGTTTCCAGCCCTCGGAAAGCACGCTCTGCTGGTGGCCCTGGCGCCAGAACAGTGGGCGCTGCAGGTTTGCGTCGACCTCGCCGCGCATGGTCGGCAGCAGGTCGATGCCGTCGAGCTTGCGGTCGTCGGGTACCGGAGCGCCTGCGGCGGCGGCGATGGTTTGGAACAGGTCAATGTGATGTGCCGGTTCGGTGACGGTGCCGCCCGCGGGAATTTGTGCCGGCCAGCGCATCAGGAAGGGTACATGGGTCCCGCCCTCGAAGTGCGACAGCTTCCAGCCGCGATAGGGCTTGTTCAGGTCCGGCAGGCCAAGGTAGCCGGCGCCGCCGTTGTCGCTGGAAAAAATTACCAGGGTGTTGTCGCTGAGGCCGTGCTTTTCCAGTGCGGCGTTGATCTTGGCTACGCTGCGATCGAGGGCGCGGATCATCCCCGCGTAGACCCGCAGGCGGTGATCCTTGATGTGAGACAGCGCTTCGTAATCCGCGCGCGACGCCTGCAGCGGGTTGTGCACGCCCCAGTGGGCCAGGTACAGGAAGAAGGGCTGGTTGCGGTTGGCTTCGATCACCTTGACCGCCTCGCGGGTGTAGTAATCGGTGAGGTAGCCTTCCGGGGCAAAGGGCTCGCTGCCGTTGAACTGTGCTGCGTAGGTGCCGGTCGCCCAGATCATATTGTCGATACCATCGCCGTGCACCCGCGCATTCACCACCTCTGGGTGGTCGGCGGGCTGGTACAAGGTGCCTTTCATATACAGGCTATCGTCAAAGCCCTGTTCTTCCGGGCGCATGCCGTTACCGGTGCCCAGGTGCCACTTGCCGATATGGGCGGTGTAGTAGCCCTGTTGCTTGAGCGCCTCGGCGATGGTGACTTCCTCTGCCGGCATCCCCAGCTCTTCCATGGGTGGCAGCGAGGCGGTTACGTCCAGGTCCACCAGCACCGGTGGATCGCTCGGCTCCAGATCTTCCATCCATTGGAAAATCCGCGGTCCCAGCTTGAAGATCGGGGTGTACTCGAAACCGAAGCGGCTGGAGTAGCGCCCGGTCATCAGGCTGGCGCGGGAGGGTGCGCAGATGGCGTTGGCGGCATAGCCGTTGGTGAACTGGGTGCCCGCGGCCGCGAGGCTGTCGATGGAGGGCGTCTGCAGGCTGCCATCAGCGGCGCCGCCATTGGTGAGGGAGATGTCATTGAAGCCCAGGTCGTCGGCGAGAATCAGGATGATGTTGGGCGGTCGCTCTGCCGGTGACTGTGTGGCCACCTCTGGCCCCTGCTGCCAGTTCACCGGCTGGTTGGGGGCAACGGGGGTGCGCAGCTCGGTGAGTTTGGGGGCCGCCCACAGCAGCAGGTCGAGTCGATTCTGCCAGCCGACATAGCCGGCGGCCACGAGCAGGGCAAGGGTAATGGCGAGTTTCTTCATGGGCGGTCCGTGGTCGTTTTTTTGTTCTGTATTTCGGTTTTGTGCTTTCTCGGGCGGGCGCCTTCAGGCCCAGAATTAAAGTGCGTTGATGTAGAGCGCGATCGTGGCCAACAGGGCAATCAGCAGTGGTACCAGAACGCGCGGGCCACCGGCCAGTGACCAGGGCGCCGCGGGAAAGGCGATGGTGCGGGCCAGCGCGTCGAGCTTGAGCCCGTGATGCTCGCTACCGAGGGTCTCGAGCATCACCTCTGCAAAGTCCGTGCGGCTGCGGTAGCGCACCAGAAAGGCCACGCCCCAATCCCGCTCCGGGGCCACATTGACACTTTCGATCTTGCCGGAGGCAGCGGTAGCCATTGCTACCGGGTGGCCGGCGCGCCGGAGCAGGCGCCCCAGGAAAATCTTCGAGTATGCGGTCAGCTTTTTGCGGGATTCTGCGCGCGGCTGCTTGAGTTCCAGCAGGTTGACCATCACAAAATCTTTGCCGTCGTCCCGCTCCAGAAACTGCAAAATATTGGACCGCTGGAACGCGGGTATGTCCGTTTTTTCCATGGCTAATTTAAGGCGCTCGCGCAATTCCGGCGCTACGCGCTTGCCAAAGCCCACATACCAGTAATGGAACAGGCCATAAGTGAGCAGTGCGCCGCCAATAATCCAGACTGCATGTGAACCCATACTCAACCCCTGTGCAATATGCCGGCGGGAATGCCTGCTAATCTGTTCGATTCGGTCAATCTATTGAATTGACACTAATTATGACAATAGGGGAAACTGGCCTCACAAGTCAATGCAAAGTCGGCGCGGGCCCACACCCGCCAGCCGCAACCCGGACAAGAGGCATTTCCAATGAATGAGCAGGTAACACAGGTGCGATTCGCCAAGCCCGCCACCGGCCTACCAACGGCGGAAACCTGGGCGTTCAGTCACGACCCGCTGCCCGAGCCAAAGGAAGGCGAGGTCTCGATCCGGCTCCACTATCTATCCATCGATCCGGCCATGAAAGGCTGGATTACCAACAAGCGCAGCTATATCGAATCGGTACCGCAGGGTGAGGTGATGCGCGGCTTCGGGGTCGGTGAGGTAATCGCTTCGCGCACGGACTATTTCCAGGTTGGGGATTTCTGTACCGGCTTTACCGGTATCCAGACCCACGCCACCCTGGATGGCAGGACACTGCGCAAAGTCGACCCGCAACTGGCGCCGCTGAGCCGCTATATGGGCGGCCTGGGGATGACCGGCTTTACCGGCTATTTTGGCCTGCTGGATATTGGCAAGCCGCAAGCGGGCGAGACGGTGGTCGTGTCGTCTGCAGCCGGCGCGGTTGGCCATGTGGTGTGCCAGATTGCACGTCTCAAGGGTTGCCGTGTGGTGGGTGTTGCCGGCGGGCCGGACAAGTGCCGCTATCTACGCGAGGAGTTGGAGCTGGACGCGGTGATCGATTATCGCGCGGGCAGTCTCGGCGCGGCCCTGAGCGCGGCCGCTCCCGACGGTATCGACGTCTACTTTGACGGTGTGGGTGGCGAAACCCTGGATGCGGTGCTCGCGCGTATTAACCGGCATGCACGCATTGTGTTGTGCGGTGCGGTATCCCAGTACGGGCAGCTGGAAAATATGGTGGGGCCGGGCAATTACATGCAGCTGATCGCTCAGAGCGGATTGATGCAGGGTTTCACCATGCGCGATTATCTCAAGCAAATGCCTGCGGCGTTTGTGGAGCTGCTGACCTGGGAGAAGCAGGGAAAGCTCAAGTTCCGTGAGCATATTGTCGAGGGTATCGAGCAGTTCCCACAGGCGGTGGACATGCTCTACCGCGGTGAAAACCACGGCAAGCTGATGCTGAAGCTGGTGTGACAAAAAATACGCGAGATTGAAATAATGATGGACATACTGCGCACGCCCGACGAGTGCTTCGAAAACCTGCCGGGCTATGGCTTTGCGCCGCACTACACCACCATCCTCGACGACGATGGAACGGAAATTCGTATTCACCACGTGGATGAAGGGCCGCGGGATGCTGAACCGATCCTGCTGATGCACGGCAACCCTTCCTGGGCCTACCTGTACCGCAAAATGATACCGGGGCTGCTGCAGAGCGGGCGCCGGGTTATTGCCGTGGACCTGGTAGGTTGTGGGCGCAGCGACAAGCCCGCACGCAAGCAGTATTACACCCTCGCACGGCACATGGACTGGATGAAAAAATGGCTGCTCGCCAACGACCTGCGCAACATTACCCTGTTCTGTCAGGACTGGGGTGGCACCATCGGTCTGCACCTGGTGGCCAAATTCCCAGAGCGTTTTGATCGCGTCATTGCCAGTAATACTGGCGTGCCCACCGGCAAGGGCGGCAACCGCTACCTGGATATCTGGCTGGCCGTGATGCGCTGGATGCCGTCCTTCCCGTGGAAAATCGCCTTTAAGAACACAATCCAGTGCGAAGAGTTCAATCAGGCGAAGTTCGATGCCTACCGCAAGGCACCCTTCCCGGCGCGCCGTTACCAAGCCGGTATATTGCAGTTTCCGCAGCTTATTGCGATCCATCCGGATAACCCGGGAGTACCGCTGAATAAGGAAACCTGGGCCGGCCTGAAACAATTTCACAAGCCCTTCCTGACCCTGTTTGGCAATCGTGACCCGGTCTCCCGCGGTTTTGAAAAAACATTGCAGAAACATGTGCCGGGCGCCCGCGGCCAGGCGCACAAGATCATCCGTGGCGGTGGCCACTTTATCCAGGAAGATAAACCGGAGGAACTGGTGGCGGAGATACTGCCGTTCCTCGAAGTGCACCAGTCCACCGAGGCCGCAAGCGATCCCGCGTAGTGCCAGGCGCAGATGGGTTGCCCAAAAAATAGAAAAGTAAAAAATAGAATAATCGAGTAAAAGTATGCCCAGCACGAATAAGAATACATTCGCCGAGCGCCGCATTGCGATTACCGGCGCGTCCGGCGGCCTCGGCCGCGAACTGGCACTGTGCTTTGCCCGCAATGGCTGGCGCGTCGCCGTGGCGGATGTGCGTGAGGCGGAAGGCGAAGCGGTGGTAGGGGAGCTCAAAACCCTCGGCGCAGAGGCCTTCTATCAGCACTGCGACGTGCGCCAGGAAACCGACTTTGAAACCCTGCTGGGCGCCTGCCAGCAGCACTGGGGCGGCGTGGATGTGCTGGTGAATAATGCCGGCGTTGCCAGTGCCGGGCGCATCGAGAAAGAACCCATCGACAATTGGCTGCGTTTGCTGGACATCAACACCCTGGGGGTGGTGCGCGGTTGCAAGGTGTTTGCACCGGCACTGAAGGCCCAGGGCGGTGGCCAGCTTGTGAATATTGCGTCGATCGCGGGCATCGCCTCGGTGCCAAAAATGAGTAGCTATAACGCCAGCAAGGCGGCGGTGGTCAGCTTGTCGGAAACCCTGCGTGCGGAACTATCCCCTGACGGTATTGGTGTGACCGTGGTTTGCCCGCATCTGTTCCGCACCGGGCTACTGGACTCCATGGTAAACAACAATGACCGCACCAAGGCCGGCATTGGCAAAACCATGGATGCTTCACCGCTGTCCGCCGCGGATATTGCGCAGATGATCTACCGCGCAGTATACAAAAATACGTTTATGCTGTTGCCGCACCGGTCGACGCATTGGGTCTGGTGGCTGAAGCGCCTGTCGCCTTCGCTGGATCGCTGGCTGTCGGCGCGCTTGGCCTGATTCTGCGGCAGTGGTTTGGTCTGTGGGACGTTACTGATATAGGAAACCTTGGAGAAAGCGAGTGAGTAACATCGACCCGATCCAGATATTCGGCCACATTGGCTCGCCCTACAGTCGCAAGATGGTGGCGCTGATGCGTTACCGGCAGATTCCCTACCGGGTGACCTGGGGGGACCCCCGCGAGGCATTGCAATCTTTAGGGGTGGCGGTGCCCAAGCCCGCCCTGTTACCGGTACTGTTGTTGCCGGGTGACGATGAGCAGCCTCACCCTCAGCCAGAGGCGCTCTGTGACTCTACCCCCTTGATTCGCCGTCTTGAGCATCTGTATTCAGACCGGTCCGTGTTGCCGCAGGACCCGGCGCTGGCGTTTATCGATTACCTGCTCGAGGACTATGCCGATGAGTGGGTAACCAAGTTTATGTTTCACTACCGTTGGCACTTTGCCGCCGATGCCGGTCACGCGGGTAACCTGCTTCCGCTGGGTTACTCGGTGAGCCTGCCGGATGCCATGTTGCAGCAGATGAAAACAATGCTGTCCGAGCGCCAGATCGGCCGCCTTGGGGTAGTGGGCTCCAGCGAACAGACCGCACCGGTAATCGAGGCCAGCTACCGCCGCTTCCTGCAGGTAATGGACGCGCATTTGGCCAGCCAGCCGTATATGCTCGGTTCAAGGCCAGGTGCTGGCGACTTCGCCTTGTACGGCCAGCTCACGCAGCTGGTGAGTGTAGACCCAACGCCGCGACACATCGCCCTTGAATTGGCTCCCCGGGTCGTTGCCTGGACCAGCCTGATGGAAGACCAGAGTGGCCTCGACCTTGCCGGTGCACAGTGGAACGACCCCGCGGACCTTCCACCGACCTTGCGCCCGTTGTTGAATGAAATTGGCCGCACCTATGTGCCGGCACAGCTCGCCAATGAAGCTGCCCTCCGGGCTGGTCAAAATACCTGGGAATGCGAGATCGACGGTCAGCGCTGGGCCCAGTCTGCATTCCCATACCAGGCCAAGTGTCTGGGTTGGCTGCGCGAGGAGTTTACGCAGCTGGCGAAAGCCGACCAGCAGCGGGTGCTGGGAGTCCTGGATGGCACCGGTTGTGAGGCGTTACTCGATGGGTTTGTTTAAAAGAATGTGTATGAGACCCGGAGCTATTTCCCTGCTGGAAGCGTTGTCATGAAAAAAACGCTGCTCGTGTTGTCTGCCCTGATCGTACTGCTGGGCGGGCCAGTGTTATACAGCCTGAGCCTGGTCAAAAAGACCGCTCAGGCCTATGTGTACAGTTACCCGCTCGCGCTGATGGCGCTTACGCGCGAGTCGATGGTCAGTAATGGCTTTACCCTCAACCAGTTCAGCCATATCCAGTCTTTTCCCGACCACACTTTTCGCAACGTGGTGCGTCCAAATAACGACACGCTCTACAGTATTGCCTGGCTGGATTTATCCACCGGGCCGCTGGTGCTGGACGTGCCGGACACCGCCGGCCGCCAGTACGTCATGCCACTGATGGATATGTGGACCAATGTATTTGCCACCGTTGGCAAAGGGAGCACCGGCACCGGCGCCGGCAGTTACCTGATTGCGGGGCCGGACTGGCAGGGCACGGTGCCCGCCGGTGTACGGGAAATTACCGCGCCCACCAACGGCGTGTGGATTATTGGTCGCATCCAGACCAACGGTCGCTCCGACATCCCCAGTGTGCGCGAATTACAGCAGGAAGTTTTCCTCACGCCATTGGCCAAGTGGGTGGCCGGGGCGCGCCATAATGGGCAGGCGGCAAAAACCAATACGCAATCCGCTAAAACAGACCCCGCTGCGGAACTGATGGCGATGTCCGCGACAGAATTTTTCGCACTGGTACATAGATTACTGCAGAAGCAACGAACCCTCGCGCAGGATGCAGTGGCTGTGATGAGTCTGCGTACACTGGGAATTGCGCCTGGCAGCAACGAGGTAAAAGAGCGCTGGAATCCGTTGCAGACACTGCTGATGGACAGGGCAATCAAGATTGCACAAAACCGGGTACTGTCTGCGGTAAATGGTCCGCGCGCGCTGGAAAATGGCTGGGCCGTTTGGCGTTCTAAACTCGGGCGCTACGGCGATGATTATGGTCTGCGTATGGCGGTGGCGGTTATTGGCCTCGGTGCCTTGCCCCCGGAAGAGGCGGCCTACCCCAACGCCGAAGTCGATGTTGAAGGTAACCCGTTGCTCGGCGCAAACCGTTACCGCCTGCATTTTCCTGCCGGGCAGACGCCACCGGTGGATGCGTTCTGGTCGCTGACCATGTATGACGAGGAAGGCTTCCTGGTCGACAACCCGATTAACCGCTATACGATCGGCGACCGGGACGCCCTGCAATACAATGAGGACGGCTCCCTGGACATCTTTATCCAGTCTGGTCCGCCAGAAAATCAGGCTAACTGGTTGCCGGCACCGGACGGCACTTTTGCGGTAACAATGCGCCTGTATTTGCCCGGCGACGAATTCCTGAATGGCGAGTGGCAGGTGCCGGGACTGCAGCGCGTTCGTTAAAACTTTTTCGTGGCTAACGTCATTGGCCTAGCTGATAAAAGTGACGGCCTCAGACAGTGTTGCGCGCTCGGTACGCGCGGTGTTCGCCGCTGCAGTTTCGTCCGGGTAGCCGAATGACATACCAAAAAGAATACCCTGCTCTTCACTCAGCCCGAACATTTCCCGGGCGGGCGCGGGGAACTGCCCCAGAGCACCCTGGAAGCAGCTGCCGAGTCCATGCTCTTCCAATAGCAGTGCCAGGCTTTGCGCATAAATGCCGATATCAACCGCGCCCATGATGCCGAGATACTTGTCCATCACAAAGAATGCCGCGTGCGGTGCGCCAAAGAACTCCCAATTTCGCACCATCGCCATCTGCCGAGCGTTCTTGTCCTCCCGCGCAATACCCATCGCGGAATACAGGGCATTGGCCGAGCCAAACTGACGCTCGCGGTGGACGCCGGCGTACTTCACCGACCAGTCAAAATCCGGTTTGGGCCCCTCGCCTTTCATCAGCTCTTCGATAAAGCGCTGCTTCAGTGCGTCTTTCTTGATGCCTGAGACGACGAAAGTTTGCCATGGCTGCACGTTGCAGTTGGACGGTGACTGTTGCGCGCGGGTGAATATGTCATTCAGCAGCGCCTGGGGCACCGGTGTGTCTTTGAAGGCGCGGGTGGAAACCCGGCTGTCGATGGGGGAAAGTTCGCTCATACAATCTTCTTCTGTTTATCCGCTGCAAGAGGTATTCAAATCGTCGCTGTTGCTCCGGCTTGATTCTCCCGCGTCGCATTTTTCATATTGTTGCCGCGTCGGGCAAAGGCAGATAGTAGCAGATCAATCAGAGCCGCCAGCGAAAACAGGATGAGCCCGAGCAGCAGGCGCGGGTCACCCAGGTACAGGCTGGGTTCGATTGGGTAGGCGATGGTCTTTTCCAGTGCTGCGGTCTTGAAATCGTGGCGGTCGAGAAACACCGGGTTGCTAATGATCTCCATAAAATCGCGCCGGCTACGGTAGCGGAAGATGGCGGCACTGGTCCACTCCCCGGCGCCCTCGAGTCCGATCAGGTCGATCACCGGGAACACGGCTTTACCCCAAAGTACCGGGTGGCTGGCGCGCTTCGCGAGTGCCGGCAGTATATGCTCCATGTACAGGCCCATCAGGGTGTCGGCGTCTGCGTTAGCCGGTGCGCCTTCCACCGCTGGTGGTTCGGCATTATTGTGGATCGCATTGACCATTAGGAACTGGCGGCCGCTGTCTTCACGCATAAAGCGCGCCAACTCATCCACCCGTTCTGCGGACACGTCGTTGTCGGTCAGTGCCCGGGTGATCTTTGCTATTTCTGCGTCACTGAGCGGGCCGGAAAAATCGGTGTACCAGAAAACAAAAAGGGCATACAGCAGGGCTGGTAATAGCCAGAGTTTTACGCGCGTTGACATCGGTAGTCCTGTAGTGGTGTTGCTTTGATTTTCTTCGAATGCGCCGGCTAATTTATCCGGCAGGATTCTCAACGGATGGCAATAACTTACGCAAAAGCGCCTCACACTGCTGTTGGTTCATCAGCGTGGGTACCGGGTAGTCCGGGTTGCCTTCCTTGAGGGCGCGCTGCGCAAGTTGCGGGATGTCTTTTTCCTGCAATTGCGCCACGTGCGTGGGAATATCCATATTGCGATTCATATCGCGGACCTTTTCGATAAAGCGCATGGCAAGGTCTGCGGTGGGTTCGCCGGTATCCCCCAGCCCGCCAACAACCGCCAGGCGCGCCAGTTTGTGCTCACAGTCCGCGCGCGAGAAGTCCAGGATGTGCGGCAGCACGATGGCATTGGCGAGGCCGTGAGGTACCCCGTACATGCCACCCAGGTTGTGTGCGATGGCATGTACATAGCCAATGAGTGCCCGGGTAAATGCGAGCCCTGCAAAGTAGGAGGCCTGGGCCAGATTGTTGCGCCGTTCCAGATCACTACCGTCCAGATACACCGCTTCGAGATCCTGGAAAATAATCTTTACCGCTTTCTCGGCATTCTCGTCGGTAAACGGTGTGCCAAATCTGCCGATATAGGCCTCGATGGCATGGGTAAGTGCATCCATGCCGGTACTGGAGGTGATGTGTGGCGGCAGGCCGAGCATCAGCTCGGGGTCCAGCACCGCGTAGCGGGGGACGATCTTCAGGCTGGTGACTGCGAATTTTTCCTGCGCCTGCGGATTGGAAACCACCGCGGCAATGGTGCACTCGGAGCCGGTGCCGGCGGTGGTGGGGATTGCAAACAGCGGTGGCAGTGCGCGGGCAATCTTGAACGCCCCACGCATTTTCATCACTGGTTTGCGCGGGTTGCTGGCGCGGGCGCCAATCATCTTGGCGCAGTCCATGGGCGAGCCACCGCCAAAGGCAATAATGCCATCACAACGATTGTGCTGATATGCCGCCACCCCGGCCTCGATATTCTCGATCGTGGGATTGGGCTGCACACCGTCAAACACGCTACAGCCAATACCAATTTCTTCCAGTGCCTTGACCAGCGCATCCGCCAGGCCAAGCCGGGTGATGCCCTGGTCGGTGACCAGTAATACGCGACCTACACCGTGCTTCTGGATAAGCAGCGGCAGCTGGGTAACGCTCCCGGCACCGGTGATCAATTCTGGTACCGGTACCTTGATCAGATTCACCAGTGGCTTGGTAACCACATGTGCAGTGCGGTACAGCGCTTTTTGTAATGGCCACTTCATGGTGTCCTCCAAGCTATCTCTTCTAGGCTGATGTCGTCACGGAGTGACGATATCAAACTTCCCATCGGCCATATTGAACAGTGAAAAGAACCGGATCAGGTCCAGCTTGCTGCCGGTAACTTCCAGCTCATCGGAAAACAGCACTTCCTTGGCGCTCGCCTGCCCGGTCAACAGTCTCAGAAACAAATCGTGGGTCAGGGTCAGGGTGGCATTGGCATTGGGGTCGGGTTGCCGCTGCCAGTAGTGCAGTACGGCGTTTTCGACCTGCAGTACATAGCTCTGGTTGAGGTCGGGGAAAACGAAGTTAACGGTCAGGTTTTCACCCTCGGCCTTGGGGCCGTCCAGACCCACCGCGATGGTGTCGAGAAAGCGCGGCAGGGGCATGTACTGCAATTGCTCGGCGGCCAGCGCCAGATCCATACCGCGTTCGGGGCCGCCGTGGCGCAGCTCGTAGGCGCCGCTCAGGTACACGTCCCGCCACGGGCCGGATTCCGCGATATACCCCAGCTGGTCATAGGTTTTCGCCAGCAGGGCTTTGGCGTCGTCATTATCGGGTTCCGCGAAGACCAGGTGGTTGAGCACCTCGGCCACCCAGCGGTATTCACCATCGTCAAAAGAGCGCTGTGCCTTGCTCAGTACCGCATCGGCACCACCCATAAATTCGATGGTCTTTTTCGCCGAGTCTACCGGAGGCAGCGGATTTAAATTGGCCGGGTTGCCGTCGTACCAGCCGAAATAAAATTGATACACCGCTTTCACATTGTGACTGACGGTGCCGTAGTAACCGCGGGTGGAAAAGTTATTGCGCAGTGACGCGGGGAGTTGGATCTGTTCGGCGATTTCCCGCGGCGTCAGGCCGGCATTGGCCATGCGGATTGTCTGATCGTGAATGTATTTATAAACATCGCGCTGCTTTTTGAGAAAGTCCACCACCTCCGCGTTGCCCCAGATCGGCCAGTGGTGGCTGCCGAAATAAATCTCCGCATTCCCGAAGCGCTGGATCACATCATCGATGGTGTTGCTCCAGTTCAGGCTGTCGCGCACCTTGGCGCCGCGCAGGGTGTAGACGTTGTGCATCTGTTGTGAAACCAGTTCGGCACCACACCATGCATTGTGCTCGGGCAGGTAGAAGGTCAGTTCCGCGGGGGCTTCCGAGTGGGGTGCGTTCTGGAAGACAAAAGGCACGCCGTCAATCTCGTGCTGCTGAGGCGTTTCGGTGACGAGATAATTTGGTGGCAACACGCTGCTGGAACCCAGCGCGGGCTCTTTGCCCAGGCCGGTGTCCACATGCGCGCGCTCGGAACGCGGCAGTCGCTTGCCATACATGTACAGGGCGCGGCGATACATTGCCATGCCGGCCATGGAGTTCTCGCTGGTGGCTTCTTCCATAAAGCCCTCGGGGGCGATGAGGTCCACCTTGCCACTGGCGATCTCCTCGGCGGAGACCAGTGCAGTGGCGCCACCAAAATGGTCCACGTGGCTGTGCGTGAAAATAACTGCAGAAATTGGCTTGCGCGGCAGGTGCTGCATGGCAAATTCGAAGGCGTAATGGGCGGTTTCTTTGGAGGTGAGCGGATCGACAACGATCCAGCCCTTTTCCCCATCGATCAGCGTCATGTTGGCGAGGTCGAAGCCGCGTAGCTGATAAATCCCCTCGGTGACTTCAAACAGGCCGTGGATATTATTCAGCTTGGCCTGGCGCCAGAGGCTGGGGTTGACGCTGGCGGGCGCGTCGCCCTGAATGAAGTCGTAGGCGGTAAGGTCCCACACGGGGCCGGATCCGGGCCCATCAATCCGAAGCTTGTCAGCGCTGGCAATCAGGCCGCGGCGGGCATCGGCAAAGTCCTGCTGATTGGCAAACGGCAGTTGGTTCAGCACATCGGCATTCGCGCGGATGGTCGCTGCGGTGGGTGCGCTGAAACCGTATTTATCCGGGCTGTCGTTGATGCTGCTGTCGGCGTTGTTATCAGAACTACTGCCGCAACCAGTCAGGGCGACGGCACAGAGCAATACGGGAATAAGCGGCTTCATAGTGCAGAGACTTGCTTGAGTAGTGAGCCAAAGCCCTGGCGCCCCTTGCGCTCGAACAGGGGGCCGAGAAAGAGTTTGCCGAGAACAGGGATGTTGATGGAACCTCTGGAAATCCAGGTGACCTTGGTCCCCCCTTCTACCTCGCTCAGGGTAACGCTGCCGATATCGTGGTTGAATGGCAGGGGCGAGGATTTTTCGATCTTGTAATCGAGCCGGTAGGGGCGCTCGAAGCAGGTAATGCGCTCTGCAAATTTTATCGCGCCCAGGTCAATGTGGCGCAGCGCTCCCTCGCCATTTTTTTCTGTATGCCCGGGCTCCAGAAGCTTTGCACCGTTTACTCCGCGAAAGCGTGCATACGCCGCGTGGTCGGCGAGTATTTCGAATACGGTATTAATGTCTTTGTCGATAATACGTTCTACATGAATATCAAACATGGAATTTTACTTCGTTATTCGCTACAGGGAATGGCATAACAGTGGATACGCATCAGGTGGCATTGGCCTGCGCGGCCTTCTCCTTGATGCGCTTAATACGCGCGTCAGGGATACCATCTTTGATAAAGGGCGGGGTGAATCCGTCGAACAGGCTGTTGTGGAGGATTCCATCGCCGATCAATCCGGGCATTATCTGCGCGTCGCGCAGTGCGGTGCTCAGGTCCGCTTTTTCGCCATCGGTAAGTGCTTCGTAACGCAACTGCAGCTGCTCGAAGCTCCAGGCGCGGTATTGATGCGCACTGAAGGACGCGGTTGCGCCGTAAATGGTTTCCTCGAAGTGCCTTTCACGGGCAATGCAGGCCTTCGCGGTGGCTTTTGCCAATGGCAGGTAGGTCTTGCCGATAAAGCCCAGTAGTGCCAGCAGGCTGTCTGGCAACCCTTCATTAAAGTCGATCCAGTCGCCGAACTCGGTTTGGCCGGCGCAGCCGCGGGTATCCCCCAGGTCGGTGATGGTCTGTATCCAGTTGCAGGTGCGCGGGGCCTTCACTTCCATGATTTCGTTGGAGCGGGGGTCTTCATACAGGTGCACCTTGAGCGGCCCGTATAGGGAGAAGTCCGCGACTGACGGTTTGAATCCCAGCAAAAACTGATGGTGCTTGAAGTGTTGTTCGAGTATCGCCAGCAGATCTTCAACTTGCTGGTCCATGCTGGCACGCACCTCGTCACCCACAAGACCCAGGTGCTGGTTAAAGCCGGACTGGCGTTCCACCAGGAATGGCGCCAGGTCTTTGGCTTCCATGTCGGCACTGCCAAAGGTGAAACCCCTGGCGATGCGGTGGCTCACGGCGGCCCGGTTCTGTTCATTGCCCCAACGGGTGTGCATGTGAATGCGCGGCATGTATTCATCGGCAAACTCTTCGATCAGCCACATCAGGAATGCGAGGCGCGCATCGTGCGGTACGGTTTCCACTGCCGGAAATTTTTCTTCCAGATGCATCACAATCGGAGTGGAATCCTGCATCACCTGATCATCGGGTGTCAGCATAATGGGGACAATGGATTGTCCGGCCACTTTCTTTGCCCACTCGAGTTCCATATGGTTGGCGCCCACCTTCTTATAAGGGATGCCCTTGTAGTTCATAAAGGTCATGACTTTGTAGGAGTAGGGCGAAGCCTGTGCCTGCCAGATGCGGTAGTGATCCTCTTGGCCGCGGTGGAGCTGTTTACTTTCTTCGTGCAGCTTCTGTTGGTGTGCGATGTTGGCCGGGATTTCTTTATTCTCTTGCATATTTTTTCCGTTGGGTAGAGCCGTCTACTCGTATCAAACGCTGGCAAATTATATTTTTAGCTTCACGTTTCATCGGGTGCGTTAGTAACGCCTGGTATAGCTGTTTAACTCAGCCCCAGAACCCGTGCTTCTTTTTCCAGAATTTTTTGAACGGCCGGCAGTGCCTTCACTCGCTCAATCAAACCCGCCAGTGCCGGCCAGCGCGCTGGATCGACATCGTAGCCGGCGTAGCTGGCATTAAAGAACGGGCTGGCAATACACAGGTCCGCCATGGAGAAGTCGCTGAATACAAAACCCTCTGCGGGAATCTGGCTCTCCAGGTAATCCAGTAGCGGCGGCAGGTCGCGGTCGATGATCTTTGCGACTTTTGCTTCGTCCGGTTCCTGCTTGAACGCAAGTGGCCGCATAAAGCGCTGGAAGAAAATACCCGCGGCGAGTTCGGAAACGCGCCCGCCACACAGGTCTTCGTACCAATGTGCCCTGGCCTTGTCAGCCACGGTTTGCGGATACAGTGGTGTTTCCGGGTAGGCCGCTTCCAGGTACTGGCAGATCACCTTGGAGTCCCCCAGGGTCAGGTCGCCATCCACCAGTGTGGGGACCTTGCGGAGGGGGTTGATTTTTAGGTACTCCGCGTCGCCGCTGAATGGCATTTGCGGAATCAGCTTGAAGGGGATGCCCTTGAGGTCCAGAGCGATCAAAACTTTGCGGACAAAGGGTGAGCCGTGCACACCGTAGACCTGAATCATGTTGTGTTCCCCAATTAGGTTTGCAGCGCTTTGCGCGCGCCGGTTTTGAATTTCTCCTGCTCTTTTTCGTCGTCGAGCAGGTTGCCGAGGCTGAACGGCACTGCAATGCCTTTTTGCATGCCGGGCTGTTCGTACATGGCGCTGAGCCAGCGATTGAGATGCTCGAGGCCTTCTACCGATACACCGGACCATTTGTGGGTGCGCACCCAGCACCAGTTGGCAATGTCGGCAATGGAGTAGTCGTCGGCGAGCCATTCGCGCTCCGCCAGCCGCGTGTCCAGTACTTCGAACAGGCGCCGGCATTCATTGTGAAAGCGGTCGATCGCCGGCTGCAGTTTCTCCGGGAAATAACGGTAGAACACATTGGCCTGGCCCATCATCGGACCGACGCCGCCCATCTGGAACATCAGCCATTGCATGACCGTAGTGCGGCCCTTGCTGTCGGTGGGCAGCAGCTTGCCGGCCTTTTCCGCCAGATAGACCATGATGGCGCCGGACTCGAATACCGCGAAGTTGTCCTGTGCGCGGTCAACGATGACCGGGATGCGACCATTCGGGTTCATGGCCAGAAATTCCGGTTTTTTCTGCTCGCCTTCAACGATATTTACAAAGTGTGATTCGTAGGGAATCTCCAGCGCTTCCAGCGTGCAGGATGCCTTGTGCCCGTTGGGCGTTGGGGCTGTGTAGAGATCGATCATGGGCGTTAACTCTCCTGTTGATTATTATTGCCGCGTCAAAATGCGGCTGGTTCAGGCCGCAGTGACCCGGTCGAGTTTGTGTGGCAGGTCGTCGCGGCCAACTTCGATCAGGTGATCGGCCAGCGCGCCGCGGTTGCCACTTTGCCAAAGTTCGAAGAAATCGTCGGCGAGGCGACGGTTCATATCGGCCACGGTATTCCAGTACTTGCGCAGTTCGTTTTCGGTCAGGCGGCGGAAGTCGTCGCGGTCAGGAATTTTGCCGTAGGGCAGGCTGGCGACGAAGGCCGGTGACGGCGCCACAAGCAAAGTGTTTTCCATCGCGCCGCCGCGCACCCAGCGCCAGCTGAGGGACTTATCAAACCAGCCCGGCACCATATACGGGAAAAAATGCGGGTACAGGGCCAGGCCCTGTGGGTGCCGGAAAGCGAGGTCGAAGTGGTAGTCGGTAATACCACCGTCGCGGTAGTTGCCCGCTGGTGCGCCGTGGGGATTCTGCACTCCCGCCATGACCAGCGGAATCGCACCGCTTGCCAGTACCGCATCGGATACATTGTGCTCGGACAGCCGGGTGTTGACGGTGCGCAGGTTGTCGAACTGCACCGACGCAGATTCGCCGGCGTGGAAGACCACGCGCTCCCAGAAGGCGCGCAATGTGCGCCGCGACACCGCATTGGCCATGGCCGATGCCATCAACACTGGCGCCAGTACCGCGCGGTTTTCGCTGGCCAGCGGACCGCGTCCGCGCACGGTCACGAAATGGCTCTGCCAGATGGGGTTGTTGGCTACCTGCTGGGCGCCGGTTGGGCCCAGGGCGGCGAGCACCATCTGTTCGCCGACCGCGGTAATTTCCGCAGGGGTAGGCTTGTCCGATTCGTACTGCTGGTTGATGTAGGCATTTTCGAGCCGGCCAATAGCCGCGGGGGCATCCTCCAACGCGTAACACATATTGCGGAAGCTGCCGATGGAGGAACCCACACTGGTGATTGGTGTGTTGCGGCCGGCAAAAAACTCGCCTGCCAACAGCCGGTCGAGGTGGCTGATCGCCAGCCATTTGGGGCCACCGGACGCGCCGATCAGGGTGGAGAACTGCTGCTGGTGCAGCCCCTCCTCACGGAGGCACCGGGCGGCGCTGGCGCCGGCCAGCAGCACGCAGGAATAGCGTTTCATAAGCAATCAGTCGAGTAGTGAAACCATCAGCCCGCGGCTGGCGCCGACCTGGTTGTCCAGCAGTTGCTGCCAGGCGTTATCCAGGGCCTCGGGCCCGTGCAGCCACTCGACCTTGAGGTTGCCGCTGGTGGCCGTGGCGATCTCGGCGCTGGCCATCATGGCTTTTTGCATCATCGCACCGGGCCCCCACTCCTTGTCGCGTTTGGCGATCTGGCCGGGGGCAAAGAAGAAGGTGGGTTTGGCCCCGGGCAGGTCGCCGGCAGCACCGCCGCCTTCCCAGTGGCTGGCGCCAACCATGGCGCTCTCGACAATGTTGTCGCCGATATGCTGGTGCAGGGCGCGGGTCAGGGTGACGTTACCGGACATGTCGATATAGGCGGTGCGCAGGCTCGCGTCGATCTGGCTTTCCTCGCCGTAGTTCACCACCTGATCGCAGCAACCCAGGTCGCGTACAAACGCGGTGTTGCCGGCGGACGTCACGCCCACCACCTTGGCGCTGATTTCGCTATTGCGATGCAGCAGGTGTGCCAGGCCGAAGCCGGTCTTGGACGAGACGGAACCGATGATTACCTGCTCGGCGCCGAACAGGGCGTTGTCGATGAGGTAGTCGTACAGTACAAAGGAGGTGGCGAACAGCGGGAACAGCAGGCAGCGCTCATTCTCCAGCTTGGTGAGGATGTCTGGCTCCGCCTGGGTGCGGCGGTAGGCGTTGTACATGGCGGGCAAGGCCTGGCGATGCTCCGCCATATCCATAAACTGATCTTCGCGCACCTTGCCCGGGGTCAGCACCGTGTGGCTCGCCATAGGGAAGAAGCCCCACAGGCGTTCGCCGACGGGGACCTCGGGGCAGTGGGATTCGACCACTGTGCCGCAGGCCCACACCGGCACCTTGCCCCATTGGTCTTCCGCAGGGAAATATCCCCAGTAGCCGATCATCTCTCCGGACAGGGCGTAGCTGACGTTATTGGCGGTGAGGCCAAACTTGTCGATGGCGACCAGCACCTGGCCGTCCCCGGCGGTGAGGTCCCGTTCACCGACCGTGCGTGTCTTGCGGAAGTCCTTGCGGTCGACCCAGAGTTCAGTGCAGCTCGCCATTTTCAGGTCCTTTATGTTTTATGAATATAATGGCACTATATATGCCAATACCTGATTCGCCAAGTGCAATTCGTCACGCAAGCAGCAAGTACCGGTAGCTCGAATTCGGGAGAATGACTGGGTGCTGGAGAAATTGTGCGGTGAATAGGTCGTCAGGGTATGCTGTGGCACAATATCGCGCCGAATTATGGGTGGTGGCAAGTTCAAAGAGGAAACGGGGACGTTATGGAAGTCAAAGTAGATGGTCGTGCCCTGCGCAGTGTGCGTAGCCGCCAGCAGATTATTGACGCAATGCTCGCGCTGATGGAGCGTGAAATCTATATCCCCACGGCGCAGCAGGTGGCGGATGAGGCAGGTATTTCCATTCGCACAGTATTCCGGCACTTCACCGAAATGGAGTTGCTGTATGCGGAACTCAATTCGCAGGTGCGTCCTGTGTATGAAGCCCTGTTCAATAAAATGCCGGTGGAGGGTTCCCTTGAGGAGCGGCTGACCGGTTCGGTGCGCTGTCGCATGGAAGCCTTTGCCCAGCTGATCCAGCTGCAGCGGGCGACGTGGAGCCTGCTGTGGCGCTCGCAGGTCATCTCCGACGTTTATGCATCCAATGTGCGCAAGATGCGCAAGAACCTGGAAAAGTGCCTGCCGGAAATTTTGCAGTTGCCTGCGGACAAGCGCGAGGCCGTGGATGCAATTATGTCGTTTGAATTTTACGAGCGTCTTTCCCGGCACCAGAAGCTCTCTGATAAGGCCTGTGGCAAGGTCGTTGAGGGGCTGCTGAAGGATTTGCTCACCTGAGCTTGTCACCTTCCTTTTACCCGCTTTCTTCAGCTTCCCTGATGTACCCTGTTTCTGCCTGAATCTTTCTCCCTTTCAGGTAACTGCTAACTGACTGCTAACTGACTGCTAACTGATTGGTGCATACGACCGCTGCACCAATGCAGTCCGCCTGCTCCGTTCTGCGCCTTTTTCCGTAATAGCTGGGTAACAGTTTCTCTTCATTTGGGTAGAAGTGACACAAGTTGTGCCGATTTATTCGGCTGTCCGCGATTTGCCTTGCATTCAATCCCTCGACTTGGCTAGCATTAAATTGATGTCGCAAGTTATGACAATAGTTGGCGATTAGGATCACCGGTGGTCTGGGTGAGGCTTGTTCGCCAATTCACAATAAAAAATCCAGCGATCTGGGAGAGAACCCATGCCGATCAATAAACTGTTTACCAAGACCGCGCTCGCGGTCGGCCTCGCCAGCGCCGCCACCACTGCCTGGGCGGAACTCGAAGAGGTGACTGTTACCGCCACCAAGCGCGAACAAAGCGTGCAGGACATTGCCGTTTCGGTAAGTGCCCTGTCCGCCGAAGAAATGCAGCAGGCCGGCATCGACGATGCAAAGGATGTGGCTGTGCAGGTGCCGAGCCTGACGGTTAACCGCAATTTGAACCCGTTTGCGGCTGGTATCCGCATCCGCGGCTTGGGCACCAACCAGAACGATCCTTCGCTGGAGGCCTCGGTGGCGGTTGTGGTCGATGGGGTTTACCTGGGTCGCTCCGGCCTCGGTCTTTCGGATCTGGTGGACATCGAGCGAGTGGAAGTGGTGCAGGGGCCGCAGGGCACTCTGTATGGTAAGAACGCCAATGCGGGTGTGCTCAACATCGTTACCCGTGGCGTGAATATGCAGGAGACCGAAGCGCGCCTGGAAGCGTCCGCCGGCGATTACGGGCTGCAGAAGTACACTGCCTCAGTGAGCGCACCGATTGGCGACACAGCCGGCTACCGCCTGAGCGGTTCTGTGCACGAGCGCGATGGCTGGCTGGAGAGTGGTACCGGCCCGGACCAGAACGACCGGTCTGACTGGAACCTGCGCGGTAAATTTACCTGGGAGCCCACCGATGCGCTCAGTGTGAACCTGATTGCCAGCCATGTAGAGCGGGATTCCAGTTGCTGTGGCGCCGACACTACCATCAGCCCGGCTATGGCCAGCGTGTTGCAGATGAAGGGCCTGGAAGTGCCCGAAAACGATCCGCTGGATTACTACAGCAATAACGATTACCCGCTGGCGTTTACCCTCTCGGCCGACGCGCTGAGCGCAGTGGTGGATTACGACCTTTCGTTCGGTACTCTCACCTCTATCACTGCCTGGAATGATTACGAATGGGCGAG
This sequence comes from Microbulbifer agarilyticus, assembly GCF_020171345.1. Classification (GTDB taxonomy): domain Bacteria; phylum Pseudomonadota; class Gammaproteobacteria; order Pseudomonadales; family Cellvibrionaceae; genus Microbulbifer; species Microbulbifer agarilyticus_D. The sequence continues at coordinate 1,522,891 of NZ_JAIUZM010000001.1, forward strand.
CAGTTTTGACGGCGATCGCACCGAGCTCGACCTCTACTATGTGGATGATAGCTACCGTGGCGAGAGCCTGGTGCAGGAATTGCGCCTGAGCAGCGACCTGGACGGACCGCTGCAGTATCTGGCGGGCCTCTACTTCAGTCACGAGGAGCTGGGCCGCGGTGATGGTCAGCCGATTGCGACCTTTGGTTCGGACATCCTCACCGTGGGCACTCAGGTGCATCCGCTGGGGCAGGCATTTGCCATGCTGGTGCGCCCCGGTGACAGCGCCACAGCGGAGAATACCTGGGAGACTGATACCTTTGCGGCCTTCGGCCAGGCTACCTATACCTTCTCCGACAGCTGGGAGGCCAGCGTTGGCCTGCGCTATACCGCAGAGGAAAAGTCCGCGGACATGTATGTGCGGGCTGATTCCACCGCAACCGGTATCCCCGCCGGTGCCTTTGGGCCGGGGGTGCCGGCCATGCCTATCCCGACATTGGTGTCTGCACTTTATGCGCCGGTGGACGACAGCTTCAGTCTCGAGGATGAAAGTGTCACCGGCATGGCGAGCCTGACCCATTTCGTCAATGAGGATGTGATGGTGTTTGCGTCTATCGCCACTGGCCACAAGTCCGGCGGTTTCAACGGCGTGGCGGGGGCGGGTGCGGAGCGCACCTACGATAACGAGCAGACCACCAACTACGAGCTGGGTATCAAGTCGCGCCTGTTCGACAACCAGCTGGAGCTGAATGCCACCGCCTTCCACATGCTGGTGGATGACCTGCAGTACCTGAGACAGCAGGCCATGGGCCTCGGCACCTATGTCGCCAATGAGGAGGACGAAGGCACGATCAAGGGCGTGGACCTGAATTTTGCCGCGGCACCCTGGCAGTTCCTGAAGCTGAGCGGCGGCGTGCAGTACCTGGATAACGAACTCTTCCCTGCCTCGCGCTGGTCCTCCAATCTGGCTGCTACCCTGATGGCGCCGGTGGCTGATGGTGCCGCCTACCTGCGTACCGACTACAACTACGCTTCGGACCACGCCGTGAACCCGGATATCCCGGATTTTGTGCAGGACCGAGAGACCGTCAATGTGCGTGCCGGCTGGCGTAACGAAAGCTGGGATGCGGCCCTGTGGGCGAAAAACGCCACCAACGATGTCTACTCCTACCTGCGCACCGTGCCCGCAGCGATGACCGGCGCCCAGCAGGACTGGCTCGCCGAGCCGCGCACCATTGGTGCTACGGTCAGCTACCAGTTCTGAGGTGTGGAGCTGATCTAGTGTGAGTGTTGGGTCCAACAATGGGCCCATGCAGACGCAAAAAAGCCGGCGGGAAACTGCCGGCTTTTTTGTGCTCTTCGGTTTGTACTTTCATCCCGCTAGCCCCGGCGGCGCCGGCGCCACAGCAGCAGCGTTGCGACGCCGGCCAGTAATAGTCCGGCAGCAAAGGCGATCTGCGGCAAGCGCTGCCTTACGGCATTGCGGGTTACCTGGCGTCGCTGGTTGTAGTCCGGCGGTACCGGCAGTACGCCGTTGTCGCGCACATAGGCTTCGTAATCGGACAGCAGCTCGGTAAAGCGTGCCGGCTCCTGCTGTTCGAGCGGTGTGGTTTCACCAGGGTCGCGTTCGATATGGTAAAGGTGCCACTGGCCATCGTTGTTGGGGCCGCGGTTGAAGGTGATCTTGTAATCTCCCTTGATCAGTGCCGCATTGCCACCGATTTCGTAAGCGATGGTGTCCTCGGGGCCGTATACCGCTGTACTGGGCTGTTCCAGCAGTGGCCGCAGGCTGCGACCGGTCATCGGCTCCACAGTACGGCCGCGGTATTGGCCGCGGTGGTCGGCAACCCCGGCCAGTTCCAGCAGGGTCGGCGCCAGGTCTTTGACATAGGCGGTGGCGTGGCTGATTTGTCCGCGCAGGACATCGGCAACGGCTGGGCCACTGACCACTAGCGGTACCCGCATGCCGCCCTCCCCCGAGTGAAATTTGTAGTGCCCGAGGGGCGCGGCAGCGGCGCTGGCAAAGCTCGGGCCGATGGTGGCGAAGCTGCCCTTTTCGCCGAGGGTTTCGTAGTCGTCGGTGTAGTCCAGCAGCTTGAGCATCAGCAGGCGCTGTGGGCCGGTAATTTCATTGGGCTCGGGACCGTTGTCGGAGGTGAAGACGATCACGGTATTGTCGTATTCGCCGATGTCTTTCAGGTACTGCAGCAGTCGGCCGATGTGGACATCCATGGCATCGACCATGCCCGCATACACCGCCATGCGTTTGGCGTTGTAGCGCTGTTCCTCTTCCGACAGCGTCGCCCACTCGGCGGTGGTGTTCATGTGCTTCATCGCCGCATCGGCGGGCACCAGTCCCCTCGCTTTCGCCGCTTGCTGGCGCTGGCTGCGGATCGGGTCCCAGCCCTGGCGATAGGTCTCCAGATATTTCTGTGTGTATTTCCTTGGGGCCTGCATGGGCATATGCACGGCCATAAATGGCAAGTAGGTGAAGAATGGCTTGCCGTCGGCGCGGTTGCTGTCGATCTGCGCAATGGCCCTGTCTACCAGGAACTCCGAGGAATAGAAGTCTTCCGGCAGTTCAAATGGTTCGCCGTTCTCAAACCACAGGGTTTTTTCATACAGCGGCAGGTAACTTTTGTCGGACCAGTTGTCGCCGCCGGAATACGGCATCATGACGGTTTGTTCAAAGCCGCGGTTGATCGGGCGCAACGCCGGATCCTTGTAGCCCAGGTGCCACTTGCCCGCCATGTAGGTGTGATAACCCGCATCCTTGAGCTGGGTGGCGATGGTCACCACGTCCTTGCGCAGGTGCCCCTGGTAAAAGGGCGAGTGCGACTGTGCCGGTGTCAGTGCTTCGGCGATATTGGCGACGCCGGCGCGATGGCTGTCGACGCCCGACATCAGCATGGCGCGGGTCGGTGCGCAGCTGGGCGCGGTGCGGTATTTGCTGAAGCGCAGGCCCTGTTGCGCGAGGTCATCCAGGTTGGGGGTTTCGATCTCGCTGCCGTATGCGCCGAGGTCGGTGTAGCCGAGATCGTCGGCGAGGATCACCAGGATGTTGGGGCGCTTCGCGGCGGCGGATGTTTCTGGCTCACTCGTACTTTCGCTCATTTGCGCCTGCGCCACAGCGCTGATGGCAGCGGCCAGTGAGGTGCAGAGCAGTGTGTGGGTGAAACGTTTGCCGGTGCGGCGAGCGGTTGAAGCGGGCTTGCGGTACATAGGGGCTGCGCCTGTATGGGGCTGGTCGCCAGCGACAGTGCTGGCGACGTGAACGTGGGGCTTAGGGCTCGGCGACAATGGCCATCATCTGGTGCGCGGTTTCGTAGCCGGAGTTCTGGTTCTGACCGGTGACAAAGCGGCGTTCATCATCCACGACAACGTGGGTGGCAAAGATGTCGCGGAAGGCGGTTTGCTTTTCATACTCGGCACCGGCCTTGCGCAGCTCGGTTTCCGGGTGCTGTGGGGTGACCTCGATACCCAGCTCCTTGATCTGCTTGTCGCTGACTCCGGTCATACGGCGCCCAGCAATGAGCAGGTTGCCGTTCTTGTCCTCGGCCTTGATCAGGCCCAGCACACCGTGACACACCCCGCCGATCACCGCGCTGCTATCGTAATAGGCCTCGCTGACCTTGCGTCCCAGGACATCGGAATAACCCAGGTCGTAGGCTGCACCCCAGCCGCCGGCCATAAAGATGATGTCGTACTGGGTAAAGTCGACCTCGTCGATACGCAGGGAATTCTTTACTTTGGCCTGCACTACCGCATCCTGCAGGTAGCGCTCGTCCTCCGCGGTGCGCACCGCGTAGAAAAAGGATTCCGGGTCCACCGGGATCTCGCCACCCTGAACACTGGCGATATCAACCTGCATACCGCCGTCCAGGAAGGTGTAGTAAGGCACGGTCATCTCCGAGGCGAACACGCCGGTGGCTTTGCCGGTGGTTTCGCCGGGGGCGTTCAGGGTGCCGTGGCTGGTAGTGATCACCAGTGCGCGTTTGCCCGGCAGTTCCACGGTCTCGCCCTGATAGCTCGGGTGCAACCCGGCCTTGTGCAGGATGGTGGGCAGCAGTGCGGCCAGTAATCCAAAAAAGAGCGCTACGCCTGCCGCGCCAATCAGTAGTTTCTTCGCCATGGTCTGTATCCCGAGCTTTATATATAGGCACAATATATGACAATATTTATTCAAGGAAAAGGATTGCTGGGCTCGCTCGCGCATCTGCGGTGAGTAATCGCCTTTGCAGGGCGATACCCGGTGTGGCATGTCAGGCGTTCAGGGCGTCCACGATCAACTCCCGCAGCCACTGGTGGGCCGGATCCTGCTCGGCGTTCTTGTGCCAGAGTAAACAGGATTCGATTTTGGGCACCGGGAATGGCAGGTCAAAGCAGTCCACGTTGTAGCGGCTGGCAAAGCTGCTGGGGGCGCTGAGGGCGAGACTGGAGGATTCCACAATCATCGGTGCGATGCGGTAGTGCTGGGCGCGCAGGGTGATCTTGCGGCGGCGGCCGAGCTTGTTCAGTTGCAGGTCCACCAGTCCTGGGCCAGAGCGGCGACTGGAGATGTGGATATGTTGCAGCGCCAGATAGTCGTCCAACGTCAGATTGTTGCTTACCTGGGGGTGGTCGCGACGCAACATGCACACGAAGTGGTCCTTGCCCAGGGGGTGCTGCTGCAGCTGGGTATTACCCATCATGGGCACGTCGATGGCGAAATCCAAGCTGTGGCTGGCAAGCTCCCGCTCCAGCTGCTCTCGCGGTACGTTGTAGGACTCCAGTTGCATATTCGGCGCCGCCTGCTGCAACCGTTCTACTAAGGCCGGCAACAGCATGGTCTCGGTGAGGTCGTTCATGCTCAGGCGAATGGTTTTTTCCGCACTGGCCGGGTCGAAGGTCACATTGGCGGTGGCGCTCTGGTGCAATTGCTGCAGCCCCGTTTTTACCTGCGCGATGATGGCCTCGGTAAATACTGTGGGTCGCATGCCCTGTGGGGTGCGCACGAACAGCTCGTCATTGAGAGCCTCTCGGGCGCGGGCAAGGGCGTTGCTCACTGCCGGCTGGGTAAGGTGCAGCTGCTCCGCGGCGCGGGTCAGGTTGCGCTCGCGATAAATGGTGTCGATCACCACGAACAGGTTGAGGTCGATGCGGTGGGGGTGCATGTCTTTCTATATGTGACTGGTTTTAAATACACTTCTGATAATTTTTGTGAATGTCGGTATATCAGAACAATTGATTTTAATGATTAAAAGCCCTGCGCTACATTGCGTCAATGGTATTCATTGATGGATGGGCGACGGGAGGTTGCGGTGGCAGAATTTTTTACCGTACGGCATGGGCAGGCGTCCCTGGGCAGCGACAACTATGACCAGTTGTCCGCCCTGGGGGAGCAGCAGTCCCGCTGGCTGGGCGAACACTTTCGCCGTCAGGGCACCCGCTTCGAGCGCATCCTGTGCGGCGATCTGTTGCGCCACCGGCAAACCGCCGAGGCCATCTGTGCGGGCATGCAGGGCGGGTCAGGTGAAGACCAGCAAACGCCGGCACTGGAATGCTTTCCCGAGCTGAACGAATTCCAGTTCAAGCAGGTGATGGGCGCGTTCTTGCAAAAGCACCCGGAGCGGCGCCCGCCGGACGGCGCCGATACCCGTGTTTTTTTCCGTGTGTTGCGCGACGCGATGCACGCGTGGATCGATGACGAGATCCAGGTTGAGGAAACCTGGGCTGGGTTTGAGCAGCGCGTGCAGCGGGGCATGGACATTATCGCCGAGGGCAATGGCCGCACCTTGGTAGTCAGCTCCGGTGGCACCATCTCCATGCTCACCCGGCTGGTGTTGAGTGCACCCTCGCAAACCGTGGTGCAGCTCAATATGCAGACTCGCAACACCTCCCTCAGCCGCTTTTTCTTTCAGGCACAGCGCGGCCGCGATTCGGTCAGCCTGCACTCCTTCAACCACACACCGCACCTGGAGCACCCCGAGCGCCAGGACGCCATAACTTACGCATAAAACGAGGCGATGCACTATGGATTTTGATTACACCGACAAGGTAAAAGGACTGCAGGCACGAGTGCAGCAATTTATGGAGGAACACATCTACCCGGCGGAAGCGCTCTATGAGGAGCAGCTCCAGCAAAACCGCTGGGATACGCCGCCGGTGATGGAAGAATTGAAAAAGAAGGCCAAGGCCGCGGAGCTTTGGAACCTGTTTTTGCCGGAGTCCGAATACGGTGCGGGCCTGACCAACCTGGAATATGCGCCACTCGCCGAGTTAATGGGGCGCTCGCTGATTGCCTCGGAAGTGTTTAACTGCAGTGCGCCGGATACCGGCAACATGGAAGTGCTGGCACGCTACGGTAGCGAAGAGCATAAAGCCCAGTGGCTGACGCCACTGCTAAACGGAGAAATTCGTTCAGCATTTGCCATGACCGAGCCGAAGGTGGCCTCCAGTGATGCTACGAATATCGAAACATCGATTCTACGCGACGGCGACGACTACGTAATCAATGGCCACAAATTTTATATCAGCGGTGCATCCAATAAGCACTGCAAAATCCTGATCGTAATGGGCAAAAGCGACGCGGATAATCCGGATCGCTATCGCCAGCAATCCATGATTTTGGTGCCCATGGATACCCCCGGGGTGGAAGTGGTACGTCCCATGCAGGTGCTCGGCTTTGACGATGCGCCAGAAGGTCACGCGGAAATTAAATTCAACAATGTGCGGGTGCCGGCGTCCAACATGCTGTTGGGTGAAGGGCGCGGTTTTGAAATTGCCCAGGGGCGCCTGGGCCCGGGCCGTATTCACCACTGTATGCGCCTGATTGGCCTTGCGCAGCGCGCGCTGGAAGCGATGGCCAAGCGGGCGAGCGAGCGCGAGGTGTTCGGTCGCGCCATGGCGCGCCATGGTGGTGTGCGCGAGGTGCTGGCAAAGAGCCAGTGTGAGATCGAGCAGGCGCGCCTGCTGACCCTGAAGGCCGCCGAGCGTATGGACAAGGTCGGCAACAAGGGGGCGAAGGATTTGATTGCGATGATTAAAATCGTCGCACCGCAAATGGCCTGCAATGTGCTCGACCGCGCGATTCAGATCCACGGTGCCGCCGGCCTGGGGCAGGATTTCTTCCTCGCACGGGGTTATTCCTACGCACGGATTATCCGCCTCGCGGATGGTCCGGACGAGGTGCATATGATGCAACTGGGGCGCGGTATTGCTGCGGCCTACGGTGCGTAATTCAGGGCGCGTAATTGGGAGAGGATGTTGTGAGTGAATTGAAACAGGCCGTTGATCAACTGGACGAAGCGCTGTTGGCAGAGTATCTCGCCGAACATATTGATGGCTTCAGCGGGCCGGTAACCGCGAGCAAATTTTCCGGTGGCCAGTCGAACCCGACGTTCAAACTGGAAACACCGGAACGGACTTATGTACTGCGCCGCCAGCCCCCGGGCAAACTGTTGAAAAGCGCCCACGCGGTAGACCGTGAATATCGGGTAATTAAGGCGCTGGCAAACACCGCCGTACCGGTGCCAGAAGTTTTCCACCTGTGCGAAGACCGCGATGTAATCGGCTCCATGTTCTATGTGATGTCGCACATGGAGGGGCGTATTTTCTGGGATGCAAAGTTGCCAGAAGTGGCCAAGGCCGAACGCACGGCCATGTACAACGAGATGGGGCGGGTGCTGGCAGACCTACACAGTGTGGATGTGGATGCGGCGGGGCTTAGCGATTACGGCAAGCCGGGTAACTACTTCGCACGGCAGTACGATCGCTGGTGCAGCCAGTATCGTGCATCTGAGATCGATAAAATCGACGCGATGGAGAAACTAATTGGCTGGCTCGGCGAGGCGCAGCCAGCGGACGACGGTCGTGTGTCGCTGGTGCATGGTGATTTCCGCCTCGACAATATGGTGTTTGCGCCACAGGAACCCAAGGTCATTGCGGTGTTGGATTGGGAATTGTCCACACTCGGCCACCCGTTTGCCGATCTCGCCTACCAGTGCATGCAGCTGCGTATGCCGGGTGGTATGGGTAATATTTCAGGGTTGATGGGCGCCGACCGCGCCGCGCTTGGTATCCCCTCTGAAGAGGACTATGTGGCGCAATACTGTGATCGTATGGGGATCGCGCAGATTGAGCACTGGACCTATTACTTAGCGTTTAGTTTCTTCCGTTTGGCCGCGATTGTGCAGGGGGTCGCCAAACGTGCGCAAGGTGGCAATGCGTCCAGCAAGGAGGCGTCCAAAGTCGGCGCCTTTGTCGAGCCTCTGGCGGCGATGGCGCTGGATATTATTCAAAAAGAAAGTTAGCAATACACCAAATAAAAAACGGGGCCACTGGCCCCGTTTTTTATTTCTATTGTGGAGTTGGTAGTTTAATCGCCGCGATTAAACAGCCCCTTGAAGCGATCTTTTAGCTTGTCGCGCAGCTTTTCGGATTTCTCTTCCAGCTGGTCGCCGTACTTCTTCTGCGCCTTGTATTTCAGTTCTTCACGGATCAGGTCATCCAGCCGGCGGCTGTCCGGTTTACAGGTGGTGGCACCGGCTTCAGAGAATTTCGCCTTGCAGCGCAGCGGCAGTGGGCGGTTGCGCCAGCGCGAATTCTGCACGGAACAGCCGTTACCGGAAGTTCGCTCGCCAACCAGTGCCAGGCCCAGGGCAAAATCAAAATTCTGCTGTTGCAGATTAATGGTGCCATCACCGCTCAGCGCGATGTTCTCAATCCCTGCATTGAAACCATCTACCTTGGCTACATCACCATTTAAATTCACGCTGGCACGCAGGTCCTGCATGCGGGTCTGTGCGGGCCATTCGCGCTCTGGCATCGGCGTTTTCTCTGCGTAGCTCACCAGCTGGCACATGCCCTTTTCAAGGTTGAACGGGGCCAATGCCAGTTCCTGCGAGTTGAGTTGAACCGCGGCGCGCAGGTTCTTTTGCAGGGCCTGGGTGTCTGCGCCGGAGGTCTGGCCTACCCAGGTGAGGTCGGTTTTGCCGGACAGGGTGACTTTGTTCTGGTCGGCGGCCTGGGGCTCATCGCTGGCGAACAGGGCTTCCTGCACCTTGGAAATCTCCACGCCGCTCAGACCGCCGCTCAGTTCGCCGCGCGCGGACTTGCCGCGGGCATTGAATACGCCGGTGCTGTTCAGGGTGCCGCCGTATACACCGGCCGCCAGTTTGTTCAGTTGGTAGAGGCCGTTTTGCACATTGATGGCGAGCTCGGGTTTGTCGATATCGAAATCCAGTGCGTGTAGTTTGTCGAGTGTCAGATCCAGTTTGGCGTTAAAGCCGCGCATGGCCTCCAGTGGCAGTGGTACCGGCTTGGCTGCGGCAATATCCGCGCTGAGCTCATCCTGTTCCGGCGTGGCAACTGGTGGTGGCAGGTAGTCATCCACATTCAGGTCGCCGCCTTTGAGGCTTAGTGAGACAGTGGGCACGCCCTTGGCTCCGTTTGCCCCTTTGCTGTTATCAAGAGCGGCCTGATAACTGGCGCTGCCGGTAAAGGTATGTTCGTCGAGCACCAGTTCCAGCGGCTGCATATTCATCTGGCGGTCGCTACCGGTTACGTCGGTGTCGATTTTCAGTTTCTGCAGAGCGCTGGTGCTTTGTGGCTTGTAGCTACTGCCCACGGCAGCAAGCCAGCCGGAAACAGGCTCTACATTCACTTTCAGGTTCAACTGGATCTGCCAGGGTGCGTCGGCTTTGGCTCGGCGCACGTTACCGCGCAGGTACACTTCCGCACTCGCATCGTCGCCGCTGGTGAGCTTGATGGTAGCTGGCTGCAGGCGCAGGCCGTTCAGCCCTTCGTCAATGGCGAGGCTGCTGTGAATATTCAGGTCCACCGGCTCCGGGAAATCGCTGCCGGCAAGTTTTGCGCGCACTTGCACATCGCCGGGCTTGCCCCCGGGCACCAGATTATCGGCGGTAACATTCAATTCACTGATCGAGTATTCGCTGCCACTCTGTTTATCGGTGTAGCGCAGTAGGCCGTCTTCAAGGCGCAGTTCCTGCAGGGCCAGTTCCAGTCCGGCGCTGGGGGCGGCTTCCTGCTGGGGAACTTCTAAGGTGGGCGGCGTTTCACGCTGCTGCTTGGCATCCTGCTCTGCTTTGGCCTCGATGGCGTCGGTAATCAGCTCCCAGTTGCCCTTGCCGTTCTGGTCCACGGTAAGGGCGACTTGCGGAGCCAGTAATACAATCTCCTGGGCTTCGATACGCTTGTTGAGTAGTGGCATCAGCCCCACGCCAACGGCGACCTTGTCCGCCTGCAGCAGGGATTCACTGGGCAGGGCCAGTGGCGCGACTTTCACTCCTTCCAGCTTGAGTGCGATATTCGGCCACAACTGCCAGCCGATATCGCCGTCCAGCGTCAGGGAGACCCCCTGATCGGCTGCTAGCTGCACAATCTTGGGTTTGTACTGGTTGGCATCGAGACCGGAGAGGAACCAGGCGACGGCACCGGCAAACAGTGCAAAGAGAACAACGAGGGTGATAAGTCCGCGTTTGATCCAGGCCATACAGGGCGCATCCTTAATACTGAGAAAGGCGGGAAAGCGGCGCCTGCAAGGCAACATTAGCAGGCACCATGGATGCGACTATTGAAGCAGTTGCCGGTCAGAAATGAAACCGGCGGGGACAAAAAGCGTGAGCGCCTCCCATGGCGCTCATTCGTTAATGCTCGACGTTGCGCCCGGCGCGCATCACCAGCTCGGAGACCGCGGAGTGCATGCGGATAAAAATCGCCCGAATCAGCGCGGCAGTGATGTTGACGCTTTCACTCACCGTGATGCCAATCAGTTTGCCGAGGCGCACCAGCAGGCGGGTGACCCAGTAAGAGGCTTTCTTGCCAAAGTCGTAGGCTTTTTTCAGGAAGATCGCCATCTGGTCGAGTAGGGTAAAGGCGGTGCCACCGCCCACTACCAGTGCGATACCGGTTAGCTCCACCACTTTCTTCAATACCCACATAACCGCTTCAGCGGCTACCCATGCCGTATTCAGGGTGAGCGACAGCGGCCCATCGGATTTCAGCCAGCTTTCAATACTGCGGGTAATGGGCGCGGGTGGGCGCTTTTTGCGTACCAGTTCCCAATTGTGCTTTATCTCCGAGCCGGATAGGGAGCCAATGTAGTTTTCCATCTTGTGATATTCAATGGGATTGAGTGCCACGCTGGAATTCAGCAATAGATCGCCAAGTCCACCATTGGGTACATGGATAAATGGCCAGGTTGGCACCATGGGTACCGGATCGGTACGGTGGTATACCCGAAAGATATTTTTCTCTCCCAGGCGACGCAGTGCGCCCTCGGAAAAAAGACTCAGGCCTACACGTGGGCTGCCAAAAGTGTACAGGTTTACCGCGCAGCCACTTTTTGCTTTCAGGTAGTCGGCAGCCAGGGTCGCAAGCGCGCCGCCCAGGCTGTGGCCGACACAGTGGACTGTGTGGATGTCAGGGGGCAGGTTTGCGAGAAACTGATCGAGCTCCGGCAAAAATGATTGAAAGGCGTAATAGAAGCCCTGATGGACGAATCCTCCGGTATTGAATTGTTTCAGGCCTGCGTTCAGGTCGGTAAGCCCGTCGTATCCGTTGGAGGTCCCCTTTAACGCAATCAGCGCTTCACCCTTGCGCTGCTTGATGCCGGTAGCCGCCAGACCCAGCGACTGTTCTTTTTTTAGAAGGATGAATGCGCCAGTCTTGCCCTGCAGATTGGCGTCATCTTTGAATGCGAACTGATCTGCGTACAGGTCGAAAAATAATTTCCGTGTATTCTGGTTTGTAATCAGATAGATATCATTCGCAATGTTTGCGCTGAGTTCCGGGGTTAGCTGAGCCATGTGAAATCCTTTTCGACATAAATTGTTAGCTTTCTTGTGGCAAAGTGCAGCGGGTGCCAAGAATGGACCCGAAGGCTCTCGTTGTTATGGACTCGCTGGTAAGTTCGCAGGACAGTTTCAGCGGTTCACCGTCCATCTCGCTATTCAGTTCGGTTTTGCGCTTGGCGTAGTTCCAGATTTCGTATTCCTTACCTTCATATTGCACGGTCAGAAACTGTGCTGAGACAAACTCCATCGGGAAAAACTTGAGGTAGTAATTTTCAAATTCTGCCGGAAGTGTGACCTGTCCATTCCCGTCGGCGGTGAATTCATCTACATGCTCTTTACGCCATTCGATTGTACGAGTGATTTTCGCCCCGGTTGCAGGCTTTCCATCAAAGAAAAGTGAGATCTGCATTTCAGAAAAGGTGCAGGCTTTGAGTGGGTTCAGGTTCGACATGGCAGCTCCGGGCCAAGGTAGGGCAAGAATGATCAGTACCACCGTAAAAATGATAATAATTTTTTGCACTGATTGTTCGTCCGTGATTTTTGTTTGAGCAAACAATTTAAAGCGGAAAAATGGGCTTGTCGAGGATGGGTTTGAAAATGGTTTTAATTGGTACTTACGTGCTGCAAAAAAACAATATTCCGCAGTGTGTTGCGCGTTTTTAACGTTGTAATTGGTGCGGATTGGGCAATCGGACGGCCATAAAAAACGCCCGGCAGGTTTCCCTGTCGGGCGTTTCTCATAGAGCCTCGGTTGCGGCGTAGGCCGCAGCCTGGTGCTTAGAACTGGAAGCGTACGCCCGCCTCAACACTGCGTCCGACTTCCGGAGCGAAGTCACGCAGTAGAGAAGTGGACTGACGAATTTCTTCGTCCAGCAGGTTGCGCGCGCTGGCGAACAGAACGGCATTGTTGCCGCCGATGTTCAGGTTGTAGTGCGCGGTCAGGTCCATGCGGGTGTAGCCCTCGGTTCCCTCTTCAAAGGCACCGGCGCGTTCCTGTGCAGACGCTTTGGTGGTGCGCAGCTGCCAGTTCCACTGGTCGTAGTTGCCACCGAAGGCCAGGCCAACACGCAGCGGCGGCATACGCGGGACCGCACGGCTGTTGTCGACGATCTCTTCGTGCTCGTGGCCTTCCTCTTCCTCGTGGTGCAGTTCGAGGTCGCTGGTGAAGCTGGCGCGCACGCTGTCACCGAACAGTTCTACGTAGTGACCGCCGGCGAAGGGGTAGCGCACGGACGCTTCAGCACCGTAGAAGACCGCATCGCGGTTGGTGTAGCCGTAGATCGCCAGGCCTTCTTCTTCGTGTTCCTCTTCGAGGTGCACTTCGCCTTCTTCATGTCCTTCTTCGAAGAGCTCGCCGGTGTTGGCGGCGTAGATGTAATTGTTTACGCGGTTGTAGAACAGGTTGGCTTCAACCTGTAGCGCGTGCCAGCCGGAACCGCCTTCGTTGTGGTGGTGGTAACCCAGTTCCAGGTTGAAGGAGTTCTCTTTATCAAGATCTTCTTCGCCTTCCAGATAGCGTGCTTCCGCCAGGTGCTCACCATCGGCGAACAGCTCTTCGGCCACCGGCGCGCGCTCGGCGTGGGTCAGGCCGAAGCTCAGGTGCTGGTGCTCGGCCAGGAAGTACTGCAGGGTGCCGCTCAGGCCCAGTAGGTTGAAGTCCTGAGACGCGCCTTCCTGCGGGTCGATGGTGACCTGCTCCAAGCGGCCGCCCAGATCCAGGTGCCAGTTACCCCAGGTGCGTTCCTTCATGGTGAACACGCCGATGCTCTGGGTGTTGCTCGGCTGGATAAACGCTTCGTCACCCACCGCGGCAAAGTCTTTGTCGCTCAGTTGCAGGCCGTAAGCGCCACGCCACAGGCCGCCGTTGTCGTGGGTGATTTCCACGCGGGTTTCCCACGCTTTATTGGTGAAGCGGGTGCCTTCGACGTCTTCTTCCAGCTCAACGTGCTCGTAGTCGTTGTAGCCCAGACGCACGCTCAGTTTTTCCCAGTATTCGCTGTTGAAGCGGTGCTCGCCCTTCAGGTCGTAGCGGGTTTGCTGCAGGGCGATGCGCACGGCTTCTGCGCCTTCTTCTTCGTGCTCCGCGTGCTCTTCGGCGGTTTCGCCGGCGTGCTCTTCTTCTTCATGATGGTGTGCGTGTGCGCCCAGCGGGATACCGTAGTTGTTGTCCAGCTGGTTTACGGAGAAGCCGACAAAACCGGTGTCGGTGATCCAGGACAGGCCACCGCTGTAGCTGCTGGCGCGGGAGTTGGTGTTACCCACGAAGCCGTCGGTGTTGAATTCTTCCTCGTGCGCTTCATGGGCTTCGCCAGCCATTTCGTCGGCGTGCTCTTCATGCTCTTCGTGATGCACGATGGCTTCGCCCGGGATCTGGGTGTTGCCGTTCTCGCGATATACGCCGTCCAGGTACCAGGCCAGCTGACCGGCACCGCCGTTCAGGCGGAAGACACCGGCGTCTTGGCTGTTGCCGCTGTCGTGACGCAGTTCAACAGCGCCTTCCATTGCTTCCGGTACTTCGCTGGGGATACGGCCGTCGAGCACGTTTACTACGCCGCCGATGGCGCCGCTGCCGTAACGCAGGGCCGCCGGGCCGCGCAGGATTTCAATGCGCTCGGCCAGTAAGGGCTCGATACTGGCGGCGTGGTCTGAGGAGGTGTTGGATGCGTCGGATACGTCCAGGTTGTCGCTCAGCACGCGCACGCGGTTGGCGCTCTGGCCGCGAATCACCGGCAGGCCAACGCCGCTACCGAAGGAAGCATTGGCCACGCCCAGCTGGTTAGTCAGGGTCTGACCCAGGGTGCCGGCAGCTTGCTGGCGCAGTTCTTCGCCGGTGAGGATGGAAACCGGGGCGGCGACTACATCGGCAGGCTTGGCCAGTGGGGAAACGGTGACATTCACCAGCTCCAGGTTTTCGTTCTTGTCAGTGTCGTTTTGAGCGTAGGCAGCAGAAGACAGCGCGCAGGCAACGGCCAGCGCCAGAGTGTTTACTCGGTACATTGTTTTTTATCCTGTCGAACACGGGCAGCGGCCACCCAAGAGGCCGACACCCGGAAAATAAGCGTTATTAGGTCGCCCGGCGGCCCGGTAACGGCGGCATGGCGACAGAGAGATCAGCTAAGAGACAGGATTGCGGGCGGCCCGCGGGCGGACTGGCGTTCCGGTTGGCAGTCGCGTGCTGCTGGGGCCTGCTGCTCAATGTAAAGCGGTGCGAGGTCGTCGGAAACAAAAGTGAGGTCACTACCACCGAGGGCGGGGGCGTGATTATTGGACAGGTCGCACAGCTGGTGCGCGCGATCTTCGATGTGAATATGCTCCGCCGCTACCGGTTGCGCGAGCATCAGCGCAAACAGCAGGCATAGGCTGACCCAGACGGGGGTCTTATGGCGGGGACATAGGTTCATGCCGCGTATGATATTTGATCTTTGGGGTGAATCAAGTTACATCTGAGACTATCCCCCAAATTTCGCCTCATTTGGGCGTATAATCCGCGCCATCTATCCTCTGGGGCCGGCCGAGCGGGTCATCCCCACCTCGCAATAAAGGATGTAGTCCCTATGCGCACCGCCAGCGTCAACCGCGACACTCTGGAAACCAAGATCCAGGTCAGCCTTAACCTCGACGGCAAAGGTACCGGCAAATTCAACACCGGCGTTCCATTCCTCGAGCACATGATGGACCAGATTGCCCGTCACGGCATGATCGACCTGGACATCACCTGTGACGGCGACGTGCATATCGACGACCACCACACCGTGGAAGATATCGGCATCACCATCGGCAAGGCCATAAACCAGGCCGTCGGCGACAAGAAAGGCATGACCCGCTACGGCCACGCCTACGTACCACTGGATGAGGCCCTGAGCCGCGTCGTCATCGACTTCTCCGGCCGCCCGGGGCTGACCATGAACGTGCCCTTTACCCAGAAGCGCATCGGCAACTTCGATACCGAGCTGTTCTACGAGTTCTTCCAGGGTTTCGTAAACCACGCGCTGGTCACCGTGCACATCGACTGCATCCGCGGCTTCAACGCCCACCACCAGATCGAGACCGTGTTCAAGGCCTTCGGCCGCGCCCTGCGCATGGCCCTGACCCCGGACCCGCGCATGGAAGGCGCCATGCCCTCCACCAAGGGCGTGCTGTAAGCCAGGAGACTGCTCAAGATGCAAAAGATCGTCGTCCTCGACTACGGCATGGGCAACCTCCACTCCGTGGCCAGCGCCCTGCAAAAGGTCGCCCCCGATGACCAGGTCGTCCTCGCCACTACACCGGAAGAAGCCGAAGGCGCTGACCGCCTGATCGTCCCCGGCGTCGGCGCCATCCGCGACTGCATCGAAGGCTTCATTCGCCCCGGATTCGTACCCCTGCTGAACCAGAGCATCGAATCCGGCATGCCCATTCTGGGTATCTGCGTGGGTATGCAGATCATGATGTCGCAGAGCGAAGAGAACGGCGGCGTTGACTGCCTGAGTATCTTCCCGCAACCGGTGAAATTCTTCGGCACGGACCTGCATGATAAAGGAGCGGATGGCGCCCGCGGCCCAAGGTTAAAAGTGCCACATATGGGCTGGAACCGTGTAAAGCCGACCATCGATCACCCCATGTGGAACGGCATCGAAAGCGGTAGCCGCTTCTACTTTGTGCACAGCTACTATGTGCCCGCCGAAAACAACGATGCCGTTGCCGGCCAGACCGACTACGGTGTGCCGTTTGCGGCTGCGGTTACCAAGAACAATATTTTCGCTACCCAGTTCCACCCTGAAAAAAGTGCGGATGCGGGTATGCAGTTGCTGAAAAATTTCGTTGGCTGGAACGGCTCAAATTAGAAAATATTTTTTCTGCTAACGAAGTAAGAATCTAATTCGAGAAGGTGGAGTGTCGGACTTAGGGTTTCGGAAGCGTCGGCAACAGGGATGTTGCCGACGCAGCGTACAGGGACGTATTCACAGCGGTTCCGAAACCCTAAGTCCGATGCTTCACCGCCACAGAACCGGATAAAAACACCCCGGGGCCTAGAGCTACAGGAAGTTATACAAATGATCGTAATCCCAGCCATTGATCTGAAAGACGGCCAGTGCGTGCGCCTGCGCCAGGGTGAAATGGAAGACGCGACCGTCTTCTCCGACGACCCGGTTGCCACCGCCGAACACTGGCTCGGCCAGGGTGCCAAACGCCTGCATATCGTCGACCTCAATGGTGCCTTCGCCGGCAACCCCGTGAACGGCGACGCCGTCAACGCCATCGCCCGCCAGTTCCCGCAATTTCCTATCCAGATCGGTGGCGGCATCCGCGACCTCAAAACCATCGAATGGTATCTGGAGGCCGGCGTCAGCTGGACCATCATCGGCACCGCCGCCGTAAAGAACCCCAAGCTGGTGAAAGAAGCCTGCCGCGAGTTTGAAGGTCACATCATCGTCGGCCTCGACGCCAAAGACGGCCTCGTCGCCACCGAAGGTTGGGCCGAAGTTTCCGACGTGCAGGCCACCGAACTGGCCAAACAGTTCCAGGACTGTGGTGTCAGCGCCATCGTCTACACCGATATCGCCCGCGACGGCATGATGCAGGGAGTGAACCTCGAATCCACCATGGATCTCGCCCGCGCCGTACAGATCCCCATCATCGCCTCCGGCGGTGTCAGCTGCATCGAAGACATCGAACAGCTGCTGAAAGCCGGCGACGACAAAACCGAAATCTTCGGCGCCATTACCGGGCGGGCCATCTACGAAGACAAGCTCGACCTGCGCAAAGCACAGGAACTGTGCGACAACTGGACCAAATAACTTACCGGGAACCGACCATGGGCCTCGCCAAACGCATTATTCCCTGTCTCGACGTTGACGCCGGTCGCGTCGTCAAAGGCGTTAACTTTGTCGACATCCGCGATGCCGGTGACCCGGTAGAAGTCGCTCGTCGCTACAACGAAGCCGGTGCCGACGAAGTCACCTTCCTCGACATCACCGCCACCCACGAAGGCCGCGACACCACCCTGCACACCGTAGAAAAAATGGCGTCAGAAGTGTTTATCCCGCTGACCGTTGGTGGTGGCGTGCGCGAGCTACAGGACATCCGCAACCTGTTGAACGCCGGTGCGGATAAAACCGCGATCAACTCCGCCGCCGTATTCAATCCGGATTTCGTGCGCGAAGCCGCCGACCGCTTCGGCAGCCAGTGTATCGTCGTCGCGATTGATGCCAAGCAGGTGGGTAATGACAAGGAGCCCAAATGGGAAATCTTTACCCACGGCGGACGCAAGCCCACCGGTATCGACGCGGTGGAGTGGGCGAAGAAAATGGATAGCTACGGCGCCGGCGAAATCCTGCTGACCAGCATGGACAGAGACGGTACCAAAAATGGCTTTGATCTGGCGCTGACCCGCGCGATTTCCGATGCGGTATCGGTACCGGTGATTGCTTCCGGCGGTGTGGGTAATCTGCAGCACCTGGCCGACGGTGTATTGAAGGGCGGGGCCGACGCGGTCCTCGCGGCGAGCATCTTCCACTTCGGTGAATACACCGTGGGTGAAGCCAAGGCCTTTATGCAGGACGCGGGAATTGAAATGCGACTGTAGGTGCTCTATCTAAATGTTTCGCCCTTCTAGCCCGCCGTTCCTGCGGGCTTCTTAATTCTCAAAAGTCACATTGCTCATTTTTGTTCCCAAGAATGTGAATTCGTGTGTAATTGCCTGTAATTGACTTGGTTTTGTCAGCACGTTATACGTGATCCCTCATCTCTTTCTCGAAAAAGGCCCAGCGGCACCCGGGTCTGGATATGATCCAGGAGTTCGCTATGTCCGCTATTCCATCACCGGTTTCCGACGGTAGCCGAAATAAAAGGTTGGATGTTCTACGAGGTGTTGCAGTTCTTGGCATACTCGCGATGAATATTTGTGCTTTTGCGCATCCCTCCGGTTACTACGGTAACCCTATTTTCTATGGGGAGACCGAACGGACGCCCCGACTCACTTAGTCTATTTTCATGCCCTTGTTTTCGCGATCTGGGGGGCAGTTGGTATGGAGTCCTATATGGTTGGGATATTTCCGCTTCGGACCGTTCGAGTGGCTGTGGCGGTCTCTGATTTACTGGAAAATTCAGCCTATTCAGAAGAGTGGTAAAGAAACAACGACAACAGCTATTGCCTAAGAATAGGGGGAGCGTTATGAACAGAAGGGCCTTTAATAAAAACATGGGACTGATGCTCGGAGCTGCCGCGCTCGGTGGCTTTCAGTGGTCTTGCGGAAAAAAAGTAGAGCGTCAAATTTCCGTATTTGATGGTGCCGGATTTCCGCACCCCCCTGAACCGGAATTCAGGGTCCAGCTCACTGATCGGGTGATTTCCGATCTGCATTCGGCAGGGTACCGAATGTTGCAGTCGACAGTTGGTACTGTAGGTGCAGGGGAAGATCTATTTAAACGCTCTATGGCCGATATTGAGCGAATTCATGGGGAGGTCGCCGCGTTTCCTGACACAGTTCAGATTGTGCAATCAGCAGCAGATCTGGAAACAGTGTACCAGTCCGAAAAGGTTGGGTTGATTATGGGTTTTCAAGATACCCGGCAGCTTGAAAAGCGTGTGGAGAATATCGATCGTTTCTATGAGGTTGGCGTACGTTGTATCCAGCTTACATATAACCTTGATAACCATGCAGGTAGTGGTTGCCTCTCTGACGTGGATGGAGGATTAAAACCTTTTGGCTATGAAGTAATAGAGCGGATGCGGGATAGGGGGATCCTTCTGGATTTGAGTCACGCTTCTCGCAAAACTACTCGAGACTCATTGCAAAATGCGGACTACCCGGTGGCTATTACGCACTCCGGTTGCGATGCCGTGTTTTCACATCCACGCAATAATCCGGATGATACTCTGAAGATGCTGGCGGACCGCGGTGGCGTGATTGGGATTTATTTTATGCCATTCCTGTGTGCCAAGGGCACTGCGCGTTCAGAAGATCTTATCGCCCATATTGAGCACGCTATAAACGTTTGTGGTGAAGAGGGTGTTGGTATTGGTACCGATAATGCAACACACACTGCTCCATACTCAGAGGAAGACTTGCGGATGTGGAATGAGGAGTTAAAGAAGAGAAAGGAGGCAGGGATTTCTGCCCCGCGGGAAGAGGCGGATTCCTTTCTGTATATTGAAGACCTCTATACTCCGCGACGCTTCTACGATCTCGCAGATTTATTGTCCCGCCGCGGCCACAGTGAGTCGAGAATAGAGAAGATCCTTGGTGGTAACTTCCGCCGGCTTTTTTCCGAAGTTATTTGAACTTCAGAGTATATGGCGATTTCAGTCGCGAAACTGTTTTCGCCAGCGCAGCGCACGCAGGCTGCCGAACGGGCGTACGTTGCCCGTATAGTCCTGCGCCGGATTCAGAAATTCATCCAGCGCCTTTTCTGCTTCTTCTCTACAGCGAAAAGGCCCAAAGGCCTTGCCGCCACGCACATTGAAATACCAATCGTCACCGAGTTTGTAAAAACGGTCTGAACGTACGGGAATGGTGGTGCCCTGTTCGCCACTACGATACTGCATGACTACCTCGTTACTGCTTTGCGGCTTGGAAGGCACAGGTTCAGCACAAGTCCGCAACGGACGTCCACTGGCAGAGCCATCCAAAATAGAAAACCGGCGTTCCTGAAATAAGTTTAGCTACTGGGTAGCCGCATCAAATCGCAGGGGCGCCGGTTTAATTTTCAGGGCCGTTGTTTGGCAGAACTTTTCAGGTATCTACAGTTCTCTCGGGCGTTTTCCTCAAGTGTTTTCTTGGGAACCGCACTACAGGTCTTCCGGGTTAACCCGTGCAACCTTGTCCTTGGGCTCCGGCTCAGCAGTGGCCCGGTCCGCATCGCGGTTGACTGGCGCGCGGCGCACATACAGGTTCAGGCCCTTGAGTACATTCAGTGCTTCAAATACCTGGTTGTCACGGCTGTACCAGTCTTCTTTCTCGGCCTTGGCCCGCTTGCGGTCCTGTGAACCGCTTTCCTTGCCGCCATTGCCGTTGCCCAGATGGCCCGCCAGGTCCGCTTCGGTGGAGCGTGAGCGCCCTTCCATACGCGTGATCTGCACGCGCTCCACGGTAATGTCCGGCTTGATGCCCTGGGCCTGGATAGAGCGGCCTTTGGGCGTGAAATAAAGTGCCGTGGTGAGTTTGATGGCACGGTCATCATTGATCGGAATCACCGTTTGTACCGAGCCTTTGCCAAAGCTGTCGGTACCCATAACCACCGCGCGTCGGTGATCCTGCAGTGCACCGGCAACAATCTCTGCGGCGGAGGCGGAACCGTCGTTGATCAGGACTACTAACGGTGCGCCCTTGGTCACATCGCCTGGGCTGGCGGAGTAACGCAGGTTGGAGGCGTCGTTGCGGCCCTCGGTATAGACCACTAGACCCTCTTCCAGAAACGCATCCACCACCTCGACGGAAGACTGCAACACGCCGCCGGGATTATTGCGCAGGTCGAGTATCAAACCTTTCAGTTCGCCCTCGTTTTTCAGTTTTTTCATCGCGCGCATCAGGTCGCCACCGGTATCCAGCTGGAACTGACTGATGCGCAGATAACCGTAGCCATCTTCCAGCATCTCACCGCGTACACTGTACACACGCACCTTGTCGCGCTTGAGCGTCACGTCGAATGGCTGCTTGTGCCCCTTGCGGCCGATGGTCAGGGTCACGGAAGAGCCCACCGGGCCGCGCATCTGTTCCACTGCATCGTCAAGGCTCACACCGCGCATGGATTTACCCGCGAGGCGCAGGATCACATCCCCGGCGCGCAATCCGGCGCGTTCCGCGGGCGTGTCGTCCATGGGGGTAATGATGGTGATGTATTCGTCTTCCACACCCACCTCGATACCAAGCCCGGCGAACTCGCCGGTGGTGTTGGCCTGCAAGTCGGTAAACGAGCGGCTGTCCAGGTAGGAAGAGTGTGGGTCCAGCCCCTGCAGCATGCCCTTGATGGCAAACTCCAGCAGGGTGCTGTCGTCGACTTCTTTGACATAGCCGCGGCGAATCTGCTCGAACACCTTGGCAAAGCTGCGCAGGTCTTCCAGTGGCAGGCGGGATTCTGCCTCCAGCGATACGCGTTCTTCGGGGTCGCCCTGGCTGAGTCCCATCAGCGGCAGTGCGGTGAGTGCTGCCACGCCGAGAAGGCTGGTCAGCATTTTGGGGGTGAACATAATCTGCACGTCCTTGGCATTTATCGTTACTGTCTAAATCGCGGCTACTACCCGTGGTGTTCCACTTGAAATTGTAGACCCGGGGCCAACGCGGGGTTTTCAACTTGGCGGCGATTCGAACTGGGGTGCGTGCGGCGGGATAAAAATGCAGAGGAAAATATGCTAGAGGAGGGGGCGGCGGACGGCGCAGTGACAGGGGTGCCGGAGGTTATCCCCGACACCACGCGGTAGGGTCCTGGGGTTTGCCGTTGCGGCGAATTTCGAAGTAGAGACCGGACTGGCTGGCGCCACCGGTGTTGCCCACCTTGGCAATGGTGTCACCGCGCTCTACCCACTCGCCCACCGCACGGGTCAGTGACTGGTTCTGGCCGTACAGGCTCATATAACCGTCGCCGTGGTCGAGGATGATCAGCATGCCCTGGCCGCGCAGGTAATCGGAAAACACCACGCGCCCGCGGTGAATGGCGCGCACCGGGTTGCCCTCGTTGGCGCGCAGGGTGACCCCGGTCCAGGTGATGCCGTTGGCGCGGCGCTGGCCGAAGGCGTTGGCGCGGCGGCCTTTCGCCGGCCACTGCATACGCCCGCGCTGTTTGGCGAAGGGGGTCTCGTCGCTGGGGTTGATCAGGGTGGCAATGGCGCGGCCCACTTCGTCCACCAGGCGCTGCAGACGACTGCGGTCGCTGTGCAGCTGGTCGAGTTCACCCCCCTTGCTGGCCAGTTGCCTGGCGAGTTTATCCAGGGTGCGCTGGCGCTTGGTTTGTGCACTCACCAGCGCGCGGCGTTTGTCTTCCAGCTGGTCGCGTTCACGGGCGAGGGTATTGCGTTCCCGTTCGATGCCGGTGCTGACGGTAGAGAGTTGGTCGAGGGTGCTGACGTAGTCGTCGATCACGCGGCTGCGTTGTTGGAGGAAGTAGTCGTGGTAGCGGAGTTGGCGGGCGATGTGCTGGGGGTCTTGCTGGTTGAGGAGCAGTTTGACCTGCTCCTGGCGACCGAGTCGGTAAGCGGCGGCGACTTCCTGCTCGACCCGCCGCTGCATACTTCGGCGGGATTCCTCGAGCTGTTTTTCTTCCTGTTTCAATTCCTGCAGTTTTTCACCGCGGCTTTGCATGTCGGACTTGATCTTGTCGATGCGCTGCAGCAGTTCCGAGATGTCTTTCTCGTTGGCTTCCAGGTCCCTGAGCAACTGGTCGCGGTCGCTCTTTACCTGGTTGAGTTCCTTTTGCAGGGTTTCGATACGCTGCTTGATTTCCGCCAGCCGCGCCTGCTGCTCTTCGTCACTGGCCTGCGCAAAGCAGGTGGGCACCAGTGCGAACGATAACAGTGCGGCGAAGATAATCCGGGGAAATTTCATCGTCTCTGCTTTTCTCGCATTTGGGAGTGCCCGCGCGGCGGGCATCCTCGATTAATTAACTTTGATCAGCGGCTCGCCGTTCATTTCTGCTGGCTGCGACAGGCCCATCAGCGCCAGCATGGTCGGTGCCACATCCGCCAGGCTGCCACCATCGCGCATGGTGACGTCGCGCTCGCCCACGTACACAAACGGTACCGGCAGGGTGGAGTGCTGGGTGCTGACCTGGCCGGAGCCCGCGTCAAACATCTCTTCCACATTGCCGTGGTCGGCGGTAATCAGCACTTCGCCGCCGGCAGCCAGCGCCGCCTGGATCACGCGGTCCACGCAGCCGTCCAGTGCTTCTACCGCCTGTACCGCAGCGTCGAATACACCGGTGTGGCCCACCATGTCGCCATTGGCGTAGTTGCACACGATGGCATCGAACTTGCCGCTCTCGATCGCGGATACCAGGTTGTCGGTGACTTCCGGTGCGCTCATTTCTGGCTGCAGGTCGTAGGTGGCGACATCTGGGGATTTAATCAGGATACGCTCTTCGCCATTGTAGGGCTCTTCGCGGCCGCCGCTAAAGAAGAAGGTCACATGTGCGTACTTTTCTGTCTCGGCAATGCGCAATTGGGTCTTGTTCTGGCTCTGCAGGTACTCACCGAAGGTGTTGACCAGGTTCTCCGGCGGGAAGGCGCAGGCGGCATCAATGGAACTGGCGTATTCGGTGGTCATCACGAAGTCGGCCAGTTGCGGTGTGGCGGCGCGCTCGAAGCCGTCAAAGTCCGCTTCGGTAAAGGCGCGGGTCAGCTGGCGCGCGCGGTCCGGGCGGAAGTTCATAAAGATCAGGGCGTCGCCATCGTTCAGCGGCGCGGGTTCACCGATCAGGGTCGGCGCAACAAATTCGTCGTTTTCATCGCGCGCATAGGCGGCTTCCAAGCCGGCCAGTGCAGATTCCGCCTGGTATTCCGCCTTGCCCTGGGTGATCAGGTCGTATACCGGCTGCACGCGCTCCCAGCGGTTGTCACGGTCCATGGCGAAGTAGCGGCCGGCGATACTGGCGATGCGCGCGGTGCCCAGTGCGTCGCACACCTGGGTCAGGCGTGCCAGCGGGGTTTCAGCGCTGCGCGGCGGGGTGTCGCGGCCATCGGTAAATGCGTGGATATACACCGCCTTGGCGCCGCGCTGGGCGGCCAGGGTGGCCATGGCGACAATGTGGTCGTCGTGGCTGTGCACACCGCCTTCGGAGGCCAGGCCCATAATGTGGACCGCGCCTTTGCTGGCGATGGCCTTGTCTACCGCGGCGGTGTAGGCCGGGTTCTTGAAGAAGTCACCGTCCTGGATCGCCTTGTTGATGCGGGTGAAGTTCTGGTACACCACGCGGCCGGCGCCGAGGGTCATGTGGCCCACTTCCGAGTTGCCCATCTGTCCTTCCGGCAGGCCTACTGCCATGCCCGAGGTGTGGATCAGGGTCTTGGGGCGGCTCGCCCAGATGTCGTCCCATACCGGACTCTTGGCCGCGGCAATGGCGTTGTGTTCGCTGTGCTCGCTGTGGCCGAAACCGTCCAGAATCAGCAGTACCAGGGGACGTTTGGGCGAAGTCTCGGAGGCCATGGGTTCGGAATTCCTGTATTGGGTTGTCTGGGGGTCAAACGAAAAATTTGACTGGGAGATCGTACGGCGTCATTGCCGAAAACCGGTCGCTAAGCGGATGCACGGCCCGGGCCAAGCCGGAGGTGCACAACAGCAGGTGGCGGATTTTACCCTGTTGTGCGGCTCAGGTCAGTAATTGCTCAGTACTAGCGGGTCATTTTCCCATTGCGCGCCGGGGCAGCAGGTCCCAATTGGCGGAATAAGAAATCGCCGTCATCGTGTATACTGCGCCACCTCTCGATTGAGAGTCTGAGAGTGTCGCGAAGTGATGACTGCCCAGCAGTTTTATCCTCGGCGACGCTAAACTGGTGGACTGCCTGGTCTGTGGTGCCACCGTATCAAAACAACGAATTGTGAATATTTGGGGGCGAAGTGGACTTTTTCGTCTTTATCAGCGAGCAATGGCTGCTGGTGAGTCTGTTGGTGGCGCTGATTTATGCGCTGGCTATCACCGAACGTATCAAAGCGGGTAAGCCCGCGTCGGCCCACGAGGCCACCCAGCTGATCAATAGCGATGGGGCCAAGGTGATCGACCTGCGCGACCGCGCCGACTTCTCTGCCGGGCACATTGTGGATGCCATTCACATCCCCCACAGCGAGATCGAGAAGCGCATTGGTGAGCTGGCACCTTATAAAGAAAAGACCCTGATTCTGGCGGACAAGATTGGCCAGCACGCAGGCCCGGTTGGCCGTCAGCTGAAAAAGGCGGGCTACACCGTGCGCCGTCTGGAAGGTGGTATGTCCGAATGGACAAACCAAAAGCTGCCGCTGGTGAAAGGCTGAGCCGGCAGTCATTGGATTAAGTGACGCAAAGAGGTTTTCCGGTCGTGAAAGACGTTGTTATCTACACCACCCGTTACTGCCCCTTCTGCATCCGCGCCAAGTACCTCCTGGACAACAAGAATGTCCCTTATAAGGAGATCTCCGTGGATGGCGACCGCGCAGCGCGCGCGGAGATGACCGCCAAGGCCGGGCGCCATACGGTGCCACAGATCTGGATCGGCGACCATCATGTGGGCGGTTGCGATGAGCTGATGGCCATTGAGCGCAGCGGCCAGCTGGATACCCTGCTGCGCTAAGACGCGCCGCCAGGCAAAGAAATTTGAAAAAGTGCCTTGAAAGGGGTTTTCGAGGCCCCCATAAGTAAGACTCATACAGGGAGTCTTCTTTCAGGGAAGGCATTTAACCAACATTATTGAGTGAACAGGCTACTAACATGGCTGAAGAACAAAACGGCGCTGCGGTAAACGGCGAAGAACAACAAGTACAATTCGCGATGCAGCGCATCTACCTGAAAGACCTGTCCTTTGAAACCCCGATGGGTGCAGAGATTTTCAAGAAGCAGTGGCAGCCCCAGGTGAACCAGGAGCTGAACACCAAAACCGCCAAAATCGACGAAGATCTGTATGAAGTGGCGCTGACCCTGACCATCACCGTCAAGGTTGAAGACGAAACCGCTTTCCTGGTGGAAGTGCAGCAGGCCGGTCTGTTCGGCATCAAGGGCCTGGAAGGTCAGCAGCTGGCACAGGCGCTGAACACTGCGTGCCCGAACATCCTGTTCCCATACGCACGTGAGGTGATCGACAACGTAGTAACCAAGGGCTCCTTCCCTGCCCTGATGCTGCCGCCGATCAACTTCGACGCCCTGTTCGCCGCCGCTCTGCAGCAGGCGCAGCAGCAAGCTGCCGAACAAGGTGGTGAGAAAACCGACGCCTAAGCGACGGCAACTCGGAAAAAGGCTCCTTCGGGAGCCTTTTTTGTATCTGTAAGGAAGTCATGTCTATGCAGTGGGACTACCCCAACCCCTATATCCACCGCGTGCAGGTGGCGCCGGAGCACGTGGACGGCCTGCACCACGCCAACAACGCGGAATACTTGCGCTGGTGTGAACAGGCCGGCTGGTCACACAGTGTCGAACTGGGCCTGGATGTCACAAATTACCAATCCCTCGACCGGGGCATGGCCATTCGTCACGCGGAGTACGACTATATACTGGCGTCGAGAGAGGGCGATGAGCTGCTGATCGGCACCTGGCTGACCAAGGTCGATGGCCGCCTGAATATGACGCGCAAGTTTCAGATATATCGCGCCAGTGACCAGGCGCTGATTCTGCGCGGGGTGTGGCAGCTGGTGTGTATCGAACTCTCCAGCGGCAAGCCCAAGCGTATGCCGCAAACCTTCAAAGATATCTATTGCCCGGCAGTGGTGGCGGAGACCTCACACGACTAGGCCGATAGCGGAAATACCAGAAACTACCCAGGGAGCGCCTGTATGAGCGAAGACATCACTCTCACCAAGAACACGGGCGCCCTGCAGGGCAAGACGATCTTTATTACCGGTGCCAGCCGCGGCATCGGCCGCGCCATTGCGCTGAAGTGCGCCGCCGATGGTGCCAATATCGCGATTGCCGCCAAATCCGCCGAACCCCATCCGAAACTCCCTGGCACCATCTTCTCCGTGGCCGAGGAAGTGGAGGCCGCCGGCGGCAAGGCCCTGCCGATGCAGGTGGATGTGCGGGAAGAAGACCAGGTGGCGGAAGCCCTGCAGAAGACCGCAGATACCTTTGGTGGCATTGATGGGGTGATCAACAACGCCGGCGCCATCAACCTCACCAGTGTGGAGGCAACCCCGCCCAAGCGCTACGACCTGATGATGGATATCAATGCCCGCGGCGTATACCTGACCGCCCATCTGGCCATGCCCTACCTGAAACAGTCTGCCAGCGGCCATATCCTCAGCCTATCGCCGCCGATCAATCTCGAACCCCGCTGGCTCGGCCCCTTTGCGCCTTACGCCCTGTCCAAATATGGCATGACCATCCTCAGTATGGGGCTGGCGGAAGAATTGCGTGAATCCAATATCAGCGTCGCCACCCTGTGGCCTCAGACCATTGTTGCTACCGCGGCAATTGAATTTGCCGTGGGCAGTCGCGAGATGTTCGATCAGAGCCGCAAACCCGGGGTAATGGCGGATGCGGCCTACGAGATATTGAGCACCAGCGACAAGTCCCTGAGCGGAGCCCAGTTGATCGACGAGACCCTGCTGCGCGCACGGGGGGTAGACGATTTCAGCCAGTATGCGCACAATCCCGCCAAGGCCGGCGAGTTGATGGTGGATCTGTTCCTCGATCCCTGACACCTGCGGGCCAAAGCAGTGGTTATTTGGGGGTAGTTGTGGGTAAGAGTGACCAGGACGATTTTCGCGGCGCCATGGGTGCGCTCGGTGACGTAAAGCCGCTGCCCCCCAAGCAGCGCCAAAGCGCGTTGAAAAAAGACACCAAGGACCCGCTCAACCTGCGCGCGCGCCGCGAGGCGGCGACCGCGCAAACCCATCGAGAGTTGAACCCTCTCGGTGGTGAGTTTGTGGAACCGGTGGAGCCGTTCGACCCCATCGAGTTCAAACGCGACGGTGTGCAGAACGGGGTTTACCGCAACCTGCGCCTGGGCAAATACACCGTGGATGCGCGCCTCGACCTGCACAATCACTCCGTGGAGATGGCGCGCAGTGCGCTGTATCAGTTTGTGCAGGATTGCCTGGAAGCGGATGTGCGCTGTGCGTTGGTTACCCATGGCAAGGGTGAGGGACGCAAGACCCAGGCGGTGCTCAAGAGCTGTGTGAATGCCTGGTTGCCGCAGTTACCGGAAGTGCTGGCATTCCACAGTGCGCAGAAGCAGCACGGCGGCCTTGGCGCTACCTACATTCTGTTGCGCAAGAGCGAGCGCAAGCGCCAACAAAACCTCGAGCAACACCAGCGACGGTCAAAACCGTAATCTGTTTGTCACGTCGGCCCGTTAAAGTATCCCTACAACGAAACATTTTGTGCAATCGTTTGCTCATCTGACTTGTTTTCGTTGTTCTTCTCTCTTTGCATCGCGCCAATAGTCTTATTGGTTCTTTTTACTTCCGAGTTTGGAGGTGCCTCCAGTTGGAGGGCTGGGACTGAACGCCGAATTTGCGCGTTCATCCGCGTCTTGAATGGGCGGCCCCAGTGGCCGCCTTTTTTATTGGGCAGGGGTGGGGAGTTCGCCGGTCTGTTTGAACTCGATACGGGTGCCGTCGTCGCCGCGCAAGGTCAGCATATCGCCATCGACACTGGCGCGGTTGATACGCGATAGCGCTTTCAGAAAATCTCTTTCCAGATCACTGCTGTCGCGTCGGCCAACCATGCGGGAAATCTTCGGTGGCTTGCGCCATTCGATGCGGCCGTCGTCGTCGAGGGAGAACTTGCCCAGGTAGGGATTGGAGCCGGCACTGCCGCGCACAAAGCCAAGTTTGTCACAGGTCAGGTAGGGGCGGTCGCGCACCATTTTTTGCCATAACAGGCGAGATTTCTGCTTTTCACCGTCCACGCTGATACCGTGCAGTATCCACTGGTAATCGCAGATTTCCCCGGGGTGGCTGGGGAGGCTGACCAGAGAGTTGGGGGTGGTGGAACTGCAGCCGCTGGCGAGTAGGGCAATCAGGCATAGTGTGCTGGACGCGCTGAATGTGCGTGCACAAATACTTTGAACCAGAGCAGCGCTACGGCGAGTGAGCCGCTGGGAAAGTATGCCGGAGTACGAGCGGTGCAAGAGGTCCATCAAGTCTGTCCTGTAGCCGTTTGCACCATTTAAACGTAAACCCGTAGAGTCTTCTGTGACCCAGGCGCGTTTCTGTGGCTTGCGCGCTGGCCTCAGTAGTTGGCTTTGACGTATTCGATATACACGTCGCCGGAAGCATCTCGCAGTATCAGGCGGCCACCACTGCTTTTTACGAATGCTTGGCGGGTGCGGGCAAGCGCGCTCAGGTACTGCGCTTCCTGGTCCATCAGCTGCGGTGGGCCCGCCATTTTAGTGGAGGCAAAACTGCCGGTATCCCACAAGACCTGGCCGTTGTCGGTTACGTGCATGGAGCCGCGGTAGGTATTGATACCGCTCTTGCCCATGGCCTCGCCACCGCTGTTACACAGGAAAGTGAACTCAGACGGCCGGTCAACGGGAATTGCCTGGCCGTTGATGCGCAGTAGGCTCAATTCCCATTTTCCGCCACACACATCACCAACGGTGCCCGGCTTCTGGGTGGGGCCTGAGCTGCTTTCACTCATGCTCATACAACCGGCGATAGCGACGGCGATGCCCAACAGCCACACTGGCAGCAATTTGTTCATTGTCTGGGTTCCTTTCTCTGGTCACAGGCCGGGTTGCGGCCGCGCTGCGTCCCTGCAGATAGTTCAAGCTTAGTCAGGCCATCGCCCGGCGAGTGGAATGACGCGACAGCTTGTGGCGGAGAGGTTCACAAAAGCCTGCAGCACTGCGCGTCAGCAGGCGCGTGGTGATCGGTGGTTAGGACTGCTGTCGCACACAGCGCACCACAACCTTCGATTCCAGCTCCTGCTCGAAGCAGCGGAAACGGGTGCCGTTAACGTTGAGCGAGCGGGGCGCTTCGCGAACACGGCGCCGGGGGCGTCGCTCGGAGGAGCGCACGGTAAAGTGCGAGGACTCCAGATGTGGCGGGACGGCGCTACTGAAAGCGCGGTTGACTTGACTTTCCCTGGGCTCGGTCGTGGTACAACCGGCAACAACTCCTGTCGCAATGGCCACCGTCAGCAGAATACTTCTGAATTTCTGCACGCGGATACCTCAATGGCTTGATTCGAGCAGCGGCCTCACTGCCACCACCTTTCTTCAGATTAGAAGAGCTTTCCGCCAAAGTGTGAAATTGCGCGCCAAATTAATTATTTGTACGCCGGTGCAGTCGGGTTCGTAACGGGAAAACGAAGAAAGAGAAACAAAAAAGGGGCCCAGTGGGCCCCAAGGGAAAGTGCAATGAAGATGCACAAAACGTGCGTTGCAAATTCGCGATGACGTCTATGACAAATCTTAGAAGTTGTAGCTACCTGTGAGAGCAACTGTGCGCGGTGCGCCGTAGTAGCCGGTTACCCAGCCAAATGCGTTGTAACCAGCGTTACGGTATTCCACGTCATTCAGGTTTTTGCCCTGCAGTGAAACCTGCCAGTTGCCGTCACCGCTAAAGAAGGTGGCGCCAGCGTCCATCAGGGTTACAGAGCCTTCATCCAGCGCACTCGGTGCTGCGTAGATCTGGATTCCGTCGCGGTAGGATACAGAGCCGTTCAGTACCAGCTCACCACCGGCAACGTCCATGGCGTAGTTCAGCTGACCCAGTGCAGTTTTTTGCGGGCTGTATTGGAAGTTGTCCCAGATGTCGGCGATGTTCTGCCCGGCATTGATTACTTCGATGTAGTCCGCATCGGTATAGCCCAGTACCAGGTTAGAAGTCAGGTTGTCGGTAATGCTGGCGAGCATTTCCAGTTCCAGACCACGAATTTCAGAGCGGCCGGCATTCAGTACGGCACTGGAGAAGCTCTGGGTCGCTTCGGAGAAGGTCTGGACGGTAACCTGCATGTCTTCGTAATCGGTGTGGAAGGCCGCGGCATTCAGACGAATACGATCGTCCAGCAGCTGAGTCTTGATACCGATTTCGTAGGTGTCAGCGATTTCCGGGTCAAATCCGTCTACGGTCTCCGGGTTTACGCTGGCATCGCCGCGCATATCAAAGCCGCCACTCTTGAAGCCAGAGCTGAAGCTGCCGTAAACCATGGTGTTGTCGTCGATCTGGTAGTTCAGACCCGCTTTAGGGGAGAACTGGCCCCAGTCGTCGCTGTTGCTGTAGTCGGTAAGTACCGCGTATGGCGTGTCTGCAGCCGGAGTGCCGTCGTAGCGGTCGGCGAACATGGGCGAGTAGAGACCGAGGTAGTTGCCCTTGAATACGTCAGCAGACTTCTCGTCCTTGGTGTAGCGGCCACCCAGGGTCATGTTCAGAGCATCGGTCAGTGCGTATTCATAGTTGGCGTAAACCGCGAGGCTCTCGGTATCAACGTTACCGCTAACATTCTGGGTGATACCGAACATGCCCAGTACCGCGTCAAAACCACCTTCGGCAGTACCTTCGTAGTAGTAGATACCGGATACCAGGTTAGCGCGATCACTGTTCCAGGCTAACTGAAATTCCTGGGTTAGCTGATCGTCCTTGTAGTAAGCCGGTACGTCGAAGTCCGGGCGGTCGATTGAATCGAAGTCAATGCTCGTTTCAGTGTCACCGGAGCGGGTCGCTGTAATTGACTTAACGGTAACGCTGTCGGAGATGGTCCATTCGGCAGTAAGCGATGCGCCAGTGGATTCAACCGAGTTATTCGGCGTCAT
Organism: Microbulbifer agarilyticus; assembly: GCF_020171345.1. GTDB lineage: Bacteria > Pseudomonadota > Gammaproteobacteria > Pseudomonadales > Cellvibrionaceae > Microbulbifer > Microbulbifer agarilyticus_D. The sequence goes on from NZ_JAIUZM010000001.1 coordinate 1,555,018, forward strand.
ATTGGAGCGGTTGTCATAGACACTGCCGAGTGGCATTTCAGCTCCGGTAGGCGCGTCAAACATGAGGTGGCCGAAGCGCGCGTTGGAATCGTCTTTGGTCGTATCAGCCGCCAGTCGGATCCACAAACTTTCTGAGGGATTGAATTCCAGAGAAACGCGGCCGCTCAGAATATCTTTGTTGTAGTTTTCGGCGCCGGTATTGATATTCTCACCAAAGCCATCACGCTGATAGCTGGCCACAGCAAAACCGAGGGCAGCTGTGTCTGACAGGCCAGTCTGGCCGCTGATCACCAGATCGCGCTGGTTGTAGGAGCCAAGACCGCCCCCGATGCTGAACTCGGTGTCACCGCTCAGGCGCTTGGTTACATATTTAACCGCACCACCGATGGTGTTCTTGCCGTACAGGGTACCCTGAGGGCCGCGCAGAACTTCAATGCGCTCTACATCAAATACGTCCATTACCGCACCCTGAGGGCGCGCTACGTAGATATCGTCCACATAGATACCAACACCCGGCTCAAAGCCCCACAATGGGTCTTGCTGGCCGATACCGCGGATGTAAGCGGTCAGGGTGGAGTTGGTGCCACGGCTCACCTGCAGAGTGGTGTTGGGGGTGAGCTTCTGAATGTCTGTCAGGTCGGCGACGCCGTTTTCCAGCAGCTGATCTTCACCGAAGGCGGTTACCGCAACCGGTACTTCCTGCAGAGACTGCTCGCGCTTCTGCGCAGTCACGGTCACTTCTTCCAGCTGAGGCTCCGCATAAGCGAAAGATGCACCACAGGCAAGCATGACGCCCGCGGCAAGAGGATTGAATTTACTTGGATTGCGCATGGCTCTCTCCGATCACCGGTTTATGGTTTTTATCTAAGTTACGGACTGGCACTGTATCGGCTGGCGGGGTTCCTGCCTGCTAGACCAAGGTATGACGTGGGTCACACCTCCGGGAGCAGGACAAAAAACGCACGATCGGTTAACCTCTTCATCATAAACACAATAATGAATGAGGCGCCAAGTGTTTAGCCTTACCCTGCTGGCCGTCGTCGGCCTCTCCTATCTGCTATTGCTATTTGCCATCGCCTTTTGGGGTGATCGCCTGCCTGTTGCCCGGATTCGCCCAGTCAAGCCCTTGCTGCTGGCCCTGGCCGGCACCTACACCAGCGCCTGGATGTTTTTCGGTGTGCCCGCACAGGCGGTAACCGAGGGCTGGTTGCTGCCGCCGACGTTCGTTGGCGCTTGCCTGATGCTGATTTTCGGCGCGCCGCTGCTGATGCGCTTTGTGCGCTTGTCCAAGCGGCAGGGCTCCACGTCTATCGCTGACTTTATCAGCGCCCAGTTCGGCGGCTCCCAGTGGCTTGCAGCCATCGTCGCGCTACTCGCCGTGGTGGCGATTGTCCCTTACCTGTCACTGCAGTTAAGGGCCGTTGCGGACAGTTTCCTGTTATTGGCAGACGGCGCTGACCAGCAGCGGGGCATCAGTGCCTCGGTGGTAACTGCGGTGGTGGGTGTCACGCTGGGGCTGTTTGCGCTGCTATTCGGTACCCGGCATATCGACAGCAGTGTGCACCGCAACGGCATGTTGCTGGCGGTGGCGTTCGAGGCGCTGGTCAAGATTGGCGCGCTGGTGGCGGTGGCCTGGTTTGTGGTGGGTGCCGCGTTTGACGGTTCGGTGGATCTGGCACGTTCAGTACTGTCCAGCGAGCGGGTGGCGGCGCTGGCGGAATCGCGCCCTGCGGATACCGGCTTTTTCGCGGTGGTGGTGCTGGGGATGGCGGCCATCTTCTGCCTGCCGCGGCAGTTCCATATTCTGATGATCGAGAGCGACGGCGAGCGCGATATCAAGACCGTGCGCCGATTGATCCCGCTATATCTGGCGCTGGTATCGGCGGCAGTGCTGGTGGTCGGCTACGGCGGCCTGCTGTGGCTGCCGGAGAGTTACGCCAATGCCGAGCGCTATGTGCTGGGTATCCCGCTGGAGAGCGGTACGCCGTGGCTGGCATTGCTGGCGTTTATCGGCGGCCTCTCTGCTGGTTCCAGTATGGTGATTATTGCCACGATTGCGCTTTCCACCATGATCGCCAACACCATGGTGGTGCCCTGGTGGCTGAAGCGCCTGCAGCAGCGCCCGGCCGGGGTGGCACTGGGTAGCGACCTGCGCCGGGTGCGGCGGGTGATTATCGGCCTGCTGATGCTCGCCGCGTTTGGGGTGAGCGAACTGATTGGCTCCGGGGTCAGCCTGGGTACCTTCGGGTTGCTGTCGTTGGCACTGGTGGCCCAGCTGGCGCCATCGATGGTCGCGGCAGTGACCTGGCCTGGGCACTGGTTCCAATTGCGCGCCGCCGGTGTGATCGCCGGTTTGCTGGTGGGCTCGGCGGTATGGGCCATGTCCGCGCTGCCAGCGGCGCTGGGGCAGGCCGACCTGATCGCCGGTGCGCTGGGGCTTGAGTGGAATGCGTTGACCACCAGCTGTGTATTCGGACTCGGTTTGAACGCAATTGCGCTGGCGGCAGTGTCGCTGTTGCAGGAGCGTCTGCAGCCCGGCGGTGGTGCGGTGCAGGCCGCCCCTGTGGATAAGTCGCAGCTGCGTCAGTTACTGGCACGGTTTGTGGGCGAGGCGGCCGCCGAGCGGGCGCTGGCGCCGCTGGCAGAGGGGGCTGAGGCCGACTCCGGCAGCAAGGCAGCCAGAGAGGCTGCGCGTAAATACCGCGAGACGGTAGAAAAGATTCTCGCGGGCATCGTCGGCAGTACCAGTGCCCAGCGCCTGGTGCGCCAGCTGGGTGAGCCGGACGTGACCGCGCAGGAGTTGCAGCAGGCCTCGGAAATCTATCAGTTTGGCCGCGGACTGCTGCAGAGCAGCATCGACAATATCGATCAGGGTATTTCGGTGGTGGATGCCAACCTCAATCTGGTGGCCTGGAACCGCCGTTATCTGGCGTTGTTCAAGTACCCTGCGGAGATGATTTACGTGGGGCGCCCGGTGGCGGAGCTGGTGCGCTACAACGCCAGCCGCGGTGAGTGCGGCCCCGGCGATGTCGAAGAACATGTGCGCAAACGCGTCGAGCATTTGCGCAACGGCACCGCTTATCGGGTGCAGCGCAATCGCACCGATGGCACGGTGCTGGAAATTCGCGGTAATCCGCTGCCCGGCGGCGGCTTCGTAACCACGTATACGGATGTGTCCGATTACCAGCGCGCGCTGGCTGAGCTGACCGAGATTCGCAACTCCCTCGAACAGAAGGTGGCGCACCGCACCGTTGAACTGGAAACCGTTAACGATGAGCTCCAGGAACTGAATCGCGAGCTGCAGGCGGCAAGCGCCGGCAAGACCCGCTTCCTGGCTGCCGCCAGTCACGACCTGGTGCAACCGCTCAATGCCAGCCGCCTGTTTATCGATGCGCTGGCCGCGCACGCGCTGGAAGATGACAGTCGACAGCTGCTCACCCGTGCCGACCGCGCCCTCGCCTCCGCCGAACAGCTGATCACCGACATGTTGCAGATCGCGCGCATGGACGCGGGGGATATTCGCCCGAGCTTCGCCCCGGTATCCCTCGACAGTATCCTCGACGACGCCGTGGCCCAGGCCCGGGTCGCCGCCGGCAGCCGGGGTATCCGCCTGCGTTACCGGCGCAGCCACCTGTGGGTGCACAGCGATGAAAAGATGCTGCGCCGGGTGGTGCAGAACCTGCTGGATAACGCGGTGAAATACACCGCGCGCGGTGGCGTACTGGTAGCGGCGCGCAAACGCGGCGCGGACATATCCCTGGAGGTGTGGGATACCGGTGAAGGTATCGCCCCTGAGCAGCAGCAGGCGATCTTCCGCGAGTTCTGCCGTTTAACTTCGCAGGATTCCGACAATGTGGCGCGCCAGCACGGTTATGGGCTCGGCCTGGCCACGGTGGAGCGCCTGTGCCGGCTGTTGAACAGTCCCATCAGCCTGTCTTCGGTACTCGGCCGCGGCAGTGTGTTCCGCGTGCGCTTGCCGCGCGCCACCGCCCGTGCCGCATCGCGCCCTGCCGTGACGCCGATCGCCGGGCGCGGCGCCAAGCTCAATCTGCAGGTGCTGTGTGTGGATAACGAGCCATCGATCCTTGAGGCCATGGCGGCACTGCTGAGTGGCTGGGGGTGCACGGTGCACTGCGCGCGTAATCGCGCCGAGGCACTCGCGGCGGCGGAGCCGGATCTGCTGTTGATGGACTTCCATCTGGACGATGGCGACAACGGTATCGATCTGGCCGGTGAGCTGCTGTCCCGCTGGGGAGGCGGCATTCCCTGCGTGATCATTTCTGCCGAGAACACCAATACAGTGAAGACTCGCGCCCAGAACGCGGGCTGGCAGTTCCTGCAGAAACCGCTGCGCCCGGCGGCACTGCGCGCCTTGCTGCAGCAGCGGCAAAAGTCGTGCAGTGCGGAGTCTGCGACCAAGGTCGTATAGGCAAAAGCCTGCGATCCGACGCAGTCTGACCTGTGAATACATCAAGAATAAATAGTGGTATCCCGCGATGAAAAAAACCGTGTTGGAAATACTGATGTTCAGCGCCTACGCGCTGTTCGCCGCAAGCTGGGTGTCCGGGGCCATTCTCACTCCGGCGATCCAGTCGTCCTTTGGTGAGGAAGGCTTCGCGAATGCGACCTGGGGCAGCAATGTCATCACCATCGCCAAGATCGTCGGCAACCTCGCCGCCGCGGCCCTGCTGATGCGCCTCGGTGCCAAGCGCGCGTTTCTGATCGCGATCATCCTGATTGCCGCCGGTGGCTTTGGTGCCCTCGCCGGCAGTTACGGTGCCTGGTTGATGTCCCGTCTGGCCCTGGGCCTCGGTGGCGCGCTGGCGATCGTTTACTTCGCACCGGTGGTGCTGCATTACTTCTCTGCCGAAGAGCGCCCGCTGATCAATGGCATCAACGCCGCCGCGTTTAATGCCGGCAACCTGCTGGCCCTGCTGACCACCACCGCGCTGCTGAGCTGGTTGGGCAGCTGGCAGTCCGTGGTGGTGCTGTACGGGGTGATGGTGCTGGCGCTGGGTATCCTTTGGTGGCTGAGTGCCGAGAACTTCCCGCTGTCAGGCGGCGGCGACAAGCCGCAGGAAGAGTACGGCTTCAGGCAGGGCGCCCGCGAAGGCTTCAACTGGTGGTTGCCGCTGGCCTACTGTGGTGTGCTGTTCTGCTACATCGCGGTATTTGCACTGTTCCCCCTGATCGACGGCTTTGCGGTGGCGAGTAATCACCTGTCTGCGGTGATGATTGCCGCGGGTATGGTGGGCACCGTAGCTGGCATTATCGTCACCAAGCGCTATCCGCTGCGTCTGCCGGTGTTGCGCTTCGGTGGTCTTGCGCTGGTGGTATTTGCCGCGCTGATGGTCACCAGCCGCGATCCGATGATTGCCTACACCGCAGCCGCGCTGGCCGGCTTCTGCATGTTCCTGCCGATGACCGCACTGGTTACCCTGCCGCAGGAACTGCCCGGTATGACCCCGGCAAAAATTACCGTCACTTTCGCCATGTTCTGGTCCGTTTCTTACGGTGTGGAAACGGTGTTGATGTACGGCGCCGGTGTGCTCGCAGACGTTACCGGTGAGCCGGCAACGGCTGCGTATTTTGCGGTCGCCTGTTCTGCCTCCCTGTTTGTGTTTTCTTTCCTGCTGCCGGAAAGCGGCAAGAAACCCAGTGAAGAAAACCTGGAGGCCGACAATGCGACAGCTTAATCCGAAACTCGCCGAATGGCTGGTGGCGGTCAACGCCCAGGTCGCACAGGTTAAAGCCGCCGGCTTCGAACCGACCCCGGTGAACGCGCGCGAGAGTCTCGCTAATCTCACTGCAGGTTTCGTTACTGCAGGGCCAGAGATGAAGGTGTCTGATACGGTGGTAACCGGTGGTGAATATGCGGTGCCGGTACGGATTTATCAGCCGGAAGGCGCGATCGATGGCGCGGCGATTATTTACTGCCATGGTGGCGGGCATATGGCCGGCAGCGTTACGGTGTATGACCCAATTTGTCGACGCGTGGCGGATGCCAGCAAGCGCACAGTTATCTCCCTCGAATATCGTCTGGCGCCGGAGAATCCTTACCCGGCTGCATTGAATGACTTGATCAGTGTGGTACGCCATCTGGGTACGGCACTGGACCGCAAGGGTGTTGCCCACAATGGTCGCTGGATCTTGATGGGCGATTCCGGCGGTGGTGCTCTGTGTGCTTCGGCTAGCCGGCTACTGCAACATCAGCCGCATACCATTGATGCGCAGGTGCTGATCTACCCGAGTCTGGACTACACCATGCAGACGCCTTCCATTGAAGAGAATGGGCGAGGCTATTTGCTGGAGAAAGAAAAAATTCTCTGGTACTTCCAGAATTATCTGCAGCGTGCGGAAAATCCCTATTCGGTTTCGCCTCTACACGGCGAGTTCACCAAAAATATGCCTGCAACCCTGGTTGTTACTGCGGAGTTCTGTGCTCTGCGGGATGAGGGCGTGGAATATGTGAATAAGGTGCGCGCCGGTGGTGCCAATGCAGAGCTGCTGCACTTTGATGACATGATTCACGCGTTCTTGAATGTGGAAAACCTTGTGCCTGAGGCGTGTGAGCGGGTTTATCGCCATGTTGCTGAGTATTTGCAGGGCGTCTAGGTGGGCCCTCGGTGCTCTGGTCGCGATTCGCGGCGCCTCGGCACCGGGTATTCGTTTTTGAAACCGCTGTGAACCCATCCCTGGGCGCTGCGTCGGCGACGTCCCTGTCGCCGACGCTTTCAAAAACGAATCCCCGGTACCAAGCCTTCAAATTACCCATTAGTACTTCGTAAGCATTGGAAAAACCCAGCTTACGGAGTGGATATATCGGATGTGAAGGTGGAGTGCCGGGTGTGGATTTTCAGGAGCGTCGCAAACAGGATGTTTGCGCCGCAGCGCCCAGGGATGGGTTCACAGCGGTCCTGAAAATCCACACCCGGCAATCCGCCGCCATGGAATTCAGAACAAAGCTTTTAAGGCTACGAAGTGCTGAATAAAGCAGAATTAGAGCTGAATCAGCGCCTGCGCCTCTCGAATCAGCTGCTTGCGATCCCGCAATTCAAGCTTGCGTAAAATCGCAGTCACGTGGCTTTTCACCGTTGGCTCGGTGATGTCCAGGTCATACGCAATCTGCTTGTTCAGCATGCCCTGCGCAATCATCTGGAAAATCTTCAACTGCTGGGGAGTAAGCTGCGTGAGTTTGTCGGCGAGCGCAGATTCGGTCTCCGCCTGCAGTGCCTCCTCGCTGAACCACTGGTCCCCAGAAAGCACGCATTCTATACACTGCAGGATTTCATCCGGCCGCGCAGTTTTGGACAGAAAACCACTGGCGCCGAGGCCAGATGCTTGTTGAATAACGGAGTGTTTATCGCTGCCGGACACAACCACGACCGGCACCGCGGGAAAATCGTTGCGGATACGTGCCAGGCCACTGAAGCCCTCGCTGCCGGGCATATTCAGATCTAACAGCAGCAGGTCGACTTCCGATTGGGAGAGACGTTCCAGGGTGGAATCGAGATCCTCACTCTGTAGCAAATCCGCATTGGGAAAATGACTGGAAAGGGTCGTCGCCAACGCATCGCGATAGAGCGGATGATCGTCGGCAATCAGCAACTGATAATTCACGGCAGCACCCTGAAGGATAAAGTGAGCGGGTGCGAAGGATACTACTGTGCGGTCCATCCACCGTCCACCGGTAGTGATGCTCCCGTAATCGTGCTGGCAAAGTCACCGCACAAATACATAGCCAGTTCGGCAATAGCATTTGCTGGACTGGCTTTTGCCATGGGTTGTTTGGCGCCGACCAGCTGTGCGCGAGCGGTATCCAAATCCACGCTCTGCGCGCGACTGATCGTCTCAATCTGGGGTTGGATCAGTGGGGTCTCGACCCAACCCGGACAAATTGCATTGGCGGTGATATTGCAGTCGGCATTTTCCAGAGCCACAACCTTGGTTAGCCCCACCAAACCGTGCTTGGCCGCGCAGTAACCGGCCTTGTTTTCCGACGCAACGAGACCGTGTACCGAGGCGATATTGATGATGCGTCCCCAGTTCGCAGCACGCATGGCCGGCACCAGGTCGCGCATCAGATAAAAACTGGCGCTCAGGTTGATCGCAAGGATCTGTTGCCAAACATCCGAGGGGAACTCATGGGTGGGGGCGGTGAACTGAATGCCGGCGTTATTCACCAGCACAGAGGGGTTGCCAATGGCTTCGCGGGTTTCGCTTACCAGCAGGGCACAACCCTCTTCGCTGGACACATCGGCGCTGCTGAAGCCTACCTTGCCGTCGTAATCGGCAAACTCTTGGCGTATGGCTTGGGCATTATCCGCATCGGCAAGCCCGTGCAGCATCACATGGTAGCCGGCGCGACCGAAGCAATGGGCCATTGCAAGGCCGATTCCACTGGTGGAACCGGTAATCAAGACGGCGCGTGATGTATCTTGTTGCACGGCAAACTCCCGCATGCTTTCTTCTTTGCAGAAATCCTAGCAGTGGCGGGAGTTGCGGGTCTGTATGACCAAGGTATGAGAGAGGGCTCATACCTTGGTCTACTTGGTCCTGATTAACTAGCCAAGCTTAACGGCGATGCGCTCTGCCGCGATGTGCTCCGCTGCGATGGGCGCGATGCGCTCCGCTGCGATGAGCGCGATGCGCTCCGCTACGATGGTAACGATGGGATCCACCGCGATGGTAGCGGTTTCCATGATAACGATGTCCACGATTGTAGTAGTGGCGACCATGATAGCGGTGGTGGCGATGGTAGTAACCGCGCCCATAACGATAGTAACTACCGCGATAGCGCGGGTAGCCGTAACGGTAATAGCGTGGCGAAGAGTAATAGAAGGACACACTACTCGACGGATAGACGTAGGGCCGTGAGTAGGGGTAGCTCGAATAGCCCACGCTACTCGACGAATAATATCCGTCGGAGACACAGGCGCCTAACGTGAGGGTGCCGAACACCGTTATGGCCAAAAGGCCTTTCTTGATAATACTCTTCATGCGAGACCTCCGCGTTGCAGAGTAAGGGTGTGGCTCTGCGCAAACCGGAATGGTTGGCAGTGCGGTACACCAAAAGTTTTGAAATTACGTGTGCGCTGGATTAGCGCGGCTGATTAATTCGGCTACTGGGCATTTCGCGGCGGTAGTCGCCGCCACCACGGGTGTAGTAGTTCGGATGCCGAACGTTGTGACAACGGTTGTTCTGGTGGCAGTGGTAGTAGCGGCTCTGGACTCGGTAGTAGCCGGGCCCTTCGTTGGTACGGTTGATGGCCGTCGTGGTGTCGGTCATGTCTTCCATGGTGGTGCAACCGGTGGCAAGCAGCATTGCTGCGGCCCCCATTGCTCCGGCGAATCGCCCGGCGAACCGTTCTGGTGAACGCTTCATGAAAACCTCCGCGCCCGTAGGCGGGTAACTTTTTTACTTCCTTTCGATCTGTTCGCTGCTTGACAACAGGTGAAACAGCCTCGAAACCCAAGTGAAAGTTATTTAAAGGTCGCGGAAGGCTAATCACTACCCATTGCGATGAATATCAACAACTAAAAAGTTATGAAGGGGTGGTGGGATATAAGCGGATGGCTGGAAGTTGAGTGGCGGTGCCGCTATCCGATGCGGGTTTACGAGACACGCCGTGCACCCATCCATGGGGGCTCTGCGAAAACATCCCTGTTTTCGAAGGTCTCGCAAACCCGCACCGGATAGCGCCCCCTTCACATCTGACCGCAAATATTTTGCGTGAGAGGAAGCTAGGCCGAAACCAACTGCTGTAACTGGTTGTCCAGCAATTGCTGCAGCTTGGGATTGAGCCCGGTGACCTCGGCGCCCCAGTCGGTAGTGTGGCACTGGATGCGGTCCGCCAGAGACTCGTCATCGAGCAATTGTGGGTGTAGGGTCAGGCCGCGCGACTGGCTTAGCAGTTGTTCGCCATTGAAGTCGAACTGATCGGGCTTCGACGGTAGTACCGCGAGGGCCAACTGCAGGCCGGTGGCGCGGCTGGATTGCTGCAGGCCGCGCAGTAACAGGCCGGCACACACCGCGCGGAAAGCGGCATCTTCGCCGGCAAAGCCGAGTCCGACGGAAGGGCCGGCGCTCGGCAGCGGCTGCGCATCGTAAATACGGGTGAGCAGTTGCAGGCGCTGTTCCAGTTCGCCCTGCAAATTATCCAGCGCGCTGCGCGAGAGCTGGTTGCCGAGCTGTGCCCAGTTAAGCGGGCGCAGGTAAAGCCCGGAAGTAACTTGTGGCTGCGGTTTGGGCTGGGCCTTGGGCACCAGTAGGGGTTTGCGCTGCTTGGGTTTGTTGAACCGAAGTTGGGAAATGCCCATGGCGCAGGCGGCGCTGAACGGCAGTGCAAAGATCATACACAGCAGCAGGCTCGCCCAGGGGTAGCCTACCTGCGCACCGGGCTGAATGTTCAGCGCCACACTGCCGGCAAAGCTATCGTGCAGCACCACCGGCTCGGTAATCATTTCTCCGCGGTCGCGCACCCCGGTTTGTGCCAGTGGGCTGGAGTCTACGTCCTGAATAGTCACGCCATGTACGGCGGGCAGTACCAGTGTTTGCTGGGCCAGCAGCTGCAGGCTGATGCGGTCGCCGGCAACGATCTGTTGCAGGCTCTGGCTCGCGAGCAGTTTTGCCGCTGCAGTGGCACTTGCTCGGTCGCGGTTCTGCGCTGTGGATAACTGCTGACTGTAGGCGTGGCCCAGAGTGGCCAGGCAGAAGCCGCAAAGGGTCAACCAGATGGTGGCGGCAATGAGCTGGCGCTGGCGCTTGGGGCTCAGTTCTTCCAGCCACTGGGGCAGCGATCCGGAACGTTCGGACAGGCGGGTGAGGAGTGTTTTCATCGTGTTTTTACTGTGCGAACAGAAGTCCGCCCGATTCTATCCCACTTCTTCAGTGAAAAAAGGCGCCGGGCTATAATGCGCGGCCAATTCACTTGCGGCCCGGCGGTCATTCGCGCCCGGGCCGGGCAAATCGCGCTCAATGACGCGCGTATAAAGCAGCCAGCCAACGAGATTCAGTCATGGACGCCAGCTCCCCATCAGCCCACCCATCCACCCAGTACACCTCCCTTGCCGATGCCAGTCATGCAGCCTTCTCGCTGCCGGTTGCCGCAACCCTGCCAGAGGCCCCCGCGGCGGTCACTGCTGCCTGGTGCCTGACGGTGCTGGCGGACGACATCGAGGCGGTGCAACTGCAGCGACTGGCGGAGTTTATTGAGGCGAATGAATGGCGCCCGGTGATGCTGGATATTCTGGCCGCGCGGGAAGATTGCCGCGTGCTACGTATCCAGTTGGAAGGGGATATTGCGTTTGCCGCGGCGCGGTTGGCCCTGCTGGAGCTGGCGCAAACCCTCGGCCTTGAGCTGGTATTGCAGGCGGGCAGTACCCAGCGCGCACCGAAGCTTGCCTGTTTCGATATGGATTCCACCCTGATCCAGGCGGAAGTGATCGACGAACTGGCGAAGATCGCCGGTGTTGGTGACCAGGTGGCGGAGATAACCCTGTCGGCGATGCGCGGCGAGCTGGATTTTCAGCAGAGCTTCCGCAAGCGCATGGGCTTGCTGAAGGGCTTTACCGAAGCGAGCCTCGCGGAAATTGCCCCGCGTATTCCGGTTATGCCCGGCGCCCAGCGCCTGCTGCTGGCGCTGCGCGCACTGGGGTGCAAAACCGCGATTCTGTCCGGTGGCTTCACCTACTTTGCGAATTATCTGCAAGACAACCATCTGGCGGTGGACTTTGTCCACGCCAACCAGCTGGCCTTTGCCGACGGTGCCCTCACCGGTGAGGTGATTGACCCGATTGTGGACGGCGCGCGCAAGGCACTGCTGTTGCAAGAAATTGCCCAGCAACTGGATCTGTCACTGGATCAGGTGATTGCGGTGGGCGATGGCGCTAACGACTTGCCGATGCTGTCGCTGGGTGCGCTGGGAATTGCGTTCCATGCCAAGCCGAAGGTGCGGGCCGAGGCGCCGCAGGCGATTGACGGATTTGGACTGGATGCGGCGCTGTACCTGTTTGGCCTGAACGACCGTCAGATTAGCGACTTGGTAGGCGAAGCCGCTTGATTAGGGGCGAAGCCGTTTGAGTGGAGACGCAGCCGCTTGATTAGGGGCTGGGCCGCCTAGCGGAAATGTCTTAATCGAAGGCGTGGTAAGCCGCCGCGTATCTGGCGGCGAGGCCTACCGCTGGCGCCAGCTCGTTCACGGTACTGGCAAATGGCATGCGCGGCTTGCGCTCCCCATCCCGATAGCACACCTGCTTGGTGCAGGCGCTCATCATCATTAGCAGTGAGATCAAAGCCGTGGCGGCGAGAAGTCGCTTGCCCATGAACATGGTCGTTTCCCTGTATACGATGTTCTGTTTCTGTCCAATTGTGCGAGTTAGACGACCTCAACGCGAAAAAAGTTGCGGTCGTCTCACAAAAGACTGGCAGAGGTTAAGAGATCTGCGCCAGCTTAGATAGTCCGGCGCAGAATTAGCCGCCACTCAATCCTGTTTTTGCGCTGGGTACTCCGCGTCCAGCTCACCAATTTTACGCGCCACCTGTCCCGGCGAGCCAGTGCGGCGAGCCAGTACATCATAGGCCGTCGGCACGATGTAAATAGTGAACAGTGTGGCCGCGAGCACCCCGAACAACACCACGGTACCGATCACCGCGCGGGTCTCGGAACCCGCACCGGATGACAGCAGCAGTGGCAGCGAGCCCGCTGCGGTGGTGATGCCGGTCATCAGGATCGGGCGCAGGCGGGTTTCCGCTGCCTGGCGCAGTGCCTGGCCAAATTCTACGCCGCGATCGCGCAACTGGTTTGCAAATTCCACGATCAGGATGCCGTTTTTGGCGGCAAGTCCCACCAGCATGATCAACCCCACCTGACTGTAAATGTTCAGCGATTGATTGGTCAGCAGCAGGCCCAGCAGGGCGCCGGCCATGGCCAGTGGCACCGTGAACATGATCACCAGCGGGTGCACGAAGCTCTCGAACTGGGCGGCGAGCACCAGGAATACCACCAGCGCGCCGAGCAGTATCGCAAACAGAATGGTGTTGCCGGAATCCTGGAAGTTCTTGGATTGCCCCTTGTAGTCAACCACCGGGGTGCCTTCCAGATTATCTGCCACCAGCTGGTTCAGGTAGGCCAGCGCCTCTCCCAGTACCAGGCCATCGGCCAGATTGGCGTCCAGGGTAATCGCGCGCACCCGGTTGTAGCGTTGCAGCTGCGGTGAGTCCGCGTATTCGCTGACTTCCACCAGGCTCTGCAGCGGGATCAGCGCACCACTGGTTTTGGAGCGCACGTAGAGGTTCTCGAGGCTGTCCGGGGTGCGTTGCAGGTCCCGCTCGCCTTCAAGAATTACGTCGTACTCCTCGCCGTTGTTGATAAAGGTGGTGGCGCGCAGGGAGCCGAACATGGTCTGCAGGGTGGTGCCCACATCGCTCACCTGAACCCCCAGGTCCGCGGCGCGCTCGTAGTCCACATTGATGCGCAGCTGCGGCTGGGTTTCCTTGTAGTCCCAGTCGACGCCGAGCAGTCCCGGGTTGGATTCCGCCAGCGCCTGGTTCAGCTGGTCGCGCCACCCGGTGAGCTGGCCGTAGCTGCTACCGCCCAGTACAAATTGCACCGGCTTGCCGAGGCCACCACCGAAACTCTGGCGCATCACCGGGAAGGCGCGCACACCGCTCAGGTCTTTCACCGCCGCGCGCACCTGGTTCATCAGCTCGAATGCGGAGGGGCGTTCACCCCAGGGTGCCAGGGTGAAGATCACCATACCGGTATTGAACGTGGCCGAAGTGCCGAAGGAACGCGGTGAGCGCACCAGCAGGCGGTTGACGTAACCCTTGTCCACCAGCGGCATCAGGCGCTCTTCGATGGTGTCCATGTACTCCTGCATGTACTGGTAGCTGGCGCCCTCGGGGCCGTTGACCAGCAGGAAGAAGGAGCCGCGGTCTTCCCGCGGGGCATATTCGGTGGGGATCAGACGGAATGCCAGCGCAGCGAATGCCATTACCCCGAGAAACACCACACCGGCAATCCAGTGTTTGCGCAGCAACACATCCAGCCCGCGGCTGTAGCGGTGCTGCACGCGGGTCAGCGCCTTGTCCATGAAGCGGGTGGCCGCGTTGTGGGAATCGCTGGGACGGATCAGCTTGGCGGCGAGCATCGGCGACAGGGTAAGCGCGGTGATGGAGGAGAAGATCACCGCCGCCGACATGGTCAGCGCAAACTCGGAAAACAGCCGGCCGATATCCCCCTCGAGGAAGGTGATGGGTACGAACACCGCCACCAGCACCAGGGTGGTGGCGACCACCGCAAAGCCCACCTCGCGCGCACCGCGGTAGGCGGCCAGCAACGGCGGTTCGCCGTACTCATCCATGCGCCGGAAAATGTTTTCCAGCACCACGATGGCGTCGTCCACCACCAGGCCGATGGCCAGTACCAGCGCCAACAGGGTGAGCAGGTTGATACTGAAACCGAACGCATACAGCAGGATTGAGGTGGCGATCAGGGACACCGGTACGGTAACCGCGGGCACCAGCGTTGCGCGCCAGTTACCCAGGAACAGGTAGATCACCAGGGTCACCAGAATCACCGCGATGGCCAGGGTGGTGTACACCTCCTTGATCGCCTCGGATACGAAAACCGAAGCGTCGTAACTCTGGCTGAGGCGCATACCGTCCGGCAGGGACTTGTTGACCTCAACCATCTCCGCCTTGGCCGCTTCCGCCACGGCGACGATGTTGCCGGTGGACTGGCGGGTAATACCGATGCCCACCATGGGCTCGCCATTGCCGCGGAAAGTCGAGCGGTCTTCCGCGGAGCCCAGTTCGACCCGCGCCACATCGCCCAGGCGCACCACATGTCCGCTGTCACCGGTGGTGATGGCGAGACGGGCAAAGTCTTCGGCGCTCTGGAACTGGCGCTGCAGGCGCAGGGTGAACTGACGATCGCTGGACTCCAGATAGCCCGCGGGCAACTCGCGGTTTTCCGCACGCAGCGCCTGTTCGATATCTGCACTGGTGACGTTATGCGCGGTCATCGCGCCGCGGTCCAGCCAGATACGCATGGCGAAGTCCTTGGCACCACCGACCCGCACCCGCGCCACGCCGTCGAGTACCGAGAAGCGGTCCACCAGGTAGCGGTTGGCGTAGTCGGTCAGTTCCGGCACGGTCATGCGGTCGGAGGTCAGGTTCAGCCAGATCACCACGTCGTCGCTGCTGTCGACCTTTTCGATCTCGGGCGGATCCGCTTCCACCGGCAGGTTGTTCAGCACCCCGGAGACGCGGTCGCGCACATCGTTGGTGGCGCCATCCACGTCGCGGTTGATATTGAACTCGATGGAAATGCGCGAGCGCCCGTCGCTGCTGGACGAGGTGACCGTCTTGATGCCCTCAATACCGGCGATGCGGTCTTCGATCAGGCGGGTGATGCGGGTCTCGACAATCTCCGCAGAGGCACCGGGATAGTTGGTGTCGATGGAGACAATCGGCGGGTCGATATCCGGGTACTCGCGCAGCGCCAGGCGGTCGAAGCTGATCAGGCCGAATACCACCAGCAGCAGCGACAGTACCAGTGCAAAAACCGGGCGTTTGACCGCCGTATCACTGATGATCATTGCTTGTGGGCCCCGTTCTCAACTTCCACGGCAACGGGCTGGCCGTCGCGAATATGCAGCGTGCCACGGGTCACTACCTGGTCGCCCTGAGACAGGCCGGTGAGTACCTCTACCTTACCTTCGTAGCGCTGGCCGATCTGCACCTCGCGGCGCTGCACCATATGCCCGCCTTCGGTTTTCTTCACCACGTACACCGACTGTTCACCGGCCAGCGGTACCAGCGCGGCCTCCGGAATCGTCAGTGCGCGACGCGGGTTGGTGACAACGCGTACGCGCAACAGCATGCCGGGCTTGAGCTGGCCGTCGCGATTGTCGAGGCGGCCGCGCACAGTAAACGCTCGGGTCTGCGGGTCTACGCGCGCCTCGACAATCATCACTTCGCCGTTGAACACGCGGTTGGGGTAGGCCTGGCTTGTTGCCTCGATGGCCATGCCGCCGCTGATCGCGGACAGCTGGCGCTCGGGTACGGTGAAGTCCAGCTTCAGGCGCGCGCTGTCCTGAATGGTGGTGATTTCGGTGGTCGGGGTCACCAGGCTGCCGACGCTGATATTGCGCAGGCCCAGCTGGCCGTCAAACGGGGCGCGGATAATGCGATCGTCGATGCGCGCCTGCAGGCCATCCACCAGTGCGCGGGTTTCGGCCACCTGCGTCTCGGCGGCCTCCAGTTGTTCGCGGGTGGTGAGGTTTTTGGTTACCAGGCCGCGCAGGCGCTTTGCATCGCGCTCGTAGCGCTGCAGGGTGGCGCGAGCACGCGCCAGTTCCGCCTTTTCCTCGCCGTGGCTCAGTTCCACCAGCACATCGCCGGCCTTTACGCGCTGGCCGCTCTCAAAGTGCACGCGGCTGATGTGTTCCGTGACCCCCGCGCGAATGGAGACAAACTCCCACGCCTTGGCGGTGCCGAGGGCTTCTACCGGGTTGGAGATCTGTTCCAGCTCGACCGGCGCTGCGCGCACCGGCACCGGGGCCTTGTTCGGTTGCGCCAGGGCGGCAGAGGGCAGCAGCAGTGTGGCGACGAGGGCGAGCCTGGCACAGGCGGGCTGCAGGGCACTTAGGGTGGATACACCAATGGATTTCATGTTGTGTAGGGCGGTCTGTATTTGTGGTTATGGTCGGCGAGTGGTCGAAATAAACCTCCGCCGAATGGAAATCTTGCGTTGGATCAGAGAAGTTGCTGCAGCAACATTTACGCCAGAGTAACCGGCGGAGATCTCAAAGAGGGGGGAGTTTACAAAAATTTACCTCCCGCCGAGCAGGCGGCGAGAGGTAAATCGACGAACGTTTTACTCCGCGGGATTATCCGCTACGGAGTGTGGTGAGACGGCTCAATCGCCGTAGATAATTTTGCTGTTTACCTTGACGGTGAGCGGGTGGTAGCCGGGCTTGGCTTTTTCAAAAATCCGTTTGGCGCTATCGCTCTGGCCGTGCACCATCATGTTGCGGTACAGCGGGCGCAGGAACTTGTTGCGGCCGATGGTTACCAGGAAATCTTCCAGACGAGGCTCGGCGGGCTTGTATTGGTTGCGCACCGCAATCATCAACCAGCTGAATGCGATCTCATTATTTTTCGACTGGGTGAGATTAAAGGTGCTGTCCAGCTCGGCCAGTTGGTCTTCGCTCAGTTTCTCCGGCATGCCATCGAGGAAATATTTCCACTGGTGGAAGGTCCAGCCCTCGGTGTCGATGTCGCTGGCCTTGATCTCGCCGTTTAGCCACTGCTGGCGTATCGGGTCCAGCTTGGTAAACGCATCGGAACTGGGCTGCGGTGCACCTTCTGGAATACCGGGTTCGAAAATCCACTGCTGGATACGCGCGCGGTCGAGCTTGTCCGGGTACTGTTTTAACAGCGTTTCGTCCAGATACTTCACAAAGTCTTCCGTGGTGATGCTCTGGAAGGCGAAGTGGTTGAAGTAGTCCATCAGGAATTGGTCGAAGTTCTCACGACCGATTTTTTGTTCCAGTTCGTACAGGAACAGGGAGCCCTTTTCGTAAGGGATATTGGAAAAGACTTCATCGGGATCGCGACCGCGCAGGTCGATGGCCATGATCTCGTCTTTGTCTTCGCGGTCATCCAGGTCGGCCTTCAGGTCGTCGTAACCAAGGGCCATTTCCATCTGATAGCGCTCGTCACCGTACACAAACTGCATGATGCGGTTGGTGAGGTAGGTGGTGAAACCCTCGTTCAGCCACAGGTCGCGCCAGCTGGCATTGGTAATCAGGTTGCCGGACCAGGAGTGTGCCAGTTCGTGGGCAATCAGGGCGACCAGGCTCTTGTCACCGGCGATGACCGTGGGGGTGATAAAGCTCAAGCGCGGGTTTTCCATGCCGCCAAACGGGAAGCTCGGGGGCAGGATCAGCAGGTCGTAGCGGTCCCAGCGGTAGGGCCCGTAATTTTTCTCGGTAACCTCCAGCATGTCTTCGGTGTCTTCGAACTCGGCGGCTGCTGCGTCCAGCAGTTCCGGCTCGGCGTAGACGCCGGTGCGCTCGCCCATGGGTTTGAACTCTAAATTGCCAATGCCGAGGGCAATCAGGTAAGACGGGATCGGTTGCGGCATTTCAAATTCGTAAACGCCGTCTTTTTCCGTCTCCGGGTCGTTGTTGGCGCTCATTACCGCCAGCAGTTCTTCCGGAGTACGGATGGTGGCCTTGTAGGTCACGCGCACCTTGGGGGAGTCCTGCAGCGGGATAAAGCTGCGCGCGTGGATCGCCTGTGCCTGGGTAAACAGGAAGGGGTGCTTTTTGCCGGCGGTTTGCTCCGGCTCCAACCACTGTACACCGGAAGCGCCCGGGGAAGTCTGGTACTGGATGGCGACCCGGTTGGCGCCCTTGGGCAGATTGATCTTCAGCGGGGTCCCCAGATTGGGGTCGGTTTTGCCCAGGCTGAACTTCACATCCTGCAGGCTGGTGCCAACACCCGCGCGCACATTGGTTACGTCGAGATCGCGGGTGTCGAGAATCAGCGCCGGGTTCTTCTGGGTGAGGCGCTGGATATCCAGGATCGCTTCGCCCTTCAGTACTTTGTTGTCAAAGTCTGCGGTGAGGTCCAGATCCACATGTTTGATCAGGTAATCGTTGGTGTTGGCGAAGGAGTGGTAGTCGACACCGGATTCGGGGCCCGCCTGCTGCGCCATCGGTGCGGACTTTTCCAAGTCTTCTGGCGTGTATTTGGTGGTGCTTTCTGGAATGTCGCCGGCACTCTCGCCGCTGGCGGCAGCTTCCTGCTTAGCCTTGCTTGCGTCGGTATCCGCGGGTTTGCCGCACGCGCCGAGTGTGACCAGGCTGGCGGTAAGCAGCCCGGCACCGATCAGGCGGCCGAGGCTGGTGTGAAACAATTGGGGCAGCATGTTGGGCTCCGTGATTGTTGTATTTCTTGAGTGAGAATCGGGTGAATTCTTCGCGGGACAGAATACCCAATCACACGGGTGGCGGGGAAATTGGATTTCTGTTTTGGTCCTAGGTTAGACCGAATTTTGAGGTTTTGCCCCGGATAGGCAGCGCTGGGCAGTGGTGATGAGCCCCGGGCATCACCCTGTAAAGGTGGTGCCGGGGGCTGCCGGGTGGGATTAGTCCAGGCTGAAGTCGAAGTCCATTTCGTCCGCGGGCGGCTGAACATAGTAGCCCTGGATGTAGTCGGTACTGGACTGCCACAGGGTGGGCAGCATACTGGCCTGTTCGATATGCGGGACAATAACCTTGATGTCGCTTTCCTTGAGCTGGCTGACGAGGTTGACCAGCGTTTCGCTGTCTTCGCCCTGATCCTGCACCTCGCGCACGAAAGAGGCATCGATCTTGGCCAGATCCACCTTTACGTGTTCCAGCGCCTTGAACGGGCTGAGGCCGGTACCGAAGCTGCACACGGCAACGCGGCAACCCAGGTCCTGGACTTGTTTGGCAAAGTCGCGCGCGGCGTGCAGGTTGCTGCTGAGGTCTTCGGCGCGCAGCTGGAAGGTCACGTTTTTGGGGGCCACCTTGGATGCCTTGAAGGCCACACCCAGCCAGGCGGGCAGGCTGCCGTCTTTTAGGGAGGGCGCGGTCAGGTGGATGAGAATGGAGGCGGCGTTACCCTGGCTGTTTTTTGCCGCGACGGCTTTCATCGCATTGAGGATTACCCAGCGATCCATCTTGCAGGACAAGCCCGCGTCACCCAGGGTTTCGAGGAAGGCCATGGGGGCCAGCTCCTCCTTGCCGTCTACGAGACGCACCAGCACCTCGTAGAGTTTTTCACCGCTGCCCTGCAGGCTGAGGATCGGCTGGTACAGCAGCTTGAAGTTGCCTGCTTCCAGCGCCTGTGCAACCCGCGCGCGCAGATAGGTATCGGTATCGCCGCCCTGTTGTTCGCCGTCGGGTTCAAACAGGGCAAAACCGTTGCCATTGTCTTTGGTTAGGGCCTGGTCGTGGGCCTTGGAGGCCTGCTCCAGCACCTTGTCCGCATTGCCAGAGGTTTCACTCAGCAGGGAGATGCCGATGGAGGCGGTGATGTGCACGGTTTTGCCCGCGGCCTCGAAAATGGTATCCGCCACTTTTTGCAGCAACTCTTTCGAGCGGGACTCGGCGCTGTCCGGTGTGGTTTCCGGCATCAGCAGGCAGTAACTTTCCTCACCATAACGGGCGATGACATCGCCGCGACGCACACTGCTCTGCAGGAGTTCGGCGAACTTTTTGTGCACCTGATCGGCGCCGGCGACGCCAACCACCTGCTGCACGGATTCCTCGAAACGGTCAATCTCGATAAACATCAGGCCGCCGGTGCGCTGGGATCCCGCTGCAGACTGGATGGCACTGTTGAGCAGCTGTACAAAGCGCTGGCGGTTGTACAGGCCGGTTGCGGAGTCGCGGCTCTTGGCTTCGCTGAGCTGCGCTTCCAGCTCCTCGGTGTTGCCGGTGCTGGCGGCGATGCGCACCTGTAGGCAGCGCTCCTCGTCGTACACCGTCGACAGTACTTCCGCCTTGGTGGCGAGTGGCGTGCCCTTGGCGGTGCGCGCGGTGAACTGCCACTCCTGGGCTTCCACCTCATTGTTGTTGATGGCACAGCTGCGCAGGAATTCACGCGCGTCCGGCTGCTCGCCTTCGGTCAGCATGTCGATCAGCGGCTGGTATTCCACATCATCGCGGTCCTCGTAGCCGAAGCGCTCGGCGAAAGACTCGTTGGCGTAAACAATCAGGCCATCGGAAATGTAGGCGATGGCGTCCTTGGAGCTGTCCAGCAGTTCTTTGGTGCGGTTGAGTGTGGCGTGGTAGCGGCGTTGGTGCTGACGAGCCTGGCGGCGCTCTTCCAGTGCGCTGAGTTCGCGCTGGATGGTCAGCAGCAGATGCTGATCCTCATCGATGGTAACCACGTCGCGGGCGCCGGCTTTCAGGCCTTCCACCACCGGCTGCGAGCCTGCTCGTTCGGTAAGCAAAATCGCGGGAACGTCTTTCTGCAGTTTGCTGATGGTGCGGATGGCGGTCGCCGCTTCCAGCTGCTTACCCTGCTCTGCGGCAATCAGCAGATCCCAGGTGTGTTCCTGCAGGAGCTTGGTCAGCGCCGCCTCGCTGGCGACGTGCTTGGCGCGGTTGGGCCGGCCGGCATTGTGCAGCATGCTCACCAGTCGCTGGGCCTCGGCCGGGACATCGTGAATAAGAAGAAGGCGGATGGTGTTTTCGCTGCTCATTGTGTTCCTGTTGTACTGCGTCGCGGCGGTTATTTTTAATTGTTCACTCTGATCGGTTTCAGATCGACCGCTTCCCTGCCGGTGCCCGCCCCGGTTGAGGCGGTCCAGTACCGCGAACCTGATAGTTTAGGTCGTTATAAATACCGTGAACAAGTGCACAGTCGGCACTCTGGGATATGGTTCTACGTTCCTGGAAAGTGAAGGGAAAATCTTCGCCATTGTGCACAAGAATTGTGCCGTAGATGGGCGGGGGCACTGGTGAGGTGCCCGGGAGACCATTCAGGAAAAGGCAAAGATGGCGATGCTGCCGGTGTTCAGGGTCTGCTGGCGCAGGGTCACCGTACGGGATTGACCGGCGGCGATGATGTCTACTGTGTCACCTTGCTGGAACAGGGGGGTGGGCAGCAATAGCTCTGGCAGCTGCCCCGCGACGCCGTTCAGCAGGCCCGCCATGGAATCCGAGCGTCGCCCGTCCCTGGTGTGGCGGCGCACCCGCACCGCACTGGTGTGGCCGCCGAGTAACTCCAGTCCAGCGCGACACTGATCGGGCAGACCGAACTGCCAGCGCACCAGCCCTACCTCCCAATGCTCAGCGAATTTGAGTGCGATCAGGTTGCCGCTGTGAAGACGCCCCTGAACTTCTGCCGGCATACGCAATCCCGCGCCGTTGCCGCTGGTGTTGAGCAGTGTGGCGGGCGTTGGCGAGTAGCGTTTTGGCGCTGTGCTCGCACCTTCGCTGTGCCGACGCGACACCGATGGCGCGCAGGGCAGTGGCGTGGCCACTTCATAATCCTTGAGAGCGCGGCCAGTGCTGAAGTCGATGGAATCCACCTCCATCACCAGATCCGCGGCATTGCTGGTATTAAAACTTGCCGCGAGCTCCGGGCCTTCATCGCCGTCCTGCTTGAGGTGGTAGGCGATCGCGCTGATGCCAACGGCAACCTGGCAGTCCAACGCCACCGGAGTGCGCTGTTCGCCCCGGCTCTTGGCGCCCGCCCAGATGGCCTGCACCCGCTCCAGCATATCTACCGACAGCGCCCCGGGGCGCCGCAGCCGTTTTTGCAGCAGTCGCAGCGGCCCGCTCAGATCCACGGGCCAACCCAGTGGCGCGGAGAAATGCTTCAGGTCAACTGCGCTGCGGCGCAGGCGCACCGCGGGAATGGGCGGCTGGTCCAGATTCAGGCAGCACAGCAGAGTCTGCGCGGATTTTTCCGCACGTTCGAGCAGTGTTGCCTTGCTCGCCCAGCGGCCGCAGCACAACCACAGTTGCAGCTGTTCATCCAGGGTCAGCTGCAGTGGGTTGGCGCTGGCGAATAGTGCGGTTTGCAGATAGGGGTGCGTTAGCTTTTCCCAGCGGTTCAGCCGGCGAGTGGCGCGCAGCGGAGCATCCGCGGCACCCGTCGCCAGCGGATCCACAACCCGGCGTTGTTCCAGGCCGTGCTCGCGCGCTGTTTGCACCAGTTGCTGCAAGCGCAACCAGCTGCCTTGTGGCGGGGCCTGGTAGGCGAGGTTGCAGATCTGAATCAGCCGGCGATAGCTGTCGCAGCCGCGATGCAGGGCGCGGGCAAGCCGGCGGCGGAAAAACAGGGTGTGGGTCTCCTCCATAAGCTGGCTGCTCACACTGGCGTAGGCCTGTGCCAGATGCTGGTAGAGGATGACGGCGGTAAGTTGTTCGCGACGCTGCCGCTGGTTTTGGCCGCGCTGAGCGCTGGCGAAATTGGCCAACGGCGCGAGTGCGAGGGTACCGCAATGCTCGGCGATTGCCGGGCGCAGCACCTCCAGGCAGGCCAGGCGCAGACGCACCGGTGCATCCCAACGAGTAATCTCCGAGAGCAGGCTGCGCAGGGTGCCGGCGTTGCGCTGGGCCTTTTCATCCAGCGGGTTACGGCTGAGGAAGTCGCGCAACCATTGCTTTAGCTGACGATGATTGCGGCATCCGCAGGTGAGCTGGGGAAGGTCCCTGAGTGGAGGCGTGGATGGGCCGGCCTGTGTGCCCTGTGGCGATGGGAAATCGGAGTGGGGGTTATGTGCGGTTTTATTTCCGCGACGGGCATCCTGCCCGACTTCTGTATCTGCTGCGTCCTGCATGGCGATAACCGAGTGTTGCGTGCATGCAGTATACGAGGCCGCGAAATTTGCACAAACATGTCAGAGGAAATAGGCGTCTAAATAGAAGCTTACGGCGCCAAAAATCGCCGAACAGGCGACAAACTTGTCGTATATTAGCTCTTTTGGGGGGCTTTTGGAGCGTGTTTGGCGGCTCCATGCGAGCGCCAGCGTTGGGGGCTCAGCGACAAACGCTGTTTATACCGGTGTCTTGGATTTTTCCGCGGGAATTTCCCGCACCAGGCGCGGTACCAGATAACCTGGCAGTTGCTGGCGCACACTTTCCACCAGTGCGCGCGCGCGGGTGTCTGCCACTTCGAAATGTGCGGCACCCTGCACGTGATCCAGCTGGTGCAGGTAATACGGCAGCACCCCATTGGCGAACAACTTTTCGGAAAGCTCGGCCAGCGTGTCGGCGCTGTCGTTGACGTTTTTCAGCAGCACAGCCTGGTTGAGCAGGGTAACGCCGGCAGCGCGCAATCGGCCGAGGGCGGCCGCGACCTCATCGTCAATCTCGTTGGGGTGATTGCAGTGCAGCACCAGTACAGGCTTGAGGCGGCTACGGGTAAACCAGCCCAACAGTTCTTCGTTGACGCGGGACGGCGCGACGATGGGCAGGCGGGTGTGGATACGCAGCTTGTCCAGCTGCGGGATCTGCTGCAGCTCGCCCGCCAGCCAGGCCAGCTGACGGTCGCTCATCACCAGGGGGTCGCCACCGCTTAAAATCACTTCACGCAGGCCCTGCTGAGCGCGGATATAGTCCAGCGCCTGCTGCCACTGCTGGCGGTTCAAATGGTTGTCGCCGTAGGGGAAGGCGCGGCGGAAGCAGTAGCGGCAGTTGACCGCGCACTGGCCGGCGGCAATCAACAGCAGGCGGCCCTGGTATTTATGCACGACGCCGGGCACCGGATTGGCGTTGGCTTCCTCCAGTGGGTCGTTGTTGTAGCCGGGGCTGGGCTGCAGTTCTGCTGCGGTGGGCAATACTTGCAACAGCAGTGGGTCTTTGGGATCGCCGGGGCGGATGCGGCTCAGGAACGGGCGTGGCACGCGCAGTTCGAAGGTGGCCGAGGCAGCGCTCAGTTGGGGCAGCTGCTCAGCATCCAGTTGCAGCAGCTCGAGCAGTTCCTGCGGGTCGCGCACCAGATCGCTCATTTCTTCCTGCCAGCGGCGCGGGCGCAGGATCTCCTCGCCGGAGGCGGCGATTTCGATGCTGCTTATTTCACGTGCGGGCTGGCGGTGCTGTATCATAGCGGGCTGTTTTTTTGGCGCGGTGGCCGTTGGCTACTGGTTGGCCCCGGAGGGGCGCGCGAAGTTTAATCAATTTGATGGCGTAATGCTGATATTTCGAGGAGCTCATGGCTAATTATTCCACTAACGAATTCAAAGGCGGCCTGAAGGTAATGCTGGACGGCGACCCCTGTTCCATTGTGGACAATGAGTTCGTGAAGCCCGGTAAGGGGCAGGCCTTCAATCGCGTGAAGCTGCGCAACCTGAAGACCGGTCGCGTGTGGGAGCGTACTTTCCGTTCCGGTGAGAGCCTGGAGAGTGCGGACGTGATGGACCGCGACATGGAATACCTCTACAACGATGGTGAGTTCTTCCATTTCATGGAGCCGGAGACCTTTGAGCAGCATCAGGCGGACGCGAAGGCGGTTGGCGATGCGGCGAAGTGGCTGAAGGAGCAGGATATCTGCGTGGTCACTCTGTATAACGGTGCGCCGCTGGCGGTCACTCCGCCAAACCACGTGATCCTGGAAATCACCGATACCGATCCGGGTGTGCGTGGCGATACTGCACAGGGCGGCACCAAGCCGGCGACCCTGTCTACCGGTGCCGTGGTGAAGGTACCCCTGTTCCTGGAAATCGGTGAGACTATCAAGGTCGATACCCGTACCGCGGAATACCTGGGTCGCGCGAAGGAAGACTAATCCTCTTTTGCTCAGCGATTCTGAAGGGCGAATACTCTGGTATTCGCCCTTTTTAGTTGTGGCTGCGGTGGTTCCTTTTTCCAGGGCCTCGAGGCGTCAAAATACCGGGTGCGGGTTTTCAGGACCGCTGTGAATACATCCCTGTACGCTGCGTCAGCGGCGTCCTTGCCGCTGACGCTCCTGAAAACCCGCACCCGGCACTTTGCCTTCGCATCGGCGATTGGTGGTTCTAGGCAGCTAAACTGGTACATCTTTTTAAATTTAAACTCCTATGTCTGAATGCCTCTGGCAGCCCTCTGCCCCACTCGACAACCTCCGCCGCCGCGCCACCCTGCTCGCGGATATCCGCCGTTTCTTCAGCGAGCGTCAGGTGCTGGAGATGGAGGTGCCGATTCTGTCCCGTCGCGCCACCAGCGACCCGCATATCGATTCGATCACGGCGGACTGTAGCGGCGCGCCGGCGTTCCTGGCGACCAGCCCGGAGTTTGGCCTGAAGCGTTTGCTGGCCGCGGGCATGGGAGATTGTTATTACCTGGGCAAGGCGTTTCGCAATGGCGAGGCCGGTGGTCGGCACAATCCGGAATTCACCATGCTGGAGTGGTATCGGGTGGGCTGGGACGATCATCGGCTGATGATCGAGGTGGGTGAGTTTCTGTCGTGGGTGCTGAATATTTCTCGCGTGTGTTCCTACAGTTACCGCGCGCTGTTTCTGAAGTTTCTCGATATCGATCCGCACCGGGCGTCGCTGGAGGAGTTGAAGGCGGTTGTGGCGCGGGTGCTGGAGTTGTCGTTCGAGCCGGCGGATCGCGATGAGTGTCTGGATCTGTTGATGAGCCACCATATCGAGCCGAATATGGATTCGTCAGGCGAGCGTGGGATTACGCTGGTCTACGATTTCCCCGCGAGCCAGGCGGCACTGGCGCGGGTGGAGCACGATGAGCTGGGTGCGCCGGTGGCGCGGCGGTTTGAAGCCTATGTGGCGGGGATGGAGCTGGCCAATGGTTACTGGGAACTGACCGATGCCGCGGAACAGCAGCGCCGGTTTGAAGCGGATCAGAAATACCGTGCAGAGCATGGCAAGCCGGTAAATCCATACGAGGAGCGTCTGGTGGAGGGGCTGGCGTCTGGCATGCCGGCCTGCGCGGGCGTGGCGCTGGGGGTGGACCGGATATTGATGTTGGCCTGCGAGGCAGAGCGTATTGATGAGGTGATCGCGTTTCCGATTGAGCGTGCGTAATCTCGCTGGTTATCCGCTAGCTGCACTCATGCGCTTTCGCGATCTTCACTTGCATCGTCATTGGGCGCGTCCTGGCGGAGGCTGCTGGCACCGCGCTCGGGGGTGAATTCGTAGCAGGTGACTTCGCCCACGGCGTAAAAGCCAGTATCTAACCAGAGGTCTTGTTGGTCTTCTCCCACCAGTGCCACTGCGTGCTTGTGGTGGCTATGCAACACTTCCCGCACCATTTGCTGGAACATGGCACTGCCGACTCCGTGATCGCGATATTCGGGTAATGTCCACAGGTCGTAGAAGCCGAGCGCATCGGCGGAAGAAAACAGGCAGCCGGTGGCCACCGCTTTTCCCTCGAACTCGCCGATATGCATTTTCAGACGGCTGTATTTGTGTTCGGGTAATTCGGATAAGTGTTTGTAGAACTTCTTGGTTTGCGCGGCTTCGAGGTTGCAGCTTTGTGATGCGGCAATCAGGTCGCCGTAGGCGATGACATCCTCTGCGCGCGTGACGTTTTTAATCGTCAGCTTGTCATCGGCCTTGTCGTTTGGGGCCAGTTGTTTGACCTCCGCCGCCATGGCAATCAATGGCGGTTGGCGAATCAGATGTAGTTCCGCCAGTGCCACGTCATCCAGTGGCTTGTTTGCACAGTGCCACAGGGAAAAGGGGCTGTGGCGCTCGGCAAAATAATCGACGACAAAACGCTGCAAAATGCGCGGCTGTACCACCGAGTTGCTCACTACCTGGTTGAAATGCGAGGAGAGGAGCCCGCTGTCGGTGCGCAGCAGGCCGGTGATTTCTTTGGTCTGACTGGGGTTGGCCAGCCCGGCAAAGTACCCAGCTTTAGTTTCCAGGTTGCGGCAAACGAGGTTTTTGGCACTGAGACTGTATTTCATGGTTAAAGGATAGTCTTGCCGTTGCCTGGCTGGAATGAATGTGTGCAACCTGTGACAGCAGAATCAGCGCAATTGATCCACCTGCGATATTGCGGTTTGATTCATGCTGATGGCGGGCTGGTCGCAGCTTGCCGTGCCAATCACTTTGGCGGGCACCCCGGCTACCAGAGATTTCTCCGGTACTGGCTTCAGCACCACACTGCCGGAAGCGATCTGCGAGCAGGCGCCAATCTCGATATTGCCGAGAATCTTGCTGCCGGCACCAATCAGCACACCGCAACGCACTTTCGGATGGCGGTCGCCGCTTTCCTTGCCGGTGCCCCCCAGGGTCACCGATTGCATGATCGAGACATTGTCTTCCACCACCGCCGTCTCGCCGATGACGATGCCGGTGGCGTGGTCGAGCAGGATGCCCTGCCCCAGCTCGGCGGCGGGATGGATATCCACACCGAATACCACCGAGATACGGTGTTGGATAAACAGGGACAGTGAACGTCGCTGCTGTTGCCACAGCCAGTGGGCCACGCGCCAGGCCTGCAGGGCGTGATACCCCTTGAAGAACAGGAACGGCTCATACAGCGAGTGGCAGGCACTGTCGCGTTGTTCGATCGCGGCCAGGTCCGCGCGCGCGGCGGTACCGATACTCGGGTCCGCGGCCAGTGCTTCGTCAATCACTTCCCGAATCAGCAGGGCTTGAGCAACCGGGCTGTCCAGCTTGTTGGCCAGGTGAAAACTGAGGGCCGATTCGAGCGTGGCGTGATTCAGGATGGTGGCGTGCAGGAAGCTCGCCAGGATCGGCTCCCGCTCGACCTGCACCGCGACATCCCGGCGAATGCCGTCCCAGATCGGGTCAAGTTGGTCGACTTGATCAGCGCTTGGCTTTACGTTTTCCATCGGATACAGCTCCTTTTTTCTCACCACGATTTACGCGCTGGTTAGACTGCCCCAAGTGTGAGGGGCGGCTCCTGCAGCGCGGCAAGCTGCTCGCGCAGGGCCAGAATATGTTCTGCCCAGTAGCGGGGCGTATTGAACCACGGGAATGCCTTGGGAAACGCCGGGTCCTGCCAGCGCCGCGCCAGCCAGGCGGCGTGGTGCATCTGGCGCAGGCAGCGCAACGGTTCTACCAGCTGTAACTGAGCCGGATCAAAAGGGTAGAAGGTTTCGTAGCCTTCGACCACAGTATCCAGATAAGCGGTTGCCTCCGCGCGGTCACCAGAAATCAGCATCCAGATATCCTGGATGGCCGGACCTTGTAAGCAGTCGTCCAGATCCACAAACCAGGGGGTATCGTCCCGCCACAGGAAGTTGCCGCTGTGGCAGTCGCCGTGCAGACGCAGCGTGGGCCACTCCCGCTCAAACTGAGGTGCAATCTGTTCGATGAGATGTGCCGTGGTGGTGGCGTAGGCCTCCACATTCTCTCGCGGCAGGAAATCTCCGGCCAGAATGGTTTCGCGGCTATCGATAGCGAAGCGCTGCAGGCTCAGTTGCGGGCGGTGCGCGAAGGGGCGCGCAGCACCGATGGCGTGAATTCGCCCGAGCATGGTGCCCACCTGTTCCAGGTGGTCAAAGTTATCCAGCTCGATCTGGTGACCGCCGCGGCGCGGAAAAAGTGCGAAGCGGAACCCGTGGGCTTCCAACAGCGTGGTGCCATCAAATTCCAGTGGTGCCACCACGGGAATCTCTGCGGCCGCAAGCTCCAGCGAGAACGCGTGTTCCTCGAGGATTTGCGCATCACTCCAGCGTCCCGGGCGATAGAACTTGGCGATTAACGGTTGCGCCTCGTCGATCCCTACCTGGTAAACGCGGTTCTCATAACTGTTGAGTGGGAATATGCGCGCGTCAGACAGCAGGCCCACGCTCTCCACGCAGTCGATTACCCGGTCGGGGGTAAGCGCGTCGTAGGGATGTGACGATTCGGTCATGGGGGCTCCACTGAGCGCGATAGGGCTCGGATCAAATGGGGGCGCTATGCTAACGCGGATGGACTGGCGCACCAACTGTTCATGGAACGCATGGATGTCCATGGATACAGGGAAATCGACAGGAGAACACGGTGAAATACATTTTTGAGGTGCAGATAAAACAGGGCTTCCGTGCGGAGCAATACGCCGATGCCTGGGTGCGCGCATCAGAGCTGATTCAGCAGGCGCCGGGGGCACGTGGAACTGAACTGCATCGCAAGATTGGTGAACCGGACAAGATGATTGCGATTGCACATTGGGATTCCAAAGCGCAGCGCGATGCGATGCAGGAAAAACACAACCCGGAGATCGACAGCATCATTCGCAGTGCTGCGCCCTTTGTCGAGATTCGGGTGCTCGGCTCTTACGAGGAGCCGGAATGGGTGGTAACGCCGCCGCAAGCAAAAGCGTAGTCGGCAGCCGTGTTTTATCGGGTAGAAAAAAGGGCGCCCTGTAAACAGGGCGCCCATATTGCTTGCGAATTGAGGAAATCCGCGCGGTGCGTTAGCGCACCTTAGTTGCTGTACCAGTAAGCATCCAGAGTCACGCCGCTGGCTCCGTTGCGGGTAGCCTTGAGGCCGATATGCCAAGTGCCAGCCGCCGGGTTGGCGATGGTGCAGGACTCATTGTTGCCGCCACCGGTGTCGCGGCAATCGTACAGGCTGTTGGTTGGGTTGGCGCCGAGGCGTACGTACAGGTTGACGTTACCGCTGCCACCGGAGGTGGATACCTCGAGGCTGGTCGCGCCGGCGGGTACGTCAATGGTGTAGTACTCCCAACCACGCGAGGCAACACTGATGTTGCTCTCGGTAAAGCCGTCGCTGCTCGGGCCGCCGCTGCCATCGCTAACGGTTACCGACTGTGTGCTGCTATCGCTAGCGCCATCGTCGTCGGTCACGGTCAGGGTCACAGAGTAGGTGCCGGCCGCACTGTAGCTGTAGCTCGGGTTGGCATCCGTTGAGCTGCCGCCATCACCGAAGTCCCAGCTGTGGCCCACAACACTGCCATCGCTATCGCTACTGCTATCGGTGAAGGTCACGAACAGGTCTGAAGCGTTAAAGGTGAAGCTCGCATTCGGTGCCTGATTAGTGGGAGTGCCGCCGCCGACCGCATCGATCGCCGCGCTCGCGTCGATAATACCCGCACCGCATCCGCCGGAGCAGGCGCCGGGTAGTGCACGCGCGGTAGACTTGAGTGCGCTTTCAACCTGAGCTGGAGTAACGCCGCCGTTGGCTGCGTACATCAATGCGGCAACGCCGGATACATGAGGTGCCGACATCGAGGTGCCCTGGTAGTACACGTAATTTTCGGCACCTGGGCCGGTAGCGCCGTCGTTCAGGGTTGATGCGACACCATGGGTTGCATCGTATGCGACATCGCCACCGGGTGCGCTCACATCGACGGTGGAGCCAAAGTTGGAATAATACGCGCGGGCGCCGAAGCGCTCGGTGGCCGCGACAGAAATTACATTGTCACAGCTGGCCGGGCGATAGCCTGAAGCGTCGGCGTCGCTGTTACCCGCGCTGACAACAACCGTTGAGCCATTGGTAACCGCTGTGTTAATCGCACTTTGATAGGTGGAATCACAGGCTCCACTACCGCCAAGGCTCATGTTGATCACCTGGGCCGGATTTGCGTTTACCGGTACGCCGGAAACATTGCCACCGGACGCCCAAACGATACCGTCGGCAATATCGGAAAGGTAACCACCACATTTGCCCAGTACACGTACCGGAACCACTTTCGCGTCGAAGGCAACACCGGCTACGCCTTTGTTGTTGTCGGTAACCGCGGCGACAGTGCCGGCCACATGGGTACCGTGCCAGCTGCTGCTCTGGTCTTGGGGTGGATTGAAAATACCGCACTCGTTGCGGGTAACGGCATCGCCGGGGTCAGAGGGGTCCGCGTCGCGGCCGTCGCCATCGTTAGACACAAAGGTATCATCGATAAAGTCGTAACCGGGCAGGATGTTGGCATCGAGATCCGAGTGGTACACGTATCCAGTATCGAGTACCGCAACCGTCACACCCGCACCGGTTTGCTTGTCCCACGCGGCGGGCAGGTTGATACCGCCAGTGGCTTCAAAGTAGTGCCACTGTACGTTGTAGTAGGTATCGTTCGGTGTGTATTGCGGCACCATAAACGCATCTTCCTCGACGGAAAGAATATTGGGATCCGCTTCCAGTGTGGCCTGCAGCTTCTTCAGCTGGCCCGGCGCCATCCGTGTTTCCAGGCGAAATACCTGGCGGTCTTCAAGCGCCATTTTGCGCAGGTGGCCCATCTTCACGCCGCCGCGATTAGACAGGGTGGTAGCCTGTGACTGCCAGTCGCGTGCCTGGGTGTCTTTGTAGCGAACGATCAGGCGCTGCGGCACATTGGAAAAATCTGCATCGGCAGAAATCTGTGCAACAGCCTGTGAGTGATTGCCGAGTAGCCCCAGCGTAGTGATTGCCGAAATGGCGGCAAAAGAATACCCCTTCAGAATGGATTTCATTCTTATTGTTCTCCCCGTATCAGGATCTTTGTTTGGGTGGTGTGCTGAGTCGCAGCGGACTGCTGTTGGCAGGGCTACTTCGCAGCAATAATTTGCGCCAGTACGATTAGCCGGTAGGGCCGCGCGCGATGGAAAGCCGCAAGCTCGGCGTTGCTTAAACGCCGATATATGACTGTAAGCGAAACTTGGTGCGTCAGTGCCAGACCTTGATCACGCAAATTGCATGATTTCTACGCCAAAAAATGTAATTTCGTGAAATATAAACTTTTGCAGTAAATCCGTGCCAATAACAGCCCGGATGCACAACAAGCGTGCGTTGAAAAATACACAAAAGCGAGGGGAGGGAAGGAGAAGGAGGGCTCTAAGCCTCTCCGCTCATCGACATGCGGAGAGGCTCATAGATCGCCACATTAAGTGACGAGACAAAAATCAAACGGCAATTTTCTCCAGCGCCAGGCTGCCGATAGAGTAGCCAGCACCGAAGGAACAAATCACCCCTTTGCTGCCAACCGGCAAATCGTCGTTATGCAAATTGAACGCGATGATGGAACCCGCACAGCCGGTATTCGCGTACTGGTCCAATACGATAGGTGCGCGCTCAGGGGAGGCGTCGTTGCCCATCAGCTTTTTCGCAATCAATAAATTCATATTGATGTTTGCCTGATGCAGCCACCAGCGATTGACCTCATTCGGTTCGAAACCCAGCTCTTGCACCTGGCTTTCCAGATGTGCGGCGGCCATCGGACAGACTTCCTTGAACACCTTGCGCCCGTTCTGGCGGAACAGCTTGCCCTCGCCAAACGGATCCACATCCGCGGCGCGTGCGGTGTAACTGAAGTTTGAGCGAATATTGTTGGAGAAAACGGTTTTGGCTTTGGTGCCGAGAATTTCCCAGGCACTGTCGGTATTGCAGCTCTCCTTGCGCTCCACCACGGTGGCCACCGCCACATCGCCGAAAATAAAGTGGCTGTCGCGATCGGAAAAGTCGATCTGCGGTGACGCCAGCTCCGGGTTAATTACCAGTACGGATTTGGCAGAACCGGAACTGATCGCATCCACCGCGCGCTGCAGGGCGAAGGTGGCGGAAGAGCAGGCCACTTCCATATCGAAGGCAAAGCCGTCGATACCCAGCGCAGACTGGATTTCGATGGAGATCGCCGGATAGGCGCGTTGCAGATAAGACGCACCCACAATCACCGCATCAATGTCTTCCGGTTTCTTGTTGGCCTTTTCCAGCGCCAGCTTTGCCGCGTTCAAACCCATCTCCGCCTGCAGGCACAGCTCGTCATCGGCGCGCTCCGGCAGGTACGGGCGCATACGGTTCGGATCGAGGATGCCCTCTTTGCTGATCACGTAGCGGTTCTTGATACCGGACGCTTTCTCGATGAACTCTGCGGAAGAAAAAGACTTGGCTTTTACCTGGCCGGATTCGATGGCATCGGCATGTTCGCGATTGAATTTTTCCGCGTGGGCATTCAGCGCCACCACCAGCTCTTCGTTGCTGATGGCCTCAGGCGGTGTCCACAGACCGGTACCGCTGATCACGATGCCGCGAGGTAGTTGGAATTCACTCATGTTTCTCGGTCCCATCATCCTGTGCATCGCACCCGCATAGCCCTGCTAGTGAAGGGGCAATTACGAGCACGCTCTAGTTATAACGTTAGCAGCCGGTGGTTTTTTGCGCAGCGGCGGCGAAAGGGCGACTATTTTGGCGCCTAGAGTCACATTGGTCTATGAATGGATGCGCGAGTCTGGCGGGTCATTGAGGGGGGATTGGCTGACTATCAGGGGGTTCTGGCCAGAGCGTAAACACTGACGCGCGATGCGCCTGCTGCGAGGAGTGACTGGGCCGCCGCCTCCTGGGTGGCACCGGTGGTAATGACATCGTCCACCAGGCCCACATGCAGGTCTTTTACCTGCGGCCCGGCGGCAAAACTGTGGGCGAGATTCTTGCGTCGCTGGGCGCGTGAAAGTGTTTGCTGGCTATCGCTGGCGGCAACTTTACGCAGTGCGTCTGGTGCCACTGGCAGGCGCCAGTAGTCGGCGAAGATATCGGCGATCAGCCGCGCCTGGTTGTAGCCCCGGCCGAATAATTGCTTGCGCCAGTGCATGGGAATCGGCACCAGTATGTCGATGCGGGGGGGCTGTTGTACGTGCGGGTGGAGCGCCTGTGCCGCGAGTTCGGCGAGCGTGCGCCCGGCGGCAAAGTCCCGCTGGTATTTGAAACGCTGCACCAGCTGTGCGATCGGGTAGGCATAGGCCCAGCAGGCGACGCTGCTGGCCTGGGGTGGCGGGCGTTGAATGCAGGTGGCGCAGTAGCGGTCGAAGTGCCGGTCCTGCGTTTCTGCCAGCGGCAGCGCACAGCCTATACAGGCGTGGCCCAGCGAAGGCAGATCGCACTGGCACGATGCGCAGACTCCGGCCTGCACTTCGTCACCGCTGCCGCACAACAGGCAGCGGGCAAAGTGCTTATCGAGGGGGCGGGTGAGTACTTGACCCAGTAATCGCAATAGCGGCACCGCAATCCTCCCTGACTGCAGACTTGTAAACCAGAATGGGTTCTGTTGGTTGACAGCGATAGGGCCACCGCTACACTGACAGCCTTTCGCGCACGATTTACCTGTAAAAACCAAGAACAATGTGGCTCGGAGCCCTGTCCCGCAGCCGATCGACGGCGAACCCCCTATGGAGTTTCGTCGTCTGAGGAGAGTAATCCCAGTGACCGCCAATCTGCAAATGTCTTCCGCCTCGTCTACTTACGGCGAAATTCGCCACGACTGGAGTCGCCAGCAGGTGCTCGACCTGTTCGCGCTGCCGTTCAACGATCTGCTGTTTACCGCGCAGATGGTGCACCGACAGCACTTTGATGCCAACCGGGTTCAGGTAAGCACCCTGTGTTCGATCAAAACCGGTGCCTGCCCGGAAGACTGCAGCTACTGCCCACAAAGCGCCCGTTACGACACCGGCCTTGAGCGCGAAAAGCTGATGAAGGTGGAGAAGGTGCTGGAAGAGGCGCGCGCAGCCAAGGCCAGTGGCGCGACCCGCTTCTGCATGGGCGCCGCGTGGCGCTCACCGAAGAACAAAGACATGCCCTATGTCACCAAGATGGTGCAGGAAGTGAAGGCCCTGGGCATGGAAACCTGCATGACCCTGGGTATGCTGAGCGATGAGCAGGCCAAGGGTTTGGCCGAAGCGGGCCTGGATTACTACAACCACAACCTGGATACCTCGCCGGAATACTACGGCGACATCATTACCACCCGCACCTACGAAGACCGTCTGAATACCCTGGCGAATGTACGTGCGGCGGGTATGAAGGTGTGCGCCGGTGGCATTATCGGCCTGGGTGAAGAGGAAAAAGACCGCGCCGGCCTGCTGATGCAACTGGCCAACCTGTCCGAGCACCCCGAGTCGGTGCCGATTAATATGCTGGTAAAAGTTGCCGGCACGCCGCTGGAAAACAACAAAGATCTGGATCCGTTTGAGTTTATCCGCTGTATCGCAGTGGCGCGCATCATGATGCCGAAGTCCCATGTGCGCCTGTCCGCCGGTCGCGAATCCATGAACGACGAGATGCAGTCCCTCGCCTTCCTCGCCGGTGCCAATTCGATTTTCTACGGCGAAAAACTGCTGACTACTGGCAACCCGGAAGCCAACGAGGACATGCAATTGTTCAAGCGCCTGGGCATCAAGCCAGAGGAATACCAGCAGTACGAGGATGAGTCCGCAGTGGAAGC
Organism: Microbulbifer agarilyticus; assembly: GCF_020171345.1. Classification (GTDB taxonomy): domain Bacteria; phylum Pseudomonadota; class Gammaproteobacteria; order Pseudomonadales; family Cellvibrionaceae; genus Microbulbifer; species Microbulbifer agarilyticus_D. The sequence continues at coordinate 1,590,619 of NZ_JAIUZM010000001.1, forward strand.
CGAGCTGCAGGCAAAAATTTCCGAACAGGAATCCGACCCCTTCTTCTACGACGCCGCCAAGGCGTAAGTTCAGTTATTGCTGTGACCGCTGTGGTAAATAGCCTGCAGGACTTTCTCGATGCGCGCCTGGCAGAACGCCGGGCGCAGCAGCTGTACCGCAAGCACAAAGTTCTCGCGGCTGCGCCGGGCCCTGTGGCCGAGGTGGATGGCCGTACCCTGGTTACCTTCAGCAGCAATGATTATCTCGGTCTCGCCACCCATCCCGATGTGATTGCAGCGCAGCAGCACGGTGCCGCGCTGGGTGCCGGGGCCACCGCCTCGCATCTGGTCAATGGCCACTTCGATATCCACCAGCAACTGCAAAACAAGATTGCCGAAGTCACCGGCCGCGAAGCAGCACTGCTCTTCGGCAGCGGCTATATGGCCAACGTTGGTGTTATCAATGCGCTGGTTGGCCGCGGCGATTTTGTGGTGCAGGACAAACTCAATCACGCCTCGCTGATTGATGGCGGGCGCATCTCCGGCGCCCAGTACCTGCGCTTTGCCCACAATGATCTGGAGGCTTTGGAAGTTCAGCTGCGCCGTGCGCGGGAAAAAAACAGCGGAAAAATTCTGCTCGCCGTGGATGGCGTGTACAGCATGGACGGCGACTCCGCACCGCTCGCGCAGATGGCCGCGCTGTGTCAGCGCTACGACGCCTGGTTGATGGTGGATGAAGCCCACGGCTTTGGCGTGATGGGAAGCGCTGAGAATCCCAGCGCCGGCAGTGCCGTCGCCGCCGGGCTGGACCAGCACAGTGCGCCCATCCTCATGGGTACCCTCGGCAAAGCGGCTGGCAATGCGGGTGCCTTTGTCGCAGGCTCAAAAGCGCTGATCGAATACCTTACCCAATTTGCCCGCACCTATATCTACACCACCGGCATGCCGCCGGCAGTGGCTGCCGGGTGCCTGCGCGCGCTCGAGCTGATGCAGCAACAGCCGTTGCGCGAGACCTTGCAGCAGCGCATTGATTATTTCCGCGAGCGCGCCGCGACGCTGCAGTTGCCACTGGAAAACTCCACCAGTGCCATTCAGCCGCTGGTGCTCGGCTGTGAGCAAACCGTGCTCGCCGTCGCCGGACGATTACAGGAAGCGGGCTTTCTGGTGGGCGCCATTCGTCCACCCACGGTACCTGCGGGCACCGCGCGTTTGCGCATCACCCTGTCCGCTGCACACAGCGAGGCGCAGATCGATGGCCTGCTGCAGGCACTGGTGCAGGCGCTGCGCGCGGTGGAGGTGCCGGTGTGACTCGTTCAATGGGCGAAATTAAAAGTCTGGCGCTGATTCATGGTTGGGGCGGCGACTCCCGTTGCTGGCAGCCGTTGCTGGCGCAGTGGCAATCCGTTGCCGGCACTTTCAATGGCCCCTTCGATGGCCCCTTTAATGGCCACATTGTCACCGTGGATTTGCCGGGCTTTGGTGCGCGTACTAACGAGCCCTGGCCGCAAACCGAAACCCTGCTTGCCGAACTGGAAGCGCAGTTGCCGGAAGATTGTCTGCTACTGGGCTGGTCCCTGGGTGGGATGCTCGCGGTGCAGCTTGCCGAACGCAGCAAGCGAGTTGGAAGTAACAAAGTGCGGGCACTGGTGACCATCGGTGCCAACGGGCGCTTTGTCGCCAGCGATGGTTGGCCGGCGGCTATGCCGGAAACGGTGTTCACAGATTTCTGTCGCGCCCAGCGTGAGGCGCCGGCAAAAAATATGCAGCGTTTTGCCGGCCTGCAGGCGCGCGGTGATTCCGAGATGCGCGGCTTGCTGAAAACGCTAAAGGCCGAGGTGCCCGCAGCGGTTCCACAAAGCTGGTCGCAGGCCCTCGAATGCCTTGGTAGCCTGGATAACCGCAAGCTGTTGTCTGCTCCTGTGGTGCCAACGCTACACCTGTTTGGTGAAGGTGATGCATTGGTACCTGTACAGGCTGCGAGTGCGTTGGAAGTGTTGGGTGCGTCGTGCAAGGTGATCCCGCAATCCGGGCACTGCCCGCACCTGAGCCGTCCCGCGCAAGTCGCGGAGATCATTCGCGACTTTGTCGGTAATTCACTTGGTAACTCTATTTCTAGCGCTGTTTCTAACTCTGCCGCACCGCTGGAAAAGACTTCCGTGGCGCGGGCCTTTGGCCGTGCGGCAGCGAGTTATGACGCCGCCGCCCACCTGCAGCGCGCGGTCTGTCGTGAGCTGCTTAGCCGCGCCCCGGAGCACCGCGTACCAAGACGCATTCTCGATCTGGGCAGTGGCACTGGTTACGGCAGCGAGCTGCTGCGCAAACGTTTCCCCGATGCGGAAATTATTGCGCTGGATATCGCCCCGCAGATGCTACAGTTTGCCCGCGCACACCGTCCCGTAAGCAATGCGTATGTGGCGGCGGATGCAGAACAGCTGCCGCTGGCAGACGGTTGTATCGATCTGGTCTTTTCCAGCTTTGCCTTGCAGTGGTGTTACCGGTTGCCGCAGTTGTTTGCGGAAATACGCCGGGTGTTGGCGCCCGCTGGAGACGTATTAATTTCCACGCTGCTACCGGGGACGCTCAGTGAGCTGGAAGTTAGTTGGGCGGCGGTGGATGACGCGGTACATGTGAATCGTTTCCTGCCCGAGAGTGACTGGCACAGTGCCTGTGTGGCCAATCACCTGCAAACAACCACCGCGGTCGAGCAGCGTGTATTGCATTTTGATGATGTGAAATCGCTGATGCGGGAATTGAAGAGCATTGGTGCCCACAATGTGAATCGTGAAGCGGGCAAGGGGCTGCTGAGTCGGGCGAAATTGCGCAAGCTAACCGAAGCCTATGAGAGCGAACGCACCGACGTGGGACTGCCTGCGACCTATGAGGTGTTGTATTTACAGTTAGCGCATTCAGCCGCTGCCGCTTCAGCCCTCGATGCTCTTGATGCCCTCGCGCCGGGTTAAGCGTCGGCGCAATTGCTCTGCTAATCCTCCGGAATAAATCCCACCACGCGTGTAGGCCCACCGCTGCCACCGCGGATTTTCATCGGTAATGCAATCAGGGTGAAGCCTTTCTCCGGTAGCGCCTGCAGGTTGGTTACGTTTTCCAGTGCGGGAACATTCCGCTTGAATAATTCGCGGTGCGCCTTGAATAGTTTCGACGCGCCATAGTCGATACTCGGCGTGTCCAGCCCTACCGCTTTTATACCGCGCTCGTCTGCCAGAAATATCGCCGCCTCGGGAGATAGCCCGGGAAAATTCAGTTTATCCACGGCCGCTTTACCGCGCTCTGCGGTACCCAGGTACTTCACCGGGTCTGGCCAGTACTGTGCACTGCCGGTATCAAATAACACGATCGTGTCTTTCTCGATCTTGCCGTGCTGCTGTTCCCAGCGTTCTATGTCGGCAACGCTAATCAGATAGTTCCTATTGGCGCCTTTGCCCGCTTGCGGAATCTGCCCGGCGACCCGAATTACCACTGCGGGCCCGATTAGTTGCTGCAGGGGTATCTGGTCCACGCTTTGCTGGCCGCGACCGAAATGCACCGGGGCATCCACATGGGTGCCGCCGTGTTCGGCTGCCGCCAGGTTATACGCGGAATAGTAATACCCCTTGTCGGTTTCCCCGGCGAACACCGTGTCTTTGTGAAATTTGTCGGCAGTGGGCCAGTAGAGGGTGTCATCGGCAAAGTCGTGGGACAGGTCGACCCAGCGGCCCTTGGGGAATCCATCTGCGAGCGCGAAGCTCGCCCAGCAAAGCGCCACAACCACAGTGAGATGGCAAACACTCGGCCAGAAAAGGCGCCAGACAAGGTGACAGATGCGGTTCCATGAAGCGGCGAAAAGCGGGAGCCGGTTGCGCAATGTTCTCTCCGTTTGTTGTCATTTTTCGTGCGGGCGTTAAGTCCGCGCCGGGCTACGCAGATAGTGGTGTGTCGCTGTCCGAGGTAGTCGTGCACACCACAGCCTTTGAAAGCCTATACCAAAGCGCCGAGTCTGCCAGTGGGACAGGCTCGCGGTAGCTGTTGCAGCGCAAACGGCTGAAGCGGTTATGTGAGTTTGATTACCGGCTCGAGTGCTGCGTGCCTGCAGCAACGGAAGAATTTGGCTAATTTCGTCTGCCGGTATTCCACCGGGACGGGTTTGCAGGTGTGGTCGATCTGAAGACGGCTTGGGATGCGGGACGTTTGTCTGGATTCTACAAGACCCTCGCCGACTTCGCCCGCTATCTCGGGCGCGCCTGCGAGGGCCTGTAAACCAATGTGGTGTTTGTGTCGTTGGGGATCACACCTGCACGACGACATAGACCTCACGGCCATCGCGCTGGGTCGGCATAAAGTAGTGGCCGCCGTAGCGATAGTACTGGATGCCGTTGATCACTTCGGCGGTATAACCAACCGGCAGCTCGCTGACTACCTGACCCGGCGAGTAGGCCTGCTGGGTTACACCCACTACCGGGGCCGCTGCCACGGTAGTGACCGGTGCCGGCACCACCACGTAGCGATTCATTTGTGGGCGCCATTGGTAGTAGGAAGCGCCGTACTGGTAATACGTCAGTCCGCCGATTTGCACGCGCACCGCACTGCCGGGCAGGGTGAGTACCGCTGCGCCCAGCGGCGCGTTGACCACCACAAAGCCGGTTGGTGCCGGGCGGTAGTAGTAACCGCCGGAGTAGTAATAGGGCACTCCGCCCACTGCCAGGTTCACGTAACCCGCGGGCAGTACCGGAACCGTTACCCCAATACTGATACGCGGCCCGCGATAACGGGGGCCCCAGTAGCCGCGCCCGTAGACCGGACGGTAACGTGGACCATAGGCTGGAAGGTGGCCGTGGTGATGACCGCGGTGCCCAGGATGAGCCTCCGCAGGTGCGGCAAATGCAAAGGAAAGCAGTGCCGCAAGGCCTACTCCCAGCAAGAGGTATTTAGCCGCTTTTTTCATGAATTCCCCCGCGAGCGAGTACTTACTATCTGTGCAAATAATAACCGCATTTGGGGGCGCTTTCTAGCGAGGGACGGCGCGTCACCGTTAAGAATTGTCAGTTCAGCTGGCGTTCAGGTTGCGCTGTATTATGCCCATTAGCTTGTACAGCAACTGCGCCGCACCGAATTCGTAGGCGTGGAAACCGCGGATGGGCGCGAACTCCAGCAGGTCGAAGCCGATGATCTCGCGCTGCCTGGCCACGGATTCAAACAGGTTCAGAGTCTGGTACCAGCCGAGACCACCCGGTACCGGGGTGCCGGTGGAGGGGAAGACCGATGGGTCCATCCCGTCGATATCCAGGGTGAAGAACACCTTGCTGGGAAAGTCCTGTGGCAGCTCGATGGACTGGATCTGGGTAGGCACCAGTTCGTGTGCGTCCATGTAGCCGACGCCGTACTGTTTACGCGCCTCGATTTCCTCTTCGCAATAAGCGCGGATACCCAGTTGATACAGCGGAATGCCCGCCTCACATACCAGGCGCATCACACTGGCGTGACTGTGCTTGTGGCCTTCGTATCGGTCCCGCAGGTCGGCGTGTGCATCGATCTGCACGACACCGAAGTCTTTGATGCCCGCGTCCAGATAGCCCTTGATGATGCCCCAGGTGACCGAGTGTTCGCCGCCGATCCCCACGGGCATTTTACCGAGTCGCAAGATTTCGCTGGTGGCACTGGCAATATTCTCCATCACCCCCTCGGCGGGGCCGCTCACGTCCACCGCTTTGCGCGTGTAGATCCCAAGATCACAAGGGGAGGAAAAATTGTCGAAGGTCTCGAGCTGGTGGGATGCTTCAATAATTGCCGCCGGTCCTTTACCGGTCCCGCCTCCGTAGGAGACGGTCTCCTCGTAGGGGATCGGTAGGATATGGAACAGTGCCTCTTCGGGTTTGGGCTGTTCGATTTCGGAGCCGAGGAAAATGTTTGGATCATCTTGGTGCATGAGATTTTGCCTAGTGATTCTAGGTTTCGCAGTTCCAGATTGAGAGGCCCACTAGGACCTTCTGTGGCGGCCAAGCGTTGGGGATCTATTTTCAAAACCGCTGTGAACCCATCCCTGGGCGCTGCGGCGGCGCCGTCCATGGCGCCGACGCTTTTGAAAATAGATCCCCAACACTTGGCCTTCGCATTACAGCTAAATACTTCGTAACTCAAAAAAATTATTGGCACTGAGGTTAAAGCTGAAGGGATAGTGCCAGGTACAGGTTTTTGGGAGCGTCGCAAACAGGATGTTTGCGCCGCAGCGCCCAGGGATGGGTTCACAGGGGGGCGCCTAGCCCGGTCCCAAAAACCTGTACCTGGTGCTATACCGCCACGGGCTTCGGGGCGAAGTAATCTCAAGCCGGTAATTCACGACAGGCGCCCTTTAAAATCCTCATAACCAAACTCTTTGACCATCCGGAGTTCATCCGTATCCGAATTCCACAGTGCAATCGAAGGCAGCGGAATTCCATTAAACGTGTTGGTTTTGACCATGGTGTAATACGCCATCTCTTCAAACACCAAACGGTCGCCGACATTCAACGGCTCGGCAAAGCTGTATTCACCAATTCGATCCCCCGCGAGGCAGCTCTGCCCGCCCAGCAAATAAGCGTGAGGTAACTCCTGGGGTAAGCTGGCACCGGTAATTTCCGGGCGGTAGGGCATTTCGATCACGTCGGGCATATGGCAGGTCGCGGACACATCCAGAATCGCCTGATTTTTGCCATTCCAGGTTAGATCGATCACTTCGCCGACCAGCACGCCACAGAACAGGGCCACCGCCTCGCCGGGTTCGAGATAGACCTGCACATTGTGCTTTTGCGAGAAGCCCTTAACCGCGTGGATTAACGCCTCAACCTGATAATCCCGCCGAGTGATATGGTGGCCGCCGCCAAAGTTGATCCATTCCATTTGCGGCAGCAGATCGCCAAATTTTTCTTCCACCGCTGCAATGGTACGTTGCAGAGGTTCGAAGTCCTGTTCACACAAGGTGTGGAAGTGCAGGCCGCTGATACCAGAGAGGTCTTCATTTTCAAATAGCGAGCGCACGATGCCGAGACGTGAGCAGGGCGCGCAGGGATCGTAAATCGGCGTGTGGCCTTCGGAATGCTCGGGATTGATGCGCAGTCCAAAGCGCAACTCGGGCCGTTCCTTCTGTGCCGCAAGGCACATGGGCTTGTAGCGCTGCCACTGGGAAAACGAGTTGAAGATAACGTGGTGCGCAAACTCCAGGATTTCTTCCAGCTCCTGCTGTTTGTAGCCTGCGCTGAAGACATGCACTTCCTTGCCAAGATCCTTGCCGCCGTATTCCTCGAAGCCCAGTCTTGCCTCGTTGATGCCACTGGCGCAGGTGCCGGACAGGTATTCGACAACGATATGCCCGACGCTGAACATGGAGAAGGCTTTGAGTGCGGCGAGTACCTTGGCACCGCTACGCTGCTGCACATCGGCCAGCACTTCAAGGTTATCGCGCAGGGCGATTTCGTCGACCACAAAGCAGGGGGTGGGTACCCGGCTGGGGTCGAACTCGCCAAAATAGTCTCTACGGGGTGTCAGATCCATAAATCAATTCTGCCGCTGGAGTGCGAAAGCCCCGGGCTACGCGAAGGCGCGCCCGGGATGTAAGCGGTATTGGAATTACAGGAACGGCTTGTCAAGCCAGGTTTCCTGCCACGGCAAGCCGTATTTATTCAGGTCATGCATAAACGGATCCGGATCCAGCTGTTCCATATTCCACACGCCGGGCTTCATCCACTTGCCTTCCATCATCATCTTCGCGCCGATCATGGCCGGTACGCCGGTGGTGTAGGAAATCGCCTGGGACTTAACTTCCTTATACGCTTCCTGATGGTCGCAAATGTTGTAGACGTAGTAGATTTTGTCATCACCACCACCCTGCGGGGTGCCCTTGATGATGTTGCCAATACAGGTCTTGCCCTTAGTCAGTGGGCCCAGGCTTGCCGGGTCCGGCAGCAGCGCCTTCAGGAATTGGATGGGTATGATTTGCTGGCCCTGGAACTCTACCGGCTCAATGCTGGTCATGCCGACGTTCTGCAACACTTCCAGATGCTTCAGGTAACTGGCACCGAAGGTCATCCAGAAGCGTGCGCGCTCGATTTCCGGGTAGTGCGTGGACAGGGACTCCAGTTCTTCGTGGTACAGCAGATACAGGTCTTTCTCACCGATGCCCTCGGGGAATTCAAACACCCGCTTTTCTTCCATGGGTTTGGTGGTTACCCATTTGCCATCTTCCCAGTAGCGGCCATTCGCGGTGATCTCACGAATATTGATTTCAGGGTTGAAGTTGGTGGCAAACGGCAGGCCGTGGTCGCCGGCGTTACAGTCGAGAATATCCAGGGTCTTGATGCGATCAAAGTGGTGTTTTTTCGCATAGGCGGTAAATACGCTGGTGACACCCGGGTCGAAGCCGCTGCCGAGCAGTGCCATCAGGCCGGCTTTTTCAAAACGGTCCTGATAGGCCCACTGCCACTTGTATTCGAACTTGGCCTCTTCTGGTGGTTCGTAGTTGGCCGTATCCAGATAGTGCACGCCGGTTTCCAGGCAGGCATCCATGATGTGCAGATCCTGATAAGGAAGCGCCACATTGATGACCATGTCTGGCTTCACTTTTTCAATCAGCGCGACCATTTCACCAACGTTATCCGCATCCACCTCCGCGGTGTCGATTTTGCGCGGCAACATTTCAGCGATTTTGTCGCACTTGGATTTGGTGCGGCTGGCGAGGGTGATGTTCTCGAAGACTTCTTCTACCTGGGCGCACTTGTGCGCGACTACCTGGCCGACGCCACCGGCGCCGACAATCAGAACGTTGGCCATTTCTTTCTCCCTGTTCCGGATAGTGGGGAAACCAAAAGTTACTTCTCGAAGTAGGTATAGCCGCTCATACTCGCGGTATACGTATGTAAGATGTCTTTGCGCTGCTGTGGGCTAATGCGCTTTTCTTTCACCGCGCGCTCCGCCAGCTTGCGAAAACGCTCGAACAAATCCTGCGGTGAGTACTCCACGTAACTCAGCACATCGGCAATGCTGTCACCCTGAATTTCACGGCTGTAATCCACATGCCCATCTTCGTCAATCCGTACACTGACCACATTCGTGTCACCGAACAGGTTGTGCAGATCGCCGAGAGTCTCCTGGTAGGCACCCACCAGAAAAGTGCCGAGAATATATTCCTCGCCTTCGTTCAGTGGGTGCAGTGGTAGCGTTTTGCGTTCGCCCTGGCGATCGATAAAACGATCGATCTTGCCGTCACAGTCGCAGGTGATATCTGCGATGATTGCCGAGCGTGTCGGTGCCTCGTCCAGACGGTGCACGGGCACCAGTGGAAACAGTTGATCAATCGCCCAGATATCCGGCAGGGACTGGAACACGCTCATGTTGGCGTAATAGATGTCGGACAGTACTTCCGGTAGTGCCTCCAAGTCAGCCGGGATATGCTCGACTTCATCGAGTAGCTTGCGAATTTTTTGTGCGCACTGCAGAAACAGGTTTTCCGCCAGCGCGCGGTCGCGCAGGCTCACCTGACCATGTAAGTAAAGTGCGCGGATCTCGTCGCGATAGTAGAGCCCGTCGTTGTAGCTTTCCTGCAGGTTTTCCTGCGCTACGCTCTCCAGTGCTTCCTGCAGGTTCTTCAGCATTGGATGCGCATCGCTGCCGATACGGTCGTCTTCCAGCTCGATGGGCTCGAAGCTGGTGGTATCCAGAATGTTGAACAATAAGACGGATGAGTAGGCGACGGTTGCGCGCCCGGATTCGGTAATGATGACCGGATGGGTAACGCCCTCGCTGTCGAGGGTCTCCATAATGGCTTCCACCACATCCACACAGTACTCATCCAGAGAGTAGTTTTTGGAGTGGGTGTAGTTGGTCTTGGAGCCATCGTAGTCCACCGCCAGGCCGCCGCCGAGGTCCAGGTAACCCATGGCCGCACCCTCTTCCACCAGGTCCGCATAGTAGCGACAGGCTTCCAGCACACCGGTGCGAATGTCGCGGATATTGGGTACCTGCGAACCGAGGTGGTAGTGCAGCAACCGCAGGCAGTGCAGCATGTTGTGATCACGCAGTCTGTCGACCATCGCGATGAGGTCGTTACTACCGAGGCCGAAAATACTGCGGTCACCGCTGGTGGCGTTCCAGTAGCCGCCGACTTTACTTGCCAGTTTTACCCGCACGCCAATGTTGGGCTCGACCTGCTCGCGCTCGGCGCAGCGAATGATGGTGTCCACTTCCGATGGTGTCTCCACCACGAAAAACACCTGTACCCCGAGGCGCTGTGCCTGCAAGCCCAGGTTGATGAATTCCTCATCCTTGTAACCATTACACACGATGAGCGCATCGGTATTGTCGAGGATCGAAAGTGCGGCAATGAGCTCCGCCTTGCTGCCCGCTTCAAGCCCGTGCCCGAAAGAGCGCCCAGCCTTGGCGATTTCCTCGATCACCTGGCACTGCTGGTTGACCTTGATGGGAAAAACGCCGCGGAACACATTGTTGTAACCACAGCTGTCGATCGCGCTGCGGAAAGAATTGTTGATGCGTGCGATTTGCGCGTCGAGCAGGTTTTCAAAACGCACCAGCAGCGGCATGCCCAGCCCGCGCTCGGTGGCACCGTGGGCAATATCCAACAGCGATACCGCGTGCAGTTCACCGGCGTCATTTTTTACTTCAACCGTGATTTCACCGCGCTGGTTCAGGTTGAAGTAATCGGCACCCCAGTTGCGGATACCGTAGAGTTCTGCGGAGTCTTCGCAGGTCCAGTTTTCAATCTGTTGTTGCTTCATGGCGCCTGTTAAATTTTGGCAAATATTGGATGGAACCCGGTGCCGGTTTCGGGGCGCGAATCTTGGGGTTTGGTTGTGTGGAAATCAATAAGAAATGAAAAGAAATTGCGGATAAATCCACAAGGTTAAAACTAAATTTTTATTCGGTTTTTTATTCGTTTTTTGTATATCGCCAAACATTTGTTTATGGCGCAACGGGTTTAGGCGAAAGTCTTAAATAATTTATAAATAAAAAAGGCGACTCGTGAGAGTCGCCTGGGGAAGTAACCGAATAAATATTCGGTTGTTGGGGTTGGAATTCAGAGGAAGCCCGGGTTGGCGACCACCACATAACCGTGTCGGTGGTGGTCCCACTGGTAGTAGGTGTCGTAGGCGACAAAGTAGTTCAGGCCATTAAAGCTGACACTGAATGCCGTACCCGGCAAGGAGCGAACAAAGGCACCTACCGGGGCCTCGGCCACCACGTAGCCGGCACCGTAGGGACGGTAAAAAATACCGTCGCTGAAGTAGTAGCCCAGGCCGCCAAAACTCAGGCTGACATAGGATGTCGGCAAACGCTGCCAGCGGTAGCCGTAACCAAAGTGGGCCGGGCGCCAGCGATGCTCGTGCGGGCGGTAATAAGGCCGATGGTGCGGGCGGTGATGCGGCTTGTAGTGTGGCTTGTGACGCGGCTTATAGTGCCCGCGGTAGTCCACATACTTGTAGTCCTTGTAGTCCTTGTAGTCCTTGTAGTCCTTGCGCTCGTGCTTGTGTGCCTTGCGCTCGTGCTTGTGTGCCTTGCGTTCATGTTTGCGCGCCTGGCGTTCGTGCTTGCGTGCCTGATGTTCATGCCTATCCGCCTTGCGCTCGTGTTTACGCGCTTCTTGCTTGTGATAGTGCTTTTTGTCTTGGTGGTGATCGTGGCGACGGTTCTCCTCGTCACGCCGTTTGTCGGCGATGTCACGCACCCTGTTGCCGTGTCGCACCTGGTGGTCGCGCTGCTGCATGTGCTTGCGGCCGTGGTCGTTGCGGTGGTGGCGGTCGTCCCGGTCGGCCAGCGCGGGCGCTGTGGTCAGCAGCAAGCTGGCGGTGGCAACGGCAGTGATCAGTGTTTTCATGGTCGTTCTCCTCAGCCATGCGTGTGGCTGACTCTGTGGCCTTATGTAAAGGCTTCTCGATAACGTGGGGACCAGTGTGCCCCCTGTACACTGAATCTTTCCTGAACCGGCTGCAGAAACTCCCTGTGATGGCAAAAACCGAATGTGACCAATGCTTCCCGATTTGTTCGGTGTCCCCGCGGAAGGTAAGATGCCGCGCAACTAACCACTTGGCGGAACCCCGGCAATGCAAGTTTTTCACCACGTGGCCAGCCTGCGCGAGGCGCTGGCGGAGGCCCGTCGCGATGGCAAGACCATCGGATTCGTGCCCACCATGGGCAACCTGCACGATGCGCACATCGAACTGGTCAATCTGGCCCGCAAGCAGTGTGATGTTGTGGTGGTGTCGATCTTCGTTAATCGCCTGCAATTTGGACTCAATGAAGACTGGGATACCTACCCGCGAACCATGCAGGCGGACATGGCCAAGCTGCGCGCGGCCAACTGTGATTACCTGTTCCACCCGGATGAAGCCGAAATCTACCCCAATGGGATGGACGAGCAGACCAAAGTCATCTGCCCGGCTATGACCGATGTGCTGTGCGGCGCGAGCCGTCCGGGGCACTTTGAAGGCGTGACCACGGTGGTGGCGAAGCTGTTCAACATCGTGCAGCCAAAAAAGGCGGTGTTCGGTATCAAGGATTTCCAACAGCTGGCGGTGATCCGCCGTATGGTGGAGGACCTGTGTATTCCGGTGGAGATTGTTGCGGCACCGGTGCACCGTGAAGACGATGGTCTGGCGATGAGCTCGCGCAATGGTTATCTGAGTGAGGAGGAGCGTCCGCGTGTGGCGATCCTCAACCGGTCGCTGAACTGGGTGAGCGATGAGATCAAATCTGGTCGCAAGGATTTTGCGGCGTTGGAAGATGAGGCGCGGGCGAAAATCGAGCAGGCGGGTTTTAAGGTGGATTACTTTTCCATCTGCAACAGCAAGGATCTGCAGCCGGCGGCCCACGACGATAGCGAGATCACAATTCTCGGCGCCATGTACACCAGCGGTGCGCGCTTGATCGACAATGTTTCCGTGAGTGTGTGAAGTCAGGAGTTCGTTGATGCAAATTGAGATGTTGAAAGGCAAGCTGCATATGGCGGCGGTTACCCAGGCGGAACTCTGGTATGACGGTTCCTGTGCGATCGATGAAGATCTGGTTGAGCTCGCGGGGCTGCGCGAGTTTGAAAAAATCGATATCTACAATGTTTCCAACGGCGAGCGCTTTCACACCTATGTGATTCTGGCGGAGCGGGGTTCCGGCATTATTTCGATGAATGGTGCTGCAGCGCGCCGCGTGCAGGTCGGCGATCGTATTATTATTGCCGCCTATGCACAGATGTCTGAGGCTGAGGCCGACGCTTTCAAACCCAAGCTTGTTTATCTGGATGAGCAGAATCGGGTTGAGCGTAGTACCAATACTATTCCTGTGCAGATGTCGGAACCCGCATAAAAGCTGGGGGTTCTTTTTCCGGTCCTGTGGCGGCTGAGCGCCGGGTGCAGGTTTTCAGGAGCGTCGCAAACAGGATGTTTGCGCCGCAGCGCCCAGGGACGGGTTCACAGCGGTTCTGAAAACCTGTACCCGGTGCTTGGCCGCCACCGTGGTCTTTAACTGGATCCCGTGAGCTTCGCTTGTGACCACTAAACCACCCGCCTACCATACCTCCAAACTCAAGGTAGGATTCCACTCATCTCTATGTCGTCTCTGACAAATCCCAAAACCAGCGAACCCGTCGCTTGGGATCAGCTGCTAAAAAGTGGCTGCCGTATCTTCGTTGGTTCCCATGCCGCTGTTCCCGATGCATTAATGGCTGATCTGATCGCCAATAGTCAGGGGTTGAATGACATCGAAGTCACGCAGGTATTTACGCTTTCAGATAATGTCTGGGCAGAACGGAAACACGCTGAGTTGTTTACCATCAACGCCCTTTATATCGGTGGTACCGCGGTGCGCAATGCGGTCGCCGAAGGGCGCGCGGACTATACGCCCACCTTTCTCTCGGAAGTACCAAAGCTGTTTAGCGATCATGTACTACCGCTGGATGCCGCACTGATTATGGTAAGCCCGCCGGATGAACTGGGTTACTGTTCGCTCGGTGTGAGTGTGGATGTAGTGTCATCCGCAGTAAAGCATGCCACCACGGTGATCGCCCAGATTAATCCGAGCATGCCGCGTACCTGTGGCCACACATTTATTCATCGCGACCAGATACATGCCTGGATGATCGAAGATGCTCCAATCCCGGAATCCCCACCGCCGGAAATGGATCAGGCGGTGGAGCAGATCGGACAGTATGTTTCCCTGTTGGTAGAGAATGGGGCCACGTTGCAGATTGGTATGGGCAAGATCCACGATGCGGTGTTGCGTTACCTGGGCAATCACAAAGACCTCGGTGTGCATTCGGAAATGATTTCCGACGGCATTGCCCGGTTGATGAAAAGCGGGGTGATCAATAACCGCAAAAAGACCTTCCACAAAGGCAAAACCATAACCGCCTACTGCATGGGATCGCGCGAACTCTATGACTTTGTCGATGGCAATCCCCACGTCGAGCTGTATCCCGCCGAGCACGTGAGCTCGCCGGTAAAAATTGCGCGCAACGACAAGATGGTGGCGATCAACAGCGCTATCGAAGTGGATCTCACCGGGCAGGTAGTGTCGGACTCGATTGGTCGTCTGCTGTATAGCGGTATTGGCGGCCAGGTGGATTTTATTCGTGGCGCCGCACTGAGTAAGGGTGGCAAACCCATTATCGCCTTGCCATCCACGGCGCGGGACAAAGACGGCAAACTGGTGTCCCGCATTGTTGCTTCCCTCACCCCGGGCAGTGGTGTGGTCACCTCGCGCGCCCATGTGCACTATGTGGTAACCGAATACGGTATCGCCTCCCTGCGCGGTAAAAGTGTGCGCGAGCGTACCCTGGAAATGATCCGTATTGCACACCCGGAATTCCGGCGGGAGCTGCTGGAAAAAGTACGTGAGTTTTACTGGGTGCCGGAATACCAGGAGCAGGCGCCCACCACGGTGCCGGAGCTGGGCCCGGTGGACCAGAAACAGTACACTTTTGACGGCGTGCGCTATACGTTGCGCCCACTGCGCCCGTCGGATGAGCGGCGCTTACAGGAGTTCTTTTACACCCACAATAAAGAAACCTTGATGATGCGTTACAACCACCATGTGACGCAGATGTCCCGGGAAAAGTCCTGCAGCTTGGTGAGCGTCGACCAGGGGTGTGACCTGGCACTGTGCTTTACCGATTTTGATGGTGAAGGCGAAGTGATTCAGGGGGTGGGGCGCTACTACTATTACCCGGCAGATAACAGCTGCGAGGTGGCATTCGTGATCAAGGAGAGCCGCCGCGGTAAGGGTATTGCCACCACCCTGCTGAAAGAGATGGAAAAGGTTGCGCGGGCGCGTGGTATTGCGAAAATGTTTGCCTGTGTACGCCGCGATAACAAGCCCATGCTCAAGATATTTGAAGCGAACGGCTTCACCACCCGACCCGGCGACTCCATGGATGAGCTCTATCTGGAACTGATACTGTCTGGGAACAAGGACTGACTATGCCCGCCGTTGGATTCTTCTCTGACCCCACCTGCCATAAACACGATATGGGCGACGACCACCCCGAGTGCCCCGCGCGTCTGGACACTATTCAGGATCAGTTGCTGAGTAGCGGTATTGAATACGTGCTGCGCTTTTTCGATGCTCCACAGGCCACACGCGAACAAATCGAGCGGGTGCACACGCCGGAATATGTGGAATCGATTTTCGCACGTGCGCCCAGCGAAGGCTTTGAAGTCCTCGACGAAGACACCCGCATGAATCCCCATACACTGATTGCTGCATTACATGCAGCCGGCAGCGGCGTGGACGCGGTGGAACGTATTATGCGCGGCGAGATCAACTCAGGGTTCTGTGCCGTACGCCCACCGGGCCATCACGCCGAGCGTGACAAGGCCATGGGCTTCTGCCTGTTTAACAATATTGCGATTGCTGCCGAGCACGCGCGAACACAGCATGGTCTCAAACGCGTCGCCATCCTCGATTTCGATGTGCACCACGGCAATGGTACCGAAGACTTTGCCGCCGGCCGCGATGGCTACCTGTTCTGCTCCAGCTTCCAGTCGCCGTACTACCCGTTTTCTGGCACCGGAGAATTGCCGGCTAATATCATCAACTCTCCGTTGGAAGCGGGCGCAGGTGGTGACGCACTGCGCGAGATCGTCGCAAAGCAGTGGCTGCCGGCCCTGGAAAAGTTCCAGCCACAGATGTTGTTTATCTCGGCTGGATTTGACGGGCATGTTGAAGACGCCATGGCGCAACTGCGCTTCAAGGAAGACGACTATCTGTGGGTAACCGAGAGGCTGCGGGAGTACGCAGACGAGAACTGTGAAGGGCGGATTGTTTCCGCGCTGGAAGGTGGTTATGCGTTATCTGCACTGGGGCGTAGCGTTGTAGCTCACCTCAAGGGATTAATTGGTGGTTAGGGCGATGTTATGTGTGTAGATGCGAAGGGGCTGTGGTGGGTATGGTTTTTCAGGAGCGTCGGCAACATGGATGTTGCCGACGCAGCGCACAGGGATGTATTCACAGGGGGGGCGCCCAGCGCGGTCCTGAAAAACCATACCCACTACAGGGCCGCCACTAAGTTCGCTAGTGGTAGCCCCTCAGGCCGAGTTACTCTTCATAAATCGCATAAAACTTCTTAACCGAACCAATGGTTTCCCAGGTTCCTTCAAATCCGGCCGGAATACAGAACGCATCCCCGGTGGTAACCCGCTCGCTGTCCCCTTCGGCATCGGTAATGATTGCCTCACCATCAATGATGTAGCAGAACTCGTCCTCACTGTAAGTAAGTGACCACTTGCCGGTATCGGAAGACCAGATACCACAGAAGAAATTTTCCTTCTTGTTGGTGAAAAAGTGCTCGGTCCACTGCTGCGGGTTCCCCGTTAGCACCTTCTCAGGTGCCACCACCCCGGACTCTCTCTCCACCTTACCTTCTGCAACGCGCATCAACTTCGCGGTCATATCTACCTCCGGCAATATAAAAATGTGATCACTTTTCTTGTCGACTCATTTTGCCTGTTTGCGACAAAAAAGGCACGGGATTCCAGCTGCAAGGTGGGAAAGCGTGAAGACGTCAGGCTATGATGGTACGACAGGATCATTGACAGCGTTGTCATAAGGCCGCCGCCAGTGGTATAACTTATCGGGATAGCAGTGACACGAAATACGCCGGGCAGCGCGATGACCGGGCGTAGCGCTGCGATGCCTGCAGCTAACAGGCCTCAATGAATGGGGCCATGCAGCATCCCGATAATACTAATAAGGGAGAAAACGATGTCTGAAGTGCACACTTACCCGGTGCCCGAAACCTTTGCCGCCAACACCCTCGTAACCAACGACGACTACCAGCGCATGTACCACCAGTCCGTTGAGGGTCCGCAGGCGTTCTGGTCCCAGCAGGCCAACGATTTCCTGCAGTGGAGCAAGCCGTTCACCAAGGTGGTTGAGGAAGACCTGACCAAGGGGCACGCGGCCTGGTTTGCCGATGGTGAACTGAATGTTTCCGTCAATTGTATCGACCGCCATCTGCCAACTCGCGCGGCACAAACCGCATTGATCTGGGAAGGGGATGATCCGGCCGATAGCAAAAACATCACCTATCAGGAGCTGCACGACAACGTAGGGCGCCTGGCGAACCTGCTCAAGGCGCGCGGCGTCAATAAGGGCGATCGCGTGTGTATTTACATGCCGATGATTCCGGAAGCGGCCTATGCCATGCTCGCCTGTACCCGCATTGGTGCGGTGCACTCGGTAGTGTTTGGCGGTTTCTCGCCCGACTCCCTGAAAGACCGAATCCTCGATTCCGATTGCCGGCTGGTGATCACCGCCGACGAAGGCGTACGCGGCGGCCGCAAGGTGCCGCTCAAAGCGAATGTGGATAAGGCCCTGGCCAGCTGCCCGGACGTACATACCGCAGTCGTGGTTAAACGCACCGGCGCCAATGTCGATTGGGACAGCAAGCGCGATATCTGGTACGCGGAATCCGTGGCCGAGCAGAGCACTGACTGCGCCCCCGAACCGATGAACGCGGAAGACCCGCTGTTTATCCTGTACACCTCCGGCTCTACCGGTAAGCCCAAGGGCGTACTGCACACCACCGCCGGCTACCTGCTGGCCTCCACCATGACGTTCAAGTACACCTTCGATTACAAAGAAGGCGACGTCTTCTGGTGTACCGCCGACGTGGGCTGGATTACCGGCCACAGCTACATCGTTTACGGCCCGCTGTGTGCCGGCGCCATCTCACTGATGTTTGAAGGCGTACCGACGTACCCGGATGCCTCCCGCTGCTGGCAGGTTGTGGAAAAACACAAGGTAAATACCTTCTATACCGCACCCACCGCGATTCGCGCACTAATGGGCGCCGGCGATGATTTCGTTACCAAGTGCGACCGCAGCTCGCTGAAACTGCTGGGCACCGTGGGTGAACCCATCAACCCCGAAGCCTGGGAGTGGTACCACAATGTGGTCGGCGAAAATCGCTGCCCGATTGTGGATACCTGGTGGCAGACCGAAACCGGCGCGCACATGATTACCCCACTGCCCGGTGCCACCGCGATGAAACCCGGTTCCGCGACACGCCCGTGCTTCGGCGTACAGCCGGCGCTGCTGGACGAGAAAGGCCAGGAAATTGACGGTGAAGGTGAGGGTGCGTTGGTCATGAAAGCCAGCTGGCCGAGCATGATCCGTAGCGTATACGGCGATCACCAGCGCATGATCGACACCTATTTCTCTACCTTCCCCGGCTACTACTTCACCGGCGACGGCGCGCGCCGCGATGCCGATGGCTACTACTGGATTACCGGCCGCATCGACGATGTACTGAATGTCTCCGGCCACCGTCTGGGCACCGCGGAGATCGAAAGTGCGATCGTACTGCACGAAGATACTGCCGAGGCTGCGGTGGTGGGTTATCCACACGACATCAAGGGCCAGGGCATATACTGCTATGTGACCCTGAAAAATGGCCGCGAGCCCTCTGAGGAATTGCGCAAGGAACTGATCAACCTGTGTGTGCAGGAGATCGGTCCTATCGCCAAGCCCGACATCATCCAGTGGGCCCCGGGCCTGCCGAAAACCCGCTCTGGCAAAATCATGCGCCGTATTTTGCGCAAGATCGCCTGCAACGAGCTGGATTCTCTGGGTGACACCTCCACGCTTGCCGATCCTTCTGTGGTGGATGAGCTGGTGGATCATCGCGCGAACAAGTAATTACTTTCCTCCGTCCCTGGACGTTCTATTGGGCGTCCGGTGGGGGAAAACCCGCCCCCACCACTTTCCCTTCCATTCTCGCTGCCACGTACAAGTTTTATCGAGTCACATGTGAAATATATTCGCTAAATGCGAAGGTGGAGTGCCGGGTATCGTTTTTCGAAAGCGTCGGCGACAGGGATGTCGCCGACGCAGCGTACAGGGACGTATTCACAGCGGTTTCGAAAAGCGATACCCGGTGCTTCACCGCCAGAGGGCGCCAACAGTGCGAGCCCCGAGCTGGGTCGTCTTGCTCTGAGCCAAGACAAAATCGACATCCGGTGATTTAATGAATTAAAGGATTTGAATATTTCCCTGTAGCAACGGAGGCCACATGCAGAATATTCTCGTCATCCTCGACAAGCCCAAGCATGAACAGATAGCCCTGGAGCGGGCACTGGAGTTGGCGGAAAAGTCGGGCGCGAAGCTGCATCTGGTGAGCTTTGTTTACGAGCCTGTGGTCTCCATTCCGCTGCTGTCCGGTTCCGTGCTGAACGTCAGCGACCAGATTCAAAATGAGCGCAAGAAATGGCTGCAAGAACTGCAGAGCGAGCATCCACTTCCTGCAGGCTCCACCGCCGAAGTCATCTGGCACCACGATATTCCCTACTGGACCCTCGACTACCTCGCCGCCAATGACTGCGACCTGGTGGTAAAAACTGCGCAAAAACAATTTGGTCGTGGCGGCTTTGGCTCCATTGACTGGCGCATGATTGAGTCGGTTCCCGCGCCACTGTGGCTCGCAGTGAGTACCCACTGGGTGAAGCGCGATCGCATCGTTGGCGCACTGGATCCCGCTATCGATAACCCCCTGCATGTGGAGTTAAACCAGCGTGTGCTCGCCGTGGGTGGTAAATTGAGCACGCTGTTAGGGGCCGATCTGGAAGCTGTCGCCTGTGTGCCCAAGGTCGATGAAGTAGCCGATTTAGATGCGTTCCGCGAGCAGGCCGGAGCCCTGTTGCAAGCAATCGATACGGTTATCGCCGACAGCGGGGTAGAATGTGCAAAGACACACTTTGTTACCGGCAAGCCCGCGGCCGAGGTAAACCGCGTGGTAGACCGCAATAAAGCGCGCGCAATTCTCGTGGGACGCGGTGTGCGCAAGGGGCCAAAAGGCTTCTTGCTGGGCAATACCGCCGAGCGTATCCTCGGCCGTGCAAACACAGATGTACTGATTGTTCCCTGACAATTCTCGCTCCCGTATCCAGTGGCACCGCCCAGGAGCCTGACGATAAAGTTGTATTCATCGCATGGTTTTGCGGCACTAAAACTGTCCATGCTTTACATGGTAAGCTGGCTCAGCACGCGCCGTAATCGACCCATCTAATGAAGTCAGAGTCCTCTCGTGAACGAACAGCAGTACCTGTGTGACCACTATCGTTTTAACGCCGAACAGCGTTTAAAAGCCTTTAACTTTTTTGTGGTGCTTTCAATGTTCGCCGATGGTGGTATTTTTACCGCCGTGGAAAAAGGCTTTCACCCGCTTATCCTGGTGCTGCTGGGCGGATTTGTGGTGATTGTGTCTGCCGTATTCTGGGTCATGGATATGCGCAGCCGGCAATTGTTGAATCTGACGGTGCCCGGCCTGCGTGCAATCGAGGCGCAGCTGCCAGAGCCGGCACGAATTTTCACCCGTGACCTGAGTAATCAGGGGCGCTGCATTCGCTACACCTTCGCTATTCGTGCGCTGATCCTTGGGCAGTTTGTTTGCGGCACCGCTGTGGTGGTCTACGGAATGCTCGCCTGTTTCGGCGTCATTTGAAACGCCTTTCTCCCAGTTGCATTTCAGCTCCAGTCGCACTTCTTCCTGCCCATTTATTCACGGGCACTGCTATCGCCGTGTGTGCGTGATCGTTTCTGCCCGCGCTATCTATACTCATCTCCCCAGACGGAAAAATTCTCTAGCGGGAGGCCCCCATGCTCGACCATATCGGTTTGACGGTGCACGACTATGAGCGCAGCAAGGCATTTTACCTGGCGGCGCTGGCGCCTCTGGGGTACGAGCTGGCCATGGAAATGGGTGACTGGGCCGGATTTGGCTGGGGAGGCAAGCCGCAGTTATTGATCAAAGGGGGTTCGACCACGGCCCCCGCAGTGACTATTGCCTTTAGCGCCGAAGACCGGGAAACCGTACAGGCTTTTTACCAGGCCGCGCTGAAGGCGGGTGCTCATGATGACGGTGACGAGGGCGGTGGAGCACCACGTCTGCGTCCGGAATACCACGCAGATTACTTCAGCGCCTATGTGCGCGATCCGGATGGACACCAAGTGGAGGTGGTGTGTCATATCCCCGAAGATGCCTTTTGAGCGAGTTTGAATTGCCGTGAAGCTACTCGCCATTCTCACCGACCCCCGCGATACCGACCGTGTCGCGGCTATTGCCGAAGCGCGCAAGGCCGAAGAGTTTCGCATTGAGGGCCCGGTGCAGAGCGGGCACCAGGCCATGCGGCTGCTCACCAGCGACGACAAGGTACAGGTGTTTCTCGACGATCTCGCGCCGCTGGTGGATGGCGTGGCGGGGGCGCGCGTGCTGGTCATCCCGGTGGAGTTGTCGCTGCCCAAGCCCAGCGATGCGCAGCGCAAAAAGGAAGACACTGCCCTGGCCGCGCGCGAGGCGCTGTACGCCAGTGCGGAAAAGAGCGCCCGTCTGGATCGGGATTATGTGATCCTGGTGGTGCTCTCCACCCTGGTTGCCGCCATCGGCCTGCTGGAAAACAATGTTGCCGCGGTCATTGGTGCCATGGTGATCGCACCGCTGCTGGGGCCCAATATGGCGTTTGGCCTGGGCACCGCGTTGGCGGACACGGCGTTGATGCGCAGCGCCCTGAAAACACTGGTGGTAGGTCTCTCAGTGGCCGTGGGCCTGTCGGTGGTGATTGGCCTGATCTGGCCCTGGGGGACGCTCAGCAACGAACTCTTGTCACGCACCTATGTGGGTTGGGACTCCGTGGTGTTGGCACTGGCCTCTGGCGCCGCCGCCGCACTGTCGATGACCTCCGGCCTATCCAGCGTCTTGGTCGGGGTAATGGTGGCCGTCGCACTGCTGCCGCCGGCAGCCACCTTCGGCATGATGCTGGGCTCGGGCAAGTGGCCGCTGGCCCTGGGTGCCGGCCTGTTGTTGGCGGTGAATATCGTGTGCGTCAATCTCGCCTGTAAGTTGGTGTTCCTGATGAAGGGGATTGAGCCGCGCACCTGGTGGCAGAAAAAGTCCGCCAACAAAGCCATGAAGATCTATATCGCCGTGTGGGTGTGCACCCTGCTGCTATTGATGGCGGCCATCTACCTGCGCGACCAGTTCAATCTGCAATAGTCCTCCCAATCTCTCACCGGGCACAGAGCTGTAGGGCCTCCTGAGCCCCGGTGTCCCTGCGCTCAGTTGCTGGAGTCTCTCTGTATCGATGGCGGATAACGCGACCGATATGGCCTTGCGAGTGCCCTGATTTACTCATTGGTTGCGTTGTTTAGGATGGCTTTTGGGGTGGAAACGGTAATGTAGGATGTAATCACTATAAATAATTAAAATTTAATATGTGAAGACTGGATTTTGAAAAAATGGTGGATATAATCGCCGTCGTCACCAAAAGTGACCAAATAATGTTCAGTTTTCGCCTGTGGGGGCCAAAAGCCTGCCGCGGTTCAGGTCAAGTATCACTATGTCGCCCCAGTCTCTGTCGCAGGCAACCGAAGCCATTCCTGTGTCTCCGCCCGTTATGGTGCTGGAGGACGAGCAGCCGGTTGAAACTACCCAGTCTACTAATTCACAGGTTAACGAACGCCGCAACCGCCGCACACGCTGGAACGAGTGGTTGCTGGACGTGTTCGCCATGAACAGCTTTTCCTGGGCAATCGCTATCCCCATCGAGCTGTTACTGGCGGGTATGAGCTGGAGTGAACACCTGAAGATTCGCCTGCTCGCGGTGGTGTTTAACTCGCTGATCGCGCGCCCGTTCAGCATCTACCGCGGCTGGGTGGTACAACGCTTTGGTCGCGGCGGCGCCCTGCATAATTACGCGGTGGACACATTTGTGTTTCTGAGTTTTCAGCTGCCACTGTACACCGTCAATATGCTGCTCGGTGGTGCGTCTATGGCAGAGATCGCGACCGCCTGTATTACCTTTGCCATGATCGCCGGTGTTCTTGGGCGTCCGTACGGAATCTATCTGGATTTCCTGCGCCGTCTATGGGCGCGGCGCAGCGCGGGGGCGCCTGTTACCGATGACATGGATACCGCCACCTGCGGCATTAAGTAGCTGTAAGCGCGTGAAGTTGACTTGCCCGGCCGGGTGACTTCCAATGCGCCCGGCAAATTTCCGGCACGTTCGGGAATATTGGCGTAAAATTGGCTTAAGTGGGACGCTTGTTTGGTGTAAAACACCGCTAAGCGAATTACTCCACTGAGCTTCTGGACGTAGGAAGAGCGTCCAAGAATTCGCAAAAGGATGCGAAATATCCGCCGGGGCTGTAAACACCGGCGCACACAAAACCCTCCAATAAGTGCCCCGTTAGCGGGTATACAACGTGGGTTTTGATCGGGTTGCAGGATTAACCCATACATACCAATGGTTTCAAGGATGAATATGACCATGACCTACTGCCGCCCGGCGGGTAGCCGCGTTGTCGGTGCCAACACCAGAAATACTCGCGCTGTCGTCGCCCGTACCTGTATCGCCTCTGCGCTGATCGCTTTCGCGCCGATGGCTGCCTACGCCTTTCCCGGTCAGGCACTATTGCTTGATACCGGGATTCCCCTGTTCTGGTTATTGCTTGTAGGAGCCGCATTCGTCGGCGTTATGGCGCTCTATATGCGGTCGCGAGCCCAGCTGCAGGCTGCCCTGGAATCCTCAGCTGTCCGTGTCTCAGATTTGCAGGCAGAGAACGCCAAACTGTTTCGCCAGGTGCAGACTCGGGTTCATGAGCTGATGGAGCGGGACAAACTGCTGGAGGAGGTCAAGCTTTCCGCTGCGCAGTCCGAAGAAGAGCACCGGGATTTCCTCTCCATGACCGGGCACCGTATGCGCAAGCCCCTGGAAACCCTGGTCAGTACCATGAGCTTGCTCTCGCGCGGCGGCAATGATGAGAGCCGGCACTTGGCGGACGCGGCATTGGGGCAGTGCCGTACGCTACGCAGCAATATCGAAGAGATCCAGCGGGCGGGCCAAGGGACTTCCGAGGGCGTAGGCGCCGCTGGCCAAGTACCGGCTGTTTCGGCACAGGGTGTTGAGGAGGCGCATCAGCCACTGAATATTCTGTTGGTGGAAAATGACGGGCACGCCAGCTTACGCCGGCGACTGGAGGCCGGGGGGCATGAGGTACGTTGCGAAAGTAATGGAATTGATGGCGCCGAGGCAGCCCTCAAGGCGAAATACGACTTGGTGCTAATTGATGTGCGCCTGCCCCTGATCGATGGTGTGGAAACGGCGCGAAAAATGCGCGGTGACTATTCCAATGACAACCTGCTTATTTTCGGCATGCTCGACAGCCTGAATAAGGGCGACCGCGAGCACTATATGGCGAAGGGATTGACCGGCGTGTTGCCGAGCGAGCCTTCTGAGGCGCAGCTGGCGCAGTTGTTGAGCTGGGTGGAGCAGAAAGCCCAGGGCAAATCGGCCAAGAGCAAAACGTCTCGCGCCAACAAAGTATTGAACTCAAGCACGCTCGAGCGGCAGCGGGATACCCTCGGCCACCTGGCGTTTGCCGAATTGCTTGGGGGGCGCCTCGCCAGCCTGCCCAAGAAAATCACCGCCTTTACCAGCGCTCTGACTGGTCGACACTGGCTCGACGCGCAACACCAGGCACAGGCGATCGCCGCGGAAGCAGAAAGTGTCGGGCTGGAGGTGGTTGCCGGGCGTCTGAAAGCGCTGTCAGCGCGCTTGTCCATCGACAGCGAGCGGGAGTACTGTCGCCACCAGCGCACCGAGATACTCGGGCTGATGCGCACTTCCATTCAACAGCTGAAATCCTGGCGCGAGAAAAACGTCCATACCGAGTGGGCGCTGAGATAAACCCGGTGATTGTCGCGATGGGTGGCCGTTGGCAGCGGTTATCCTGAGAGGCAATAGCGCTTACACTTAGCGCTGGTTTAATGAAAGTGAATAAATGGAAGTCGACCATGTCCGAGCAGTACCCTGTTGAGCAACAAACGGAACGCGAGCGCTCTGCGCGCGATGTCACCACTCTGGTGTACCTGATTCAGGCGATCAGTATTTTCACCGCGGTTCCCTTCTTTGTCGGCGTGATCATCAACTACGCGAAGCGCGGCGACGTGCGCGGCACCCTGGCCGAGTCCCATTTCCGCTGGCAAATCCGTACCTTCTGGTACAGCCTGCTGTGGTTTGTGATCGGTTGGGCGACGGTATGGATTCTGATTGGTTTTGTGGTCTGGGGAATCAGTTGGGTCTGGGTCGTTTATCGCGTGGTGCGTGGCTGGCTGAATCTGGCAGACAATCGCCCTGCTTACTCTTAAGTCGCAGAGTCTTAAGTCGCAGAGTCGATTGGTAAATGAATTGAAGTTGTAACGATAAACGGTGAGAGAAAACCGTTGAGCGGCCCAGGAGGCCGCTCTTTTTTTATCTGTAACGCTGCTGCGGGCGGTGGCTTAGAGCCCGCCCATCAGCGCGAGCACAAACAGGTCTGCGGGCAGCTGCTGACCGTTGACCGCCAGAACCCCTTTATCCAGCTGCAGGTGCATGGTCAGCTGGCCGTTCTCTTCCAGCAGAAAGCCGTATTGTTTTAGCGCGCTTGCCTGCATGATCAGTGGCGATTGCATCAGCGCCTGC
Organism: Microbulbifer agarilyticus; assembly: GCF_020171345.1. Lineage (GTDB taxonomy): Bacteria > Pseudomonadota > Gammaproteobacteria > Pseudomonadales > Cellvibrionaceae > Microbulbifer > Microbulbifer agarilyticus_D. Next base: position 1,616,577 of record NZ_JAIUZM010000001.1, read on the forward strand.
TCGGACGCTGAAATATTCGCGCTGCCTTCCAGGCTGTCCAGCCAGAACAACTTGTCGTTCTGTACTCGCTGACTGCGCGGAATCCCTTTCCAGTCCACATCCAGTTGCAGTTGCATGGGCCCATTTGCGGTGGCGATATCCAACTGCTGTTGCGCCTGTAGTGGACGCTGGAACACCTGCGGCCAGCTGCGCTCGGTGGAGGGCTTTAGCAACAGGCTGTAGACGAAGTGGTGCAGGTCGTCATAGGTGACCGCGGGCAGGTGAAGCTGCTGAGTTAGGCTGGTGGCCGGTGTGGCGGACTGAATGTCCGGCAGGTTGATTGCGGTTTGTATCTTCAGGGTCTGTGGCGCAACCAGTTCGCCGGTGTAGTCCAGAGCAGCATCGCGCAGTTCCAGCGGGCCGGAATCATTGTTGGTGCGCACCAGTGGCAATTTCACCTGCAGGGTGCCTGCGCCGGTTGGCGCTAGAGTAAAGTCGCCACGGGCGGATTGCAGGTACAGCGCTTCGCGGTGGCCATCCATGCGCACAAACTCACCCAGTTCAAAGCGGCTGTCTTGTTGCTGGCCCGTGTAATCGGTCACCAGGCGAACCTTGCCCCCTGCAAACTGGATTTGCTGGTCGGCCACGTTGCGGTCGATGGGCCGCAGGTGCAGGGTGTTGATCACGCGATTGTTGGCGGCAACGAGTGTTTCGACCACTACCGGACTTTCATCCAGGGCCTGGCTTATCGGGCCGTAGTAGGCCTCCAGTTGGTGACGCAGAGACGGTTCCAGTTGTTTGCCGGTCAGGCGGGTTTCCGCGTACAGGGCGCCGACCTTGAGGCCGCTGCGGGTAAACAGTACCGGGCCGTGCTGGATGTCGCTCTGGGTCTCGGTCTTGCCGTCCTTGCCGGTGAGCAGGGTCACCGCCTCGGCGCCAAACCAGCCGCGCTGGTAGCCGGTCAATTCGACATTGTCTTGCTGGCTGAGTTGCTGTTGCAGCACCACTTCGACCTGAGGCCCGATCAGGCGGGGGGCGATCAGGGCGGCCAGTAACAGCAGGGCGGTGACGGCGATAAGGCCAAAGCGTAAGACTTTCATGCGGACAAATTTCAGGCGACTGGATAAGAGCGCTCGATAGTAGCAGATCAAGATGAATCTAGTGACCCCGGTGCTTCTATCGCCCTAATAGGGGCTACCTGATAGAGGGTACCTTAATCGCCCTCGATGCAGCCGTGCTCACCGGCGATCGCCCGCGCCACCTTGGAGTTGCTCTCGCGCCCCAGTGCGTGGGAGATAAAGTTGCCCGCCTTGGCCAGTCGCCCCAGATCAATGCCGGTGTGAATGCCCAGTCCATCCAGCATATACAGAACATCTTCGCTGGCCACATTGCCGGAGGCGCCGCGCGCATAGGGGCAACCGCCGAGGCCGGCCACTGCCGAATCTATGACGCCCACGCCCGCCTGCAATGCCGCATAGATATTTGCCAGCGCCTGCCCATAGGTGTCGTGGAAGTGCACCGCGAGTTTTTCCAGCGGCACCTGCCGGGCGACGGTTTCGATCATGTAGCGGGCTTTTTCCGGAGTGCCAACGCCGATGGTATCGCCGAGACTGATTTCGTAGCAGCCCATATCCAGCAGGGCGCGGCTGACCTCGGCAACCCTCTCCGCGGGAATATCGCCCTCGTACGGGCAGCCGAGCACACAGGAAACGTAGCCGCGCACCGGGATACCATCCACGCGCGCCTGTTCGGCGAGCGGGCGGAAGCGCTCAAGGCTTTCTTCGATTGAGCAGTTGATGTTTTTGCGGGTGAAACTCTCTGACGCTGCACCGAATACCGCGACTTCGTCGGCCCGTGCGTCGCGGGCGCGCTCGTACCCGACCATGTTGGGGGTGAGCGCACTATAGTTGACGCCGGGGGCGCGTCGGATACCGGCAAGAACGTCTTCGCTGGCGGCCATTTGTGGCACCCATTTGGGGCTGACAAAGCTGCCTGCTTCGATGGCCTGCAGGCCGCTTTCGCTCAGCAGGTCGATCAGCTGCACACGGGTCGCCACCGAAATCGGCTGTTTTTCATTTTGCAGCCCGTCGCGGGGGCCGACTTCGACCATCTTTATCTTGTGGGGCAGTGACATTGCCTTGAACCTCGTTAGGTATTCTTCGCTGGTTACGCTTGGCGGGCTACCCCGCCTGTTGTCCATCACCTGTTGTGCGAGGCCTGTCAGTTTTCGACCGTCTCGCTACTGAAATCAATCAGCAGGCTGCCGCCATCGACCAGTTCGCCCGGAGCGCAAAAGAATTGGGTGACGGTGCCGTCCGCTGGTGCGCGCAGGGTGTGCTCCATCTTCATCGCTTCCATCACCAGCAGCGGTTCGTCCTGCATAACTTTCGCACCAGGCTTAACCAACAGGGTGACAATGGTGCCGTTCATCGGCGCTTCCAGTCCGTGCGCTGCATCCGACCCTTCACCGATGTCCGGCGGCAGGATTTTGAAGTCCACCTGCTCGCCACTGACAAATACCGTACCCTCGTTATCGTGGGATACGCTGGAATAATTCACCCGGCGTCCGTCCAGTACCGCGACGCCCTGACCGTGTAACGAAGATACGGTGCCGCTTTGATTGTCCACCGCCGCGCTGCATCGCCAGAACAGGTTTTGCTCGCTGCCAGAGAAATGAATCTCGATTTCGCGCCCGTGCACTTCCACTTTTTGGCTGCGCCAAACCGTCAGGCCGTTGCGCCAGTTGTTGCCACTGTGCCACGGTGAATAAGCGTCTGCCTTGGGGGCGGAGCGATGCTGGTCTCGGGTTTCGCGGTGGGCCAGAAATACGGCAATGGCGGCGCACTGTTGCGAACGCAGCTGCTGCTCTTGTTGCAGGATTTCCTGTTCATGGTCTTCGATAAAATGGGTATTCACACGGCCATTCACAAACGCGGTGTGATTGATCACGCGGCGCAAGAACTCAATATTGTGGCGCAGGCCTGCAATCTGATAATGCTGCAGCGCGCGGTCGAGTTTTGCCAGCGCTTCGCGGCGGTTGCTGCCGTGTACGATGAGCTTGGAGATCATCGGGTCGTAGTGCACGCTGATTTCATCGCCAGTTTGCACGCCGGTATCCACGCGCACGGATTGGTTTTCCGGTGGTGGCTGGTGGCGTAACAGCTTACCGGTGGCCGGCAGGAAATCGTTGTCCGGATCTTCCGCATAAATGCGCACTTCAAAGGCGTGGCCGACGATATGCAGTTCGTCCTGCGCAAGCGGCAGGGGATCGCCGGCGGCGACGGCGAGCTGCCACGCGACCAGGTCCTGCCCGGTGATCATCTCGGTGACTGGGTGCTCCACCTGCAGGCGGGTGTTCATTTCCATAAAGTAGAAAGAGCCACCGGCATCCAGCAGAAATTCCACGGTGCCGGCACCGACATAGCCGATCGCATGAGCGGCACGCAGTGCCGCTTCGCCCATTTTTTTGCGGGTCTCCGCGGGCAGGCCTGGAGCCGGTGCTTCTTCGACGACTTTCTGGTGGCGGCGTTGCACCGAGCAATCGCGCTCGAACAGATACACGCCTTTGCCATGTTGGTCACAGAACACCTGGATTTCCACATGGCGCGGATTTACCACGTAGCGTTCGATCAACATGATCTCATCGTTGAAGGCGCTTTGCGCTTCGCGCTTGGCGGCATCCAGTGCGGCATGGAACTCGTCGGGCTTGTCCACACGGCGCATGCCCTTGCCACCACCGCCGGCGGCCGCTTTCAGCAGTACCGGATAACCGATGCGGTTGGCGTGGCCTTCGAGGATGCCGGGCTCCTGGCTTTGGCCGTGGTAGCCGGGTACCAGTGGCACATTGGCTTCTTCCATGATGCGCTTGGCTGCGGACTTGGAGCCCATGGCTTCGATGGCACCGGCCGGTGGACCGACAAAGATAATGCCGGCTTCTTCACAGGCGCGGCAGAAGTGCGCGTTCTCCGACAGGAAGCCGTAGCCCGGGTGAATGGCGTCGGCGCCGGTTCGTTTGGCGGCATCGAGGACCTTGTCGATATCCAGATAGGATTCTTTGGCGGGCGCCGGGCCCAGGTGCACGGCTTCGTCGGCTTGCTGCACGTGCAGGGCATTGGCGTCTGCATCGGAGTAAACCGCGACGGTGGCAACGCCGAGACGGCGTGCGGTGCGGATAATGCGACAGGCAATTTCGCCGCGGTTGGCGATCAGCAGTTTGCGAATCATGGCTGGCTCTGTTTGGTTTTTCGCGCTCTTGGTGGAGCTCTTTTCCGGCTTTTCTGGCGGCCGGGTAGCGGAGGCGAGTTTTCAGGAACGCTGTGAACCCATCCCTGGGCGCTTCGGCGCAAACTTCCTGTTTGCGACGATCCTGAAAACTCGCCTCCGCTACCCGGCCTTCAATTTAGACTTCTGTACTGCGCAAGCGTTGTTGTGCGTTTCAGTCTTCGCTGGTGTTCATCCAGCTTGGTGCGCGTTTTTCCAAGAACGCGCTCAATCCTTCCTGGCCTTCCGGGGAAACCCGCACGGCGGCAATCAGTGCACTGGTCTGGCCCTGAAGCTCCGAATTGATTACCCGGTTGGACATGGACATGGCCAGTTGTTTGGCCATGGTGACGGCGTTGGGACCGTTGTCGGTAATGCTGTTCACCAGTTTCTGTACGGTTAGGTCCAGATCGCCCTCGGCAACCACTTCCGAAACCAGCCCGATTTCCTGGGCACGGGCTGCGGAAAAGCGCTCGGCGGTGACGAAGTAACGGCGTGCCTGGCGCGCGCCGATGGCGTTGATCACGTAGGGGCTGATGGTGGCGGGCAGCAGGCCGATTTTTACTTCGCTCAGGCAGAAACTGGCGCGCTCGGTGGCAATGGCGATATCGCAGCAGCTCACCAGTCCAACGGCGCCACCAAACGCTGCACCCTGTACGCGCGCGATGGTCGGTGCGGGGAACTGATCGAGTTTGTGCAGCATGGCCGCGAGCGCCGCTGCGTCCTGGCGGTTTTGCTCTTCGCTGTATTCCGCCATGCGCTTCATCCAGTTCAGGTCGGCGCCGGCGGAGAAACTCTTGCCATTGGAAGCGAGAATAAGTGCGCGCACGCCGCCGCTGTTGGCGAGCTTGTCGAAGGTCTCGCCCAGCTGGCGAATCAGATCGTCGTCAAAGGCATTGTGAATCTCGGGGCGGTTCAGGGTTACCGTCGCGACGCCTTCGCTATCGATCTCGCACAGCATTTTATCGGTCATGTTCTTTCCTTAATTCGTATAGGCAGAGGGTTAGCCAGTTACTAACACAGCCAACATTCTACATGCGGAAAACGCCGAACTTGGTTTCCTCGGGCTCTTTGTGGGTGGCGGCGGCCAGACACAAGCCCAGTACCGTGCGGGTATCTTTGGGGTCGATCACACCGTCGTCCCACAGACGTGCCGACGCGTAGTAAGGGTGCCCCTGGTGTTCGTAATCGTCGATGATCGGCTGCTTGAACTTGGCGATTTCTTCCTCGCTCCAGCGCTCGCCCTTCGCGGCCATCTGGTCGCTCTTGACCTGTGCCAGCACCCCGGCCGCCTGTTCGCCGCCCATCACGGAGATGCGCGCGTTGGGCCACATAAACAGGAAGTTGGGGTCGTAGGCGCGGCCGCACATGCCGTAGTTGCCGGCACCGAAAGAACCGCCGATCAAAATAGTGATCTTGGGTACCTTGGCGGTGGCCACCGCGGTCACCATCTTGGCACCGTGCTTGGCGATGCCGCCGGCTTCATACTGCTTGCCCACCATAAAGCCAGTGATGTTCTGCAGGAATACCAGCGGAATGTTGCGCTGTGCACACAGCTCAATAAAGTGCGCGCCTTTTTGTGCGCTCTCCGCAAACAGGATGCCGTTGTTGGCGACGATGCCCACCGGGTAACCGTGAATACGCGCAAAGCCGGTCACCAGGGTGGTGCCGTACATTGCCTTGAACTCATCAAATTCAGAACCGTCCACCACACGCGCAATAATCTCGCGCACGTCAAACGGCTGGCGTGAATCCTTCGGCACAATTCCGTAGATATCTTCCGGCGGGTATATCGGCTCGATCGGTTTCTTGATGTCCAGGCCCGGATTCTTGACCCGGTTCAACCTGGCTACAGAATTGCGCGCGATCTGCAGCGCATGGGTATCGTTGTTGGCGAAGTGATCGGAAACCCCGGACGTCTTGCAGTGCACCTCGGCACCACCCAGCTCCTCCGCGGTAACCTCTTCGCCGGTCGCGGCTTTCACCAGCGGCGGGCCAGCGAGGAAAATGGTGGCCTGCTCCTTAACCATAATGGACTCATCTGCCATTGCCGGTACATAAGCACCGCCGGCGGTACAGCTACCCATCACCACTGCAATCTGCGGGATATTCTTTGCCGACAGGTTGGCCTGATTAAAGAAGATGCGCCCGAAATGTTCGCGATCCGGGAACACCTCGTCCTGACGCGGCAGGTTGGCGCCACCGGAGTCCACCAGATATATACACGGCAGATTGTTTTCGTCGGCAATGGCCTGGGCGCGCAGGTGCTTCTTCACGGTAAGCGGATAATAGGTGCCGCCTTTCACCGTTGCATCATTGGCCACAATCACACAGGGCTGGCCGGATACGGTGCCGATACCGGTCAGAATTCCTGCCGCTGGCACGTCTTCACCGTACACATCGAAGGCGGCGAGCTGGGAGAACTCCAGGAAAGGACTGCCGGGATCCAGCAGTGCATCGATACGATCACGTGGGAGCAGCTTGCCGCGCGATACGTGCTTCTCACGCGCGCGTTCACTACCACCTTTAGCGATGGTTTCCAGTTTTTCCTGTAAGTCATCGACGATGCTTTGCATCTGTTCGCGGTTTTCCGCAAACGCGGGATCGCGGGAATTAATCTTGGTCTGAATCTGATTCATAAAAAATACGAGGCCAATTCGTAGTCAGAACCTGGATGCGAAGGTGTTGCCGCCGTAGCCGCTTTTCCAGACCTTCTAAAACAGGGATGTTTTAGAAGAGCCCCCATGGATGGGTTCACGGCGTGTCTGGAAAAGCGGCTACGGCGGCAGCACCGCCACGGAATTTCAAAAAGTTATCGGGTCTCGTTAAACAACTCGCGCCCGATCAACATGCGACGAATCTCAGAAGTACCCGCGCCAATCTCATACAACTTGGCATCGCGCAGCAGGCGGCCGGTGGCGTACTCGTTGATATAGCCATTGCCGCCCAGGGTCTGGATCGCCTGCAGCGCCATCTGCGTGGCACGCTCCGCAGTAAACAAGATTACCGCCGCAGAATCCTTGCGCGAATCCTCACCGCGATCACAAGCCTGAGCCACCGCATACAGATACGCGCGGCTCGCATTCAGGTCCGCATACATATCTGCAATCTTGCCTTGCATCAGCTGGAACTCACCGATCGCCTTGCCAAACTGTTTGCGCTCGTGAATGTACGGCACAACAACATCCATACACGCCTGCATAATGCCAACCGGGCCGCCAGACAGAATCGTGCGCTCGTAATCCAGGCCGCTCATCAGCACGCGCACACCGCCGTTCAGCTGGCCCAGAATATTCTCTTCCGGCACCTCACAGTCCTCGAACACCAGCTCACAAGTGTTGGAGCCACGCATGCCCAGCTTGTCCAGCTTCTGCGCCTGGGAGAAACCCTTAAACCCGCGTTCCACGATAAACGCCGTGATACCACCGGAGCTGATGCCCGGTTCGGTACGCGCATAGATCACATAGGTGTGCGCATCCGGACCATTGGTGATCCACATCTTGTTGCCGTTCAGGATGAAACGGTCACCCTTCTTTTCCGCCTTCAACTGCAGGCTCACTACATCGGAACCCGAGTTCGGTTCACTCATAGCCAGCGCGCCGATATGCTCACCGGAGCACAACTTCGGCAGGTACTTGGCTTTCTGCTCCGGGGTGCCGTTCTTGCGGATCTGGTTAACACACAGGTTGGAGTGCGCGCCGTAGGAAAGGCCAACAGAGGCCGAGGCGCGCGAGATTTCTTCCATCGCCACCGCGTGGGCCAGGTAACCCATATTCGAGCCGCCGTATTCTTCTTCGACGGTCATGCCTAACAGACCGAGTTCGCCAAACTTCTTCCACATATCCGCAGGAAACAGGTTGTCTTCGTCAATCTGCGCTGCGCGCGGGGCCAGTTCTGCCTGACAGAACTTGTAGACCATATCCCGCAGCATTTCGATGTCCTCGCCGAGGCCGAAGTTGAGAGTTGGGTAAGGCGTATTCATGGGTTGCTCCGCGATGACTCAGTCAGAGTGTTATTAGGTTGAAATTAGTTACTGTGTTCTTTGAGGGCCGCCTGGGTGCGGGCGGTGGCTTCATCCAGCTGCGCGAGCATCTTCTCGATATCGCGCTGCTGCTGGCGCAGTTGCTCGCGCTTGCTTTCGATACGCTCCAGCAGGCGGCTGAGCTGCTCTAGATTGCCGTGGGCCGGGTCGTACATATCGATGATTTCCCGGCTCTCATCCAGAGAGAATCCCAGACGCTTGCCGCGCAGGATTAGCTTCAGGCGCACCCGGTCTTCCGGGGAATACACCCGCGTCTGTCCACGCCGCTCAGGGCTGATCAGTCCCTTGTCTTCATAAAAGCGGATGGTGCGGGTGGTAATCCCGAACTCCTGGGCCAGCTCAGAAATACTGTAGCTGTCGGCGCTATTGGTGGCGGTGGCGTTCATTTGAGCTCCTCTGATCTGTCCGAAGTCTAGTTGACGTTTACGTTAACGTAAACGTCAATCTGGGCCGGAATGTGACCGAAATAGTCTTTGCTGTCTTCATGGGGCACAAGCGGGGGCGATTTGGGCGCCAAGGTGCAGGGACTGTGGGGCCTTCAGCGGAGGTAACGTTTTCGTTGAAAGCGGGAAATTTTATGTAAGGTTTCGATCCCGCTGGGTACAGTAGCCCGTATCAACCGCTGCCAGTGATGGCCCAGCGGCCCATTTCAACGGATAGATAACGATAACTTGGACACTCGGGAACAGATCTTTCAGCAGCTGGTGGATGCATGCGGCGGCGGTATTGCCCGTGTCGCGGGTAGCTACGTGCGCAATCGGGCGGAGCAGGAAGATCTCGTGCAAGAGATCTGGATGGCCATCTGGCGGGCACTGCCGAATTTCCGCGGCGACTCGAGCCTGCGCACCTTTGTCTACCGCATTGCCCACAACCGCAGTGTGACTCAGCTGGTGCGGCGACGAGACGCGGGCGACAGCGACCTGCTGGAGAGCGTGTGTGATGAGCGGCCGGGACCGGAGGGTAGCCTGATACAGGCGCGGGACGCGGAGAGACTGATGCGCGCGGTGGCCCAGCTGCCCCTGGGCATGCGCCAGGTGCTGAGCCTGCGCTTTGAGGGGCTCAGCTACAGCGAGATATCCGAAGTATTGGGTATTAGTGAATCCAATGTGGCGGTGCGCCTGAATCGCGCCCGCGAGCGCTTGAATACAAAATTGGGTAAGACGGTATGAGTGGCGACGCAAACAACAAGTCGGTAAACGATGCGGCAGAAGATGACGAGCTGCAGGCCCTCGCGGAAGTGTGGCAACAGGCGGCAGTTGCGCCGCCGGTACCAGACACTATTCGCAGCAGGATTCGTCGCGAGGAGCGGAAGATGCGCTTGTATGCGCTGCTCGAATGGGGTGCGGCAATAGTGGTTGGCTTTTTCGGAATTTACCTGATGCTGACCAGTGAGGTGCGCGACGCACCGTGGCGTGCGCTGCTGGTGCTGGTGTTGTTGATCGGGGCGATGGCGTTCTCGGTCTCCAATCGTCGAGGCCTGTCGGCGCCGCTGGAGGAAACCACGCAGGCATATCTGGAGCGCGCGCGGCTGCGGCTGGTGCGCAAGCGTCGTACCCTGCAATTCGCCTGGCTGCTGTTTGTCGCAGAGCTGGTGATTCTTGCGCTGTGGCAGTGGCTGTCGCAATTTGGTTGGTTGGAACCCATTTTCGGGCGGAACAGTGCAGCCAGCATCGGCCTGCTCGGTGTTTTTACCCTGGCGATGGCAGTCTGGAGCCTGTGGTATTGGCGCCGTATACAGCGCAGCGCACAGCAGATTTATCGCTGGCAGCGAGAAAATATTGCAACGAATGAAAAATAAGAAAAATAAATTGTAAGAAAGTCCTGTTCACCGGTACTAACGCAAGCGTCGATCGGACAACCTGATTCAATTTTCCATCAGATATAGAGACCTTGCTTATGTTGTCGAACCTTGAACAAAAAACTCAGGACTTTCTCGAGTTACTGGCGGGACTGGACCCAGTGCAGACTGCTATCTTTGTGGTGTTTTTCTTTGCGGTGTGGTTTTTGCCGAGCCTGCTGGCGATCTTTTTCAACCGCAAGTATTTGGGGAAAATTTTTCTCGCCAATGTACCCGCGGGACTGTCGTGGATTGCCTGGGTAGCGTTGCTGGTATGGGCGGTGACGGGAAAGCTCAGCGGCAAGCTGGCGAAGAAGTACGAGTCCCCGCAGGCGTCCGCCAGTTAACGTTTGCAGGCTAAGGCTAAGGTATAAGTAGAAAAACCTTCGCTCACACGCAGATGAACACTGCGTACAAGCGAAGGTCGGCGGCAGACTAATTACTGATTGCTGGGCAACATTTCTGTGGCCAGGTAATCGCGGTAATAGGCGCTCGCCAGCAGTTGCTTGGCTTCCTCGATATCCGGTGCGAAGTAGCGGTCCTTGTCATAGAAGGGAACGCGCTCGCGCAGGGCAGCCTTGGCATTTTCCAGTTTGTCGGTAGTTTTCAGTGGCGCGCGGAAGTCGAGGCCCTGACAGGCGGCCAGTAATTCCACCGCGAGAATGCCGCAGGTGTTATCGGCCATGTCGCGCAGGCGACGACCGGCGAAGGTGGCCATGGACACGTGGTCTTCCTGGTTGGCGGAGGTGGGCAGTGAGTCGACGCTCGCTGGATGGGCGAAGGTTTTGTTTTCACTGGCCAGCGCCGCAGAGGTCACCTGGGCAATCATAAAGCCGGAGTTCACTCCGCCGTTGTCCACCAGGAAGGGTGGCAGGCCGGACAGGTTGGAGTCGATCAGCAGCGCCATGCGGCGCTCGGACAGGGAGCCGATTTCGGCAATGGCGAGGGCCAAATTGTCGGCAACCATGGCCACCGGCTCCGCGTGGAAGTTACCACCGGAAATGATGTCGGAGTTTTCCGGGTTTTCCTCGTCGGTAAACACTAGCGGGTTATCGGAAACACCGTTGGCTTCCGCCAGTAATACCTCGGCGGCAAAGCGGATCTGCTGCAGGCACGCGCCCATTACCTGTGGCTGACAGCGCAGGGAGTAGGGGTCTTGCACCTTTTCACAGTTTTCATGGGAGTCGCCGATGTCGCTGGCCGTGCCGAGCAGGTCGCGGTAGCTGGCGGCGACGTCGCGCTGGGCAACCTGTCCGCGCGCTGCGTGAATGCGGTCGTCGAACGGGCGGCGTGAGCCCTTGGCCGCTTCCAGGGTCAGTGCACCGGTTACCACCGCGCCGGCAAACAGGTCTTCCGCGGAAAACATGCCTTCCAGTGCGAAGGCAGTGGAGGCCTGGGTGCCGTTCAGCAGTGCCAGCCCTTCTTTCGGTGCCAGTACCAGCGGGGTCATGCCTGCAAAGCTCAGGCCTTCGGCGGCAGACTTGCGTTCGCCATTGATAAAGCACTCGCCTTCACCGAGCAGTACCACGCTCATATGCGACAGTGGCGCCAGGTCACCGGAGGCGCCCACGGAACCCTTTTCCGGGATCGCCGGGTAAACGCCGGCGTTAACCAGCTTGATCAGTGCCTCGATCACTTCCAGGCGGATGCCGGAAAAACCGCGCGCGAGGGAGTTGATCTTCAACACCATCAGCAGGCGCACGGTATTGGCATCCATAAAGTTGCCGGTACCGGCCGCGTGCGACAGTACGATGGCGCGCTGCAGGGTTTCCAGGTCTTTCTTTTCGATACGTGTGTTGGCCAGCAGACCAAAACCGGTGTTGATCCCGTAGACGGTGCGGCCCTGTTCGATCACATCCGCCACGGTTTTAGCCGAGGCTTCAATTGCCGCGTGGGCGTCTTTGTGTAGCGATAGCTGCACCGGTTCCCGTGCAACGCGGCGCAGTTGTTCCAGGCTCAATTGACCCGGGATAATTTCCAGTTGATACATAATTTTTTACCGCAAATCTCTTCGCAAATTTTTAGTCTTTGAGCATTGGCAGGTCGAGGCCCTGCTCCCGTGCGCAGTTCTTGGCGATGTCATAGCCCGCATCGGCGTGGCGCATCACACCGGTGGCCGGGTCATTCCACAGCACGCGTTCGATGCGTTTACGCGCGGCTTCGGTACCGTCACACACAATCACCACACCGGAGTGCTGGGAGAAGCCCATGCCCACACCACCACCGTGGTGCAGGCTGACCCAGGTTGCGCCGCTGGCGGTATTCAGCAGTGCGTTCAGCAGGGGCCAGTCGGAGACGGCGTCGCTGCCGTCCATCATGGATTCGGTTTCGCGGTTGGGGCTGGCAACGGAGCCGCTGTCCAGGTGATCGCGACCGATGACCACCGGCGCTTCCAGTTCGCCGTTGGCCACCATTTCGTTGAAGGCGAGCGCCAGGCGCGCACGGTCTTTCAAGCCGACCCAGCAGATACGCGCTGGCAGTCCCTGGAACTGAATGCGCTCACGCGCCATATCCAGCCAGTTGTGCAGTTGCGGATTGTCCGGAATCAGTTCCTTTACCTTGGCGTCGGTTTTGTAAATGTCTTCCGGGTTGCCGGACAGTGCTGCCCAGCGGAAAGGACCGATGCCTTCACAGAACAGTGGGCGGATATAGGCGGGCACAAAGCCCGGGAAGTCGAAGGCGTTTTCCACACCCACTTCGAAGGCCATCTGGCGAATGTTGTTGCCGTAGTCGAGAGTGGCCGCACCGCGTTCCTGTAGAGCGAGCATGGCTTCCACCTGAATACCCATGGATTCCTTCGCAGCTTTTACCACGGCCGCTTCGTCTTTCTGACGCATCTCGGCGGCGTGCTCCATGCTCCAGCCCTTCGGCAGGTAGCCGTTCAGCGGGTCGTGGGCAGAGGTCTGGTCGGTAACACAATCGGGGAGGATGCCGCGCTCGACAATTTCCGGGAAGACGTCGGCGGCGTTGCCGAGCAGGCCCACGGAAATAGCTTCGCCTTTTTCCATGGCGTCGTTGATCATTGCCAGGGCTTCGTCGAGGCTGGTGGCTTTTTTATCCACATAGCCGGTGCGCAGGCGGAAGTCGATGCGGGTCTCGTCGCACTCGACGGCGATCATACAGAAGCCGGCCATGGTGGCGGCGAGTGGTTGAGCACCACCCATGCCGCCGAGGCCGCCGGTGAGAACCCATTTGCCTTTGGCCTGACCATCGAAATGTTTGCGCGCTACCGCAGCAAAGGTTTCGTAGGTGCCCTGGACGATGCCTTGGGAGCCAATGTAGATCCACGAGCCGGCGGTCATCTGGCCGTACATGGCGAGGCCTTTTTTATCCAGCTCGTTGAAGTGTTCCCAGTTTGCCCAGTGGGGTACCAGGTTGGAGTTGGCGATCAGTACGCGTGGGGCGTCGGTGTGGGTTTTGAATACGCCGACGGGTTTGCCGGATTGCACCAGCAGGGTTTCGTCGTCTTCCAGACGCTGCAGTACTTCGACGATTTTGTCGTAGCACTCCCAGTCGCGCGCGGCGCGGCCGATCCCGCCGTACACCACGAGGTCTTCCGGGCGTTCGGCTACGTCGGGGTGGAGGTTGTTCATTAGCATGCGTAGCGGGGCTTCGGTAAGCCAGCTTTTTGCATTTAGTTTGGTGCCGGTGGGTGCGGCAATTTTGCGGCTAGGGTCGTGACGTTTGTCGGTCATGGTTGCCTCGTCTGTTCCAAATTCTGTGGATAGTTTGAATTGGATTTTTTGGGCTTGTGGCCCGTTGGTCTTTCGTTTGTCTTGTGGCGGCGAGGCGCCGGGGGGAGGTTTTCAGGACCACTGTGAACCCATCCCTGGGCGTTTCGGCGCAAACTTCCTGTTTGCGACGATCCTGAAAACCTCCCCCCGGCACCTCGCCTTCAATTCGTACTTCTGTGGTTTTTTACCTGGCTATCAAAACCTCAGCTGCGCGCCCAGTCGGTATCGATTTCCCGGGTGTACCAGGCGCGCAAAACTCACAGTGCCCGCACGGCTCATGGTGCGCCGCCAGATCTGCAGGCAGGCGCTTCCTTTGTCGATTTCCAGCGCTTCCGCCACAGCGCCGTCCGCACCAATGGCTTCCACCGTGGTATCGGCTTCGGTCAAGGGGGCCACGCGGGTCAGGTATTCATTTGGTGTGGCCGCACTGAAGTCCTGTTGCAGGTATTCCGGCACCAGTGTGGGGTTGGTATAGCGTTCTTCGAACTGGATTGGCAGGCCGTTATCCAGATGCACGATGATCGAGTGGTACACCGCTGCGCCTTCGGCGAGACCCAGCGCAACGGCCACTTCGGTACTGGCGATGGCCTGTTCCAATTTAAGAATGCGATTACCGTAGCTGTGACCGCGTGCGGCAACTTCGTCGGCGATATTCCGGACTTCCAGCAGGGAACCGGCCGGTACCGGTTCTGCCACGAAGGTGCCGAGGCCCTGGGAGCGCATGAGTACGCCTTCGTCGGTGAGCTCTGACAGGGCGCGTCGGGCGGTCATGCGACTGACGTTGAAGTCTTGCGCGAGCTGGTTCTCCGAGGGCACACGAAAGTGGGCCGGCCACTCACCGGATTCGATCTGCGCGCGGATGTGTGCCTTGATGGCGGCATAGCGCGGTTGGCTGCTGGCTCCGGTGGTCGTGCTGGAAATCTGACTGCTCATACTTGTGTGGTCTTTGCCTGCTCGGGTAAAGTGGCTACCATCTTGTACACTCTTGTATATACAAGCTTGGTTGGGGCCAACTATGGAGCGGAGACTTTTCCCTGTCAAGACTGGTGGGGCAGGCAATCTGAGAGGCTAACGGAGCTTTGAGGGCCAAATTGAAGGGCGAGTGCCGGGTATGACTTTTTGAAAGCGTCAGCGGCATGGACGCCGCTGACGCAGCGTACAGGGACGTATTCACAGTGGTTTCAAAAAGTCATACCTGGTGCTTGCCCGCCACCGGAGCGAGAACAGAGTTCTAGCTACTTGGTATAGGGTGAGAATCCGCGCCAAATCCCCCCAACAGGGCTATGGTTACAAATAACGCCAATTCAGTGAGCGACTATGACCGAACGCTGTGATCTGCTGATTACTAATGTCCATGCGGCCACGATGGATCCGTCTCTGCCCGGCGCCTATGGCGCGGTGGAAGACGCTGCGGTGGCGGTGACGGGCAACAAAATTGTCTGGATCGGCCCGCGCCGGGAACTGCCGGAAACTGTGGCGGATCTGGTGATTGATGGCGAGGGGCAATGGCTGACCCCGGGGCTGATCGACTGCCACACCCATCTTGTATACGGTGGCCACCGTGCCAGCGAGTTTGCCAGGCGTTTGGGTGGCGAAAGCTACGAGGACGTCGCCCGCGCTGGCGGCGGCATCCTGTCCACCGTGCGCGCTACCCGCGCCGCCAGTGCCGAAGAGCTGTATCACGCCGCCGAGCCACGCCTGAAAGCCCTGATGAGCGAAGGGGTCACCACCGTCGAAATCAAATCCGGCTATGGCCTCGACCTCGACAATGAATTGAAGCAGCTGCGCGTTGCGCGTCGCCTCGCCCAGCACTACCCGGTGAATATCCTCACCACTTGCCTCGCCGCCCATGCCCTGCCACCGGAATACGATGGTCGCGCCGACGAATACATCGACCTGGTGTGCAACGAAATTTTGCCCGCGGTCGCGCGGGAACAATTGGCCGATGCGGTGGACATGTTTTGCGAAAACATCGCCTTCTCGGTGGAGCAGTGCCAGCGCGTAATCAGCGCGGCACGCAAACTCGATTTGCCGGTCAAGGTACACGCGGAACAGCTTGCCTCCACCGGCGCCACCAAAATGGCGGCCCGTGCCGGCGCGCTGTCGGTGGAGCATATTGAATACATCACCGATGAAGATGTCGCGGCGATGGCGGAGAGCGGTACCGCTGCGGTATTGCTGCCCGGGGCCTTTTACACACTGAAGGAAACCCGCGTGCCACCGGTGGACAAGCTGCGCGCCGCCGGTGTGCCCATGGCGATTTCCACGGATCTGAATCCGGGTAGCTGCCCGATCGCTTCGCTGCGTCTGATGATGAATATGGGCTGCAACCTGTTCGGGCTGACCCCGGCAGAAGCACTCGCCGGCGTGACGCGCTCCGCGGCGCGCGCACTGGGGATTTGTTGCTCGCGGGGTGTATTGCGCCCGGGGCTGCGCGCGGATATGGCGCTGTGGCCGATGGAAACGCCGGATCAGCTTGCCTATGAGGTGGGTGCGCTGAAACCCGCGGAAATGTTTTTAGGGGGACAACATGTTACAGCTGGCTGATATGCGCCTGTGGAGTGGCCGCGTTGATGGTGAAGACGGCAAGGCGGGCAAGCGCTGGCATCAGGACATAGTACCGCTGCATCTGGATAGCCCGCCGGGGTTCTCGATTCTGGGTTTTGCCAGTGATGAAGGTGTGCGTCGTAACAAGGGGCGTATCGGTGCCGCCAAGGGCCCGCGTATCCTGCGTCTGGCACTGGCCAATCTGCCCAAGACCTTTGGTGCACCGCTGTACGATGCGGGCAATGTGCGGGTGGAAAAGGACGACCTGGAATCCGGGCAGGCAATGCTCGGCGCGCGGATTACCGAACTGATGAGTGCCGGACACTTCCCCATGGTACTCGGCGGTGGCCACGAGATCGCCTACGGCAGCTATCAGGGCATCGCGCGCTGGATGCGCGAGCAGCACCGGGACAAAACCCTGGGCATTATCAATTTCGACGCCCACCTGGATATCCGACTGCCTGCGCCGCAGGGGTCATCCGGTACCCCGTTTTACCAGATCGCGGAACAGTGCGACCTGAACGGCCGCCCGTTCAATTATCTCTGTGTGGGTGCCGCGGCAACCGCGAATACCCCGGCGCTGTATCAGCGCGCGGAAGAGTTGGGTGCGCAGGTCATCTCCGATCGGGAGATCGTGCCCTGGCGTATCGAACTGGTGCAGCGCCAGATTGCCGACTTTATCGACCGCGTGGATTTCGTATACCTGACCATCGATCTGGACTTTCTGCCCGCGGCGGTCATGCCCGCAGTGAGTGCGCCCGCCGGCCGCGGTGTGGCCTTCGAGCTGTTCGAGCCACTGCTGGATACGGTGCTGGAATCGAAAAAGGTCTGTCTGGCGGATATTGCCGAATTTAACCCTTACTTCGATATCGAAGATCACGCAGCGCGCACCGCCGCACGGGTAGTGTTTCAGATTGCCAACGGCATAAAGGGCTGATGCGGATACCGCCCGCGGTAGCATCAGGGTGACGGTGACTGCCGTTCCGGTGGTGAGGGCGGCGCCGGCTCTTCCACCGGCAATTGCCGTGGTGGCCTCCGCGCATCCAGATAGCGCTTGATATAGGGCTTGTGGGTGTAAATCACATCTTCCGGCAGGCGGTGCAGGTCAAAGAAGCGGTAGCCATAGATTTCACCGTCGCGGATTGCCACCTGCTTGTCCTTCAAGCGCCCGCGAATGGCGATATTGATAATCCCCGAGCGCGGCACCTTGTCGACCTCGAGTACCTCGAAATCGTCGATCTTGATGTCCAGCTCTTCGCGCAGCTCACGGCGCGCCGATTCTTCAAACGATTCATTGCGCTCTACCCAGCCGCCGGGCAGGGACCACTTGTCCTGATAGGTGTGGCGCACCAGCAGCAGCTGATTGTTGCGCTCGACGAAATACACCATCCCCACCACAAACTTATCTGTCAGGGCGTAGGAGATATTCCAGCGGATCTTGGGGGGGAGTTTGCGGTACAGCTCATACTTCAGTCCCGGAAAAGCCACAAACGCCCCCGCCGCCAGTACGCCGAGCAGCAGCAGTAAGAGGAAGCTTTTTAAGACAAAAGATCGCATGGGTCCGGTACGGCTTATCTCGCGGTCATTAATGGCTCAAAACCAAGCGCCAGAGCCCGTTGCGTTGCGGTGGCCCTGAAGCTGAGTGCACAGTGGGTAAAGTGTATCCGACAGTGGCGGCATGTTTCGAGCGCTAGTTTGTATGCACATTTAAGGTGCAGGCGCTGAGGCGGGAAGTTATTCCGGCTAAACTGCACTTTATCCCGGGTACATGGTCAGACAAAAAAACCGTCCGTGAGTTTCCATCACTCACTCGTCTGCACAATAAGGAAGACAAGATGTCGCTCACACTGTTTACTTCGCGCTCGCTGAAGAGCCTACTTGCCGGTACCGGCGTTATTCTGGGCGGCTTGGCGCACGCTGAATCTGACGTGAAAATCAGTGCCGGCCAGCTGGAAGCTGCGGTGGTCGCAGCGATTCAACCCGTGGTGGAAAAATACCAGGTACCAGGCATGGCACTGGCCCTCACCATCGATGGCGAGCCGTACTTTTTCAATCTGGGTGAAACCGCGCTGGAAGACGGTGCGCCGGTAACCGAGCACACCCTGTTCGAGGTGGGCTCGGTCAGCAAGACGTTCACTGCCACCCTGGCGGCGTACGCGGAAGTCAAAGGCGCGCTGGATTTTGCCAAACCCGTGAGTACCTACCTGCCGCCGTTGCGCGGCAGCGCCATGGACCGGGTGTCGGTACTCAATCTCGCGACCCACACGGCGGGGCACTTTCCGCTGCAGGTTCCGTCCGAGGTGCAGGATGAAGACCAGTTGCTCAGCTATTTTCGCGTCTGGCAACCGCAGTACAGTCCCGGCAGCAAGCGTACTTATTCCAACCCAAGCAGCGGCCTGCTGGGCCTGGTTGCGGCACGCAGCCTGAACCAGCCGTTTGCCGAGGCAATGGATCAGCATATTTTTCGTGGCCTGGGTTTGTCCGAGACCTACGTGCAGGTCCCTGCAGAAAAGATGCTGGACTACGCCGAGGGGCACAACCGGCGGAATGAGCCGGTGCGGGTAAATATGGGGCTGCTCGGTGAAGAGGCCTATGGCGTGCGCGCCAGTGCCGCCGATTTGACCCGCTATATTGCCGCGCAGATGCAACTGGTGAAGGTCGACGAAGATCTGCAGCAGGCAC
The DNA here is from genome assembly GCF_020171345.1 of Microbulbifer agarilyticus. Lineage (GTDB taxonomy): Bacteria > Pseudomonadota > Gammaproteobacteria > Pseudomonadales > Cellvibrionaceae > Microbulbifer > Microbulbifer agarilyticus_D. The sequence goes on from NZ_JAIUZM010000001.1 coordinate 1,635,658, forward strand.
TGGAAAAAACGCGCAGCGGGTATTTCAGTACCCAGTATTACGTGCAGGATATGGTTTGGGAGCAGTACGCTCTGCCGGTGGAGCGAAGCCGCCTGCTCGCGGGCAACAACTGGAAGAATATCAGCGGCGACCGTCCCGTGGATGCAATCCAGCCGCCTATGGCGCCGCAGCAAAATGTGCTGATTAACAAGACGGGTTCCACCGGGGGTTTTTCCACCTATGTGGCATTTATTCCCCAGCAGCGGTTTGGATTTGTGATGCTGGCGAATAAATACTTTCCCAACCAGGCGCGCGTCGAAATGTTATATGCCTTGTTGCAGTCGCTGCTTCCCGAGGTAGTGGCCGCACCCACTGATGCCACAGAATAATCGGTAGCACTTTTTCGTGCGGCCGAATCTGCCAAGGATCGAGCGGATGAGTCTTACAACAGAACAGCAAGCACCAGCGAAGTCGTCGACCAGCACGCTGCTGCGCAGCGGATTTATTCTCGCCCCAACCTATGAACACCACGACACCGCGGGTTTTTATCGGGCCCGCTGTCGTTTCGACATCGACCATTACCACCCCTCGCTCTTTGCCGCCGCCGGCATTCTGTTGCCCGCTCAGATTGCGCGGGCGGTGCCTGGGCGTCAGGCAGAATTCCTTGCGGGTCGTTATCTCGCCCACAGCATACTTGGTGAACTCCACTCGCCGGATCGGGAAGTCCCGCATATTGGTATTGGTCAACAGCGCAATCCGGTGTGGCCGAGCGGGGTGGTGGGTAGCATCACTCACTGCGGCAGCGAGGTGGCCTGTGTGCTTGCCAGCGCGGCGCGCCTGCACTATCTGGGCATCGATCACGAAAACTGGATGACCCCGGCTGTGTATAAGGAGGTTGTGCCTTCCGTTTTGAATGCAGACGAGTTGGCGCTAGTTGCCGACCTGCGCTTGTCCCCCGAGCAGGCAGCGACCCTGATCTTTTCGGCCAAGGAAAGTCTGTTTAAGGCACTGTATCCGACTGTGCAGTGTTACTTTGGCTTCGAATGCGCACGACTGACCTCAATCAATACGGAAAAGCGTATTCTGGTTCTGCAATTGCGCGAAGATTTTGCACGGCAGTACCAATTGCAGTGGAATTATTTGGTTTCCTTCCGTGTGTCGCCAGTCGGAGTTGAAACCCTGGTACAGGGGCGTGTCGCTAGCCCCTAATCACGCGTTTCTCGCAAAGCGCAGCAAAATGACCTGCTGGCGCAGAGAATACGTAGAAAAGGTTACAAGAGAGGTTCTTGCGCGAATTTTGTCTCCTTGGTCAGCATTTTGTCGAGCGTAACGCCAAGTATCACTTACCTTGTACGATTGACCAATAATTGACCGTTGTATAGGGTTGGTGTTTCGTACATTTGGCGCACTGAATTTTTTCTCTTTTGAGGTTACGACATGGTTTCCAGCAGCGGAGCGGGCGAAATTGCGTCTACAGCACCCAGTGCTAAGCCTTCCTCTGTGAACAAGAAGGCGGAGAAGCGCGAAGTCGCGATGGCGAAAATCCTGAATGCCACCCTGGACCTCATTGCGCGCAAAGGTCTTGCGGCCCTGTCTCACCGGTCGATTGCGAGTGAGGCGGGCGTGCAGCTGGCGATGACCACTTATTACTTCGGTACCATCGACAATATTTTGGTCGAGGCTTTCCGCGAATATAGAAAGTCCATGGAACCGGTGAACATGGGGCTCATTACGGCCTATTCGGAGTTATTGGCGCGGTGCGTAAACGAGCAGGGCGAGCTGACGGAGCGCGACGCTTACATTGAAGGGCTCGCCGGTATTTTTGCCGAGCTGATCGATACCGGGCCTACTATCCGTTTGCGTCAGTTACAGATCGAGTGCCAGTTCTTGTACGAGCAGCATCCGTCACCTGCACTGGAGAAAGAGACCCAGTCCTATAACAATGAGCTAGCAGGCCATGCCCGTGATTTTATTGCGCCGCTGGCAACCCGCTCTCCCGACCTGGATGCGCAGATGTTTCTGTGGATGATCCAGAGTCTGGAGTTCTCGCAAGTAACTAGCGCGGGTATCAAGGGGCAGTCCAGCCGCGAAGTACTGGTGCGGTTGTTGCGCGGCTTTTTAGTTTAACTAGTCTAACTAGTCTAACTCGCTGTTTCTGAATACCTAGTCCGGCCGCCAAATGCGCGGCCGGGAAAAATTGCGTAAGCTTGCGGCCCATTCCCGATAGATCGCCGACTGATAGCCGAGCCCGAGTTTTGCGCCCCTACAATCCCCCCTCTGATCCCCTTCTGGATGTCGTATACAGCGATGCCCACCTGCTGGTGCTGGACAAACCGAGCGGCCTGCTCACTGTGCCCGGCCGCGATCCCGCCCACAAAGACAGCCTGGCGCTGCGCGCTCAGCAAGAATATCCACAGGCGTTGATTGTGCATCGCCTGGACATGGACACCTCCGGTCTGGTGGTGATGGCACTGGGCGCAGAGGTGCACCGACAGTTGAGCGTCCTGTTTCAGAATCGAAAGGTGGAAAAAAGCTATCTGGCGCGGGTCTGGGGTGAGCCCGAGCAGCATGAGGGCGAGGTCGACCTGCCACTGATTTGCGACTGGCCCAATCGACCGCGGCAGAAAGTCTGTTTCGAATCCGGCAAGCCATCCCTGACCCGCTGGCAAAAACTCGACAGCGACGGGCACACCAGTTTGTTACAGCTAACCCCGGTAACCGGCCGCTCACATCAATTGCGGGTGCATATGCAGGCCCTGGGGCACCCGATACTCGGCGATCCGTTTTACGCTCATCCGGAGGCGCGCGCTGCCGCGTCGAGGCTTCTGTTACACGCGCAGGAGCTGGGCTTTGCGCACCCGGTGCTGGAGAAAGAGGTGCACTTTTTGTGTAACCCTGGAGAAGACTTCCTCGAACTCAGTTCCTAGGGCGCAGGCACCCAAACGAAAAAGGGCGATCCAGTGGGTCGCCCTTTTTGATTGCTCGGGATTATTATCCGGACTTATTACCTGGGTAATTACTTCTTACCCTTCATCGCCGCCGCCAGCAGGTCGCCCATACTGCCGCGGCCACCGTTGCCGCCGCCCTGTTGCTGGCGGCTGCGGTTGTTGTGCCGCTGAGCTTGTCTGCTCTCGCGGTGATCACCACGCTTCACGCCGCCGCTGCCCTGTTCGCCGGGCTCGTCAGACATGCGCATGGATAGGCCGATACGTTTGCGCGCTACGTCCACTTCCATCACCTTCACCTTGACGATGTCGTTCGCCTTGACCACTTCGTGTGGGTCTTTCACGAACTTCTCTGAAAGCGCAGAGATATGCACCAGACCGTCCTGGTGGACACCGATATCCACGAAGGCACCGAAGTTGGTGACGTTGGTGACCGTGCCTTCCAGTACCATGCCCGGGCGCAGGTCTTTGATTTCCTCGACACCGTCCTCGAACTTGGCGGTGCGGAATTCCGGGCGCGGGTCGCGGCCGGGTTTTTCCAGTTCACTGATGATGTCTTTCACTGTCGGTACACCGAACTTCTCATCGGTGTAGTCCGCCGGGTTCAGGCGGCGCAGGAAGGCGGAGTCGCCGACCAGGCCGTTGATCTCGCGGCCGTTCTTCTCGGCGATGCGCTTGACCACAATGTAGGACTCCGGGTGTACCCCGGAGCGGTCCAGCGGGTTTTCGCCGTTGTTGATGCGCAGGAAGCCCGCCGCCTGTTCGAACGCCTTGGGTCCCAGGCGCGGGACTTCTTTCAGCTGGTCGCGGTTTTTGAAGGCACCATTCATATCGCGATAGGTGACGATGTTGGCGGCGATGGACGCACTCAGGCCGGACACACGGGTCAGCAGCGGCGCGGAAGCGGAGTTCAGCTCGGCACCCACGCCATTCACACAGTCTTCCACCACCGCATCCAGGGAGCGCGCCAGCTGGGATTGGGACACGTCGTGCTGGTACTGGCCCACACCGATGGACTTGGGCTCAATCTTCACCAGCTCCGCCAGCGGGTCCTGCAGGCGGCGGGCAATGGAAATTGCCCCACGGATGGTTACGTCCAGATCCGGGAATTCCTTAGCGGCAAATTCGGAGGCGGAGTACACGGACGCACCGGCCTCGTTCACCATCACCTTCTGCGCGGTCAGTTTGAACTGCTTGATGGTCTCGCCGACAAACTTGTCGGTCTCGCGACTGGCGGTGCCGTTGCCGATGGCAATCAGGCCCACGTCGTATTTTTTGCACAGTGCGGCGATCACCGCGGCGGACTCGGCCAGCTTGTTCTGCGGCGGGTTGGGGTAAATCGCAGTGTGGTCGAGTACCTTGCCGGTGGCGTCGACTACGGCCACTTTCACCCCGGTGCGCAGGCCCGGGTCCAGACCGATAGTAGCCTTTTGACCGGCGGGTGCGGCCAGCAGCAGATCCTTGAGGTTGCGGGAGAAGACCTTGATGGCCTCTTCTTCGGCTTTTTCGCGCAACTGACCCAGTAGATCGGTTTCCAGGCTGGTGAGCAGCTTGATGCGCCAGGTCCAGCGCACCACCTCACCCAGCCATTTGTCGGCGGGGCGGCCCTGGTCTTCGATGTCCACATGGCGCGCAATCAGGGTTTCGCAGGGGTGGCCGGCGGTGGCGGGACGCTCTTCATCGCCCTCCAGTCCCAGATTGATGGCGAGGATGCCCTCGTTGCGGCCACGGAAAATCGCCAGCGCGCGGTGGCTCGGTACCTTGGACCACTCTTCGCCGTACTCGAAGTAGTCGCGGAACTTGGCGCCTTCCTCTTCCTTGCCGTCCAGCAGTTTGGATTTCACCTGACCGTCGCGGCTCAGGAAGTCACGCAGCTTGCCCAGCAGCTCGGCGTCTTCGGCGAAACGCTCCATCAGAATGAACTTGGCACCGTCCAGCGCGGCTTTGATGTCTTTTACATGCAGAGCGGCGTCTTCGTTATCGGTGTTGAGGTACTTTTGCGCTTCTTCTTCGGGGTTAAGACTCGGGTTGCCGTACAGGTCGTCGGCCAGTGGTTCGAGGCCCGCTTCGATGGCGATCTGGCCCTTGGTGCGGCGCTTGGGCTTGTAAGGTAGGTAGAGGTCTTCAAGGCGGTTCTTGGTATCGGCCGCGTTGATCTGCTGGGCCAGCTCGGGCGTAAGTTTGCCCTGCTCGTCGATGCTTTTCAGGATGGCCGCGCGGCGCTCTTCCATCTCGCGCAGATAGCGCAGGCGCTCTTCCAGGGTGCGCAACTGGGTGTCATCCAGCTCCCCGGTCACCTCTTTCCGGTAGCGGGCAATAAAGGGCACGGTCGCGCCTTCATCCAGCAGTCCCACGGCGGCAGCCACCTGTTGTGGGCGCACGTTCAGTTCTTCGGCGATACGGGCGTTGATATCCAACATCTTGTTATCTACTTCCTCAATGTCACATCAGGTGTTTTGCGGTGGGGAAATCGAGAGCTGACAGCTCGTGCCCGACCAAAAAAATCGGCGGCCATTATGGGCCATGCGGCGGCGGTCACCAAGGTGGAAAGTGGTTCGATTTCTCAGTGCGGAAGCCGCCTGCTGACGGTTTGCGATCAACTGGAATTTTGCTGCGGTGTTCTGAAGCTGGCGCTGGTTCCAATACGCTGCCAGCCCTGTAGAATGCGCAACTAGTTAAATTTTGATCAATGGGACAGCTGTGAATCCTTCGAACAAACGCTCTAGCAAGAATAAAATTTTGGGTCTTGTGGTTCTAGTCGGTGTGGTCTTGATGACTGCAGTGATTGTGTTTGCGCCAAAACCTGAGGAAAAAGTTGCCGAGGCCGCGGTACCGCCGGTAGCGGATATTCTGTATGCGGAGCCCGGCCGTCACACCCTGCTGGTGCCCAGCCAGGGCTCGGTGCACGCCCGCCACGAGATCGAAGTTGTGGCCCGCGTGGGCGGTGTTATCGAAAGTGTGAGCGACGGCTTTGTTGCCGGTGGCTTCTTCGAGAAAAGCGATTCCCTGCTGCAAATCGAGCCCGCGGATTACCGCCATCAGCTGACCCGTTCCCAGTCCCAGGTCGCTAATGCCGCTGCAGCGCTGGCCCAGGAGGAGGGACGTGCCAAGCAGGCCAAGCGTGAATGGCGCGACCTGGGCAGCGAAGCTGCCAACAACCTGTTCCTGCGCAAGCCGCAGCTGGCTGCCGCCAAAGCGGAGCTGGAAGCGGCCAAGGCCGATCGCGATCAGGCCAAACTGAACCTGGAGCGCACCGCGGTCAAAGCGCCGTTTGCCGGCCGTGTGGTGGAAACCTTGGTGGATATCGGCCAGTACGTGACTGCAGGTACCAAGCTCGCCCGTATTCACAGTGTGGGTATCGCCGAAGTGCGCCTGCCGTTGACCGACCATCAATTGTCGCTGCTGGAGTTGCCGCTGGGTCGCGCCATTGAGAATGGCCCGGCGGTGCGCCTGAGCGCCAACCTCGCCGGCCAGCCTCGCGAGTGGCGTGGCCAGATTGTGCGCACCGAGGCGGCGATCGATCCGAACAGCCGTTTCGTCTACGCCGTGGCTCAGGTGCCGAACCCGTATCAGGGGGATGCGCCGCTGATCAACGGTCTGTTCGTGGAGGCGCACATTGCCGGTAAAACCTACGACGACATCACATTGTTGCCGCGTCAGGCGCTGCACGAGGGTGACCACATCTTGGTGCTGAACGAAGAGAACCAGCTGGGCTTTAAAACTGTGCAGTTGCTGCAGGCTGCGGGCGACCAGGTCTGGCTGCGTGGCGACATTAATGCCGGCGACAAGGTGGTTATTTCCAGCCTCGGCTATTCCCGCGAGGGCATGGTGCTGAGCCCCAATCCACTGAATGAGAAACCGTCCGGCCTGTACTTGGGCGGGCAACCCGAAATGCCATCCGATGAACCACAGAGCGAGGGTACCGATACTGCCGGTGGCAGTGCCGCATCCGCACAGGGAGCCTATTAATTATGCAGGGCATTATTGGATGGTTCGTCCGCAACAGTAAGGCGGCCAACCTGCTGATGGTGATGATCATCATCGGCGGTATGTTTGGTATTTCTCACGTCGGGCGCGAAGTGTTCCCGGCGATTAACCCCGGGGTGGTGCGGATCAACATCAGCTTCCCTGGTGCCGGCCCCGCGGAGGTGGAACAGCAGGTAACCCAGCGGGTCGAGCAGGCGATTTCCGAAGTGAAGGGCATTAAGGAGGTGAACTCCTGGTCTTCGCGCAGTAACAGCACCGTACGTATTCAGGCGGTCGACGGTTACGACGAACTACGTTTGCTGAACGACATCAAGGTGCAGGTGGATTCCATCAACACCTTCCCGGCGGATATCGAACGCCCGGTGATCTCGCTGGAAGAGTGGGAACAGCAGATGATGATGATCGCCATCGGTGGTCCGGTTTCTGCGCGCCAGCTCAAGGAAACCGCGCTGGACCTGCGCGACAAACTGATGCTGATTCCCGGCGTGCGCCGTGTGGATGTGTGGGGTGATCGCGCCGACGAGGTTTCCATTGAAGTCTCCGAAGTGAATCTGCGTCGCTTCAATCTGTCCTTCGATGATGTCGCCAATGCGGTCCGTCGTTCGTCACTGGACCTGTCCGCCGGTCGCGTGCGTTCCGACCGCGGGGATATCCAGGTGCAGACCCGTGGGCAGGCGTACACTGCGGAAGACTTCGCGCGTATTCCGGTGATCAGCCGCGCGGACGGTACCCAGTTGTTGCTGCGTGATGTGGCGGCGATCAATGACGGCTTCGAGGAAGAGGGTTCCATTATCCGCTTCAATGGCAAGCCGGCGATGAACCTGCGGGTTATGCAGGGTGAGCCGCTGGACGTGGTGGCCACCGCCGAAGGCATCCGCGAATTTATGCAAGAAGCGCGTAAAACACTGCCGCCGGGCATGGAGTTCGAGACCTGGTTCGATTTCTCTGAATCCTACGAAAGCCGCATGAGCATGCTGTTCTGGAACGCGGTAACCGGTCTGGCGCTGGTGTTTGTGTTGCTGATGCTGTTCCTGCGCCCGGCACTGGCAGTGTGGGTAACCGTGGGCATCTTTACCGCGTTTATGGGCGCCTTCTGGTTGCTGCCGGTTACCGGTATCACCCTGAACATGCTGTCATTGTTCGCCTTCCTGATGATTCTCGGTATCGTGGTGGACGATGCGATTATTGTGGGCGAGGCGGTGCACGCCGCCCACGACCGTGGCGAGACCGGGTTGAAAGCCGCCGAGGCCGGGGTGAAAACCGTATCCGCACCGGTGATTTTCGCGGTGGTGTCCACCATGGTGTTCTTCGTGCCCATGCTGTTCCTGCCGGGCTACACCTCACAGATGATGATGGCGCTGCCGGTGGTGGTATTGCTGTGCCTGGTGTTCTCGCTGGTGGAATCGCTGCTGATCCTGCCTGCGCACCTGGTGGGCCTGAAACCCGAAAAGAAAGCCACTTCGAGTGTGGGGCGCAAGCTGCAGGACGTGCGCGGTAAGTTCGCCGGTGCCATGAAGACTGCGGGCGACAAGTACTATCTGCCGTTGCTGGAAAAATCGCTCAGTAACAGCCGCACCACGGTGATGGTTTTCTTCCTCGCCCTGATCCTGTCGTTCGTGTTGTTCGGCAAGGGCTACGTGGGCAAGGCGTTTTCGCCTTCGGTACCCTCGGACCTGCTGGAACTCAGAACCACCATGGCCCAGGGCGAGTCCTTTGAAGAGGCCAAGCGGGTGCTGGAGCAGTTCGAGCGCGCTGGTATGCAGCTGGCGAAAGACCCGGAAATGCTGGCGCTGAACGGCGGTAAGGAGTTTGTCGATAACACCATGGTATTTCTGTGGCGCGGCAACGTAACCGTGCTACTGCAGCTTACCGAAGGTGAAGAGCGCGACGTTACCTCCGAGCAACTGGCGCTTAAATGGCGCGACTATGTGGGCAAGTTGCCGGCAAGTGTTGAGGAGATGAATATTCAGCACACCATCAACGATGGTGGCAGGGGAATGTCTCTCAACCTCAGCACTGCCTCCGGTGACATGGCGGAAATGCGCCGTGCGGCCGATGCAGTGAAAGAAGCGCTGAATAACTTTGCTGGCGTTTACGATGTACGCGACAACCTGATCGCCGCGCGTCAGGACATTGAGATCCAGCTGAAGCCCCACGCCACCAATATGGGCATCGGCCTCGCCGACGTGGCCAAGCAGGTGCGTCAGGGTTTCTACGGTGAAGAGGTACAGCGTATCCCGCGCGGCCGTGAAGATGTGCGAGTGATGGTGCGTTATCCACAGGAAGAGCGTGCCAGTGAGGAGCAGATCGACCGTATCCGTGTCCGCACCAATGAAGGTGAAATCCCGTTCAGTGCGGTGGCCGATGCGGTCTATGTGCCAGGCTACACCACTATTCGCCGCAACGATCGCGAGCGCACGGTGCAGATCACCGCGGAGTTGATCCCGGGTACCTCGCCGGCACACGAGATTTTGAAACAGGTGCGTGAAAAGAACCTGAAGAAATGGGAGAACGAGTTTCCGGGCTTCAGTCTGAAGACCGCCGGTGAAATGCAGGAAGAGGAAGAGTTCGGCAGTGCCATTGGTGCCTTCTTTGTACTGTCCCTGTTCACCATCTACGCGTTGCTGGCGATTGCGTTCCGCTCTTACTCACAGCCGCTGTTGATCCTGACGGCGGTGCCGTTTGGTTTCTTTGGTGCAGTTCTGGGGCACCTGCTGATGGGCTACGACATCAGCATCATGTCCATGCTGGGCTTCCTGGCGGCTGCGGGCGTGGTGGTGAACGATAACCTGGTATTGATGGATCGGATTAATCAGTTGCGTGCGCAGGGCATGGCGGTGATGGATGCGGTGGTACAGGCGGGGCGTGATCGCTTCCGTCCGATCATCCTGACGTCCATCACCACGTTTATCGGTCTGGTGCCGATTATGTTCGAGCGTTCGATTCAGGCGCAGTTCCTGATTCCGATGGTGGTCAGTCTGGCGTTTGGCGTACTGTGTGCGACCTTTGTGACGCTGGTGTTGGTACCCAACCTGTATAAAGTCATTGAGACTATGCGGGTTAAGGTGAAGGGCGACAAGCCTGCTGAAGAACTGCCGCTGGATATTGAGAGGGCATAACTCGAGCACTTTGTGGGTGCAGTGGCGGCCGCTTGGTGGCCCTGCACTCCACAACCTGGGCGGCAACTGTTCCGTGCAGGGCCACCAAACGGCCTTATCCCGTATTCCTGTCTAGCTACAACTTCCTCTCTGCCTGTATTACTCTTCTCGCAATGTTTTCCTGGATCTGGAAGTTCCTTTGCGTATTCCTCGTATTTTTTCTTCGCAGCCTTTGGCTGGCCAAGCAGAGCTTCAACTCGATGAAGCGGCGTCGCGTCATCTGGTTAAGGTGTTGCGCCTGGGGCCGGGGCGTCCGCTTATTTTGTTTGATGGTTATGGCGGTGAGTACGCGGCCGAACTGGTTGAGGCGGGCAAAAAGGCGCGGGTGAAAATTGGCGCCTTTAGTGAGGGTGACAGGCAGTCGCCCCTGGCTATCACCTTGGCGATTGGTATTTCCCGTGGCGATCGTTTTGACTGGGTGATCCAGAAGGCCACCGAGTTGGGGGTGGCGCAGATTCAGCCGCTGTTTACCGAGCGCTGTGAGGTGAAACTTTCCGGTGATCGCCTGCTGAAAAAGCTGGGCCAGTGGCAGCAGATTGCCATCAGTGCTTGTGAGCAATGCGCGCGCAATCTGGTGCCGGAGATTTTACCGCCACTGAAATTACCGCAGTTGCTCGATCAGGCCAAGGACAGCGAGGCGCTGAAGCTGGTGTTGCACCATCGCACCGATGCGACCCTGGCGGAGCTGGAACAGCAATCCGGGCGCCCAGATGCCGCGCTATTATTGGTGGGGCCGGAGGGTGGCTTGTCGGCAGAGGAAATTGAGCTGGCACTGCAGCAGGACTTTCACCCGCTGCGGTTGGGGCCGCGGGTGTTGCGTACCGAGACGGCGCCGGTAGCGGCACTGTCGGTGCTGCAATATCAATGGGGCGATATCTAACAGGGAATACACTATGAAAGCTCTCGTTTGGTTGATTGGCGTTGCCATTACCGCCATGTCGATTCTGATTATCCTCAAGCCACAGATCGCGCGCGATCTCGGCGAGCGCATGAACCCGCAGATGTTTTACTTTGGTGCCTGGGCGCGGATTGTTATTGGCATTATCTTCCTGTTGATTTCCGATACCCGCAGTTGGGACACATTGTTCAATGTGCTGGGCATCTTGCTGGTGGTGATCGGTGCCTACGCGTTGCAGGCTGGTTATGAGCGCACCCGCGAGTTCGTACTGAATATTGCCCATGGCAATGAAAACGTTGTCCGTGTCGCGGGCGCTGCGGGTGTATTGATCGGCATCCTGTTAATCTCCGCAACCTGATAGAAGTAACACTGGAAGTAACATGGATAGCTTTGCCACCCAAACCCGTTTGGTTATTTTCGATTGCGATGGCGTGCTGGTGGACAGCGAATCGATCGTGTGTCGCGTGGTTGCCGAGGAAATGACGAAACTCGGTATGCCGGCAACCGCCGAGCAGTTGGATGAAGAGTTCAGCGGCCGCTCTACCCAAGACTGTATTCTCGACATCGAAACCCGTTATGGTGGCCCGCTGCCGCAGTCTTACTTCAATGCAACAGAGAGCCGTATTCGCGCCGCGTTCCACTCAGAGCTGGAGGCGGTGACCGGTATTCATGAGGTGCTGGACAAGTTACAGACCACAGACCTGCAAACCTGCGTGGCCTCGTCCGGTCCGCACGCGAAAATGCAGATCACGCTAAACAAGACCGGTCTGTGGGATTACTTTGCCGGGCGCATCTACAGCGCCGACGATGTCGGTCGCGGCAAGCCCTGGCCGGACCTGTTTCTGCACAGTGCGGCGCAGTTCAATGTGGCCCCCGAGCACTGCCTCGTGGTTGAGGATTCTATTGCCGGGGTACAAGCGGCGGTATCGGCAGGCATGCCAGTGATCGGATATAGTCAGCACGCTACACGCACGCGCCAACTGGAAGCGGAGGGTGCGCGGGTGATCAACGATATGCAGTTGCTGCTGGATTATTTTTGAGAAACACTGGAAAACTGACATACAGAAAGTAACTAAATAGAAAAATAACGAGGCAAAAAGAGACTAAAGCTATGAGCACCTTGAAAAGGATATTTATCGCCTTCGCGTGTCTGTTTGCAGCGATCGCTTGTTATGTATTCGGCATCCCGGCCGGCGGTGCCATCTTCCTTGTGCTTGGCATACTGCTGGAAGGGTTTTTCTGGTTCCAGCTAACCCGTTGCAAGCGGGCCTGACGTAGTGGGTCGCTACTCCGTCAATTGAACTTCCACCGAAGCGCTGCGCCGCGTATCCTTTTCATCCACAAAAGTCCGGGTGTAGCGCACCTCATTAATCCCCTGCGCCAGCAGTGACCGCACCAGGCCCGGCGGTAATTCAACGGTTTCTCGCAATGGCTTACCGGCCTGCGCGGTGACCGCTTCAGCAACCTCGTAAATCACTGTGTCGCCCACCAGAAATTGTCCGCTGGTGGATGTCGCGCTGATGTTGCCCAGGTCGCTATCCAGATTCCATGCCATCATCATTTGACGGGATTTGCCGCTCACGGTCTGTGAAGGTGGTGAGGCTTCTACCTGTGCCAGGCGACCGCTGGAGTCCAGATCAAACAGGATATGGTTGGAAAGGCTACCTGCAGGGCCGGCAAACACGCGGCGGTAGCCAACTCTTCTCACCCCTTTCTGATGCCAGCTGCGCGCCTGCACCGGAGAAATCTGTACGATCTCCGTCAGCTGACCGCTGTCGCCACTGAACTCGAGAATTTGGTCCACTACCGCAAGCTCTTCATTGTTATCCAGATTGACAAATACTCCGCGCGGTGAGGCGGCACCGCCCTTACTGGCAATGCGCCAGGTTACTTTCTCCTGATAGCCTTCACTGGCATTCAGCCAGGCATCTCCCGGATCGACGGTGACGATTTGCTGCGCGGTGACCTTGGCGTTAAATACCAGTGCCCAGGCAATAGCGGCAATGCCGAGGATAGTAAGCAGGAGCTGTTTGTTCATAGCCATCTCCCAGAGGGCTTGGGGCATTTTGTGAAGGTTAGAGTCCCTCCGGTCTTATCAGAAATTCGCTTGTGCATCGCGCAATCCAAAGGGTATATGGCCATAGCAAATGCTGGCTGGGGGCGTTCTCTAGTAGCGCCTAGGGTAGCAGCGCCTAGGGAATACTTTTCTCCGACTCTAGAATCGATAAAACGCTAGGCGCCTGTTTTCGTTGCGGGCGCCCGTTCTGGTTAAGGAGTTGGCCCCATGCCCCACGCATGTCCGAAGTCTTCATCGCGTACCCGTCGTAGTTATACCCACACAGTGTCGCCTGTTGTGTTCGCGATCATGCTTGCGACGGGCTGTACCGACCCCACCAAGAAATACACCCTTGATCCGCGGGATCTCGTGAGCAACGGCTTGAGCGAGCAAACCGCCCGCGCAGCGGCGCCATTTGGCGATGATATGGTGCGCTACTTGATGGGGCAGGCGCGAGAGCAGGGGGATACCTTTGTACTGACTGTGGATTTCATTCCCGGTGGCTTTGCTCCGAAGATGGATACGCTGGGGGACGTCGAGGCCCTGCTTGTCATCATGCGCGATTTTCCCGCACTCAAAATTGTGGTGGAGGGGCATACGGACAATGCCGGTGATCCCGACAAAAACCGCAAGCTTTCGCAGTGGCGTGCAGACTGGGTGCGTCAGTTTTTGCTGGAGCGAGGGATTGATTCCGGCCGAGTGGAAGCCGCAGGTCTCGGTGATTCCGATCCTATCGCGGATAATGCTACCCAGCGCGGGCGTGAGAAAAATCGACGGCTGGTGGTGCGGGTGATCGACTTTGACGGCAAGCCACTCAATGTGCGCCTGGGGTCGCCGAAGAAAGCTGGCCGAGACGGGGGAAGTGGAGCGCCAGCGAATTGAGAGTTGGCAGCGCCGCTAACGGCGCCGCCCGCGAAATGGAATCAGGCTTCTTGCTGCAACTGGAGTGCATCCAGAATACTGGCCGTCGGTCCCACCTGGTTCATGGTGTAGAAGTGCAGCCCCGGTGCGCCGCCCTCGAGCAGGGTTTCGCACAGGTCAGTAACCACTTCCAACCCCAACTTTTTCACATCTTCCGGATTGCTGAAACTTTCCATGCGGTATTTCAGCCAACGCGGAATTTCTGCACCGCAATTGCGCGAGAAGCGTGCCAGGTTGGTGAAGTTGGTGATTGGCATGATGCCCGGATAAATCGGCGCATCGATACCGGCCTTGGCGCACTGGTCCAGGAAGTAGAAGTACGCATCCGGGTTAAAGAAGTACTGAGTCAGGGCGCTATCTGCACCTGCGTCAAACTTGCCTTTCAGGTAGCGAATATCGTCGTCGTAGCTTTCTGCTTCCGGGTGAATTTCCGGGTAGGCCGCAACTTCCAGGTGAAAGTGGTCACCGGTATGGCGGCGGATAAAAGCCACCAGTTCGTTGGCATACACCAGCTGGGCGACTGCACCCATACCGGAAGGCATGTCACCGCGGAGGGCCACGATACGATCGACACCGGCTCCCTTGTAGCGGTTCAGCAGGCCCAGCACGATCTCTTCGTTGTCGCCGCCAAATGACAGGTGTGGCGCAATGGAAACCCCCTTTTCCCGCAGGCCGCACACAATATTGGCGGTGGTATCGCGAGTGGTGCCGCCGGCACCGTAGGTAACGGAGAAAAACTCCGGGTTAAATACTTGCAGTTGCTCGCGGGTGTTCTTCAGTTTCTCCCGACCCTCTTCGGTCTTGGGGGGGAAAAACTCAAAACTAATACGTAAATCACTCATTGTTCTTTTCCGTTCCCTCGGATACCGGTCGCGAGGGTGGTGCGCGACCGGTCCTGAGGCATCTTAATACTTGTAGCTTTCTGGCTTGTACGGGCCGTCAACCGATACGCCAATGTATTTGGCCTGGTCTTCGGTCATGCGTGTGATTACACCGCCAAAGCCCTCGACCATGTACTTGGCCACTTCTTCGTCCAGGTGCTTCGGCAGTACTTTTACGTACAGCGCGGACACTTTCTGGTCTGCGGGCAGGTCGGCAAACTTTTCCTTGTACAGATGGATCTGTGCCAGTACCTGGTTGGCGAAGGAGCCGTCCATGATGCGGCTGGGGTGGCCGGTGGCGTTACCCAGGTTCACCAGGCGGCCTTCGGACAACAGCAGCAGGTGATCGTTGCTCGCCGCGTCGCGCACAATCTTGTGCACCTGCGGTTTTACTTCCTGCCATTCCCAGTTTTCGCGCATAAACGCGGTGTCGATTTCGTTATCGAAGTGGCCGATGTTGCACACCACTGCACCGGACTTCAGCGCCGCCAGCATGTGCGCGTCGCACACATTCACGTTGCCGGTAGTCGTCACGATAAGGTCGGTATTGGCGAGCAGGGCGCGGTCGATGCAATCTGCGGTGCCATTGTTCTCGCCGTTGATGTACGGGGAAACCAGTTCGAAACCGTCCATACAGGCCTGCATGGCACAGATGGGGTCAACCTCGGTCACTTTTACGATCATGCCTTCCTGACGCAGGGACGCGGCTGAGCCTTTGCCCACATCACCGTAACCAATAACCAGCGCCTTCTTGCCGGACAGCAGGTGGTCGGTGCCGCGCTTGATGGCATCGTTCAGGCTGTGGCGACAACCGTACTTGTTGTCGTTTTTGCTCTTGGTTACGGCGTCGTTCACGTTGATCGCCGGCACCTTGAGGGTGCCTGCCTTCAGCATGTCCTGCAGGCGGTGTACACCGGTGGTGGTTTCTTCACTGATGCCGTGACAGTTGTCCAGCAGCTCGGGGTACTTGCGGTGCAGCAGTTCAGTGAGGTCACCGCCGTCATCGAGAATCATGTTTGGCTGCCAGCCAGCGGCGTCTGCGCCGATGGTGCGTTCCAGGCACCACTCGTATTCCTCTTCGGTCTCACCTTTCCAGGCAAATACCGGGATTCCGCGCGCGGCGATGGCCGCAGCGGCGTGATCCTGAGTGGAGAAAATGTTGCACGAAGACCAGCGCACCTCTGCGCCGAGCGCCACCAGGGTTTCAATCAGCACCGCGGTCTGGATGGTCATATGGATGCAGCCCATGATGCGGGCGCCTGCCAGCGGCTGCTCCGCACGGTACTTTTCACGCAGGGTGATCAGTGCCGGCATTTCGCCTTCGGCAATTTCAATTTCCTTGCGGCCCCAGTCGGCCAGGTTGATGTCTGCAACCTTGAAGTCTTTAAATTCGGTGCTCATTTGGTTCACTAGTTAGATCCTTGAGAATTTTCTTGGAGGCCCGTGCGGGCCTCTGTATTCGGTGTTTTTTTGATTAGAAGCCCGCTTGAGCGCGCAAGGTTTCCGCTTTGTCGGTTTTTTCCCACGGGAAAGCGGTGAAGGTCTCTACCTGTTCCTTACCGTTGCTGTCGATCCACTTGTAGCTGTGCTCGAACGGCTCGCGGCCGAAGTGGCCATAGGCAGCAGTCAGCTGATACATGGGGTGCAGCAAGTCCAGCGCATTGGAGATTGCGTAGGGGCGCAGGTCGAAGTTTTCCCGCACCAGTTCGATCAGCTTTTCGTCGCTGATGTTGCCGGTGCCGAAGGTGTTAATAGAAACAGAGGTCGGCTCGGCGACGCCAATCGCATAGGAAACCTGGATTTCACAGCGCTTGGCGAGACCGGCGGCGACGATATTTTTCGCTACGTAGCGGCCTGCATACGCTGCGGAACGGTCAACCTTGGATGGATCCTTACCGGAGAAAGCGCCGCCGCCGTGACGGGCGGAACCGCCATAGGTGTCCACGATGATTTTACGGCCGGTCAGACCGCAGTCGCCCACAGGTCCACCGATCACAAATTTGCCGGTCGGGTTGATGTGGTACTTGGTGTTTTCATGCAGCAGGTCGGCCGGCAGCACGTGGTGCACGATCAGCTCCATAACCGCTTCGCGCAGATCTTCCTGGGACACTTCTTCGTTGTGCTGGGTAGACAGCACTACCGCGTCGATCGCACAGGGCTCGCCCTGTTCGTTGTAGCGGAAGGTAACCTGGCTCTTCGCGTCTGGGCGCAGCCACGGCAGCAGGCCGGACTTGCGCGCTTCTGCCTGACGCTCTACCAGACGGTGTGCGTAGTACACCGGGGACGGCATGAAGGTCGGGGTTTCGTCGGTGGCATAGCCGAACATCAGACCCTGGTCACCGGCGCCCTGGTCTTCCGGTTTTACCCGATCCACGCCCTGGGCGATATCCACAGACTGCTTGCCGATCACATTGATTACACCACAGGTTTCACCGTCGTATCCCACCGCAGAAGAGGTGTAACCGATATCGGTGATTACCTTGCGCACCAGGTCTTCCAGGTCGACCCAGGCGCTGGTGCTGATTTCACCGGCAATAACTGCGATACCGGTTTTTACCAGGGTTTCACAGGCAACACGGGCGTTTTTGTCGCGTGCCAGCAGGGCGTCCAGTACCGCATCGGAAATCTGGTCGGCGATTTTGTCTGGATGGCCTTCGGAGACAGATTCCGAAGTAAAAATGCTGTATTCACTCATGCTGAGTTCTCCTATTGCGCTTGGCGCGCTTCCGTTATTCCTATGCTGGCGCGGGGAACTGCGGTTTCTCCCGCCGACACTGCCTAGTACTTGGCTAGTACGTAAATGGTTTGCTGCTTGAAGACGTTTTTTGGGAATTGTCAGGGTTTCACAAATTCCTGAATTTGAATTTGGAAGCCATTGCGCAGCGCGCTGTGCACACTGCGCCCTTTGCTCAGGCCTGCGTCCGACGCCCATTCGATCAACTGCTGGGGCGCGAAACCTAACCACAAGTCGCCGCAGGCATCCCGTGCCCAGTCCTGCGCGTGGTCGTGCAGGTCGGTAATCAGTAGCTGCCCGCCGGCCCTTAAAGACTTTTGCAGATCGTGAAAAATCTGCGCGGGATCTGGCGTGTGGTGCAACACCATATTCACCACAATGCAGTCCGCACTCTCCGGGCGGGCTGCGGCGGCACGTGTGTCATCACACACGAACTCGATATTCTGCAGGCCCTTTTCATCGGAAAACGCCTGCGCTCGCTCGAGCATGGTCTGGGAAAGGTCCAGCGCGGTTACCGTGCCGAAGCGACTGGTCAGCTCTTCCAGGAACTCTCCCTCACCTGGGCCAACCTCGAGCGCGTGACGGCCGGGTTTCAGCAGCTGTGCTACCTGTGGCCCATAGACGCTATAACTGGCGATCAGCTCCTGCTGTTCGCGGAAGCGGTTGCCGTAGTCGGCAAAGAAGCGGCGCGAGGCCTCGGCACGCTCGGCGGCAACCTGGGCCACGGTGGCGGCGCGGTCAGCGGCCAGCGGCAGCTGGTCGAGACCACTGAACAGTTGCTGGAGGAGGTCGCTGTTGGCGGTGCGCCGGTAGAACAGGTTGTTGCCCTCGCGGCGTTTGCTCACTAGTCCAGCCTGGGAGAGCACCTTCAGGTGGTGCGACAGTGCCGGCTGGCGCAGGTCGAAGATGTGGCACAGCTCCAGCACGCTGTAGGAGTCCTGCGCCAGCAGGCGCAATATCTCCAGGCGCAACGGATCGCCGGCGGCCTTCAGGGTCGCCGCCAGTTGCGGAATCTGGTTGCTGGTATGTTGTTTGTCATCCCCGGCCGCTTGGCTGGAGGCACTATTGGACTCAAGCATGGCGGGGAGTCTAGCAGTGCTTTTGATCTATATCAAAAATTTTTGATTTAGCTGTATTTAAAAAAATTGATGCAGATGGGGTGAATTCCATGGAGAATCCCGCGGGTACAGCTGGATTGCGATTTGTTAGGAAAATGTTGCTGTGCTGAAGGAAGAAACGAACCCTTAGACTTTACGCCCCACCGGGTAGTACGGGAAAATACGCCCCCCGTTTTGCCGGACAGCATAAGCGCCGGCAGAAAGGTACCGCGGCATACTGGCCGTCAGAGCCGGAACCGCAGCGCATCTGATGAACCGAAGATCCCAAACCGAGAGATCCCTATGTCTTCTACTCCGTCTCGCACAGAAAAGGCTAACGCCATCCGCGCCCTGTCTATGGACGCGGTCCAAAAAGCCAACAGTGGTCACCCTGGCGCCCCCATGGGCATGGCAGATATCGCTGAAGTGCTGTGGAACGACTATCTGAAACACAATCCGGCCAACCCCGAGTGGGCGGATCGCGACCGCTTCGTGCTGTCCAATGGCCACGGTTCCATGCTGCTGTATTCCCTGTTGCACCTGGCAGGCTATGACCTGTCCATCCACGAGCTGCAGAACTTCCGTCAGCTGCACGCCAAGACCCCGGGTCACCCGGAATACGGCTATGCCCCGGGCGTAGAAACCACCACCGGCCCGCTGGGCCAAGGCATCACCAACGCGGTGGGCATGGCGCTGGCCGAAAAAGTGATGGCAGCCCAGTTCAACCGCGATGGCTACGAGCTGGTGGACCACTTCACCTACTGCTTCTTCGGTGACGGCTGCCTGATGGAAGGCATCTCCCACGAAGCCTGCTCCCTGGCCGGTACCCTGGGCCTGGGCAAGTTGATCGGCTTCTACGACGACAACGGCATTTCCATCGACGGTGAAGTAGAAGGCTGGTTCACCGACGACACGCCGAAGCGTTTCGAATCTTACGGTTGGCACGTGATCCCGAACGTAGACGGTCACGATTCGGCGGCGATCAAGGCGGCGATTGAAGAGGCGCGCGCGGTAACCGACAAGCCCACCATCATCTGCTGCAAAACCGTGATCGGCTTTGGTTCCCCGAACAAGCAGGGTCGCGAAGAGTGTCACGGCGCACCGCTGGGCCACGACGAAATCGCCCTGGTGCGCGAAACCCTGGGCTGGAAACACGAGCCTTTCCACGTACCTGAAGACCTGTACCACGCGTGGGACGCGCGCGCCAAAGGCGAAGCGCAGGAAGACGAGTGGAAAGACATCTTCGAAGACTACAAAGACGCTCACCCGGAACTGGCTGCCGAATTTGAACGCCGCATGAGCGGCGAGCTGCCGGCGGACTTCATGGCCAAGGCCGACGAGTACATCAAGCAGTGCCAGGCGGATGCCGAGAAAATCGCTTCCCGTAAGGCCAGCCAGAACAGCCTCAATGCCTACGGCCCGCTGCTGCCGGAATTCCTCGGCGGCTCCGCTGACCTCGCCGGCTCCAACCTCACCATCTGGTCGGGTACCAAAGGTGTAAGCGCAGACGATGCCTCCGGTAACTACGTTTACTACGGTGTGCGCGAATTCGGCATGAGCGCCATCATGAACGGTATCGCCCTGCACGGCGGCTTCGTACCTTACGGCGCGACCTTCCTGATGTTTATGGAATACGCCCGCAACGCCGTACGTATGGCCGCGCTGATGAAGCAAAAGGTCATCTTCGTTTACACCCACGACTCCATCGGTCTGGGTGAAGACGGCCCGACTCACCAGCCGGTAGAGCAGCTGACTGCTCTTCGCGCCACCCCGAACCTGCAGACCTGGCGCCCCTGTGACGCCACCGAGTCCGCGGTAAGCTGGAAAATGGCGATCGCCCGCAGCGAAGGCCCCAGCGCGCTGATCTTCAGCCGTCAGGGCCTGGCCCCGCAGGCGCGTACCGATGAGCAGCTGGCCAACGTTGAAAAGGGTGGTTACATCCTGCGTGATTGCGACGGCGAACCGGAAGCGATCATCATCGCCACCGGCTCCGAAGTCGAACTCGCCACCGCCGCTGCCGAACAGCTTTCCGGCCGCAAGGTGCGCGTTGTCTCCATGCCGTGTGCCGAAGCTTTCTCTGCACAGAGCGCCGACTACCGCGAATCCGTACTGCCGTCTTCCGTGCGCGCCCGCGTTGCCGTGGAAGCTGCGCACAAGGACTACTGGTATAAGTTTGTCGGCTTTGACGGTGCCATCATCGGTATGGAAACCTTCGGTGAATCCGCACCGGCTGGTGACCTGATGAAGCACTTCGGCATCACCACCGATAAAGTGGTTGAGGCTGTAGAAGGTCTGCTGAAGTAAAACGTTCGACTCCGCAGCAAATGAGCGGGGTCTGAATCGCAGGCTGGGTATCGGATGCGGATTTTCAGGAGCGTCGCAAACAGGAGGTTTGCGCCGCAACGCCCAGGGATGGGTTTACAGTGATCCTGAAAATCCGCATCCGGTAGCCAGCCGCCACCGCACGACAACCGAGCATTGACCAAGGGCGGTGGACATAGCCCGAGGTATACATGCCCAACCCGATAAGACTCGCGATCAACGGCTACGGCCGCATAGGACGCAGCGTTCTGCGAGCCCTGTACGAATCCAACCTGCGCGATCAACTGCAGATCGTCGCCATCAATGAGCTGGCCGATTGTGCCACCATTGCCCATCTCACCAAATACGATACCGTCCACGGTCGCTTTATCGGCGACGTTGCCGTGCAGGACGACACCCTGCTGGTGAACGGCGACAAGATTTCCGTAACCCATTACAGCGAGCTGGAAGACCTCGACTGGCGCTCGCCTCAAGTCGACATTGTCCTCGAATGCACCGGCAGTTTTACCGAGCGCGAGCGCGCCGAACTGCACCTCCAGGCCGGAGCGAAAAAAGTCATCTTCTCGCAGCCCGCGAAAAACGACGTCGATGCCACCATCGTCTATGGGGTTAACCACAGCACGCTGAGCGGAGAGGAAACCATCATCTCCGCCGCTTCCTGCACCACAAACTGCAGCATTCCCGTAATTGCCGCGCTGGACAGCGCCTTTGGCATTGATGCAGGGGTGATCACCACCATCCACTCGGCGATGAATGATCAGCCGGTGAACGATGCCTATCACCACACCGATTTACGTAAAACGCGCTCAGCCATCGGCTCTATCATTCCCGTGGATACCGGGCTCGCCCGCGGCATCGAACGCATACTCCCGGAAATGGCCGGCAAGTTTGAAGCCCAGGCCATGCGTGTACCCACCATCAACGTTTCCGCCATCGATCTCTCGGTGCAGCTGCATCGGTCGGTCACCCAGGCGGAAGTCAATGCCGTGCTCAAGGCTGCAGCGCAAACCGGATACTGTGGAGTGCTTGGGTACAGTGAAGAACCGCTGACTTCGTCCGATTACAACCACGACCCGCGCTCCGGCATCGTCGATGCCAGCCAGACTCGAGTGGCTGGGGGCAAGCTGGTCAAGGTGTTGATCTGGTTCGACAACGAGTGGGGCTTTGCCAATCGTATGCTTGATGTGACCCGCGCCCTGCATGGGCAGTCACTTACATAGCCACGTGGAGATCATACTGCTTACCCATGAGCGTGAACTGGCCAAGCCCACAAATACCGGCAAGTTAGCGCTGGTGGGGGAGGCGGCAGCCGTAGTGCGCCGTGTGGTATGGAAGCGCACCGAGCCGGATGTGCAATTGCTGCAGCTTTTGCAGCGAGCTGATACGGGGCTGGTATATCCGGCTAGCGAAGTACACGGAGGGAATGCCTCTACGGAACCTCTCTCCGTGGAGGATTGCCAAACGTTTATTCTGCTGGATGCGACCTGGCAGGAAGCGCGCAAAATGTTTAACCGCAGCGCCTACCTGAATAGCGCCCTCCGTGTTGAGCTGACACCCGGTCGCCCATCACGTTTCAATTTACGTCGCAACCAGCGCGACGGCGGCCTGTGTACTGCCGAGTGTGTGATTGAAATCCTGCGCCGTAAAGGTGAGCTTGTTGCCGCTGCTGATCTGGAAGCACGCTTTTCAGAGTTTCTGGCACGCTAGAATGTCATTCTCGTGTCTACCCGCGTCCCGCAAGGCACCTGCGTGATTGGATAAGCGTGCCATAGTAGCGTAGAGCGTAGAGCGTGAGGCGGTTCCTGATCCGAATTGCACAAAAAACCGTATTCTCCAGAGGACTATCCATTGAAGACTGTGGGGAAAAACCCCACACTGACCGTGGACAAATAATTATTGAGTAAGGCAGACCTGCCTTTTTAGTCGCAATTAAGGTTAAGGAGAGGAAAGTGAGAGCATTGTTTTTTTTGGTGGCGCTATTTGTTGTAACCATTCCAGCAATGGCACTCGAGGTGGGAAGCCCGGCGCCGGAGTTTTCTTTGAAGGCTTCCGATGGAAAAACCTACACGCTGTCCGATTTCAAGGGCAAGCAGGCGGTTGTGATTGCCTGGTATCCGAAAGCCTTTACCAAAGGTTGCACCATTGAGTGCAAGTCGCTGGCTGAAAATGGTGATCTGATTCGTGCTTATGACGTGACCTATTTCATGGCCAGTACTGACGACCTGGAAGACAACACCAAGTTTGCCGAAGAGATGAAAGCAGACTTTCCCCTGCTGAGTGACCCCACCGGTGAGGTCGCCGAGGCCTACGACGTGAAAATGCCGGTACTCAATATGGCCAAACGTGTGACTTTCTACATTGGTAAAGATGGCAATATTTTGAAGATTGATCGTGATATCCAGCCTGCCACCAGTGCCCAGGATATGGCACAGACCCTAGGCGAGCTGGGTGTGGATAAAAAATCCTGACCGCCCAATAAAAAAGGCCGCATACCTTTAGGGGGATGCGGCCAAACACTTGGGGAGTGTTAGGAGTCTCGCTCTCGAGGTGGTCCGTTAACCTCGGCGATCGAATTTAATCAGGTCGAGCCCATTCAGCTCTGGAATGGCGCGGTGTAGCTCGGTCTCGAGCGTGTCGAGAGATTCCATTTGCGCGCACAGCGTATCTGCGCGGGCTTCCAATGCTTCCGCTTTTTCTTCTACTAATGCTTCCGCTTCTTCTGCCGCCGCTTCGGCGCGAGCCTCTACACTACGGCCGCCGGTAAATACCGCCTTCATCGCGTGCCAGGCGATCTTGCCGGCAGAACGGGTTGCCAGTGCTGCGATGCGTGGTTCCAGTTCTTCTTCAAGGGTGCTTTCCAGTACCCCTTCCACCCACGGGGTGCCAAATGAGTAGACATCGCCTGGGTGCTGCAGCTTGGCGATAACCTCGCTGCGGATCAGGCTGGATTCGTGCAGGAAGTATTCGGTATCCGGGTCGTCGGGCCCCGCCAGGGCCGTCAATGCAATGCCCAGCCCCTCCAGTGCCACGTCGACTGCGGCAACTGCCAGCAGGGATACCTCTTCGCCGGTGTGGTGCAGTTGCTGTTGGTATTGCTGCATCAGCTTTTGCTGATCCGCCGTCAGAGTCAGGCCATCATCGCCCACAGCCAGCTGATCTGGCTTGCTGAATGCAATCAGTGGTGTCAGGTCGTTTTCATCACGCACCTCCAGGAAGTCCGGCCCAACGGTCACCTGATGATGCATGGAAACATTGCAGCTATTGCCATCATGGGAAATGGACATATCTTCCGCCGCGAAAGTGACGGTTGCCATGGTGGCCAGGGCGGCGAAAGTAAAGGGGAGTATCAGCTTCATCGGGAATTCCATAACAGGTGTTTTGGGTATGACACATCGATGAGCGTATTTGGATGCACCGCCCGGTAAAAAATCTGGCACACATATTGCTCGTGTCAGAGTAACTGATCACCAAATACTGATGTTCACGGATATCGCTCCGGATATTGTGCTGAATATTGCGCCGCAAACCGCGTCGCGCCGTTAGAGAACCAAAAAAGTTACCCGTAAGTTTGCAAGCACTAATCGAGTGCGCCGCAGGGGGTTCCTTTGCCCGAAACAAATTCATCAAGAAAAAAAAGTTATGGCAATCGCAAAAAAAAAGGGGTCACCAATGAACCACAAATCTCTTAAACAGAAGTCTCTCAGTTATGCAGTAGCCGCCATTATCGCCAGTAGTGCGATGGCATCCAGTGCGCCAGCTCTGGCGGAAGAAATCGAAGAGGTCGCGGTAACCGGAATGCGGGGAAAGCCGCGCTCGGTCTCGGATTCGCCGGTGCCGGTGGATGTGTTTGGCAGTGACGCGTTGGAATCGGTATCGCACACGGATACAAACGATGTTCTGAAAACGCTGGTCCCCTCCTATAACGTATCTCGCCAACCCATCAGTGATGGAGGAACCTTTATCCGGCCGGCGCAATTACGGGGTATGCCAACGGATAAAACTCTCGTACTGGTAAATTCAAAGCGTCGGCATCGCGCGGCGCTGGTGGAAATTGGCGGTTCCGGCACCCAGGGCCCGGACATCGCAACCATCCCCAGCTCTGCCTTGAAGTCGGTCGAGGTGCTGCGGGATGGTGCGGCTGCACAATATGGCTCGGACGCGATCGCGGGCGTGATCAACTTTATTCTCAAGGACAATGCCGCGGGCGGCTCTTTTGGATTGCGTACCGGTGAGTACAGTGAAGGTGATGGCTTCCAGTCCACTGCAACTGGCAATGTCGGTATGCCCCTGGGTAGTGCTGGCTTCCTGAGTATCTCCGCGGAGGTCTCGCAGCAGGACTTCACTTCCCGCAGTGAACAGTACTGCGAAGCCTGGTTTTGTCTGGAAGAGCAGGACCCGGAATTTATCGAAGCGGCAAAAACTGCCTCATTGGAAGGCGATGTTGTGCAGCCTTGGGGGCAGCCAAACGCGGAAGCTGCACGCATGTTCTTTAACGCTGGTTACGATGTTGCCGACGGCCTGCAACTTTATGCGTTTGGTAACTACTCCGAAAGCGAAGCCGACGGCAGCTTTTATTATCGTTACCCGAACAATGGCACCATTATGGATCTTCGCACCGAAGATGGTTCCATTTACAGCCCGCTGGAGAAATTCCCCGGCGGCTTTACCCCAAGATTTTTCGGTGACGTCACCGACTATTCGGCAGCATCCGGGGTAAAAGGCGAGACCACTTCCGGACTACTGTACGATTTCAGTGCGCGCTACGGTTACTCGGAAGTTGCGTACACCCTGAAAAATACTATCAATCCATCCATGGGGCCCGACAGCCCAACCAAATTTAACCCCGGAACGCTCGCCAATGAGGAAATGCAGATCCAGGCAGACTTTTCCAAAGAGTTGAGTATTGGCCTACCCAGTGATGTGACCGCGGCCTTTGGCTTCAGTTATATGGATGAGTCTTATGAGCTCAGCGGCGGTGACGCCGATTCCTACACAGCGGGACCCTACGCGACTCAGGACCCATGGGATTTCTGTAGCGCGAACGGCACACCCACAGCTTCAGGGCAAGCCGTCATCGATAACGGTTCAACCCTGGACTGTAGCCTGAACGGCGGCGACCCGGTATACACGGTGGTGGGCGTCGGCTCAAATGGCTTCCCCGGATACGCGCCGGAGTACAGCGGTAGCTACTCCCGCGATTCCTACGCGGTGTATGGTGACTTGAGCACGGATCTTTCCGATCAATTGTTTGTACAGGCCGCAGTACGTTTTGAAGACTACTCCGATTTTGATTCAGAGCTGGTCGGTAAACTGGCCATGCAATATGACGTGACCGACAGCATTGGCCTGCGTTCATCCATTGGCACCGGCTTTCGTGCACCCACCCCAGGACAGCAGGGCACCACCAACGTGTCGACCCGCCTGCCGAATGGCTTCCCGGTTGCCACCGGCCTTTTCCCGGCCAGTAGCGATGTCGCTGCGGCATTGGGTGCGGAGCCTCTCAAACCGGAGACGTCCACCAACTTTACCTTTGGTATGACGGCTGATTTCGACGATCTCAGTTTGACCATCGATTTCTATCGCATCGATGTTGATGACCGTACTTATGCGATCTCTACCCTGGATGTATCTGCCGATAGTGGAAGTGGCTCCGCATACGACAACTACCTGGCGCTAGTCGATGCGGGCGTTGTTGGTGCCGAGTCCATTGGTGGGGTCTTCTATTTCAGCAATGCGTTTGATACCCGCACCCAGGGTGTCGATCTGGTCGCGACGTACCCGTTAAGCTGGGCCAATGAAAGCACTACCAACCTCACCGCATCGGTGAATTACAACAAATCGGAATTTACTTCGGATCCATCGGACTATCTGAATGATGAGGACCAGTACGATTTTGAAAACTTTGAGCCAACACTGCGCGGCGCGGTGACTGCAACTCACGACTTTGGTGCGCTGTCCTTTATGGCGCGTGCAAACTGGTACGGCAGTTACAAAAATTCGCAAGGTTCCGATGGTGGCCTGATTTACCAAGCCTATGATTCAGTGGTGCAGGTGGATTTGGAAGGCAAATACCATATAACGGATAACACCAACGTGAGTCTTGGTGGCCGCAACATTTTTGATGAGTACCCGGAAAAAGATGCACTAGGTGACTACTGTTGTGGCCAACTTTACCCATCGGACACCGTGGTGGATTGGCAGGGAAGCTTCTACTATATGAGCCTGAACCACGACTTCTAATTACGTTGTTTGTCTTAGCACTTTTGATCCCCGCAATGCGGGGATTTTTTTGAATTGAGTTTTTACGGCGGAAGCGCAGACATAAAAAAGGCCAGCATAGCTGGCCAGTGAGCGAATCCAACGGAAAGCATCAGCTCATA
The DNA here is from genome assembly GCF_020171345.1 of Microbulbifer agarilyticus. Taxonomy (GTDB): domain Bacteria; phylum Pseudomonadota; class Gammaproteobacteria; order Pseudomonadales; family Cellvibrionaceae; genus Microbulbifer; species Microbulbifer agarilyticus_D. The sequence continues at coordinate 1,663,016 of NZ_JAIUZM010000001.1, forward strand.
CGATGCAGTACCTTGGGTAGTGCGGCGGTATATTTCTCCACATCCTCCAAATGCCCCATGCTGACCCGCGACCAATTGGTGTAATCGCGATAAATGCCTCTTATCAGTACGTTTTCCTTGGCCATTTCTGCGCGGAAAGTTTCCGCATTCAGATCTCCGAGGTTCACAAACATAAAATTGGTCACTGAGGGGAGTGCGGAAAGTCCATGCTCTTTCAGTGCCGCAGTGACCATCTCACGGGCTTCCAGAACTTTTGTGCGCGAGTAATCCATAAAACGATGGTCTTCGTAACAGGCAATCGCAGCAGCAAGACCGGCCTGATTCAATCCGTACCAGCCGAGCCCATACTTTTCCATCTGCTCGATCTTTTCCGGCTGGGCAATCAGATACCCGACGCGCATGCCGGCCAATCCGTAAATCTTGGAAAACGTACGTGCGACGATAATGTCGTGCCCATCCTTTACCAGAGGTATTACTGTATTCAGATCGCTGTTGTCGGTGAGTTCGTTGTACGCCTCATCGGCCAGAACGGTGCATTTCTTTGATGCCTTGATACAAAAATTGCGCATAGCTTCCGGGTTGATCAGCATACCCGTCGGGTTGTTCGGATTGGTCACCTGAACCATGGAGATGCTGTCATCGATAGCGTTGTACATGGCATCGAGATCAATGGCCAGGCTTTCCAGTTTTGGCAGTCGTTTAATCTCACCAATACTCTGAATCTCAACCACGCGCGATGTGGTATCCCAGAACAAGTCTGGTCCGAGAATATTCCCGGTCTGCGCCGCAGTGATTGCCGCGGCAGCGAGTCCGGCGCTGGAGCCAGAGCCGAGTGTGACATGCTCCGGGGTCAAACCATGTCGTTCAGCAATCATGGTTTTCAGGCGCATGACGCTGTCATAGACGTAATAGGCCCCTTTTTGGCTTGCCTCCATCATTGCCTTGAGTGCAGCCGGACTTGGCCCGTAGGGGTTTTCGTTAGCATTGAGTTTTGCGACGCCTGGAGGCGGACCATATAGTGGCGTTGGGCGTGTTATTTCTTTGGCGCTTGCGGCCAGGCTGGCTGTGCTTGTCGCCGCCAGAGCGGCGGAGACGCCGGCCGTCGCCCCCTGTAGAAATAACCTTCTGCTGAGCGATTTATGCATTATTTTCCTCCCGGTAAGGTCAATGGTGGTGCATTTGATTGGCACCGTGTTTTGTCGGTCAGGCCTTGGCAAACATCGCCATGGACACTGCTATCAAATAAACGCCAAACAGACGCTTGAGGTGCAGCTCGTTCAGGCTGTGCGCCCAGCGCGCACCGATGGGCGCAGAAATAATTGAAAAAATTGAGATGGCGATCAGTGCCGGAACATTGATATAGCCGATGGAACCTATTGGCAGGTCTGGTGCGCCCAGGCCCATCAGCAGGAAACCGATGGCGCCTGGAAGCCCGATAAGAAAACCAATACCCGAAGCGGTTGCCACAGCTTGGTGCGCCGGTCGATTGCACAGCACCATGGTCATCACCGTTATGGTGCCGCCGCCGATGCCGAGTAAGGAAGAAAATCCCCCTAGAAAGCTTGCCAGGCTCGCACGGGCAAATCCTGTGGGCATTTCAAGCTTGCCCTTTAGACCGTCGAACAAATTGGGGAAAAGAAAATAGATGGAATACAGCAATACACCCCCGGCAAACACATAGATCAGACTTTTGCTGTCGGTAAAGGATGCGATGTAGAGGCCTGCGCCGACCCCCAAAACGATCCATATGGACCAGTCCCGTAATACCTTAAAATCTACTGCCCCGCGTTTACTGTGGGCCTGCACCGAGCGTGCCGAAGAAATTACAATGGAGGCGAGTGAGGTGCCTACCGCGACGCGCATCATTTCGTCGCTGGCACTGTGCAGGAAAGGGAACACCGCTAGTAGTGCAGGAACCACTACGAACCCGCCACCATTTCCAAATAGTCCCGCGGTGATACCTGCAATCAAACCTGCAGCGCAAAGCAGTAGGATAAATAGAGAAATTTCCTCGAAACTCATCGGCTCCCCCAGATTGTTCTTCGTTGAACAGGTTGTAAAAAGCATTAACCGTGCCAACGAGTGCGGATGGATGGTGGGGGTGCCCGTTCGGAGGGTGAAGCGAGTGTTTTTGAAGATCAGTGGAAGTCGCGGTACCAAATCACAGGCTTTGCATGGTATGCGGTGAACTGGATTTGTGCGGATGGTACTCTTCCGCATTGTCTAACAATGACCAATATGTTTTTGGGGGGACCATGCCACGTCGGTCGATTATTGCTGTTGTTCTGTTAATAGGTGCCTTATCTCTCAGCGTTTTTTCACGCGCGGAGTCAATTGCCACAATCACCTCCGGTATGGAGCGGCAGCAGGGGCTGTTTGATTACTTCTGGGACCCCCAGCAGGGGCGGCTGTTACTGCAGGTCGATGCGTTCGACCGCGAGCTGCTCTTGCTCACCGGGCTCGCGCAGGGGCTGGGGTCCAACCCGGTTGGCCTGGACCGTAACCAGGTGGGCGAAAGCCGTGTGGTTAAATTTGAGCGGGTGGGCAACAAGGTGTTGTTGCACCAGGTAAATCTGAAATATCGGGCCCTGTCGGATAATCCGGCAGAACGTCGCGCCGTATCCGAAGCCTTTGCGTCCTCGGTGATTTGGGGGTTTAAGGTACTGGCTGAAGAAGGGGGTGCGGTGTTGGTGGACTTCACTCCGTTTGTCTTGAGCGACCAGCACGGTATTACTGCACGGCTCAAGCAGGCTGGGCAGGGCAGCTACAGTCTGGATAAAGATCGTTCTGCGATCTACCTGCCGCGCACCAAAAACTTTCCGCAGAATAGTGAATTTGAGGCACAGCTCACTTTTGCCGGCAGTGATCCGGGCCAATACATGCAGGAGGTGGTGCCGACCCCACAGCTCGCCACCTTACGCCAGCATATTTCTCTGGTGGCCCTCCCGGACGACGGTTACCAGCCGCGACGCTTTCACAGTAACTCCGGGTATTTCCCGCTGATTTTCCGTGACTATGCCACCGCCATCGACCAACCCATGGATCAGCGGCTTATCTTCCGGCATCGACTGGAGAAGCGCCCGGGCAGCAACGAGCCTGTAGAGCCGATAGTGTATTACATTGACCCGGGTGTGCCGGAGCCGGTACGCAGTGCCCTGATCGATGGCGCAAGCTGGTGGAATGACGCATTTGAGGCGGCCGGCTTTGAAAACGCTTTTCAGGTGAAGCTGCTGCCGGAAGGCGCGGATCCACTGGATGTGCGTTACAACGTGATCAACTGGGTGCACCGCTCCACCCGCGGCTGGTCGTATGGGTATTCGATTTATGATCCGCGCACCGGTGAAATTCTGAAGGGGAATGTCACCCTAGGGTCCCTGCGGGTACGCCAGGATTTCCTGATCGCTCAGGGCCTGTTGCAGCCCTATGGCAACAAGGATGCGGATACGGAACAGCTGAAGGCGATGGCGCTCGCGCGTATTCGCCAGCTTTCCGCCCACGAGGTTGGTCACACCATCGGCCTTGCGCACAATTTTATTTCCAGCACGGAAGATCGCGCGTCGGTAATGGACTATCCAGCCCCGCTGGTCACTTTGGCTGGCAGCAAGCTCGATGTGGAGAATGCTTATGCATCGGGTATTGGCGTCTGGGATAAGCTGGCGATCCGCTATGGCTACGGTGTGGCCGAGGGTGATGAAACGGAATATCTCGACAGTGTGCTCGAAGAGGCGCAACAACAGAAGCTGCGCTTTATTACCGATCGGGACTCTCGCAGCATCAATAATGCCCATGCTTATTCCCATCTCTGGGATAACGGGCGTGAGCCGCTGGACGAATTCCAGCGGATGACCGAGCTGCGCAAACACGCACTGGAGAACTTTGGTCCTGCAGCCAACGTGGCGGATTCTGCACGCTCGTCGCTGGATGAAACCTTGGTGCCGGTGTACTACGGCCATCGCTACCAGGCCGAGGCGGTCGGCAAGCTGATCGGCGGGCTGGATTACGACTACCTGTCGAATGACGCGGGTGACGCGAGTTACCAACTGGTATCCGCAGAACAACAGCAGCAGGCGATCGATGCGCTGGCGCAAACCCTGCGGCCGGAGTTCTTAACCCTGCCGGAGCGCGTACTGAAACTCTTGCCGCCCAAAGCGTTTGGCTACAGTCGCAGCAATGAAAGCTTCCCCGCTTACACCGGGGTGGCATTTGACGGGATCGCCATGGCGGAAGCAGCTGCAGGGCATACCTTCTCCATATTGCTTGACCCCCAGCGTGCTGCCCGTCTGCAGGAGCAGCAGGCGCGTCGCGGCGATGGCCCCGGCTTCAATACCCTGCTGGCGCAGCTTACCGAACAGTCATTGACGAGCGGGCAATACACCGGGCTCCAGGCGGCCATCCACCAGCGGGTTAACCACGTGTATATCCACCACCTGATGTTACTGGCAGACAACAAGCAGGCACCGGAGTCCGCCCGCGCGCGGGCGAATTTCGAACTGGCTAAATTTCAGCATGCGATCGGCGCGATGAAATTGTTTGGCGAGGATCCACACGGATACAACGCCCACTATTATTATGAGGCAAACCGTATCGCCGCGTTTATGGATGGCGAATTGAAGGTGGAGAAAGGAGATCTTAAACCGATGCCACCGGGCTCGCCGATCTAGGCCGGACAGCGACAAGAACTGGGGGAAATGTGCAGAGCCGGTAATGCTTGATGCTGAAGATTGCCGGCGTACTTTTATCCGCGAATAAATTGTGACTTTCGAATCCAGTGATCGCCGCGGTAGCGGCGCGTCGGCGCTGCGGTGGTTTTCGCCCAGAAGTAATCGCGGTTGAACTGGAATTCCACTTCATAGCCTTCGGTCAGTGCGGCGAGCGGCATGGCTTGCCAGCTGGCCTGGCGACGTTTACTGGTGGCCTCGAGCAAATACTCGGTGTTATCCACAATGGCCACGACCCAGGCGTGGCCCTCACCCTTGTAGGTTCCCAGTGCCACTCGCGCATCCACGCCCAGATTAATCAGCCAGTCGGCCAGCAGGATCGCATGGTCTTCGCAATCGCCGCGCTTCTGGTAATACGCCTGGCGCGAAGTCTGCCAGATATCGGCGAGGCCGGCGTATTGCAGATGGTCGTACTGGTATTCCTTGCGGACCGCCAGAGTGTACAGCGGCACCCATAAAGCCTCGGTCTCAAATGGCTGGAAACCCACCAGGTAGCTGTTGGCAAAGTGGTGCTGGCTGTCCAGCCCGCGGGCGGAGGCGGTCACCGCCTCGATGCCCTGCCAGTTCCAGATAGAGATATAGCTGCTCTGCTGCTCACTGCGTTTCGACACCGCCTGCTGCACCATCGTTTCGGTGAGTGGGGAGTAGCTACCGGCAATCTTTACGATCCCTTTCTGCTCATCTTTAACCGCATCCGTACCTTTTTCACTCTGCATGACCGCGAGCTGGTGCTGCTGCAGGGCGTGCTCGGCGGGCAGAGCCTGCCAGTGCCGCACCAGTTCCGGCAACATCATCAGCAAACCCATGGCCAGATAGAAGAACAGGGATCTCACGGTGATGCCCTAGCCCTTGAGGCCGAAAGAGATGATCATTGCAACGAAGATCAGGATGGTTGAGGCAAAAATGGCCACGGCGACATTGCCATTTTTAAGTTCGCCCTCGATATCCACATGCTTGAGCAGCTTTTTATCGATCAGCAGCAGCGCAACCATGCCGATCAGCAGCGCGAGAATGGTATACAGCAGGTTCAAACCCAGATTAAACAGGGTCGCGGTAAGAAATTCAGTTTGCATCTTGATGGATTCCGAAAACGGCGAGAAAGGGGTAATTAGATCACAGGCAAGTAGGTTTTTCTTGTGGGAGTTCTGCGGGGTGTACGTAGATTGAGCAACTTGCCCCGGGGTAAATAGCTCTTTAAGGTACTCGCCCGAGTGAATAATGAATTTAGGGATATATGGAAATGCCAAAGCTGTTGAAGTTGCCGGTCCTTCTTTTGATACTGCCTTTTCTGGGCCTGACTGCCTGCGCAGACCGGGTGGAGGTGCCGCCGGCACACGTCGGCAAGGTTCTCACCAAAAATGGCTATAAGCCAAGTACCGTGCCGCCGTCCAAATTCCGCCTGGATATGTGCCTGTTCTACTGCGACAAACTGGTGACCCTGGCGATTGCGGACTTCGGCCACCTGGAAAAATTCAAACTGTTTATGCCTAAAGATCAGCTCAATATGAGCTTTGATATCCGGATGACCGGGGCGGTAAACGAAAAATACATCGACAATATCTTTGACCGTATGCCTCCGCAGAATGGCAATATTTCCGTAAGCCAGGTGTACAACACCTATGCGCAGCCGGTTATTCGCGACGTGGTACGGCGGGTGATCGCCAAGTATTCGATCAATGAAATTGCCTCCAGCCGTGAAATGCTCAGCCAGGAGCTATTTTCCGCTGTCGCCTCCTCGCTGGATGGAACACCCATCAAGATCAAACGTCTGGGTATCGCGGATGTGCAGTTTCCGAAGGTCATCACTGAGGCCAAGGAGCGTGCCGCGGAGCGCCGCGAGCTGATTGAGCAGGAGAAGGCACAGTTTGAAATCCAGAAGATCCAGATGGAGCGGGATCTGGAACGGGAAAAAATGAACCGTGCGATTGCCCGTGAGAAAGCCATGGGGCAGAAAGAGGTTAATGACCTGCTGGCCAAGTCGGTTACTGACAAGTACCTCTCTTACCGCACACTCGAGGTGCTGGAGACCATGGCCGAGTCAAATAACAAGGTGTTTGTGCCGGTCGAAGCATTGGGCACTATTGGCTTGCAGCAGGCGGTGTTCTCCGAACAAATGAAACAGGTCGCGCGCAAGCGCTAAGTGAGGGCTGGCTGATGGAATTCAACTCACAGGTGGCCAACTGGCTGGCGGGTGCCCTCGGAGGGCTCGCCAGCTGGGTGGTTGTCGCGGCGTGTGTGCTACTGGTGCTGAATATTCTGGTGCGGATTCAGTTTTTGCGCCGCCGTGGCGAAGGACTGCACTGGCTCTTGGACCGTTCACTGGTCATTCGTCTGCTCAGTTTGCTGTTTTTTATCTGGGTTTTATTGGGTTTCAGCAGCAATGGACCGAAATTGGAGCTGGCGCCGGACTATAGTGACGAACAACAGGCCACCGAACGTGCGTTGCGCTCAGAGCGCGGTAGTGTAGAAAATTTTGCCCCGGAAAAGCCAGCGGCGGCACAAACGAGCCAACGTTTAGAGGAGCTGCGCGAACAGCAAAAACAGGAAAGCGAGCAGGAAAATTAATCTACGACTCATCCCCACTTTGAAGTCATTGCAACGGTTTTATTTTCAGAAATTCTGTTGGGATGCCCAGATACCGTGAATAGACTTCCGAACACATTGGGAGATGAGGAGATCATCATGCGTTACCTGTTACCTGTAGTTCTGTTTTGTTCCATTGCGGGTTTTGCCCATGCTCAAAGCACTATGACTCAGCTGCCCTCTGGCGCTCAGGAAGTGCAAATTTTGGGTAACACCTATTACAAAAGCGGTGACACCTTTTATCGTTTCAACGAGCAAGGTGGTTACTTCTATGAAACCAACCCGCCTCGTGTAATGGATCATCAGTCCACTCCAAATGCGTCTGTAGTGACTAATCCTGGTGTTGGTCTGACTTCAGACCAGATTGAGGGCTGTCGTAACGCTGCTGCGGATAAATCCAACGCAGTACCTAACCGAGGCAGTTCTGTGTACATCAATGAGTACAATCGCTGTATCGGCGATCTGCAACGTCAATAAGACGTTACTCGATGTGCCAGTGATTCTACCTGCTTAACTCTTTCAACTAGGTAGAATAAAAAGGCTTGCCGAATATCCGGCAAGCCTTTTTTGTTTACTGCTTTCAAGTTTGGAAGCGCAAAGCGCCTATTTATTGGGTGCAGTTTTTTCCACGGCAAGGCTTGTCATTGCCGTCATCACCACCGCCGCCGTTGTCACAGCCATTTGCCGCAAGATAGTCGGCCGCGGCTTTTGCCTGCACCAGACCGTATCCGTAGGCATTGTCGCGACCGGCGCTACCCAGGTCTTCTGCGGTGCTGACCAGTGCATTGCGGATCTGGCTTGCGGAACACGCGGGGAAGTGGCTCCATACCAGAGCGGAAACGCCGGCTACATGCGGTGTTGCCATGGAGGTGCCGTTAAAGAACGCGTAATCGCTGGGTTCGATCGCCAAGGTGGCACTGTCGCCGATCTGGCCTAGCAGTGCGGCGCCATCGGTATCGGAAATACCCGCAGACGGAATGCCGGTAACGGTTTCACCCATGGTGCCAAACAGCATGCCGGGCTCGTTGTTGTAGATCACTGCCGCGATACCGCCGCCGCTTTCACAGGCCTGCACTTTTTCAGCGAAGCTGATGTTGCCGCGAGAAATCAGGCACACTTTGCCGTTCGCGTTGGCACAGGCCGACTCGCCGAGGCCACAGTCAACGAGTGCACCGGTGGCGCTGCCCATAGGGCTTCCGTCCATACCGGCCGCTTCGACATCGCTACCGGCAACACTGAGGGTGGTCGACAGCCCCATACCCACAGGTACCGAAGACAATACGTCTACGCCCGGCCCGGACAGTTCAACCTGTCCGGTCTGTTGGGAGAAGTCCGCGACCAACTTGTTGCTGTCGATAGCCGCGACAGAAACAACAGCGTCATAAGACGCGGGATAGGAGTGGCGGGTATTGCCGTCGTTACCGGCTGCGGCGATCGACAGAATATTTTGGTTCGCATAAAGATCGGCAAAGGCGTTCTGCTCGGTGCGGGACTTTAAGGTGCCGCCGAGACTCATGTTGATCACGCTCGCACCGTTTGCCGCACACTCTTCTGCAGCGGCCACGAGAGACGAGGAATAGGCCCAGCCGTCTGCGCCAAACACCTTAACGATGTGCAGCTTGATGTTGGCGTTTGGCATTACGCCTACCACGCCTTTGCCGTTGCCGATGGCGGCAATGGTGCCGGCAACGTGCGTGCCGTGACCGTTCTGATCTTCGTACCAGTTGCCGGTGCCGCTATCGTAGTTACCGGTGACGGTGTTACCCGATAAGTCTTCGTGGCTGATGTCGTAACCGGAGTCGATAATACACACGGTTTGGTTGCCCGCGCTCATATCGCTCAGCTGGTCCGCCTGCACCATGGGGATGCCGAAGGGCACCGACTCAGACAGCGGATAACGCTTCACGTCCTCCTCGACATATTCCACGTTGGGGTTTTTGGCCAGCGACTGCGCCACATGGCTTGGCAGGTAGGCGGCCATGGCGCTGTGTTTTTCCAGTGCTTTGGCGGAACGTCCCCCACTTGCGTTGACCGCAGCCATTACTGCCGGACCTTTACCACTTTTATATTTCACGATGTAGCGCTGGTCTTCGCCATTGGCATTAGCGGTGGCGGAAAAGGCAATAAGCGTCGTGAGCAACGCGGAAAGCGTCTTTCTCATTTTTCTTTTACTCCAGGAAAGTTGGATACGAGATTATTTGATGATTGGTAGGTGACAGAAATCACGGTAAACATCGGGCGCCATCCCTGCCGTGGTTGTGAATGTAGCAGGCGCAGTCAGTGTGTAAGGGTGAGGATTTTCGGATCTGTGAATCTGTCGGCGAACTGCAGTTTTGAAGTTGAAATGCGTGCCTGATTGATTGAGGGGGTTGCAACAGCGTACGTCTTGGCCCGTCCAGCGCCGCCTCCCAAGAGAGGGGCGGCGGTCGCTGGCAGAGTGATCTATGCGAAGCGAGGTCGAAAGGGGCTGGTATATATTCATGAAACTCTACGCAAGAGTGACAAAATTGGATGCAATTGGCGGAAAATTAAACGGCCATTAAGGGGTGATGTATTGGGTAGTAGGGGTTGAGGTTAAAAAAGTCTATGTAAATCAGTTTATTAGATGTTTGTGAGTACTTAGTTTTCTTTGGGTGCTAAAAACCGAATAAATATTCCATTTTTCTGCATCCCCTGTAGAATGGCGTAAAAAATAACTTCTGGGACCTAGGTCCCAGTTTCGCCAAACTCACAGGAAGAATCATGAGAAGCCGCAAGTCCCTCTCCCCCATCGCGGGCCTGATGCGCCGCATGCGTGTCGCCCAGGCGCTGTCTGATAAAACCGGAATCTCCGCAGACGAAAGCCTCGACATCGTTACCGAAGGCGCCAAGCTGACCGGTAATGAACAGCGTCGTCGCTTCCTTAAGCAGCTGGGTATGGGGGCCGCGGCAGTTGGTGTTGGCTCTTCTCTGGCAGGTGTTTCCAAGCCGGCGCAGGCGGATCCAGGTGGCGGCAATGGCGACGGCCGTCCGGGCAGCGTTGCGATTATCGGTGGCGGTATTGCGGGTATTCGCTGTGCGCATCGCCTGCAGCAGTACGGCATTGCCAGCACTGTGTTTGAAGGCAACACCCGTCTGGGTGGCCGGGTAAATACCAACCGCACCATATTCGGTGGCCCGGTTGAGCGCGGCGGTGAGTTGATTTCCACCGAGCACAATGCTGTGCGTAACCTGGCGAACGAGCTGGGTCTGGATATCGAAGACGTAAACGGCAACGCAGTGCCTGGCGGCAGCGAGCTGTATTACGTAAATGGCCAGCACTACTCAGAGCACCAGCTCAACGAAGAGTGGCGCGAAACCTATAAGATCTTCAAGAAAATCCAGCCAGAAGCCCCGTGGCTGCCGACCTACGACTGGCACAATGACACGCACAAAGCGCTGGATTATCTTGACTCCAATACCTGGATGGATCAGGTAGGTATTGGTGCTAATTCCAATATGGGGCAGGTATTCCAGGCGGACCTGGTGGCCGAGTACGGCCTGCAGCCGGAAGAGCAGACAGCGCTGAACCTGATTTATCTGCTGGCGTGGAACCCGATCAACAGCGCCACGCCGCTGGCGGGCACCGACGAGCGTTTCCGCATTGCGGGTGGTAACGACCAGCTGTGGAGCCGCATGGCCGAAGAATTGCCGGAAGGCAGCATCGAAACCGGACGCAAGCTGGTGGCGATCAATGGCGACATCAATGGTCCTTACACCCTGACTTTCGAAGACGGCTACGTACACAATTGTGACAAGCTGGTTCTCGCGCTGCCGTTCTCCCTGCTGCGTGATGTGGACATTGAACCGTCTCTGTACAACAGCTTCCGTCCTGAGAAGCGCATGGCGATAGAACAGATGGCTTTTGGTGCCAACGGCAAACTTGCCATGCACCACAACAGCCGCCCCTGGACCCAGACCCAATACGTAAACGGCCAGGCCGTGACCGCCAACGGAGTTACCTACGTGGGCCGCCCGGAGCTGTTCGACACCTGGGATTCCACTTCCGTAAACGGCCAGCCAGACGGCATTCTGGTGAACTTCTTCGGTGGCGACTACGGTAAAAACCTCGGCACCGACCAGCCTTTTGCGGCGCCGCTGCAGAGTGACATTAACCACTTCCATAACATTGTGGATAACGTCTTCCCGGGTACCTCTGCGGCCTTCTCTGGTACTGCGATGCAGTCCAAGTGGTCTGCCAACCCGTGGTCCAAAGGTTCTTACTCCACTCCCACCTTTGGCAGTTACACCTCCTGGTGGGGTGCCCAGCCGTTGGTGGAAGGCAATATCCACTTCTGTGGTGAGCACACCGAGCTGGAGTACTTCGGTTATATCGACGGTGCCGTATCTACCGGCGAGCGCGCGGCCAAGGAAATTCACCAGTCGGTGTAATTTCCCAGTCCGCCAACTTCATCTCACAGGATGCAAAAAAGGCCGCGAACGGATGTTCGCGGCCTTTTTTGTTTTGCCGATGTGTTTTTGCCAGAGCTGGTGACTTACACCTCGTTTTCATGGTTTAGCTGCACCTGCCAGCTGCCGTCCATCTCCACCGTTACCCGCACCTGAATCGGCCGACAGCACACTGCACAATCTTCAATGTAGTGCTGGTCGCCGGCACTGGTATCGATCAGCATGGAAATCATTTCCCCGCAGTAGGGGCACTGATCCGTGAATTCTTCCATGGTGGTCACCTTGCGTTGTTACTCCGAGCGCGTTTTCAGGTGCGGCTGGGCCCAGGCCGCTAGAGTATCGGCCACATAGAGGGCATCTGCCCGATCACTCAGCAGGTGGTCGGCATCGTCCAGACTGATAAAGCTCTTCGGGTGCAATGCGCGATTGTAGATATCCGCAGCCTCGTCAATGGACACCACCTGATCAACCGGCGAGTGGTAGATCAGTAGCGGACGCCCTAATTTGTGGATATGCCCTTCCGGTATACCCAATACATCGTCCACAAACTGTTTCCGGATCACAAACGGGCGTTGTGAAAGCTGCACCTCGGCCTGCCCCTCCTGCTGAATCGTCTCGAGGGCGCTGCCAAACTGCTTCAACACATGTTGTGGGTCTGCAGGGGAGGCGATGGTAACGACGGCCTTGGCTTCAGGGATAAACTCGGCCGCCGCGAGCACCGCGGCGCCGCCGAAGCTGTGCCCGATAAGCAAGTCCGCGGGCTGGTACTCGTCGCGCAGAAAGCTGGCAGCGCTAATCAGGTCCGCCACGTTGCTGGAAAAGTTGGTCGCACTGAAATCACCGGCGCTGTCGCCGAGGCCGGTGAAGTCCAAGCGCAGGGTGGCGATACCGTGATCGGCGAGGCGCCGGCAGATACGCGAGGCGGCCAGTACGTCTTTGCCACAGGTAAAGCAGGGCGCAAACAGCGCGAAGCCGTGCGTGGTGCCTTGCGGGGTTTCCAGGATGCCCGCGAGGGGCAACCCGTTGGGGTTGGGGAAGCGCACCTTGTGGCGACGTTTACTGCGCGACATATGGGATCCGGTGAACAGGGGGAAGTAATGGGATTAGCAAGCAAAGCACGGGTTCGTGGGTAATGGTATGGGGCTCGGCAAATAGCGGCAAACGCCTCTGGGGCGAGCTGGGAATTTTTTTGCCTTTTTGTAAAAAATGACAGCGTTATCAGAGGCTTATACACGGTATGTCGTAATCCATTTACAAAACGGGTTGATATACTCGCGCCTGCCCAAGCCCCCGCCGCGCAGACTTCGCCGCACCGTGACCGCTGGTGGCGCATCAGCGTATAATCCGCGCCCGCTTCCCGCCCCTCCGGGGCAGTTAGTGTGAGTAAGTATTCAGCAACCAGCAAAAGAGGATTGGCTATGGCGGTTAAATTGATGAAGGACCTGGATCTGGCAGGCAAACGCGTATTGATTCGCGAAGACCTGAACGTGCCGGTAAAAGACGGGGTTGTGACTTCCGATGCGCGTATTCGCGCGGCACTGCCCACCATCAAAGCCGCTGTCGACGCTGGCGCAAAGGTTCTGCTGATGTCCCACCTGGGGCGCCCCACGGAAGGCGAATTCGCGGAGGAATTCTCCCTGGCGCCGGTGGCGCAACACCTGGGCAAGCTGCTGGGTAAAGACGTGCCGGTAATCAAAGACTGGCAGGGTGGCGTGGAACTCGCGGACGGTGAAGTGGCGCTGCTGGAAAACGTGCGCTTTAACACAGGCGAGAAGAAAGACGACGAGGCACTGGCCAAGCAGTACGCGTCCCTGTGCGACATCTTTGTGATGGACGCCTTTGGTACCGCGCACCGCGCCCAGGCCTCTACCCACGGTGTGGCCAAGTTCGCCCCCGTCGCCTGCGCGGGCCCACTGCTGGCCGCAGAGCTCGATGCGCTGGAGCAGGCGCTGGCCAGCCCGGCACGCCCAATGGTGGCGATCGTTGGTGGTTCCAAAGTGTCTACCAAACTGACCGTGCTGGAGAGCCTGTCTGACAAGGTTGATCAGCTGATTGTGGGCGGTGGCATTGCCAATACCTTCCTGGCGGCGAGCGGCAAGCCGGTAGGCAAATCTTTGTGCGAGCACGATCTGGTCGATACCGCGAAGGCTCTGATGCAGAAGTGCGATATTCCTGTGCCCACCGATGTGGTTACCGGCAAGGAATTCAGCGAGTCTGCGGCGGCGGAAACCAAGCCTGCCGATGCGGTGACCGAAGACGACATGATTTTCGATATCGGCCCGGACTCTTCCGCAGCACTGGGTGACATCCTGAAAAACGCCAAGACCATTATCTGGAACGGCCCGGTGGGCGTGTTTGAGTTTGACCAGTTTGGCGGCGGTACCGAGCGTCTGTCCAAGGCGATTGCCGAGAGCGACGCCTTCTCCATTGCTGGCGGTGGTGACACCCTGGCGGCGGTCGACAAGTACGGCATCGCCGAGCAGGTCTCCTATATTTCTACTGGGGGTGGCGCTTTCCTGGAATACGTGGAAGGCAAGGTGCTGCCGGCAGTGGCGATGTTGGAAAGCCGCGCCGCGGAGTAGTCCGCAAAGCCCCGTGTTGTGCGGGGCGAAAGTTGAACGATGTTTTCAGGGTGGCTGAATCACCCTGCTCCCCGATTCAGATTTAACGCACCCGGCAGCATGCCGGGGCTGACACCAAATTAAAAAGAGATGCGACCGGAGCTTTGCTTCAGGAATCGCACGCCTCAGTGGGTCGAAAATGGCCCGCTAACCCAAAACTGCTAAATATCGACGAGAAAGGGTTTTTTCATGGCTTTAATCAGCTTGCGTCAATTGTTGGACCACGCTGCCGAGTTCGGCTACGGCGTGCCTGCGTTCAACGTCAACAATCTGGAGCAGATGCGCGCCATTATGGAGGCGGCCGAACAGACCGACTCCCCGGTGATCGTGCAGGCTTCCGCCGGTGCGCGTAAATATGCCGGCGCACCCTTCCTGCGCCACCTGATTCTGGCGGCGGTGGAAGAGTTCCCGCACATCCCGGTGGTGATGCACCAGGACCACGGCACCAGCCCGGCCGTATGTCAGCGCTCGATCCAGCTGGGCTTCAGCTCGGTGATGATGGACGGTTCGCTGATGGATGACGGCAAGACCCCGGCATCCTACGAGTACAACGTGGATGTCACTCAGCGCGCGGTGGAAATGGCCCACGCCTGTGGTGTGTCTGTGGAAGGCGAGCTCGGCTGCCTGGGTTCCCTGGAAACCGGTATGGCCGGTGAAGAGGATGGCGTAGGTGCGGAGGGCAAACTGTCCCACGACCAGCTGCTGACCGATCCGGAAGAAGCGGCAGACTTCGTGAAGCAGACGCAGGTAGACGCGCTGGCAATCGCCTGTGGCACCAGTCACGGTGCATACAAATTTACCCGCCCGCCCACCGGTGACATTCTCGCGATCGATCGCATCAAGGAAATTCACGCACGGATCCCGGATACCCACCTGGTGATGCACGGTTCTTCCTCTGTGCCGCAGGAGTGGCTGGCGGTCATCAACGAGTTTGGTGGTGAGATTCCGGAAACCTACGGTGTTCCGGTTGAGCAGATTTGCGAAGGCATCAAGTACGGTGTGCGCAAGGTGAATATCGATACCGATTTGCGTCTTGCCAGTACCGGTGCGGTTCGTCGTTTCCTGGCCCAGAACCCCTCCGAGTTTGACCCGCGCAAATTCCTGAAGGCGACTACCCAGGCCATGAAAGATATCTGTGTTGCCCGTTACGAAGCGTTTAACACCGCCGGTAACGCCAGCAAGATCAAGCCGATTAGCCTGGATGCCATGTCCCAGCGCTACGAAAAAGGCGAGCTGGTACCCAAGATCAATTGATCGAAAGTGCTTAGCTGAAAGGGCGACCCAAATTATCTGGAATTGGGGTCGCCCTTTTTTATTGAAAAATGCAGTACCATGGGGTCATGGAACTGCTGAAAGATCTCAATGTCGTTGATACCAGTCCGGTGATTCGCCGTCCGGACTATTCCGCGTTGCGCAGCCAACTGCCGCAGTTGGATTTTTCCTGTAGCCAACCCCTGCCGGAAGCGGTGATTTCCTACCGTAATTTTTATCGACTCCAATTCTCCGAGGCCTGTGCCACCGGCATCGGCACCTTCAAGTCCACCGGGTTTGAGCTGGTTGCCCAGTACTGGTTTGTCGATAACCCCAAGGGCACGTTATTTATCTGTCACGGCTACTTTGATCATACGGGTATTTACGGTTCCGCCATCCGCTTTGGCCTGGAGCGTGGCTATAACGTGGTGATTGTGGATTTTCCCGGGCACGGACTGTCCAGTGGCGAACCCGTGGCCATCGATACTTTTCTGCAGTACCGCGAAGTGCTGGAAGCCTTGTTGAGCAAGGCCAGAAATAAAATGCCGGAACCCTGGCACGGCATGGGGCAGAGTACCGGCGGCGCGACCTTGCTGAGTTATTTACAATTCAGTTTGTGGCAGCCGTTCGACAAGATCATGCTGTTGGCACCGCTGGTACGCCCGGCCAACTGGCACCTGCGCAAATGGGTGTATTACCTCGGGCGTTTTCTGATGCCGCACCCCAGCCGCGGATTTAACATCAATACCCACGACGCGGAGTTTGCTCGTCGTCAGGCCTTGCGTGACCCGTTGCAATCGCCGGTTATGTCGATTCGATGGCTGGGCGCCATGGTGGACTGGTTAAAGGTGTTCCCGAAAACCAACCGCAACCCCAAGCCCATTCTGGTGGTGCAGGGCACCGATGATAAAACCGTGGACTGGCGCTACAACATGGGCGTGATCGCAGACCGTTTCCCCAATAGTAAGCGCGTTATCGTGCGTGGTGCGCGCCATCAGATGATCAACGAAACCCAGCCCTACCGCGATCAGATCATCGATGCGCTCGAGCAGTGGCTAGCGGACTAGCGGTTTCGAGCGCTCTTTTCACAATCCTTCTTCAAGTTCATGCCTGTTGGCGGCGACGGTGTCGCCGCCGCTGCATCAGTGCGTCTGCGGAATAAAAGATCAGCGCCACCCACACAAAGGCAAAAGTGATCAGCTTGGTGCTATCCATCGGCTCCTTGTAGATCACGATGGCGAAGATAAACATCAGGGTCGGCCCGATATATTGCAGGAAGCCCAGGGTGGATAGGTTCAGCCGCCGCGCCGCGATATTGAACAGCAGCAGTGGCGTCAGGGTAACGGGGCCGGCGGCTATCAGCAGTAGGTTCATTTGCCAGCTGTTGTTGAGCAGGTTGCTGGTGGGGCTGCTGCTCCAGAACAGGAAGCCGAGTGCCAGTGGCAGCATGAACAGTGTTTCCACGGTCAGACCGGTGAGGCTGTCCACGGGCGTTTTTTTACGCACCAGGCCGTAGAGGCCGAAAGTCAGCGCAACGCCCAGGGCCACCAGTGGCAGGCGCCCGTAACTCCATATTTCATAGGAAATACCCACCGCCGCCAGGCATACCGCAAACCATTGCAAAGGTCGCAGCCGCTCGCCCATGGCTACGACACCGAGCAGCACGCTGAAAATCGGGTTGATGTAATAGCCGAGGCTGGCATCCAGGATATGATCGCTATTGATCGCCCAGATAAAGATCAGCCAGTTACAGGTAATCAGGGCGGTAGTGATCAGCAGCGCGATGACCGTTTTGCGCGTGCGCAGTACCTCGCGCAACCCGGTAAGCTTGCCCAGCACCGCCAGCATGATCAGCGCCAGTACCAGCGACCAGATACTGCGATGGCTGAGAATCTCCATTGCCGACAGGTCGTCCAGCAGCTTGAAGTACAACGGTGCGACGCCCCAGATAAAATAGGCACCGATGCCGGCAAGCAGGCCTGTCGCGGCGGAGTCTGAGTTGTGATTTTTCACGGGTATTACCTATGCTTCGCGGTTGGTATTGCGTAGCAGCAATGGGTACAGAGTCGGCTGAGTCGGGGATCGCCCGGAGATGCCGTAAACCATCTGTCTGGAGCACAATAAAGAAACCCGGGGTACTGTAGATTTACAGTAGCACCCGGGTTTTGGCGGAGTGTAACAGACGCCGGCGGCGCCCGTTAGCGATGTCGAGCGTGTGCGCTTAGAACAGTACGCGGCAGCGCAGAGTGCCGGGGATGTTCTTCAGTTTTTCCAGCGCCAGATCAGAGTATTCCGCGTCGACATCGATCACCACGTAGCCGACAGTCTCGTTGGTTTGCAGGAACTGCGCGGAGATGTTGATTCCATTGTCGGAAAACACCTGGTTGATCGCGCCGAGTACGCCGGGCACATTTTTGTGGATGTGCAGCAGGCGGTGAGCGCCGGCGTGGCCGGGCAGGGCGACTTCCGGGAAGTTCACAGAGCTGGTGGTGGTGCCATTGTCGGAGTAGAGCGCCAGTTTGTCGGCCACTTCCACGCCGATGTTTTCCTGTGCTTCGACGGTAGAGCCGCCCACGTGCGGGGTCAGCAGGGCATTGTCGAGACCGCGCAGTGGCGACTGAAACTCGTCGTCGTTGCCGCGTGGCTCCACCGGGAATACGTCGATGGCGGTACCGGCGAGGTGGCCACTCTTTAATGCTTCCGCCAGCGGCTCGATTTCCACCACGGTGCCGCGGGAGGCGTTCAGCAGGATGGCGCCTTTCTTCATTTTGGCAATCTGCTCGGCGCCAATCATCCACTTGGTGGAAGGTAGCTCCGGCACGTGCAGGGAGACCACGTCGGACTGCGCCAGCAGTTCGTCCAGGCTGTTGACCTGGCTGGCGTTACCCAGCGGCAGCTTGGTGACTACGTCGAAGAAGATTACGCGCATGCCGATGCCTTCGGCCAGTACCGAAGTCTGAGAGCCGATGGCGCCGTAACCGATGATGCCGAGAGTTTTGCCGCGCGCCTCATAAGAGCCCACAGCGGACTTTTTCCAGCCGCCGCGGTGGCACACGATATTCTTCTCGGGGATACCGCGCAGCAGCATAATGGCTTCAGCGATCACCAGTTCGGCTACGCTTCGGGTGTTGGAGTAGGGCGCATTGAATACCGCAATACCCAGGTCGGTAGCGGCTTCCAGGTCTACCTGGTTGGTGCCGATACAGAAGCAACCCACCGCGATGAGCTTGGGCGCATGCTCGAGCACTTTGCGGGTCAGTTGGGTGCGCGAGCGAATCCCGACAAAGTGGGCATCGGCAATCTTCTCGATCAGCTGGTCTTCCGGCAGCGCGGTTTTGATATATTCCACGTTGGTGTAACCACGGGAAGACAGCAGGTCCACGGCGGACTGGTGTACACCTTCCAGTAACAGGATGCGGATTTTGTCTTTCTGAAGAGATTGTTTTTGGTCAGAACTGGGCGGCGCCATATCGGGTCTCTTGGCCGTGCGCGATGAAGATTGGTCGCGGCGGGTTAAAGAAAAATCGGTTGGGGCTCACCGGGTACCGGCGAGGGCGGCATCATACCACAAGGGCTTTCCAAAGCTTTATACGCAATATCTATCCTAGCTATCGAATCTGGTTATGTATCAACACGAATTTACCTGTCATACCCCCGTTAACCTGCCGCTCGGCAAAGTCGTGTGTGTTGGACGCAACTATGCGGCCCACGCGGAGGAGCTGAATAACCCGATTCCGGATGAGCCGCTGCTGTTTATCAAGCCGGCGACCTCGGTGGTGCCGATGGCGCAGCCGGTTCATCTTCCCCGTGGCCGCGGTAGCTGCCATTTTGAGGGGGAGCTGGCGCTGTTGATTGGCGAACGCCTGACCGATGCCAACCCCGGCGATGTACCAGGGGCGATTGCCGGGCTGGGATTGGCGCTGGACCTCACGCTGCGGGAGTTGCAGTCGGACCTGAAAGGCAAGGGGCAGCCGTGGGAAAAAGCCAAGGGGTTTGATGGCGCCTGCCCGCTATCGCCGTTTGTGAAGCTGGACTGGTTGCCGGATTGGGACAACCTGACTTACACCTTGTGGCTGAATGACGAGATCCGTCAGCGGGGCAAGTCCAACCATATGCTGACGCCGATTCTGGATCTGGTGGCGTATATCAGTGAGTACTTCACCCTGATGCCGGGAGATGTGGTGCTGACCGGCACGCCGGCGGGTGTGGGGGAGTTGTTGGTTGGGGACCGGATTGCGATGGGGTTGGAAGAGGACTGGCTTCGTTGTGAGACTGAGGTGCTTTGAGGTTTTTGAGCTGATTCTGGGACGCCGATACTTCTGCTTCGCTTAGACCAGTTGCACTTCGTAGTGCGTCCGGTTAGGGCGAAGGTTGTGACGCCGGGTAGGCTTTTGCGAGACCCTCTAAAACAAGGATGTTTTAGAGGAGCCCCCAGGGATGGGTTCACGGCGTGTCTCGCAAAAGCCTACCCGGCGGCGCAACCGCCACAAGGGTATTACAAGCGGTAGCTGACCGAAGTCATCGCCTTAGAAACCAGTGTCATCAAACCTTTAACCGGGCCGGGGAAGCGTGCCCCGCCGGCATCCAGTGCCGCATGTTGATGCTTGGCCTCATCCACCAGCATCTGCTCCACCACCGCGCGGCTCTTTTCATCCTGCTCAGGCAGTTCCTGTAGATGGCCTTCCAAGTGCTTGCACACCTGTTCCTCGGTGGCGGCGAGGAAGCCGAGGCTGACCTTATCACCGATCTTGCCGGCGGCAGCGCCAATACCGAAGGACATGCCGTACCAGAGTGGATTGAGCACGCTGGGGCGGCTGCCCAGTTCATCCAGACGTTGCTCGCACCACGCCAGGTGGTCGATTTCTTCGTCCGCGGCGTGTTCCATTTCGGCACGCACCTCAGGCAATTTGGCGGTCAGCGCCTGGCCCTGGTACAGGGCCTGGGCGCAGACTTCACCGCTGTGATTGACCCGCATCAGCCCCGCCGCATGGCGGCGTTCACTGTCGGAAAGCTCTGCTTCATCTACTGCTTTGGCAGGTGATGGGCGCTCGTGACAGGGGGAGCCGGGGCTCAGGGTGCGCAGGGCGCGATCCGCCTGCAACAGCAGGCGGTCGAGTCCGGTCAATTGGCGGTGACTGCTCAAGGTGCGTTCCTCGTTAGCTTCTTATTGGCATCGTTTCGCTCAGACAATTAGGCTTCGGTCGGCTGTTCGCGCTCGATTGCACGGTAACCGATGTCTTTGCGGTAGAAGACGCCTTCCCAGTAGATCTTGCTGGCGCACTCGTAGGCGTTCTTTTGCGCGTCGGCCACGGTATCACCCAGTGCGGTGGCGCAAAGTACGCGGCCGCCGCTCGTTACCACGCGTTCGCCGTCAAGCGCCGTGCCTGCCTGGAAGATTTTGGCGTTTTCGCTGTCCGCCTTGTCCAGACCGGAAATCGCATCACCCTTGCGGTAGCTGCCGGGGTAGCCATGGGCGGCCAGTACGACGCCCAGTGCCGGGCGGGAATCCCACTCTGCGGTGACCTGATCCAAGCGCTTTTCTACCGCGGCCATACACAGGTCCACCAGGTCGGACTTCAGGCGCATCATGATCGGCTGGGTTTCCGGGTCGCCGAAGCGGCAGTTGTATTCGATGACCTTGGGGGTGCCCTCTTCGTTGATCATCAGGCCCGCGTACAGGAAACCGGTGTACGGCATGCCTTCGGAGGCGAGGCCTTTCACGGTGGGCTCGATGACTTCGTCCATGATGCGCTGGTACACGTCGTGAGTCACTACCGGAGCTGGGGAGTAGGCACCCATGCCGCCGGTGTTGGGGCCGGTGTCGCCATCGCCAACACGCTTGTGATCCTGGCTGGTGGCCATCGGCAGGATGTTTTCGCCGTCCACCATGACGATGAAGCTGGCTTCTTCGCCGGTGAGGAACTCTTCGATCACGACGCGGCAGCCGGCGTCGCCGAAGGCGTTGCCGGAGAGCATATCGCGCACGGCCAGCTCGGCCTGTTCTACGGTTTCGGCAACGATCACGCCTTTGCCCGCGGCCAGGCCGTCGGCCTTAACTACGATAGGTGCGCCCTGCTCACG
The DNA here is from genome assembly GCF_020171345.1 of Microbulbifer agarilyticus. Taxonomy (GTDB): domain Bacteria; phylum Pseudomonadota; class Gammaproteobacteria; order Pseudomonadales; family Cellvibrionaceae; genus Microbulbifer; species Microbulbifer agarilyticus_D. The sequence goes on from NZ_JAIUZM010000001.1 coordinate 1,684,698, forward strand.
GATGTACTCGATGGCGGGCTCGATTTCGGTGAAGTTCTGGTAGGCAGCGGTGGGGATGGCGTGGCGCTCGAGGAATTCCTTGGTGAAGGCTTTGGAGCCTTCCAGCTGGGCGGCAGCTTTTTCCGGGCCGAAGATGTTGTGGCCGCGGCTGTTAAAGAAGTCCACGATGCCGTCTACCAGCGGGGCTTCGGGGCCGACGATAGTGAGGTCGATGCCTTTTTCTTCCACCAGATCAGAGAGGGCGGAGAAGTTGTCGACGCCAATGTTGACGTTCTGCAGTTTGGGCTCGTGGGCGGTGCCGGCGTTGCCCGGTGCGACGAAGACGGTGTCTACGGCGGGGTTTTGGGCGGCCTTCCAGGCCAGTGCGTGTTCGCGGCCACCAGAGCCGATTACCAGGATGTTCATTCTTGAGTTTCCCCGTGCCTGTGTTTTAGGTGGGCTAGTTTAGCATTCAGATGAGGTCAACTGCTGCTCTACTGGCTTCAGGGGAAAAGTACCTGACCAGTCCGTGGCGGGGCTATGGCTGGCGGCCTTTCGCGAGACACGCCGTAAACCCATCCCTGGGGGCTCGGCTGCGGCCATCCAGGCCGCAGACGGTCTCGCGAAAGGCCGCCAGCCACAGCCCCTTCACGTCTGACTCTGCAGGTTGTTTACTGCAGAGTCATTACAACAGTCGTCGTTTGTGTGACGTTATCAGTGACGGAAGTGACGCATTCCGGTAAATACCATCGCCATGCCATGCTCGTCGGCTGCAGCGATTACTTCTTCGTCACGCATGGAGCCACCGGGCTGGATGACGGCGCTGATACCTACCTTGGCGGCGTTATCGATGCCGTCGCGGAAGGGGAAGAAGGCGTCAGATGCCATAACCGCGCCTTTTACTTCGAGGCCGGCGTGCTCGGCTTTGATCGCGGCGATGCGCGCGGAGTTCACGCGGCTCATCTGGCCGGCGCCAACGCCGATGGTGCGGCCGTCTTTGGCGTAGATGATGGCGTTGGATTTAACCATCTTGGCCACTTTCCAGGCGAACAGCAGTTCGTCCAGCTGCTCTGCGGACGGCTGTACTTTGGTGACCACCTTGAGGTCTTCCTTGGCCACCATGCCATTGTCTTTTTCTTGTACCAGCAGGCCACCGGTTACGCGCTTGTAGTCGAAGGCGGCGGGGCGCTCTGAGGTCCATTCGCCGCATTCCAGCAGGCGGACGTTTTTCTTGGCGGATACGGCCTGGGCGGCTTCGGCGCTGACCTTCGGGGCGATGATGACTTCGGAGAACTGCTTGTCGACGATCAGCTGGGCAGTCTCTAAGTCCAGTTCGCGGTTGAAGGCGATGATGCCGCCGAAGGCGGATTCCGGGTCGGTGGCAAAGGCCAGTTCGTAAGCGGTCTTGATGTCCGCAGCGACGGCAACACCACAGGGGTTGGCGTGCTTGACGATGACACAGGCCGGCTCGTCGAACAGTTTGACGGTTTCCAGGGCGGCGTCGGTGTCGGCGACGTTGTTGAAGGACAGTTCCTTGCCCTGCAGCTGGCTGGCGGTGGATACGGAGGCTTCGGTTGCATCTGCTTCTACGTAGAAGGCCGCTTTCTGGTGCGGGTTCTCGCCGTAGCGCATGTCCTGGGCTTTCTCGAACTGGGTGTTGAAGGTGTTCGGGAACTCGCGGGCTTCGTTCTTGGTGTTACGCGCGCCGAAGTGGTTGGCGATCATACCGTCGTACTGCGCGGTGTGTTCGAACGCCTGCACCATCAGGTCATAGCGGGTTTCGTAACCGAGCGCGCCGTCGTTGGCTTTCATCTCTTCGATCACGGTGTCGTAGCTGTGGGCATTAACCACGATGGCCACATCTTTGTGGTTCTTGGCCGCGGAGCGGACCATGGTGGGGCCGCCGATGTCGATGTTTTCGATGGCGGTGGGCAGGTCGCAGTTGGGGTCAGCGACGGTGGCCTTGAACGGGTACAGGTTCACCACAACCATATCGATGGGCTTGATGCCGTGTTCGTCCATTACCGCGTCGTCTTTGCCGCGACGGCCCAGGATGCCGCCGTGCACTTTCGGGTGCAGGGTCTTAACGCGACCGTCCATCATTTCCGGGAAGCCGGTGTAATCGGAAACTTCCACAACCGGGATGCCGGCTTCGCCCAGCTGGCGGTATGTACCACCGGTAGAGAGGATCTCTACGCCCATGGCGGAGAGTTCACGGGCGAACTCCACAATGCCGGTTTTATCGGAAACGCTGATCAGCGCGCGGCGAACGGCCACCTTGTCAGTCATATCGCATCGTCCATTCAGATGTGTAAAGAGCAGGTTAAAAACGTTGGAAATACAAATAGCGAGGGGGGATGAGCTCGGCTCATCCCCCCTCGTCGAATTTTTGCCGCCCAGGATATGGCTGCCTGGAGCGGTTGGCTGCCTTACAGCAGGCCGTAGCGCTTAAGCTTCTTGCGCAGGGTGCCCCGGTTGAGGCCCAGCAGCTGCGCTGCGCGGGTCTGGTTGTGGCGGGTGTGCTTCATCACCACTTCCAGCATAGGCGCTTCAATCTCAGACAGCACCATATCGTACACGTCGGTTACCATCTGTCCGTCCAGGTGGCGGAAGTAGTTTTCCATCGCGTGCTCAACCGCATCGCGCAAAGCTTGCGGCTGCTGTAGTTGAGTCTGGCCCCCAGTGGACACCACATCGCTGGTATCCGGAATTAATGCTTCGTTAGTCATGCCGCTTTTGCCCCTCTAGTTATTCGGCGTTCAAACCACTCACGAACGCTGGCATGTTGTGCTTCTGCGCTATCTATTCGGTTAAAGGTCTTACGAAACTCCTCGCTGTCCGCGAGTGTTTTTACGTACCAACCCACATGCTTACGGGCGATACGTACCCCCATAACCTCACCGTAGAAACGGTGCAGTTCACTCAAGTGAGTGATTAATATATCCCTGACTTCATCCAGTGAGGGCTCCGGTAGATGCTCCCCCTTTGCGAGGTAGTGAGCAATCTCCCGAAATATCCATGGACGTCCCTGAGCCGCACGGCCAATCATGACCGCTTTGGCGCCGGTGTAGTCCAACACCTTGCGGGCCTTCTCCGCGCCAGTTATGTCGCCATTGGCGAAGACAGGTATCTTCACCGCTGACACAATCTCGGCAATGGTATCGAATTCGGCCTGACCATGGTAGCCACAGGCGCGGGTGCGTCCGTGAACTGCCAGTGCAGAAATTCCGAAATCTTCGGCCATCTTGGCCACCGTTACCCCGTTGCGGGAATCCGGGCACCAGCCAGTGCGAATTTTCAGCGTCACTGGAACCGGTACCGAGGAAACCACCGCCTGCAGGATATCGGCGACCAGTTTCTCATCACGCAGCAGGGCAGAACCCGCTGCTTTTTTGCACACCTTCTTTGCGGGGCAACCCATGTTGATGTCGATGATCTGGGCGCCGCGCTCGACGTTTGCACGCGCGGCGTTGGCCATCATCTCTGGGTCACCACCGGCAATTTGCACCGAAATCGGCCCCGCCTCGCCGGCGTGGTTCAGGCGCATACGGGATTTGCGGCTGTTCCACAGACTGGTGTCGGAGGTGACCATCTCGGATACGACCAGACCTGCGCCGAGCTCGCGGCACAATTTGCGGAAGGGGCGATCGGTAACGCCGGCCATGGGCGCCAGGATAACTGGCGCTTCGATGTTATAGGGGCCTATGGCGAAGCTGCTTAGCAGTTCCGTGGGCAACGCACCCTCCCGCGGGTTTGGTCTCATCAGGTGTCAAAGAGCCGCCTATGATAGCGGCTGCCCGCCCACTGGAAAAGCGAAAAAGCGCTCAAATTGGTCGATGGCTGGCCGTTTGGGACGAACTTTGTGCAACAGTTTGTAGCAATATGCGCCACCGCACGTATTTTGCGTCTTCTGTTACGACCGGGCTATGTTCGCAGTGGGCTCAGTTCGGGGCGATACGCAGCTCGTAATTCACCGCGTCCGCGCCCGGGTCGACGATATCCAGCGCGATATGCACCGGGTTACCGGCGGGCATCAGGCGCCGGCCAGATAGTTCGCCGCGCAGGTAATCTTGCGGGCTAAACCGGCGGCTCGCCACCGGGCTGTTCTTCAGGTCAGTGAAGCGCAGCTGCAGGCTGGGGAAGGGCTGGTCGAACGGTGCGCGATTGAGCAGTACCGCCTCCACGGCAAGGGCGCCAGGGATCGTGGGGTGGCTGCGCACCACCAGATTGGCGGTGTGAATGGCATTGATGTCCACCTGCGGCGGCAAGGTGCAACCGATGTACGGGCAGACCTGGGCGTAGAGGTTGCGCCAGGGCTCACGCTTGCTGAGGGTGTCGAAGCCGAAGTAGGCGGTTTGCCCCGCCAACCCGAATATCAGCAGCAAGCTGCCGAGGGTCCACAGCCAGGTGGGAACGATATGGTGTCGCTTGGGCTGCCACGACATCTCAATTGGCGCGGCGCCGATGGATGAGATCAGCTGGTCCTTGGGCAGCAGCGGTGCCGATTCCAGCTGGCCGGAATCCAGATGGCGCGCATTCAGTTCCGTCAGGTCCAGTTGTGCATCCGTCAGGCTGCCGGGTTGATCGTCCGGGTGCAGAGAGAAATCATCAGCCGGAGAGGCGAGCAATTCGTCATGACCGGGTGTACCGGTACCATCTGTCGCTTCGAACTGCTCGGCGAACAGGTCATCGGCCGACTGCGTGGCGCGGCGATGGCGGGTGTTGCTGGACTCTTCCCGGGCCATTTCTTCCGCCCAGGGATTGTCGGGGGTATCGCCAATCCGGTCGAGGTCGTTGTTCAGGTCCAGCAGGTCGCGCTGCTGGTCATCGTCTTCTTCGCTACCGAGTTCCTGCCACTGCTGCTCACCAAAGGCGTCGTCGATCAGCGGGTTTTCGTCGTTCTTTTTGTCAGAGGTGGCGGCTTGTGCCGGCTGTTTCGGCGCAGCTTTAGCGGATCTGGGTAGATCTTCTTTCCCTGCCTGGTTATCGCCATCCAGGTCGATATCGTCGTGAATCAGAAAATCGTCGTCTTCCAGCAGTTCTTCTATGGCCTTTTTGTTGGCCGGCTGCGGATCGTCCTCGTTGAATACGATATTTTCGTCAGCGCGGAATACTTGCAGGCAGGAGCCACAGCGCACGGCACCGCGGGCGGCGCGCAGCTGCGGTTCGCTGACGTGAAACGAGGTGCTGCAGTGGGGGCAGCGGGTAACCAATTGCGACATGGGTTTCGACGATTATTGCTTTGGCGTGGGAGTTTATCAGTCGTGGGGCCCGCCGCGTAGCCCGAGGAGTCTCGGTTGCGGCGTAGTGCACCCAATGATTTATCGGACTCTGGTTCCGCTCAAGCGTACCCACTCTTCCTTTTCGCCATCTGCGTCGAAATCGATCCACTGGCTGTAGGCTGCTTTCACTTTCTCTGACTGGCTCGCCAGAATCCCGGACAGGCAGATGCGTCCACCGACCTTGGTGCGCTCCACCAGCTGCGGCGCCAGCTCAACCAGCGGGCCGGCAAGGATGTTGGCGAGCATAATGTCCGCGCTGGCATCTGCCGGCGTCTTCTCCGGCAGGTAAACCGGGAACCGCTCGGGCTCGAGGCCATTGCGCACGGCATTGTCGCGACTGGCAATCAGAGCCTGCGGGTCGATATCCGTACCCAGGGCACTTTCGGCACCCAATAAGATGGCGGCGATACCGAGGATGCCGGAGCCGCAGCCGAAGTCGATGGCAGTCTTGCCCTGCACGGATTCACCGGCGAGCCACTGCAGGCACAGGAAGGTAGTCGGGTGAGTGCCGGTACCGAACGCCAGGCCCGGATCGAGGATGATATTAACGGCCTCTGGTGCGGGCGGTTCGCACCAGCTGGGGCATATCCACAGGTTCTCGGCGCACTGGATGGGCTTGTAGTTGCTCATCCACTCCCGCTCCCAGTCCTTGTCTTCGAGCTGCTCCCAGCGGGCGTTGGGGAGGAGTTCACACAGGAATGAGGCGGCTTTGGCTTCGGTTACGCCGGTGTCGACCTCGGCATCGAACAGGCCGGTGACGAGGGTTTCGTCCCACAGGGGCGTCTCGCCGAGGCCGGGTTCGAGGATGGGCTGGTCGGCATTGTCTTGCAGGGTGACGGAGACGGCGCCGGCGAACAGCAGAGCATTTTCAATCTTCTCGGCTTGTTCGCGGTTGGTGTTTACTCGTAGCTGGAGCCAGGGCATTAGATGTTATCCGGAGTTTTTGGTTTTGAAGTGCTTGGGTGGCTCGTGGCGGCTCCGCTGTTGTTGGGGCTTTGCGGGACGCGCCGTAAACCCATCCATGGGGGCTCGGCTGCGGCCGTCCTGGCCGCAGACGGTCCCGCAAAGCCCCAACAACAGCGGAGCCTTCGATTCGAACTTGGGTGCATTCTACTAGAGAGCGTGAGCTTACAGGGTAGGAAAGGTAAGTCTGAAGGCAAAGTGCCGGGGAAAGGCTTTCAAAAGCGTCGGCGACAGGGACGTCGCCGACGCAGCGTACAGGGATGTATTCACAGCGGTTTTGAAAGCCTTTCCCCGGTGCTTTGGCGCCACCGGATTGGCTTCAAACCCTCGAAAGAATTACTCGAGTCCGAGCTTCTTCTCTAGGTAGTGAATGTTCACCCCACCCTTGGCAAATTCCGCATCCCGAACCAAGTCTTCCTGCAAAGGAATGTTGGTTTTGATACCGGTGATGATGGTTTCGCTGAGGGCGACACGCATCCGCGCCAGTGCGGTTTCACGGTCTTCCGCGTGGGTGATGATCTTGGCGATCATGGAATCGTAATTGGGCGGTACCGAGTAGCCCGCGTACAGGTGGGAGTCCACACGTACGCCCAAACCACCGGGTGCGTGGAAATTTTCCACCTTGCCCGGGCTCGGGAAGAAGGTCTTCGGGTCTTCTGCGTTAATGCGACACTCGAACGAGTGGCCGGTGATCTTGATGTCTTCCTGTTTGAAGGAGAGCTTCTCACCCGCACATACGCGGATCTGCTCTTTAATCAGGTCAACGCCAGTCACCATTTCCGATACCGGATGCTCAACCTGAATACGGGTGTTCATCTCGATGAAATAGAAGCGCTCGTTTTCGTACAGGAATTCGAAAGTGCCCGCACCGCGGTAGCCGATATCAATACACGCCTGCACACAAGAGTCCTGCACTTCCTTGCGCACCGCATCCGGAATGCCCGGTGCTGGCGCTTCTTCCAGAACCTTCTGGTGGCGACGTTGCAGTGAGCAATCGCGATCACCAAAATGCACGGCGTTACCCTGCCCGTCGGACATCACCTGGATCTCCACGTGACGCGGATTCTGCAGGAATTTCTCCATATAGACGGTGCTGTCGCCAAACGCTGCAGCGGCTTCGGACTTGGTTACCGCGATGGAATTTACCAGCGCGCCTTCGCTGTGTACCACGCGCATACCGCGACCACCACCACCGGCAGCCGCCTTGATGATGACCGGGAAACCAATCTTGCGCGCGATTTCCAGGCAGCGTTCACCGTCGTCCGGCAGCGGGCCGTCAGAACCGGGTACCGTAGGTACGCCGGCTTTCTTCATCGCGGCGATTGCGGAAACCTTGTCGCCCATTAGGCGAATCACGTCCGCGTCCGGGCCAATAAAGGTAAAGCCGCTTTTCTGTACCTGCTCGGCGAAATCCGCATTCTCAGCGAGGAAGCCGTAACCTGGGTGCACCGCCACCGAATCGGTGATTTCCATCGCCGCGATGATCGCGGGGATATTCAGGTAGCTCTGGGGGGATGGGTTGGGGCCGATACATACGGCTTCATCCGCCAGGCGTACGTGCTTGAGGTCGCGGTCGACCTGTGAGTGCACCGCAACCGTGGCGATGCCCATTTCCTTACAGGCGCGCAGCACCCGCAGGGCAATCTCGCCGCGGTTGGCAATCAGAATTTTTTCAAACATGCGTAAACGCCCCCGCTCAAGAAATAACGACGAGCGGCTGGTCGAACTCTACCGGTTGGCCGTCTTCTACCAGAATTGCCTCAATGGTACCGGCCTTGTCCGCTTCAATCTGGTTCATCATTTTCATGGCTTCAACGATGCAGATGACGTCGCCAACTTTTACCTGCTGGCCAACCTTCACGAAAGGATCGGCACCTGGGCTGGAGGCTGCATAGAAGGTACCAACCATTGGGGACTTAACCGGGTGGCCAGTCAGTGCAGGGACCGCTTCTTCCGCGGGTGCGGCTGGTGCAGCGGCAGGCGCGGCGGGCGCCTGCGGTGCAACGGGCGCAGCGGCCATCGGCATTGCCATGTGTGGCATCTGTATCGCGGCGCCACTGGGGCCACGGCTGATGCGCACGGATTCTTCACCTTCTTTAATCTCCAGCTCGCCGATGTCGGACTCTTCGAGCAGTTCGATCAGTTTCTTGATTTTGCGGATATCCATAACAGTTCACTCTTGATCTTGTGTATACCGGTTCCCCGACACGCAGTCGGGAAATGAAAATCTTGTTCAGCCCAGTTGCTTGAGCGCAGCCCCCACGGCCAGCGTGTAGCTATCGGCGCCAAACCCACAAATCACGCCCTTGGCCAAATCGGACAGGTAGGAGTGATGGCGGAAAGACTCGCGGGCGTGCGGATTCGACAGGTGTACCTCGATAAACGGGATGGCTACACCGGCCAGGGCATCGCGCAGCGCCACACTGGTGTGGGTAAAGGCCGCAGGATTGATCACAATGATGTCCACCTTGTCGGCAAAGGCCTGGTGAATACGTGCCACCAGCTCACCTTCGTGGTTGCTTTGCAGGCTGTCGAATGCGCAGCCGGCCTCCGCACACTGCGCGCTGGCAGCTTCATCAATCTGGGAAAGGGTCGTGGAACCGTAGATTTCTGGCTCGCGGGTGCCCAGCAGGTTCAGATTGGGGCCGTGTAGCAAAAGCAGTTTAGCCATTCTGTGCCTCGGTAAAGCGCGCAAAATTGTGACTAAAATCGGGAAAAAGTCATGTAAGTTCCCGGAAAACCGCGTCACAAGGGGTGTTTGGCAAATTTCGCTTGGAGTTTGCCGTAAAAGTGACCCCCTGTCCATGCCTCAAATGACGAAAAAGAGACGTTGCGCGCAGTTCGCCGAAGTTAGCGACCTAATTGCCGTAGTTTTTCATGAAGAGGTGGCGTTTTCGCCAGCGTGAATGGCCACAATGGCGTTTTGGCCGAAAAGCGGGGTTCGGTTCTGCGGCGGCGGTTATAGCGAGGATGATGACGGCGAGGGAGATGGCGGAAGCGCTAGGGCAACCGATGAACGGCGCAGCTAGTTGGCTGCGCAGTAAGTTGGGGTTGCCGGTGGCGTCACCACCGGCAGTGGGGAGCTAGCGGGTGACGGACTCTGCGAGTCGCTCTTCGCTCACGGCGCTGTGCATAGCGGTTAGCAGACCGTCGCGGGTCAGGATTTGCGGCAGAATCTGTGGTTCACCGCCGCCCTCGGGAAACAGCAGGTATAGCGGTACGCTGGAGCGGCCATAGCGCGCGAGTAGCTCGGTGATTTGTGGGTCCTGGTTGGTCCAGTCTCCTTTCAGTGCGGTAATACCCAGATCTTCTACCGCCGCGGTAATGCGGTCGCTGGAAAGTACGACTTTTTCGTTCGCCAGGCAGGTGATGCACCAGGCTGCGGTCATATTGATCAGCACCGGGCGGCCTTCACTGCGCGCTGCTGCCAGAGCCTCTGGCGAGTAGGTCTGCCAGTAATCGCTTTTGTTCGCTTGAGACGGCTGGCCGGCATTGCTGTCGAGATTAGGCAGTACCCAAATGGCGCCGGCAACCGCGATCACCGCGGTGCTGGTGCGCAGCCAGGTCTTGCCAGTGGTGGCCGGGCGAGGCCACAGCCACAGGGCGAAGGCGATGGCGACCGCGCCGGCCAGAACCAGGGCAACACCGTCACTGCCGCTCTGGCGGCCCAGTACCCACAACAGCCAAACCGCGGTCAGGTACATGGGGAAGGCCAGCAGTTGCTTGAGCGTTTCCATCCAGGGGCCGGGGCGCGGCAGGCGCTGCGCCAGTGCGGGAATATAGGTAAGCAGCAAGAAGGGCGCCGCCATGCCGAAGCCGAGGGCGGCGAATACCGCGAGTGCCACTGGCGCGGGTTGGGTCACAGCAAAGCCCAGTGCCGAGCCCATCATGGGTGCCGTGCACGGGCTGGCCACGACGGTAGCCAGTGCGCCTGTGGAGAAGGAGCCGCCCAACCCTTTGCTTTCACTGTTGGCGCCGAGGCCCATCAGGCGACCACCGAGCTCGGTCAGTCCGGACAGGCTAAGACCCATGGCGAAAAACAGGTAGGCCAATGCCGCAACCACTACCGGTGACTGCAGCTGGAAGCCCCAACCGACGGCCTCCCCTGCGGTTCTGAGGGCCAGCATCAGAGTGGCAATCAGCAGGAAGGTTGCGACCACGCCCGCGGTGTAAGCCCAGCCGTGCAGTCGCTGGCGGTCGCCACTATTGGTAATGGTCAGCGCCTTAATGGACAACACCGGGAAGACGCAGGGCATCAGGTTCAGCAGCATGCCACCACCAAAAGCCAGCGCCATGGCCAGTAACAGGCTGGAGAAAAGGGTGCTGCCGGCGCTGCCGGCGAGGGGCGCAGAGCTGCCGCTTGGCGCACCGCCGGGACTAGAGCCCAGACCACCACTACCTTCGGCAGGAGTGGCGGTTTTTTGCACCAGATCCAGCTCAAAATTACGTGTTTGCGGCGGATAGCACAGGCCGGCATCCGCGCAGCCCTGATAGTTCACCTGCAGGCGGGCCTTACTGGTTCCCGCGGGCAGCGCCAGCGGAACTTCCAGCTGCCAGCGATACACTTCGGTTTCTTTTTCGAAATAGTCGTCCCAGATCACCTCGCCGCTTTCCAGCGAGAGCGGCAGTTCGGTTTTGTCTTCGCCGTTCAGTAGGTAGACCGATAGCTTGTCTCGGTACAGGTAATATTCCGGGGCGATTTGGAACAGGGCGGCCGCATCCGTGTCATTTAACAGGACGTCCAGCTGGTAGGCTTCGTCCACTGGCAGGAAGTCGTCCTGACCACCACTGAGCGCGGCGAACGGATTCTCCTGTTGTGCGCTTGCCGGAGCGCTCAGCAGCACGCTGCACAGCAATGCCGCCAGCAGAGCTATTGCGGCCCCCAGCTGGCTGAGTGGCGAGCGCTGCCTGTTCGACGGGTGGTGCGGATAAATTTCTCGCATGCCGGAAGTGTTCGCAGTCATCGGTAATAAAATTCTTTATAGTCGGGTCAGATTGGACTGTTATTGCAAGCCGTCGTTCCCCGGTTGCAGGGGGCGGGCTCAGGTTGGATTCTGGCGTTTGCCGCAACCTGTGCATGATTGCGCTGGCAGTATAACGGTGGTGTCGGTACAAAAAAACAACAGTTGCTCCAGTGGGTGACTGCTGCAGGGAGGTGGGTATCAGAAAGTTGAAGGCGGTCACTGTTTTCGCAACCGGTGCGGTTGTGCTGCTGGCAGGGTGTGCGACGCCGCCGCCTCCAGCGCCGCAAGTGGTCGTGCCACCGGCGCCCACGGGCCCCAGCCCGGAAGAGGTACGCCAGCGCACCATCCGCCACTTTCTGACGCGTGCGGAAGTGGCACAGCGCGAGGGGTTTATCACGATGCCGGCCGGTGCCAGCGCCTACGATTTTTATCTGCAGGTACTGCAACTGGACCCCGGTAATACCCAGGCCAAGGCGGGCATCCAGACCCTGGTGATGCATCAGGTGGACCGGGCGCGCGATGCCTTGCGCCGGCGGTCCTTCGGGCAGGTCAACAGCCTGCTAAATACGGCGGACGAAATTGCGCCCGGCAACCCCTTATCAGCGGAGGTGCGCGCGCAATTGCAGCGCGAGCAGCAGCGTGCCCGGCAGGATGTGACTTTGGACGGGCCCGGTGCACAGACTGTGGCACTGCCGCCAGCCGAGCTGTCGGCGCGCTCGGAGGCCATGGTGCAGATGCTCGCGACGACCGCCCAGCGTATCCAGCAGCATCAGTTGCGGGTGATTATTGTTGCGCGCGACGATGCAGAGGGGCGCTGGATCTACAGCCAGTTGCGCCAGGCGGTGCCCGGATACCGGGTTCGAGGCGACATAAAGCTCGGCAATCCACCGCGTTTACTGTTACAAAAGAGTCGTTAAGCCACGCGTGCCAGAGTGTGGGGTGGGCGTTTCGCAACCTATATCTATGGGGGGAGTCGATAATGAAAAATAATCACGCAGTGACTGGCCTGTTGCGGGGCATAGTTCTGCTGTCTTTGTTTGCTGCTGGCGCGATACACGCAAGCGAGTCGAGCGGCCAGCGGACTGTTGAGCAACTCAGCGCCGTCGGCTACGCCCGGGAAATGCCTCCGGGTGCGCCAATGGGGGCCGCCTACCTGGCGCTGCAAAATTTGTCCGCGAGCGAATATGTGCTTGAGCGCATCGAGTTGCCCGCCCATCCAGAGGGTCGTGTGGAGCTGCACACCACCCTGCATGAGGGTGGTGTAAGCAAGATGCGTGCTCTGGAGAAGCTCGCCTTGCCGGCGCAGGCTTCCATAGAGATGCGTCCCGGTGCCACGCATCTGATGGTGCATGGCGTGCGACTGAAAGCTGGAGCACAGCTGCCGGTGAAGCTCGTATTTGCTGACGGCAGCAGCTACCAATTCTCGCTTCCGGTATTGGAACCTAATGATGTACTGCCTGCGGGAATGAGCACGGAGGTGGAGCAGGAAGGTCATCATCACCATCACGGGCACCATGGGCATGGTTAACGTGTAACAGAATCCCTAACTGAAATATATATTGCCGCTGTTTGCGGCCCTTACTGATAAAAAAGGAGCCTTTTATGAAAACACTGCTTGCGATATTAGCAACAGGTTTTGCGGTCATGCTGGGTGGCTGTGCGCACAGCCCGGTGCAGGTTGAAATCAAGCCGCAGGTGAGCGTTGCCGTGGATAATATCGGAGCGGGTTATACCCTTTCCGCCCGTGGTGCCAATCAACTGAGCAACGACGGCCTCGGTTCGCTGGGTGGTATCTACTCCGATTCCTCAAATGTGACCCTGGCCAATAACATTGACCGGGCGATTGCCGATGCGCTGTATCAGGGGTTTGAAGCCTGGTCATTCCGCGCCGTGGAAGGCGGCGGCGATGTGCAGGTGGTAGCGACTCTAACCGACTTGCGCTACACCAGCCCGAACAAGCTCTATACCACCAAAGTCGACTCTGGCGCGGCGATTCAGCTGCAGGTCACGGTAAAGGGCGCTACATTTTTTGGTAATTACAGCACCAGTGGTAAAGACCGCAACCTGATCAAGCCGAGCAAGGAAGAGGTGCAGAGCACCATTAACCAGCTGCTGAGCGCTACTTTGCAGCGCGCGTTTGAAGATGAAAAATTAAAGTCGTTCTTGCGCCAGCACCTGTGATGGGTGGGGTTGGTTTTGTGCTGGCCTGAAAATATTTCCTAAAAGTTTGTGAATTTACACACAATTTGTAACAGGGAGTGCCCAAGGGTTACCGCGCCAGCGCGGAAATCGGTATTATTTTGAGAAGTTTGTTTTCGCTCGGAAATTGTCACCAATCCGGTGTACAGTTAATTCCGTACGCAATGCATTCGTTACGGTAAGTGGTTGCGCCGCTCTGAGCATCCTGGCATCTGGCCGTTGCCGTGTTGTAGAAGCGGGCCACTTGCACAGGCGATTGAACTGGATGTCCCTTGACTGAATTTGATTCTCAAAATGCCACCTTTCATGGTCAGCTCGATGCATCGACGCCTGATATGGCGCCCAGTGCACAGATGAGCCCGGCTGCTGCCGAACTGGCGCTGGCGGAAGTGGCCGATGGCGTAGTGATTACCGATCGTTATGGCCGCATCCGTTACAGCAACCCACTCGCTGGCGAGCTGTGCGGCAGCCTTGTGGGCTTGCTGCCCGGTCAGATTTTGTCGGAATGTCTCAGTCTTGAAGATGATGAGGGTGTGGCATTAGACCTGGCCCTAAATACAGGTGACGCTGCCGCGGAAGTGGTGCCAAGCCGTCGCGAGCTTCGCGCCAACTTGCGCAGGCAGGGGCAGCGGGGCGCGCACAGTGAGGCAGACCTGGTTGAAATCAGTGTTCAGATAAACAGTGTCAAAGACGGCGTGAGCCTGGATGGTTATGTCGTGGTTCTGCGGCACACGTCGGAAGCACGGCGTATTTCTTCCCGCCTCAGCTGGCAAAGCAGTCACGATACGCTCACGCGCCTTCCCAATCGTCAGACATTTGAGCAGGCCCTGCAGCAATTGCTCAATCGGGATGCCGGCCCGCGCCAGCATCATATCCTGCTGTATCTCGATGTCTATCAATTCAAAGTGGTCAACGACACCCTCGGCTACAACGCCGGCGACGCGCTGCTGGTCGCCATAGCAGGCATCCTTACCCAGTGTCTGGGCAAGAACGATTTATTGGGGCGCGTGGGCAGCGATGAATTTGCTCTGTTGCTCCGCGATTGCACGCTGGAAGAAGCCAAGCGTATCGTCACGCGCCTGCGCGAGGCGGTAAATGATTTTGTATTCGAGTGGGAAACCAGTGAAACCCACCCTGCCCTGTCCATCGGTGCGGTGAGTGTGGACGCCCATGCACCACCCTCCAGTCAGCTACTGGCAACTGCCAATGATGCGTGTAGTGCGGCCCGGGAACAGGGGCGCAACCGGGTGAAATTCTTTGGTGATTCGCGCAAAGCGCTGGAGAAACGCCGTGAGGGCACCTGGTTGGCAGAGATCCATGCGGCAATCCGCGATGATCGGCTGATGCTCTATCGCCAGCCCGTGGTCGCACTGCAGGAAAAAAACCGGATTCATCACTACGAAGTACTGGTGCGCATGCGTGGGCGCGATGGCGACATAATATCTCCGGGGCTATTTTTACCGGCCGCGGAACGCTACGGTATTATCGATGAACTGGATCGCTGGGTGATTCGCAAGATCTTCAAGTACATGGCACTTGAGCAGAGCAGCGGCGCGGTTGGTTTCCATTATGCGATCAATGTTTCCGGTATCAGCCTTGGTGATGAGTATTTTGCGGATTTTGTGCTGCGTGAGCTAACGGATACGGGCGTTGCGCCGTCGCGGGTACAGTTTGAAATTACCGAAACCAGTGCGATCAATAACCTGGATCGTGCGCTGATGTTTATTCACAAGTTGCGCGCGGCCGGCTGCAGTTTTGCGCTGGATGATTTTGGCCGCGGCGCTTCCTCACTGGCGTATTTGCGTCAGCTGCCGGTGGATTACCTGAAGATCGACGGCTCCTTTGTGCGCAATATGCTGGAGGATGAAATCGACAGTGCGATGGTGAGTACGGTGGACCACCTGGCCAAGCGTATGGGGATCAGCACCATTGCGGAATTTGCTGAAACTCCGGAGCTACTGGAGCGGCTGCGTTTGATGGGGGTGGATTACGCACAGGGGTTTGGTATTGCCGCTGCGGCCTGCCTGCCCGAGATCAGCGGGCCGCGCCCGACGTCTGTGGATTGATCGATTAATTGGCCGTTTGAGTAGCTCTGAATTTCCGGCGGTGGCGCCAAGGCGCTGGGCAAGGGTTTTCAGGGGCGGGCGAGGCGCCCCCCCCCTTTGTGAATACGTCCATCTACGCTGCGTCGGCGACATTCCTGTCGTCGATACACCTAAAAAGCCTTGTCCGGCGCTTTGTCTTCGTGTCTTGTTTCTTAGCTGCTCAAGCGTTTGCCGTTTGCTCCAGCAGTTCTTTGTGCTGCTCCGCGCGCAAGCGCGGACCATACTGACTCACCACCTGCGCTGCCGCCCGGCAGGCCAGTTCACCGGCATCGGTAAAGCTCATCCCGCGGTTGATCCCATACAGGAAGGCGCCCGCAAACATGTCGCCGGCACCGTTGGTGTCGATGGCGTTTACCTTCGGGCTGGATACGCGGTATTCCTGTTCGCCGTCCCACAGCAGTGCGCCGTCGGCGCCCAGGGTGATGGCGAAAGCTTTGCTGTGCTTGCGCAGGGTCTGCGCGGCTTCCTGCAGGGAGTCGGTAGCGCAATATTGCAGGGCTTCGTCACGGTTGCAGAACAGCAGGTCGACGCCACCGCCGATCATTTCTTTCAGGCCGTCGTGGAACAGTTGCACCATCATGGGGTCGGATAAGCTCAGAGCGGTTTTTACGCCGCTGGACTCGGCCTGTTCGCGCAGGGCAATGGCGGCACCGCGACCGGTGGGTGACGACACCAGATAGCCTTCGATGTAAGCCCAGCGGGACTGCGAGAGCGCATCGCTGTCGAGTTCATTGACTGACAATTCGGCGCTGATACCCAGATAAGTATTCATGCTGCGCTCAGCGTCGGGGGTGATCAGTACCAGGCATTTGCCGGTGGTGCCCACAGCGGCGTTGTTCAGAACCTCCGGGTAGTTCACGCCTGCTGCGGTCAGGTTGTCGCGGTAGAAGTTGCCGTTGGCATCGTCTGCGACCTTGCAGGAGTAGAAAGTGTCGAGGCCGAAGTAGCTTGCTGCAATGATGGTATTGGCCCCGGAGCCGCCGCAGGCGTGGCTGGCGGTGACCAGATGGTTTTTGAGGTCGTCCACCAGCTGTTGCTGGCGTGCGTCGTCCACCAGGGTCATGACCCCTTTATCCACGCCGAGGGTCTTCAGGTCGCTGTCGGTGACTTCAATTTCCGTGTCGAGCAGGGCGGCGCCAATGCCATAGAGTTCATACTGGTGCATGGGGTCGGGAGTCCGTGATTATTTGGCTGGTGAATTTGGGAATGCGCGCATTATGGCGGCCACCCGGTCGAGTGCAAGTTTAGCGCTCGCTGAGCGCTGCGGTTGTTTCCACAGCACACTAGGCGGTGGCGCATCGTGACCCATTGGGTTTGACTTGTGTGCGGCCGACCTTATAAATGCCGCCTATAACAGCTTATGGTGCGGCTGGGCTCCAGACGTATACGGCTGAGTGTATACAAGTTAAGGGTATACACGCGGGCCGCAAGTGATTAAGTCGCCGTGCCGGCCCAGCGCATGTGCTGTTAGCGAATTATTTTACGTTCCTGTGAAGTTTCAAGAGTTACCCGGATATCTATGCCAGCAACAAAACGTCGTACCCAGAAAAAGCGCGCTAACCGAAAAGAGGGGCGCCTGGGCCGTTGGATCAAGCGGCTGAGCTTGCTGGCCTTGCTCGGTGTGTTGGTGCTGGCCGGCTATATGGTGTGGCTGGATATGCAGCTGCGCGAGCGTCTCGACAGCCGCCAGTACCAGTTGCCTGCACGCGTGTTTGCGCGGCCGCTGGTATTGCAGGAAGGCATGGTGATGCGCCCGGATGAGTTGGAGGCAGAGTTCTCTGCGCTCAACTACAAACAGGCGTCGCCCGTGGATGAGCCCGGCCAGTGGCAACGGGAAGGCATGGAATACGTGGTGTGGCGTCGTGATTTTGTCCATCCGGACCGCCGCGAACGGGAGGCCAAGGTGCACTTCCGCCTGCGCAATGACGAGTTAACCAATCTGCGCGACGAAAGTGGCGCGGCGCTGGAAGAGTTCCGCCTGGATGCGGCGCCCATCGGCACCTTGCTTGGTGGGGGTGACGACCGCACGCCGGTGCGCATTACCGAAATTCCACCGTTACTGGGTGCCACGCTGATTGCCGTGGAAGACCAGGATTTTGCCCATCATTTCGGGGTTTCCCCTCGTGGTATTGCTCGCGCCATGGTGGCCAACTTGCAAGCGGGCACCGTGGTGCAGGGCGGTTCAACCATCACCCAGCAGCTGGTGAAGAATATTTTCTTCGATCACAAGCCGAGCCTGTGGCGAAAATTCAATGAAGCCCTGATGGCGATCCTGATGGAGGTCCATTACGACAAGGCCTACATCCTGCAGGAATACATCAATGAGGTGTGGCTGGGTCAACAGGGCAGCCGCGCAATTTATGGCTTTGGTCTGGCGTCGGAGTTTTATTTTCACAAGCCTCTCAACCAGTTGGAACCGCATCAAATGGCTTTGCTGGTTGGGCTCGCCAAGGGCGCTTCCTACTACAACCCCTGGCGACACCCCAAGCGCGCGCTGGAGCGCCGCAATATCGTGCTCGATGTGATGCAGGAGCAGGGGCTGATCAGTGAGCAGGACCTGCAACGGCTCAAGGCCAAGCCGCTGGAAGTGGCAACCAAAGGTGCAGCCGCGCAGAACCCCTATCCCGCGTTTACCGAGCGCCTTCTTGAAGAGCTGCGCCCGTATTACTCCGTGGAAGAGCTGCGCACCGCCGGCCTGCGGGTTTACACCACGCTTGCGCCATCGGTGCAGAAACTGGCAGAGGACGCGATTAGCCAGGGTGCCGACAAGCTGGAAAGTGACCGCAACATCGAGGCCAACTCGTTACAGGGGGCCACGGTAATTCTGGAAAATCACAGCGGTAATGTGTTGGCGATGGTGGGCGACCGCCGCCCCCACTATCCAGGGTTTAACCGCGCTCTGGAAGCAAATCGTCAGGTTGGCTCACTGATCAAGCCCGCCATCTATCTGACGGCGCTGGAACGGCCGCACGAATTTAACCTGGCCACGCTCATCGACGATGCACCCATTCGCGAAGTGGCGGCCGACGGCCAGGTGTGGATGCCCGCGAACTTTGATAACCGCAGCCATGGCCAGGTACCGTTGTATGTGGCGCTGTCGCGTTCCTACAACCAGGCCACCGCGCGTTTGGGGTTGGATCTGGGTATCGAAAATGTGCGCGAGACGATTCGTCGGCTGGGCGTCGAAGCGACTTTGCCGCGGGTGCCTTCGCTGTTCCTGGGGGCGGTAGAAATGACCCCCTTCGAGGTGGCCGGCATGTACCAGACTATGGCCAATGGCGGAGAACATGTGGAGCCGCGTACCTTGTTGGCGGTGTCCGACGCAGTGGGCGATCAAGTGCAGCGCTTCCGCCCGAAAATGGACCGCGGTGTGGATGCGGTGCCGATCTATTTACTGCGCTACGGACTGGAACAGGTGATGCGTGAGGGTACCGGTAAGAGTGCCTATCGCCGCTTGCCCAACAGTGTCCCCTTTGCCGGCAAAACCGGTACTACCAACAATTACCGCGACAGCTGGTTTGCCGGATTTAGCCCGGGAGTGACGGCGGTGGTGTGGCTTGGCCGCGACGATAACGAGCGCACCGAGCTGACCGGCGCGACCGGCGCATTGACGATCTGGACCGATATCATGCGCAAGCTGCCCCATCGTCATGGGCGCATTCAGGCGCCCCGTGGTGTCGAGTGGAAGCCGGTGAACCAGAAAGGGGAGTACATGGACCCGCGGCACTGCGAGGGTGGGCGCGAAATTCCAGTGTCGGTTGAAAGCCGCCTGAAGACCGATCCCCGCTGCGAGCGCCGTGGCTGGTTCCGCAATTGGTTTGATCGCGACGACGAAAATGTGGCACCGCGAGAAGATATGAGTCCGGGCTGGGGCATTGATCCGGAGCAGCAACGCCGCGAGCAGATGCAGGAGCAGCGCGAACGCGAACAGCAATTGCGCGAGCAGCTGGAGCGCGAAGAGCAGCTTGGCCCGGAACAGTATCAGCAGATTCCACCAGATGAGGCGGAGCGCTTGCGCCGCCTTGAGGAGTCCGCGCGTTTGCAGGAGCAGCGTTATCAGGAAGAAGAGCGGCGCGCCCAGGAAGAGCGGCGCCGGCTAGATGAGCGCCAGCGTCGCAGCGGTGTGCCGGTGGAAGATGCGCAGCCCTGGCCACCGCAGCAGGAAGAAGATCAGTGGCCCTGACGCTGGTTGGTCGGAGCGCTTGAGTCGTTAATTACCCCTGTAACAGGCGCGCAGCCTCTTCCGCAAAATACGTGAGTACACCATCGGCGCCGGCGCGTTTGAATGCCAGCAGGGATTCGAGAATCACGGCGTCGCGATTCAGCCAGCCATTTTCGAACGCCGCGCAATGCATGGCGTATTCACCGCTGACCTGATAGGCAAACGTCGGCACCTTCAGCTCGTCCTTTACCCGTCGCACCACGTCCAGATACGGCATGCCCGGCTTCACCATAATCATGTCGGCGCCTTCCGCCAGATCCAGCGCGCACTCGTGCAGCGCTTCGTCGCCGTTGGCCGGGTCCATCTGATAGCTGAACTTGTTGGCGCCCTTCAGGTTGCCGGCGGAGCCCACCGCATCGCGAAACGGCCCGTAGTAACTGGACGCGTATTTGGCGGCGTAAGACATGATCTGGGTGTTGGCGTGGCCATCCCGTTCCAGCGCGGCGCGCACTGCGCCGATACGCCCGTCCATCATGTCGGACGGCGCGACCACATCGGCGCCGGCCTCCGCGTGGGACAGGGCCTGCTGTACCAGCACTTCCACGGTATCGTCGTTAACGATATAGCCCGCATCGTTCATCAGGCCGTCCTGGCCGTGGCTGGTAAACGGGTCCAGTGCCACATCGGTAATCACACCGAGTTCCGGTGCGGCGTCCTTGAGTGCGCGCACTGCGCGCTGGGCCAAGCCATCTTTGTCGTAGGCGGCGCGCGCGTCGTCGGATTTCGCCGACGGGTCTACCACCGGGAACAGTGCCACCGCCGGGATACCGAGTAGCACTAATTCTTTGGCCTTGGCGGTGAGCAGGTCGACACTCAGGCGTTCCACGCCGGGCATGGAGGCCACTTGCTGGGTCTCGCCGCGGCCCTCGATCACGAACAGTGGCAGGATCAGGTCATCACGGCTCAGGCGGTTCTCCCGCACCAGGCGGCGGGAAAACTCGCTGGCGCGCAGGCGGCGCGGGCGGCTGTGCGGGAACTGTCCACGGTGGGAAGTGAAGCTCATGGCAGTTCTCGCTTATTTCAGTTTGGCGAAGACGTTTTTCGCCGCGTCGATGGTGGCTTCGATATCTTCGTCGGAGTGCGCCGCGGACATAAAACCGGCTTCATAAGAGGCCGGTGCCAGGTACACACCTTCTTCCAGCATGCCGTGGAAGAAGCGGTTGAAGCGGTCGGTGTCGCACGCCATTACCTGCTGGTAGTTGGTGACCTGGTCGGCGTCGGTAAAGAAGAAACCGAACATGCTGCCGACTTTATTGGCGGTCAGCGGAATGTCCGCCGCCTTGGCGGCATCCAGCACGCCTTCCACCAGCCGGTCGGTCTTGGCTGTCAGTTCCTCGTACAGGCCCGGCTCTTGAATCAGCTGCAGGGTTTCCAGTCCCGCCACCATGGCCATGGGGTTCCCGGACAGGGTGCCGGCCTGGTACACCGGACCCAGTGGTGCAATCTGCTCCATGATTTCGCGCTTGCCGCCGAAGGCGCCTACCGGCATACCGCCGCCAATGACCTTGCCCAGGGTGGTGATGTCCGCGTCGATGCCGAAGTGCCCCTGTGCGCCGGTCAGGCTCACCCGGAAACCGGTCATTACTTCGTCGAGAATCAGTACCGCACCGGACTGGTCACACACCTCACGCAGGGCTTCCAGGAAGCCGGGAATCGGCGGGATGCAGTTCATGTTACCGGCAACCGGCTCCACGATAATGCACGCGATCTGATCGCCAATTTCGGCGAAGCACTTTTTCACACCTTCAATATCGTTGTAGGTGAGGGTGATGGTGTGGTCTGCCAGTGACGCGGGCACGCCCGGGGAGGACGGTACGCCCATGGTCAGCGCGCCGGAGCCGGCTTTTACCAGCAGGGAATCGGAGTGGCCGTGGTAGCAGCCCTCGAACTTCACGATCTTGTCGCGGCCGGTGTAGCCGCGCGCCAGGCGGATGGCGCTCATGGTGGCTTCGGTACCGGAGTTTACGAAACGCACCAGGTCCATGTTCGGCCATACACGGCACAGCTCTTCCGCCAGCTCGGTTTCCAGTTCGGTGGGCGCGCCAAAGCTCAAGCCGGACTGGGCCTGCTCCACGACCGCGTCGATCACTTCCGGGTGGGCGTGACCCAGCACCATCGGTCCCCAGGACTGTACGTAGTCGATGTAGCGTTTTTCATCCGCGTCATACAGGTAGGCGCCTTCGGCGCGCTCGATAAATACCGGAGTGCCGCCCACTGCGCGGAAGGCGCGCACCGGCGAGTTAACGCCGCCGGGGATGACTTTCTGGGCTTCGGCAAAGAGAGTTTCGGACTTGCTCATAGAAATACAGATACCGGGTAGGGAGCGGTGATGGGAGCACCGGGATGAAAATTTGCGCGTATTATCCGCGCCCCGGCCGCGCACCGCAAACCGCGCGAGGGTGCCGCACCAGGGTTCTATGAGCGGGTAGGGGAATGGTCAGTCTTTACAGGCCCAGAACAGCCGGTTGGGTACCGGTCGTCCCATGCCGAGGCGTCGGCTGTCGGCAATGGCGCTCCAGGTAAATTGCTGGCTGCGATTCACCGCTTCCAGCATGTTCAAGCCGTGGGCTATGTGACAGGCGATCGCCGTGGTCAGGGTCCCGCAGACACCATAGGCTGCTGGCTGCAGGCGTTTCCAGTGGAATTTACGAATCAGGCCGCGTTCGTCGTAGAGGCGATTTTCCAGTTGTTGATCTTCCGCCGGCACCCCGGTCAGCAACAGGTAGCGACAGCCGCTTTCCAGCAGCTCCTGGGCCTGGGCGTCGTAGACGTCGGCCTCGCCGGCCATGGCGCGGGCTTCGCGTCTATTAGGCGCGACCAGGGTGGCAAGCGGCAGTAACAGATCACACATCGCACGCCACAGGGGCGGCGCCAGCAGGCTTTCCTTGTCTGCCAGAGTGGCATCGGGGTCGATAATCAGCGGGATATCCGGGTAGTCGCGGAGCACGCTGTGCATGGCGTGCACATTCTCGACCGAGCCGAGATAGCCGATTTTGATGGCCGCCACCGGCATATCTTCGAGAACCGCTCGGGCCTGCTCTACCAGCAGGCTGTCGTCCACCGGGGCGACGCCGGCGAGTTCGCTGGTGTCTCCCACCGTAATCGCCGATACCACCGAGGCGCAGTGGCACCCCAGGCTTGCGGCCGTTTCCGTATCTGCCGCAATACCGGCGCTGCCGCTGGGGTCGTGGTGGGTGACGGTGAGGACGACTGGCTGTTGCGTATCCATGGGCCTTCGGGAATCTTTGGCAGGTATCCTAATTCTAGCTGCGTCACTGGGTGTGACAGTGCGGCGAGGAGGGCTCATGCGCCCCTGTGCGGGACGCGTGGCGGCTTAAAACGGTTTCACCACCGCGAGAATCACAATCGCGATCAGTGCCAGCACCGGCAGCTCATTGAATACGCGGAAAAAGCGCCCGCTTTTGGTGATGTTGTCGACGGCAAACTTTTTCACGAAGCTACCGCAGATGTGGTGATAGCCGATCAGCAGTACCACCAGGGTGAGTTTGGCGTGCAGCCAGCCAGCAGACTTGTAGTAGTCCGGGTTGTAGGTAATCAGCCAGATGCCAAAAATCAATGTCGCTAGCATGGAGGGGATGGCGATACCCCGATACAGGCGGCGCTCCATGATCTTGAAACGGTCTTTACTCAGCGCATCGGTAGCGTCCACGTGGTACACAAACAGGCGCGGCAGGTAAAACAGCGCGGCAAACCAGCACACCATGGCAATAATATGAAAGGCTTTGACCCACAGCATTGAGGCTCCTTACCCCGCAGGGTTTGTTGTTACCATTTTGGCTTATTGTTGATCAGTGTCCTATAGCGAGGCTCACTGGCGGTAATAATGTTCTATATGCTGGGGCAAGATAATACCCGCCACATCACAGTTGCGTACACCCGGACTGCCCTGATCGTAATCCCGGCCAATATACAGCGCGCCCACATCTCGTCGTTCCAGCGTTTGCTGTGCTTCCAGTAGGGTGGCGCGCCAGCTAAGCGGGGCCATTTCCAGGCGCTCGCCGGGCAGGCGCAACAGATCGATCTTTTCTTCTTCTGCGAGGTTTTGCTCTTTGTCCTCGGGTTCTTTCTGCGGGCGCTGGAGGAAATGTGCCAGGTCCGCGGTACGCAACGCCACCGCGCTGCCTTCGGTGTCGACCAGCAGCCAGGCGGGTTTCTGGTCGATCAGACGCTGAGCCTGTGATTGGTCCAGTAACTGTGGGGCTACCGCGATGCCCCGCTCCATTGCGCCTGCCACGCCTACGCGGCTCAGCATTTGCGCCCGCCAGCTGGGGGTGCCACTTTTGCCGAGGGCGCGCAGCGATTCCTGATAAATACCATCGGTGGCAAACAGCTGGCGGCTCACCAGGCAGGCAACAACGATGGATAGCATGGCGGGGAATAGCACGTTGGCGTTGTAAGTCAGCTCGAGAATGGCCAGCAATGCCGCCAGCGGCGCGTTCAGCATGGCGGCCATCATCGCGGCCATGCCCACCATCGCGTAGAGGCCCGGGCTGGCAGTGGCCTCACCCAGCAGAAGGTTCGCCAGGTGGCCGGCGGCACCACCGATGCAGGCGCCGAGAATCAGGCTGGGGCCAATAACCCCTCCGGGGATACCGAGCCCGATTGCCAGGGATGTGGCAGTGAGCTTTGCCAGCACAATGATGGTCAGTGCGGCAACGCCGATTTGCCCGAGCATGGCCAGCTCCATGGTGTCGTACCCGGTGCCGAGTACCTCGGGAATCCAGATGGCCAGTAGCCCGGTGGCCGCGCCGGCAACGGTGAAACGCAGCAGGGGCGAGTATTTTTGCTGGAGGGGCACCAGTGTGCGCTGGCTGATGATAAACAGCGAGGCGAGTGCGCCAATTGCCAGGGCGCACGCAAACAAAATGGGCAGCTCTGCCAGTGATTGCAGTTGCGACGGAGGCACGTTGAACATGGTTTGGTGCCCAAACGCAAGGCGTGTGGCCGCGCTGCCGCTCACCGCCGCGATCATTACCGGCAGGAAGCCCGCTACCGTGTATTCCAGCATCACCACTTCCATGGCGAAAATTACCCCGGCCAGGGGGGTGTTGAAGGACGCCGCAATAGCCGCAGCAACCCCGCACGCGAGCAGGGTGCGTCGGGCGTTATTGGGCAGGCGCAGGCGCTGCGCCACCCAGCTGCCGGTGGCGGCTCCTAAGTGAACGGAAGGACCTTCGCGGCCAATGGACTGGCCACTGAGCAGCGCCAGGGCGCCGCCAAAGAACTGCAGAATCGCGTTTTTGGTGGGCATCTTGCCTTGGTGGTTGTGCAATCGGTCCAGCACGTGGACCACGCCAACCGGGCGCCCGGAGGGTGCGATCCAGTGGAATATCAGCCCGAGAATCATCGCGCCGACTAGGGGCAGCATGAAGCGCCACTCGGGAGAGAGGGACTCGAAGTCCTCCAGTTTCGGCAGATACAGGATGGCTGGGCCTTCACTGAGTTGCCGGAACGCGATAATCACCAGCCCCGCGCAGATACCGATAACCAGCGCCAGGAGTACCAGCGTAGAGAGGGCTTGCTGTGCGGAAAGTTCGAGTTGCAGGCGGTCGAGAAACTGCGGCCTGCGCAGGCGAGAAAGTGCGGATGCGAAGCGAGATGGGGGTTTCGACTGCGTTCTGCGCCGCACGGTTAATCCTTTAATCTGAGTGGCTTATGGTAGAGTGCACGGCTCATTATACAGGGGACGTGGCCCGCCAGTAGGGTGCCCCGCAAAGGATAGAGACCAGCAGGCAGTAAAAGGAGCAAGATCGTGAGTGTCATCAAGGCGGCAATCGTAGGTGGAACGGGTTATACCGGCGTGGAGTTGCTGCGCCTGTTGGCTGGCCACAGCGGCGTAGAGGTGAGCGCGATTACCTCCCGTGCCGAGGCGGGCACTGCGGTGGCGGAACTCTTTCCCAGTCTGCGTGGTCATTACGATTTGAAATTTACCGCACCAGACGTGGATACCCTGGCGGCGTGCGATGTGGTGTTTTTTGCCACACCACACGGTGTTGCCCAGGCACAGGTGCCGGCGCTGATTGCACGCGGTGTGCGGGTCATCGACCTGTCTGCGGATTTCCGCATACTGGACATCTCTACCTGGGAAGACTGGTACGGCCAGCCGCACGGCTGCCCGGAGTTGGTGCCGCAGGCGGTATACGGCTTGCCCGAGGTCAATCGAGACCAGATTGCCGGCGCCCAGCTGATTGCCTGCCCGGGCTGCTACCCGACCGCGGTGCAACTGGGTTTGCTGCCGCTGCTGGAGGCCGGGCTGGTCGAGCCCACCGGGATCATCGCCAACGCCGCCAGTGGCGCCAGTGGTGCCGGTCGCCAGGGCAAAACAGACCTGCTGTTCGCGGAGAACAATGATACCTTCCGCGCCTATGCGGCCGGTGGGCATCGTCACCTGCCAGAGATTGAGCAGGGGCTTGGTCGCGCTGCCGGTGGCCCGGTAGAGCTGACGTTTGTACCGCACCTGCTACCCATGGTGCGCGGCATCCACGCGACCCTGTACGCCAAGTTGAAGGACGCCGCCGCGGCGGCCAGTGCACAAGAGGCGCTGCAGCAGCTGTTCGAGCGGCGTTACGCAGCGGAGCCGTTTGTGGATGTGATGCCGGCTGGCAGCCATCCGCAGACCCGCAGTGTGAAGGGCACGAATATGTGCCGGCTGTCGGTAATGCGTCCCCAGGGCCGCGATACGGTGGTGGTGCTTTCGGCCATCGACAACCTGGCCAAGGGCGCGTCTGCGCAGGCAATCCAGAACATGAACATCATGTTTGGCTTAAATGAGAACCAGGGGCTAGAGAGCCCAGCACTGCTGCCTTAGAATCGGCAGCAGTGGCACAATAGAAAAATACACGACACGGCTACAACACGAATCAATCTCATGGCGCGCAAAGTTAAAGGCAGCAAGCAGTACCGTATGAAAGTGGTGCCCCACCGGCCCATCCTGCATGGCGTATTTTCCGTCCTGGGGGTGAGTTTGCTTGTGCTGTCCACGAGTGCCGGCGCTTTTTTTGCCGGTCAGTACCAGATTAGTAAGAGTCTGGATGAGAAGTCTCGTGCCCACGCCCGCGCGCTGGACGAGGTCGACCATCTGCGTGCGCAGATCGAGACCCTGCGCATCCGCGCCACCACTGCCGAGCAGTCGGTGACTATTGGCGAGCAGGCCAGCGAATCGGTGCGTTCCGAGCTGGTAAGCAAGGACAGCCAGATCGCCGAACTGCGTCAGGAGATCGCCTTTTATCGCGGAATCATGGCTCCCGCTGAGGGCAGCGAGGGCGTATCCATTGGCCGCTTCAGTATTTCTGAGGCGGGCGACCGGCGTTATCAGTACAAGCTCCTGGTCCAGCAGTCTGCCGCCCGTCACCAGGTGGTGACGGGAGCCGTACGCTTTACTATTGTTGGACAGACGGATGGCGAGGCCCGCCGCTATGCATTGGCGGACCTGTCACAGCAGGTGGAAAGCGAGTCCATCCCGCTGCGATTCAAGTATTTTCAGAATATCGAGGGAGAGCTGCAGTTGCCGGAAGGCTTCGTGCCGGAAGGTGTAGAACTGTCGCTCAAATCCAGTAAGCGCAAAGGATTCAATATTGATCAGCGCTATGGCTGGCTGGTGCAGCAGAGCTGATTTGCTGAGTGCGCACATGGCGCGTTTGGAGCGACCAGACTCCATCCAATTCATGAGGTTCGGTTGAATTATGTTGAAAAAGAAAGAGAAAACTATGGCTAGCACTGGCGGCAACAGCACCACCCTGATTGCGAAACACACCGAAGTAACCGGCGACCTGCATTTTCGCGGCAACCTGGTGGTTGAAGGTACCGTAAAGGGAAATATCAGCGCCCACAGTGACAGCGATGCGCGTCTGCAAGTGGTTGACGGTGGCACCATCGAAGGTGAAATCCGCGTTCCCAATGTCGTGGTAAACGGCAATGTGAAAGGTGATGTGCACGCCAGTGGCCACCTGGAGCTGGCCTCCAAGGCGATGGTGGAAGGTAATGTGCACTACAAACTGATCGAGATGGTAAAAGGCGCCCAGGTAAACGGCTCGCTGGTATCCAATGTGGACATGGATACAGCCAGTGAACCGCGCATGCTTGGCTTCAGCGCTGACGAAACGGTCACCGACGCAGACTAATCTGCAAACTCGGCTGGTGAAACCCGGCAAATGGGGTAATACTTGACCCATTTGCTGGGTTTTATTCATAATGCGCCCAGTCAGAGCGCCCACATAGGGTTGGGGCTGCAAACTGTGTCGAGTAAATTCTATGTCTGAAGCTGTTTCCTTTTCTCCCGAACCTATCCAGGTGACCGAACAGGCCGTTGCCAAGGTGAAGGGATTGCTGGAAGAGGAAGGGAACCCGGAGCTGAAGCTGCGGGTTTTCGTCACCGGTGGTGGCTGCTCAGGGTTCCAGTACGGGTTTACCTTTGATGAGCTGGTGGCCGAAGACGACGCGGTAGTGGAAAAAGATGGTATTCAGGTGTTGGTGGATGCCATGAGCTATCCGTATCTGGTTGGCGCCAGTGTCGACTACGAAGAGGGGCTGTCTGGCTCGCGCTTTGTGGTGCAGAATCCGAACGCATCCTCTACCTGTGGTTGCGGTTCTTCCTTCTCAATCTGATCGCTGACCTGCGTATCAGATCCCTTCCCGCCACTCAGGCGGGAAAGATCCCCCCAAGTACGGTTTCCCTGCTCGCTCCGGTCACTGCCGGGCAATTGCCATTCAGCCCCAGAATGGTCTGGCGTGCGAGCCACGCAAACCCGGCACCTTCCACCCAATCTGCATCGATCCCGTAATGGTCTGTGGGTGCCACCGTCCAGGTGGGCAGGCGTCTGCGCAGGCGTTCCATCAGGTCGCCGTTGCGCGCGCCACCACCGCATACCAGCAGCTCACCGCCCCGGGCAAACTCGTGCACACCATTGGCGATGGTGGCCGCGGTGACCTCGGCCAGGGTTGCCTGCACATCCACCGGGGTCAATTCGAGCCCGGCGCAGGCCATCTCGAGCCAGTTGGGGTTGAAGGCCTCGCGCCCGGTGCTTTTGGGCGCCGGCGCCGCAAAGAAGGGGTCGTTCAGTAAGCGGTTGAGTAACTCCGGGTGCGGATTCCCAGTGGCGCCCCATGCCCCATCGGCATCGTAGGCCTTGCCGCGATGCAGCTTGACCCAGTAATCCAGCAGCGCATTGCCCGGACCGGTATCGTAGCCGCGCACACCGCCATCGGCGGCCAGCTCGGTGATATTCGCCATACCGCCAATATTCACCACGGCACGATCGCGGTCGGCGCGAAATACCGCATTATGGAATGCCGGCATCAACGGTGCGCCCTGGCCGCCTAGGGCCATATCCCGGCGGCGGAAATCGGCCACGGTGGTGATGCCGGTTTCCGCAGCAATGGTATTGGGGTCACCGAGCTGCAGGGAGAATGGGGTCGATACAGAGCCCGGCGGGCGGTGGCGCACGGTTTGGCCGTGGCTGCCGATGGCGCGCACCTGTTGCGGCTGGATGTTCGCCTGGCGCAACACGGCAAGGGTGGCGGCGGCAAATTCCTGGCCCAGCTGGCGATCCAGCTGCCCGGAACGGTCTAGCTCGGAGGGGCCGGGTGCGCACAGGGCGAGGATGGCTTCGCGCATTTCCGTGGAAATGGGATGGCCGATCGCCGCGCGGGTTTTGCAGTGTAGTTGGCTGCCAGAGGGGGAGGTTGATTCAGAAAATTCGACCAGCACCGCGTCGATACTGTCGACGCTGGTGCCGGACATCAGGCCAATGTAGAAGTCCGTCATTCAGTTTACGGAGTCCTGCTCATCGTTATTTTGTGCAAGGGCGGGTTGTTCAAAGCGTTGCAACTGTGCCAGCAGTGGTTGGGTCTGGGCCAGGAAACGGTCCATTTCTGAGCTGGCGACGGCCTTGGCCTTGGGCAGCTTGCGTACAATGGTTGCAGGGTTGCGGTGGTGGCCATCGACCAGGAACTCGTAGTGCAGGTGCGGGCCGGTGGCATAGCCGGTAGAGCCGACGGTACCAATTACTTGGCGCTGCTTGACCCGTTGGCCGCGTTTTACATGACGTTTGTGCAGGTGTAGGTAACGCGTGATGTAACGCTCACCATGCTGGATAAACACGTAGTTGCCATTGCCCTTGGTGTAGCCTGCCTTGATCACGCGGCCATCACCGGCGGAATATACCGGCGTGCCACGCGGCGCAGCGTAATCGGTACCGTTGTGCGGGCGACGCGTCTTGAAGATCGGGTGCAGGCGGCGCGGGTTGAAGTGGGAGCTGATGCGACCGATGTCCACCGGGGTACGGATGAATGCCTTGCGCATGCTTTTGCCATCTGGGGTGTAGTAATTCACGTCCCCGTTGCTGTCTATGTAACGAACCGCGCTGAAGGTCTTGCCCTGATTGGTAAAGGACACCGCCTGAATGGCGCCGTTGCCAATCTTCTCGCCATCGATAAACTCTTCATCGAAAACCACGCTGAACTTGTCGCCCTTGCGAATATCCAGTGCAAAGTCGATGTCCGAGCCGAAGATGTCGGCCATCTCCATGATCAGGTTGTTGCTGAGGCCGGCCTTGCTGCCGTCCACAAACAGCGAGCTGTTGATTTCCGCCTGGCGAAATGCAGTGTAGCGTTCGGCTTCGCGTGTGTGCAGAGCGTACTTGTACTCGTCGGAGCTATCGCGGCTGAATTCAACCTTACTGAGGCGATCCCGGTGCAGCTCGAGGGTCTGCAGGCTGCCCTCACCGTCAATCTGGAAGGTGAGTTCCTCGCCCGGCACCAGTTTGGCCAGTTGTTTCGCTTCTTTGCCGCTCGACAGCAGCTGGTACATTTCCGCGCTGCTAACGCCGGCACGCTGGAATAGGTCAGACAGTGTATCGCCGTTGCGCACGGTCTCCTGTACCACGCGCAAGCCTTCCATAACGCTCGTGCTGCCCGCAGTCTCTGTTTCGAGCTCCGGCGTCGATTGTTCGGTCAATACTTCCGCGTGGCTCAGGGTCACCGGCAGTGGCGTTCGCTTCGCCTCGACTTCCGGTGGCGAAATAAACAGGACGAGGGCGAGGGCGAAACTCGCCGCACCGGCGGCAACGGCGTGGGTGCGCGGGAAATGCTTGCCCATAGCGCCGATCAGGCGCTCGTTTTTGCGTCGATTTTGCATGGTTCTATATAGAAGTAGCGCTGACAGTGGTATTTGTTGGGTTTGGGTCAGACGTGAAGCGTTGCGCCGCAGGCCTGTGATCGTCTAAAAAACGAACACCAAGGCGACTTTATAACAAAATTTACGCCGTCGTTCACGGGGTAATTGACCTGTCTGATCAAGATTCAGTTCCTCCATGCGGTCATTAAAGGCTTCCGAGCAGCCATGGGCCCACCATTGCAGCCCACCGGGTGCGCCCTGCCGCATAACCGCCTCAAGCTTGTATTTACCGCTGGATTCGGTACATTTGCAGCCCAATTTTTGGCCGCCGAAACCTTCTTTGGCGGCTTACTGAGACATCTGATTTTACCGCAAGGGGATACCATGGCCGGAGTGGACGCGACACTACTGGAAGATCTCACGCGCCGCGGGCTGGTCAATCAGGCCACCGGTGACGGCGAACTCGAGCTGCATCTGGCAGAGCAAAGTCGCACTCTATATTGTGGTTTCGATCCCACGGCGGATTCCCTTCATATAGGCAGTTTAGTCCCGCTGCTGACCCTCAAGAGGTTTCAGGCGGCAGGTCACCGACCGATTGCACTGGTTGGCGGCGCAACCGGCCTTATTGGCGACCCTTCCTTCAAAGCACAAGAGCGTTCACTGAATACCCCGGACGTGGTTTCCAGCTGGGTCGAGAAAATCAAAGCCCAGGTCAGTGCTTTCGTCGATTTCGAATCCGGCGACAATGCGGCATTGGTCGCCAACAACCTGGACTGGACCAAAGACCTGAATGTGCTCGATTTCCTGCGCGATGTCGGTAAGCACTTCTCTGTGAACAATATGGTGAACAAAGAGTCCGTCAAGCAGCGGATTCAACGCGAGGGAGAGGGTATCTCCTTCACTGAATTCGCCTATATCCTCCTTCAGTCCATGGACTTCTCCGAGCTATACAAGCGCCACGAGTGCACCCTGCAAATCGGTGGTTCGGACCAGTGGGGCAATATTACCGGTGGCGTCGACCTCACCCGTCGCCAGCACCGCGGCAAAGTCTTTGGTTTGACCCTACCGCTGGTCACCAAGGCCGACGGCACCAAGTTCGGCAAGACCGAGAGTGGCACCATCTGGCTCGACCCCAAGCGCACCTCACCATATGCCTTCTATCAGTTCTGGCTGAATACTGCCGATGCGGATGTGTACAAATTTTTGAAGTACTTCACCTTCCTGAGTGTCGATGCCATTGATGCACTGGAGCAAGAGGATGCTGAGCGCGCCGGTCGCCCGCAAGCGCAGGGCGTGCTCGCCAAGGAAGTGACCCGTCTGGTACACGGTGATGAAGGTCTTGCTGCAGCCGAGCGGATTTCTCAGGCACTGTTCTCCGGCGGTATCGAAGATCTCTCCGAAGGCGATCTGGAGCAGCTGCGTCTCGACGGCCTGCCCAGTTCCGAGCTGCCGGCCGACTTCGGCGAGCAAAGCCTGATTCAATTGCTGGTGGATGCGGGCATGGCACCTTCCGGTAAGCCAGTAAAAGATGCACTTGGCCGCAGTGCCGTACTGGTAAATGGCGAAGGCATTGGTATGGACAGTAATGGCAACCCGGCGTCTGTGTTTGTCGTCGAGCGTGCTCTGCATAACAAGTACTTTATTGTTCGCCTGGGTAAGAAGAAGTACCACTTGTTTTACCGCGCGAATTAATCGCAAGTTGATCCCTAATTGAACGAAAATTGCCGGAAAAAATCTTTTTTGCAGTTTTGTCATAAAAGTACTTGCGTACCCCCCGGCAGATTCGTATAGTTCGCGCCCTCGCTGCTGCAGCGGCAACGCAAAGCGCGGCGGGGAAGCTAAGTAAGCTTTTGATTTTCAAAGATTTTTCTTCGAAAACATTTTTAAAAAAACCTTGCTTCAGCGGATCGGATGTGTAGAATACGCGTCCCACAGTGATGGCCAAGCGCTGCACTGAGTTGTTTAAAAATTCGATCAAGCAATATGTGTGGGTGCTTGCGGAGCGACGGATCGATACAGATGTCCCAA